>NZ_PDOB01000027.1 GCF_002760665.1 Massilia psychrophila | reverse complement strand
CGGTGCGTAACGCAAGCCCTTGAGGAGCTTGCGGAAAAAGCGTTTTTCCGCCTGCCGGTTACGCCGGCTTTGCATGAGGATATCGAGCACATGACCGTTCTGGTCGACTGCGCGCCATAGGTAATGGCGCCGGCCCTTGATGGTTGGCACCACCTCGTCAAGATGCCATTTGTTCCCGCGCTGCGGCTGACGCCGGCGCAGTTCATTGGCATATCCTTGGCCGAACTTCAACGTCCATTGGCGGATTGTCTCGTACGTGACGATGATGCCACGGCTGGCCATCAATTCTTCGATGTCGCGAAAACTCAGCGAAAACCGGAAGTAGAGCCACACCACATGGCTGATGATTTCCGCCGGGTGGCGGAAGCCACGGTAGAGTAGGGAATTTTTCATCACGCTACTTTACAAAACTTTACTGACGGCGGTAAGTTGACAGTACCTGCGCCCATGGTTTTGCGCCAAATCTTCCTGAACCACGGTGGTGGCGTTGTTGGCCACCTTGTGCGAGATCATCTTGGCGAACAGCGGCGTGGTACTGGCCACGATGCGCGCGTCCATGTCCAGCGGACAGTACATCTTGCCGCCCCCGCTGGCCTGGTACACATGGCGCAAGAGATGCACCTCGCCGTACGGCGTCTGGTACACCTTTTCGACCTGCCCCTTTGTCGACCACTTGATCGCGCCCGTGCGGATCGGCGCGCCGTCGGTGTCAAACCGTTTGAGCGCCTCCTGCGACAACGTGACACCGGCGCTCATTGAGCGCGGCCCGAATGCGTTCCTCCACCTCGAGCATCGACCCGGAAAGCGCGACGCGCAGTTCAATCACTGCCGAGTCATTTTCCACTGAGCACAGCTTGATCATGATCTTCCCCTGCCAATCAAATTGCTTCAGATGCCAGGAAAATCCGAAAATTTGAACATATATTCAAGCACTTTGATTTGTATCAAACAGAGGACGCATCCGTCGGAACGTGTCAATCAATTTGAAACACCTGGGTTACATTGCTGAAGTCTAAACCGCGTTTTCAAGCTGCTTTTTTTTCCACAACCGGCGGGTTGATCCGAGCAGCGGTTGGCAGCCTGTGAGGTCGAGGCAGCCAGTTCTTGAATCGGCTTGGCGTGCGCTCAAAGGCATTTTGCAGAGTAGCCTGCGCAGCCCGTGGATTTCTGCAGCGCGGGCCGTGTGAACGCTCTCGGACGTCATCATGCCGATGCCTGAGTGCCGGTGCTCCTGGTTGTACCACGTGAAAAACGCTGCAGTAAGGCCAATTAGAAGCAACACGTTGCTTCCTGGTTCCGGGATCTGATTTATTAAATCAAGTCGAACAGCTTGGCAACCGAAACCTGCTTTGCATGCGGTTGCTGCTATTTGGCCATGTTCATTAATATCTACAGCGTCATTAATGTACCAGCCCTTCGCATCACCGATAAGCGTGTTCAAGTCAATCATTAGGCTTTTTTCATATAGAAATCCTGCTTGCGCAGCGTCTCCCAACGTGAAGGCGTTACCCACAACCTGCCCCAAATTGTTAAGCCCGTTGGCATTGCTTGCACGTCCTCCCAGTGTACCTATGTCAACCATTGATCCTGCGAAGTAAAAAAACGCATGTGGTACCCAGCTATCGTTAAATCCACCCCGGCCGTAGTAAATGTTGCCGACGACTTCGCCAATATCATTAATGCCGGCGGCCTGACTAAAGAGTCCGTCAAGCTTACCTAAATCTGTCATTACGCCATCAGAATAAATGAACGCGTTATTGTTGATGCTGCCAGCTACTTGGCCGATAATATTAATTGCTGCAGCAGTGCTTTGCCCACCGGGTAGGGGATTAAGATCGGCCATTGTTTTGGCTGAGTAAAGGAATGGATGACGTTCCCGGTTTTCGGAGGTGTACGCGTTCCCGACAACTTGACTTTTGTTGTTGATTCCCATTCCAACGCTTGCGGTACCGCCAAGAGCGCCCAAGTCCGTTATCGCACCAGCCTTGTAAAAAAAGGCGCTGTACGGAGCGCCGGTCGAGGGTACAGCGGTCCCCACCACTTCTCCAAGGTCATTAATTCCTGACGCGCTGCTCCATCCGCCTAACGTGCCTAGATCTAGGATACTAACGCCATCGCCCACGAAAGCGTGTGTGTTTCCATACACGTCTAATGTGGACGAGCCAGCAACTTGGCCCATATTATTGATAGCGTATGCCGTACTACTTCGGCCTCCAAGGGTGCCAATTTTGGTGATAAAGTATTTAACATCAGGGTCGGCTATCGCACAGTTCGGAAAAATGAACCAAGCCAGAATCGCAATTAAAATTGCTTTCATAATTTTCAATCAATTGAAGTGTTTCAATAATACCATCTTTTTTGCCTGTGTAAAAATATTACATGCGATGACTAGAATTTTAAAGCTGACTTTGAACGAGTGGACTTCGAGCGTGAACCTGACTGCACTGTGGACGCCATGGCAAAACCATAGCGGCCATGGTTTCGAAAGATAACCACCTTTCCGGAACCTCAACCTGCTTGCTTCAAGCCGATCCCGGATTTTCCAACGACGTCATCAGCTCATCGTGGCGTTCGCTGTCGCTCTTGTGCAAATAGGTCGCCGTCGTCGAGGTACTGTCAACTTGCTGAACCGGGGAAGCAAGTTGACAGTACCATCATCAAACCATTCATCATGGCGCCACATCCGCTGGGCTGCCCATGATAGCCTTGGTTTCGACAAATTCGTCGATGCCCGCCGCGCCCCATTCGCGTCCGAGTCCGGACTGCTTGTAGCCGCCGAACGGCGCTGACGGATCGACCGTGGCGCCGTTCAGGTGCACCATGCCGGTCCGCAGGCGCCGCGCCACGCCGCGTGCACGTTCGATCGTCGCGCCGTAAACGAAGCCGGACAGGCCGTACACGCTGTCGTTGGCAATGGCGATGGCGTCGTCCTCCGAATCGTACGGGATCATCACCAGCACCGGTCCGAAAATCTCTTCGCGGGCAATGCTCATGCTGCGTTCAACGCCGCTGAAAATGGTCGGACGGGCAAAGTAGCCGCGCTCGATACCATCGACGCGGCCGGTGCCGCCGGCCACCAGCCGCGCGCCTTCGGCCACACCTTGGGCGATCATGGCCTGCACGCGCCCGTACTGGCGTCCATTGGCAATTGGGCCGGTGGTCGTGGCGGCATCCTGCGGATCGCCCACTACCAGCCGGCCCAGCGCCTGTACGGCAATCACTTCGGCTTCGGCCAGCCTGGCGCGCGGCACGAGCATGCGCGACGGCGCGTTGCAGCTTTGCCCGGTGTTGGCCATCATGCCGATCACGCCGGAGGTCACCGCAGCTTCCAGCGGCGCATCGTCCAGAATGATGTTGGCCGATTTGCCACCCAGCTCCAGCGACACCACCTTGATGGTCTCGGCGGCGTGGCGCGCCACCGATGCGCCGGCGCGGGTGGAGCCGGTCAGCGACACCATGTCGACCAGCGGATGGGCCGACAACAACGGCCCGATCTCGGCGCCGTCGCCGTGGATCATGTTAAATACACCGGCCGGCACGCCAGCAGCGGCCAGAATCTCGGCGAAAATCTGCGAGGAATACGGCGCCAGCTCGCTCGGTTTCAAGACCATGGTGCAGCCGGTCAGCAACGCCGGCGCCACCTTGCAGACGATCTGGTTCATCGGCCAGTTCCACGGGGTGATCAGCGCGCACACGCCGACCGCCTCCTTGGTGATCAGGGTATTGCCTTGCTGCTGGTCGAACGGATAGCTGCGCGCCGCGCCCAGCACGGTTTGCAGATGCCACAGGCCGATGGGCGCCTGCACCGGCCGCGCCAGGGCTTTCAGCGGCGCACCCATTTCCTCGCTGATGGCGGCGGCCATGTCGTCCAGGCGACGTTCGTATTCCTTGGCGATGGCGCCGATCAGCTCGATGCGCTCGGCCAGCGTGGTGCGCGAATAGCTGGCGAAGGCCTGGTGCGCCGCGTTGACGGCGCGCTCCACGTCGGCCGCGTCGCCCAGCAGCACGCTGCCCGAGGGCGCTTCCGTGGCCGGGTTGATCACTTCACACAGCTGGCCACCATTGACTGGTGCAACCCATTGACCGTCGATATAGAACTGATGATAGTTGCGCATGTGATTTCCTGTTACGAGGGTTGCAGCTCGGGGTCGCGGCGGGTGGCGCGCGCTTCGAAAGTAATTATCCCGTCGTCGACGGGGTCTTGCAGCATGGTGATCTTGTCGCTCGGGTAGTGGCTGGACGACTGCCACGGCGCCCTGCTGCCCTGGCGTGGCATGCGGTCGTTGGCGCGCACCACGTAGCCGGAACTGAGCCCGCCCATGACCGACTGGTCGACCTTGCAGTTCTCGCGGTCGCGCGCCACGACTACGCTCATGCCCTTGGCGTCCATGTGTTTGTACAGGCGCGCCAGATAGCTGGTGGACAGGTCGGCCTTGAGCGTCCAGGAGGCATTGGTGTAGCCAATGATCCAGGCGAAGTTGGGCAGGTCCTGCAGCAGCACGCCCTTGTACAGCATATGCTCGCTGATCTTGTAGGGTACACCATCGACATGGATCTGGATGCCGCCCACAGCCTGAAGTTCCAGGCCGGTGGCGCTGACCAGCACATCGGCCTTGATCGCGGCGCCTGACGCCAGCTGCACTTCGCCGGCGCCAAAGCCGCTGATCCTGTCGGTCGCCACCGAGGCCTTGCCGCTACGGATGGCGGCGAACAGGTTTTCGTCGGGAACCACGCAGACGCGCTGGTCCCACGGCATGTAGCTGGGCGTGAAGTGGCTGATGTCGCACTTGCCGTCCAGCCGTTCGGCGGTCTTCTTGAGCAGGAAGGCGCGCGCCTTCTCGGGCCACTTGCGGCAGGCCTGATACACCCAGCCGGCGATGGCGGTGTTGCGCCGGCGCGCAATCGCAAATGCCCAGTTGCGCGGCAGGATGCGGCTGAGCGACTCGGTCATGCCGTCGCGCGACGGCACCGACATGATGTAGGTCGGTGAACGCTGCAGCATGGTGATGTGGGCAGCCGTCGGCGCCATGGCCGGGATCAGCGTGATCGCGGTGGCGCCGCTGCCGACCACCACGATATGCTTGCCGGTGCTGTCGAAGTCCTGCGGCCAGTGCTGCGGATGGATGATCTGGCCCTTGAAGTTTTCGATCCCCGGAAACGCCGGCGTGTGGCCGTTGTCGTGGTTGTAGTAGCCGGTCGACATCACCACTTGGCGGCACACAAAGATGCGCTGCCGGGTGGGATCGGCTTCGTCGTGGGCCGTCACGGTCCAGCGCTGGTCGGCGCTGGACCAGTCGGCGCGCACGGTCTTGACGCCGAAGCGAATTTTTTTGTCGACGCCGTATTCGCGCGCAGTATCGGCCAGGTAGTCGCGAATGGTGCTCCCTTCGGCCAGCACCTTGAAGTTACGCCAAGGGCGGAACTGGTAGCCATAGGTGAACATGTCCGAATCCGAGCGCACGCCGGGATAGCGGAACAGATCCCAGGTGCCGCCCACGTTCTGGCGCCGTTCCAGCACCGCATAGCGCAAGCCGGGACAGTCGCGCTCCAGCGTGCAGGCCATGCCGATACCGGATACACCGGCGCCGACAATCAATACATCTACATTTTCGGTGGCCATGAGGCGTTTCCTTTATTGGCGCTGGCCGTTATCGCGCACCAGGCTGACCAGCAGCAGGCCGATGAACATCAGGATGGCGATGGCGACATTGCCAGCCTGCTGGCTCTGGAAGGTGCTGACCGTGGTCTTCACCACCAGCGGCCCCAGCCACACGGTGGCCGTGGCGGACAAGGCATACAGGCCGAAGAAGGCGCCTGACTGCCCGGCCGGCATCATCCGCATGATGAAGGTACGGCTGGAGGCAAAGATCGCCGTATTGAACACCGCCACGATGCCGCCCAGCCCGAGGAACACCAGCTCCGGCAAGGTAGTAAACACCGGGCCATTCCAAAGCGGCGCCGCGTTGGCCTGGGTTGTAAAGACATACTTCATGCCGGCCGGCGACACGCCCAGCAGCGTCACCAGGCCGATAATGGTGCCGATGATCTCCAGCTGCACCGCGCGCTTGGGGCCGAGGACGCGGTCCAGCACGGACGCCAGCAAACCGCCCAGCGCCGCAAAAAAACTCATCAGCACGCCGAACGCGGTCATCTGCAGCACGCCCCAGTGCATCACCCCTGCCGCGTAGATACCGCTGAACAGGATCAGGGCAATCTGCGCGTCCGAGTACAGCATGCGCGCACCGAGGAACACCGCCACGTCGCGGTGCTGGCGCACGCTCTTGACCAGCACCTTCAGGTCACGCGCGCCGTCCTTCAACGCGCGCCAGAAGCCGACATTGGAAGGTGGCGCGTCGCGGCAGAACAGGAACATGGGAATCACGCCAAATGCAAACAGCGCGGCCGCGATCGGCGCGGCGACGCGGCTGGGCTCCGACAGCGCCACATCGAGCCCGAACAGCGGCGCCGCCGGCACCAGCGACCACTGCACCTTGCCCGGCAAAGCGAAGGCCCACAGCACGAACACCAGCGCGCCCACCGACACCACGTTGCCCAGCGCAAGCGCGAGGCCGGACATGGACCCATCGTCGGCCCGGTTCTGCGCGGCGAACGGCATCAGCGCGTTGTGCATCACCTCACTGTAGGTAAACAGCAGCGACAGCAGCACTGTTATGCCCAGCACCGCCGTCACGCTCAGTCCGGAACCGTCAGGCCTGGCAAACCACAGCACTGCCACCAGCGGGGCAAACAGCAGCGACATGATTTTCAGCGGCGGCAAGCGCCGCCCCATGCGGTCCGCCGCGGCGCCCAGAAACGGCGCCGTCAGCGCGGCGATCACACCGCCCAGCAGCGAAAAGCCGGCGATCATGGCCTGTCCCTTGACCGCGTTGCCGATCATGACGGTGGCGACGTAAGGCATGAAGATGTAGATGCTGATCAGGGTGATATAGGGGTCGCGTCCTCCCTGATACCACGACCATGCCAGCGCGCTGCGCGACATTTTCGCGCCGCGCTCCGCTTCCCGGATGGCACTCGTTTCGATAGGTTTCATCTCAGTTCCTTAAAAGCGCTTGCGCAAGGTAGCGCCGAGCATGCGCGGCTGGTTCGGGAAGGCGCTGTAGCTGCCGGCCTGCGCCACCGTCGGGAAGGCTGCCATGATGGTGCGGGTATCGGCCAGATTGCGCACCCACAGCATGATGTCGAACTGGCCTGGTTTGCTGCTCATGCCCACGCTGGCGTTGATGCTTCGCTTGCCCCAGGTAGCAATCGATGGCGGCGCGGTCGCGCTCAGCTGGGTCGGGCTGCTGTAGTCGTATTCCGCGCGCACGTAGCCGCTGTAGCCTTCCCCAAACTCGCGCGAGAACGTTGCGGAGGTCGACAGCGACAAGCGCGGGATGTTGGCCGGACGCTCGCCGGACAGGTCGCGCGATGCCGGCATCAGGCCGGTGGCCGGATTGACCGCGCAGCGCACGGTATCGTAGCTGACGCAGCCAGCCTGCAGGAACGAGTTGTACTTGGCGTCGAGGTAAGTGGCCGATGCGGTCAGGGAGACCCATTTTTCCGGTGTGTAGGCGCCATCGATTTCCACGCCGCGGGTCGATTCCTTGCCGGCGTTGGTCAGGTTGTAGCCGGTGCCGGTGTAGTCATTCGACTGGAAGCCCTTAATCGCCTGGTCGAACACGGCCACCGTCAGGAAGCCCTTGCGCATGGCGGTTTTCCAGCCGGCTTCGTACAGCACCACGTTTTCCGGTGCGGCGGTGCGGCCGATGCCGTTGGCGTCAGACGGGCGGCTGTCCGAGGACAGATTGAAGGCGCCGGCCTTCCAGCCGGTCGAGTAGCTGGCGTAGATGCTCGACGGACCCATGTCGTAGTTGACCCGCAGGGCACCGGTCAGCTTGCTGCCGGACAGGGTGCCGGATTCGCTGGCGTTGGGGAAGTTGACCGGCGCGTGCAGCGGCGAATTGCCGTAGTAGAACTGCAGGCCGCCCAGCGCGCCGTACAGCGCCGGCGGCAGGCCGATGGCGCGGAACTGCGGCACATTTTGCAAATTCAGACTAGAAAACGGATCGTTCAGCGTTACGTCCGACGAGGCCTTTTTACGGTCGCTCATGAAGGCCACGCCGGCGCTCACGGTCAGGTTCTCGGCCGCTTCCCAGTCGGCATTGCCGAACAGGGAGAACGATTCCTGGTTCATCTTGTAGTGGTCAAGGATGCCCTGCCCTGGCTTGAAGTAGGTCGAACCCGGCACGATAGACGGGGTGACCAGGCTTTGCAGGAACTCCAGCGCGTACATATTGGTTTTTCCAGTCAGCGCAGTGCGCAGCGACGCTGGCAAGGCGCCCAGCAAGGCGGCCGGTACCGCGCCGCTCAGGCCATTGGCAAAGCTGCGCAGTTGAGTGCCGTAGCTGATGTCCGTGCCGGTATCGAGCTTTTCCTTCTGGTAGAACGCACCGACCATCCAGTCCAGCGCACTGTGCTTGCTGGAGGCGAGCCGCAGTTCCTGGGTGAAGGTCGAAATCTTGTTGGCCTGGTTCTTGTTGGCCAGATCGGCGCCGGTGAAGTCGACATCCTGGTAGGACTGGTTGGTCTGGTTGCGGTAGGCTGTGATCGAGGTCACTGTCATGCCGCCGGTTTTCCAGTCAGCTTGCGCCGAGATGCCCTTGCCGGCCAGGCGGTTGACCGGGTCGGTATTGAAGACGATGGTGTCGTCGAATTTGTTGGCCGGGTTGCTGACTTTCGCGCCCAGGCCGTTCGGTGCGGCGGCGCCGACAAACTGGGTGGCGGGGCCGTTCAGGAGCGATACCGCACCGCAGCAAACCTCGGCGATGCGGTTGTAATCGGCAATCACCCGCACGCTCAAGGCGTTGTCAGGCTTCCACAAAAAATCGGCGCGTACGGAGGAACGGTCGCGATCATTGACGCCGGTGCCGGTGGTTTCGTTGTTCAGGTAGCCGTCGCGCTGGGTGCCGCTGACCGACAGGCGGTAGGCCATGGTCTCGCTGAACGGCCCGGTAATCGATGCCTTGACCTGCTTCAGGCTGTCGCTGCCGATACCGATTTCGGCCTTGCCGGCGAACGTGAACTGGGGCTTGACGGTGACGATGTTGATGGCGCCGCTGGAGACGTTTTTGCCGAACAGGGTCGATTGCGGTCCGCGCAGTACTTCGATGCGGCTCACTTCCGGCAAATCGTCTAGTGCCGACGAGGTTCTTGAACGGTAAACGCCATCGACGAACACCCCGACCGAGCTCTCGATACCGTCGTTGCCGGAGCCGTTACCGAAGCCGCGGATGATGAAATTAGTCTGTCCCACCGCGTTGAACTGGGTCACCTGCAGCGATGGCACGACCGATTGCAGGTCGATCAGATCGGTGATGTGGGCCTGCTCGATGGTCGCCTGGCTGGTGACCGACACCGAGATCGGCACGTCCTGCAGGGTAGCTTCGCGCTTGGTGGCGGTGATGGTGATGCTCTGGATGGCGTCGTCCGGCGCTGCGGCTTGCTGGGCATACGACGGGGCGGCGAGGACCGCCATGGAAAACAGGCCTACGAACTTTGAGTTACGCATTTCTTTTGTCTCCTCTTTTTAAGACACCGTGAATCGATGTTCTGTTGTTGCTATTTAAAATCACTTTTGCTAATCTAGTCAACACTAGATTTTCGAAATGTGCGATAAAGATGAAAACACAACCTTCTACCGCACCACAACCAGACACAGCAAAAGCAATGACCACCACAACCAAAAAAACCACAAGCAAGAAGCTGCCGGCACCGGCTACCGAGAAAAAGAGCAAGGCCGTGTCGCAAAGCGCCAAGTCGGACCAGAAGCGTGGCGAGATCGTGCGCGTGGCCATCGAAATCATCAACAGCAGGAGCTATGCGCAAGCCACCGTGGTCGACATCGCCGCCGCGCTCAATCTGCGCGACGCCACGCTGTACCACTACTTTCCCGACAAGCTGTCGCTGGCGTATGCCTGCCACCGCCACTCGCTCGAGCGTTTTGAACGCCTGCTGCTGGCCACCGACGCCGCCGGTGGCAACGGCGCCCACAAGCTGCGCCAGCTGATCCGCGACATGCTGGACGACTCGCAGGCCAACGGACCACTGTTGTACTTCGGCGACTTCTCTTACCTGCACGCGCCGCAGCGCAAGGTCATCGGTGCGTGGGGCGAGCGGATGCGCCAGCATTTGATCAAATTTCTGCAGGAAGGCATGAAGGATGGCAGCATCATCCAGTGTGAACCCGAGCTGGTGGTGCATCTGCTGATCGGCATGCTGATCTGGCTGGGCAAATGGGTGCCCGGCGTACCCGGTCTGACGGTAGACCGGTTGATGACGGCGATCGACGCCGTGGCATTCCGGGGACTCGACAAGTAGCCATCCCTGCGTTTCATCCCGATTTGTAAAAACATAAAAACAGGAGACAACATGAAAGCACTGCAGTTTATGCAAGTTGGCCAGCCGCTCGCGCTGGCCGAGGTAGCCATGCCCAGCGCCGGGCCGGGCGCGCTGATATTCAAGGTCAAGGCCTGCGGCATCTGCGCCTCGGACCTACACGCCGCCGAAGTCCCGGGCCTGCTGTATGCCGGCACGGTGCTGGGGCACGAATACACCGGCGAGGTGGTGGAAGTTGGCGCTGGGGTCGAAGGATGGCAGATCGGCGACCGCCTGGTGGCGCTGCCCGCCAAGGCCTGCGGCGCCTGCGCCGCCTGCCTGGAAGGCCGCGGCGACCAGTGCAGCCAGATCGTCATGCAGGGGTTCGATCCGCGCATGCCTGGCGCCTACGCCGAATATTCCAGCTGCATGGCGCGCCTGGCCATGAAAATCCCGGCCAACCTGAGCGACCGCGACGCCGCCACCGTCGAACCGCTGGCCGTCGGCCTGAACGCGTGGAAGACCGCGCAGGTGGCGCCCGGCGCCAGTGTGCTGATCATCGGCGCCGGCATCATCGGCCTGTCGGTGGCCAAGTGGGCCAGGTTTTTCGGCGCCAGCGACATCGGCGTGAGCGAAATGGTGCCGGCCCGCCTGACCCGCGCGCATGAGTGCGGCGTTGGGGTCGTCATCGACGCCGCCCAGCATGCCGATCCGGTGGCCGAATACGAGCGCCGCACCGGCCGCAAGCCAAGCGTCATCTTCGAATGCGTGGGCCGTCCGATGCTGGCGCAGCTGATCGCCATGGCGCCGCCGCATACGCACCTGGTCATGGTGGGCACCGGTATGCAGCCGGAAAGTTTCACGGTGGTCTCGGCCGCCATGAAGCGCCTGCGCATCACCTTTGCAATGGCCTATGAAGCGGCCGACTTCCCGTTCGTGCAGCGCATGCTGGCCGACGGCCGCATCGCCGTCGACGGCCTGGTCACCGCCACCGTCAGCCTGGAACTGGCCTCAGCCATGTTCGAACTGCTCGGCAAATCCAACGATCATTGCAAAGTGCTGATCACCCCCTAGCCTACCGCCGGAGAAAACCATGAGTGAACCAACCAACGTGCCACAGCTGAAGCTGCGGCCGCCGCAGCGCTTCGCCCATGCCCTGCGCAGGCATGGCGTAGAGTACCTGTTCGGACAAAGCAATCCGCCCGGCCTGACCCTGGCCGCCGAGGACCTGGGTATCCGCCAGATCGGCTACCGCCAGGAGAATTCCGGCACCTACATGGCCGACGGCTACGCCCGCGCCACTGGCAAGGTGCCCGTGGTGACGGCCCAGAACGGCCCTGCCGCCACCCTTCTGGTGCCTGGCCTTGCCGAGTGCCTGTCGGCCTCGGTGCCCATCTTGGCCATCGTGCAGGACGTGGGGCCGGACAACCAGGACCGCAACGCCTTCCAGGAACTGGACCAGATGGAGCTGTTCAAGGGCGTGGCCAAGTGGATACGCCGGGTCACCACCGCCGAACGCATCGAGGATTACGTCGACATGGCATTTACCGCCGCAGCCAGCGGTCGCCCCGGCCCGGCCGTGCTGCTGGTGTCGATGGCGCTGCTCAACGAACGCGAGGAAAAACCGGTGCCGGCGCGTTTCGCCTGCCTGGGCCACTACCCGCTGGACCGCACCCAGGCCGACCCGATCAACATCGCCACGGCCGCCGCGCTGCTGGCCAATGCGCGCGCACCGATCGTGTACGCGGGCGGCGGCGTGATCGGTTCCGGCGCCCAGCAGGAACTGCGCGCGCTGCAGGAACTGGCGCACCTGCCGGTGGCCACCAGTACCATGGGCAAAGGCAGCGTGGATGAAACCCATCCTCTGTCGGTGGGCGTGATCGGCTATTTCATGGCCACGCGCGGGATGGCAAAGTTCGCCAGGCCACTGGTCACCGAGGCCGACGTGGTACTCCTGATCGGCAACCGCACCAACCAGAACGGCACCGATTCCTGGACCCTTCTGCCGCGCGGCGCGACCTACATCCATATCGACGTGGACCCGCTGGAAATTGGTCGCAACTACGAAGCGGTGCGGCTGCAAGGCGACGCCAAACTGACGCTGGCGGCGCTCAACACGGCACTGGCGACTCACAACCTGGATCAGCGCAAGGCCGCCCGCGCCGGCCTGGAAAACACGCTGCAGGCCGCGCGCGCCAGCCATCGCGAGGAAGTCGCGGCTGTAACCACCTCGGACGCCGCGCCGATCCGGCCCGAGCGCTTCATGGCGGAGCTGGAAAAGCAGCTTGCCGATGACCACATCATCGCCGCCGACGCCAGCTTCTCGTCGATCTGGGTGACCAACTTCCTCGCCGCCACGGGTACCCGACGCTTCCTCACGCCGCGCGGCCAGGCCGGCCTGGGCTGGGGCTTCCCGATGGCGATGGGCGCGCGCATCGGCCAGCCGGAGCGGCCAGTGTGCTGCGTGGTCGGTGACGGCGGCTTCGGCCACGTCTGGTCGGAACTGGAAACCGCGCGCCGGCACGGCATCAAGGTGGTGGTTGCGGTGATGAACAACGCCGTCCTCGGCTACCAGAAGCACGCCGAAGACGCCGGACTCGGGCGCCATACCGGCGTGTGCGATTTCGCGCCGGTAGACCATGCCGCGATTGCCGAAGCCTGTGGCGTGAAGGGCATCCGGGTTGAACGCGCCGCGGATATCGCCGCCGCCATTGCCAGTGCGCTGGCCGCGCCGGGGTCCGTGGTCATCGACATCATCGCCGACCCCAACGCCGTGCCCCCCGTGACCGTGTTCACCCGTTTGCCCCACTATTAAGAGGATCGCCATGCCAGCATTCAGCCTGGACGGAAAAACCGTCTTTATCACCGGTGGCGCATCGGGCATCGGCCTGGGCACGTGCGAACGCTTCCTGCGGGAAGGCGCGCGCGTGTTCATCGCCGACATTCAGGCGCCGCCGCAAGCGGTGCTCGACGCCGGCGCCGTGTTTCAGCACGTGGACGTGAGCAAGCGCGAGGATGTTATCGCCGCCTTTGCGCAGGCCGAGGAACAATTTGGCCTACTCGACGTGATCATCCATAACGCCGGCCGGCCCGGCAGGGGCAAGCACCTGACCGAGTCGGACGAAGCCGTGCTCGACGAACTGGTGGCGCTCAATTTTTACGGCACCTACTATATGCTCAAGTACGGACCGCGCCACATGCGCGACGGCGGCTCCATCATCACTACCGCCTCGGTCGCCGGGCTGCAGCAGAACGAAGGCTTCTTCGACTACAGCGCCACCAAGGCCGCCACCATCAGCATGACCAAGACGGCGGCGGTGGAACTGGGCCTGCGCGGGATCCGCTGCAATACCGTGGCGCCCGGCCCGGTGAAAACGCCGATGCTGCCGCCCACGCACGTGCTCAACACACTGGCCAAGCAGCTGTCCGCGCTGGGACGCATCGCCCAAGTGGATGATCTGGTGGGGGTGTACCATTTCCTTGCCAGCGATGAGAGCCGCTACGTGACCGGCCATACCATGGTGGTCGATGGAGGGCGCCTGACCGGGTTCCGCCAGGCCGTGCTGGCGCGGCTGGCCGATTGAACACGAACAGGAGTCATGATGAACCAACGTGCAACGTTCACCACCATGCAGGACAGTACCGCTGATGACTGGAATGCGATTTCAGCGGAATTTTCGGCGTTTACTAAGGGCTTGCCGGACCGGGTGATGGCCCATTTGCAGCTGCTGGAAGGCGACTTCGGTGGCTTTCCAGTGGATCGCTACACCCATTCGCGGCAGACCGCGACACGCGCGCTGCGTGGCGGCGAGGATGAGGAGTATGTGGTGTGCGCGCTGCTGCATGATATTGGCGACACGCTGGCGTCCAACAACCATCCGGATATCGCCGCCGCCATTCTCAAGCCGTTTGTCAGCGAGGCCAATCTATGGATGGTTGAGCACCACGGGATTTTCCAGGGGTATTATTTCTTCCATCATCTGGGGCTGGACCGGAATATGCGCGAGCGCTTTCTGGGGCACCCATTTTACGAGCAGACGGCGAAATTCTGCGCGCTGTATGATAGCCCGGCGTTTGATGCGCATGCGGAGACCTTGCCGCTGGAAGTGTTTGAACCGATGCTGCGCAGGGTTATGGCTGCGCCGCGCAGAAGTATCTATTCCAGGTAGCCCAACCCCGTCGTTTCCGCGTAGGCGGGAACCGTGCGTCCGTGAGGGCGTACAAGTAGCACAGTGCAAGTCGGGGTTGTAAGCCCAAACCCCAGAAAATTCCGCCGGGGCCACCTGATGGGAGCGAATCTAAAATTTAAGCCCTTCGCCGTGGGTTAATCGCGCCAGAAATCCTTGAACCGATCCGCCGCCAAATTGGTGTAGCGTGTGGTGTTCTGGATGTTCCGGTGGCCAAGGTACTGCTGGATCGCCCCCGTGTGTCCTGGCCGTCATTGGCCAGTTTGTAACCGGTGGCATGGCGCAGCATGTGCGGATGGACTTGGAACGTGGTGCCGGCTTCGCGTCCGGCGCGCGCGACGATCTTGCGCACCGTATCGGTCGTGAGTGGCGCTTTGCGCTCGCTAACAAATACGTAGGCCGTAGCCGGGTAGTCTCGCTGTATGCGGCGCAGGGCGTGCAGCTCGGGTCCGCGCAAAGGATGGACAAACGCGATGGGCCTGAACAACCGGGCCGAACTCTCGCACCAACCGACGCGGCAACGAGAAAAACAGATGCGCCGCTTCAAATCACCCGGCCATGCACAGCGCTTTTTGTCGGCACACGGCCCGATCAACAATGTCTTCCGGTGTCAGCGCAACCGCCTCTTGGCACAGCAGTACCGGCACGTCCGGACTCACGCATTTTTACTCTGGAATGAGGTCACCGGTGTAGACAACATCCTGCAATCTTCCCCGCTTATTTCTCCAGATCCAGGCAGTTCAGCCTCGATTCTCAGAGCTCATCTTTTCGATTCAGTACGTTGACAGTACCGTTGCCTGAAAGCTCAGGAAATTATCGGGGGGCCGACGAAGCGCAAGTGGCGTTGCTTGATCCACACCTGGGCGCCTTGGTCCCCGGCTCTTGCATCAAGCTGGCCACCACGTGGCAGGCGCATCCAGGATATGCCGTCCAGACGGTCGCCGGTATCGGTGAAGTCGCCGGCCAGAACGAGTATTTCGGCACCGTCGGTGTAGGTCCGTTGCACTTGGGCGCCGGGTTGCCAATGCTCGAGCTGGACGGTTTCGCGTTCATCCTCGAACAGCGGCGTGACCGCGACGCCGGGACGCGTCGGGACGTCGAGCTTTCCCATCTTGTTCATGTCGACGATGACATGGGTACGGTCTTCCGGCGCGAATTGCCAGAGCTTGACAAAAATGGAGCAGCCCGGTGCAGAACCCGGCGTATGTCGGCTGGTGGGGGGATTACGGATGTAGGAGCCAACCGGGTAGTCGCCGTGTTCATCTTGGAACACCCCGTCGAGCACGATGAATTCTTCGCCACCTCCATGCGTGTGCGCCGTGAACTGACTACCCGGTGCGTAGCGGACGATCGTGGTCGCACGCGCAACTTCGTCGCCGATGCGATCGAGCATCCGGCGCTGCACGCCCGCGACCGGAGAATCCATCCAGGGCATGGTCGCGCCGTGCATGACGACGCGCTGACTGAAATCGGCATTGATGTTCATGTGTGGATTCCGTCGTTGTCTTGCGTTGTACGAACCGGTCGATCAACTGCCGGTGCCACCCATGCTGGTACGCTTGGCCATGCGGGCGCGCCAGGCGAGCAGTGCGGTGCAGTCGGCCGGAATGGCGATTTTGGCGAAATCCGCGAACGACAGACCGACAAACAGCGTGATGTCGGTAACCGAGAAATTCTCACCGGCGGCGAACGGTTGGGTGGCCAGCACGCCATTGAAGTATTGCATGCCCGACAGTGCACGTTCATGTTGCTTCATGCCCCATTCCTTGTTCTGGTACAGCTCGAGTGCGCCAAGGCCCGGCGTGGCGTGATGAAAATACGCGCCCACTGCGTCCATCACACCTTGTTCCGCGCGACGCTGCATCATGTGGATCACGGCACGCTCCTTGGCAGTCTTGCCGGTCAGCGAAATGCCCTCGAACGCGTGGTCGATGTACTCGGTAATGGCAGAGCACTCGCTGATGAAGGTTCCATCGTCGAGCTCCAGCGCAGGTACCGACGCACTCGGATTCTTGCTGACGAACGCGGGTAGGCGATGCTCGCCTTTCATCACGTCCACATGCACGAACTGTACTTTTTCGGTCGCACCTTTTTCGGCCAGCGCGATGCGGACCCGGGCCGGATTGGGAAAGCCTTCGTAGTCGTAAATTTTCATGTTGGATACTTTCGTCGTTGGATAAATTAAAAAAATAAATTGCAAAAAGATGCTCTACGGAGGCGCCAAGAAGGTCGTCCGCGACCCCCACAAGTAGTGGAAAGTGTGCAAGACCTGGGGAGGCTGACTGATCATCCGTGCTGTTCAAATGCGATTGTATTGCTACAAGGCTGTCGCGAAGCGACGGAAATCGGCCACATGAGAAACCGCAAAGAACTCCGCTGAGTGTTTTCACGTATCATCTCCCCAGGTTTTGCACGCGCTCATCTACGCCTGCCAGACTGGCGCCAGACCGGATGTGCTGCAGCGGGGTCGGAAGAAAAGGCCATTTCGCCCGCTGGGATCATTCGCGCGGCATTTTGTCCTGCGTCCTGGTGTCGAAATCGCTCGCGTCATGGCGTTCGTGCAATTGGCTGGACGGATCGCCCGTGGTCCGGTTGACCATGCGTCCTCGCTGCACGGCCGGGCGCTCGGCAATCTGCTCAGTCCAGCGTTGTACGTGACGGTACTGCTGAACTTGCAGGAACTCTCCCGCGTCATACAGCTCACCTTTGGCCAGACTGCCATACCAGGACCAGATCGCCATGTCGGCGATGCTGTATTCATCGCCCGCGACATAGGCACTGTCAGCAAGGCGCCGCTCCAGTACGTCCAGCTGGCGTTTGACTTCCATGGCGTAGCGATCGATTGCGTATTCAATCTTCGTCGGGGCGTACGCGTAAAAGTGGCCGAAACCGCCGCCGAGAAAGGGGGCACTGCCGATCTGCCAGAACAGCCACGACATGCACTCGGCACGTCTTGCGCCATTCGAGGGCAGAAACGCACCAAACTTTTCGGCCAGATACACTAGAATCGCGCCGGACTCGAACACACGGACCGGCGCTGCTCCGCTGCAGTCGAGCAGCGCCGGTATCTTGGAGTTCGGGTTGACGTCAACGAAACCACTGCCGAACTGATCGCCTTCGTTGATCCGGATCAGCCAGGCGTCGTACTCGGCACCGCTGTGTCCGGCGGCCAGCAGCTCTTCCAGCATTACCGTCACCTTGACACCATTGGGCGTGCCTAGCGAATAGAGTTGCAGCGGATGAACTCCTGTCGGCAGTGCCTGTTCACGGGTCGGGCCGGCGATTGGACGGTTGATGCTGGCGAAGCGACCGCCGCTCTCCTTGTCGGCTGTCCATATCCTGGGTGGCGTGTAGGTCGATGAATCATTCATGGCCAAAGTCTCAAAAATGTGAAGAAAACGCGATAGCACCAAATGGAAGGCTCCGGGTCAGCGGCGCCTCGTTGGCACTTGTGATGTGATGCCTTCGGCCATCAAACGTGCCACCGATGCCGGCCAGGGTCAATTTGCAGCAGTCATTGAGCGTAGCGCCGCATCCTCGGCCGTGACCAGTTCGATCGCGGTCCAGTCCAGGTTGCCGCGTTTTTTCGCCAGACTGGTGAGCAGGCGGGCATGCAGCAGGTCGGCCAACGGCATCGCGACCATGGCCGCTTCGGCCACGTCGCGCACCAGACGGACATCTTTCATGCCCAGTGCGAGCTTGAAGCCAGCTGGCTCATACGCGCGCTCGGCCAAGGTGCGACCGTAGTTTTGATAGATCGGACAGGAAAAAATGGTTTGCCCGAAAAAACTGGCCAGCGCGGCGCGGTCGATGCCATTCTTTTCAGCCAGCGCCTGCGCTTCGGCCATGCTTTCAATGGCGGCCAGGATCATGAAATTGCCTGACAGCTTGACTACGTTCGCCGCTCCCGGGTCGTCGCCAAAATCATGGATGCCCTGGCCCAGTATGTCGAGAATGGCCTCCGCCCTTTGCTTGGCCTCGCCGCTGCCGGACTGACAAATCCAGAGCTTTTTTGCCGCCGCCGCTTCGGGACGGCCAAACACCGGGGCACTCAGGAACAGGCTGCCGTTCGCAGCATGCAGCGCAGCGAGCTTTTTCGATGTTTCGGGCGAGACCGTGCTCATCGAGATATGCAATCCTCCCTTGCCAAGCTTTTCCAGGATGCCGTCAGGGCCCAGCGTGACCGCTTCGAGTGCGGCGTCGTGGGCCAGCATCGTGATGGCGATACCGCCTTCGACGATAGCGCCGGCCGGCGTATCGGCGATCTCGGCGCCGTCCAAGCTCAAGGTCTCGGCATGGGTCCGGGTACGGTTATAGACAGTGACTGCAAGGCCACTGTTGAGCAGGTTGCGCGCCATCGGTGCACCCATGCTGCCCAATCCGAGAAAACCAATTTTTTCCGCGATCATCCGGTTCTCCTAAATCCGTTTATCTGTTGGTGCTGCCGCAGCGTATATACCGGCGGCGGTACTTTTTCGTCGTGTATCAATCATGCGTACACCCTGCCAAAACGAACTCAACTCCGATGCCCAGCCGGCAGCAGCAACGTTCGCATTGCCACGGCGGCGCCTGCCGTTATCTTCCGTGCCGAGAGGAGACATCGTGCAACTGACGCATGCTTTTCATCATAGTCGAAATACCGGGTATCTCGCTTGCCTGCCACAAAGCATGCGCGGCCCCAGGCGGCGGCGAGTGCTCTACGCTTCCCAGCAGGGTTCACGCTCCTCTGCTTCCGGTTGCTCAGCCGCTGCGAGCCTGAGCAACCGGAAGCATTTCGCCGCCAGGAATCACTGCCGGAAAACTAAAATTCCATTGATTAATTGAAAGTAATTCGTTCGTCGGTGTTACCCAAAAATGGGCCTTTTTGAACCACGCCCTTCCGAGTACCTAATCCGTCATGAAAGCAGATAACTTCGCGTCCAGATCAATGCGGACTTCCGAAAGCAGTTCCAGCGCTTCGTCTTGCAGCTTGTCGGCAGCAGGATGCGACCGCAGGGCGTCGTCTCGCCGCCACATCAATTCCCGCAACTCCGGCTCGCATAGCCGGGTGACCGACTCGATGACAGCATCGATTTCGGGATGCCCGGTGTCGAGCTTCATTGACGAGAGCAGTTCCAGGCTCAAGTCTCCCCCCAGCATCAAGTCGCCCGTCACCCAACTGTTAACAGTGAACAGCGAGATGGGTAATCCCTTCGGGTCGAACCCGATAGTGAGCAGATGTCGCGTCGTCGAATTGGCAGACGGGTTGTCGCACAGCTCGGCGAAGGCGCGTTCCGGCCTTGATTGCAGCCTTCTTCCCCATAAGGGTCTTCTGGCAAATAGGTGAATGTGACCATGCTCCACCGCACCATGTCGATCCTCGGGACTGTGCGAGTGATAAAACCATTGGTAGCCGCTGGATTTGTCGATGGCATCATCTTCCGGGTAGTGCGCCCACTGCTGCGGGGCTTGGCCAGCCAGCAACCGACCCAACAGGTGCGCGCCACGCTCGGCCAGGCCCGCGTAGGTATCCAATAGGCGCAGTCTGGCCGCCGCCAGACGGGCGTCGGGCTGGAGCAAACGTGGCCGCGCTACCGTCATGAAGGTCAGTTCTTGGGTGTGCACTTGGGGCCGCACTTTGGACCACGTTTGGGGGCGCAATTGCTGGCCCCGCACTTGGCGGCCTTTTTGACAGTGTGCTTTTTCGCATGGCATTTCGGCGCGCACTTGGCACCACATTTCATCATGGCGTTGGGTGCGCACTTGGCCGGCGCTGTGGTAGTGTTTTGGCCCGCTGCGGGCAAGGCGAGGGTTGCGGCGGTTAAAGCGGCCAGTGTGGCCAGTTTCAGTTGGGTCTTCATGCGGTTCTCCTAAAAGATGAATGGTTGAGGAATATCCTCACCAGCTAAGAGGCGATATCGCTGCATTTGGGTTCGCGGACGGCGAAAAATTTTTCGTGGGCCGCGAATCGTTCTGCTCTTTCACCGCCTCTTAGTCAGTAACTACTGTGAAAGGAGGCAGTGACTGTTCAGCCCCTATGAACGCCAGAAATTGGGGTTTGAGGTGCAGTGGAACGTAAAACACGGTTAAGCCCTTTTGGCGAGCCCTTGGGGGCGTCACAGAAAACGGAATTTAAAGACTATGCTGGAACCGCCAAAAATCCAGTCATTAACCTACTTGACAAATTAACTGATTAGGTTACCATGGGTGCATGGAAAAAGGTGCCCCACACTGCAAGCTGCCCATCGTCAAAGCCTTAATAGAGGCCGGTCAGGTCAGAGCCACAGCCAGCGCCTTCAATGGAGCGCGCGAGCTTGGCATCAACGACCTGGCCGGGATGTGCGCTGTTGTCTTGTCGCTCAGATCCACCGACTTCTACAAGAGCATGACGACCCATGCCGACCATCGTGTCTGGCAGGACGTGTACAGCACCAAGACTGCTCGCGGCGATGAGGTGTACCTAAAACTAACCGTCATTGATGAAGTGTTGATCGTTTCCTTCAAGGAGCTATGACTATGAAATGCCCATGCTGCGGCGCGGCGGAACTGATCCACGACACGCGCGACACGCCCTACACCTATAAGGGCGAAAACACCACCATCCCAGCGGTGACGGGCGATTTTTGCCCTGCTTGCGGTGAGATCGTCTTGAACCGTGAGCATGGCGACCGTTACAGCGAAATGATCGGTGTATTTCAACGGCAGGTGAATGCCGCCTACGTCGATCCCGACTACATAGCCAGGGTGCGGAGAAAGCTCGACCTCGATCAGCGGCAAGCCGCTGAACTCTTTGGCGGCGGCGTCAATGCCTTCTCGCGGTATGAGAACGGCAAGACCAAGCCGTCGCTGGCACTGGTCAAATTATTCAAGCTACTGGATCGTCACCCCGATCTGTTGAGCGAGGTTAAAACCGCCTGATCTTCTCGAAAATTCTGAGACGCCCCCCGATTGGCCAATTTGAATGGCTCAATGGCGGGTCGCGCTGTCGACAAGCAGGGAAAGACCGCCGACTTTCTGCTGACCGCAAAGCGCGACATGGCTGCGGCAAAGCGCTTTTTCGACAAGGCCATGCAAATGAACGGCGAGCCCAAGAAGATCGCGATGGACAAGAGCGGCGCCAACAAGGCGGCCATCGACGCGATCAACGCCGGCCGCGGCGTGCCGATCGTGGTGCGCCAGGTCAAATACCTCAACAACATTGTCGAGCAAGACCATCGCGCCATCAAGCGGGTGACCAGGCCGATGCTCAACTTCAAATCGTTCCGCTCTGCCGGCGGCGTGCTCGCCGGCATCGAGCTCATGCACATGATCCGCAAGGGCCAGTTCGCTACCAATGGCGCCAATGAAACGTCATTCGCCGACCAATTTTATGCGTTGGCAGGACAAGTCCGTCCAGTTTGAAGGGCACAGTGGCGTTTCTAGAAAATTCCGCCTTTTGCCGAACAACGCGACAAAACCCAAATTTGCTTTCCACTACGACAGGCTAGGTGCTTTGCTTCGGTTCAAGAAATCGCGGTATTGGCAGCGCACTGAGCAGCGCCGCTTTGCATAGCGCTTGCAAAAAATTCGGCACGCCGCGCAGGCTGACCGTTTCTCGCCCCGAGCGCACGGGGTTGATTTCGCCCGCATAAGTCGTGTGTACTGGGTACATGTCTTCGACTCGCACGATCGCAAAGGAATAGCCCTCCCCGTCTGACTGGAACAAGAAGGTGCCGCCTGTCCCAGTCAATATCGCATCGTCAAGGGCGTTACGAAGCTTCAGGAGCGCTTCGACATCGCCAACAATTGCCGCAACGTCGTCGTAACGCCCCGGCGAAATCATGTGCAACATACGGTTACTCATCTTAATCTCCCAGAAAAATTTCGATATAATGAAAATGTTTTAAGTATGCTGCTATTGCCGCAACTTTGGAAACGGGTAATGACGCTTATATCGAATCGATCAAACAAGATTTTTTAGCCGCTAAATTATCGATGATGTGAGCCCGGCCATAGTCCCAGCATTAGCCAATGCCGATTCTGGTCTTATGGTTGGCCGCTGATGAGCAGCTTGCGCGGGACATAACTGGAGGTCGGCACAGTTGGGCTTGTTGGGCTTGCTGTGTGGCGTGTCTTCTCAGGTAGTACAGCGACAGTGGCCGACGTCGACCGTGCAAAGCGAGGCGGCATTGCAGACGCGAGCACATCATGTGTTGGAAACCTGGCCTCGAGCCAGTCCGCCCATTTTAGCGCCCGGCGGATCAAGTCGACCCGGTATGTGGAATTGAACCGACTTGTACGCGAGTGATAGTTCGCCGCGCGCGTCCATATATCTCCGGTGTCGTTCTTGATGTGCATTCGGAGTCGCCACGCCGCTAGGTCGTATGGATAACACCCGGCCGCCGCAACGTGCTGGGCAGTAATCCCATACTGCCCCAGCCCGCGCAAATATCCCGTATTGAACTGTAAGGCACCAACGTCATCCGTTCCGTTGGTATTGCGCACCCACTGGCCAGGCCTGCCACCCTCTTTCTCCGCTACTGCCAGAACTATGTTCGCCGGCACCTCGTACTTGCCCGCTGCAGAGATTGAACAGACGACTCGCTCTTGCATTTGGGGCGGAAGATCGAGAAAAGGCATAACACTTTTGTTGACCGACTACGACGACCTGGACCCGCGGTCTCGGAACGCCGCTACTTCCGCCTCTGCATCCACCGCTTTGTCATCGGCCGCCGCCGAGAGGCTGTCCTCGCCGAATTTCGCCGCCTTTGCCATAGCACCCCGGGCTTCTATTGCTGCAGCTATTTTGCCGCCTGTTGTCTCGCCGATTCGTTCAATCGCCCCGACCTTCAAATCCGCAGCCTTGCCTTTGGCTACATCCCATGAACCGACCGCCAGATTCGCGGCCGTACCCGCTGCTACTTTGCCAGCTCGTGCCGCCATCGTGCCTGCTGCAGCCAGCTTCCCACCTCTCTTGACTTCCTTCGGAGATCCCTCACCAGCGCTGCTGCCTGGCCCGCCCGTACCTTGCGCCCCTGGAGTTGTGCTGCTACTTCCCGAAGTGCCGCCACTGTCTGCGCCTGCCCTTATGCCGCCGCTGCCTGAACCGGTCGAATCAGTGCCAGAGCTGCCGGCGCCGGACGTCCCGGCCCCAGACGAGTTGGCCCCTGAGTCTCCCATTGCCGCCGCGAGCGCGCTACCGCCGCCGCCTGCATCACCACCGGCCCCTCCACCGGCCGCGGCCAGCAAGGAGCTGGCGCCACCGCCGGCACTCTCGGCAGCGCTGGCCTTCGAGTAAGCGGCCATGAGCGCTTGTACGCCGCCCGCAGCACCGGCAGCGCCGGCCGCTATCGCAGCTCCGGCCGATGCAATGGCCGCAGCACCCATGGCCGCGGCACCCACGGCCGCGCCTACCCCAAAGTTCGAACCAAGATTGCCGGTCGTGCCGCCCGCAAGCGCGCCGACC
Organism: Massilia psychrophila; assembly: GCF_002760665.1. Classification (GTDB taxonomy): domain Bacteria; phylum Pseudomonadota; class Gammaproteobacteria; order Burkholderiales; family Burkholderiaceae_D; genus JAFCUW01. The sequence goes on along the minus strand of NZ_PDOB01000027.1, from coordinate 34,927 downwards.
TGGGGCGGGACTTTCGCAACCAGAAACAACATACTTGCTGCTACAACTACCATCACACCCATTTCCTTCAATGAAATGCCCGCACTCATGGCCGCGTAGTATTCATCTATGAATGATCTGCCGACGCCGATAATAAGTACCATCACCATCAATTGAAGGGCTATGTTTAGGATCGACTTGTAATAGCCGATAGCCATTTCCGAAGTCCATTTTGAGCCGCCAAAACCGAGGATGAAAATCCCGGCATAAGCGAAGAAATATCCGCTTACGAGCAGCAACAGCATGTTGACTCCGATTAAAGCGAACAGGAGCAAAATGGTCACGCCGAGCAGCATTCCGAACAAGCTGTCCATCGGCTTCCAGACTGTCGATTGATCTAGCACCTTGAAGAATATATCGAAGCCTATGTCAACAATGCCGGAAGGCGTCAAATCGTTCGGCAATCCTGATGCTTGGGCACCGATCATTCGGAGTGATTTGATGATATCAACCCCAAATTGTGGACCATTGAGAAGCAACCACCAGAAGAAACCGGTAAATATGGTGAACCGGATAAATTCGGCAAAGAACTCGCCAAGATCGGCCTTGCGCAAGGCCATGAATCCGAATGTCCACACCATGCTGATTACAACCAAGAGCCAAAACAACCACGTGGCCCTGGTAATCAGGATCGTTTTCCAAGTGTCCGATGCCGTCTCGAATTTAAGCAGAACGTTGTTCAAAACCCCTACACTATCGACTGCAGCAAAGGCTTGATCTGAAAAAAACGCCAGCCATAGGAACAGCAACCACGGAAGGAGTTGTATTGCAGTGGCTGGCTTATTCATGTCAGCTCCTTAATACGTCCTGGTTTTTGGAGTCGGTTTAAATGCCGGCCCACCATGACCGCACTTGTCTTTTAGCTCGGCTTCAAGTTTTGGGTCGGTAGTCCTTCCCAACTGGTCGCAAGGCCTGGTCGTAACTTCCACGGGCCGATTGCAGCCGTGAAGGAGTACCGCTGCAATCAACATGACAAGCACGGTTACGCTGTTCGTATTCATCATTTAGTCCTTAGAAAGCCCGTGTAACAGGCGTACGGGTAAAAGTACCTCTACGGATGGACTCGGCTGCAGCCGCCTCTTTGGCCTCGCGATCCGCCATGACCTGGTTGCGCGTTGCAATCTCGCTCTGCTGCGCAATTAGAAGCGCCCGGATCTGGAGAAGCTGGTTCGATTGATGGCTTGCGAGCTGATTGGCGTAGCCGATGGCCTGCACCTGGCCGGTGGCGCCCTGCGCCGAGGACTGCAACCGCTCCAGCTGCCGTGCGTCCACCACCATCGCTTCCTGCTGCTGATCGAGGCCCCTGAACAGGGCATCGTTCGCCCGCTTCTGTGCTTCCGATCCCAGTCGTTCTGACGCCATCATGGCGTCCCACTGGACCTGGGTGCAGCCGTTCACCGAAAAGCATGGCGATGCCCGGTAGCCGCTCGCATCCTTGAATTGGCGAAGGTAGGCGTCGACACTGCCCAGGCTGCCCTTGTAGTAGTTCAGCGTGTCGATCGAGCCGCGCAGCGCGTTCATCGTCGTTTGGGCCTGGTCCCAGATGTGCGCCGCCGGCGCGGCCGTATTACGCAGCATGTTTTCGTACTGCTGCAACTGCGTCTGATACTGCTGGATCTGTTTGGCAGTCTGCGCGACGTTTTCCAAAGCCGAAACGGTAGTTTGCTTGACGGTTGCTATATCAATTACCGCCAGCTGCGCCGATGCCGGCGCGACGGCTCCGATCCCGGCAGCCAACGCTACAATCGCCGCGGCTTTAGCGGCTAAAACAGGACAACCTCTCGTTTTCATGATTTCTCTCCTTGGCGTCAATAATCGAAGGGCTGGTACGGCTTGGAAAACGTCATGTCCTTGGTAACGATGACATTGAAACGGTAGCCCGGCCGTATTTCCAGCGTCGGTGAGATGTTCAGGTTTTTGGCGATGAGCTGGGCTGTTACTTGCCCCAGCTGCTGGCCTACAGCCTGACTGAGCGCGCTCTCGAAGCTCGGGCTGCCGAACGGCGTACTTTGCGGCTGGCTTTTGGCGATCCCGGCCGTCACCGCCGACATGAGAAAAGCCGAACCGAAGGTACGCAGGTAATGGTTGTTGACCTGGTCTCTGAAGCCGGAGTAGCCGGCGCTGTCAGCGCCTGGCATAGCGCCGATATCCATTGCCTTCCCATCGGGGAAGATGATGCGCTGCCACGCCACAAGAACGCGCGACTGGCCATAAACGACCTCGCTGGCATAGCTGCCCTGGAGTCGGGAGCCTTGCGGTATGAGCTTCCACTTCCCGGTCGGCGTGTCGTAGACATCCTGGCTGACCTGGGCCATGATCGTGCCTGGCAGCTCCGAATTGATTCCCGATATGAGCAGCGCGGGTATGACGAAGCCGGAGCGCAACTCGTATGGCGTGCGCGGCGCTTCCGGCTGGGATTCCAGGCGCCACCGGTCGCCCTGGCCGGCGCCGGCATAGTTGCTTACATCGTTGCGAGCAGCGTTGGCCTGGACGAGCTGCGGCGCGGCGCCGCCGCCCCGGCCAACCCCAGCCCCGCCAGCACTTCCCGCCGCACCAGCCTGCAAAAGTTGAAGCTGCTGCAGCTGCTGCACGCGAGCCTGGTAGGCGGCCGTCGGGTCATCCCGGGTTGCCGCCTCTATCTGCTGCCGCACGGCCGCCAGACGTGCCAGCGTCTCGTCGTTGCTCGCCGGCGCCCTGCTTGGCGCGGCGCCGGCACCAGGAGCCGAACCGGGGCTGCGCGCTACGCCGACCTGGATACTGGTCCTGGCCTTTGCGGCCTCATCGAACTTCTGCAGCTTCATCATGTGCAGGCGGGCAGCCTCTTCGTCGCCGGCACTGCGCGACCCCTGCCCCTGCCCTTGTCCTTGTACAAAATTACCCTGCGATGTCGGCGGCGCCGGCGGCAGATCGAGGTTCACCGGTCTGGCAATCGGAATGCTGCCCGGCTGGCCAGCTGCTGCCAGATCCGGCCCGGCAGGCGCCGCGCCCGCCTGCGCCTGGATGATGCCGTCCTTTCGATCACCCGCCAGTTCCTTGGCGAACATCGTTGTGGTGCCGGCCTTGACTTGCTGCTGTTCGGCCGACCGGTTCTGGTTTTTCGCCCGGTCCATTGCCACCAAAACCATAATGAGCAGAAAGACAGCAATCAGGGTACCCACAATGTAGACCGGCATATTGTTCACCCGGCGAATCCCGCCGGACGGTATGCCCGGCGAGGCATCCGGCAGCATCTGGTCTTCTGAAATCGCGCCCATGGCCCGTTACTCCTTTCGCACCCAATAGCCGGCCGGGACGATCGCCCCGCCCTTGGTTTCGTACACCCGGGACAACGCCTGATTGTTGACGAGCAGAGTAACGCGGTACAGGTCGGTGCCGGCCGGCTGATCGAAAACGTAGGCGAAGGTGTAGGCGCCAGCCGGCATCGCCACCGCCACCGCCGCTTGAGCTTTGTACTCGCCCAGCGCATAGCCTTTGGCGCGCATCGAGGCCACTAAGACAGTACCGAACGCGTCGCTGGCGACATGCTGCAGATCGAGTCTCGTGTGCGCTGGCGGGTACGTCGTCACCAGTCTTTTCATGACATCGTCGACGACAATCTTTTCATTCGCCGGGCTGGTGCCAGTGACGAAGCTGCCGTATTTTTCCGGCGTCGACGTCGTCGCACAGCCTGCGACGCCGGCCAGCAGCAGAATCGGGAAAATGAATGTGCGCATCTCATTTCTCCCTGGTGATCGTCACGCGGTCCTGCCCTTTGCCGACGCCGGCAATCAGGATCGCTTTCTGGAAAACGGTGTCGACGATGTAGCGGTCGCCATGGACGCGGTAGTTCACCATGACTGTCTCGTCATCGCTGAACAGCCCGCCGTCCTTGCGCACTACAAGCAAGGTCGGCGCCTCGGTCTGGGCCATTGCGGCCGGCATCTGGATGACCGTCTTGACGCCATCGTTGTAAACCCGAACCGGTTTTTAGGAAGCGGAGCCCTTGACGTCGTACGCGAAACTCATGTCGCCGATGTTCTCCTTCGTTTGCGGGATGGTCTGATCCTGTTGCAGCTTCGCCTCGCGCAGCTTGACTGCATCCCACTTGGCCAGCGCATCTTCGGGAAAGATGAAACCGATCCGCGCCATGTATTCGCTCCGGTGCGAACGCAGCTTCATGTGATACGCGCGGCGGTTGGTAGTGACGACGAGGGTCGTATCGAGGCCGACGTCCTGCGGCTTGAGAATCAGATGCTGCACTTCAGTCGCTCCCGAACCGCTCAATGCCGGCTCGACGATGAAACGCTGATCGCCGACGTTCAGGTTGTTCACCTGTTCGCCCGGTTGCAGCTCGACGTCGCAGGCTTGAAGCACCGCGCACACGATGCTGACCTGCTGCGAGCCGTAGACGAAGCGCACCATGCCGTCATTGCCGGCCACCGGCTTCATGCCGGTCCTGCTGGCCGCCTGCCACTTCTGCGCGATCGCCAGAGCCGATTTTTCCTGGGCTGTCAGCTTCGGCGTCTTTTTGGAAAAATAGGCGTCGGCCGGATCCCTTTGCGGCGCCGCAGGTCTGGCGCCATTCTTCGTTTGCTTAGCTCCCGCAGCGGTAGTATCGCCGGCCGCCGTGGTTTGCTGCGCGCCGGCAGCGGCAGTATCAGTGGCCGTCAGCGCAAATAGCGGCGCGGCGGCCAGAATCATCGCCATCACGTGCTTGCTCATGAAATTGCTCCCCTTAAATTTGTTTCGACCAGGCGAAGTTGCGCACGTGGATTCCCAGCGGGTTGTCGCGCATCTGCTGTTCGGTTGTGTCGGCTGCTGCCGGCACGGTGTAGACCGTCACCAGGCCGCGCCAGCGCTGGGGCTGGCCTTTCAGGACGCCTTGCCGGTCCCGCGCCGTCTCGATCCAGTCGACCTGCCAGGTGTCGGGTGTCTGCGCGAGGACGGTGTCGATCTCGACACTGACCGTTTCCTTCTCGGCGCGCTTGAACGGGCTGCTGTCCGCAGTCCCGTTGAGCCATTCGTTGGCCTTGGCGGTTGCCGGGTCGTTCGGCGCCAACATCGAGTACGCGCGGAACACGGCCTTGCGCTGCAACGCCACGTCCGGCGTCACCATCCGCACGTCGCCGATCCATGCCGCAACACTAGCCCGCACGACGGCAGGATCGGCCACGGCGGCACGCTCCGCCGGCGCCACGGCCGCTGCCTGGCCAAGCTTGTCTACCTGGACGACGTAGGGCACGAATTTTGATTGGCTGCCGATATAGATCATGCCGCCCACGCCGGCAAGAGAGATCAGCATCGCCAGCAACCCCATGAGCTGCCACATCTGGCGACTCGCGGCGCTGGCCGCGGTCAGGTCGTTCCAGGTCCGGCGCGCGGACACGTACGGGTTTTCGCTTTCCGCTTCACGGCGCCCGCCTACAACCGGCGCCGAATCGCCGCGTTGTTCGCGCTGATCGCCCGCGGGCCGCTTGACCATCAGGTTCCTGATCGCTTCTGCGATATTCATGTTCATGCCGTTACCCCTTGATTGTTATGTTGTTGGTCCTTCGGTGGTGCCACCGCCGCGTAGTCGCCAAGCCTGAGCCCTTTCGAGGCCAGCCACTGATGCACCCAGGCGTCGCCAAACTTCGCTTCGAGCCGCCCGATCTCGGCGATCGACTCCTTGTCGGTCGACCCGGCGAACGCGAGGGCCAGCGGCCCCAGCGCCAGGTCGTACAGGCGGCGGCCGCCTTCGGACACGCAGTAGTACTGCCGCTTCGGTATGGCACTGGCAATGATGTCGATCTGGCGCTCGTTGAGCCCCATGCGGCGGTACAGGGCCGCCGTGTCGTCATCCCGGGCGTACACGTTGGGCAGGAAGATTTTGGTGGCGGTCGACTCCACGATCACGTCGAGAATGCCGCTGTTGGCGGCGTCGGTAAGGCTCTGCGTCGACAGAACGACAACGCAGTTTTTCTTGGCAAACGACTTGAGCCACTCGCGGATCCGGTCGCGAAACACCGGGTGCCCGAGCATGATCCAGGCTTCGTCGAGCAGGATCGCCGCGGGCTGGCCATGCAGGCTGCGCTCGATGCGGCGGAACAGGTATAGCAACACCGGCAGCGCGAACTTCTCGCCCAAATTCATCAGGTCCTCGATTTCAAAAGTCGTGAACCTGGACAGTTCCAGTCCGTCCAGCTCGGCGTCGAGCAGCTGCCCCATCATGCCGTCGACCGTGTACTGTTTTAGCGCTTCACGGATCGGCTCATCCTGGATCGTCAGGCTGAATTCGGACATGGTACGGGCGCCGCTTTCATGCATGTTCACGATCGCGGTGCCGATCTCGTTGCGCTGCGCTGGCGTCGTGTGGACGCCATTGAGCGCAAGAATGGTGTCGATCCACTCCATCGCCCAGGCGCGGTCGCCCTTGGTGCCGAGGAACTGCAGCGGGCAGAAAGCGAGCCGGCTGTCGTCGGCCGCGACAATAAAATGGTTGCCTTTGACTGCCCTAGTGGTCGGGTACATCGACATGCCCTTGTCGAAGCTGTAGACCGACATGCCCTGGTAGCGCAGGAACTGCAGGGCGATCATGGCCAAGTGCGTCGACTTGCCGGCGCGCGTCGGGCCCAGCATGAGTGCGTGGCCAAGGTCGCGCACGTGCAGGTTGAAGCGGAACGGCGTCGAGCCGTGCGTGACGCAATGCATCAGCGGCGGCGCCTGCGGCGGGTACATCGGGCACGGTGCGTAATTGAGGCCGGTCCAGATCGTACTGGTCGGCAGCAGGTCCGCCAGGTTCATCGTGTTGATCAGTGGCCGGCGCACGTTCTCGACGCCATGGCCCGGCAGGCTTCCCAGGTAGGCGTCGAGCGTGTTGATCGTTTCGATCCGCGCACCAAAGCCGAGCCGGCGAATCGCTTTTGCCAGCGATAGCGCCGCCGCTTCCGCGCGTTCGCGGCTCTCGTCCATCAGCACGACGACGCTGGTGTAGTAGCCTTGCGCGACCAGGCCGCTGTTCACTTCCGCAATCGCCGATTCGGCGTCGGCCACCATCGACAGGGCGTCCTGGTCGATCGAGCCGGTATTGGTGTTGAACACCTGATCAAAAAAGCCGCGGATTTTTTGCCGCCACTTCTTGCGGTATTTGTCGAGGTGCGCGACGGCTTCGTGCGGATCCATGAAGATGAAGCGCGAGGACCAGCGATACTCGCACGGCTGCTCCCCCAAGGCCGTCAGGATGCCGGGCGAGGACTCGAGCGGAAAGCCGTCGATCGCCACCGTCTGGACGAACTTGCGGCCGATCTTCGGGACCACGCCGCCGCGCAGCTCCTGGCCGCCGATCAGCACGTCAAGGTACATCGGATTGCCGGGCAACTGGATCGGTTGACTGATGCCCGTCACGCAAAACTGCAGCCAGCGCAAAAAATCGTCGTGGCTGACGGTGGTGCCGTCTTCCTGCATCACCTTTTGTGCGCGCAGGCGCGTGACTTTTACCGCCGCGGTCAGGCGCGATTCGATCGTCCTGCAGTCACGGTTGAAGGCGTTGATCAGGGAATGCGTGCGCGCCTTGTGGTCTAGCGCTGCCGCCTCGTCGTGAAACATCAGTTCGACGAACTTGCGCTGCGCCAGCAAGGGCGGGAAGTACGTCAATGTCAGGACGAAATAACCTTCGTACATCGTTCCCAGGCCCTCGAAGAGGCGCCGCCGCTCTTCATCGATTGCCTTTGACACCGGATCGGGAAAATGCGACAGGCCCGGATCCGAATAACCGGGAGCCGGCCGGCGCACGGCGTCGACGTGCACCATCCAGCCGTTACCAAGGTTTGACAACGCCTGGTTGATCCTGAACGACACCATTTCGCGCTGCTCGTCGGTGCTGCTGCCGTTGTCGTCGCCCTGATAGAGCCAGGAGGCCATGAACGAGCCATTTTTGCCGACGATCACGCCGTCATCGACCATGGCCGCATAGTTGAGCAGGTCGGCGAAGCCTGCCGCCCTGGAGCGGTGTTTTTTCAGCTTTGCCTCGTCGTTGACGGCGCGCATGCGCGCGTACAAGAGCAGCAGCATGAGCGCGCCCAGGACCGCGAGGACGATTGCAATGGTGGCGATGGTCATTTGTATTGCCTTCCCTGACTGCCCGTGTTCAAACGGAACGGCGTGCTGCGCGGCGCGTAGTACGGCTTGTACTTGCGGTGCCGCAGGTACACGAAGCGCAGCTGAGGATCGGACTTCGCCATCAGCCGGGTCGCAAACAGGGCGCCGAACCACAGCAGGAGCCCGATGACCGTCGCCCGCACCTCCTGGGCGTTGAAAATCAGCGCGAACGCCAGCAAGCCGGCGAACATCACCAGTTCACGATCCCCACCCATGAACAGGTTGTGTCGATTTCCGGCCCGACGAATGGGTATCGTGCGCAGCGCCATGGCTATGCCACCCTGCCCGCGGCGGCCATTGCCATCACCTTCATTCCGGTCACGGCAGCACCGTCCAGGGCGGCGATTTCAGCGCCGCGGCCGAAGAAGGTGGCCATCACGTTCTGCGCGCCGACCAGCAGGGCCATCACCAGTACCACGAAGATAAAGGTACGAAAAAAACCGTTCAGGTCACCACCGAAGATCAACGTGCCGCCGGCGACGACGAGACCGAGCAGCGACAGCGAGAACGCGACCGGACCGGTCGCGGAATTGCGCAGGTTGGTCAGCCAGCTCTCGTACGGCAACGAGCCGCCGGTGCCTTCAGAAGCAAAAGCCGCGTGCGGAGCAAGCAGGATGACGGCGAACAACAGTGCGGCGCAGGCGTAGAACGTCAGGGTTCGGTTAACAGCATCAGGCTGGCGGATGGGCAGTACGTGCATGAAAAGCTCCTAAAGGGTTTTGGTGATGTACTGTCCGTTTGCATAGCCGGAAATCTCGACAACTTCCTGTACGCGGCGGCCGGTCGTGGTGCGGGCGATGTGGACGACAACATGAACCGCCTCGCCAATGAGCGGTTCAATGTCGGCGGGTGCCGATTCGTTACGGGTGATGAGCGATTTGAGCCGCGTCAGCCCGGCGTGCGCATCGTTGGCGTGCAGCGTGGCTGCGCCGCCTTCATGCCCGGTGTTCCAGGCGTCGAGCAGATCGAGCGCTTCGGCGCCGCGCACTTCGCCGACCAAGATGCGGTCGGGACGCATGCGCAGGGTTGTTCTGAGCAGCACCGTCATGGGCACTTCGGGCGACGTGTGGTACTGGACGAAGTTTTCTGCGCAGCACTGGATTTCTCCGGTGTCCTCGAGGATGAAAACTCGCTCGTGCGGATTGCTGTCGACCATGTCGCGGATGATGGCGTTGATCAGCGTTGTCTTGCCGGATCCGGTCCCGCCTGTCACCAGGATATTGCGGTGATTTTTTACGGCTGACTTGATTGCCGCGCAGTGCTGCGGCGCCATGATGTCGCTATCGACGTACTGCTGCAGTGTGAAAACGGCGATCGCCCGTTTCCTAATGGCGAAGGTCGGCCCGGGCACGATCGGCGGCAGCTGGCCGGCGAAACGCGATCCGTCCAGCGGAAACTCGCCTTCGATGAGCGGCTTGAGGTGCCTCGCTTCCTTGCCGTGACAGGCGGCTACGGTTTTGATGATCGCTTCGGCCTGGGCGGCGCGCAGCGTGCCGATGCACGTCATGCCCTCGCCGAGGCGTTCCAGCCACAGGCGGCCGTCGCTGTTGCACATGATCTCGACCGTTTTAGGGTGATTGAATGCGGTCATGAGCAGTTCGCCCATGTCGCGCACCAACTTTGCTTTCGCCCGTTCTTTCACGCTCGAAAAGTTGTCTTCCGTCTCATGCATATTACTTCCCGTCACTTCGATGCCTTGATTTTACGATCAGAGGATATACCGAAATTCGACTTGGGACAAAGAGCGGAGATGTTGTATCGTGCCGACGTGCGGAAGGTTTGTCCCGGCGCAATAAGGAGCGTTTAAAATTTATTGCCGAAACTGAGTTTTGTTGCCCGCTGGAGAGGCGGGTAAGGCGAGCACTTTGCGCGCTCGTCAGGCTTATTTCGCTGCCAAAGGTTTTACCCTGGCGTCACGTCTTTGAACGCCTGCTTTTCGTTTTGCTTAATTTCGACCGGTTATCGGCATCCCATTGGCGAACCTGGAAGGCCTGGAATTCCGTGAGAACGGCTGACACGCGTTCCAGCCCGGGGGGCAGGCTCAGGCGCGCGTGGCCGCCGGCGAGGGCGTCCAGCGATTCCTTGTCGAGATCGGTCGATTCCAATAATGTCGCAAGCGGTTTTTCAAGTGCATCGGCGATCTGCTCCATGATCCGCAGCGAAGGATTGCCCTGCCCTGTCGTCAGATCGGAGAGAAACGACACGGAGATGCCGGCGCGGGTGGCCAGGTCGGACTTCGTCAGCCCCAGCTCGTCGAGACTGCTGAGAATGTTGGTAAAGAAGATCAGGTTGTAGACAGAAGGTGTGGTCATGTGGGGCGAACGATTTTAGCCGCTAAAGTTTTATGGGGAATATTCAGCTAAATTGCCTTCATCCAGTCAGCCCGGCATATCAGTCAACCATGTTATCGCTTCAATATCTCGACAATATTAACCGTGATCGCCCCTTTCAGGATAGCCCGATCAGAGTACACAAGAATGCCACGTGTAAAAAGGACAACGACAGTAGCGAATACGCCTGGAGACACCAGGCGGGTGTGCGCAGACGAACTTGCCACACAAGGCAAGAGGCAGGGCAACGTCAAGGGCGCACGGGGCATTTTCGTGACCGTTAAGCGCATTCACGAAAACCGGGGATGCCCCGTCGAAGCTTGCCCGAGCGCCGTGCTCGGTCGCTGCGCGACTGGCCGCCTGGCGGCCACTTTTCAGGCCACCCGCTTGCCTGACCCCGCATGGCACTGCCAGCCCGGCACCTGCGCGCACGGCTGGATGCAGCGTCAACGATCCGTCCGGCGCTGCGCGCCTCGCTCACAGCCAGCATCCCTCAGCGGCAGGAACTATTTTCGGTATATCCTATTCTGATATACATGGACACCAAAGTTTCCCAATGATATCGTAGCGGCAGAGGATGACGTTCATGAATGAAACAGATATGACTGCAACAAACGCCGGTATCCCATCCGATATTTCGCCTGTGACACCGGTACCGCGGCGCCGCCGCGCGCCCACGGTGGTGAAAAGCACGCCGGCGGTGCAAGCGGCAAAATCGCGCGCCGTCAAGACCGACAATTCGCCTCAAATGGGTCTGGACCTGTGGCCCGACACCGTGCGCGGCATCCCGAATGCCGCACTGCGCGGCTCGCTGTTTTCGATCAGCCAGATCAGGCCTACCGCAAAAAAGCGCGAACTCATCGCTGCCGTCGACGGCATCGAGGTGCGCGTCAAAGGCGAGCGCTTCAATCAGAGCGACCTGGACGTATGGGAAGAGCTGATTCACCTGGCGCGCGGCAAGGCGCTCGGCGACCGTGTCCAGTTCTCGTCGAATGCGTTATTAAAAGCGCTCGATCGCGGCACCGGCGGCACGCAGCATGAGCAGCTGGCCGAGGACATCATGCGATTGCGAAGCACAAGCGTCGAGATCCGCTGGGTCAAGGAAGGCAAGAGGTTTGCCGGCGGCCTGATCAGCGAATACTTCTACGACGAAAACTTGCAGGCATACGTGGTTGTTTTCAGCGAGAAAATGCTCAAGCTGTTTTCGGAGGGATATACGCGGGTCGACTGGGAACAGCGCAAGCGCCTCAAATCGAACAATCTCGCGAAATGGCTGCATGCGTTTTATTCATCCCATGCAGAGCCGTTCGACTACAAGGTCGAGACGATCCGTGACCTGTGCGGCAGCAAATCGGACCAGCGGCTGACGGACTTTCGCAAGCAGCTGCGCGTTGCCGTGGAAAAGCTCAAAAGCATCGGCGCCCTGCTCGAGTGGAAGATCGATCCGAAATCCGATCTCGTGTCAGTGCGCAAGAAGCCCTCGGCCAGCCAGGCGCGCCACCTCGAAAAGCGTAAGGAGCGCGAAAACAATGCAGCCTTCAACGCTCCGCAAGTCGGTTTCGAGCAATTTTGACGTTCGCACCCTGCGGCATCTGACTCCCACCTAGGCGCAGATTGCGGTGGCTGGCGTCGTTCATTGACCCCTGTGAGGCTTTTCATTGGTGCGATCGACCTGGCGAGAAGCTTCATTGCCGGTCGTCTGGCCGTTGAAAGTGCAAAACCACGGCATCTGACTCCCGCTTGTGGCATTTCATGGTCATTCTGCGCCGACATATCTGACGTCATCTGACTCCCACCCACGTGAATCAAGCTCAAAATGGCCGGCGTACCGCCTTGCCAGCTGCCGGCGCACCGTTTTCAGCGGCCGGACCGCTGCGGCATCTGACTCCCACCCGCAGCCACGGCATCTGACACCCGATTAGGGTGCGGCATCTGGTTCCCGGCAAACGGCATCTGACACCCGCTCCTACGGCATCCGGTTCCCGCAGTAGCGGCATCTGACTCCCGCAAAGTGGCTGTTTTTCATAGGGAAGCAGGGCGGCCCTAATCGTTTTTTAATCCTTTTTTTAATATGCACGTGACCGTGGCATTTTAATCCACCACCCCGCCCGCGTTGCGGGCACCCCGTGAGGGGAAATCCAGACTGCGCTTCGCGCACAAGGGAATACTGCCCCGCGCAACCGCTACAGGAGAAATTACGCGTTTTTAGCTGCTCAAATTTCGAAAACAACCAAGCACAACAGATCGCGCTAAGCGCTCCAAGAAAACAAGATAAAAACATCAGAATGACAGGCACACGAAAAAAGGCACCTGCTCAGGGCGGATAACAGGACATCCGAGCTGCAAGCGGGCCGAGGCCCGATCGGAAGCCGACCGGTTTCAGATGCTACTGGTTTACGCCAGGAAGAAGCCATGTGGCGCGCCTGCCGGTGGCTGCCCGCGCGAACTGCTTCACGCAGACAGCCTGGTGAGGTCGCTATTGGCAAAAATGACGAAACGGTTCAGAACGACGCACAAGGCGTTTTATGCGGGCGAACGAGGACAAACGCCATCGGTCAGGCGTTTGCACGTTGCAGACTTCATTGTTAGCGTTGACAGGGTTTGTTTGGGTTTTAGGGGTCGGATTCATCCGGCCCAACTTGAAGCAGCCGTTCAGATTTGCGAAGCAAATCGGGACGGAACCAAGCGGGAGCGCGGTAAGGTGTTTCGATACCATTTGAAGACGGAGGCGACGCGTGGCAGAAGCATAGTCGGTGGTGGCAGGTTCAAGTTGAGCCGGCGGAAGCTGCAAGTGTTGGAGTTGAAGCTCCCCGGATCGCTCCGGGGGCTTGGTCTGAGCACTGACATACTCAGACCCAGGCGCGGAGACCTGTGACCAGCATTGAAACTCGAAATCGAGAAAGGGTCAAGCCAAGCTGAAAATATTCGAGTTCCCGACGCCGAAGACCGACCGTCTTTCCCCTGCAGCTTCGTGGCCTGCGTCGAAGGAGGCGCGTGGCAGTTCTGCTTTACGGGTATCTGGGTACGGTCTCTGTATGGCCGTTGCTTAGATATGTAGTAACCCTAGACCGCGTGTTTCAGTTCTTCCTCGTGCTGTGGTTATGGGATATGCCAGGTACATTTGCCAGCTTTACCTTCATGGCTTACTTCGTCGCTTGGTCAGTGATGGCTGCTTTATTGAACACCTGTGCGCTTTAGCCGCTAAATTATTGACTTTATCAATAAGTTTAGCTAAACTATCTGCGTGGCTGGCTGACACCGGCTTTGTTCAACCAAAGGCGCGGGGTGATGACTATGGGTGAAATGGATGAAAAAGCAATTAACCGAGGCACAGTTCCAGGCCGCGATCAAAAGCTTGGACGTTGGCCAGCAGACGATCGAGATAGCCCGCGGGGTGCTGGTGGAAGGCCAGCAGCAATCGAGCTTCGTGAAATCGCTCTCTCTGACCAGGGGGGCGGTGTCGCAGGCGGTGCAGCGGGTCTGGGCCGCATTCGAAGCGAAGAGCCTGCCCGAGGGATACGAGCGGGTATCAGCCGTGCTGCCGGAGCATCAGGCCTTCATAGTGAAGAAATGGGCGCAGGACGCGGCCAGAAAACGGGAAGCAAAACAATGAAAGTGGTTACGGTCGCACAGCAAAAGGGCGGCGACGGCAAGTCGACCAACATCGCGCATCTGACGTTTGACTTTCTGGAGCGCGGATTACGCGTGGCTGTCTGCGAACTCGACCCTCAAGGAAACGTCGCTTCCACGCTGCGGCAGTTCGAGACCTTCTGCACAGCCAGTAAAATGTTCGAGCCAAGCAGTACTGACAGCCTTCACGCTGCGTTAGCAGGGCTGCCCGACGGGCCCCTCGTGCGGGTGATCGCAGCCGACAATGCAATGGCCGACGTCAACATGCGCAAGTTTGACCAGGTTGCCGGCGCGTTCAAGCAGAACGTCGAGGCTTTGGCCGCGTACTTCGACGTACTGCTGATCGATACCGCGCCGTCACTTAATGTCAGTCTGGCCAGCGCCCTGAACGCGTCCGATTGCGTGTTGTCGCCGATCCAGATGGAAGCCTACAGCATCCAGGGCATCAGGAAGATGCTGACCGTGATCGGGAACATTCGCAAGCTCAATCCGAAGCTCAAGTTCCTTGGCATGCTGCCGAACATGGTCGATGCGCGCGATCCGCGCCAGGTCCGCAACCTGGCCGAGCTGAAAGCCGCTTACCCCCAGCTGATGATTCCTCTGGAGATCGGCCGGCGTGGCAGCATCGCTGACGCCATGGCGACGGGTGTGCCAGTGTGGAAAATCAAGAAGACCACGGCACGCAAGGCGAGCCAGGAAGTGCGGGCTGTGGCCGCATATGTATTTGAAAAGATGGAGATCGCAGCATGAACGCACCTATTCCCAAAAAAGGCGTTTCCGGCCTCGGACTTGACAGCATGGGCGACTTGTCGTCGCTGCTGGACGAGCCCACGCAGGAACCGCGCGATCGCGGGCCTCTCATGATCGCCACCGACCTGATCGACGAAGACCCGAACCAGCCACGCACCCAGGACAATCCCGGTTTTCGGCCTGAAAGCATCGCCGAGCTGGCAGGCAGCTTCGGTCCAAAGGGTCCGAAGACACCACTTTCGCTGCGCGATAACGAGGCGGTGCCAGGCCGTTACATCATCAATCACGGCCACCGCCGCTATCGTGCCGGCAAGTTCAAGGGGCTGTCCGTGCTGCCGGCGTTTATCGATAACGAACACGATGACGACGACCAGATCATCGAGAACATCCAGCGCGAAGGCCAGGCGCCGCGGGAAATCGCCAACGCAATCGGCCGCAAGCTCGCCGGCGGGAAAAAAAAGAAGGCAATTGCCGAGCGCTGGGGCAAGTCGGCCTCCTGGGTGACGCAGTATGTCACGCTGCTTGATCTGCCAGAGCCAATCGCTGTCGTGTTTAACAACGGCCGGGCGAATGATGTAACGGTCGTCAATGAGCTGGCGACTGCCTACAAGGAAAATCCCAAGGCAGTCGAGGGTTGGCTGAGCGTCCCAACCCAGGAGATTACCCGTGGCGAAGTCAAGCTGTTGCGCGAATTCCTCTCCGAGAAGAACAAGGACGGAGGTCAACACGACCCGGTGACGGTTGATCTCGGGTCCGGACAGACCGATACCGATGGTGAGGCGGGCGAGCAAGAACCAGGTCCGAAGACGGGAAAGGAGGCCGATTCGTCGAAGCTGAAAAAGGCGATCGTCCAGGTTGAGCACGACGGCCGCCCTGCCCGGCTCATGCTCACCAGGCGCCCCCCGGCGGAAGGGTATGCCTGGTTGAAATATGGGGACGACGGCAAGGAGTTTGAGGCCAGCCTGGCGGACGTACGGCTTGTCGCCGTCCTCGAAGGCTAGTCTCAACAGCAAGCCTGCCGGGCGAATGATTTGACTTGGCCGGCCGCGTGCTGACGGCTGCACGCGGCCGGCGCGAGCAGGCGCAATGAAACGCGCCTGCTCGCGCGAAAGCCCAGGCACCGTTATCCGCGCTGCGCGGCCAGATGGAAGCGCGGAAGGCATCGCGGAGCAAAATTGACAGTTGCTGCAAACGCTCAAGCCGAATATCAGCAAACAGGTTTCCAATCAATCATGCACAGCGGGGCCGGCCCCGCCGCCGGTGTCCGCCAATCTATAAAAATCACGAATTCTCACAAGTATGATTAAATTGTAAACGGTGCTTCCAGTAACGATGATAAATCGAAACAGAATGGGCTAGAATAACGGGTTGCATGTCTACTATCTCACAACTAAAACTGATGACATCTGCCCTGATTCAGAACCGCACGGAGACTTCAATGAAGCAACGCCTTCTTGTCATGAATGGGCAGCGCCTCGTTCAGAGCGAAATCGAAGGCCAATGGGCTACCGACAAAGTCGAGAAGGCCGGGCTGGTCAAGCCTGGGATTTACAACATTCACCTGGCCCTTCAGGCCGACAAAGCCAAGGTCCATGTGGGCGTCATTGTCTACCAGGACCGCACCCACGTGTATCAGCAGGTAGGTGCATCATTCGTAAGGCATGATCTCGCGGATTTCGGTAAAGTACCTGAAATCGGGAGCAATTCCAGCGTCAAGTATGTCCAGGGCGCCGCCCAGCCATCGCTGGCGGCATCAATAAAACTGGGACGTGGAATTTCTTGACCGACTTTAGCCGCTAAAATCGGAGGAAGTCATGGATCAGAAACGGGGCCAACCCGGGCAGCAAAACAGGGTGACGCAAGCGATCTTGCCAGTGCAGGACGCCGACTTGCAAGCCGACAGCCTGACAGAGCGGGCACGTGAGCTGCAAGCCCAGCAAGCCAGCCTGCCCGATGCAGGCCGCATCGAAACGACGCTCGCAACAACCCTCGCAACAACATACAGTGCGGCCCTGGCGGTGCAGGTCGAAGCGAAATACGACCAGGCCGAACGGATCGAGGACAAGCTGGAAAACCTCATCGAGCAGCAGTCGTCCAGGCTGCAACAGTGCAGATCGCAACAACCAAGCCTGATCGCCCTGCCAGGTGCGCGTTCGCGCTGGCAGCAGCAGCTCGAGCAGCAGCAAGGCACGCTGCAGCGACTGCAGGGCCGACTCGAAACCGTGCGCGAAATTAAGGAAGGCATGGGGACGCACGGGCCCCGCATGGAAGAGCTGGCCACGCGCAAGCTGCGCCATCAGGAACTAGGCCTGGCCTGCGAGTGGGACCAGCTGCAGGAAGCCCAGCGCATGAACCTGGCGCACCAGCGCCGGTTAAAGCAGGAAAAAGAGCAACTGGAACGGCAGATGGGCCGAGCCGGCCTGTCGCATGTCCTCGTTCTTGCCCAGCGACCGACCTGAAACTTCGCCGCCCAAGGGGGACGATACCACTGCCGATCAGCGGACGACGGACCACAGCACGATCGCAGCTGCGCACAGGGTGACACAGGACGCAAACACGTTTAACCAGGCGAGCTTCCTGGCGTCGCCGGCGCGCGCGGCAGCTGCCCCCAGCAAGGCATTGACTTCGCCCACCAGGGCCGCCGCAGCCCGCCTGGCGCCCTCCTCCATCACTTTCTGCATCGCATCCTTGCTGGCGGCCAGTGACGCGTTCAGGATGCGTTCTGCCTTGTCCCTGGCGTCATTTCCCCAGCGCTGGGACAGTCCTTCCAGTTCTTCCTTGTACTGATCGAGCTGGACCTGCTGGGCCTTGGCGCTGTCGTGCATCAGCCGCAGGTTGATCGTCTGCAGAACCAGGATCGGATCGTCGCGGCCAACCGCGATGCCGTGCTTGGCGCCAATTTCACGGATCAGATCGTCAAACGGGTCCATCAGATCACCATTGCATTGTCGAGTTGCCCGAATACCTGGCTTTTGATGATCTTGAGCCGCTGCCTGGTCATGATGGTCAGCGTATCGAGTGCGATTGCTTCGTCGAACGTCAGGCGATCCTTGAGCATGTCGGCCAGGTCCCGGCCGTAGGTTTCTTCCTTGAGGGCCGGCAGCCGCACGATCGCGGCAACCCTGGCCTTGTTCGCCTGGTAAGCCTTCATCTGCTCGAAGCCCTTCCCTTCATGCTCGATCGGGCCCCAGTACGGATTGAGCCATACGACGAACAGCGCCTCGCCGGGAAACTGCGATGCGAGCTGGGCAAATCCACTGACGGTATCGAGCAGCGCCTGGCTACCGGTAATTACCGTGTGGACGACAAGTTGACGGTCCATTTCGGCGAGCAACGCCGGCACTTGGTTGCTGATGAGAAAGTGCGACAACGGCACGAACGACGACGCCCCGTTGTCGATGATCACATCGCCCCTGGCTGCGGCGATCATTTCAACCAGCGTGTCAAAGCTGCGCGGGTTGATCTCGTCGTCTTCCATGATTTTGAGGTGATGAACCGCCAGACCCTTGTATCCGGAAAAAGAAGCGTTGACGGGGTCGGTATCGATGTTTGCAGGCGGCGATCCCTTGCTTGCCAAATATTGCGAAAGCAGAGCGGCCACTACCGACTTCCCTACCCCACCCTTGCCTTGCAAGATGATATGGACTTTCGACATCACAGTAGCTCCTCTTTGTTAGGTGCGGCGTTGAATGTAAACCCGGCCGGCGCGGTCGACGTTGACGGCTTGCCCGTGGGCGCCGGCTTTTCCCTGGCTGGCGGAGGCTGTCTTGCCTGGGCCTTTTTTGCCGGCAAATCTGGCACCTGGACGACATGGAGCGACGGCTGCTTTTCCTGCTGCGGCCTTCGAATGTGCCGGTTGACGTAATGAAGGAACATTTCGTATCTGAATTCGACCCGTTTCATCTCGTGCATGTGCGCCCAGATGGTCGAAACCGGATAACCCTGACCCAGCGCTTCCCTGACGTCGTCGCGCACGGCCAGGAACGCGACCACGTTCTTCTCGCGCTTCGTTTTTGCTGGCCGTTGCTTCACCCACTTGGCAAGCTCTTCTGAATAAGACTTGGCCATGGCTCCCTTCTTCCTGATGAGCGCCGCCTTGTCGAGTACCAGGTTCGGGCGAGCAGCTTTCCACTGTTCCAATTATAGGCCGGGTTCTAAAAATTTCCGCTATATCGTCAAAAAACGTAGTTTTCTGTTGAATATTTCGTGGATAAATCGAAAGCGCAGTGCTATCATTTTCTTGGCGTAATGGACTCGGAGAGTCGGGCAAGATAGGTGAAGATAGCTATCCGGCAAGCCGGATATCTCTCTCTTCACTCTCCCTTATTCGCGCCTGCGTCGCTCAACGGGAATCTTGCTCTGCGAGGCAGGCGGCTGCCGCCGCCAAAAAATCATCGCCTGCCGGCGAACACGCGAACACGGATACGTGCACGATGAACAAGGCGACAAAAGTGACCCGGAAACACAAGCACCTGCGGGTGCCGGTGCTGCCGGAAGAGGAAGAGCAGATCGCGCGGAACGCGCGGGCCGCCAACCTGCCGGTGGCGGTCTTCCTGCGCAACATCGGACAAGGCTACGAAGCCCGCAGCATCCTTGACAACCGCCGCGTCGAGGAACTGGCGCGCATCAACGGCGACCTCGGGCGTTTGGGGGGATTGTTGAAACTCTGGCTCACCAACGACGAGAGAACGGTCGCGTTTGGCGAGGCCACCATACGCGCCCTGCTCGCAAAAATCGAGGCGACCCAGGACCGGATGTATGGCGTCATGCGCGAGGTACTCATACTAAAGGCGACCAAGGGGCAGCGGTGAAAACTTTAGCGGCTAAAGTTTCGGACGAATAGCATGATCGTCCGGCATGTCCCCATGGAATCGGTCCAGAAGAGCAGTTTCGCGCAGCTGGTCAAATACCTGATCGATCCCCAGGCTAAGCAGGAACGGGTCGGCACCGTCAGCGTCACCAACTGCCATTGCGAGCAAGCAGCAGTCGCCATGCTCGAAGTATTGAATACGCAAATCCAAAACACGCGCTCGGCTTCCGACAAGACCTATCATTTGATCGTTGCCTTCCCAGCCGGCGAAGAACCCGACGCAGCGACTTTGAAAACCATTGAAGAACGTATATGCGCCGTCATCGGACTGGGCGAGCACCAACGCGTCAGTGCCGTTCATCACGACACCGACAACCTGCACATACACATCGCGATCAACAAGATTCATCCGACCCGCTATACCATCCACGAGCCGTTCAATGCATACCATGTGCTGGGCCAGCTCTGCGACAGGCTGGAAGTCGAATATGGCCTGCAAAGGGTGAACCACCAGGCGAACAAGAATGGCAGCGAAAACCGCGCCGCCGACATGGAGCGGCATTCGGACGTGGAAAGCCTGCTGGGCTGGATCAAGCGCGAATGCCAGGACCAGATACGCAGCGCGCAGTCCTGGTCGCAGCTGCACCAGGTCATGCACGATCATGGCCTTGAAATCCGCGAGCATGCCAACGGCCTGATTATCAGCGCCGGGAACGGCATCAGCGTCAAGGCCAGCGCCGTCCACCGGGAGTTTTCCAAAAAGAACCTGGAAGGGCGCCTGGGCAGCTTCGCCAAGTCGCAGGCGCCAACCAAGGGCGCGCCGAACAAGCGCTACGAGAAGAAACCGATGCGTTCGAAAGTTAATACGGTCGAACTGCACGCCAGGTACAAACACGTACAGCAGTCGGCAACGTCCGCCAGGGCGATTGAATGGGGCAGGGCCATCGCCCGCAAGAACCGGCTGATCGAGGACGCGAAACGGGCCGGTCGGTTGAAACGGGCCGCGATCAAGATCAGCGGGGCACCGGGGATCGGTAAAAAGCTGATGTATGCAGCGACCAGCAAAACCCTCATCGCCGAGATCGACCGCATCAACAGGCAGTACCTCAAGGAGCGCCAGGAGATCTACGCAAAAACGACGCGCGTGGCGTGGGCCGACTGGCTGCGCGAGCAGGCGATTGGGGGCGATCAGGAAGCGCTCGAGGCGCTGCGCGGACGCGCCGCGGCGGCAAAACTGACGGGCGACACCGTGGCCGGGGAGGGCGCTCCGGGGGCCGCTACTGGCCGGTTCAAGCACGACAGCGTAACGAAGAAGGGCACGATCATCTACAGCGTCGGCGCCAGCGCCGTACGCGACGACGGCAACAAACTGAAGGTTTCAACAGGGGCCGACCAGGCCGGCCTGCAGGCGGCTTTGCGCCTGGCGATGGAGCGCTATGGCAGCCGGATCACAGTCGACGGTTCGGCAGCGTTCAAGGAACAGATCGCAAAGGCTGCCGCCGCGGCCGACTTGCCCGTCACGTTCACCGACGACGCCATTGAGCGCCGTCGCCAGGAGTTGATCAAACCACTCACTACCAGGGAGAATCAGAATGGAAACCGGAATGGAAACGAGAGCAGCAGACGACGACCTGATCGCAGCCGCGATGGCCCAGCTCGACAGGCCGCAGCCGGCCGGGCAGCGGCAGCAGGAGCAGCAGCAGCAGGAGCAGGAGCAGCAGCAGGAGCAACAGCAGCGAACGCAGCCGGCGCCGCCAGGCCAGGACCCGGACACGCCTTCGGTCACAAGTCCGACGCTCGAAAAACTGGCAGTTACCCGCCGCCCGCTGCACAAAACCGTGTGCGAGCAATGTCCGAACTCGGTGTGGTTCAGCAGCCCGACCGAGGTCAAGTGCTACTGCCGGGTGATGTACCTGGTCACATGGAGCACAAAGGAGGCCAACCAGATAACGGGGTGCGACGGGATCTATATCGGCCAGCAAGAGTAGCTCGGGCGCCGGCAGCAACTGGCGGCAAGCCCGGCGTCGGCCGCCTTGGCACTTCGCCGTCACCGGCGAGCAAGGACCGGCTGCAACGGCTGTCCCAGCTTGGCGCGATCGTCATTGGCGAGCGCGTCACACCAGCGGCCCCGGCTTTCACGCCAGGCACGCCGGCCGGCCTGCACACCGGCCAGTATGCAAACGGCGCCGCTCAAACGCGCGCGGCCGACCGATACATAGCTGAGCGAGAACAAAAACGTTCCATTAAATTCGATATACCGAAGCACGTACGATATACTCCAGACAAGGACAGGACCTTGCTGTATGCCGGTCTGCGCCAGATCGACGGGCAGGCGCTGGCCCTGCTCAAGCATGGTGAAGAAGTCCAGGTATTGCCAGTTGACGAAGCCACGGCACGACGCCTGAAGCGGATCGCGCTGGGAACGCCAATAAGCGTGACCAGCAACGAAGCAATCAAAAAGAAGGGACGGAGCAGATGAACGACCGGTTCAACAATGCCGTTGGCCCGCAGGTACGGGCCAGGAAGAAGGGGCCTGGCAAGGTCATCCCGGCGCTGGCAACGCTCACCCTGGGGGGAGCTCTGCAGGCGGCGACCCAGTTCTTCGCTCACGACATGCGCTACCAGGCGGCGCTGGGCTGGAATGTGGACCACATCTACCCGCCGTGGGGCATTCTCCAATGGGGGGCGAAGTGGTACGGCAACTACCCGGACGCCATCATGCGCGCCGGGAGCGTCGGTCTTGCCCTGGCCGGCGTTGGCCTGATCGGACTGGTCGTCGCCAGGATGGTCCTGGCGAACACATCGAAGGCCAACGAATATCTGCACGGTTCGGCACGCTGGGCGAACATGCAGGACATTGAGAACGCAGGTCTGTTGCCGTCAGCGCGCAAGTGGCACGAGATCATACGCGGTGTTCAGGCGGCGAAGAGCAGCGGCGTGTACGTTGGCGCCTGGGTGGACAAGCATGGCAAGCTGCATTACCTGCGCCACGACGGGCCTGAACATGTTCTGACCTACGCCCCGACCCGATCCGGCAAGGGCGTCGGCCTGGTTGTGCCGACGCTGCTGTCGTGGCCCGGCAGCGCGCTGATCACCGACTTGAAAGGGGAGCTGTGGGCGATGACGGCGGGCTGGCGTCAGAAGTACGCGAAAAACAAGGTGTTGCGCTTTGAACCGGCGGATCCGGATTGCGACGTCAGCATCAATCCGATGGACGAAATACGGCTCGGGACCGGGCACGAGGTTGGCGACGTGCAGAACCTGGCAACCCTGCTGGTCGACCCGGACGGCAAGGGCCTGGAAACGCACTGGCAAAAAACCAGCCAGGCGCTGCTCGTCGGCGTGATCCTGCACGCCTTGTACAAAGCCAAAAACGAAGGCACGCCGGCAAATCTTCCGCACATCGATTTTCTGCTGGCCGATCCGAACCGCAGCGTGGCCGAGCTGTGGATGGAAATGGTCACGTATGGCCACGTCAACGGACAGAACCACCCGGCCGTAGGGTCGGCGGCGCGCGACATGATGGACCGGCCGGAAGAAGAAGCAGGGTCGGTCCTGTCGACGGCCAAGTCGTACCTCGCGCTGTACCGCGACCCCGTCGTGGCGCGCAACGTCAGCCGGTCGAGCTTTCGCATCAAGGACCTGATGAACCACGACAGCCCGGTCAGCCTGTACATCGTCACCCAGCCAAACGACAAGGCGAGGCTGCGCCCCCTGGTGCGGGTGATTCTGAACCAGGTCGTGCGGCTGCTGGCTGACAAGATGGAGTTCGAAAGGGTCGTCGCCGCCATGCCGTGGTGGCGGCGCATGCTCGCCAGGATCGGTATTGCGCAGGCGGCGACGACCTATGTTCAAACCAGGAAGAACTACAAGCATCGCCTTCTCGGCATGATCGACGAGTTCCCAAGCCTGGGCAAACTGGAGATCCTGCAGGAGTCGCTGGCATCCGTGGCCGGCTATGGCATCAAGTTTTATCTGATCTGCCAGGACATCAACCAGCTCAAGAGCCGAGAAACCGGCTACGGCCCGGACGAGACGATTACATCGAACTGCCACGTGCAAAACGCCTATCCGCCCAACCGCGTGGAAACGGCCGAACACCTGTCGAAGCTGACGGGCACGACAACCGTCGCAAAAGAGCAGATCACGACCAGCGGCCGGCGCACCAGTGCGATGCTCGGTCAGGTCTCGCGCACCATCCAGGAAGTTCAACGACCGTTGCTGACCCCGGACGAATGCCTGCGGATGCCCGGTCCCAAGAAGAGCGGCGATGTGATTGAGGAAGCGGGCGACATGGTGGTGTATGTGGCCGGCTACCCGGCCATCTATGGCCGCCAGCCGCTGTATTTCCAGGATCCGACGTTTACCGCCCGCGCGGCCGTGCCGGCGCCGCAGAAAAGTGATGCGCTGCGCTCTGTAAAGACCCGCCAGAGCGAGGACGGGATAACGATATGAAGCCGTTGCTCGTAAGGGCCGCCGTCGCAGTGAGCCTGGTTGGCGCCGGCGTGATCGCCCTGGGCCTGCTGTGCCATGTGGTGGGCGCCCGGATCAATACGAGCAAGAGCATCCCCCTGGGCCTGTACTGGACCAGCAACGGGCCGGCGGAGAAGGGCGCCTACGTCATTTTTTGCCCCCCGCAAGTTGGGGTGATCGCGGAAGCGAAGCGGCGAGGTTACCTGTCCGCCGGTTTCTGTCCCGGCGATTACGGCTACATGATGAAGAAAATTTTAGCCGCTAAAGGCGACCGCGTAACCATCGCCGGGGAGGGCGTAAGAGTAAACGGCGCGCTGCTGCCCCTCAGTGCGCCGCTCGCGCATGATCGCGTCGGCCGAGCGCTGCCGCGTTTTCAGTCCGATCGTTCCACCCTTGGCAGTAACGACGTGCTGCTGATGTCAACTGTCAGCGGCACGTCGTTCGACGCGCGCTATTTTGGCCCGGTGGGGCGTTCCCAAATCCGGAGCGTCATAGTCCCGGTTGTTACCTGGTAGGAGGCATGTATGCGACTGTTCATTGCGGAAAAGCCCGACTTGGCGAAAGCGATCGTCCAGGGCCTGGGCGGCGGCAGCCGGAAGGACGGCTACTACGATTGTGGAGAAGATTACGTTACATGGTGCTTCGGGCACATGCTGCAGCTGCTTGACCCGGAGGACTACGACGAGCGCTACAAGAACTGGTGCATGGACGACCTGCCCATGTCGCACATCCCGTGGCGCAAGAAACCCGGCGGCGACGACCGGAGCCAGGACCAGCTCAAGACGATTACGGGCCTGTTGAAAAAGGCCGCCAGCGTGGTCCATGCTGACGACCCGGACGAGGAAGGCCAGTTGCTTGTCGATGAGATATTGGAATATACGGGATGCCGCTTGCCGGTCAAACGCATCCTCATCAACAACAACACCACCGCCGCGGTCAGGAAGGCGCTGGCCGCGATGCGCGACAACGCCGAGTTCGCCGGGTTGTCGGCAGCGGCCGAGGCGCGCAGCGTCGGCGACCAGCTGTACGGCTACAACCTGACACGGGCATACACGCTGGCGGCGCGCTCGAAGGGGTACCAGGGACTCATGAGCGTTGGCCGGGTACAAACCCCGATCCTCGGACTGGTGGTGCGCAGGACCCGCGCGTTCAATGCCCACACCAAGGCCTGCTACTACAACGTGACCGGCCAGTTCGACGTGCAGGGCGTCACGTTCCCGGGACGGTATCAGGTTGCGGAGAATGATCCGGTGGACGAGAAGGGCCGTCTGGTGGACGAACGGCACGCCAAGGGGGTGGCCGAAGCTGCCCGGGATAGGCCGGCCCGCATCGTCAGTGCCGTCACCAGGTCGAAAGAGCAGCACCCGCCGTTGCCCTACAGTCTGTTGAAACTGCAGACGGACGCTTCGCGAAAGTACGGATTCAAGCCCGACCAGACCAAGGACATCACCCAGGCGCTGCGCGAACGACACAAGCTGATCACGTACAACCGCAGCGACTGCGAGTACCTGAGCGACGAGCTGCACCCGGAGGCGCCGGCCGTACTGGCCGCGATCGGCAAGACGGCGCCGGTCCTTGCGCCGGCCGCGCAGCGGGGCGACCCGGCCATCAGGAGCCGGGCATTCAATTCAGCCAAAGTCTCGGCTCACCACGGCATCATTCCGACCGAGACAACGGCCGATCTGGCAAACCTGAGCGACGGCGAGCAGAAGATCTACCTGCTGATCGCCCGTGCCTACATCGCGCAGTTCTGGCCGCAGCACCTGTACGACCAGACCGATGTGGTGGTGGAAGCGGGCGGCCACCGTTTCGCTCTGCGCGCCAACATCACGACGCAGCCAGGCTGGCGGGTTCTGTACAAGAACGACGCCGGCAACGACGATCTGGATGGTGATGAAGGCGCCGTGGCGATCGATGTGCGCAGCCTGCAGGACGGGCAGGCGGGTTCGTGCACCGGTGCCGTAGCCGAGAAGCAGGAAACGAAGCCGCCGCCGCTGTACACAATGGCCACCCTGCTCAGTGACCTGACCCGTGTCGCCAAGTACATCCGGGACGAGCGCCTGCGCAAGCTGCTGCTCGAGAAGGATAAAGGCAAGGAAGGCGAGCATGGCGGAATTGGTACGCCGGCCACCAGAGACAGTATTATCGCTACCCTGTTCGACCGCTTGTACCTGATCGAGCAGGGCAAGAACATCGTCCCGACCAAGACCGCTGAAGATTTTTACGACGCCTTGCCTGACCAGGCCAAGTTCCCTGACATGACTGCGCTCTGGCACGAACAGCAGAAAGCGATCCAGGCCGGCGAGCGTGACACGCTCTCATTCGTGACCGAACTGATGGGCTATGTTGCCGGCGAGGTGGACCGGGTCAAGGAGCAGGGTCTTGCCATCCAGGTGGATCTGCATCCGTGCCCGACCTGCACCAAGCCGCTGCTGCGGCTGCGAAAAAAGGGCACACAGGATTTCTTTTGGGGCTGCAGCGGGTTTGGCGGTGGCTGCAAGTATGCGTGCGAGGACAAGGCCGGCAAGCCGGTCCCGAAAACAGCACTTGAGGTTTCGGCGCAGCACAAGTGTGGCGCGTGCGAGCGCGGCCTGGCTCGCCGGCCGAACCCGAAAAAGAAGGGCGCCTTCTGGTGGAGCTGCAGCGGCTACCCGGAGTGTAAACAGACGTACCCCGACCGCAAGGGCCAACCCGACTACAGCAAAGCCAAGACTGCAGCTTAACCCACGACCAAGAGCGCAATCATGAACAACCAAAGCATAAATTTCCCAGCTGCTGCCACCGAGTCTGACGACGCCCTGCGCGAGCTGGCCGTCACCGATGCGGAACGCGATTTCATCATCGTCAAGGATGTCGCTGCCGCAACGCTCGAGAGCGCCCGCGGCAAGCTGGCGGACACCATGACGCCCGGCTTCCAGGCCGAGTTCGATCCAGCAGAAGCCGAAGCGGCAGGCGCCTTCCATGAGGACGCGCTGAGCGAAGCGGACGCGATCGACAGTACCCACGACTAATACGCCGGCAATCCAGTTCATCGGAACCATTGGGAAGGGAAACGAGATGAAAAGCGATCAGAAACCATTTCACGAGGCAGTCGCCGAGAAGCTGATCGAGCAACTGCGAGAGGGCACGGCGCCGTGGCAGAAGCCGTGGGAGCCGGGCGAAGCCGGCGCCGTCATGCCGATCAACCCGACCACGGGCAAGCGCTACCGTGGCATCAATGCCCTGCAGCTCATGAGCGAAGGCCGCACGGATCAGCGCTGGATGACGTACAAGCAGGCCGGCGCGGTGGACGCCCAGGTGCGCAAAGGCGAGAAGGGTACGCCGATCCAGTACTGGAAATTTACCGACGAACATACCAGAATGGTGGACGGCAAGCCGGTTCTCGACAACCTGGGCGATCCGGTGAAGGAAACCGTGAAGCTGGAACGCCCTCGGGTGTTCATCGCCACCGTGTTTAATGCCGAGCAGATCGACGGTCTGCCGCCGCCGGTGGCGCGCAGGGAGCAGGGCTGGAACGCCGCGGACCGTGCCGAGCAAATCCTGCAGTCCTCCGGCTCCACGATCAGGCATGGCGAACACGACCGCGCCTACTATCGCCTGGCTAGCGACAGCATCCATCTTCCGGACAAGGCCCAGTTCGCGACCGCCGACGCCTATTACGCGACCGCGCTGCACGAGCTGGGACACTGGACCGGCCATTCTTCGAGGCTGGACCGCGATTTGATCCACCCGTTCGGCAGCGAGGGCTACGCCAAAGAAGAATTGCGCGCCGAGATTGCCAGCATGATCCTCGGCGACGAGCTGGGCATTGGCCACGATCCGGAGCAGCACGCCGCCTATGTCGGTTCCTGGATCAAGGCGCTGCAGGACGATCCGCTAGAAATTTTCCGCGCCGCGGCCGACGCCGAAAAGATCCAGGATTACGTGCTGAGTCTGGACCAGACGCAAGTTCAGGAACAAGCCAGCACGCAAGCGGGCGCGATCGAGCACCCACAGGCGTTCGTCGACACGCAGGGCCGGTTGCGCGACTGGACGACGGCAGATCCGATGTCGCAGGACTGGCAAGGCGTCATCAAAAACGAAGGCGCCTACTGGCACGTCGGCCGGGAAACCGGCGAACGTTCATTTACCGTGCTGGCGGCGACAACGTTCAAGGATGCCCAGGCCGAGGCACAACGGGTCAAGGCGCTGGCGGTAGACATTGGGGCAGTACTCAACAATCCCGAGGTGTCGTTCAGCCATTTCAGGGCGTATCAGGGCACCGATCTTGAAGATGCGCTGCGCAGCCGCGGCTTGACCACGGTCGGCAGCGTCACCGGCAGCGAGCCGGCGGTGTTCTACGAAAAGGCCGAGAACCGGCTTTCCTCCGTGTTCGGCTTGGAACCCGGCCATACCGGAGCGGATAATGCGTATCTTGAGCGCAAGGGATTAGCGCAGGAGTTCGCCAGTACGGCTGAACGCATCATGGACCAGCTCCAGCTACAGCTTGAATCGGAGGAAGCGATGAATACTGCAACCCGGTTTTCAGACGCCCAGGACTTTCCCGGTTTTGCCCTGCGGGTTTTCGATGCCGATCTCGGCGGCGACCGCGACATTCCTCACAACTCGCTTGAAGCGGTGATCGACGCCTTTGTCGTCATGAACGAGACGTTCACTATCGTCGACCAGGTCAATCCGCGTGTAATGCAAGGCAATAAAGTGATGCTGCAGCTAAATGAGCAACCAGGCGACATCGGTCAGCTGATGTTTGACAACGGAGATGTGCATGCTCTCTACGAGCGGGCGCTTCAAAAAGCTGCCAGGGAGGTTCAGGCCGTGATGTCGGCTCCGATATCCACCACTCCCCAGGCGGTCGATCAGGAGGCAATGCGTATTGGCCGCGCCGAGGCCTGGACCCTTGCGCGTATGGAGAAAGACACGCTGACCCGCGCCCTGGACCACGCCAACCTGGCGCAGCTCAACCGTGTGCAAGACGTGCTGGCCGCGATGGAGCCTGTGAGTCCTGAAAATGCGTTCTGGCAGCGGCATCCCCTGCCGAAAGACGTCCCGGCGTTCAAGCAGCAGCTGTACGACGCGGGCCAACAGCTGCCGGTGCGCCAGACCGACTCCCACGTGGCCGCGGCCCGGCTCGAGCTTGTAACAGGCCAGGCCTTTGGCCACGTGCGCGCCGCCGCCATCGAGCACTTCGGTCGGGAAACAGCCGCGGCGTTCGATTTTACTTTGCCGCAGGACTGGAACGGTGGCGTCCTGGTGCAAGGTGCGGTGGCAGAAGAGGTGGACGGCAAGCTGGTTCCGAAGTCGGCCCTCGAGAAGGGCGTGGAGCCGGAATTCTGGGGCGTCTATGCACAGCTGCGCGACAGCACTCAAGAATGGCTGACGCACAGGCCAACCGAGCAGGATGCCGATCGGCTGGCAGAGCGCCTGGCACTGGTGGACGCCCATTCAACCATCAGCGAGCAGGCCAAGGCGGCCAAGCTCGCCCGCGTACATGAAATGCGCGTACGCCGCGATCCCGACAGCACGGACGAGGATATTTCAGCCGCTAAAGAAGCGCGCAAGAGTGCCGAGCTGGCCGCGACGGCCGGGGAGCTGCAGCAAAAGGCCGAGTTCAAGGAGCAGGCGCGCGCTGTGTCGGCCGCATTGCTGGCACAGGCCGCTGTGCATGCCGGCGACACCGACAGGATCTTCATCGACGTCCCCTACAAGGAAAAGAGCCAGGTAAAGGATCTGGGCGCAAAATGGGACCGGCAGCAGCAGTCCTGGTATATCCCGGCCGGCGTCGACGCGGCGTTATTTGCAAAATGGCTTCCGCAAACCGCCAAAACGGCTGCCAGCGACGCCCAAGCGACCGGAGCGCCTGAAACAGCCTTCTGCGACAGCGCCGTGGAGGGCCGTTTCTACCTCGCCGTGCCGTATTCCGAGCGCGCCGAGGCAAGGGCCGCCGGCGCTGCATGGGACAAGGTGGCGAAGTCCTGGTACGCCGGGTCTGGCGCCGACATGGCGAAGCTCGAAAAATGGAAGCCGGAGAACGTGACGGTGGAGCAGAGCCCGGCGATGACTCCAAGGGACGAATTCGCCGACGCTCTGAAATCGATCGGCTGCGTCATCAGCGGTGAGCACCCGATCATGGACGGCTCGAAGCACCGGATCACGGTTGAAGGTGAAAAATTCAGCAAAAATTCAGGCTCCGGCTTCTATGTTGGACACCTGGACGGCACCCCGGCCGGCTACATGAAAAACAACAAGACCGGCGCCGAGCTGACCTGGAAGGCAAAAGGCTATACGCTCGACCCTGAACAGAAGGCGCGGTTGGCGGCCGAGGCGGCGCAAAATCTGCAGCAGCGCGAGGCTGAGCACGGCAAGCTGCAGGACCAGGCGGCAAAGCGTGTGGCAACGCAGTTAAAAAAACTGCGGCCGGTCGAACAGGCGACACCCTACATGCTGGCCAAGGGGATCGAGCCGCAGCCCGGCGCTTTCACCGACAAGGACGGAAAGAAAACGTACATCCCGGCAATCGATGTCGACGGCAAACAGTGGTCCCTACAGTACATCCAGGAGGATGGCACCAAGCGCTTCGCGAAGGACAGCCGGAAAGAGGGATGCTTCCATGTCGTCGGCGGCGGCATGGACGATCTGGCGAAGGCGCCGGCGATCGTCATCGGCGAGGGGTACGCCACGTCGGCCAGCCTGAAACAGTCGCTGGGATTCCCCACTGTCTCGGCGTTTGACTCTGGCAACGTTCTCCAGGTGGCGCAGGCCTTGCATCAGAAATTCCCGGACAAGCCGATCGTGATTGCCGGCGACGACGACCGGCATCTTGAAATTACCCTCGGCGTCAACCCGGGCCGCACCAAGGCGGAGGAGGCGGCCGCTCTTGTCGACGGCAAGGTGCTGCTGCCAATTTTCGCACTTGGCGAGGCCAGCTATCCGGCGGGGCTGGATCCGGTCACGCCGCAGGCCTACCGCAAACACCAGGGCACCGGCACCACCCTCAGCGCCGAGCAGCTTGCCGCTCTCGAGAAGATGAAGCAGTACACCGACTTCAACGACCTGGCCACGCGCAGCGCCCTTGGTCAGGCAGGCCTTGATCGCCAGGTACGAACGATCGTCGACGCGGCGATCAGGAAGCACCAAAGCGCACAGGTCGACCAGGTGCATGAGCAGTCCGACCAGCAGGAACAGGAGCAAACGAAAGTGCAGTCGTTGCAGCAGGAAAAGCCAAAGCGCCAACGCAAGGTTGCGAAGGTTGCGTAAGTCCGTCGCCTGGCGGCGGTACCGTATCCCGCCAGGCTAACTCACCTGGAGAAAATCATGGCATCTGTCAACAAGGTAATCATCGTCGGTAATCTGGGCCGCGATCCGGAAATCCGCTACATGCCGAGTGGCGACGCGATCGCGAACATCGCTGTCGCCACCTCGTACAAGTCGAAAGACAAGAACACCGGCGAGCAGAAAGAGCTGACCGAGTGGCACCGCATCTCGTTTTTCGGCCGCCTGGCCGAGATCGTCGGGTTCTGTCGCGTTGTTGAGCGCAGGACGGAGTTTTCCGTGCCGAGCATGACCCCGGCTTACACTGGACGGACTTGCCCTGCCAACGCATAAAACCGGTCAGCGAACGACGTGACAGCGGCGCCATTAATGGCAAACTGGCCCTTGCGGATCATGTGCATGAGCTCGACGCCGGCAAGCACATTGCTGGCAGAGCGGAATGACTTGAAGCCCAGCATAAGCCTGGTCACGCGCTTGATCGCGCGATGGTCCTGCTCAACAATATTGTTGAGGTATTTGACTTGGCGTACCGTGATCAGCACGGCGCGGCCGGCGTTTATCTCGTCGATCGCTGCCTTGTTGGCGCCGCTCTTGTCCATCGCGACTTTTTCAGGCGCGCCCTGTGCGGCCATGGCCTTGTCGAAGAAGCGCTTGGCTGCGGCCATGTCGCGCTTGGCCGTCAGCAGGAAGTCGACGGTCTTGCCCTGCTTGTCGACAGCGCGGTAGAGGTATTTCCAGATGCCCTTGACCTTGATGTAGGTTTCATCCATGCGCCAGCTGGTCCCAACCGGGCGCTTGTGTTTGCGGGCCATCTTCTCGACAAGCGGCAAGAAGCGGATTGCCCAACGGTTGATCGACGAATGATCGACCGACACACCGCGCTCTTGCATCATCTCTTCGAGGTGCCGGTAGCTCAACGGGTAAGCCACGTACCAGCGGATGCAAACCAGGATCACGTCGATCGGGAACCGCATCCCTTTGAAGTTGAGCATCTCGATTCGTCCAATATCCGGGCGTCATAGTCTACCTGATCAGCCACCATGGTCTGGCTAACGCGACAGAACCATGTTACGCGGTCAAATTCTAATGCCTGCGGTCACGATGGGGCCATCTTTTTTTCCTTTTTTTAGCCGTTTTTGGTCGTTCGGCACGCAGCGAATCGCCGGTCAGCGTAAAGCGATGGTTGCGCTGCATGATGCGATCCAGAATGACGTCGGCAATGGTAGCGTCCTCAAAGTGCGCAGAATGCCGCACTCGTTGACCCCGTAATCCGCCAAGTCACGATCACTGATGCAGCACACAATTTGGCTGGCTGTACGCTGCCGCTCGCGCATTCAATGCGCCTGCGGTCGTTGCCCGGCAGAGTGGTCGTCCGGCCGCCCTCGGGTGGTCATCGCGCGATTGACCTTGCGGCGACGGTACTTAGTATCTATTTGCCAATTTTTGCGATGAGTCATGCAGAATTTTTGAATTCTATCTGGGTCAAATGTGTGATAATGCTGCACTAATTTCACCCAGATAATAATTATGGCACCAGACAATGACGGCCTGACGCTTCTGAAACAGACGCTTGAAAGCTACGACCAAAAATATATTGCGGGATATCTGAATGAGATATCGCCCGAATCCTGGAACCGCGAAAAAATTAACCGCTGGCTCAGCGGGAAGGCAAGTCCCAGACTCAGCTATGCGGAGTACGTCCATCTTCTTGGCCTCATGCCGAAGGCACCGTCAACGCATCAGAAGCACGACTTTGATTTTGTTGACCTGTTTGCCGGTATCGGCGGCATCAGGAAAGGTTTTGAAGGCATCGGCGGACGCTGCGTATTTACCAGCGAGTGGAACCCTTACTCTGTGCGCACATACAAGGCAAATCACTATTCAGACCCTGAGCATCACGTATTTAACGACGACATCCGCAAGGTTACACTAAGTGAGCAGGAGGATGTGACAGAGGACGAGGCTTACAGGCACATTGACAATGCAGTGCCGGATCATGATGTGCTGCTTGCCGGGTTCCCGTGTCAGCCGTTTTCGATTGCAGGGGTTTCAAAGAAAAATTCGCTGGGCCGGAAACATGGTTTTGAGTGCGATACTCAGGGGACGCTTTTTTTTGATGTGGCCCGTATCATCGCCGCCAAGCGCCCGGCTGCGTTCGTGCTGGAGAATGTGAAAAATCTTAAAAGCCATGACAAGGGCAAGACCTTCCGCGTCATCATGGACGCGCTGGATGAACTGGGCTACTGGGTTGCTGACGCAGAACAGGCCGGCAGGAAGGACTACAAAGTCATCGATGGTCGTCACTTTGTTCCGCAGCACCGTGAGCGCATTGTGCTTGTCGGTTTCCGCAAGGATCTCAATGTTCATGATGGCTTTACGCTGAAAGATGTTGATCAGCTTTATCCGAAGCACAAACCGACGCTGGGCGATATTCTGGAAAAAAATCCTGATCCGGCCTATATCCTGACGCCCCATCTCTGGCAGTACCTGTTTAACTACGCGCTTAAACACAAAGCCAAGGGTAATGGTTTCGGGTACGGACTGGTAAAGGCAACAGATGTAGCGCGCACCCTGTCTGCGCGATACCATAAGGATGGTTCGGAAATACTAATTGACCGCGGCTTTGATCCTGACCTTGATTTGCACAACAAGCAGAACATGGAGAACCGGCCACGGCGCCTGACGCCGCGCGAATGTGCGAGGCTGATGGGCTATGATGGTCCGGGGGAGTCTGATTTCCGCATCCCGGTATCTGATACCCAGGCTTACAGGCAGTTCGGAAATTCGGTTGTCGTGCAGGTATTTGCGGCAGTAGCCACGCTGATGAAGAGTCGGATTATTGAAGCCAGGCGTCTTGATGCTGCAGTGCAAAAACGAAAACTGGCGGCATAATCCGTGACTGATGTACATAATCCGGAGCGCCGTAGCAAGAACATGCGTGCGATCCGGAGTAAAAATACTGTCCCCGAGTTATTGATACGCAAACTGCTTTTTTCTCTCGGATTCCGCTTCCGTCTGCACGTCAAAAGTCTTCCCGGCACGCCCGATATTGTTCTCCCGAAGTACCGTACAGCTATTTTTGTTCATGGCTGCTTCTGGCACGGGCACGACTGTCATCTTTTCACACTCCCTCAGACCCGGCGCGATTTCTGGCAGGCCAAAATTGACGCCAACCGTCAGCGTGACCTGCGCAGCGAAGACATGTTGATAAGCGCCGGCTGGCACGTGCTGTCTGTGTGGGAATGCGCGCTTAAAGGCCGGCTGAAGCAGGAGCCGGACGAGCTTGCTCACCAGCTCACCAGTCTGATTCGTCATAATTACCCCGATGTCTTCCGCGCCGAAATACGTCATCGGTAGTTCCCATCAATGGGGGGCGGTGTGCAGTCAATCCACCCAAGTTAAGACATTTCAGCAGTTTTTCTGAGTCATCTTCTTGTGTGGTTTTGCGCCTGGCTTTCGGGGCTTCAAACGATTCTCTCGATGTCGGTAGGTCCTCCCGGCAATCAACCCA
>NZ_PDOB01000026.1 GCF_002760665.1 Massilia psychrophila | reverse complement strand
GCGCTCGGCGCGCTCGCTGCGGCGGCCGGCCAGGCGGCGGCGCCGCCAGTGGCGGCACCGGTCGCTGTCGAACCGGCGGCCTACGTCGGCTACCACGAGACCGAGCACATCCGACAATACTACCGCAGCGCGCGATACTGGTAGCCACCCGACAGGAGCAAATCACATGTCAGTCGTTAAAAAGCCTGCCGTGGGCGTTGCCGTTAATGAAGCCATGGGCGCCGCGTCCGCCTTGCAGCAGGGCTTGGCGAGGGCGGCGTCCGCCACTGTCAAGCGCCGCTCCTTCCTGCTGCGCGCCGGCCTCACCGCGGGCGCAGCCGGCATGGCGCGCCACCTGCCGTTCAATGTGATGGAGCCGGCCCAGGCGGCCGACCCCAAGGCGGCCGCGCCCGGGGTGACGGAAGTCAAGCACACCATCTGCAGCCACTGCTCGGTCGGCTGTTCGGTCGAGGCGGTGGTCAGCAACGGCGTGTGGATCCGCCAGGAGCCGGCCTTCGATTCGCCGCTCAACATGGGCGCCCATTGCGCCAAGGGCGCATCGGTGCGCGAACACGGGCACGGCGAACACCGGCTGCGCTATCCGATGAAGCTGGTGGCCGGCAAATACCAGCGCATTTCGTGGGAACAGGCGATCAACGAGATCGGCGACAAGCTGCTGCTGCTGCGCAAGGAATCGGGGCCTGATTCGATGATCATGATCGGCGGCAGCAAGCACAGCAACGAGCAATCCTACCTGATGCGCAAGTTCGCCTCGATGTGGGGCACCAACAATTGCGACCACCAGGCCCGCATCTGCCACTCGACGACAGT
This sequence comes from Massilia psychrophila, assembly GCF_002760665.1. GTDB lineage: Bacteria > Pseudomonadota > Gammaproteobacteria > Burkholderiales > Burkholderiaceae_D > JAFCUW01. The sequence continues at coordinate 59,366 of NZ_PDOB01000026.1, read as the reverse complement.
GGCGGGCGTGGCCCAGACCTTCGGCTACGGGGCGATGACGAATTCGTTCAACGACCTGCACTTCAGCAAGGCGGTGTTGTTCATCGGCTCCAATCCGGCCGAGGCCCACCCGATCTCGATGCTGCACTTTTTGCACGCCAAGGAACTCGGCGCCAAGATGATCGTCATCGATCCGCGCTTTACCCGCACCGCGCGCTTCGCCCACCATTATGTGCGCGTCCGCCCCGGCACCGATATCGCGCTGGTGTGGGGCATCCTGTGGCACGTCTTCGAAAACGGCTGGGAGGACAAGGCTTTCATCGAGCGGCGTACCTACGGCATGGACGACGTGCGCAAGGAAGTGGCGAAATGGACACCCGACAAGGTGTCGGATGTTACCGGCGTGCCGGAGGCATCCGTGCGCCAGACCGCCGAAATGCTGGCGACCAACAAACCGTCGTCGGTGGTGTGGTGCATGGGCATCACCCAGCACCACGTCGGCACCGCCAACGTGCGCGCGCTGGCGATCCTGCAGCTGGCCCTGGGCAATATCGGCATGGCCGGCGGCGGCGCCAACATCTACCGCGGCCACGACAACGTGCAAGGGGCCACCGACGTCGGCCCGAATCCCGATTCACTGCCCGGCTACTATGGCCTGGCCGAGGGCGCGTGGAAGTATTTCGCCACCGCCTGGGGCGTCGATTACGAATGGCTGAAAGGGCGCTTCAGCTCGAAGGAGCTGATGGAAAAGCCGGGCATGGTGGTGTCGCGCTGGTTCGACGGCGTTCTCGAAAAAAACCAGTACATCGACCAGCCGGTCAACCTGCGCGCCGTGCTGTATTGGGGCCACGCGCCCAACAGCCAGACCCGGCTGCCCGACATGAAGGCGGCGATGAAGCTGCTCGACCTGCTGGTGGTGATCGATCCCTATCCGACCATGACGGCGGCGATGCACGGGCGCCAGGACGGCGTCTACCTGCTGCCGGCCACCACCCAGTTCGAGAGTTCGGGCTCGGTGACGGCGTCGAACCGCAGCATCCAGTGGCGCGAGCGGGTGATCAAGCCGCTGTTCGAGTGCAAGACGGACCAGGAAATCATGTACCTGTTCGCGAAAAAGTTCGGCTTCGCCAGCGAACTGTGCAAAAACATCGCGGTGGTCCACAACGAGCCGGTGATCGAAGACATCCTGCGTGAGATTAACCGCACCTGCTGGAGCATCGGCTACAGCGGCTGCTCGCCAGAGCGGCTCAAGCTGCACATGAACAACAAGCACACCTTCAACCCGACCACCTTGCTGGCCGAGTCGGGGCCGTGCAAGGGCGACTATTACGGCTTGCCGTGGCCTTGCTGGGGCACGCCTGAAATGAAGCACCCGGGCACGCCGATCCTGTACGACCTGTCGAAAAGCGTGGCCCGCGGCGGCTTGCCGTTCCGCGCCAACTGGGGTGTCGAGCACAACGGCGTGTCGCTGCTGGCCGCCGACGACTCGTTTCCCAAAGAGAGCGAGCTCGACGCTGGATACCCGGAATTTGACCACGTGTTCCTGAAAAAACTCGGCTGGTGGTCGGAACTGAGCGTGGCCGAGCAGGCCCAGGCCGAAGGCAAGAACTGGAAGACCGACCTGTCCGGCGGCATCATCCGCGTCGTCGTCGGCCATGGCTGCGCGCCGTATGGCAACGCCCGCGCGCGCTGCAACGTGTGGAATTTTCCCGACCCGGTGCCGGTGCACCGCGAACCGTTGATGTCATCGCGGCGCGACCTGGTGGCGCGTTACCCGACCTACGACGACAAGGCCAATTTCTGGCGCTTGCCGACCTTGTACAAGTCGGTGCAGGCGATCGACTTCGCCAAGGATTATCCCTTGATCATGACGTCCGGCCGGCTGGTCGAGTACGAGGGCGGCGGCGACGAAACGCGCTCGAATCCGTGGCTGGCCGAGCTGCAGCAGAACATGTTTTGCGAAATCAACCCGCAGGACGCGCAACAGGTGGGTGCCGTGACAGGCCATTACATCCATGTCGAAACGCCGACCGGCGCGCGCCTGAAGGTGATGGCGATGGTGACGGCGCGGGTGCCGGTCGGGCTGGTATGGATGCCCTACCATTTCGGCGGCTGGTGGATGGGCGACGACCAGCTCGACAACTATCCGGAAGGCGCGGCGCCGCTGGTGCGCGGCGAAGCGGTCAACACCGGCTGGACCTACGGTTACGACGCCGTGACGATGATGCAGGAAACCAAGGTGTCGCTGTGCCGCCTGGTGCGCGCATGAGCCGGCCACGATCTTTACCAGCAACGAGGGGAATGCCATGCCAGCCCGGATGAAATTCATTTGCGACACCGAACGCTGCATCGATTGCAACGGCTGCGTGACAGCCTGCAAGAACGAGAACGAGACGCCGTGGGGCGTCAGCCGCCGCCGCGTCGTCACCATCGACGACGGCGTGCCCGGCGAACATTCGATCTCGGTGGCCTGCATGCATTGCACCGATGCGCCGTGCCTGGCGGTGTGCCCGACCAACTGCATCTATCACACCGAAGACGGCATCGTGCTGCACGACAAGGACCAGTGCATCGGCTGCGGCTACTGCTCGATGGCCTGCCCGTTCGGTGCACCGCAGTTTCCCTCCAGCGGACTGTTCAACCACCGCGGCAAGATGGACAAGTGCACCTTCTGCGCCGGCGGGCCGGAGCCGGACCAGTCCGAGACCGAATTCAAGAAATACGGCCGCAACCGCATTTCCGAAGGCAAACTGCCGGCCTGCGCCGAAATGTGCGGCACCAAGGCGCTGCTCGGGGGCGATGCCGACGTCATCGCCGACATCTACAAACAGCGGGTCGAAACCCGCGGCTACGGCCCCGAGCTGTGGGGCTGGGACATTGCGTACGACCGTAGCAAACGCGGCGGAGAAATCAAGACACGCGGAGATGGCCCGCGCGACAACCAGCTGCCGAGCGACTATCAGAACGGCGGCGCGAAGCATCCGACATGAACATGCTCAAAACGACTTTAGGCGCCGTGCTGGCCATGCTGCTGTCGGGTTGCCTCGAAGTCGAGCAGCATCCGCCCTGGCTTCACGGCCAGTACGCGGGCAAACCGGACAACCGCACGTCCCAGGTCAGCTTCCACAACGACAAGATGGCGTGGAGCGCGGCCATCAGCAACCGCAGCCTGCGCCAGAACGAGTACAACCGGAGTTCTCCCTGAAAGGACTGTGCGATGCGCTCATCATCACGCCCATTGTCAAGCTTGTTACGCTCACTGTTCGGCTCGCCGATAACCGCGTGGCACGCACTTGCCCTGCTGTGCGCGTTGGCCCTGGCCGGGCCGGTGCTGGCCGAAGTGCCGCACAAAAACGCCAAGCCGGCCTACGCCGAAGAGCAAACCATCCTGCAGGCCGAGAAGAACAGCCCCGGGCAGGGATTCGGTTCGGCCTCGTCCGGCAAAGTACACGTCGACCGCCATTACCTCGGTCAGTACGGCAGCACCGAAGGCACGGTCATCCTCCAGCGCGGCGGCAACACCTGGCGCCTGCTGCGCAATGGCCCGATTGCCACCGTCAGCGGCTTCCTGCTGCTGGCGACGCCGCTGCTGATCCTCGGCGTTTATCTCGGTACCCGGCCGGCGCCGCTCCAACACAACGCGGGGCGGCGCATCGAGCGCTTCACCCGCTGGAAGCGCTGGGTGCACTGGGCAACCGCGTACAGCTTCCTGGCGCTGGCCGTCACCGGCGTCGTCATCCTGTTCGGCAAGAAGGTGATGTTGCCGTGGATGGGGCACGACGTGTTTTACTTTGTCGCCATGCTGTCGAAACTGATTCACAATTTTGTCGGGCCGCTGTTCATCGTCTGCTCGGTCATCATGTTCGTCGCCTTCGTGCGGGACAATGTGTTCCGGCGCTGGGACTGGCAATGGATCAAGGGCGCGGGCGGCCTCTTGTCGCGCGAGAAAATCCCCGCCGGCTATTTCAACGCCGGCGAAAAAATCTGGTTCTGGGGCGGCGTGGTGCTGCTCGGCTTGCTGATGTCGGTTACCGGCCTGCTACTCGACTTCGTCAATTTCGGCCAGACCCGCTACACGCTGCAGATTGCCAATTACCTGCACCTGGTCGGCGCTACGCTGTACATGGTCGCCGCCATGGGGCATATCTACCTCGGCACGCTCGGCTCGCCGGACGCCTACCGGGGGATGCGCGAAGGCACGGTCGACGCCAACTGGGCCAAGGCCCATCATGAAATCTGGTATGACGAGGTGGCGAACATCACGCCGCCGTCACCGACGCAGCCTGCGCGGCCAGGCAACGCCGGCGGGAGGCGCCCATGATTTCCCCGTTATTTTTTCATAAATCGTTGCGGATACTGGTTGTGAGCGCGGCCTTTGTTGTCGCCAGCGCCTGCACGCGCGACGAGCCGGCCGACGCCGGCATCCGCAAGACCGGCTTTCCCGGCATGGTGACGGCAGGCGGCGGCACCAGCGGCGAAGTCATCGCGCGCAGCGGGAAGCCGGTTACGGACGGCAGTTATGCGGGCGGCACGCCGGGCATTGCCGGTGGCGCTGGCGGCACGACCGGCGGCACCGCCACCGGCGGCACGGTGCAGGAATCCGGCCAGGGTCCATCTGGCAACACGGCGCCGCCGGCGGCGAGGCAGACCCCGAGCGGCCAATAAGAGGAGGGCGGCATGACCAATATAGTGATGAGGGCAGCAACAATGGCGACATTCGCGACCCTGGCGGCGTGGGCCGGCGCGGCGTCGGCCGTGCTGCCGCCGCCGACACCGGCGCAAGCGCAGGCGCAAGCGGCCAAGAAAGCGGCTGCCGATGCGCAATCGAAAAAAGACAAGCTGCTGCTGCTGGCCAGGATGGATGCCTTGAGCAATGCCTGGCGCGACAAGGCCGGTGCGAATGGGTGGAAACTGAACCCGCCGACGGCGCTCGCGGCGCCGGGAGTGGGCACTGACGCGGGGGGTGCTGCGGCAGCCGGCATGGCCGCGATCAGCGCGCCGGCGACGCAATCCGGGCCGTCCGGCCAGCCGGCGGGAGTGTTGACCACGACCGGGGCAAACGCGCCGATAAGGAGCGAAAAATCCGGCACGGCTGCGCCCAGCGCCGATGTCAAGCCGGCGCCGTCGCCTGCCGCCACCACGGTGAAGACGCGGTGACGCGGCTCGCCAGCATGCCTATCGCCGTCATCATGCAGCGGCGCGTCATCGTTCACCGCTGGGCCGACGAGGTGTGGGCCGCGGTGGCAGTGATGGCCGACCGCGGGGACTTGCTGCCGGTGCAGCCGCTGAACCAGAGCGCGGCAGGCGAGTCCTACTTGGTGTCCGGACTCGAGCTGCAACTGTACCCGGACGAAAACGAAGGGTATTTCGAAAACTGGATCGCAGCCGAACCGAAGGTGTTCATCATGTGGCGGATGCAGGGCGGCCGCGCGATGCCGCTGCAAGCTTCGGTCAGCTACGCCGAGGGTACCCGCATGTTCGATTCGGGCGATCCGGCCGATGGCGTGGCAATGCCTGCCGAAATCCACAGCTGGCTGGCGCGCTACCTGCGCGCGCATTACCAGCCGCGCGAACCGGGCGGCGAACGCCGCTACGGCAAGCGCGCGCGCAGCTAAGTTATAAGGGGACGTCATGCCTGACGAATCATTCCTGCAGCGCTGGTCGCGCCTGAAAACCGTGCCCGAAGCGCCGCTGCCGCCATTAGTGCCGGCTGTGCCGGTTGTGCCGGCAGCCGGCGCGCTGCGCGCCGTACCAGAAACCGAAACCGAAACTGTGCCTGCAACGCCGCTGCCGACCCTCGCCGACGCCGCCGTGCTCAATGCCGACTCCGATTACTCCGCCTTCGTCGCGCGCGGCGTCGATGCCGACGTGCGTCGGCTGGCCATGAAAAAACTGTTTGCCGATCCCCACTTCAACGTCATCGACGGCCTCGACATCTACATGGGCGACTACAACCTCCCTTCGCCGGTCAGCCCGGAGATGCTGGCCTCGCTGTCCCACGCGCGCAGCGTGTTCGCGCGCATCGACGAGCTGCTCGAACACGCGCCTTCGAACACCACGGCAGGGCCGGCCGCAGACGCTACCGGCATGCCGGAGTTGCCACCGCCAAGCGAGGAATCCGCATGAATTTACCCGACCCGTCCAGCCACGAACGCGCAAAGATTGCAGCGCTGGAGGCGGCCACCGCGCTGCCCGCTCCCGACCCGGTGCCGGTGGTCACCTACCACTGCGCCGGCAAGACGGTGATGATCGGCAGCGCAGCCGACGTCACGCCATGGGCGCAAGGCTTGTCCGCCCAGCTCGAATTGACGGTGCTGCTGACCGATCCGCCGCTCGATCCGCCGCAGCACGGCGGCCCCAAGCCTGCGCGGCCGTATGCGGTCGCGTACGGCCACAAGGTCCGCATCGACGGCTGGCTCGGCGCCTTCGAGCTGACATGGGAGGAGGGCGAAGCCAGCCTGGCCCGGGCGGGCAAGTTCGACCTGGTGCTCGACCTGTCGCCGGCGCCAATCCTGGCCCGCCATCAGAACCCGCCTGGCTATTTTGCACCAAGCCCGGGCTTGGCCGAACGCGCGCAGGCGGTGGCGCAACTGGCCGACATGATCGGCGAATTCGAAAAGCCAAAATACTTCAGCTACAAGGAACGGCTGTGCGCCCACAGCCGCAACCGCCAGCTCGGCTGCAATGCCTGCATCGAGATCTGCTCGGCCCAGGCAATCGCCGGTAGCGGCGATCGCATCAAGGTCAACCCGAACCTGTGCGCCGGCTGCGGCGCCTGCACGACCGTGTGCCCGACCGGCGCGTTGTCGTATGCCTACCCGAGCGCGGCCTATACCGGCGAGCGCCTGCGCACGCTGGTTTTTACCTACCGCGAGACCGGCGGCACGATGGACGGCAGAGCGCCCGTGCTGCTGTTCCACAGCGGCGAACACGGCAAGGAGCTGATCGGCGCGCTCGAAACCGGCGCCCCGGGCGTACCGGCCCACGTCATCCCGGTCGAACTGCAGCATACCGCGTCGGTCGGCCTGGACGTCTGGCTGGCCGCGCTGGCGTATGGCGCTGGTGCCGTGCTGGTCTTGATGACGGACGAGGAAGCGCCGCAATACCGCACCGCCATCGCCGCGCAGATGCGCATCGCCAACACCATCCTCGACGCTCTCGGCTATGGGCGCGAGCTGTGCCGCCTGCTGCCGGCGGGCGATGCGCAGCAGTTGCGGGCAATGCAGGCACTGCCGGGCGCCGGCATGACGAAAAGCGCGTTGGTGGCCGAGGCGGCCCGCTTCCACGTGATGGCCGACAAGCGCAACACGCTCGAGCTCGCCTTAACTCACCTGGCCCGTCATGCGCCGCTCAAGCCCGATCACGTGCCGCTGCCGGCCGGCGCGCCGTTCGGCGCAGTCGAGGTCGACAGCGCCAAATGCAGCCTGTGCATGGCCTGTGTCGGCGCCTGCCCGGCGATGGCACTGATGGACAGCCCGAGCTTGCCGCAGCTGCGCCTTGTCGAAAAGAACTGCGTCCAGTGCGGCCTGTGCGCCACCACCTGTCCGGAAGATGCCATCGTGCTGGTGCCGCGCATGTCGTTCGCCGATACGCGCAACGCGCCGGTGGTGCTGAACGAATCGGCGCCGTTCTGCTGCATCCGTTGCGGCAAGCCGTTCGGCACGCTCAAGATGGTTGAAAACATGCTGGGCCGGCTGGGTGGACATCCCGCGTTTGCCGGCAACCTGGAGCGCATCCGCATGTGCGGCGACTGCCGCGTCATCGACATCATGAAAAGCGGCGACAGCGTCAGGGTGACTTAGGGGTCAGACCCCGGTTTTGTTTTGTTAGGGTCTGACCCCGGTTGTTTAACGGGGACGTCGAGTGCCCGGAAATGCAGGCGCAAGCGCAACCGCGGTTTGATCCCTAAGCAACGCTGTAAAATGGACTTCTTTACTTTCGCACATTGACCGCCATGACCGTCGTCCGCACCCGTTTCGCTCCCAGCCCGACCGGCTACCTCCACCTCGGCGGCGCCCGCACCGCGCTCTATTCGTGGGCGTATGCCCGCCACTTCGGCGGCACCTTCATCTTGCGCATCGAAGACACCGACCTCGAGCGCTCGACGCCGGAGGCGGTGCAGGCCATCATCGATGGCATGCAATGGCTGGGATTGACGCACGACGAAGGTCCGTTCTACCAGATGCAGCGGATGGACCGCTACCGCGAGGTAATCGGCCAGATGCTCACTGCCGGCACCGCCTACCATTGCTACAGTTCGCAGGAAGAAGTCGAGGCAATGCGCGAGCGCATGCGCGCCGCGGGCGAGAAACCGCGCTACGACGGCACCTGGCGCCCTGAGCCGGGCAAGGAGTTGCCGCCGGTACCAGGCGAGCGTAAGCCAGTGGTGCGTTTCAAAAATCCCTTAGACGGCGAGGTGAGCTGGGACGACGTCGTGAAGGGCACCATCACCATCGCCAACAAGGAGATGGACGACCTGATCATCGCGCGCGCCGACGGCACGCCGACCTATAATTTTTGCGTCGCCGTCGATGACTGGGACATGCAGATCACCCATGTGCTGCGCGGCGACGACCACGTCAACAACACGCCGCGCCAGATCAACATCTTGCGCGCGATCGGCGCGCCGCTGCCGCAGTACGGCCACCTGCCGATGATCCTCGGCGCCGATGGCGAGAAACTGTCGAAACGCCACGGCGCGGTCAGCGTCATGGACTACCCGGACCAGGGTTACCTGCCGGAAGCGATGCTCAACTACCTGGCGCGCCTGGGCTGGAGCCACGGCGACGACGAAGTGTTTTCGATGCAGCAGTTCTGCGAATGGTTCAACCTCGACCACTTGACGCGTTCGGCGGCGCAGTTCAATCCGGAAAAACTCAACTGGCTCAACAACCATTACATCAAGCAGGCCGACAACGAGCGCCTGGCGTCGCTGGCGCGCCCGCACATGCTGGCCGAAGGCGCCGAGTTCAACGGCAGCCCGCCGCTGGCAAACGTGCTGGCGCTGATGAAAGAGCGCGCCAACACTGTCATCGAGCTGGCCGATGCGTGCCTGCTGTTCTACCGCGATCCACAGCCCGACCCGGCATTGCTGGCGCAGCACCTGAACGATGTCGTCAAGCCGGCACTGGCGCAGTTCGCCGAGCGCTGCGAAACGGTCGAGTGGCATCGTCCCGCGCTGGCGGCGATGATCAAGGAAGTACTGGCAGCAAACGGCATCAAGATGCCGCAGATCGCCATGCCGCTGCGCCTGATCGTCACCGGCCAGTTGCAGACGCCGGCCATCGATGCGGTGCTTGAGCTGTTCGATCGTGACGTCATCCTGGCCCGCATCAGGAAATATCTTTAAATACTCGCGTCTGGCATTTGCGCAATGCAAGAGAGTAGTCTATAATTTTGCTTCTTCACCGGACGGGGGTATAGCTCAGCTGGGAGAGCGCTTGCATGGCATGCAAGAGGTCATCGGTTCGATCCCGTTTACCTCCACCACGTTGAAGAGAAGTTGGCAGTAAATGAGGGGTAATTAGTAGAAAATAAGTTCATGGTCCCCATCGTCTAGAGGCCTAGGACATCACCCTTTCACGGTGAGTACAGGGGTTCGAATCCCCTTGGGGACGCCAGGATTCGAGTAGTGCGGAAAAAAAAGTTTAGGTTTGTTAAACAACCCTGATCAGCCAGGGATTTTTTTTGCACTGCAAGTTTGGGGGGTATAGCTCAGCTGGGAGAGCGCTTGCATGGCATGCAAGAGGTCATCGGTTCGATCCCGTTTACCTCCACCAAGTTTTGTAGTAGTTGTAGTACGGGTCCCCATCGTCTAGAGGCCTAGGACATCACCCTTTCACGGTGAGTACAGGGGTTCGAATCCCCTTGGGGACGCCAGGATTTACAGTAGTAACAGGTCAGGGTGGTATTATGCCGCCCAGGACAGATTTCTGTCCCCATCGTCTAGAGGCCTAGGACATCACCCTTTCACGGTGAGTACAGGGGTTCGAATCCCCTTGGGGACGCCAGTTGAAAAGCCGGAGCAAACCAACGCGCATGCGCGTACAGGTGCTTCGGTTTTTTTTATGGCCGAACGTTTTATGCCCAGGTGTGGCATGGCAGCCCGTGGTCGAAGCAGTAAGCCGGTAATCAGTCGGTAAGCTACGTGAATCACACTCCGGCCGGGCGAGGGCGGCGCGAAATCGGTTAAAATATTGGGTCCACGGCCGTTCGGCTTGCGGCCCGCACTGCAACCATCGCAACCACTGCAACCACCGCTGCACGCCAGCCACCGACCATGTCCCTCGATCGAAGCCCTGCCACCACCCTGGCCATTTTCTGCAAAGTGGTCGACAATTTCGGCGACATCGGCATCTGCTGGCGGCTTGCGCGGCAATTGCGGGGCGAACACGGTATCGCAGTCACCTTGTGGGTCGATAACCTGCACAGCTTCCAGCGGATCTGCCCCATCGTTGCACTCGACGTCGATGCGCAGCAGGTCGACGGCGTTACGGTGCGCCATTGGCGCGACCAGGACGGGGAGTTTTCGACGTTCGAAGTAGCCGACATTGTCATCGAATTTTTTGCCTGCGATATCCCGCCCGGCTACATCGCCTCGATGGCGCAGTGCGAACCGCGCCCGGTGTGGCTGAACCTGGAAGGTTTGACTGCCGAGAAGTGGGTGGAAGGTTGCCACACCCTGCCGTCGCCGCACCCGCGCTTGCCGTTGACCAAGCACTTTTTCTTCCCGGGTTTTAGCGCCAGCACCGGCGGCCTGTTGCGCGAGTCGGTGCTCGACGAACAGCGCCGGCAATTTCAATCCGACCCGGCGCAGATGGTCGCTTTCCTGGCGCAACTGGGCGTCGCGCCGCGTGAGGCCGCGGCATTGAAAGTATCGCTGTTTTGTTATCCGGACGCGCCGGTTGCAGCCTTGTTCGGGGCCTGGCAAGGCGGCGCCGCGGCGCTGACCTGCCTGGTGCCCGAGGGGGTGGCGGACGGGGCAGTTGAGCAGTTTCTTGGCATGCCGGCAGTTGCCGGCGCCGCGCGCACCCGTGGCGCATTGACGGTGCGCGTGCTGCCCTTCGTTGCCCAGCCCGATTACGACAAACTGCTGTGGGCGTGCGACCTTAATTTTGTCCGCGGCGAGGATTCTTTCGTGCGTGCCCAGTGGGCCGGAAAACCCTTTATCTGGCATATCTATCCGCAGGACGAAAACCTGCACCATGTAAAATTGCGGGCTTTTTTGCAGCGTTACAATGCCGGGGTCGATAGCGTCAATGCGTTTTCCTTGCGTTGGAATGGTGCGGGGGAGTTGGAAGAGCATGCCGACTGGGCCATGTTATGGCCGTCCTTGCACGCCGACTTGGCGCACCTGGTGCGCCGGGCGGTTGGCTGGCAAGCCGACATGGCGGCAAACGGCGATCTCGCCGGCAACTTGCTGAAGTTCGCAGCTTCGCTGAGGTCGGCAGCGGGTCAAAGTCAGGTATAATGCCCGGTTAATTTAGCGTATTTTTATTCGATCAAACGTAAGCTTGCGGCGGTTTTGCCAAGGCGACAGATGATTTTCATGCAACCCACTTTTTACGTACACTCTCTATGAAACCTGCAAAAGAAATTCGTGTTGGCAACATCATTATGGTCGACAGCAAGCCTATGATCGTGTTGCGTTCCGATGTCAATGGTTCAAGCCGCACGGGCTTCACGTACAAATGGAAGATGAAAAATCTTCTGACCGACACCCCGATGGAAAACGTTTTCCGCGGTGACGATAAATTTGACGTCGTGGTTCTCGACAAGAAGCCGGTGACTTACTCGTATTTCGCCGATCCGTTGTTCGTGTTCATGGACACCGAATACAACCAGTACGAAATTGAAGAAGAGAACCTCGGCGATGCCATCCATTACCTCAAGGACGGCATGGAATGCGAAGCGGTTTTTTACAACGACAAGGCCATCTCGGTCGAACTGCCGACGACCATCGCGCGCAAGGTCGTGTACTCCGAGCCTGCGGTCAAGGGCAACACTTCGGGCAACGTCCTGAAGGAAGCCAAGATCGAAAACGCCGTCGAAGCCCACTCGCACACTGTGCAAGTGCCGCTGTTCGTCGCCCAGGACGACGTTATCGAAATCGACACCCGCACCAACGAGTACAAGCGCGTCGTGCGCAACTAAGTCGACTGCATACGCGGTACTTAAGAAAGCTGCCTGTTGGCAGCTTTTTTTTGCCCGGCATTTCTCCACGGGCGAGCCCAGCGCTGCTATGCTCTCATGAAATTTCATTAATTACATCTGGAGATGGCATGGATCGCAGGGACTTCGTTCGACTTGGCTTGGCTACAACCGCGGTGGCTGGCGCTGCTTCCCCCGTGACGGCCGCCGCCGCTGCCACCGCTGCCACCGCTGCCACCGTTTCGGTGGCCGGCAGCATCCTCGACGCCGGCGTGCTGGAACAGCAGGCGCAGATGGAAGCCGGCAAGCTCAGCTCCCATGCATTGGTGTCGCAGTACCTGGCCCGCATCGCCGCCATCGACAAGCGCGGCCCGCGCCTCAATTCGGTCATCGAAATTAATCCCGATGCGTTGACCATCGCCGGCGCGATGGACCGCGAACGCGCCGCCAAAAAAGTGCGCGGCCCGCTGCACGGCATCCCGGTTCTGCTCAAGGATAATATCGCTACCGGCGACAAGATGAGCACCAGTGCCGGTTCGCTGGCGCTGGCTGGCGTGCGCGCCAGCCGCGACGCCCACGTCGCGGCGCAGTTGCGCGCGGCCGGCGCCGTCATCATCGGCAAGACCAACCTCTCCGAATGGGCCAACATGCGCTCGACCCGTTCGACCAGCGGCTGGAGCGGACGCGGCGGGTTGACGAAAAATCCCTATGCGCTCGATCGCAATACCAGCGGCTCGAGTTCCGGCTCGGGCGCGGCGATTGCCGCCAGCCTGGCCACGCTGGCCGTGGGCACCGAGACCGACGGCTCGATCGTGTCGCCGGCATCGACCTGCGGGCTGGTCGGCATCAAGCCGACCCTGGGCTTGGTGAGCCGCAGCGGCATTATCCCGATCGCGCACTCGCAGGACACCGCCGGTCCAATGACGCGCACCGTCACCGACGCCGCCCTGATGCTGGCGGCAATGGCCGGCTTCGACGCCAGCGACCCGGTCACCAAGGACGGCGCCGGCAAAGCCACCGATTACGCCGCTGCGCTCGTCAAGGATGGCTTGAAGGGCAAACGGCTCGGCGTTGCCCGTAATTTTTTCGGCAAAAGCGACGCCGTCGACGCCCTCATCGAGAAGCAACTGGCGGTATTGAGGGCGCAAGGCGCGGTCCTGGTCGACGTCAAGTTGCCCAACGCCGACAAATACGATGACAGCGAAACCGAAGTGCTGCTGTACGAATTCAAGCCGGGGCTGGAAGCCTACCTGGCCGGCTACGCGCCGCATGCGCCGATCAAGAACATGGCCGACCTGGTGGCGTTTAACGTCAGGCACGCCGACAAGGAGATGGGCTTCTTCGCGCAGGAACACCTGGTGAAGTCGCAGGCCACGGCCGGGCTCGGGGAAAAAAAGTACAAGGACGCGCTGGCCAACAACCACCGCTACGCGCGCGAGGAGGGCATCGACCAGGTTATGAAAGAGCACAGGCTCGATGCGCTGGTGGCGCCGACCGGCGGGCCGGCCTGGCTCACCGATTTTATCAACGGCGACCATTACGGCGGCAGCTTCTCGTCGCCGGCCGCCGTCGCCGGCTATCCGCACATCACGGTGCCGGCCGGGTACACCAACGGCCTGCCGGTCGGACTGTCGTTCGTTGGCGCCGCCTTCAGCGAATCTGCGCTGATCGGCATGGCTTATGCCTACGAACAGGCAACGCTGCACCGCCGTGCACCGCGCTTCCCGGCGACCGTCAACCGTACGGCCTGAGGCGAAACAGGGAGCACACGGCTAAAAGCCGGACACAAGCCGTGGCGATCGAATCGTCATCGAGTGCGGGGACGCCTACCGGCTCTTCTTCGCCTTGACAAAAACCGGTCCCCACAGAGGGTGCCCATGTTCGCCCGGTTCCAGGTCGAACGAGGCATCGAGCTTGAGCGCCTTGTCGAACTGCTGGCGGCACAGGGTCTGGCGCGACGTCACGCAATAGCTGAAGGCGGCGTATTTCAGCGCCTCGAGCTGGACCGCTTTTGGCGCGCTGGCGACGTCGGCGGCGCCAAGGCGCCTGATCGCGCCGTTATAGTCGCCATTGTCGTACAGGGCGATGCCTTCCTTCAGACCTGGGGACAATGCCGCCAGCGCCGCCGGGCTCGCCATACGGCCGGCGCTGTCGGCGGGCGGTTTGTTGGCGCAACCGGTCGCCAGGGTGGCGCCCAGCGCGCAGCAAAGGAGGGCAAGAAGGAGACGGCTACTGGTCATGAAAGTCCTGATGCGGTTATTTTTTTGCCGACGTGAAGTCGTGTTCAAGCGTGCCGGACTTGTTTTTAGTCGAGTCGATATTGATCAAACGATCCGCAAAACGCGGGTTGACGATGCGGATCCTGTGTTTGCCGGGGGCGAGCACCAGCCGTTTCATCGGCGGGCTGACGCCGCGTTCGCGGCCGTCGACATACACGGTGCCCCACGGCTTGATCGCCAGTCTGTAGGTTACCGTTTCGAGCGCGGGGGCGGCTGATTTAATATCGGCCGGGGGCCGCGCTGGCGGGGCCGCCAGGGTAACTGGCGGGGTAACCGCCGGGGCAACCGTCGGGGTAACTTCGGCGGCGGGCGCGGCAGCCGCTGCCGCAGCTGCCGGCGCCGGTGTTTCGGCCACGCGGTCTGGCGCCGGCGCCGGCGATTGCGGCAGTGCGAGCATGATTGTTTCGTCGGCGGCGTCGCGCACCAGCGCATACAGGCCGACGCCGGCGATCAGCAGCAGGGCCGCGGCGATGGCGATCAACTGCCAGCGCCTGGCCGCGCGCGGCAAACCAGGGTCAGCGACCCGCGCAGCGACCTCTTCAAGCAGCTGCGGCGCATCGTCGGGCGGCGCGGGCGGCGCGCCGCGCAGGCCGGCGCCAATCATGCGCGCCGGCGGCGGCGGTCCGAGCGAAACGATGCCGAGCAGCTCGCGCAGCTGGTCGATCGACTGCGGCCGGTCCTGCGACAGCACGGCCAGGCTGTTGTCGATGGCGGCCAGGAAAGACGGGCTGTAGCCGGGCGGCGCCTGCAGCTGCAGCGGCGTGACCGGGTCCTTGATCATGCGGGCGATCGAGCTTGGCGGCGCCTGCTTGAGGATGGCGAAATACATCACGGCGGCCAGCGCGTAGATGTCGGTGAACGGACCCTGTTCGAGCGAGGCGTCGCCGGCATACTGTTCGACCGGCGCGTAGCCGGGCTTGAGGATGACGGTAAGGCCACGGGTCATATCGCCGATGATCTGGCGCGCCGAGCCGAAGTCGAGCAGCACCGCGTCGCCGTTTTCCTGCACGATGATGTTGTCGGGCGAGATGTCGCGGTGCAGGATCTTGACCGTATAGAGCATCTCCAGCGCCTGCAGGATCTGGCGCAGGATTTTGCGGCACCAGGCCTCGTCGATCAGTTCCGGGCTGCTTGCGACGATTTCCTTGATGGTGCGGCCTTCGTAATACTGCATCGCGGTATAGGCGGTGTGGTTCTGTTCCCAGAAACGGTACACCTTGACCAGCGACGGATGGTCGAACTGCGCCAGGAAGCGCGCTTCGTTAATGAAGCTTTTCAGCCCGAGCTTGAAGGTTTCCTGGTGCCGTTCGGCGCGCAGCGACACGCTGAAGTCAGGGCCGCGCATCGCCAGCGCACCGGGCATGTATTCCTTGATCGCCACGGTGCGCTGCAGCGAATGGTCGTAGGCGATGTAGACGATGCCAAAGCCGCCTTCGCCGAGCACGCCGATGATCTCGAAGTCGGCCAGGCGGGTGCCGGTCGGCAGGCAGTTTTCGGAGCCGCCGCCGACCGCGCTGTTTTGTGCGTTGTTTGGTACCGTGTTTGGCACACCTTCCGGCAAATCGGCGCCAACGCCATCTTTCCCCGCCGGCACAGGCGTGCTCATGCTGGCGCCTCCTGCCGGAGCACGCGGATCGCGTACGCCGAGTAATTGTCGCGTGCCTTGCCGGCCGCTGTGACGGCGGCATCGGCGTTCGCGCACAGCGCCGCCAGCCAGCCTTCGCTGCCGGTGGTGGCCGCCAAAGCCTGTTCCATGTCGTCTTCCAGCACCCATTCCCACAGGCCGTCGCTGCATGCGAGCAGGGCGTCGCCCGCTTCCAACGCGAATTCTTCGCTCGCCGTCACCGCAAAATCGCCTTCGGCGCCGACCGCGGCCAACAGGATGTTGCGCTGCGGGTGCTGGCGCAGTTTGCCGGCGCTGGCATAGCCGGCGTCGACCAGTTGCTGCGCCAGGCTATGGTCGATGGTGACCGCATCCACGCGGCCGGAGCGAAACAGGTAGATGCGGCTGTCGCCCAGATGCACCCATACCGCGCGCGCCGAACGCTCGTCGATCAGCAGCGCGGCGACGGTGGTGCTCATGTCGGCCAGTTGCGGGTCGGCGCGCCTGGCCTTGGCCACTTCGATTGTTGCCTGGGCGGCGTACGATAGCAGGGCCGGCGCGCCGAACGCCGGCGCGGCGCGGAAGGCGTCCACGATCGCATCGACCGCAACGCGCGACGCCACTTCGCCGCCGCGATGGCCGCCGGTGCCGTCGGCAATCACGAAGCAGGCCAGGTCGCCGTCGCGCGCCGCGCCGATGGTGTCCTGGTTTGCCGCGCGCGCGCCGATGTCGCTTGCCTGCGCCCACGACAACCGCAGCGGCCCGCTGGCGTGCGCCGCTGGTCTAGTCATGGCGCTGCTCGCCACGCTGTACGCCATTGAAGCGTTCCACTTCCTGTTCGTAGGCGGCCAGGAAATCGGCGCCGAACAGGGCCTTGGACTGGTCCTGGGCCTGGCCGGCGATGACGCCGTACTGGCGCACGAACAGGTCCCAGCAGGCTTCCGCGCGGCGCGACGGCAGCAGTTTGTCGATCACGCCGGCCGGCGCCAGTTGAGACTCGAAACTGGACGGTTCCAGGCGCGCCATCAGCGCCTGCATGCTGGCGCGGTTGCCGGCAAACAGGCCCATCTGGTGGGCGCGCAGGTCGTGCCAGGCGTCGTCCACCGACTCGAGCGGCTCCATGAAGCCAGGCATTTTCTTGCGCAGCATCTGGGTCATGACGGTCTGGCTGTCGGGGAAGAACTTCAGCGGATTGTTGTTGCGATACATCACCATCGTGACGTCGGCTTTGGCTTCCTGCTTGACCAGCGAGCGCAGCGCCAGCATGTCGATCGCGCCTTGCAGCGAGTGGGCCATCAGCTTGCCGAGCAATTCCATCAGCTCGGGCGTCAGGTCGGCCGAAATTGCTTCGGCGGGCACGCCGGCGCCGCGCAGGAAAGCCTGCTTCAGCGCCAAGACGTCGGCTGCTGCCTGATCGGGGGCGGCGGGAGCGGGCGTTGTCATAGGGTCCAGTCGGCCAAGGTCGTACATTTATCCTCAGCAATAATGCCAGAGTTGGAACCGGAGTGCACGCCCAAACGTGCAGCGTGTCGATTCAGCGTTGCTTTAAGCGTCGATAAACCGCATCTTGAAGCTGCGCCCCTTGATATTGCCGAAGTCCGGGCCCAGCTTGTTGCCGGCGTTCAGGCGCTTGAATGCCTGTTCGCCAATGCCGCGCTCGAGCGCGACGTAGGTCATGAACTCGGTGACGTTGATCTTGCCGACCTGTTCCTTGTCCAGGCCGGCGTCGCCGGTCAGCGCGCCAAGCAGGTCGCCCGGACGCAGCTTGTCCTTCTTGCCGCCCATGATGCATAGGGTGACCATCGGCGCCGGCACCGCCGCCAGGTCCTCGTCGTCGAGTGCCTTGACGTCGTGCCACTCTACAGGGGCGCCCTGGTACTGTTCGATCAGGCGCACCCATTTTTTTTCGTTGGGCGCGCACAGCGACAGCGCCAGCCCGGTTTCCCCGGCGCGGCCGGTGCGCCCGACCCGGTGGATGTGGATTTCGGTGTCTTTCGAGACGTCGACGTTGATCACCGCGCCCAGGTTGGCGATATCGAGGCCGCGCGCGGCGACGTCGGTGGCAACGAGTACCGAGCAGCTGCGGTTGGAAAACAGGATCAGGATTTCGTCGCGCTCGCGCTGTTCGAGTTCGCCGTACAGCGCCAGCGCCGAAAAACCCTGGGCCCGCAGCTCGTCCGCCAGTTCGCGGCAGTGCACCTTGGTGTTGCAGAATGCCAAGGTCGACACCGGCTTGAAATGCTTGAGCAGCTTGCCCACTGCCTGGTCGCGCTCATCGAAGCCGACTTCATAGAAGCGCTGTTCGATCTGGCTGGCATCGTGCTGGGCCTCGACCTTCACCTCAACCGGATCGCGCAGGAACAACTCGGTGGCGCGGCGGATATCGTCCGGGTAGGTGGCCGAAAACAGCAAGGTCTGGCGCCGCTTCGGGCAGGCGCTGACAATGCCGGCGATTTCGTCGTAGAAGCCCATGTCGGTCATGCGATCGGCTTCATCGAGTACCAGCGTCTGCACGTTGGCCAAATTTAAGGTGCCGCGCCCGAGGTGGTCGCGGATGCGCCCCGGCGTGCCGACCACGATGTGGGCGCCGTGTTCGAGCGAGGCGATCTGCGCGCGCATCGGCGCGCCGCCGGTCAGGGTCAGGACCTTGATGTTGCCTTCGCCGCGGGCAAGCCGGCGCAATTCGTTCGCCACCTGGTCGGCCAGTTCGCGCGTCGGGCACAGCACCAGTCCCTGGATCGCGAACCAGGCCGGATTGAGCCGGTGCAGGATGCCGATGCCGAAGGCCGCCGTTTTACCGCTGCCGGTCTTGGCCTGCGCGATGAGGTCGCGCCCGTGCAGCACCGGCGGCAGGCTCTCGGCCTGGATCGTCGTCATTTCGTGGTAGCCGAGGGTGTCGAGATTGGCCAGCAGGGCAGGCGAGAGCGGCAGCGTGGAAAAGGCGTTGGGGGTCATGAAAAGGCCGATAGGAAGGTGGCAGGGAACAGCAGGAGGACGGCGAGTATCGCGTCAGGACGCTACCGGATCAGGGCAGGGAAAACACCTAGTTTATCAGGCGGCGGCCCACATCGGCAGGCCGGTCTGGTCGAAGCCTTCTTCTTGGCGCCAGACCGGCAAGCCGCTGGTATCGGTTTCTTCGAGCAGTGAAAGTTGGTGCTGGCGGATGCCGGCGAGGCGGTTGCGGCTTGCGCGTTTTGGCGCCGGCATCGCCGGTTGCGACGCTGCAGGCACCAGGTCGCTATCGAAGCCGACCAGGTCGTGTGTCGCGTTGTCTTTTTTGTCTCTCATGGCGCCAGGGTTCGCTGCCTGTTTCCCGCGGCGCGCAAAATGCCGCCCCAGAAAACAAAAAACCCGGCTGCAAGAGTCGGGCTCGATGTTAAAACAATGTTTGGTTGCGGGGACAGGATTTGAACCTGTGACCTTCGGGTTATGAGCCCGACGAGCTGCCAGACTGCTCCACCCCGCAGGAAAGATTATACGGACAAACGGGCGCGCGCGCAATGGCCTAATTTTTAGTGTGTGGCGAGCTGCGATTTAGCGTGCGGCAAGGCGCCACAAGCTCGTCACTTCAGCCGCGCGGGCGGCGTGCAGCGGGTCGCCCGCATCGCTTGCGCGCGGATGGGTGGGACGGACATCGTGCCGGGCGACGACGGTAAGCCCGCCTGCCTCGATCAGCGCCAGCAGTTGTTCGCGCGGGCGCAGGCCGAGGTGCTCGGCCAAGTCGGACAGGATCAGCCAGCCTTCGCCGCCGGGCGCCAGGTGGCGCGCCAGGCCTCCAAGGTAACCCTTGAGCATGCGGTTGTCCGGATCGTAGATCGCGTATTCGATCGACGAACTGGGCCGGCCCGGCAGCCACGGCGGATTGCATACGATCAGCGCCGCCTGGCCCTCCGGGAACAGGTCGGCCTGGACGACCTCGACGCGCTCCAGCAGTTCCAGCCGGTACAGATTGTCGTGCGCGCACGACAGCGCGCGCGGATCCATGTCGGTGGCGATGATTTTGCCAACGCCGCGGCGCGCCAGCACTGCCGCCAGCACGCCGGTGCCGGTGCCGATGTCGAACGCCAGCGTGGCGCCGGGCGGCAGCGGCGCCTGGTTGACCAGTTCGAGGTATTCGCCACGAATCGGCGAGAACACGCCGTAGTGCGGGTGGATTTTCGCGCCCAGGGCCGGGATGTCGACGCCGTTCTTGCGCCACTCGTGGGCGCCGATCAGGCCTAGCAGCTCACGCAGCGAAGCGACGAACGGCGCGTCCGGGCGGCCATAGGCTTCGTTGCAGGCTTGCGTCACGCTTGGCGCACGGCGCAGCGGGATGGTGTAATCGGCGTCGAACGGGATTAACAGCATGGCCAGCGTGCGGGCGCGCTGCGACTGGGCCTGGCGGTGCAGGTGGAAGGCCGCCGCCGGCGAGGGCGCCACCGCGGCAGATGCATTTGCCGGCTTCGCGCGCTTCGCTTTAGTGTCCTTGCTGCCCTTGGTGTCGGCCCGGCGGGCCATCGCCTGCAGCAGTTGGCGCGCGTTCTGGAAGTCGCCCCGCCACAGCAGCGCGGTGCCTTCGCAAGCGAGGCGGTAGGCGGTGTCGGCCGGGGTCTGGTCGTTGACGACCACCACTTTTTTCGGCGCCGGCATCCCGCTTTCCGAGCGCCAACGCGCCGAGTGCGCCACTTCGCCTTCGCTCCAGTGAATGCGGCTTGGTGTATCGGAAGCGGGAGTAACTGGCATGGTGGGGCGATCGGAAAGGTTAATCCGTCATTATATGCGCACGCCATGCATGCGGGCCAGGGCGGCCCGGTCGGCTCAGGCGGTGGTAATTGGGCCGGACGCGGCCGGCGCGGCACTCGATCGCCGGCAACTGCCTGCCGGTCAGGGCAAGCGCATCGGGCCCCTTCAGCGGCGGCTGGACGGCGTTGCTGTTTGCAGCGCTGTTCGCAAAACTGTAACTCACCCCGACCGAGGCGGCGTACTCTATTGCGATCTCGACCTCGAACGACTGGCCGTCGGCGGTGGCAATGGTGGCGCGGCCAACGAACGCTGCGCTGGCGTTCATTTGCAGTGCTGCCAAGTCAAGCTTGACGCCTGCATTCGAGCCGGACTCGACCAAGGCGGAGCGGCCGGTATCGGCCGCCACGCTCATCGTGTCGAGCTGGACGGCCGCTCCATTGGCGGCGTCGCCGAACAAGATTGCAGCGATGTTGCCAATAAAGCGCTGCGCCGCCTCGACCGTCTTGTCGCCCAATTGACCGAGCCGGCTGTCGAGCGCCTGCTGCGACAGCGTGATGCTGCTCGACGACGGCGACGTTACCGGATCGACCGTTGGCATCCGCGCCGCCGCCTTGCCGTTGGCCGAGGCGTATTGCGCGCCTCAGGCTTGCTGTCCTGTGCGATCTGGAACGAGGGGGAATAAACCGGGCGTGAACCCAAGGCGACGGGATTGGACATGTTGTTAGCCTGCATCTTTCTGGATGAGCGTAAATAGGTTAACGACGTCTTGTTTAAATGCTTTAGCTGTTTTTTTGATATTTTTTAATGGTGATGCATCCAGCCCCCGTCGTCGGAAGCCAAGTAAGACGCTACGGCAGCCTGATTGCCAGTGGCATGGCGTTTGATTTCGCCGCAAGCGCAGATGCCCTGGTAGGGCTGGATATGCGAGCAGGCAGATACTTTTTGCAGGAAGACTTTGACCGCTTTTGCGCACTTGGCGCATTTGAACGTGAGGATGCGAGCTGGTTTTAACATGGTGGAAACGGGTGGGTGGCAAGGCGGCCATTTTATCATCCGCAACGCATCGAAACGCGGCTGGCGGCTGGCCCAGTAACGAGTGAATCAAGACACCGCCGATTGAAAGCCGACAATTTTACTTTCCGTAGTGCAAGCCGCCGAGTTTGCGCTAGATCAAACACTGACCTGCCGAGCCTCTTTACACTAGTTCCTCGGGCTGATGACAAAAAGAACTTTCTCCCGGCCTGTTTCTTTCACTCAATCCTCGCAGACGCCAAGGCTCCCCGACAAGTGGGCAGGCCCCCTGCTAGGTGTCACTTAGGAGAACGAATGCTAACTGCGACATATACCCTCGTTGCACTATCGGTCGAGCAAGCCAGCGTCCGCGTCAGTCTGCAGTCCCTTCAAAAAGTTCTTTACAACAATTTTGCCCAACAGCGCGCGCTGACCCCCGGCCAGGTCGATTACGCGTGCAATGCCTTGCGCCGTCTGTACGATACCTGCCATTGGCGCAAGATCGAAAAATTCCTTATTCCGGCCATCCACCGGGCGACTCACGATGCAGACCAGCTGCTGCTCGATCTCGAGCGCCTGAACAACGCCGCTGCCGTGGCGATGGGCGAAGTCGCCGAACGCTTCGCCGGCCTGTCGATCGATTCGGCCGACCGTGTGACCGAATTTTGCGCATCGGTCGACGCCTTCTGCAACGCCTTGCTGCAGCGCCTCGCCCGCGAAGAGCAGGAGCTGTTCCCGGTCGCCCGCACGGTCATCTCGGGCGAGGCGTGGTTCTCGATCGCCAACAAGATGCTGGCGCATGAAGCCTACGTACAGGAAACCAGGCCGGTGCGGCCCGGCCCCGCCCCGGCCGCGGTGCCGGCCAATGGCCGGCTGGCCGATCAGCGCGCCGCCCGCATCACGTTGACGCACTAATTTTACAGCCCCCCCTTGCGCGTCCAGGAACCTGTACCGGCTTACTGAGTCAGGTTCCAGCGCGGACAACGGCGCATCGTCGCCCGGCGCATCGTCGCCCGGCGCACCGTCGCCAATTTCGCCGTCCGCTGCGCTGTTGCTTCATTCTTGCTCGGTTCCCGCTACCCTTTAGCTGCCTTCTTGCTATCATGGCGGTTTTGAGCGATTGAGCCGACGCCATGTTCGAATTCCTTTTCAAGCGACCCGACGACAAGCCCGGGGATATGCCGGCCGGCAAGGCTGCGAAGTCGGACCCGGCTGCCGCCCCAGCCGGCGCGCAACGCGCGCTTCAAGCCGAAAAGGTCAAGCAGCTTGCGGGCAACGAGGTAGCAGCCGCCGACTTCATCCTGCAGTGCGACTTTTCCGAGCTGCGCCTCGCTGCGGCCGAGTTCGTCCGTACCCCGGCCCAGCTCGAGCGCGTGCACGCCGCGATCCGCAATACCGATCGGCGCGTCGCCAAGCTGATGCAGTCGCGTCTCGACGCAATCCGCCACCACCAATCCGAACTGCAGCGTGGCCAGGCTTGCCTCGACCATGCCAGGCAGTTACTGGCGGACGAAAAACTGACCCCCAACCAGGTCGCCGAGCTCGACCGGCGCTGGGCGGTGATCGCCGCGCCCGAACTGATGGGTGAATTCGACCTCGTGCGCACCGCGCTGGCGCGCCGCCTCGAGGCACAGGTCGTGCTGCAGCGCGGCGTCATCGACAGCGTAACCGCGCTGCGCAAGCTGGCCTCCAGCGCTTTGCCGGTGGCCGAGGTTGCGGCCTCGCTCGAGCAGCTGGACGCCCTTCACGCCGCCGCGCTCGTCGCCCCGGAGTACGCATCGCTGCCGCGCCACCTGGTCACTGAATTTGCCGCCGAACGCGCGCGCCTGGCCTCCAGCATCGGCGCGCTCGAGCAGGGCGAGGCAGCCCTCGCCGGCCGCGAAGCGATGCTGGCGCTCTGGCAGGCGCAAGCGACCGCCACGCTCAATGTTGACGCCCTGAAAAAAGAATGGAGCAAGCTGCCGCCAGGGCCCCCGGGCGACGCCGCCGCCGGCCTGCAGCAGCGTTTCGACGCGCTGCTGGCGAGCGTGCCGCAGGAAGTGCGTAAGCCGAAGGAGGCGCGCCCGGCGGAATCAAAAAGCGGGGCTGACCCGGCCCGCTCGGCCGGACCAGCCCGTCCGTCCGCGCCGGGCGCCGACCAGCACTTCCTCGATGAGCTGGCGGCGATGGAAGCGGCGCTGCAGCAAGGTTCGCTCGGCAGCGCCGCCGAACACGACAAGGCCCTCAAGGACAGCAAGGGCATGCGCCTGACGGCGGCCCAGTCGGAGCGGCTGGCGCACGCCCGCGGCGAACTGAAACGCTTGTCGGACTGGGCCCGCTGGGGCGGCAATGTCTCGCGCGAAGAACTGATCAAGGCGGTCGAAAACCTGACCACGCAGTCGCTGGTGATGAGCGAGCTGGCCAAGAAGGTCGGCAGCATGCGCGAGCGCTGGAAGGCGCTCGATACCCTGTCCGGCGCCGCGCCGAAGAGCCTGTGGGAGCGTTTCGACGCCGCCTGCGGCGCCGCCTATGCGCCGGCCGCGGCCCACTTCAAGCACCTGGCCGAAGAACGCCACACCAACGCCGCCAAGGCGCAGGCGCTGATCGCGGAAGCAAATGCGCAAGCGGCCGGATTGGCCGGCGCCGACAGTGTCGACTGGAAGCAGATGGCGGTCACCGTGCAGCGGCTGCGCCTGGGCTGGAGCCATCTGGGCGCGATCGACCGCAAGGATAAAAAACGCCTCGACCAGCAGTTCGCCGATGTCCTCAACGTCCTGCAAGCGCCGCTCGAACAGCAGCGCAAGTCGGAAGTGGCGCACCGCGAGGAACTGATCGAGCAGGTCGCCGCCCTCGACGCTTCTGACCGCCACGCGCTCGACGCCTTGCGCGCCGCGCAGGAACGCTGGCAGGAACTGGCGCGCGCGCTGCCGCTCGAACGCAAGGCCGAGCAGGCGATGTGGCATCGCTTCCGGGCCGCCTGCGACGCCGTGTTCGCCAAGCGCAAGGAGAGCGCCCACGCGGCCGACGCCGAACGCCGCACCCACCAGGCGGCCAAGGATGCGGTTTCCGCCCGCCTGGAAGCGTCGAACCGGGCCGGCGTCGATGCGACCGCACTATCATGCCTGCTGCGCGAAGCGGCCGCCGAATGGCAGGCGATCGGGCCGGTGCCGCGCGCGGCCGAAGCGAAAGTCGACAAACGTTACCAGGCGGCCATCGCCGCCGTCCAGCAGCAGGCCCAGAACGCCCGCCGCGCCGCCGGTGCGGCCCAGGCCGGCGCCCTGCGCGACAAGCTGCGCCTGTGCCAGCGGCTCGAAGCCGAATTGGCTCGACCTTTGGTGCCGCCGTCGGATGACAGCGGGGACTGGGATGCGCGCTGGGCGGCGCTGCCGGCCTTGCAGCCCGACTACGAAGCGGTGCTGGCGGCGCGTTTCAAGGCCGCGCAGGCGGTACTGGCCGCGGCCGACGATGCGCGCGCCGTCTACGTCCGGCTGCTCGAACAGAATCGCCCGACACTGCTGCAGGAAATCCTGCGCCTCGAAATCGCCGCCGGCATCGACAGCGGCAGCGAGTTCGCCCGCGAGCGCCTCAAGCTGCAGGTCGAAGTGCTGCAGTCCTCGCTCAAGTCCGGCCAGAAGCCGTTGAGCCAGGCCGCCCAGTTGCGCCAGTTGTGCGCGATGCCGGCCCTGGCCGACGACCGTACCGCGTCGCGCATCGACCAGCTGTTCGCCAGTATCGGCAGGGACATCGGCAAAGACATCGGCAAAGACACCGGCAAGGATCCAGGATGACGCAGATCGAACCGATCGCGCAGTTCAGGCAGGTCAGGGTGCAGCAGGACGATTTCGACCTGTCCGCCGAAGTGGCGCGGCTGCGCGCGGGCGACCCCCGGGTCGGCGCCGTGGTGACTTTTGTGGGCACGGTGCGCGACATGAACGACGGCGCGAACGTGGCCGAAATGGAGCTCGAACATTATCCCGGCATGACGGAACAGTCGCTAAAGGGGATCGTCGACCAGGCCTGCGCGCGCTGGCCTTTGTCGGGCGCCCTGGTGATCCACCGGGTCGGCCCGCTCAAGCCGATGGCGCAGATCGTGCTGGTCGCCTGCGGCGCGGCGCACCGCGGCGAAGCGTTCGCCGCCTGCGAGTTCATCATCGACTATCTGAAAACCGACGCGCCGTTCTGGAAGAAGGAGCAGACCCCAAGCGGCGCGCGCTGGGTCGACGCCCGCGTCACCGACGAGGCTGCGATGGCCAAATGGGCCAACCCGTCCAGCCCGGTCAGCCCTTGAGCTGGCTCGCAGTGGGGCTGGGCGCAGCTTGCGGCGCCTGGCTGCGCTGGGGCCTGGCGCTGTGGCTGGGCGGTGTGCACGGCAGGCTGAACTTGGGAACCCTGGCGGCCAACCTTGGCGGCGGCTATCTGGTGGGCCTGGCGCTCGGCTTTTTCAGCGCCTACCCGCACATCTCGCCGCAGTGGCGGCTGTTCGCCGTCACCGGCTTTCTCGGCGGGCTGACGACGTTTTCCACTTTTTCAGGCGAATCGGTGCTGCTGATGCAGCGCGGCGACTATGGCTGGGCGCTGGCGCATTCGGCATTGCACCTGCTTGGCTCGATCGCCTGCTGCATCGCCGGCTTCGCCACCTGGCGCGCGCTGGCGGCCTGAGGCGCTGACGTCGAGCGCACGCTCTCTGGTGCTTGTCTTGAAAACCATGCCATCGCCCCAAAATGCTCGGTAAGTCAAATTCGGGGAGCAGTACCATGCGGCAAGACAAAATCACGACCAAACTACAGGAAGCGCTATCCGATGCGCAAAGCCTGGCGGTGGGCAACGACAACCAGTATATCGAGCCGGTCCACCTGCTGACAGCGCTGCTGAACCAGGACGATGGCGGCGCCCGCTCGCTGTTTTTGCGTGCCGGCGTCAATGTCGGCGCCATGACGAACGCCTTGAAAAGCGCGCTCGAACGTTTGCCCAAGGTGTCCGGCACCGGCGGCGAAACGCAGATCGGCCGTGAGCTGATGGCGGTGCTGAACCTGGCCGACAAGGAAGCGCAGAAGCGCGGCGACCAGTTCATCGCCAGCGAAATGGTGCTGCTGGCGCTGACGGAAGACAAATCCGATTGTGGCAGGCTGGCGCGCGAAGCGGGCCTCACGCGCAAGGCGCTCGAGTTGGCGATCGACGCGGTGCGCGGCGGCGAGGCGGTCAATTCGCAGGACGCCGAAGGCCAGCGCGAATCGCTCAAAAAATACACGCTCGACCTGACCGAGCGGGCGCGCCAGGGCAAGCTCGATCCGGTGATCGGGCGCGACGACGAAATCCGCCGCACCATCCAGATCTTGCAGCGGCGCACCAAGAACAATCCGGTGCTGATCGGCGAGCCTGGCGTCGGCAAGACCGCCATCGTCGAAGGCCTGGCGCAGCGTATCATCAACGGCGAGGTACCCGATTCCCTCAAGGGCAAGCGCGTGCTCTCGCTCGACATGGCGGCGCTGCTGGCCGGGGCCAAGTACCGCGGCGAGTTCGAAGAGCGCCTCAAATCGGTGCTCAAGGAACTGGCCCAGGACGAAGGCCAGACCATCGTCTTCATCGACGAGATGCACACGATGGTCGGCGCCGGCAAGGCCGAGGGCGCAATGGACGCCGGCAACATGCTCAAACCGGCGCTGGCGCGCGGCGAACTGCACTGCGTCGGCGCCACCACGCTCGACGAATACCGCAAGTACATCGAGAAGGACGCCGCGCTCGAGCGCCGCTTCCAGAAAGTGCTGGTCGAGGAGCCGACGGTGGAAGCGACCATCGCGATTTTGCGCGGGCTGCAGGACAAGTACGAGCTGCACCACAAGGTGCAGATCACCGACCCGGCCATCATCGCCGCCGCCGAGCTGTCGCACCGCTACATCACCGACCGCTTCCTGCCCGACAAGGCGATCGACCTGATCGACGAAGCGGCCGCGAAGATCAAGATCGAAATCGACTCCAAGCCCGAAGTGATGGACCGGCTCGAGCGCCGCATCATCCAGCTGAAAATCGAGAAGGAAGCGGTCAAAAAGGAGAAGGACGAAGCGTCGCAGCGGCGCCTGGGCCTGATCGACGACGAGATCGCCCGCCTGGAACGCGAATACAACGACTACGAGGAAATCCTCAAGGCCGAAAAGGCGATGGTGCAGGGGACCACCCACATCAAGGAAGAGATCGAACGGATCCGCCACCAGATGGAGGAAGCCAAGCGCCAGAGCGACTACGCGTTGATGTCCGAGCTCCAGTACGGCAAGCTGCCTGAACTCGAAGCGCAACTCAAGCACGCGGAAGACGCGACCGCGCTCAACGCCGTCGGTGCCAAGCCAAAACTGCTGCGCACCCAGGTCGGCGCCGAGGAAATCGCCGAAGTGGTGTCGCGCGCGACCGGCATCCCGGTGTCGCGCATGATGCAAGGCGAGCGCGAAAAGCTGCTGCACATCGAGGACCGGCTGCACCAGCGCGTGGTCGGCCAGGACGAGGCGATCGAAGCGGTGTCGGATGCGATCCGGCGCTCGCGCGCCGGGCTGGCCGACCCGAGCCGCCCGTATGGTTCTTTCATGTTCCTCGGCCCCACCGGGGTCGGCAAGACAGAGCTGTGCAAGGCGCTGGCGTCGTTCCTGTTCGATACCGAAGAATCGATGATCCGCATCGACATGAGCGAATTCATGGAAAAGCATTCGGTAGCGCGGCTGATTGGCGCGCCGCCCGGCTATGTCGGCTACGACGAAGGCGGCTACCTGACCGAAGCGGTGCGGCGCCGGCCGTACAGCGTGATCCTGTTCGATGAAATCGAAAAAGCCCACCAGGACGTCTTCAACGTGCTGCTGCAGGTGTTGGATGACGGCCGCATGACGGACGGCCAGGGCCGCACCGTCGACTTCAAGAACACGGTGATCGTGATGACCTCGAACCTCGGCTCGCACAAGATCCAGTCGATGGAGAGCGACGACCCGGGCGTGGTCAAGCTGGCCGTGATGGCCGAGGTGCGCAACCATTTCCGGCCCGAGTTCATCAACCGGATCGACGAGATCGTCGTGTTCCATGCGCTCGACGAAAAAAATATCGGCGCGATCGCCAAGATCCAGCTGCGCCAGCTCGAGGGGCGACTCGAGAAGATGGACATGGCGTTGGTGGTGTCGAAAGAGGCGCTGCAAAAGATTGCGGAAGCCGGCTACGATCCGGTGTACGGCGCCCGTCCGCTCAAGCGCGCGATCCAGCAGCAGATCGAAAATCCGTTGTCGAAGCTGATCTTGTCGGGCAAGTTCGGCCCGAAGGACACGATTACCGTCGGTGTTGAACGCGGCAGCCTGGTGTTCGGCGAACCGCAAACGGTGGCGCTGGAAAAAATCCCGGGTTGAAGCAGGTAAGCAGGTGGGTAAGTAGGTAAGAAGGTAGGTAGGTAAGTAAGTGGCTACAATACCTGCTTGACCACAGCGGGACCACCCTATGCAACGAGCACCCCTGCGCCAGGACGCGCGCGTCATCGGCCTGGTTGGCATGGCCCACGGGGTGTCGCACTTCTACCACCTGATCCTCGCCGCCGTCTTCCCCTGGCTGAAACCGGCGTTCGGCCTGACTTACGCCGAGCTCGGGCTGTTGATGACGGTGTTCTTCGTCATCTCCGGCGTCGGCCAGGTGCTGGCCGGTTTCGTCGTCGACCGCGTCGGCGCTACCCGCGTGCTGATCGGCGGCCTGGCGCTGCTCGCCACCGCCGCGCTGGTGCTGGCCGGCGCCCGCGGTTACCCGATGCTGATGATCGGCTCGCTCATCGCGGGCCTCGGCAATTCGGTATTTCATCCCGCCGATTACACCCTGCTCAACCAGCGCGTCTCGAAGGCGCGGCTGGCGCACGGGTTTTCGGTGCACGGCATCAGCGGCAACCTCGGCTGGGCCGCGGCGCCGCTGTTCCTTGGCGGCGTCGCAGCGGCGTCTAGCTGGCGCACCGCGGTGCTGGCCTCAAGCGCCATTCCTGTAATCATGCTGCTGCTGATATTTTTCAATCGCGCTTACCTGGCAGCCGACCCGGTGGCCCCCAAGGCTGCCGGCGCGGCGCGGGAGGGTAACTTTGCCTTCCTGCGCCTGCCGACGGTGTGGATGTGCTTCGGCTTCTTTTTTCTGTCGTCGATCGCGCTCGGCGGCATCCAGAGCTTCGCCTCGACCAGCCTGGTGGCGCTGTACCAGGTATCGCTGGCGTCGGCCACCACCGCCTACACCGCCTACATGCTGGCGTCGGCCGGCGGCATGGCCGCCGGCGGCTTCATCGCCGCCCGCGCGCTCAGTCATGACCGCACCATCATGATCGCCTTTGCGCTGGCGGCCGGCCTGGCGCTGCTGCTGGCGCTGGCGGTGGTGCCGGGGTGGATGGTGGTTCCGCTGATGGGCGCCGTCGGCCTGGCATCGGGCGTGGCCGGGCCGTCGCGCGACCTCCTGATCCGCTCGGCGGCGCCGGCCAACGCCACCGGCCGCGTGTTCGGCGTGGTGTACTCGGGCCTCGACAGCGGCCTGGCGGTCGGCCCGCTGCTGTTCGGCGCACTGATGGACGCCCACCACCCGTCCTGGGTATTCATCTGCATCGGCCTGTTCCAGGCATTGTCGATCATCACCGCGGTCGGTATCAACGGCAGCAAGCGCGCACCGGTGCTGCAAAAAGCATAAAATTTTATTCATTTTTCAAGGAGCCGCCATGGACTTTGCCACCACCGACCTTTGCGATAATCACCCCGAGCTGCTGGCCCAAGGCCGGCTGGCGGTGCTGCCGCCGGTGTTCCGCCTGTTCGGCCTGCGCGTCAAGTTCAGCGGGCCGGCGGTCACCCTCAAGGTGTTCGAGGACAACGCGCTGGTGCGCTCCACGCTCGAAGGCCCGGGCCACGGCAGCGTGCTGGTGATCGACGGCGGCGCCAGCCTGCGGCGCGCGCTGGTCGGCGGTCAGCTGGCGCTGCTGGCCCAGGACAACGGTTGGAGCGGCATCGTCGTCGACGGTTGCGTGCGCGACAGCGACGAAATCAACAGCTGCGAGATCGGCGTGCGCGCCCTGGCCACCCATCCGCAAAAAAGCAGCAAGGCCGGCACCGGCGAGCACAACACCCGGATTGTCGTCCAGGGCGTGGCCGTCAATCCGGGCGACTGGATGTATGCCGACACCGACGGCGTCCTTGTGGCGCAACAGCAGCTCGCCTGAGCTGCAGCCCCCAGCCGAAATTTCTTCGATCGCGGCGATGCCGGGCTTGTCCCGGCTTTAGTTGCCTCACGTCAAGCCCGACGTTGGAGCGCGCTTCTACCATTGGTCATGGCCGTTCATGCGCCTGGACACTGTGCGTTTTCATCAGGTGGTGTTGTCATTTCGCATGGTGAGATGTTAGCGAGAAAAACTGCGTCCGGCGCTCCCATTTTAAGAAATCTAATTTCGCATTGCGAAATTAAAACGATAAGTCACTGATTATTAACTAATTTAATTTAGTTATATGTCTTATATAAGAGTGTGCTGCTGTGCACAAAAAAGTCTATGATTTGTCTAGGGATTTAGATTTTCAACTCAATATTTCAATCAGGAGAACAACCATGGCAACTCGTGAACAGCAAGTGGCAGCTTTGCAGGCAGACTGGGATACCAACCCGCGCTGGACGGGCGTGGTCCGCAATTACACCGCCGCCGACGTGGTCCGGCTGCGCGGCTCGTTGCAGATCGAGCACACCATCGCCCAGCGCGGCGCCGAAAAGATGTGGGACCTGCTTGCCACCGAGCCGTTCGTTGCCACCCTCGGCGCCATGACCGGCAACCAGGCCATGCAGCAAGTCAAGGCCGGCCTGAAAGCGATTTATTTGTCGGGCTGGCAAGTGGCGGGCGACGCCAACATGGCCGGCGAAATGTATCCGGACCAGTCGCTGTACCCGGTCAATTCGGTGCCGACGGTCGTCAAGAAAATTAACAACACCTTCCAGCGCGCCGACCAGATCCAGTGGTCCGAAGGCCGCGACGACATCGACTACTTCGCGCCGATCATCGCTGACGCCGAAGCCGGCTTCGGCGGCGTGCTCAATGCCTACGAACTGATGAAGTCGATGATCGATGCGGGCGCGGCCGGCGTGCACTTCGAAGACCAGCTGGCGTCGGTCAAGAAATGCGGCCACATGGGCGGCAAGGTGCTTGTACCTACCCGCGAATTTGTCGAAAAACTGACCGCCGCCCGCCTCGCCGCTGACGTCATGGGCACCTCGACCCTGGTGATCGCCCGTACCGACGCCGAGGCGGCCGACCTCCTGACGTCCGACATCGACCCCAACGACCAGCCGTTCTGCACAGGCGAGCGCACCGTCGAGGGCTTTTACCGCGTCAAGAACGGCCTCGAGCAGTCAATCGCCCGCGCCCTCGCATATTGCCCGTTCGCCGACCTGGTGTGGTGCGAAACCGGTAAGCCTGACCTGGCCTTCGCCAAGCAGTTCGCCGATGCCGTGCACGCCAAGTTCCCGGGCAAGATGCTGGCCTACAACTGCTCGCCTTCGTTCAACTGGAAGAAAAACCTCGACGACGCCACCATCGCCAAGTTCCAGAAAGAACTGGGCGCGATGGGTTACAAGTTCCAGTTCATCACGCTGGCCGGTTTTCATGCGCTCAACTACGGCATGTTCAACCTGGCCCACGGCTATGCGCGCCGCAACATGACCGCCTTCGTCGAGCTGCAGGAAGCCGAATTTGCATCGGCCGACAAGGGTTTTACCGCGGTCAAGCACCAGCGCGAAGTCGGCACCGGCTACTTCGACGCGGTCACCCAGACCATCCAGCAACACCAGAGCTCGACCACGGCGCTGCACGGCTCGACCGAAGATGAACAATTTTTCGACGAGAAAAAAGTGGCGTAAAAGGGGGCCAGGGAGGAGGGCGCAAGCCCTTTTCCGACGCGCTGAAAGCCGTACCGGCAAACCGCCGGTGCGGCTTTTTTGCGCCTGCGTCGAGGGCGCGGCCAGGCGCGGCCAGTCCAAAATCGTCACCGATTATCGAATGTGGTGGATAATATCGGAACTTTGCGCTGCATTTTGCAATGCCGCGCGCCGTCCGATCCCGTTATTTGGAAATTCCATGCTTAGCTACCGCCACGCCTTTCACGCGGGTAATCACGCCGACGTCCTCAAGCATTTCGTGCAAATCCAGTTGCACGAGTACATGAACCAGAAGGACACCGCTTATACCTACATCGACACCCACTCGGGCGCCGGCGTGTACGCCCTCGATGGCGGCTACGCCGCCAAGAACGCCGAATACGAAACCGGCATCGGCCCGCTGTGGGAACGCAAGGACATGCCGAAGCAACTGGCCGCTTACGTCAACCTGGTCAAGGGCCTGAATCCGAGCGGCAAGATGCGTTACTACCCTGGCTCGCCGTATTGCGCCGACAAGCTCATGCGCGAGCAAGACCGCCTGCGCCTGTTCGAACTGCACCCGGCCGACAGCAAGATATTGGCGGATAACTTTCGCAAGGTGGCTGAACACGCCGCCGAGCAGGGCGAACGCCCGGCCGGGCGCGGCAAGCGGGTGCTGATCGAACGCGGCGACGGCTTCCAGGCGCTCAAGACGCTGCTGCCGCCGCCGTCGCGCCGCGCGCTGGTACTGATCGATCCGCCCTATGAGGACAAGCAGGACTACCGCAAGGTGCGCGATGCGCTGGAAGGTTCGCTCGAACGCTTCCCGAGCGGCATTTTTGCGATCTGGTATCCGGTGCTGCAGCGCATGGAATCGCGCCAATTCGCCGACAAGCTCAAGCGCTTGCCGTCGAAGGAATGGCTGAACGTCACACTGACGGTGTCGACCCCGGGCCCGGATGGATTCGGACTGCATAGCAGCGGCATGTTCATCATCAACCCGCCATACACCCTCGAGCCTACCTTGCGCCAGGTGATGCCGTACCTGGTGCAGGTGCTGGGCAAGAACGCCGACGCCACCTTTGTCATCGAATCCGGTACCCAGATGACCGGTTCGTCGACGTCAAGGGTCGGCGCTAACGGCAGCGCCCGCGTGCCGGTCGGCAATGCACGCCGCGCCAGCCCGACCGCCGGCACCGGTAGCCTGCGCTTGCCGGGCCAGGCGCCCGCCGGCACCCCCGGTGCGGCGGGTGCGGTGGCCCCGGCGGGTCTACGCCAGCCTGCCGCCGCGCCGGGTGCACGCCGCACCAGCGCGCGTCCGACCGGCCGCCCGACCGGGCCGAAACCTCCCGGATCGCGCCGGCCTTGAACGACGCTGAAATCAGGGGTACAGGTTTCGATGTCGAAATGCAAATGAAACTGAATATGTAGTATAGTTGGACTGTAGGCGCCGCCCGGATTGGTTATCAAGCCGGGCAACCGGTGCGCCAGGTATTTTCAGGAGTGCTCCGTGTCAACCGACGCAGCAGCGCAGTTGTTATTGCCTTTTGACGATTTTTTCCTGGCGCGTCAGCCTATCCTCGGGCGTGACCAGCATCTGGTTGCATTCGAACTGCTGTTCCGCACAGCCGGCTCGAACGAGGCGAACGTCACCGACGACGCCGCCGCCACCGCGGCCGTCATTTCGCACGTGTCGCAACTGGGTATGGAGCAGGTGGTCGGTCCGCAACTGGCGTTCGTCAACGTCAATGCGGTTGCACTGATGAGCGATTACGTGCGCTTCCTGCCGGCCGACAAGGTTATCCTCGAAATCCTCGAAACCGTCAAAGCCACACCCGAGTTGCTGGCGCGCTTGGCCGAACTGAAGGCGCTCGGCTTCAAGTTTGCCCTCGACGATGTGGTGGCCGAGTCGGACGATGTCCGCGCCCTGGTCGAACTGGTCGACGTCATCAAGATCGACGTCAAGGGCGTGGCGCCGGCGCGGCTGCCGGAACTGACGCAGTCGCTGCGGCGCAACAACAAGACGCTGCTGGCCGAAAAAGTCGAAACGTTGGAAGAGTTCCGCCGATGCCTCGAACTCGGCTTTGAATATTTTCAGGGCTTTTATTTTGCCCGTCCCGCCATCCTCAGCGGCAAGAAAATTGCGCCGTCCGAGCTGGCCATCCTGCACCTGCTCGAGCTGGTCAATTCGGAGGCCGACAACCACACCATCGAACTGGCGGTCAAGCGCGATGCGCTGATCAGCCTGAACCTGCTGCGCCTCGTCAACACCCCGGCCGCCGGCGCGCGCGGCAGGATCGACACGCTGGGCCAGGCCATCGAAGTGCTGGGGCGCCAGCAATTGCAGCGCTGGCTGCAGATCCTGCTGTATGCAACGCCGGGTGCCAAGGTCGAACTGAACCTGCCGTTGCTGCAGATGGCGACCACGCGCGGCAAGATGCTCGAGCTGATGAGCCTGAAGATGCATCCAGGCCAGCAAGACGCCGCCGATACCGGCTTCACCGTCGGCATCATGTCGCTTACCGAGGCGCTGTTCTCGATGGCAATGGAAGACATCCTCGACACTGTCGACGTCGCCGACGACGTCCGCGCCGCGCTGCTGTACCGGCAGGGCGAGTACGGCGACATGCTCAACGTCGTCGAAATGCTCGAAAAAGCCAAGTGCGGCAAGCCGCTGGCCACCGCCTTGCGCCACCTCGACCTGACCAGCAAGGACTTGCGCGAGATCGAGTTGGCCGCTTTCGAATGGATCAACGAGCTGGCGCAGGACGTGCACTAGCGTCGCTCATCGGCTTACCCCAGCAGTAAGAACACCGTCGGCTTCTTGTGAAAGTCCGGCATCTTGCCGGCCGCAAGCAAACTCTTCCACTTGCCGCCATTTTGCGTGCGGATCGATTCGGTCGGCAGGCTGAGGTCGGTCGCGACGCAGATCAGCGTGCCCGGCTGGCAGGTTGCCGCCAGCGCCTCGAGCATCGCGCCGTTGCGGTAGGGCGTCTCGATCAGCAGCTGGGTCTGGCTTTCGCGGCTTGACCGCCCCTCCAGCTCCTTGATGCGCTTGGCGCGCAGCGTTGCATCGGTGGGCAGGTAGCCGTTGAAGGCGAAACTTTGCCCGTTGAGTCCGCTAGCCATGACGGCCAGCAGCAGCGACGACGGGCCCACCAGCGGCTTGACCGTGATGCCGTGCTGATGCGCCAGACGCACCAGGTCGGCGCCCGGATCGGCCACCGCCGGCACCCCCGCTTCCGACACCAGCCCGGCGTCACGCCCGGCCAGTAGGGGAGCCAGCAGGCCTGCCAGCGCCGCAGGCGGGGTATTCACGTTCAGTTCTGCAATCTCGATTTCCTGCAGCGGCCTAGCGAGCGGATGGTCGATCGCGATCAGTTTCAGGAAGCCGCGCGCGGTCTTCGCGTTCTCGGCCACGAAATAGTCGAGCTTCGCGGTGAGCGCCTGCACGTGCAGCGGAATGATATGGTCGAGGGCG
Organism: Massilia psychrophila; assembly: GCF_002760665.1. Classification (GTDB taxonomy): domain Bacteria; phylum Pseudomonadota; class Gammaproteobacteria; order Burkholderiales; family Burkholderiaceae_D; genus JAFCUW01. The sequence continues at coordinate 23,293 of NZ_PDOB01000026.1, read as the reverse complement.
CCGGCGGCGGCCCCGGTGCTGCCAAGGGTATTTGGGATCAGGTAAAGAGTGCCGGGCATGTTCTTCTTCTTTTTGAATGAATCAGGGTAGGAAAAATGGGGTCAGACCCGTTTTATAACTGGCAAAACAATGTCTGAGCCGTACAACAAACGGGTCTGACCCTATTTTATTTTACAGGCCGAAAAAACGCACGCCGGCTTTGCGCAGCATGGCGGTGAGGGCAATCATCGGCAGGCCGGTCAGTGCGGTCGGGTCGCTGCTGTCGATGCGCTCGAGGAGGGCTATGCCGAGCCCTTCGTTCTTGGCGCTGCCGGCGCAATCGTAGGGCTGCTCGATATGCAGATAGGCGTCCAGTTCGTCGTCGGCCAGGTTACGGAAGGTGACGACGGTCTGAACATTTTCCAGTTGTGCCGGCCCCGGCAGTGCGCTGGCGCGGCCGTCCCATACGCACAGCGCGGTGTGGAACACGATCGTGCGCCCGCGCATTTTTTGCAACTGCGCCAGCGCCCGCGCATGGTCGCCTGGTTTGCCGATCTGTTCGCCGTCTAGCGTGGCGACCTGGTCTGACCCGATGACGATGGCGCCGGGTGCGCGCGCCGCCACCGCCGCCGCCTTTTCGCGCGCCAGGCGCAGCGCGGTGGCGCCGGGCTGCTCGCCCGGCAACGAGGCTTCCCAAATGTCGGGCACCATCACCTCAAACGGCAGGCGCAAGCGTTCGAGCAACTCGCGCCGGTAGGACGAGCTTGACGCGAGAATCAGGCGGGGCAGGGCGGGATTTGGTATCATCAGAAGTTGGAAGGCGTTGTCAGGGATGATGCGCCCGCTCGGTGTAACAGGCAAGAGATGCGGTAGCAGATAGGGGAAACAGATAGAGCAAAGGTACGGCAACAGTCGCCGCCCGCCGGTGCAAAAAAACCCGCCAAGTCTTTGACTTCATGGGGCCAAGCCTGCTATTATCGCAGGTTTTCCGGGGAAATTTCTCATATGAGTGCTTTTGTCATCGACGCTTTCGAATTCGGTCGAAGCAACGGCCACCGCGACGGTGTCACGCCGGTTGCATCGATGAGTCGGCTTGGCAAGGACTGTGCCGACCAGTCCGGCGAGGTCGTTTGGGCCGTCGACGGCGCCGTCACCGCCGAGGGTTACCCCGCACTGGTGTTGTCGGTCAGCGGCACCGTGCAGCTGATGTGCCAGCGTTGCCTGACGCCGTTCGCTTACGACATGAATTCGTCGACCATGCTGGTACTCGGCAAGGATGACGAAGAGGCTGACCAGATCGAAGATATCCTCGACGACGAGAGCATCGACGTCATCGTCGGCAGCCGCAGCACCGACGTGCGCGAGCTGGTCGAAGACGAAGCGCTGCTGGCCTTGCCGCAGGTGCCGAAACACGAGGTCTGCCCGGACAGCAAGCTGCTCGACGAACTGAAGGCGGTCAAGCCGTCGCCGTTCGCCAGCCTCAAGGATATCAAAACAGAATAAGTAATGAGCAGGGCGTAAAGAACGTGTCAGACGCGTGCGGCAATCGAGTATGACAATGTGGTTTGGAAATGTAGTAAAGCGTTAAATATGTCGGTAAAGAATCATTTGCCGGTGGGATACTCGATTCGCATGTATTTGCCAATCGAATGTGTTAGAATTTTAGAACTTATGGTTTAGGAGTTATCATGGCAGTCCAGCAGAACAAGAAGTCCCCATCGAAGCGCGGTATGCACCGTTCGCACGATTTCCTGGTTGCGCCGCAACTGGGCATCGAGCCTACGACCGGTGAAACCCACCTGCGTCACCACATTAGCCCGAACGGCTTTTATCGTGGCCGTAAAGTGCTCAAGACCAAGAACGACGAGTAATCGACGTTTTTTCTTTGAGTAAGGCGAAGGCGGTGCGACGTATTTGTTTGCGTGGCGCCGCTTTTTCTTTGTCTTGGTTGCAAGAATTGCACCCCGTCATTTTGAATTACGCTGACTCTGACTGGCGCTCGCCTACAGATCGCATCCTGCCGCCGGCCGTGTTCGGGCAGCGGTACGCACCTACCTGATGATAATTACACTCTCGATCGACTGCATGGGCGGCGATCACGGCAGCGCCGTGACCATTCCCGCAGCCATTTCTTTTCTCAAGCATGAGCCTGAAGCATTTCTGATCCTGGTCGGCCTCGAGGACGAACTGAGCGCGGAACTGAAGCGCCTGAAGGCCGACACCCATCCGCGTATCACCGTGCAGCACGCTTCCGAAGTAGTGACGATGGACGATCCGATCGAAGTGGCGCTGCGCCGCAAGAAGGATTCGTCGATGCGTGTCGCGGTCGAATTGGTAAAAGACGGCAAGGCCAAAGCCTGCGTTTCGGCCGGCAACACTGGCGCCCTGATGGCAGTCTCGCGCTATGTGCTCAAGACCATGCAGGGGGTCGACCGTCCGGCCATCTGCTCGATCATGCCGAACCAGAAAAATGGTCCGACCTACATGCTCGACCTTGGCGCCAACGTCGATTGCGAGCCGCACCACCTGCATCAGTTCGCAGTGATGGGTTCGGTTCTGTTTTCAGCGATGGAAGGTACTGCCCGTCCGACCATCGGCCTGCTCAACGTCGGTACCGAAGAAATCAAAGGCAACGAAGTGGTCAAGGCGACTGCCAGGCTGCTGCAGCAAGACCACGCGCGCGGCTTGCTTAATTTTTACGGCAACGTCGAAGGCAACGACATTTTCAAGGGCACCACTGACGTCGTGGTGTGCGACGGCTTCGTCGGCAACGTGACCCTGAAAGCGAGCGAGGGTTTGGGCCGCTTCATGAAAGACGTGCTGAACACGGAGTTTCGCCGCAACCCGCTGACGATGCTCGGAGCCCTGATTGCACGTGGTGCGATGCGACGGATCAAGGATCGCTTCAACCCGTCACGCTACAACGGCGCCAGCCTGCTCGGCTTGCGCGGGCTGGTGTTCAAAAGTCATGGCGGCGCCGATTCTTATTCTTTCGAGTGGGCGATCAAGCGCGCATTTGATGCGGCGAAATATAATGTGCAGGAACAGCTCTCGACCATGATCGGCGAGCTGATGCCATGCACGCCCGAGCGGGCCGCGGCCGATACCGCAACGCCAGGCTCAACAATTTAAGCGAGACGCCAGCAATGACTTTGTACAGCAAGATTATCGGTACCGGCAGCTATCTGCCGGCGCGCCGCGTCACCAACGGGGACCTGACCTCGCAGCTGGCGGCGAAAGGCATCGAAACGTCCGACGAATGGATTTTTTCGCGCAGCGGCATTTCGGCGCGCCATTACGCCGCGGCCGACGAGTTGTCGTCCGATCTGGCGGTGGCGGCGGCGAAAAAAGCGCTCGAGATGGCCGACATGCAGCCGCACGACATCGACCTGGTGATCGTCGCCAGCTCGACGCCCGACTTTTACGGCAGCTTTCCGAGCACCGCCTGCGTCGTCCAGCGCAAGCTCGGCATGAACAACAACAGCGCCGCGTTCGATGTCCAGGCAGTCTGCAGCGGTTTCGTCTATGCCGTGTCGGTGGCGGACGCTTTCATCAAGGCGGGCAACCACAAGAACGTGCTGGTGATCGGCGCCGAAGTGTTTTCGCGCATCCTCAATTTCGAAGACCGCGGCACCTGCGTGCTGTTCGGCGACGGCGCCGGCGCGGTCGTCATGAGCGCGTCGAAAACGCCTGGCATCCTCGGCTCCAGGCTGCACGCCGACGGCAGCCATGCCGACATCCTCAGCGTGCCGGGCAACCTCGCCAACGGCGCCATCGCCGGCAGCGGTTTTCTCTACATGGATGGGCCGGCCGTGTTCAAGCTGGCCGTGTCGGTACTCGAACAGGTCGCCAATGAAGTGCTGGAGCACGCCGGCATGACGGCTGCCGAAGTCGACTGGCTGGTGCCGCACCAGGCCAACATTCGCATCATGAAAAGCACTGCCAAAAAACTCCACCTGCCGCTGGAAAAGATGGTCGTCACCGTCGACCAGCACGGCAACACCTCGGCCGCCTCGATCCCGCTTGCGCTCGACGTAGCGGTGCGTGACGGCCGCATCAAGCAGGGCAATACTGTCTTGATGGAAGGCGTTGGCGGCGGTTTTACCTGGGGCGCCGTGCTGGCGCGCATGTAGGCGGCGCCAGCGGTTCGCGTTGCACAATCACACCATGGAGCACACCGTTTCAATGAGTAAATTCGCATTCCTGTTTCCCGGCCAGGGTTCGCAAGCCGTCGGCATGCTGGGCGGCTTCGCCGGCAACGCCGTGGTCGCGCAAACCGTCGCCGAAGCCTCCGACGCGCTCTCCTTCGACCTCGGCCGCCTGATCGCCGAAGGCCCCAAGGAGGAACTCGACCTGACCACCAACACCCAGCCGGTGATGCTGACCGCCGCGGTGGCGGTGTACCGCGCCTGGATCGCCGCCGGCGGCCCGGTCCCGGCCATGGTGGCCGGCCACAGCCTCGGTGAATATTCGGCGCTGGTCGCCGCCGGCGTGATCAGCTTCAAGGACGCGGTGCCGCTGGTGCGCTTTCGCGCCCAGGCGATGCAGGAAGCGGTGCCGGTCGGCCGTGGCGGCATGGCCGTCATCCTCGGCCTCGATGGCGACCAGGTGCGTGCCGTCTGCCTCGAAACGGCCGCCGAGATGCCCGGCTCGGTCATCGAGCCGGTTAACTTCAACGAGCCGACCCAGATCGTCATCGCCGGCCACACCGGCGCCATCGAGCGTGCCTGCGAACTGGCCAAGGCGAAGGGCGCCAAGCGCGCCATGAAGCTGGCGGTGTCGGCGCCGTTTCACTCGTCGCTGCTGCAGCCGGCGTCGGACCGCCTGCGCGCCTACATGGCCGGGCTGGAGTTCTCAAGCCCTGGCATTGCGCTTGTCAACAACGTCGACGTTGCCGTCGTTAGCGATCCGCAAGCGATCAAGGAGGCGCTGGTGCGCCAGGCCGCCAGTCCGGTGCGCTGGGTCGAAACCATGCAATTCATGGCGAGCGTTGGCGTCGCACAGGTCATCGAATGCGCCCCGAGCAAAGTGTTGATCGGCATGGCCAAGCGGATCGACGTCCGTCTTGCCGGCGAAGCGCTGGCCGACCAGGCGTCGCTCGAGCGCGTGCTCGCCATGGTCAATGCGCCTGACCAGGCATGACACGCATCGCTGAACGACAACCATCAAGGACAACAATGAATCTGGATAATCAAGTAGCGCTGGTAACGGGCGCATCGCGCGGCATTGGCAAGGCCATCGCCATCGAGCTGGCGCGCCAGGGCGCGAAAGTGGTCGGCACCGCCACCACCGAGCAAGGCGCCGCCGCCATCGGCGCCTATCTCGCCGAGTTCGGCGGCAAGGGCGTGGTCCTGAACGTGACCGACGCCGCCGGCTGCGCCGCAGCGGTCGCCGACGTCCAGGCCAGCTACGGCAGTCTGTCGATTCTGGTCAACAATGCCGGCATCACCCAGGACCAGTTGGCGATGCGCATGAAGGACGAAGAGTGGGACAACGTCATCTCGACCAACCTGAACGCCGTCGGCCGCCTGTCGCGCGCGGTTCTGCGCGGCATGATGAAATCGAGGCATGGGCGTATTATTAACATCACGTCAGTGGTAGCATCGTCGGGCAATCCGGGGCAGATGAATTACGCCGCGGCGAAGGCCGGTGTCGAAGGCATGAGCCGCGCGCTGGCGCGCGAGATCGGCAGCCGCAACATCACCGTCAATTGCGTCGCGCCGGGGTTTATCGATACCGACATGACGAAAGGGCTTGGTGCCGACCAGCACGCTGCCTTGCTGACCCAGATCCCACTGGCACGCCTGGGCGCGCCGGAGGATATTGCCAATGCGGTGGCGTTTTTGGCGGGGCCTCAGGGCAGCTATATCACGGGCAGCACCTTGCACGTGAATGGCGGCATGTTCATGAACTGATGCAGGTTCACGTGAATCGGGGAAATTTGGGCGACAGCGACAGCGCCAGTTCCGATTCCCGTAAAATCTCATCTTTTAGCAGTAACTTCGGTTGAGTTAGTGTCAGACACCGAAAATAATTTACCGACGCGCAAACCTGATAAAATGCGCGCACTTTCCGTAATACACACCTTGGAGTCAATAACATGTCGGATATCGAACAACGCGTTAAAAAAATCGTCGCTGAGCAACTCGGTGTTGCAGAAGTAGACATCAAGATCGAGTCCTCGTTCGTTGACGATCTGGGCGCCGATTCCCTCGACACGGTCGAGCTGGTAATGGCACTGGAAGACGAGTTCGAAATGGAAATTCCGGACGAGCAGGCCGAAAAGATCACCACCGTCAAGCAAGCCATCGACTACGCCACGGCGCACGTCAAGGCTTGAATCTTCTGATTGAATCCAGGAGAATCGTTTGAGCCGTTCACGAAACCGTCGTGTCGTCATTACCGGCCTGGGCTGCGTCTCACCTATCGGCAATACGATTGCCGATAGCTGGAGCGCCGCGCTGGCCGGCAAGTCGGGCATCACCAATATCACCAAGTTCGATGCAACAGCGTTTTCGACCCGGTTCGCGGGCGAAGTCACCGGTTTCGATATCGAGCAATACATCCCCGCCAAAGAAGCGCGCCACATGGATACGTTTATCCATTTCGGCATGGCGGCGGGCATCCAGGCACTGCAAGATAGCGGCCTGGTGGTTACCGAAGAAAATGCCGACCGCATCGGTGTCATCATTGGTTCCGGCATTGGCGGCCTGCCGCTGATCGAAGAGACCAAGGAAGAGTACGCCAAGCGCGGCCCGCGCCGCATTTCGCCATTTTTCGTGCCGGCGTCGATCATCAACATGATTTCTGGCAACCTGTCGATCAAGTATGGCTTGCGTGGACCGAACCTGGCCATCGTCACTGCCTGCACCACCGGTTTGCACAGCATCGGTGCAGCTGGCCGCCTGATCGAATACGGCGACGCCGACGTGATGATCGCCGGCGGTGCCGAATCGACCATCTCGCCGCTCGGGCTTGGCGGTTTTGCCTCGGCCAGGGCGCTGTCGTCGCGCAACGACGATCCGGCCACCGCCTCGCGGCCGTGGGACCGCGACCGCGACGGCTTCGTGCTGGGCGAGGGTGCTGGCGTCATGGTGCTGGAAGAGTACGAGCATGCGAAAGCACGCGGCGCGACAATCTACGCCGAGCTGCTCGGCTTCGGCATGAGCGCCGACGCCTATCACATGACCTCGCCAGTCGAAGATGGCGCCGGCGCCAGTCGCTGCATGGTCTCGGCATTGAGCAACGCCGGCATCAACGTCGACCAGGTCGACTACGTCAACGCGCACGGCACTTCAACGCCGCAGGGCGACCTGGCCGAGGTACAGGGCATCAAGAAGACCTTCGGCGCGCACGCGTCGAGCCTGGTGGTCAATTCCACCAAGTCGATGACCGGCCACCTGCTGGGCGGCGCCGGCGGCCTCGAGGCAGTCTTCACGGTGCTGGCGATGCATCACCAGGTATCGCCGCCGACGATCAACATCTTCAACCAGGATCCGCTGTGCGACCTGGATTTTTGCGCCAACACGGCGCGTGAAATGAAGATCGATATCGCGGTGAAGAACTCGTTCGGCTTTGGCGGCACCAACGGCACGCTGGTGTTCGGCAGGGGCTAAAGCGCAACGCCTTCAATCAGTAGCGTTCGCAACTAAGCGAACGCGTGGTTGAACCGGCCACGCTGAACGTCAACCAAGCACCAGAACTAAGCACGCCCATCCTTGTCTCAAGGATGGGCGTTCGACTTTCAGCCTCTTCCCTTGCCCGGCCCGCGCGGTTGGCGCCCCTGCAGAAAATTGTCGTCGTCATGTCGATTGCGGTGTCCGCCGTTATTATTCCGTCACGCCTGCTGCGCTTTGCGACGGCTTGCTTCGCTGCGGCCAATCTCGGCGCGGCGGCAGCGCTCGGCAGCGGCCTGGCCGGCCCGTTTCGTCTGCCGCTGGCGGGAGCGTGCGCGTGCCTGCTGGCGGCCGTGGCGCTCGGCGCTTCCCTGGCCCGCGGCCGAAAAGTGCGCCGGATTGATATTTCTGGACTCGGCCAGCTACGCGTGACGGTACAACAAGAGATCGGCTCGAATGACACGCGCACCGACCTCGCAGAGCTGTTGCGCGGCTCGACCGTATGGCCAGCACTCATGGTGTTGCGCCTGCGGCGCGCAGACGGTGTCATCGGCGCGCTGGCGTTGCTGCCGGACAGCGTGGAACCTGGACAGTTTCGGCGTTTATCTGTGGCAATCCGCGATATTGCAGCTCGGAAAAAATAAATATTCGAAAATCAATAAAAAACTTTGAACTTATTGCAGCGCGCCAACTCTTATACGTAACGAGATAACGCCGCTGCCATCAACGGGATATGGTTCAGTGACGACAGAACGAGAGTGTGATCAGTTATTGGTTGAGCGCGTGCAAGCCGGCGACAGGCAGGCATTCAACCTGCTTGTGTCGAAGTATCAACGCAGGTTGATGCGCTTGGTCGCACGGTTGGTGCACGATCCCGCCGAAGCGGAAGATGTTGTTCAGGAAACGTTTATCAAGGCGTACCGGGCGCTGCGACATTTCCGCGGTGATTCCGCGTTTTATACGTGGCTGTACAGGATAGGAATAAACACGGCGAAAAATTTTCTGGTGACGCAAGGCCGGCGCGCACCGACATCGACCGAGGCCGACGCTGAACGTGCCGAGGCCTTTGACGATGCCGACAGCCTGAGAGACATCAACACGCCCGAATCGGTATTGGCAAGCAAACAGATCGCTTACACCGTCAACGCCGCAATGGAAGCGTTGCCGCTCGAGCTGAGAACGGCGATTGTGCTGCGCGAGATTGAAGGCCTGAGTTACGAGGAAATTTCCGAAGTCATGGCTTGCCCGATAGGGACAGTGCGGAGCCGGATCTTTCGGGCGCGTGAAGTGATTGCAGAGAAACTGAGGCCTTTGCTTGATTTTCCGGTTGACAAGCGGCGTCAGCCGTAGCAATGATGGTAACAGGTGGTGATGGTTTGATCACACAGATGGCGATGTAACGACTGATGGACACACACAAAAAAATTCGCGAACATATTTCTGCCCTGAGCGATGGCGAACTGGCCGCTTCCGACCTCGAGCTGGCGTTTGCCGCATTGCGCGCCCCTGACGGCGAGCAGGCCTGGAGTACCTATAACCGCATCGGCGACGTCTTGCGCGCCGAGGCGACCCCCGACCTGTCCGACGAGTTCAACGCGCGCCTCGCCGCGCGGCTGGCCGCGGAACCGTCACACGTCCGGCGCGCGCCATCGCCGGCGCCGGCAGCCAGAGCCCAGGCACCGTCGGCGTCGGCGTCTGGCGCCGAGACGAAAAAGGTTGCCACTTCTACCTCGTGAGCACAGGCTGACCGCGCCCGAATCATCCGGGGCGTCGGTGAGCATGTCGAGCGTGTCGAGCGCGGCGTATGGCCCATTACACCAGGCAGCGATTGCGCTGCGCGGCCTAGCATGGCTTACAAAGCCGCAGCCGGTTGCGCAAGACGTCGAGCCCGCGACAACGCGCCGATTTTCGCTTACCATTGCGTCAATAGCCGACCTGACCATTCCGATCCCATGACCACTCCACAATTTGCTGGCCGTTTCGTTTTGTCCGCCGCGTTGCTCGCCGGCGCCTGGGTTTTGCCCGCCTCTGCGGCACCGGCAGCCGCGGGCGGCCAGGTTGCCGCCCCGGTCGTCACCAACCTGCCGGATTTTACCGACCTGATCGAAAAAGTTGGGCCGGCGGTGGTCAATATCCGCACCACCGAAAAGGTCAAGCTGGGGCAGGGCGCACCGGGTGACGAGGAGATGCAGGAGTTCCTGCGCCGCTTCTTCGGCCAGCAAGCGCCGCGCGGCCCGTCGCCGCGCGGCAGGCGCAATCCCGCGCAGCCGCAGGATGAAGAAGTCCAGCGCGGGGTCGGTTCCGGTTTCATTACCTCGAGCGATGGCTTCGTGCTGACCAACGCCCACGTCGTCGAGGGCGCCGACGAGGTCACCGTCACGCTGACCGACCGCCGCGAATTCAAAGCCAGGGTGCTCGGTTCCGACAAGCGCTCCGACGTCGCCGTGCTGAAGGTCGATGCGGTCAACCTGCCGTTCCTGAAAACCGGCAATTCAAGCCGGATCCGGGTCGGCGAATGGGTCATCGCCATCGGTTCGCCTTTCAACCTCGAGAACTCGGTGTCGGCCGGCATCATCTCGGCCAAGGCGCGCGATACCGGCGACTATTTGCCGCTGATCCAGACCGACGTTGCCGTCAACCCGGGCAATTCAGGCGGGCCCCTGATCAACATGCAGGGCGAAGTCGTCGGCATCAACTCCCAGATCGCCACCTTGTCCGGCGGTTACAACGGCATTTCCTTCGCCGTGCCGATCGACGAGGCGATTCGCGTTGCCGACCAGTTGCGCAAGACCGGCAAGGTCACCCGCGGCCGTCTTGGGGTGCAGATCGGTGACGTCAGCAAGGATGTGGCCGAGTCGCTTGGCCTGGGCAAGGAGCGCGGCGCCGAAGTGTCGCTGGTGGAGCCGGGCGGCCCGGCCGAGAAAGCCGGCATCAAGGTCGGCGATATCATTCTCAAGTTCAATGGCACCGTAATCGAGCGCAGCGCCGACCTGCCGCGCCTGGTCGGCGCCACGCCGATCGGCAGCCGCGCTGCCGTCACGGTCTGGCGCCGCGGCGCGCAGCAGGACATCACGGTCGGCATCGCCGCGCTGGAAGAGGAAAAGACCGCCGCAGTAAAACCGGTGCCGAAAAAGCCCAAACCGGACGTTACGCCGAACGCTGTCGGGCTGCACGTAACCGACTTGTCCGATGCCCAGCGCAAGGAGCTCAAGGCCAATGGCGTGCTAGTCGAGGCCAGCGAAGGCGCTGCCGCCCGCACCGGCGTGCGGCCCGGCGACCTGATCTTGCAGGTCAACAATGTCGAGGTCAAGGATGCCAGGCAGTTCAACGACATGGTCGCCAAGCTCGACCCGAAAAAATCCGTGGCCCTGCTGGTGCGCCGCGACAATGCGAACGGCGCCGCCGCCGCCCAGTACCTGGTGATCCGGCCGCGCCAACAATGAGGTCCCCGCAGTTCACTTTGTATTCCCGCAGCTACTGCCACCTTTGCGACGACATGCTGGCCGGCTTGCAGGCGATGGCTGGCGCGCAGCCGTTGACGGTCGACGTCATCGATATCGACGCCGACCCGGCGCTGGTGGCGCGCTTCGACGAGCTGGTGCCGGTGCTGTTCGGCGCCGACCTGGCAGCGCCCGAGCTGTGCCATTATTTTCTTGACCCCGACGTCGTGCGCGCCTACCTCGGGTCAGACCCCGGTTTTGCTTGCACAGGGTCTGACGCGGGCGCTGAGCCAAGGACGCCAAGTTCCCCGCTTGAGGTGGCGCCCGCAGAGCGGGGAAATCGGGGCCTGACCGCTTGAGTATGTTGTTTTTATGCAAAACTTAAAATGCTTTTCGGTGTCGCGCTGCCGAAACCGGGCAGCACTTGGACATCCCCGCCGCCGCAGCACAGCATAAACCGGGCTTTCTACCCTGAAATCCGGTAAAATGCGACTGTCGGAAAAAGCTTCTGTCCCGGCAAACAGCTTCTCTCGCTTGATCGGGCGCTCATCTGGGGATTGCTTTTATCCCCTCGGAGCGCTTTTTTCTATTGCGCCGGCATTTCATTTGTGCGCACCGCGAGCCGCGACTTCCACGTCGCCTTTTTCATCTTGGTCTTGAGTGTTAATGAACAACATACGTAACTTCTCCATCATCGCCCACATCGATCACGGTAAATCGACCCTGGCCGACCGTATCATCCAGATCTGCGGCGGCCTGTCCGACCGCGACATGGAAGCGCAAGTGCTCGATTCGATGGACCTGGAGCGCGAGCGCGGCATTACCATCAAAGCCCAGACCGCCGCGCTGCATTACAAGGCGCGCGACGGCCAGGTGTACAACCTGAACCTGATCGACACGCCCGGCCACGTCGACTTCAGCTACGAAGTGTCGCGCTCGCTGTCGGCGTGCGAAGGCGCGCTGCTGGTGGTCGATGCGTCCCAGGGCGTCGAAGCGCAGACGGTGGCCAATTGCTACACCGCGCTCGACCTCGGCGTCGAGGTGGTGCCGGTGCTTAACAAGATCGATTTGCCGCACGCCGATCCGGCCAATGCGATCAAGGAAATCGAAGACGTTATCGGCATCGACGCCACCGACGCGGTGCAGTGCTCGGCCAAAAGCGGCCTGGGCGTCGAAGACGTGATCGAGCGCCTGATCGCGCGCGTGCCGCCCCCCAAAGGCGATCCGGACGCGCCGCTGCAGGCCTTGATCGTTGACTCCTGGTTCGATAACTATGTCGGCGTCGTCATGCTGGTGCGGGTGATTAACGGCACCTTGAAGCCGAAGGAAAAAGTCCTGCTGATGGCGTCCGAGTCGACCCAGCTGGTCGAGAGCGTCGGTGTGTTCAGCCCGCGTTCGCAGTCGCTGCCGGCTTTGTCGGCCGGCCAGGTCGGCTTCGTCATTGCCGGCATCAAGGAATTGAAAGCCGCCAAGGTCGGCGACACCGTCACCCACGCCGCCAGGCCGGCCAGTACGCCGTTGCCAGGCTTCAAGGAAGTCCAGCCGCAGGTGTTCGCCGGCCTGTTCCCGGTCGAGGCCAACCAGTATGAGGCCTTGCGCGATTCGCTCGAAAAATTGAAACTCAACGACGCCGCCTTGATGTACGAGCCCGAAGTATCGCAGGCGCTCGGCTTCGGCTTCCGTTGCGGCTTCCTCGGCCTGTTGCACATGGAAATCGTGCAGGAACGCCTCGAGCGCGAATTCGACATGGACCTGATCACCACGGCGCCGACGGTGGTGTACGAGGTTGAAATGCGCGATGGCAGCATCGTCAAGGTCGACAACCCGTCGAAGATGCCGGAAACGACCAAGATCACGGAAGTGCGCGAGCCGATCGTCACGGTCAACCTGTACATGCCGCAAGAATACGTTGGCTCGGTGATCACGCTGTGCGTCGGCAAGCGCGGCATGCAGATGGACATGAGTTACCACGGCCGCCAGGTCAAGCTGGTCTACGAAATGCCGATGGCCGAAATCGTCCTCGACTTTTTCGACAAGCTCAAATCGACGTCGCGCGGCTATGCCTCGATGGATTACGAGTTCAAGGAATACCGCTCGGCCGACGTGGTCAAGGTCGACATGCTGATCAACAGCGAAAAAGTCGATGCGCTCGCCATTATCGTACACCGCTCGAACGCCACTTACCGCGGACGCCAGGTCGCCGCCAAGATGCGCGAACTGATTCCGCGCCAGATGTTCGACGTCGCGATCCAGGCCGCCATCGGCGTCAACGTCATCTCGCGCGAGAACGTCAAGGCCTTGCGCAAGAACGTGTTGGCGAAGTGTTACGGCGGCGACATCAGCCGCAAGAAGAAACTGCTTGAAAAGCAGAAGGCCGGTAAAAAGCGCATGAAGCAAGTCGGCTCGGTGGAAATCCCGCAAGAGGCTTTCCTGGCAATCTTACAAGTGGACGGTTAAATGAACCTGCAAGTCATTTTGAGTAATTTTGCATTGATCCTGTTCGTGGCGATGGTGCTCACCGGGGTCATCTGGTTCCTCGATATCTTTTATTTTGCCAGGCAGCGTCGCCTGGCGGCCGACACCGCGCTGGTCGCCTTCGACCACCGCAACGCCACGCTGGCCGCCGACGGCATCAAGACCGACAATGCCAGCCGCCACGCGATCGAAGCAGCGCTGCTGCGCCAGCCGACCTGGATCGAATATTCCGGCAGTTTCTTTCCGGTGATCGCACTGGTATTTGTCCTGCGCTCTTTTCTGTACGAGCCGTTCAAGATTCCATCGTCGTCGATGGTGCCGACCTTGGTGATCGGCGACCTGATCCTGGTGAACAAATTCACCTACGGCGTGCGCCTGCCGATTCTGAACAAGAAAATCATCGAAGTCGGCGATCCGCAGCGTGGCGACGTCATGGTGTTCAAATATCCGAAAGACCTGGCGCAGGATTACATCAAACGCGTGATCGGCGTGCCGGGTGATAAAATCACGTATGAAAACAAGCGCTTGACGGTCAACGACAAGCCGGTGCAGTACACCTCGATGGACGATTACCTGGAGGACGATAGCCTGGAATACCATCAGCAGTTCACGGAAAACCTGCCCGATTCCTCCCACCGCATCCTTAACAGCAAGAACAAGCGCGCCCTCGACTTGGGCTCGGTCGACAACTTTCCTCACCGCGAAGCATGTGTTTATTCGTACGAGAAATTTACTTGTATCGTACCGGAAGGCAATTACTTTATGATGGGCGACAACCGCGACAACAGCGCGGATAGCCGCTACTGGGGTTTTGTGCCCAATAAGAACATCGTCGGCAAGGCATTTTTTGTCTGGATGAATTTGGGTAACTGGAAGCGTATCGGTGGCATACACTAAGTCTCCAAGGGATAGTCACATGCAAGGATCAAAGCAATATTTCCCGAACGTCGAAAGCGGCGTCTCGCTCTCCGGCCTCATCTTTGTGCTGGCGGCAATCGGCATAGCGGCGGTGTTTGCACTGAAAGTGTTCCCCACTTTTATCGAATACCGCGCCGCCAAAGACGCCATCGCCGCCGCCAAGGCGACCGGCGGCACGATCCGGGAAATGCAGCAATCCTTTTTGAAGAACGCCGACATCAACCGGATCGACGCGATCAGCGGCAAAGATTTGGTGTTCACCAGCGATAATGGCGAAACCGACATCAGCTTCGCCTACCAAAAAACCATCCCGATGGCCGGCAACGTCAGCCTGCTGATCGATTATGCCGGCACCACCGCCAAAGACGGCGTAGTGGCGCTCAAGCCGGACACTGCGGCCAAGTAAGTCAGGACAACCGACATTTTGAACCCATGAATTTATCGTTATTGCAGTCTCGCCTAGGTTACACGTTCCAGGACGCTGGCCTGTTGCAGCAAGCCTTGACGCACCGTAGCCACAGCAGCCTGCATAATGAACGGCTCGAGTTCCTCGGCGATTCGATCCTTAACTGCGTCGTCGCCTCGGTGCTGTACGAGCGCTTCGCCAGCATCGACGAAGGCGACCTGTCGCGCCTGCGTGCCAACCTGGTCAAGCAGCAGTCGCTTTACGAGATCGCCCAGAAGCTCGAACTGTCGCAGTTTTTGCGCCTTGGCGAAGGCGAGCTCAAGTCAGGGGGCTTTCGCCGGCCGTCGATTTTGGCCGATACCCTTGAGGCGCTGCTCGGCGCGATCTTCCTCGATGCCGGCTTCAATGCCGCGCGTGACGTCATTCGCGCCTTCTACATCCCGATCCTCGACTCGGTCGACCCGCGCACCCTTGGCAAGGACGCCAAGACCTTGCTGCAGGAGTTTTTGCAAAGTAAGAAAATTTCGCTGCCAACCTATAACGTCGTGGCGACCCATGGGGCTGCGCACAGCCAGGAATTCGAAATTGAGTGCCTGGTGCCGAAGCTCGGCATCCAGGTCTATGGCCGCGGCGGCAGCCGGCGCGCCGGCGAACAGGCTGCTGCCAAGCTGGCGCTCGACGTGGCCGAACAGGCGCTGCTGAAGACGCCATCGGGCACCCGCAAATCCAAGCCGCGCGCCGCCCAGCTCAAGCTGGCCGGCATCGCCACCATCCAAAGCGACGACAGCGGCGAGGCTGAAGCGGCCGTCGCCGCGCCTGTCGTCAAGCCCAGGGCCAAGGCCGAGGCCGAAGCCCCCAAACAAACGCACCCGGAAACAAAGTCAGCATGAATACCACCAACAACACCACCGAAAATTTCCGCTGTGGCTATATCGCCATCGTTGGTCGCCCGAACGTCGGCAAATCGACCTTGATGAACGTGCTGATCGGCGCCAAGGTGTCGATCACTTCGCGCAAGGCCCAGACCACGCGCCACCGCATCACCGGCATCCAGACGGTCGAGGACGCCCAGTTCATCTACGTCGACACGCCGGGCTTCCAAACCCGCCATTCGAACGCGCTCAACAAGACGCTCAACAAGACCGTCACCAACACGCTCGTTTCGGCCGACGTCATCCTGTTCCTGGTCGAAGCGGGCACCTTCGGGCCAGCCGACCAGCAGGTCGTCGACCTGCTGCCGAAAGAAGTGCCGGTGATCCTGGTGATCAACAAGTCGGATCGGGTCAAGGACAAGGCCGCGCTGATGCCGTTCGCCCAGCAGATCGCCGCCAAGCACAATTTTACCGCCATCGTGCCGGTGTCGGCCAAGCTGCGCTTCCAGGTCGATGCGCTGCAGGCCGAGATCAAGAAATACCTGCCGGAAAACGCGCCGATCTTCGGCCCGGACGACATCACCGACCGCAGCGAGAAATTCCTTGCCGCCGAAATCGTCCGTGAAAAAGTGTTCCGCCTGGTCGGCGACGAGCTGCCTTACACCAGTACCGTACTGATCGAGCAATTCGAACAGGAAGGCGACCTGCGCCGCATCTTCGCCGCCGTGCTGGTCGAGCGCGACACCCACAAGTCGATGTTGATCGGTAACAAGGGCGCGCGCCTCAAAGAGATTTCCACCCAATCCCGGCTCGACATGGAAAAGCTGTTTGGTGGTCCCGTCTACCTCGAAATCTGGATCAAGGTCAAATCCGGCTGGGCCGACAACGAAGCCGGGCTGCGCGCTTACGGTTACGAGTAGGCAAGGCGCTGCCTTCCCGCCAGCTGTCATGCCGACCATCGACGCCGACCTCGTCATCGCCCCGCCGGCGCCCAGCGTGGCGGCGCCGCGGCGTAGCCGCGCGCTGCCGCGCGACCGCATCAATGGCCAGCCGTCGTTCGTGCTGCACAGCTATCCCTACAAGGAAACCAGCCTGATCGTCGACATGTTTACCCGCGAGTTCGGTCGCATCGGTCTGGTGGCCAAGGGCGCCAAGCGGCCCCATTCGCAGCTGCGCGGCGTGCTGCAGACCTTCCAGCCGCTGGCCTCGTCCTGGAGCGGGCGCGCCGAACTGCGCACCCTGATCGATGCCGAGTGGGTCGGCGGCATGCTGCCGCTGGAACGCACCGCGCTGCTGTGCGGCTTTTACCTGAACGAACTGCTGGTCAAGCTGATCGCGCGCGACGACCCGCATCCGCTATTGTTCGACCAGTATGTCGCCACCCTCAACCAGCTGGCGCACAACGAACCGGCACAAATCGTCTTGAGAAAATTCGAAAAGGCCTTACTTAAGGAGACAGGTGTTGCCGCCGACCTGGGCCGGTGTGCGGGGTCGGGCGGCAGTGCTGGCGACCCGGTCGAGCCGGGCGTCGAATACGTCGTCGATCCCGAGCGCGGCCCGCGCGTGGCGCGCGGGTCCGACACCTGGCCCGCCGTCGACGGCCAGACCCTGCTCGACATGGAGCGTGGCGACTATGCGGACCCGCTGACCCAGCTGCAAAGCAAGCAGCTGATGCGGTTTTTGCTGGCGCACCAGCTCGGCGGCGTGCCACTCAACACGCGCCAGATCCTGATCGACCTGCTGCAGTTATAACCGGACCCCTCGACCATCATGAGCTTCCTGCAACCCTCCGGCCCGGTCATCGACCTGGGCGTCAATATCGACCACGTGGCGACCTTGCGCAATGCGCGCGGTACCGTCTATCCGGACCCGCTGCACGCTGCCATGCTGGCCGAGCAGGCCGGCGCCGACGCCATCACGCTGCACCTGCGCGAAGACCGTCGCCACATCCGCGACGCCGACGTGATTGCGCTGCGCCCGCTGCTGGTGACGCGCATGAACCTGGAGGCGGCGGTGACGCAGGAGATGATCGACTTTGCCTGCAGCGTGCGGCCGCAGGACGTCTGCCTGGTGCCGGAACGGCGCGAGGAAGTCACCACCGAAGGCGGCCTCGACGTGATCCGCTACTTCAAGCAGGTCGAGACGGCCGTCCGGCAGCTCCAGCGCGAAGGCATCCGCGTGAGCTTGTTCATCGATCCCGACGAGCAGCAGATCGCCGCCTCGTTTGAGGTAGGCGCTCCGGTGATCGAACTGCATACCGGCCGTTATGCCGAAGCCGAAGGGGACGACGCGGCGCTGGCGCATGAACTCGAACGCATTCGCGCAAGCGCCCGTTTCGGCGTCGAGCGCGGCATGCGGGTCAATGCCGGCCACGGCCTGCACTACACCAACGTGCAGGCCATCGCCGCGCTTGACGACATTGGCGAACTCAATATCGGCCACGCCATTGTCGCCCAGGCCGTCTTCATCGGTTTCGAGCACGCCGTGCGCCAGATGAAGGCGATCATGGTCGACGCCCGCCTCGGGATTGCGCTGGACCGCCAGTGATCTACGGGATCGGCACCGACATCGTCCAGATCTCGCGGGTCGAAGCGGCGCTGGCGCGCCACGAGCGCTTCGCCGAAAAAATTTTAGGGTCCCGGGAGCTGGAAATTTTCCGTGCCCGCAGCGACAAGAACGCCGTGCGCGGCCTGCGCTTCCTCGCCACCCGCTTCGCGGCCAAAGAGGCGTTCTCGAAAGCGATCGGGCTCGGCATGCGCATGCCGATGACCTGGCGTTCGGCACAGATGCTCAATGCCCCCGGCGGCAAGCCGGAAATCGTCTGCAGCGGCGCGCTCGACCAGTTCATGCGCGATAATAAGCTCGGTGCGCAGGTGACCATCAGCGACGAGGCCGACTACGGCGTCGCCTTCGTGATCGTCACCCGCGACGTCTGAGTTACACAAGGTAGAACAATGTCTGAAGTCATCCCCGTCGTTCCCGCCGAACCCGCCATCGCTGGGCTGGAGCCGCGCGCCCAGGTGCATGACACGGTCGCCAAGCTGCCCAACCTGCCGGGCGTGTACCGTTATTTCGACGCCAATGACGGCGTGCTCTACGTCGGCAAGGCGCGTGACCTGAAAAAGCGGGTGTCGAGCTATTTCCAGAAAAATTTGTCGAGCCCGCGCATCGCCATGATGGTCGAGCGCATCGCGCGCCTCGAGACCACCGTCACCAACAGCGAGGCCGAAGCGCTGATCCTGGAAAACAACCTGATCAAGACGCTCAAGCCGCGCTTCAACATCCTGTTTCGCGACGACAAATCGTATCCCTACCTGAAGATCAGCGGCCAGGACGTGCCGCGCATGGCCTATTACCGCGGCGCGCTCGACAAGAAGAGCCAGTATTTCGGCCCGTTCCCCAGCGCGTGGGCGGTCAAGGAGTCGATGCAGATCCTGCAGAAGGTGTTCATGCTGCGCACCTGCGAAGACAGCGTCTACGCGAACCGCACGCGTCCCTGCCTGCTGCACCAGATCGGCCGCTGCAGCGCACCGTGCGTGTCGGCCATCACGCGCGAGGACTACCGCATCGACGTCGAGAACGCCGGCAAATTTTTGCGCGGGCGCCAGACCGAAGTGATGGCCGAACTCGAAAGGAAAATGCACGGCTTTGCCGAGCAGCTCAAGTTCGAACAGGCCGCCGCGGTGCGTAACCAGATCCAGTCGCTGGCAAAAGTGCTGCACCAGCAAAACATGGAAACGACCGGCGACGCCGACGTCGACATCATCGCCGTGGTGGTGCAGGGCGGGCGCGCCTGCGTCAACCTGGCGATGGTGCGCGGCGGGCGCCACCTTGGCGACCGTGCCTATTTTCCCAGCCAGGTCGCCGAAGCGATTGCCGAAGCGTCGATCGAAGTCGAAGTGCTGGCCGCCTTCCTGGCCCAGCACTACGGCGGCAAATTCATCCCCGGCACGTTGATCCTGAATATCGAATTCGATCAGCCGGCGCTGGTCAGTGCCCTCACCGAGCAGTGCGGCCACCGCATCAATTTGATTTTCCAGCCGCAGGAGCCGCGCCGCGCGTGGCTCGAGATGGCCCAGAAGGGCGCCGAGCTGTCGCTGGCGCGGCTGCTCTCCGAACAGGGTTCGCAGCAGTCGCGCACGCGCGCGCTGGCCGAAGCGCTCGCGCTCAATATGGAAGACCCGCAAGACCTCGAGGCGCTGCGGGTGGAGTGCTTCGACATCAGCCACACGATGGGCGAGGCGACCCAGGCCTCGTGCGTGGTGTTTCATCACCACGCGATGCAAAACAGCGAGTACCGCCGCTACAACATCAACGGCATCACGCCGGGCGACGATTACGCGGCAATGCGCCAGGTCTTGATGCGCCGTTACGAAAAGGTCGCCAACGGCGACGGCGTGATGCCCGACATCGTGCTGATCGACGGCGGCAAGGGTCAGATCGAGATGGCACGCCAGGTGTTCGCCGAACTCGGGCTCGACACCGGCCTGATCGTCGGCGTCGCCAAGGGGGAAGGGCGCAAGGTCGGCCTCGAGACGCTGATGTTCGTCGACGGCCGCGCGCAACAGGAATTGGGCAAGGAATCGGCGGCCCTGATGCTGGTCGCCCTGATCCGCGATGAAGCCCACCGCTTCGCCATTACCGGCATGCGTGCCAAGCGCGCCAAGACGCGCCAGACCTCGCGCCTGGAAGAGATCGAGGGTATCGGCGCCAAACGCCGCCAGCGCCTGCTGGCGCGCTTTGGCGGCCTGCGCGGCGTGGTCGACGCCAGCGTCGAAGACCTGATGTCGGTCGAAGGCATCTCCACCCAGCTGGCCGAAGAAATCTACAAGCAGCTGCATTGATTCCCGCCGCAGCGCCGCGCCCGCTTCCATTCAAGCTAACTGGTTTAATGAGCAATAGCGCGGTAGACTAGCGCCGCAATCATTTTTAACGGTAGTCCAGCCCAAGCGCCCCATGCCACACCCTATGTCCTTGTTTTATGCCAATTAACATACCCATTCTCCTGACCTGGCTGCGCGTCGCGCTAATTCCGCTCGTCGTCGGCGTCTATTATCTTCCGCTGCACTGGCTGCCGCGCTCCGACCAGGACCTTGCCGCCACCCTCGTTTTCATCATCGCCGCCATCACCGACTGGTTCGATGGCTTTCTGGCGCGGCGCTGGAACCAGACGTCGGCATTCGGCGCCTTCCTCGATCCGGTCGCCGACAAGCTGATGGTGGCCGGCGCGCTGCTGGTGCTGGTGCACCTCGACCGGGTCGACCACTTCGTCGCCTTCATCATCATCGGCCGCGAGATCGCCATTTCGGCGCTGCGCGAATGGATGGCGCAGATCGGCGCCTCGCGTTCGGTCGCCGTCAGCTCGCTCGGCAAGATCAAGACCGTCGCCCAGATGCTGGCGATCCCGATGCTGCTGTTTCACGACGTCCTGTTCGGCGTCATCGACACGCAATTATTGGGCGAGGCCTTCCTGTATATCGCCGCCGTCCTGACCGTCTGGTCGATGTTTTATTACATGCGCCGCGCCTGGCCGATGATCAAGGAAAAGGCCGCCGCATTCGATTGATAAATCGTCAGCCCGTCGCCTTGACAACCCGGTCAGATGATCTATAATGCGTGCCTGTTGTGACACGAATGCGGAAGTAGCTCAGTTGGTAGAGCGCAACCTTGCCAAGGTTGAGGTCGAGAGTTCGAGACTCTTCTTCCGCTCCAGAAATGGAAAACGTCGTGAGGTTATCCTTGAAAATGAGCACCTTTTCTGCGATAATCATTGTCTTGCAAATGCGGAAGTAGCTCAGTTGGTAGAGCGCAACCTTGCCAAGGTTGAGGTCGAGAGTTCGAGACTCTTCTTCCGCTCCAGTGCTGCACTGGGGTTTGCGAAAGTAGTAAAATGTGGGGCTCCAATGCGGGAGTAGCTCAGTTGGTAGAGCGCAACCTTGCCAAGGTTGAGGTCGAGAGTTCGAGACTCTTCTCCCGCTCCAGAATTTTAAAAGGGAAGCCTGGCTTCCCTTTTTGTTAGTTTAAGTTTGTCAGCGCAGCCCACACCAGGGCAGTCTGGCACCAGCAGTTCCTCTGGCGAGGTAGCAAAGAGGTTATGCAGCGGCCTGCAAAGCCGTTTAGATGGGTTCGATTCCCATCCTCGCCTCCATAAAATCAAAGACTTAGCGAAATTTCAGCTGGTCTGAACAGGGTTCGTACCACACGAAAAGTGTGGTGCGCCACACCCCAAACGGCCAACAGGCCATCATCTTCACGCTGTCCCGTTACGACGATGGGAGTTTGGCGTCGATCAAAAAAACTTGCTCCGGCAGCTCCCAGATCAGGGTTACCTACAATCTAGATAGCAAGCCCAGGGAATCGTTCCGGGTAGGGACCGTCCCGCTGCATACATCCGCAACAATGATGTGCCGGTTAGTCCGTTGAAAGCCATGGCGCATTCTCAAGTGAACGGGCGCTATGGGACTATAACTGGTCTCATCCGGCAGTTGAAGCGACACCCATCATGAAATTCAAAGTCCGTATTAACTCGTGCAGCTTCAGTTTCCCGACAATATTGAAGGGCGATGCCCTGTTTCTCGCCGCTACCGTCCAGCAATGGGACAAAGCAATTACTGGCAACATGGACAAGACGCTTGCCGAGTTCAAGCTGCGCGCGATGGGCAACGGCCCCAAGCGCGATGCTTCCAAGGCCATCACGTTCGACCTGGCCAGTTGCGCCGGTAAGCGCCTGGCCAGCGCCAAATAATCTTTCTTTCTCCCCCAATTTGAAAACGCGGTATTGACTGCGTTTTTTATATGTCCGACGAAAAAAAGACAAGGTGCTTGGACTCCACGTGGTGGTATTCGCGGGCCCGAACGGATCTGGAAAAACCTCGCCGATCGACGAAATCAAACAGGCAGGCCTGGTCCCCGTTCTGGGCGCCTACCGGTTTGATACCTACTCATTGAACGCCCGCCGAACAGGCGGTCGCGGTTGGCGCTGAAGGTCGAGTGGTTCCATACCGCTTCGTCAATATTCATGCCGACAAACCAGCGATAGAGTAGGTTGTATTCAATGTGCTGGACCAGTTGGCGCCCGGAGCGGATCGTGAACAACGTCTGGATCAGGCTGGCCCTGAGCAAGCGTTCCGGCGCAATCGACGGTCTGCCACGGCGCGAGTACGGCGGCGCAAACTCGGCGCTCATGCTCTGCAAGATTCCGTCGACCAGAATGCGCAATCTGCGCAGCGGATGCGTCTCAGGAATGCGCTCCTCCAGCGATCGGTAGCTGAACATGGCGTGCCGGGTGACGTCGGTTTTGCGCATGGGTCGAAGTGAAAAGTTGTTCTCTTCGTACAACGTATACCCCCGCCGTCCAGTTGACAGGGCGGCGGGATTTTTCAACAGCCTGTTAAGCAGTAATTAAAATGGGTGGGTGGCGCGTTCTCGACTGGCCGGACGTGGAGTGCTCAGGAGGTATTTGGCGCGCGTCGTGCTGTGCCGACGAGCAGGCGCTCGGTGACGGTCCACAGCAGATGCTTGACGGTGCATGACGACGACAAATGGACGATCACGCGATCCTTGTATTGTTTGACCAGCGCGGCAATC
>NZ_PDOB01000025.1 GCF_002760665.1 Massilia psychrophila | reverse complement strand
GGCAGGCAGGGATAGTAAAAATCCATGCTGGACGCCGCGATTTTAAAGTAGTGTCAAGTAATTTTATGAAAATCTTGATAATAATTTACTGAAATGCACGCCATTCACTAACTTGGGTGGATTGGGTGGCAAGTAGGTATAAAAAGCGCCGACCTGCGGCTTGACCCGCTCAGGGCCAGCGAATGCTTTGGAACGAAATCGAATTTTCCACTTTAACGAAACTTGTTAAGCGAACTGTTCCCGTTCTTTTGTTCAAGAAAGCCGGTTATTGCCGGCAACTCGGACAAGCGCGGCATCCCGCCCTTCACCTGGACTTTGCCTTGCTTGTCTTTCCAGATAACGCCGGGCTTGCCATGATTTTCTTCCATCTTGCGAAACGCGGCAACTTGGTCGGCCGCCGCCATTATCTCGATCGCCTTCGGCAT
This sequence comes from Massilia psychrophila, assembly GCF_002760665.1. Classification (GTDB taxonomy): domain Bacteria; phylum Pseudomonadota; class Gammaproteobacteria; order Burkholderiales; family Burkholderiaceae_D; genus JAFCUW01. The sequence continues at coordinate 66,577 of NZ_PDOB01000025.1, read as the reverse complement.
GCTGGTAGGACCGAGCGTGGCGACAGGAATCCAGCGCACCTGCAGACCGATCTTTTCATAAGGCTGCAAGGCAAGCCAGGTGTAGTGGCAAAACGGACAGTTGGCGTCGACAAACACGTACACGTACACGATACTTTTCGGGCCTGAGATAGCACCTTCCGCCACGTAGCTCGATTTCTCCAGTCGCTGGAACAATGCGCCAAGATCCGGCTTGGGAACGTATTTTTCCTCGTATAGGGCGCCAAAATTTTCGCCGTTCTCCCCAATCAGGGCACCCGCAAACAAGGTTTTCTTGTCCGCGGTCGTGTAGACAGTCGAGTAGCGTCCATCCTGCAACATTACCCACCCCGTCAGTCCGGATACGGCAGGGAAGCTTTTGACAACGTTGACGCCTGATTCGACTGCCCGGCGGATTGCTTTCGGATAAGGCTCCGCCGAAAAAACTGTCGAGGTTGTCACCAGCGTAGCGCCAACCGCGACGAACGCAACAGCAGCAATGTGCCGATTCATTTTGAAAAAAACAGGTGGTTTTATCATTGGATTTTCATTTGGCTAGTAGAAGAAAAATTGGTGTTGCCTACAGGGAGACAAGGAACTGGTCTGCCGGCTTAAAGCCAACCACCATGGCGTGGTTTAGTTCTTTGCCGGTCGCATCGAAAAAATAATCCTTGGCGGCCACCGGCCCGAACAGTCCGAACCGTTTCAGCAACTCCTTGTCGTCGGCGCTATTGGCAGTGACATCGACCTGCAGCAACAGCATGTTGTCGAGCCGGGCGCGGATGCGCGCGTCGGTAAAGGTGTACTTTTTCATTTCTTTGCACGAGATGCACCAGTCGGCATAGAAGTCGAGCATGACCGGCTTGCCAGCGGCCGACGCGAGCACTGCGTCGAGTTCGCCGATCGAGCCGATCCGCTTGAACTCGACTGCGTGCTCGGGCCTGTGGTTGATGGCGGCTAGTGGCGCGAGTGGATCGCCGGCGCCGGTAGCTATTCCGTTAAGCTGCACCGCACCCAGGCCGGCAAAGCCAACAGCCAGTGCGCGTGCCCGCCAGCTGCCCGATCCACTAAACACCAGCGACAGTGCATAACCGATCGCCAGCGCAGCCCATCCAGCCATTTGCGGCCTCGGTGAAAGCACCGGCGAGACGATCCACAGCGCCGTCGCGAGCATCAGCACGCCAAAAAAAGCGCTTGATGGCGTTCATCCATGGGCCCGGATGCGGTAGAACGGCGCCGGCGGAGCCACCAATTGCGAGCAGCGGTACACTCATCCCGGCTGCCATCGCGAACAATGCCGCCGCGCCCGTCAGCGCGTCGCGCGTCTGGCTGATATAGACCAAGGCGCCGGCCAGCGGCGCGGCCACGCAAGGCCCGACAATCAACGCCGACAATGCACCCATGACAAAAACCCCGGCATGGTTGCCGACCGTCTATTTTCCTGACGCGACAATTAACCTGGACTGGATCGACGGCGGCATCTGCAGGTCTAACAGGCCGTACATCGACACTGACAACGTGGCCATCAACAGGGCGAAACCGGACAATACCCAGCCGTTTTGCAGCGCAGCGGCTAGGCCGGCGGCGACGCCCGACAAGGTGTAGACAATTGCCATGCCGAGCGAATACGTTGCCGACAGCGCAAGGCCGTGTAGGCGCGAGCCACGCTGGCGGTCGCCGACAATGATCGATGACAGCATCGGTATCATTGGTAAAACGCAGGGCGTGAATGCCAGGCCGAGGCCGAGCAGCAAGAACATCGGCATGATCGCCAACAGGCTGCCGCCATGGAGCGTCGCGGCGATTGTCCCCAACGGTGCCGGCGACGCCAAGGCGGGCGCCGCGCCAAGTGCAGCCGGATCGACGCGCAGCAGGGTCGTCGTCGGCGCGTAGCACAAACCCTTGTCCGAACAGCCCTGGGAGGTGACCTCGAGAAAGAACGCTGTCGTCCCGACTTGCGGGATCAGGATCGAAACGCTGCCGCGGTAGGTTTCCACGTCTTTCTGGAACGTTTCGTCGAGTTTGACTTTGCCTGTTGAAAAGCGTGCTTGTCCGATCCGCCCCTCAGGCGCTGAAAAACGGCCCCGTCCCCGGTACATATAGTAGCCGTCAACCACGTCATAGCGCAGTTCGGCTGTTGACGCGTCGACCATGCGCAGCGTGGCGTTGAACGCCAGCTCAGGCGCGAGGAACTCTTCGTCTCCACGCGCGGGCGGTGCTAACGGCGAGCACCAGTCCCAGTGCCAGCGCCATGCATGCGGCGAATCAACCATCGTGCCCGTCCTAGTCGTGTTTGCATCATCGTCCCTGCATCTTTTCTGAAGGTACGATTGGCAGTACCGGTCCGCGCGACTGCGTCGGCTGTGCATCGGTGATCGCGGCGAGCCGCTGCGCCAGGCTGGCGGTGGACAGCTCCCCCAGCCGGCGTTCGATTAGTTTGCCTTGCGCGTCGAAGAACAAGGTCGCTGGCAAACCTTGCGAACCAATTGCCGCAGGCAGGCCGAACCGCTGGTCGAGCAGGATGTTGTCAAGCTCGATGCGCTCCGCCGCCAGGTAGGCGTGTACCGTCTCGGCCGACTCGCCCTGGTTGGCAAATACGAACGTGACACCGGGATAACGCAGTTGCGCCTCGCGCAAGACCGGCATTTCGCGTCTGCAAGGCGGACACCAGCTTGCCCACAGGTTGACGACCAGCGGCTTGCCGCGGAGCGCGTCGAGCCGGGTTTGCCCGCCGCGCAAATTGGCTAATTCGATGGCCGGAATTTGCATCGACTCTTTCGGCTGCATGGCGACTGCCAGCGCGGCGCCGGTCCATACCACCAAGCCGGCCACCGCGCCGGCTATCAGCGCACGGCGTTTCGACGGCATGCGCCAGCTCAACCACGCCACTGCCGCAACGCCGGCGGCAATGCCCACCCAGGAGATCCAGCCGCCGTCGCGCACATTAAATATGCTCCATGGGCTGCTCAGGTAGGCATCCTGGTAGCGCAGCACATAGGCTGCCCGCGCCGCGACAAGCGCGCATGCGATCACTATCCACAAGGTCGACTCGACCCGCACGCCGCTGGCACGGGCGACACGATTGGCCGCCGCTGTACCGAGCAGGATCGCAGCAAATGTTGCGAGCATATCGATTGAAAACGACATCGGACCGATATTTATTGCATCCATTAATTCATCCCCTTCCGGTTCATGCCCGACATTGCGGGCGCTAAAAAGATCTGTTGCGTTTCGTCGTTCATAGTTCAATTCAATTTTAGCAACTGTTCAGCGTCTATGCCGTGGGCCGGATGGGACTGCCGGCGCAGGCGCGTTGTAGCACCTCGAGCATACCGTGGCCCTGCATACGTAGCGTGTCGAGGCAGGATCGGATGACGCAGAAATTGTCGGCGCCTTCGACGATGCGAAAGCAGCCCGAAATTTTCTGTTTCACCTTGGGCATGCGCACGGCCCGTTCAGCCACATTGTTGGTGAACGGTACGGCAAGGTCGCGAATAAACAGCAGGATCGCGTCGGCATGCTTGCGCAAGCGCCGCAGCAGGTTGCATGCAACCGACTGCGTGGCGCGGCCTCCCTTCCAGACAGCAAGTTCGACCTCGGGATGCAACGTTTCGCCGGCGCCGACGATGGCATCATAAAGTGTCCTGAACGCGGCAATGTCAGATTCGCTGAAACGCTTTCTGGCCCTGCGTGAGGTGGACCGCCAGCGCCCGCACGTTGAGGCCGTATTACGCCGGCTCGGTCACGCTTGCCGGGACGGCACTGGTGTGCAGTTGCCCACACTGGCAGCGCAACGACAGAGTGCGCTGTTCGACGACATCGAACGCAGCGACGGGCACATCGACTACTTGGCGGCGTTCCCCGACGAGCGCATCGTGCAGTGGCAATTCATGATGACAACGCTCGCACTGTCCGGGCAGCGGGTAATCAATGTGCTCGGTCGGCTGCATGGCCTGCTTGAGTGTACTGCCCTTGTGGCCAGCTTGACCGCCGGGTGGTTTGCCGGAAGACTCGCGCAACGAACTGGTTTTCTTGGCAAGGCCATCGGTCGAGGGCGGCTTGCTCGAATTGTAGCTGTTCTTGTTGACCTTCGATTCGAGTGCTTCCAGGCGCGCCAGCAACGTCATTTCTGGCGTTCATAGGGGCTGAACAGTCACATCAGGAGAACGGTTATGCTCAGCTAAACATAACCGTTCCATTGCACCTCAAACCGCCTTTACGCGGCTTGCACTGGCGTTTTTCCTTCACGCGGCGCCGGGCGGGGGCGTCGAACTGAGGACGGCTGCCACGATCAGGACGCCCAGCAGCACCGTCGTCTCCAGCCGCAGGATCAACATGAAGCGCCGAACGTCCGATGCGCCCGCCGGGTCGTTGCGGCGCAGACCATCGAGTAACGATGGCATGACGAAAAACCGGTTGTAGCCGCCCATCAGCACCGCCACGCCGGCCAGGCTGACTTTGATGAAAAGCGTATTGGCATAAGGGTTGCCGGTCAGCTCGTTGATGCTGCCCAGATTGTGCCATGCGCTGAACACGCCGCTGGCCACGATGCCGGCCAGCGCGACCGTCGCCGTCGCGGACAAGGATTCGACGTAGCGCGCAGCGGCGTTGCCATCGTCGGCGCGCGCGCCGACCGGGTTTGCCAGGATCAGGGCACCGGCCACGAATACCTCGCCAACCCACAGGCTGATCATCGCCAGATGGAACCAGTCGGCAAGCATGGCCGGGCTGAAGTCTCCATCAGAAGAGGCGTGGCTGACCATGCTGCGCGTGTACAAAAATACCGCCAGGCCAAGCAAGGCAAGCGGCACCAACCATTTGCGGCGCCCTTCTCCCCGGACCGCGGCCGCCGCCGCCAGGCTGGCGGCCAGTGCGGACAATCCGATCATCCAGGCCGCGCCAAGATGCGTCGCGGTCAGCATCGTCCACAAGGCATCGCCAGCCTGGGCGACAGGTACTTCGGCCATCGACGCCGCTTCGAACAGCAACAGCCACGCGCTGGCTAACATCGCCGTCGTCAATCCGACCATGCTTGCCAGGCGGGCTCTGCCGCACTGGCGCGCGGCCCACGGCGACGCGCTGCCGGACAAGGGCAGCGACGCGGTGGTGGCGCCGACGGCAATGGCCGCGGCCAGGTTGAGTGCGACCGTGGCCACGCGCATCGCCAGTTGCAGGTCATCGGCCATTTTATTTGACCTTGAAGCCGAACTCTCCTTTGGTTTTATGGCCGTCGTGTGCCATCGCCGTCCAGCGAACCCGGTACTGGCCGGGCGCAAGCAGCGGAACCTCGGCGAACATGACCTTGGGGTCGGTCTTGTCGAGCGTGATTTTAGCTAAAGTAATCGCAACCTCGTTGGCGTCGACCAGCCCGATCTTGCTGAACGCCGGCTCGAGTTTTTCGTTGAACTGAAGCCGGATGTGTTTCGGGGCAGCCTGCAGTTCTGCCCCTGCCTTCGGCTCCGACGCGACGATCTTGCCGTGCGCCTGGGCGGCGGGTGCCGTCATGCTTGCAACCATGAGCGCGGTGGCGGCGATGTAGTTCTTGATCATGATGTTGTGCTCACAATGATGTAGTTGGCTCATGATAAACCGCAATAGCGTCAGTGGCCATGATGCGCGCCTCCCTTCTTGACGTTCATGATGGTTTCGCCCGGCACGGTGGCGGGCGCCTTGCCCGGCGCAGCGGCGGCGGCCGGCATGTCCCCGCTCCACTCGACAGCGACACTGCCTTTCGGGTGCTTGTACCAGCCCGGATCGGTGTAGTCGTTGCGCGCCAAACCCGCGCGCACCTTCAGCGTGGTAAACATGCCGCCCATGTCGATCGGGCCGAACGGTCCCTCGCCCGACATCATCGGCAGGGTGTTTTCCGGCAGCGGCATTTGCATGCCGCCCATCGAACCTCCCTTGTCGCCCATCACCATATAGTCGGGCACCAGGGAATTGATTTTCTGCGCCACGCCGCGCTGGTCGACACCGATCATGGTGGGCACCGAATGGCCCATCGCGTTCATCGTGTGGTGCGATTTATGGCAGTGAAAAGCCCAGTCGCCCGGGTTGTCGGCAACGAATTCGATGGCGCGCATCTGGCCGACCCCGAGGTCGGTAGTCACCTCCGGCCAGCGGGCCGAAGGCGGTATCGATCCGCCATCGGTGCCGGTCACCTCGAAACGGTGGCCGTGCACGTGCAGCGGGTGGTTTGTCATGCTGAGGTTGCCGGCGCGAATCCGCACCCGGTCGCCGAGGCGCACCACCATCGGGTCGATGCCCGGGAAAACACGACTGTTAAAGGTCCACAAGTTAAAGTCGAGCATGGTGTTGACCTTCGGCGTGTAGCTGCCCGGCTCGATATCGTAGGCATTCAGGAGAAAAACAAAATCGCGGTCGACTGCGTGCTGCGCCGGGTTCTTCGGGTGCGTGACCCAGAATCCCATCATGCCCATCGCCATCTGCACCATCTCGTCCGCGTGCGGGTGGTACATGAACGTTCCCGCGTGGCGCGCGACAAACTCGTACATGAACGTCTTGCCCGGATCGATGCCGGGCTGGGTGAGCCCGGTCACACCGTCCATGCCGCACGGTAAAATCTGGCCATGCCAATGGATACTGGTGTGCTCGGGCAGCTTGTTCGTGACAAAAATGCGTACCCGGTCGCCTTCGACGACCTCGATCGTCGGTCCCGGACTTTGCCCGTTGTATCCCCACATGTTTGCCTTCATGCCTGGCGCGATCTCGCGCACCACCGGCTCGGCAACCAGGTGAAATTCCTTGACCCCATTGTTCATGCGCCATGGCAAAGTCCAGCCATTGAGCGTGACGACAGGGTTGTACGGACGTCCGTTCGGCGGCGCCAGCGGGGCCATGGTATTGGGCGAGCCTTGCGTGGGGGCCTCGGGCAACGAGGCGGCGGCACTTCGTTTGACCGCGGCCGCACCGACCAGGGCCACGCCCGCGCCGCCTAAAAATGTTCTGCGTGATGTCATTGGGGTGTTCCTTGGTTTGGGGTGGTGTTTTGGTCTGGCGAGACTGGCAGGCGCCCGCCGAGCGCCGCTTCCAGGTTGGTTTGCGCCATCCAGAATTCCTTGAGCGCGTCGATGGTGCTGTTGACGGCCGCGGCCTGCTCGCGCGCGTCGGCCAGCAACTCGAAGGCGCTGACGAGCATGCCGTTGTAGCGCAGCATGGTTTCGTCCGAAATTTTCTTGCGAAGGGGGATGACCCGGTCGCGGTAGTGCTTCGCCAGGTCATACGAGGTGCGGTAATCGAGATAGCTTTCGCGCGCCTCGCTGCGGGCGTCCGTGGCCGCCTGCGCGACCTTGTTCACGGCCTGCATGTAGATCGCTTCGGACCTGGCGACACGCGCGCCGCCCCAGTCGAACAAGGGCAACTCGAGCGATATGGCGTAGCCTGGCGCGGCGCCCTCGCCCGCCCCCGCGTTCCTGACGTACCCCAGATCGAGCACGTTGACAAAGCGCGTCGTTTTTGTCAGTCCCAGCGACGACGCGCTCTGCGCTGCCTCGACCCTGGCGGCCTGGATGTCGAGCCGTTCGCGGATCGCAATGCGCTCGATGTCGCCCAGTTCGGCCGGCACAGCCGGCAGGTCGGGAAGGCGATCGGGCAGCAGATAGCTGCCAAAGGTCCCCCACAAGCCCATCAGCCGGGTCAGGTGCTCGCGGGTGGCCACCGCGCGTTTGCCGGCCCGGGCAAGCGCAGCTGACGCCTCTGCTTCAAACACCTGTTGCCGCGCCAGATCGAGCTGGCTGAGGTTTCCCGCTTGCGCCATGCGCCCGGTCAGTTCAAGGCTGGCCTCGGCCGAAGCGGCAACCTGGCGCGCATAGGCCAAACCCTGGATGGCGGCGACCGCGTCGAAATAAGCACGCCGGGTCTTTGCGGCATGCTGGAACAGCTCGTTTGCCACCATCAGCTTTGTTTGCTCGAAACGCCTGTTCTCGATGCCCTGCGCAATCGGCGCGGTCAACAGGCTCACCAGGCTGAACGTCAGCGAGCGTTCGATGTTGACCGAACCGCCCTCGCGGGTGCGCTGGAACGCGAACGAGGGATTTTGCAGGCGCCCTGCCTGCACCAGGTCGGCCTGGGCGATACCGACGTTCCAGTACATCGACTGCAGTCCCCGGTTGTTCAGCAGCGCGATCTGCACGGCGTCGTCGGCCGTCAGCGCCGAGCGCAGCTTCCCGGTGATCAAGGCGGCGAGCGCGCGCTCGTCTTGCTCATTGCGCACAAGGCGCGCGTCGTGACCCACCCGCGCGTTTGCCAGCGCCGATACTGCTCCGAAGCCCTGGTCGCTTGGCACCGACGCGCAACCGGCCAGCAAGCCAACGGCGATCAGGGCAGAGGCCAATTGCGCCGCCGTTACATGCCGCTGCTTCATTTGTGCTCCATATGCTTGTGCTGATCCGACTCGGGCTGCGCCGCCGGTTCCCCCGGCGGTGTCGCGGCATGCTGCGCGTGCTGAGCGTGCTGAGCGTGCCCCTCAGGCCGGGCCGGTGCCGAACCCTGCATGTCCATCGTCAACGACATCGAATCGATTGACGCGACTGCGCGGTTGAGCGCCTTCCAGTTTTCGGGTGGCATCGATGCCGGCGCTGTCGCTGGAGTCGTTTTTAACAGCGGTTCGTAGCGTGTCGCAGGAACGGCTGCACGCTCGTCGGCCGGGTCGGGTAGCGCTGCAGCCGGGCCGCCAGCAGCAGCGGCGGCAGCGGCAAGTGCCCAAAAGCCGAGCGTGGCGAGCCCGTGGGCAAACGTAATTGGTCGTTTCATTGTCATTCCTTGCTGATTGAATTTGGCAACAGGCAGGGTCAGTAAGAAAACCCGCGGCTATCGGAATTAATAGCACCTTCGTTCGCAAACGAAGGATGCACGGCCGTGCGATTTTTCAAGTCAGCGAGGCTTGAGGGGGACGTTCCGGGAGAGCGAGATCGACGGCGGGAGTGAACAACAAGTCAAACGGAACGACGGTCAATTGTTGGGCTTCGACAGGCATGCGCATCGTGTGGGCAACCGCCATCGCGGCGCCAAGGCAGCAGGCCGAACATGCATTGCATTGACCGCCGGCGTCATGGTTCGGCGACGCCGTGTCGCTTGTTTCGGCATGGTTGGCTGACATATCGGCGCCGGCAGCGTGAGCGATGTCGGCACGCACGGCAAGCAACATTGCCTGGTGATCATGCGCCGGGGCCGGCGCATGTGGGCCCATCGTACGGGATGCAGTCCCGAGCGGCGCGCACAGCAGCGTAGTCGCAAAAGCATAGCCCTGGAGGGGGACTGCCAGCAACATGCACCACACCAGCACTGAATTGAACAGGTTTTTCACGGCAATTATTTTAGCACACGAAAAAATGCCAACTCGTCAGCTGCCAGCCGCCGGTTCGGTATGCCGGCCGAATTCATGCTTGACCTTCACACGCTGAAACGGTTCGGGCAGTGCGACGTTGCAAGCTCGTTGCACTCTTGCCAACTGCGTTGTGGGCGTACAACTGATCAGGCAGCCAGAGGCCGGTGGCGACACGATTGTAATTGCGGCAGAAATGTTTTCCGTGGGAGTATAGCCTCTTGTAATTTTACTGTCGTCCCCCTCCACAGCTCGGTTATTGACGCGCGGCTTGTGCCGTCGGCGCCTCCCGGACAACCGCAAAAAGGCAGCCATGCAGCTTGATCCCCAGTCGCTCCCCAACCCTCGCACCTTGGGCAACAGGGCCATGGCGCTGGCCATGCTCGATGCGATCATCTGTCCCGAATTCCAGTATCGTTATTTCAGTTACGATGCCAATTGGGGCAGTGGCGAGCAGGTGGCGGTCATGCGCAACGGCGACGGCGATCACTGGTTCCTGCACATGTCAAACAGCGGCGCAGTTATCAAAGGCTACGTGCAGGAGCTGCCGCGCGGCGAATCGCGCGTGATGGCGCTTGAAGTGCAGCGCCGCGTGCCGGAACAATTCGGCGCCTTCCTGCACGAGCCGGCGTTTGCGATGGACGCGGTCAGCTATTTTTACTATCGCCGCGGCAGCGACCTGGCCTGGAGCCGGGTCGCGCATCCCGACGTCGGCCTGGCGAAGTGGTCGGACGGCTCCGCAGACTACCTGTCGATCCTGCTGGCGCCAGCCAGTTGCTACTACGACTACGCTACCGACTACTTCGAATGCGAGCCGCCGCTGCTCAGCATCGAACACATTTATGCGCTGGCCCCGCTGACGGCGGCCATCGTCAAGTCGCTCAACCCGCAAATGACGCTGGACCAGGCGCGCGCGGCGGCCGACGCTATCGGCTATCCGGCCCGGGCCGCGGCGCGCGCCACCCTCGCCTGCTGATCAGCCAGGACCGGCCACAGCATCGAACAAGTCGACTGCATTGGGCACCGCCGCGCCCGACGCCTTGCTATCGGAAATGACCCAGTTTGACCAAAAATCGAAAGCTGGCCGGCACGCCGTCGCCCCAGCGCGCATACGTCTTCGGCTGGTGCGGCCGGTAAAAGCTCGAGTTGATTTCAACTGCCGTCAAACGCCAACCATAACGTTCGAGATGGCTGCCATCGACCGCAAACATTGGCGCCACTTCGCGTGGGATGGACCAACCGGCGCAGCCGACCAGGATTTTCCCGGGTTCGACAAAAAGCGTTTGTCATCAGCAAATTCGCGAAACAAGAACATGCCGCGCGAGCGCACACGTCTTACAATAAGGGCGAACATCATTTACCAAATTGGAGCCTTCCCATGAGCGATCCCGTACACGTCGTCTGTCCGCACTGCGACGCGGTCAACCGCCTGAGCGCCGGACGGCTGGCAGACCAGCCGGTGTGCGGCAAATGCGCGCTGGGGCTGTTTGTCGCGCAGCCGCTTGACGTCGGCGCCGAGGGCTTCGCCAGGCACATCGGGCGCAATGACATCCCGGTGCTGGTCGACTTCTGGGCACCGTGGTGCGGGCCGTGCAAGATGATGGCGCCGGCCTACAAGCTGGCCGCCAGCCAGCTGGAACCAGCCATGCGGCTGCTCAAGCTCGATACCGAGCAGGCGCAAGAGCTGGCTGCGCGCTACACCATCCGCAGCATTCCGACCATAGCGATGTTCAAGAACGGCCGCGAAGTCGCGCGCCAGGCCGGCGCGATGGACGCCGGCGGCCTCGTCGCATGGGCCCGCGCGCAGGCTGCCGGCCGCTAACGCACGCACGCACGCACGCCAGCAGTGATCGAAATGCCAACGTCGCCTGTTACAATTGGCATATAGGAACGTGTAAGAAATCAATTCCCGATGTGGACGCGTCTGGCAGGATGCGAGCGCGCCTGCCAGGCGTGGAACAAGCAGGGAAGTTATTGCGTGCACGTTCCGTAACCCCCAAGGAGCAACCATGTCCCAGCAACTGGTATTAGAAAGCGGCGTCGAAGAAGCCAAGCAGTTCGCCCGCATCCTGTATGTCGTGCACGCGCTGACGTTTTTCTTCTCGTTCGGCATGTTGTCGTTCATTCCCGTGATCATCAACTTCGTCAAGCGGCCCTACACTGAAGGCACCATTGTCCACAGCCACCATACGTGGATGATCCGTTCGTTCTTTTTTTACATCCTGTGGCTGGTGATCGCCACCATTCTGTTCGTCACCGTCATCGGCATTCCGCTGGCCTGGCTGATCGGGGTAGTGGCGTGGGTGTGGAAGGCTTACCGGCTGATCAAGGGCTTCGTCGACCTCAACAACAACCGCGCGATGTCGGTTTAGCAGTACGATGCTCGGAGTATCCCTCGCCTCGTAAGACGATATTGCGCCACCTGGCGCCGCCTGAACGGCTTGATGTCGACCCCGGCATGATCAGCCCGGCCATCCGGCTCAAACCGGGCGCGGTGATCCTGGCGGCCGACGACTCGGTGGTGGCGCGCGCGCTGCTGCGGGTGTAGCCGTCGAGGTTTCCAGGTCGTCTTCGCGAAAACGGCGAGCCAATCTTCGTCGCATAGCCACTAAATGGAATCCCCGCTTGCGCGAGGATGACGGTCTTTCAGATATGGCTAGAATTACAGCGTTGCCAGCGCCTGCTCGATGTCCGCAATCAGATCCGCCGTGTCTTCCAGCCCGATATTAAACCGCACCAGGATGCCGCCATCAGGCCAGCTTGCCCGCATCGCCTTGACGCGGTACGGCATCACCAGGCTGTTGGCCCCGCCCCAGCTGTAACCGAGGCCGAACAGCGCAAGCGCGTCGACGAAGCGGTCGGTCTGCGCTTCGCTGTACTTCGCGTCGAACAGCACCGAGAACAAGCCGCCGGCGCCGTTGAAGTCGCGCTTCCAGGTGTCGTGGCCGGGGCAATCGGCGAACGCCGGGTGCAGCACCCTGGTGATCTCTGGCCGCGACTTCAGCCACGCCGCCACTGCGCGCGCGCCGGCGTCATGGGCTTCGAAGCGCAGCTTCATGCTCGGCAGGCCGCGCATCACCAGATAGGCGTCGTCCGGGCTCACGCCCATGCCGAGGCGCATGTGCGCCAGCGCCAGGCGGTCGTTCAGGTCACGGTCGCGTGTGATCAGTGCGCCCATCAGCACGTCCGAGCCGCCCGACTGGTATTTTGTGAGCGCCTGCATGATGATGTCGACGCCAAGGTCGAAGCCGCGCAGCGCCAGGCCCGCCGACCAGGTATTGTCGAGGGCGACCAGCACGCCCTTGTCGTGGGCCGCCTTGCAGATCGCCGGCAGGTCCGGCACTTCCATCGACACCGATCCCGGCGCTTCGGTCCAGATCAGCTTCGTGTTCGGCAGGATTAGCTCGGCAATGCCGGCACCGACCAGCGGATCGTAATAGCGCGCCGTCATGCCGAAGTCGCGCGTGAGCCAGTTGCCAAGCTCGCGGTTCGGGTTGTAGACGTTATCGGGCAGCAGCACGTCATCGCCGGTTTTTAGCAGCGCGAAGTCGACCATCGCAATCGCGGCCAGCCCGCTCGGCGCCAGCAGGCAAAAATTTCCGCCCTCGATCTCGGCCAGCCGCGCTTCCAGCGTGAACGTGGTCGGCGTGCCGTGCAGGCCGTAGGTATAGGCGTTTTTCTCTTTCCAATCGCCCGAGCGCATGGCGGCGACGTCCTTGAACAAGACCGTCGAAGCATGGTGGATCGCGGTCGGAAACGCCGCAAAGCCTGGCGGCGGCGCGTAGACGCTGTGAATCAGCGTGGTCTGCGCGGATTTTTTCGCGCTCATGTTCAGGCCACCGAAGCCCACAGGTCATGCGCGTCGGAACCGGTGATGACGACGTCGGCGAATTCGCCCACCACTAGCTTCTTGCCCGCCACCAGCGAGCGCTTGATGTGGACCACGCCGTCGATTTCCGGCGCGTCCGCCGACGAGCGGCCGAGCGCTTCTCGGGTATTCACTTCATCGACCAGCACGCGCACGGTCTTGCCGACCTTCGCCTCCAGGCGCTTGGCCGAAATTTCTTCCTGCAGCAGCATCACGCGGGCGCGGCGCTCTTCGCGCAGCGCTTCGGGCACCGGATTGTCGAGCAGGTTGGCGGTGGCGCCTTCAACGGGCGAATAGGCGAAGCAGCCGAGGCGGTCGATCTGCGCCTCTTTGAGGAAATCGAGCAAGTACTCGAATTCGGCTTCGGTCTCGCCCGGGAAGCCGGCGATGAACGTCGAGCGGATCGTCAGGTCCGGATTTAATGCGCGCCAGGCCTGGATGCGGTCGAGGTTTTTTTCGCCGCTGGCCGGGCGCTTCATGCGCCTCAACACCTCGGGGTGGGCGTGCTGCAACGGGATGTCGAGGTAAGGCAGCACATGCCCGCCGCTCATCATCGGGATCACCTGGTCGACGTGCGGATACGGATAGACGTAATGCAGGCGCACCCACGCGCCGTACTGCGCCGCCAGCTGGCCCAGCGCCTCGACCAGTTGCGTCATGTGGGTCTTGACCGGGCGGCCGTTCCAGAAACCCGAGCGGAATTTGACGTCGACGCCGTAGGCGCTGGTGTCTTGCGAAATCACCAGCAATTCCCTGACGCCGGCCTTGAACAGGTTCTCCGCTTCGAGCATCAGGTCGGCGATCGGGCGCGACACCAGGTCGCCGCGCATCGACGGGATGATGCAAAAGCTGCAGCGGTGGTTGCAGCCTTCCGAGATCTTCAGGTAAGCGTAGTGTTTCGGCGTCAGCTTGACGCCCTGCGACGGCACCAGGTCGAAGAACGGCTCGTGCGGCTTGGGCAGGTGCAGGTGAACCGAATCCATCACCTCGGCCAGCGCGTGCGGTCCGGTCACCGCCAGCACTTTCGGATGGATCTTCATGATGATGTCGTCACCGAAGCGGTCTTTTTTGGCGCCGAGGCAGCCGGTGACGATCACGCGGCCGTTCTCCGCCAGGGCCTCGCCAATGGCGTCCAGCGACTCCTGCACCGCGGCGTCGATGAAGCCGCAGGTGTTGACGATGACGAGGTCGGCGCCGGCGTACGACTTGGCCGTTTCATAGCCTTCCGCACGCAGCTGGGTCAGGATCTGCTCGGAATCGACCAGCGCCTTCGGGCAGCCGAGCGAGACGAAGCCCACCTTCGGGGCGGCGACGGGAGCGGTCATCATGGTTGCGGTGACGGCAGCGGCGGGCGCGACGGGAGCGGCGGGGATACGGCGAAGTTCAGACATGGTGGGGGTCAATGCAGGCAGGCTAATCCTCCATTGTACCGCGCCCGGCGCCCTCACGGCAAAACGCGGTTCCAGCCAACATTTAAAATAGGGTCAGACCCGTTTTAAAAGCGCTAAAACACGTTCTCCACCGATAAACAAACGGGTCAGACCCGTTTTAAAATCGCCGAAATAGAGTTAAAACCGATAAACAAACGGGTCAGACCCTGTTTTTGGGGCAACTTGATGCAAGGGGAATTATTTCTTTTCGACTGGCGGGAAGGGAAAGGTGCTGAAGATGGTCTTGCTCTGGCTTTGCATCTGTTCCTGCATCTGCACGAACAGGTTCTTGCTCTGGTCGATGTAGTTGTTCATCATCCCTTGCATCATCGGACCCTGGACGTTCATGAACTGGGTCCACATTTCGGGGCTGAAGGGCTTACCTTCGAAACCGGCGGCCTGCCCGGTCGTGAATTTGTTCTGGATATCGGTAAACGCTTGGACATTTTTTTCGAGGTAGGAGCCCATCATGCCCTGCATCGCATGGCCGTAGTAGCGGATGATTTGCGACAGCACCACGCTGGTGAACATCGGCGCGCCATTGGATTCTTCTTCCAGAATAATCTGAAGCAAGATGCTGCGGGTCAGGTCTTCGCTCGACTTGGCATCGATGACGGTGAATTCGTCAGCGTCAAGCACCAGTTGCTTTACATCCGTCAAGGTGATGTAGGAGCTGGTCTGGGTGTCGTACAGACGCCGGTTTGGATACTTCTTGATCAGGCGTTCGGTACTTTTTTTTGCACTACTCATCTCGAGAGTTCCACTTATTGCGCCGCAGCGCTTTCAAATAAAAAGCGGACGGCTGTCCGCTTCACGACAAGCCTACGATCTGCATTATAGGATGGATTTTAGCAAAAATACCATGTTGTAAGCGAGGATCGAGCATTTATTGCGGAGCAACTTCAACGCACTGCGCCGCAACATGCATTGCCCTCACATGTCATCGTTCAATCGGCCCGCACCTTGACGTAACGCCCTGGCGCCGCTTCGATCGGCGTGTACTGCTTGTTGCCAAGCTTGCTACGCGGCTTGACTTCCTTGCCACCGTGACCGGCGAGGAAGGCGGACCACTCGCCCCACCAACTCCCCTTGTGCTCGGTGGCGCCGCTGTGCCAGGCATCGAAGTCGGCCGGCGGCGCGGCCTTGGCCGATTTGCCGCCGGCCCCGTCGTTAGTCCAATAACTGCGTTTGCCCTTGGAGGCTGGATTGATGACCCCGGCAATGTGGCCGGAAGCACCCATCACGAAGCGGTTGTTACCGGCGTTGCCAGGATTGAGCAGCCCGATCGCCTTGAAAGCGGCGCTCGAGGGCACGATGTGGTCTTCGCGCGAGCAATAGATGAACACCGGCGCCTTGATCGCGCCGAGGTCGACAGCAAAGCCGGCCGTGGTCAACGCGCCCGGTTCGCGCAGCCTGTTTTCCAGGTACATATTGCGCAGGTAGTAGCAAAACATCGGCCCCGGCAGGTTGGTGCTGTCAGAGTTCCAGTACAGCAGGTCGAACGGCGGCGGCTCCTTGCCCTTCAGGTAGTTCGACTGCACGTAATTCCACACCAGGTCGTTCGGCCGCAGCGCCGAAAACGTCGTCGCCAGGTCGCGGCCCGGCATCAGTCCGCCTTTTGCCAGGCTCGCTTCGCGCTTGGCAACCTGCTTTTCGTCGATGAACACGTCGAGCACGCCCGTGTCTTCGAAGTCGAGCAAGGTGGTGAGCAGGGTCAGGCTGGCAGCCGGCTGTTCGCCGCGCGCGGCCAGCACCGCCAGCGCAGTGGTGACGATGGTGCCGCCGACACAGAAGCCGAAAGCGTTGATCTTGTTGCTGCCGGAAATGGCGCGGGCGACGCTGATCGCCTCGATCGCGCCCTTCTCGACGTAATCGTCCCAGGTGATGTTGGCCATCGAGGCGTCGGGATTGCGCCACGACACCAGGAACACGGTGTTACCCTGCTCGACCGCGTAGCGCACCAGCGAATTTTCAGGCTGCAGGTCGAGGATGTAGAACTTGTTGATACACGGCGGCACCATCACCAGCGGCACCGCGTGCACGGTGGCGCTGGCCGGCGCATACTGAATCAGCTGGAACAGTTCGTTCTCGAACACGACCTGGCCCGGGGTGGTGGCGACGTTGCGGCCGATCTCGAAGGCCGACTCGTCGGACATCGAGATGCGGCCTTTCTGCATGTCGGACAGCATGTTGGCGAGCCCCTTGGTCAGGCTTTCGCCCTTGGTCTCGATCAGCTTTTGGTGGACTTCCGGATTGGTGGCGAGGAAGTTTGCCGGCGACATCGCATCGACCAGCTGCTGCACGGCGAAGCGGATTTTTTGTTTTTCGCGCGGGGCCGCTTCGACGGCATCGGCCATCGAGGTAAGGAAATGCGAGTTCAACAAATAGACGGCGGCGCTGAAAGCGGATAGCGGATTGGCGCTCCACTCGGGCGCGGAAAAACGGCGGTCCGGCAGCGCCGGCGTTTTCATCGTCGCCATGTCCTGCCATAATGCAGCGACTTTCTGCAGATAGTCATTTTTGATCGTTTCCAGCGAAGCCGGGTTGATCGTCGCATCGACGTCGCGGAGCATGGAAACGAGCGGGTTGACATCGCCCGCTTGAGCGACGGCGGCCGATTCCGGCAGCTTCATCCATGACTGCCATGACTGCAATAGCGCCGGGTCGGCAAACTGCGACATCCAGCCGTTGGCCATGGCGTGAGGATCAGGTGTATTCATGTGCGTAGGTCCCTTGTTTTACAATTGATAAGATTGAAGTTTCTGCAAAAGGATGCGTATGTGGATTGTTGCCGTTGCCTGGATCTACGTGGTTGGCCTGATGGCGATCACCGAGCTGAATGTCGTTGCCGGGGTGATGACGTTTTTGGGTTACTGCGTGTTGCCATTATCTATACTTTACTACCTATCCGGTTCGAAGCGAAGACGATTGCGTAATCAGGCAATGGCCGAGGCAGCGGCGCGCGAGCGGGCGAAGCAGGACCAGGTCGGCCAGGACCAGGCCCGCGACTAAGTAGGCGCCGGAAAATTATTGTAAATTTATAGCGAACAGAAACGGATGCGATGCAAGGCGCCCGCCGCGACGCAGTGCGGGCACTGCTAGCGGTGGGCAACGCAGCAGCGCGCCGTTTATGGCAGCTAGAAATCATAATAATTTTGTGGCGCCTACTTAGGTCTCCAGCCAGATCAGGCTGGCCTGGCGGCCGGTAACGCCGTCGCGCCGGTAGGAATAAAAACGGTCGACCTCGGTGGCGGTGCAATGGCCGCCGCCCCATACCCGCGCCACGCCGTCACGCGCCAGCAGGCCGCGCGCCAGTGCATTCATGTCGGCCAGGTATTTGCCGGGGCGGCCTCCGAACGGCGCGAACGCCGCCCTCACCTGCGCCATTTCCAGGTCGTTGCGCGCGCCCGCCACAAACGTGTCCAGCACGTCGGCGCCCACTTCGAAGTGGGCCGGACCGATTGCCGGCCCCAGCCACGCGGTCAGTTCGCCGGCGCCGGCCGAGCGCATCGCCGCCACCGTCGCGCCCAGCACGCCGGCAGCCAGGCCGCGCCAGCCGGCATGAGCGGCGCCGACCACCTTGCCGTCGAGGTCGGCGAACAGCACCGGCAGGCAGTCGGCCGTCATCACGACGCACACCACGCCAAGCGTCGTGGCAATGCTGGCGTCGCCGACTTGCACCGGCGCACCAGGCTGGACGCTGGCGGCGTCGACGACATCGACGCCGTGCACCTGCGAAATCCAGGCCGGCGTGCCCGGCAGCAAGCCGCGCAGCGCGGCGCGGTTGCGCTGCACGGTTGCCGGATCGTCGCCGACGTGCAGGCCCAGATTGAACCCGCCACCGCTGTCGCCATCACCGTACGGGCCCAGGCTGAAGCCGCCGCGCCGGGTGCTGGCCAGCGCCTTGACGTTGGCCGGCGCATCGGGCCAGTCCGGCTCGACAAGATCGATCGGCCCGGTCAACCCGGCGCTTCCCATGCCACCAATTCCGGCTCAGGAATGCCGGCAGTGTTGATCAGTTCGGCGAAATCGTCCGCCAGCGCCACGATCCATTCGCACTCAGCGCCGGTGGCCGGGTGCACCAAACCGAGGCGGCGCGCCTGCAGGGCCTGGCGCGGAAACACGGGCGCCAGGTGCTGCTTGCCGTACACCGAGTCGCCTACCAGCGCGAAGCCGAGGTGCTGCATGTGGACCCGAATCTGGTGGGTGCGGCCGGTTTCTAGCTGGCACTGCACCAGGCTGACCGGACGCCGGTCGAGCAGGCCGCTGCCGATCAGCTGGAAGTGGGTAATTGCCGGCTTGGCGGAAAAATTGGTCGACACCGCCATCTTGACCCGGTCTTTCGGGTGGCGGCCCATCGGCGCGTCGATGGTGCCGCTGATCCGCGGCGTGCCCCATACCAGCGCAAAATATTCGCGCTTGACACTGCGCGCCGCCAGCTGGCGCACCAAGTCGGTTTGCGCGGCGAGGGTCTTGCCGACCACCATCAGGCCGCTGGTATCCTTGTCGAGCCGGTGGACAATGCCGGCACGCGGCACGCCGGCCAGTTGCGGCGCGTGGAACAGCAGGCCGTTGAGCAAGGTGCCCGACCAGTTGCCGGCGCCCGGATGGACCACCAGGCCGGCCGGCTTGTTGATCACCAGAATGTGTTCGTCTTCGAAGACGATGTTCAGCACAATCTGTTCCGGCGTGTAGGCAGCGTCTTCGGGCGCGCTTTGCGGCTCGATAACGACTAATTCGTCGCCATATGCGGTATCCTTGCCGCGCGCCGGTTTGCCGTCGACCAGCACGTGGCCGGCATCGAACCACAGTTGCAGGCGGCTGCGGGAAAATTGCGGCACCAGGCCGGCAATGACTTTATCGAGGCGCTGGCCGCACGCTTCCGGCGTCAATTCGAGGGTAATGGGCGTGAGGTCGATGCCACGCTCGAGCGGCATGAATTCGACGTCAATCTCGTCGTCGAAATCAGGGTCAAAAGGTAAATCCGCCAAATTCGGCGTTGGAGTTAATATCACAGCAGTCCCATCGGCTATAATCAGCCTTTCGTTGAATCTCGGTAAATACTCTCTTGCAAAAGCTCATGCAAAAAAAATTATCTCTGTTGGTTACTTCGTTTGCTTCGTTTGCTCTGCTAAGTATGTCTGCTTGCAGTTTGTTGCCGGAAAAAGCCGACGAGACCAAAAACTGGTCGGTAACGAAATTATACGCTGAGGCGCGCGATGAAATGAATGGCGGCCACTACGAGGCAGCCATCAAGTTGTTCGAGCGCCTCGAGTCGAGCTATCCGTTCGGCACCTACGCCACCCAGGCGCAGATGGAAATCGCCTACGCGCATTACAAGACGCAGGACCAGGCCCAGGCACTGGCGGCGATCGAGCGCTTCATCAAGCTGCACCCGAACCACCCGCAAGCGGATTACATGTACTACCTGCGCGGCCTGGTTACCTTTAATGACCAGATCGGCTTCCTGTCGGCGATCTATTCCCAGGACCCGACCGAGCGCGACCCGAAAGCGACGCGCGAATCGTTCGCCGCCTTCAAGGCGCTGGTCGATAAATTCCCGGACAGCAAATACGCGCCTGACGCCATCTCGCGCATGAAGTACCTGGTCAACGCGATGGCGCAGTACGAAGTCCACGTGGCCAATTATTACTACCGCCGCGGCGCCTACCTGGCCGCGTTCAACCGGGCCCAGGGCGCGGTGGCCGACTACGGCGACGCCCCGGCCACCGAGGAAGCGCTGTTCCTGATGATTCGCAGCCACGACAAGATGGGCAACCTGCTGCTGCGCGACGATGCCCAGCGCGTTTTCGTGAAGACCTACCCGAACAGCAAGTTCCTGAACCCGAATGCGAAACAGCGCAGCTGGTTTAATTTCTGGTCGAAGAAGACGGACTAGGCGGTTTTAATAGTTTAGCTGGGTGGCTCAAGCCGCCACCTTGCGCCTGAACACCCAACTCGTCGCCGTCGAATCACCCTTGCTGAACGCGTAGCCGTCGACCTCGAATCGCTTCAGCTTTTCGGCGTCGACGATGCCCTTCTCGGCCGCGTATCTCGCCATCATGCCGCGCGCGCGCTTGGCGTAGAACGAAATGATTTTATACTTGCCGTTCTTCCAGTCTTCAAACACCGGGCTGATCACCGGCACGCGCAACAGCTTCGGCCGCACCGACTTGAAATACTCTTCCGACGCCAGGTTGACCAGCACGCCTGCGCCGTTCGCTTCGACCGCGCCGTTGATCGTGTCGGTCACCGTATCGCCCCAGAAACCGTACAAGTCTTTTGCGCCTTCGGTGGCCAGGCGACTGCCCATCTCCAAGCGGTGCGGGTGGATCAGGTCGAACGGGCGCAGCACGCCGTACAGCCCGGACAGGATGCGCACATGCCGCTGCGCGTAGCCGAGCGCCTTCGGTTTGAGCGAACGGGCGTCGAACCCGGCGTAGACGTCGCCGTTGAAAGCCATGATGGCCTGGCGTGCATCCTGTGGCTCACGGCTCCAGCTGGCGTAGCGCGCCACGTTCAGCGCGGCCAGCGGATCGGACAGGTCCATCAGTTCGGCCAGTTCGCCAGGCGAATAGCGCCGCAGCACATCGATCAGCGCGCCGGCGTGCTCGAGGTGCTCGGGCGTGGTAGTCAGCTTGGTGGTGGGGCGGGTGTCGAAGTCGAGCGACTTGGCGGGCGACAGTACAATCAGCATAGTTTTGAATACATACGTTTAATCACATCCGACAAATGGAACAGCCGACATGATACCCGTACCAGCCGAACGCATCGTCATCGATACCAATGTCTGCCTCGACCTGCTGGTGTTCCACGACCCGCGCTGGGCCAGCCTGCTGGCCGCGCTCGAATCGGGCACGGTCGAAGCGGTCACCCGCGCCGACTGCCGCGATGAATACAACATCGTGCTGCACTATCCGCACCTGCCGCTCGACGACGCCAGCCGTCCGGTCGCAGCAAGCCGCTTCGACGCCTTGGTGACCGTGATGGCGCCCGACGCCAGCCCCGTGCGCCTGCCGGTTTGCACCGACCGCGACGACCAGAAATTTTTAGAGATCGCGCGCGACACAAGCGCCAGCGTGCTGATCACGAAGGACAAGGCGCTGCTCAAACTTGCGCGCAAGCTTGGGCAGGCCGGGCTGTTTCGCATCATGCTGCCCGAGGCGTGGGTGAAGGAGCAGTCTCAAGCTCAAACCCTGGCCAAGGCTGAAGCTGAAGCTGAAGCTGCGCTAAAATAAACGCCTGATTACTTCGCATTGCCGCTCATGACCACACCCGTCCTTCGCAGCCGCCTGCCCGCCGTCGGCACCACGATTTTTACCCGGATGTCGGTACTGGCCGCACAGCACGGCGCCGTCAACCTTGGCCAGGGCTTTCCCGACTTCGCCTGCGATCCGGCCCTGCCGCAGCTGGTCACCGACGCCATGCGCGACGGCCACAACCAGTATCCGCCAATGGCCGGCGCAGCGCCGCTGGTCGACGCCATCGCGGCCAAGGTCGCCGCGCTGTATGGGCGCAGCTACCACCCCGCGCTTGAAATCACCGTCACCGCCGGCGCCACCCAGGCCTTGACCACGGCGATCCTGTGCTGCGTGCATCCGGGCGACGACGTGATCGTCATCGAACCGGCCTTCGACAGCTACCTGCCCGCCATCGCGCTGGCCGGCGGCGTGGCGGTGCCGGTATCGATGAAAGTGGGCGAACATGGCTACAGCATCCCGTGGGACCAGGTAGCCGCCGCGGTCACCGCGCGCACCCGGCTGATCATCGTCAACTCGCCGCACAACCCCACCGGCTCGGTGCTGCGGCGCGCCGACATCGACGCCCTGTCCGACATCGTGCGCGGCACCGACATCCTGATCCTGTCCGACGAGGTCTACGAACACATGGTGTACGACGGCGCGCCCCACCAGTCGGTCTGCCGCTACCCCGACCTGGCCGAGCGCGCCTTCGTCGTTTCCAGCTTCGGCAAGACGTACCACGTCACCGGCTGGAAGATCGGCTACGTGGCGGCGCCGGCGGCGCTGTCGAAAGAGTTCCGCAAGGTCCACCAGTACAACGTGTTCACGGTAAACACGCCGATGCAGCACGGCATCGCCCGCTACATGGCCGATCCGGCGCCCTACCTCGCCCTGCCGGCCTTCTACCAGCGCAAGCGCGACCTGTTCCGCGCAAGCCTGGCGGGCAGCCGCTTTACCTTGCTGCCGGCCGACGGCACGTATTTCCAATGCGTCCGGTACGATGCGATTTCAGCGCTGCCTGAGGCGCAGTTTGCCGAGTGGCTCACGCGCGAGGCCAAGGTCGCGGCGATTCCGGTGTCGGCGTTTTACAGCCAGCCGACCGAATCGGGCATCGTGCGGTTCTGCTTTGCGAAACAGGACGAGACCTTGCATCTGGCGTTGGCGCGGCTGGCCAAGTTATAAAATCCGCCCCACAACCGGATACAGTGCGTTGATGATCGATCTGCTTGCGGCATATATATTCATCGGGTTGGTCACGCTCGCCGCGGCCTTCCAGATTGCCTTGCTGGCAGGCATGCCTTGGGGAGAATTGACGCTGGGAGGAAGGTATCGCGGCCGTCTTCCGGGTCGCATCCGCGTCGTGAGCCTGATTTCGGCGTGCCTGTTGATCGTATTTGGCTTCATCGTGGCCACGTCAGCCGGCCTTGTCTTCGACAACATGCACACGGCCGCGACCAAGGCGATATGGTTCGTCGTTGGCTATTGCGCTCTCGGTGTTGTCGCGAACGCAGCGACCCGTAGCAAGCGCGAGCGGATAGTGTGGCTTCCCGTCGTCTCGCTGATGCTGTTAGCATCACTGAGAGTTGCACTTTGACGGTAGGAAATTGCGTAATATTTCACGTAGGCTAAGTTGTTCGTCGGAGGGAGAGTTGCCAACGCCATTCGTCCTCGCGAACGAGGGTGTCGCAAAAGGGCGCTCAACCCTAAGTACCCGCCAAAAAATAAATGTGCATTTTGGCGTCCATAACCGCCGCGCTGCTGTGTTGGCCGCTGCTTGCAGTGCTCGCACTGCGGCGCACCGACCGCCTTGCATCGCATCCGGTTCTGTTTGCCAAAACCTCACATTTATTTCTCGACGAGTACTTAGAGCCGTCGTTTTCGCCATTGACGGAAACGACGCATGCCGGCATATTCAATCTAAGAAAATAAGCAAGCGCCTCGATCGCTGCTCGCTGCAGATTGAACCGGTCGGCCCGAAGCACATATCAGTGACCGGGGTACGCTAAAAACCTTTATTGCCCCAGCTGCAGCAGCTTGCGCTCAACAAATGCCTGCAATTCCGGCACCAGGCTGGCCGACGCCTTGGCCCGCTGAAACGCGTCGCGCGCGTCGGCGTTGCGTTTGTCGGCTTGCAGCGAAATACCGAGACCCATCAGCCAGACGCCGTTTTGTGGATTGGCGCGCAAGGCCGCCATGTATTGCTCAGCCGCTTCGCCGTGGCGCTGCAGGCGTTGCAGCGCGCCGGCCAGGAAGGCGTGGTAGTCGGCATTGCCGGCCGCGTAAGCCAGGCTGCGCTGCAAGGTGTCGATGCCGGCTGCGCCGCGCTCGATCTGCAGGCGCGCCAGCAGCATCGCCATGGCCGGCTGGCGCGGGTCGGCGGCCAGCGCCAGCTGCAACTGGCGCATGGCCTCGTCGGGCCGCTTGTTTTCGATCAGCAGGCCAACCAGGGTCTGGCGCGCCGCTTCATGGCCCGGGTCCAGCTTGAGCGCCTGCTCGAGCGCCGCGATGGCGTCGCCAATACGCCCCTCCTGTAAGTGCGCCAGCGCGCGGCGGTACTCGCTTTCAGCGCGCTGTGGCGCGCTCGTCTGGCGGCCGGTGTCGAAAACACTGGCTGGCGCCGGCGTTGCAGCGTCCGCGGGCACAGCGCGCTGTGCTGCCCGCGGCGCCTTTGCAGCGCCCTGCTCCTTGCGCACGGCTGCGCCGGGCGCTGCGACCGGCACGTCTGCAGCCGTAGCCAAGGCGGCCGGTGTTTGCGGAACCGGTGCCGGTGCGGGCAAAAGTGCCGGTACAGGTACAGGTACGGGTGCAGGTACGGATGCAGGTGCGGACTCCTGCGTCATCAATACCGACGGCGCGGCCGCCACCGCGACGGTCGGCACACGCGTGACGTAGCGCCATCCGAACCAGCCGGCGGCAGCCAGCACCAGCAGCAAGCCGGCGCCCAGCGCCAGCGGCACCGTCATCGGCGCGCGCTGGCGCTGCACCGGCTTCACGTTCGGCTCGGCGGCGTCCGCGTGCGAGCCGCGCGCATCGAGGTCCTGCAGCATCTTGTTGATCAGACTCATTGTATGAATGTCCAGGCGAGTGCGCCGGCGGCGGCCAGCAGCAGCGACCCGGCCGCCAGCCACGGCCACACGTGGCGTTTGCGCACGATGGTGTCGCTGGCCGCATCATTGACGTGGCGGCGGTTGACCTGCGCTTTGCCCTGGCCGAAGCTGAGCATCAGCGCCTTGTGGGCGAGGATGTTGACCAGGCGCGGAATGCCGCCGCTGGCTGAATACAGGCGCGACACGGCGCCGCGGCTGAACAGGCGCGCGCCGGTAAACCCGGCCACCCGCAGGCGATGCGCCAGGTAATACTCGAGGTCGTCGCGCGTCAACGCGCCCAGGTGGTAATGGAACGTGATGCGCTGGGCCAGCTGGCGGATCGAATCGAGTGCCAGCTTGCGGTTCAGCTCGGGCTGGCCGAACAGCACGATCTGCAGCAGCTTGCGCTTTTCGGTTTCCAGATTGGTCAGCAGGCGCAGCGCTTCCAGGCTTTCCACCGGAATCGCCTGCGCCTCGTCCAGGCACAGCAGCACGCGCTTGTCGGCGGCCGCCAGCGCCATCAGGCGATGGGTGATCGACTTGAGCAGCTGGTGCTGGTCGACGTCCTTGTCGAGCGCGATCTCGAGTTCGTCGGCCAGCGCCAGCATCAGCGTGCGCGGTTCGAGGTAAGGATTGGGAATGTAGGCGGTGACGAAGCCTTCGCCCAAGGTCGCCATGAACTTACGGCACAGCAGCGTCTTGCCGGTGCCGACCTCGCCGGTGATCTTGATGAAGCCCTCGCCATTCCTGGCCGCCACCAGCAAGGTGTTGAGCGCCTCCTGCGCGTGCGGGCTGGTAAAGAAATAGCTGGTGTCGGGAGTGATCCCGAACGGCGCTTCGCGCAAGCCAAAGTGGGCGGTGTACATTTATTTGCGTGCCGGGTCGCGCAAATCGAGCTGCTGCATACGGCCCCTGGTATCGAGCAGGTCCTCGTTCCAGCTGCCGGCGCCCTCGACGATGGTCGGCTTGATCAGCACCACCAGTTCGCGCTTCTGATTCTGCTTGGCCTTGTTGCGAAACAGCGCGCCCAGCACCGGCACGCTGCCCACCCCGGGCAGCTGCGACGTGTCGGAGGTCGACGACTGGCGCATCAGCCCGCCTATCGCCACCACCTGCCCGTTCTGGCCGCGCACCATGCTGTCGATTTCCGACGTGGCCGAAGCCGCCAGCGGCAGGGTCAAACTGCCGGCCGCGCCGAGTTTGATCTCCTTGGTGACGGTGCTGACCTGGCTCACCGACGGGTGCACGTGCAGCAGGATATTGCCCTTGTCGTCGATCTGCGGCGTCACGTCGAGCACCACACCGGAGAAAAATGGCTGCAAGGTGACGCTGGGCGTGACCGTGTTGCCGGTGGCGCTGGCGACCGTGGTGGTAGTGACCCCGGTGACAAAAAATTCGTCGGTACCGATCTTCAGTACCGCTTTCTCGTTGTTCATCGCCGTCACGCGTGGGCTCGACAGCACGTGCACCGTGCCCTGCGATTCGAGGAAGGAAATCAAGGCAGCGAAATTGCTCGTCTGGACCGCCAGGCCGAACAGGGAGTTGGCCGCCGCGGCCGCGTTCGACAGCGAGAAGCCAGTGCTGGCCGAAAAGCCCGAACCGGTGCTGAGGACGGGCGGCTGGCCGCCGGCGTACGGCAGCGGTGCCAGGGTGGTGCCGGGCGACAGGAAACCGCCCGAGACGCGGTTCGCGTGGCCGCTGCGAAACGAGGCGAACGAGGCCCAGTTGATGCCGCTCTGAAAACTGTCGTTCAGTTCCACCTCGAGGATCTTGGCTTCGAGGATGACCTGGCGGTCGACCGACAACTGGGTCGCCTTGAGAAACAGGTCGACATTGCGCAGCTCGTCGGGCATGGCGCGGATCACCACCACGCCCGATTGCGGGCTGACCATCACGCTGCGCCCGCTGTCCTTGCCGGTTCCCACAATGGCCTCGATGGCCGCCTTCAGCTCGCCCCAGAAGTCGTTGCTGGAGACGGTATTGACGTTGGTACTGTCCTGCTGCTGGTTGTTGCCGCCGCCGCCGGGGTTGTTTTGGTTGTTGTTCTGGCCGGGCTGGTTGCTCGGGTTACTCGGGTTGCTCGGGTTACTCGGGTTACTCGGGTTACTCTGATTACTGCTGACGGAAAGCGAAGTCGAGCTCACGCGCAGGCTGGACTGGCCCTTGCGACTGCCGATCAGATAGTTCACATGAAACATCCGGGTCTGCATGGTCAGCGGCCGGATGTAAATGCTGGTGCCGTCGATCTTGTAGTCGAAGCCGTACAGCTCGCGCACCGCGTCGAGCGCCTCGGTCAGCGTGACGTCCTTCAGGTTGGCCGTGATGGTGCCGCCGACATCGGGATGGACCAGCATGTTGTAACGGGTGCCGGTCACCAGGGAATTAAAGAACTGCTGGGCCGGCACCTTGTTGAAGGCGACATTGAAACGTTCCTCCAGCGCCGGGCGGGCCTTGGGCAACTGCACCGCCAGCGCGGACACCGGCGGCAGCAGCGCGTTCGCCACCGCCTCGTCGAGCGGCGCGGCGGCGACCGGTTTGGCGGCGCGCGCCAGTTGCTCTTTGATGGTGTCGAGCGTGGTAGGCCGCGGCGCCGAGGTGCAGGCGCCCAGGCTGGCGGCACATCCGAACATCAAAGTTATTAAAAATACATTTCGCATGCGGTTTCTGTCTCTATTTTGGTGATGGCGATCGATGCGCGGCCGCCGGATACAACCGCAACACCAGCTTGTTGCCACCGCGCAGCAGCACCGCCTGGTTGTCGGACACGCTGGCCAGTACCGCACCCTTGAATTTTTCGCCGATGCGCACCGTCTGACCGTCGATCACGGCCACCCTGCGCCCGCCAGGCAGGTGCCCGATCAGCACCGACTGCAGCACCGGCCGAGCGGCCTCGGCCGGTGCTGCGCCGTCGCCGGCCGGCGCCAACTGCGCCGGCGGCAAGGTTGGATCGCGCAAGGCCTGCGCCGATGCGGTGCCGGCCGAGGCCGCGACCCACAACAGCGCCGCCAGCAGGCGCGCGGTCATAGCGCGATCCATGTGCGCTCCAGCCCGAGGGTATAGAGCGTCAGCGTCAGCGTCGCCTGCGGATACTGCGCCGTCTCGAGTACCGCCTTGCCCCAGAACAGCCGGTTCGGCATCGCTTCTAGCGCACTCATGTAGTCAAGCATGTCCAGGTAATTGCCTTGCACGGCCAGCTGCACGCCGTGGCGATACAGCAGCGCGGCGGGCTTGGCGGCCGGCACGGCGGCGGGGGCGACAGCGGCAGTGGCAGCGGCAGTGGCAGCGACGGTGACCGGCGCGGCCGCCGCCGCTGTTTCTGCATCCTCGTCCAGGCTGCTGACCGGCAGCGTTTTCATCGACACCAGCCGCAGCCGTCCATTTGCCTGCAGAATGGCTTCGAGCAGGGGCACGATCTTGTGCGGGGCGACCAGGTCTTTTTGCACGGCGCGCAGTCCGTTGGCAAGCTGGATCGATTCAGCGGCGACCGCCTGCAGGCGCACGCGCAGCGCCGCGTCCGGATCCTGCGCATATTCCCGCACCTTCCGGGTGATTTCCTCGTCGATGCCGGCAATATTGTTACGCTGCTGGGCGATCTGGCCCTGCAGCACCGCCCGCCTCGCATACATCGGATTGAGCGCCACCGCATAGACCAGGAACAGGATGATGGCGGCAGCGGCCGCGAACAGCGCGACGCGCTCGCGCAGGCTCAGGGCGTCGATGCGGCTGCTCAGCTTGAAGAGGGTTTGCTTCATGGCCGCTCCGCGCCCGCCACGGATTGCAGGCTGAATTCGACATACGGCGCCTGCACGGCGGCGCCGCCGCCCTTCGGCGCCAGCATCGCTTGCTCGATCTGAAGGCTGGAGAAAGTCTTGCCGCGCATGATGCTTTCGCTTCCAAGGCGCCCGATGTAGGCCGGCACCAGCGCCGGCTGCGAGGCCCTGCCCTGCACGCCGATCTCGATGCCGGCGCCGCCGATCGACACCCCGGTCAGCCACACACCGCTCTCGCTCTGGCGCGCCAGAGCGCGGAAGTAACCGGAATAGCCGCGCGTATTGCCGATCTCGCCGCGCTGCAGCACCCCGGCGACCTTGTGCAGCGACTGCAGCTCCTGTTCGGTCGCCGCCAGGTTCAATGCAATTTCGGCATTTTTCTGGCGCGGTGCGAACTGGGCGCTGGCGCTCGCCAGGCGCGCCTGGCGCTGTGCCAGCTGCTTGCTGGTGATGGCCGACTCGTCCGCCAGTGCGGTAATGCTGCGCTGGCCGTAGTACGCCAGCGCCAGCACGCCGGCCAGCAGGACACCGAGCGCCTCGGCCATCGGAACGGCGGTGAAGATCTTCTTCTGCTTGAGGAAAATCGGATTGAAGAGGTTGATTTGTTGGCTCACAGCAGCGTCTCCTCAAGCCGCAGGGCGGCGCCCAGGGTCAGGAAAAATCGCTGCTGCTGCTCGACCGCGGCCAGTTCCGGCACCAGCGCCAGGTCCAGCACGGCGGCCAGGTCGAGCGATTCGACCGGCATGTACAGATTGCTCGACAGGTAAGTCTCGAGGCCAGGCGCGACATTCGGCGCCAGTACCAGCTTGGCGACGTTGATAAAATGGTATTGCCGGTCGAAATGGTCGAGCGAGCGCTGCAGTTCCAACGTGATCCGATCGAAGCTGGCATGCAGCTTGTCGTGGTCGGGCTGCATCAACTGTGCCTGGGAAATGTCGATCCGGCGCGACAGGTACAGTTCGCCATTGAACGTCACCGTCAGTAAACCACCATCGGCAGTAAACGACAGCATGGCAACCCCGTGCCCGTCGGGCTCGACCAGGGCCGCGATGTTCCTTTGCGCCATTTCAGGAATATCGATGACAGACAGGGCCAGCTTGGCCGCGGCGAACAGGTTCTGGCGCTGCTCGATCACGCTGTTTCGCGCCGCCACCGCGAACATGCCGTGGCCGGCACGCGCGGGCGCCGCTTTGTCGAGCGGAATTTCGAGCACATCGATGGTGGCATCGTCGACATGGAAGTCGAGCATGTCCTTGAGGCGCCAGCGGACCGCAATCTTGAGCTCGTCGGGCGGCACGTTGGGCGCTTCTACCGCCAGCAACTGGTATTCGCCGCCGCCAAGCAGCGTGGTGCACTGGTAACGGCTCGCCTGCAAGTCTTTCCCGAGCTTTTCCAGCACGTCCGCTGGCGGCACCGGCGCGCCCGGGTAAAACATTGCCAGCTCGACGGCAGGCCTGGCCGGCGGCACGCGCCGGACGCTGACGGCGGCGAGCCCATCGCCGAGAAAAGCAATCGCCAGCGAACCCGCATTTTTCTGTGCTTTTCTAAAAAGACGCATGCCGACGATCAGGATAAGGAGATGAAATGTAAATATTGCGGAAGCCGCATGATTATTTCATCTTGTTAGGGATGTTGAAAGCAATTTTCCACTAGGATAATAAAATTGCTTGTTTTTCATATACTGTCTGCCGGTTTCGCGCGCCAAGCTGCTCAGTATACTTCCCTGAAGTAAATCAACGGACTCTTGTAGATGCCAAACACTAAGCGCCCGGGCGCGACAGGCAGCCAGGACGGGTTGTTCAGCCTGATCTCGACGCTGCCGGTATTGCCGCTGCCGAGCGGGCGCAGGCGAATTTTCCCGGCGCCCGCCACCAGGATGATCTTCGCGCCCGAGACCTGCGAAAACACGTCCTTGCAGTTGTTCGGCGCGGCGACTGCGCTTTGCAGCGCCTTGCTGCAGTTGGAATAGCTGACGTTCGGCGCCAGCGGATGGAGCAAGGTGCTGTTGTCGGCACTGTTGTTTTCCCAGCGGCCGGTCGTGCCGCCGGTCCAGTACTGGGCGCGCAAGTCGACCGGCATCATCATCAGTTCCGAGCCGAAAGCGTTTTGCACCTGTAGCCGGCCGCTGGCAATCATGATGCCGCCTTCGACGCTGCCGGTGGCGCGCTTTGACGTTACCGCCGGCACCGCCGTCTCGCTGGCGCGCAGGTAGATCACGGTCGGCGTGCTCCAGTCCAGCGCGCGCGGTGCGGCGCTGGAAAAAGGCCGCGGCAGGATGTAGGTCAGCGTCGGCGCCAGCGACGCCAGGCTGAAGTCGGCGGTGCCGCGCGTAAAGGCGCTGGTGGCGACGCTATTGCCGGCCAGCGTGCCGCCATTCGGATTGGCGCCGGTGTCCAACCCGGCGGATGTCCAGGCCGTCATGGTCAGCGCGCGCGCAAAAGCGCCTTGGTAATTTTGCACCGTGTCGTTGGTGGCGTTGCGCGCAATGATGCGCGTCGCGAACGACTGGGCCGAGTAGGCCATGCGGCTGATCGGCAGCACGCAGCCCATATTGGCGGGGCAAGCGTTCACGGCGGCAGTCTCGGTGTCGAAATGGTCGGGCACGAAGCGCCCAACGTTGACGGTGGCGCCAGGGACCACGCCGCCGCCGAGGTAGTTGCCGGAGGCAAGGCCGGGCGTCAGCGGCAGGATCCCCACTTCCGGCCACGAGAAAGTGCTGCCGGAAGCGGCGCCGAGCGCAATCGCCCCGAACGTGCCGGACAGGGCTGGCATCTGCGTCATGTCGGGAAATGGGCTGACCACGGGCCATTTCAGCGAGAAAGTCTGGGGTGAGCTTTCGCGGCCAAAATTAGGTGCCGGCACGTTTAGCGCAGTGTAGGCACCGATGGTCATGCTGAACGGCACGCCGGCCGCCACGAAAGCACCGCCGGTGGCATCGACCGGGGCCGGATTGCCAGTAACGCTGAGCACAATCCTGGACGGCATGGAAACGAACGGCAGGCCGCCGACGATGGTGTTGGCCAAGTCGCGCAAGTAGACAGCGACCTTGCCGACATCGTTGTACTGGAAACCGGCCGTCATCGGGGCCGACGGCGAATGAGCCGGGAATGCCGCATTCACGGTCGCTGACCATTCGGCCGCGCCGGTACCGGGAGCCGCGCCGTTTGGCGTGCACAAGGGCAAAATCACGCCCGCAAAGGTTGCCTTGGTCCCCGCAGCTGGATTATAGGTGGTCGGGTTGTGGCAACTGAGGGCAACCTGGATCTGAACGATGGCGTCCTTGTTGCTGAGCGCAGTCGGCACGCCAGTCGCTTGCGTCAGCACCGTCAGGAATACTTTTGACATGACCGTGCCCGCCTCCAGCGGGGCCCAGTTGGCCATCTTGCAAGGCTGGGCGGGGTCGCCAAACGCCTTTCCGGCGACGCAAATCTTATCGGTGAAAACAGCGACCGGCGAAGCCACCGCGCCGGTGTCGCTGTCGCTGTTGTTGGCGGCAACGTTGTCGAACATGCTGCCAGCGACCGTGGCGGTATTGGTAAGCGAGCCGGAGGTATTGACCATTGCCGCCACCGTCAGCGGCGGCAGCGAGGCGCCCACCGCCAGCGCGGCGCTGTTGCGGCAAGTGATCACCTGTCCAGACACGCTGCAGGTCCAGTTGCTGCCGCTGGCCGACACAAAGCTCATCCCCGCCGGCAGCGTGTTGGTGACCACCACCGGCCCCGCTTCGGCGCTTGGGCCGATGTTGCTAACGGTTAAGGTATAGCTGGTGCTGGCGTTCACCTTCAGCTCGTTGTTGCGCACCATCGAAATCGACAGATCGGCCGCCAGCACGTTGGGCATGGCAATCACTTCGACGTTCAGCAGCACTAGGTCCTGGCCCGACTGGTACAGGGTCTTGACTTCGCTTTGGCCTGCCGCGATGACCGGCGAACCGATGGTATAGGCGTCGAAATCGATGCCGTACGACGCCGCGTCGTTGTTGATGTTACTGGCCGAATTGAATTGATTCTCGCTCGGGTTAAGCGAATCGGTCATTTCGACGCCGTTGACCATCAAGCGCTCACCGTTCGCAACCAGCGTCGCGTCGCCCTCCCAGGTGATGTGGGCGACGCGCCCGGTGGCGCTATCGAGCGGGGTGGGAGTGAGAAAATTGCTCAGCGTAAGCGTAAGAGCGCTGTTCAAGATATAGCGAAATCCCTCGTAGATGTTCAGCACGCGATACTGCTCGGCCGGATTGGAATACACCACCAGCAGCGAGAAGCCGCCGATCACGCCCTGCACGCTGCAATACGGGCTGCCGGTATTGACGTTCAGGCCCTTGAAGGTGTAGGTGCCGTTGCGCGTGGCCTTGACCTGCGTGGTGACGTCGGCGGCGCCACCGAAATAGTCATAGCCGACCGTGTTCGAAAAGTAGCGCCGCGTGCTCGGCGCGGACACGCTGCTGCCTTGAAACGTGACGGTATAATCGGCCGAACTGTTCGAGGCAGCCCAGTACAGTTGCGCACTGAGGATGGTGGCGCCGGCGGGGATGCCGGCCAGCGTCGCGCTCAGCTCGGTGTTCGCGCCGACGGCCGCGCACGGATCTTTCGCATTGCTGGCCGTGCGCATGGTTTTCTGGGTGCCGACGAAATTCACGTTGCCGGCGAACGACTGAAACAGCCTGATGTCGGTATCGGCGCGCGCGCCAGTGCCAGCCAGCATTGACGCCGCCGCCAGCAACAGCGCGCAGCAGTGCCGCAACAGCGCCTTCAAAACTGCACCTCGATCTTGCGTTCAACATAGTCTTGGCTAGTGCCTGCGCCCTTGCACGCGGCGCCCGCGATGCCATTGCAGGCCGTCGCCGTCACCCGGAAATTGGCCGGCTGGCCGGGAAACGGATTGGCGTTGCAGGTGACGCTGACCGTAAAACTGCTCAGGCTGGTGTTGGCGGGCAGCGCGAAGGTGGTCGGCCCGGGCAGGCAGGAATTGTTGACGCGCTGCTGGAACAGCGCCCATTCGACGCCGGCGCGCGCGCCCTGGTAGGCGCGCGCGCCCAGCACATCAAGGCTCGATGCGGCCTGCTGCGCGCTTGACAACGTCGCCATTGCCACTGCCAGCCCGGCCAGCACCACCAGGATGAAAATGGCGGTGACGAGGCCGACGCCGGCCTGGCGGCCCGGTGCGTACGAACGTGAGCGGAGTCGGTGGTTCATGGCGTATTGTTGACGTGGACCTGATGCAATAAAGTAAGGGTAGGATCATTGCTGCCGGGCACGCGCAGGCTGATCGTCAGCACCACCAGCGCGCTGCGCCTGGAGGCCGCGCTACTGTAATCGAAGTTGCACGACACCACCCGGTTGGCCAGCAAGGCACTCTTCGGGGTGCCTGACGCCGGGCTGTTTTGCGCTGCACTGATCGGATAGGCCCATTGCCGCAGCAGTGTACCGGCGCCGCCGGTCGCGCCGTTGCAATAATACGTCACCGGCCCCGACACCACGTGGAAACGGGCGCCGGGCGACTGCATCGGCGCGGCCTGGACGGCAAACGGATTGCTGATCAAGGCGACCAGGTTGCCGCCGCTGTTGCCCCTATCGTAGAGCGCGCGATTGGTACCGCTGTAGGCATCGGCCTGGGGAAAATCGGGGCCGAGATTGTAGACCACGATGGCGTCGCCGTCGGCAATTTGCTGCTTGCCTGCCGGCATCGGGCCGATCACGGTAAAGCTCTTCTTGGCCGGGTCGAGAAAGCTCAGGTGCGGGTTGAGCAGGTCGCCGTCTTCGGCGGCCAGGTAGCGTCCGCCGGACTTGGTGAGGAGCATTTCGAGCGATTTGCCGTCGTTGCTGACGCGGATCGAGTTCGGCAGCGCCAGCCGCAGGTCGCGCGAGATGCGGCGCAAGGCGCCGTCGGCGACGTCGCTCAGCTCGGCCCGCGCGACACTGTCGACATAGCCTTGCACCGGGACCCGGATGAACACCGCCACCATCCCGCCCAAAATGCCGATGATGACGATCGCCACAATCGCCTCGACCAGCGTGAAACCGGCCTGCGCCAACCTGCCAGGAAGCCGTCGGTCGCTCATTGGTCGTTCGGCGCATAGCGCGCGCGGTAGCCGTCGAGCACCAGCGCCTGGCCATCGAAGTTGACGGTGACGGTGATGCGCAGCACGTTCTCGTTTGCAGTAACGCCGCTGACGGTGATATTGTTGAGCGCCTCGGGGCGGATCGTCAGGCTGACCGTGTAGCCGGTCACATCGATCGGGTTGCCGTTGGCGTCGAGCGGTGCGCCGTCGGCGCTGCTGACCATGGCCCCGCTCGGCGTGTTGCCCGCGACGACATAGTCGTTGACGTTGTCGTACGGGCGCGGCCCCATTACCTCGCCGCCCGACAGTTGGCCGAATGCCTCCGCAACGGTGCAGTCGCCGGCCTGGGTGGCGCTGTCGGCGTTGTCGGAGGCCGGATCGCAATAGGTGAATTTCGCCATCTGCACCTCCTCCATCACGCTCTCGGCCAGCATCAGCGCCTGCTTGCGGCGCAAGGGATCGGCACTGTGGGCCGCGTTGTAGCGCAACACTTGCAGCACGCCCACCAGCGCCACCGAGACGATGACGATGAACATCAGCAGCTCGACCAGGGTGACGCCGCCCTGGCGCGGCCAGCGCGCGCTAATACACATAGCCGGTTTCCGGCACCACGGTGACGGTGCGGCTGGTGCCGCCAGCGCTGACGGCCACCGTCAACTGGACGAAGGTGGAATCGACGATGAGCAGGTTGTCGCTGCCGGCATACGGCTTGCCCTGGGCATCGAACGCGAAACTGGTCGGCGCCGGCCCAGGCGTGAGCGTATAGCCCAGGTTGGCAGGCAGGCCCTCGCAATACCAGCTGGCATTATTGGCGCAATTGGCCCTGGTGCTGGCGCTGCCGCTGTTGGCGCCGCCGGGAGCGCTCACCAGCATGGTTGCCGAACAGCCGCTGTCGAAACACAGCGCCATGCTGCTGGACGTGAGGCGGACATAGACCGCCCGCCGCTGAGCCACCGCAAGTTTTTGGCCGTAACGCAGCATCGCGCGCGTCTGGTCGGCGATTGCGGCGACGTCGAAGGTGGCGCGGTCAAAAAAGCGGGAGACGCCGAACGCTGACAGAATGCCGATCAACATCAGCGTGACCACCAGTTCGATCAGCGTGAAACCGCGTGTGGCGATGCTTTCATGAGCTTGGCTCGGTAGACCGGATTGACGACTACGAACCGCAATAAAAAACAGGTCAAGGCGCGAGCGGTTTGACCTGTCGATACACATGCGGCGAACCGGAAGCGCTAAATTACTGGCAGTTGCCCACGGTTGGCGCGCTACTGAACGAAGGGGCAGCGCCGGCGGTGCTCGCTTCTGTGTACGTGATACTGCAAGAAGTGCGACCGGTCTGGTCGGACGATACTTTAAGCACCTTAGTGGTGCCAGTGTCCGTTTTGTAGTCGGCCAAGCCTCCAGCCGATACGAGCATGTCGGCTGCGGTCGGGTAGCCATTTATGTACCCGATGGCTACACCCTCTTGCTTAATAGTTGAGGTGGCAGCGCCTGCGTCGGCTGGCGAACCCGCCGCCAACCATTGCGCATGAAAAGTTGCTGATGCGGACTTCATGGCACCAAGCGCACCTTGCATTTTGGCAACACGCGCGTCGGCCCCCAAATCAGCAAATTTCGGCAGCGCGGTCGCAGCCAGTACGCCCAGGATGACGATGACGACGATCAGTTCGATCAATGTGAAGCCCGTTTGGGCGTTTTGGCCTTTGATGCTCAGTTTATTCATATTTTTCTCCGCATCCACATAATTGACGGATCCGACAATCAGCCGATCGTCAGTCCAGGGTTTCCGCTACCTCATTCAAAACAATGCTGTACGGCATGCTTGCAAGAATGCCACGTTCGGACTCTGCACGCAATAATATTTGTTTAAATTTAAGCAATTTTATTTTCTTTCCTTTCAAATCGTTCCCGTTATGCATCAAATAAACCAAGGTATTCGTGCCTGGGTCGTAATACCAACTACCCGATTCCAGGCCTTCGATATCGGGCGAGTAATATTCGCCCAAGTAATTATTTGGCATACTGGTCAGCCAGCGCATCGGATTTTGTTCAGTCAGCGCGATAAACTCCTGGGAATTGCCATGTGCGTACACAACGGCCGCCTTCATCCGTAGCGTGCTGCGCAGCACGCCCACGACCTGTTGCACTTTCGCCAGTTCGGCCTGGCACTGAACCACGTGTATGCGCTGCAGCAAAATACCTACCAGCAGCGCAATCACCGCCAGCACGATCACAAATTCGAACAGGCTGGCGCCACGCTTTCTGTGCAAAAAACAGACAGTGTTGTTTTTTGGCGCAACAGCCGTGACCATCATGGATGCAATGCCGCTTTTCCCAGGTCCCAGATCGGCAGGAAAATGCCGAGTGCCAGCACCAGCACCATAAAACCAAGAAAGGTGATCAGGATCGGTTCGATCTGCGACGACAGCGTCCTTAGTTCGTAGTCGACCTCGCGCTCGTACATCAGGGCGATTTCATCCATCAGGTCGTCGAGCGAACCGGTCTCCTCGCCGACCGCGATCATCTGCAGCACCACCGGGGTGAATACGCCGGCCGTGGTGCCGGTGCGCAGGATGGTTTCGCCGCGCTCGACGCCGTCGCGCATCTGTTCGATGCGTGCTGCCAGATAGGCGTTGTCGACCGTCTGCGACACCACCGTCAGCGCCTGCACGATCGGCACGCCGCTCTTGCTCGAGAGCGCAAAACTGCGGGCAAAACGCGCCATTGTGCCTTTCAGGATGATCTTGCCGGCGATCGGCAGGCGCAGCTTGTTGCGGTCCCAGCTGTAGCGCCCGGCCACGGTCTGCACCCAGGAGCGCGCCGCCAGCATCGAGCCGATTGACAGTACCAGCATCACCGGCCACCAGGCCACCGTGAAATCGGAAAAGCCGATCAGGATGCGCGTCATCAACGGCAACTGGGCATGGAAACTGGCGAACACCTTGGTAAATTGCGGGATCACGAAAATGTTGACGATCGCCATTGCCATCACCATGGCCGCGACCACGAAACCGGGATAGCGCAGGGCCGTCTTGACCCGGTCGCGCATGTCGCGGTCGAATTCGAGGTGGTCGAACAGGCGCAGGAACACGTCCTCGAGCCGGCCCGTCATTTCGCCCACCCGCACCATCGACAGGTAGAAATTGCTGAAAATGTCGGGGTGGCGCCGCATCGCCGCCGACAGTTCGCGGCCCGAGTCGAGCGAATCGCGCAAGTCCTTGAGGATGCGCCCGAACGCCGGGCTGATGGCCGATTCCTGCAACCCGGCCAGGCCGCGCATGATCGGCACGCCGGCCTTGAGCAGGGTGTGCATCTGGCGGCTGAACAGCTGCACGTCCATCGGCGTGACACTTTTCTCGGTCAGGCTGGTCCACCACGACTGGCCGGCGCCGGCATTGCTGGCGCTGCGCTTGGTCGGCGCGATCACCAGCGGCGTCACACCGGTACCGAACAGCTGGTCGGCCACGGCGCCGCTGTCGGCCGCCTCCAGCACGCCCTCCATCAGCTCGCCGCGCACGTTGCGTCCCTTGTAGGCAAACAACGGCATCTCAGTCCTCCAGCTGGTGGCTGATGCGCATCGCCTCGGCCACCGTGGTGCGGCCCTGTACCGCCAGCTGCACCGCGTGCCGGCGCAGCGTTTCGCCCGCCATCTCGGTGCGCGCCGCGCGCAGGAAATGGGCCGGGTCGTGGTGGTTGGCCGCATCGACCACCGTGGCCGTCATCTCCAGCAATTCATAGACGCCGGTACGGCCACGGTAACCCATGCCGTTGCAATGCGAACAGCCTTTGCCGTGGAAGAAGGCGGTGTCCGGACCGCTTTCGCCCGGTTCGGCGCATAGCCACAGCCGCTCGGTCGGGCTCGGAGAATACGGCTCGCTGCAGCTTTCGCAAATCACCCGCACCAGGCGCTGTGCCAGCACCGCCTGCAGCGAACTGCCCACCATGTAGCGCGGCACCCCCATGTCCATCAGGCGCAGCGGCGTGCTGGCGGCGTCGTTGGTGTGCAGGGTCGACAGCACCAGGTGGCCCGTCATCGCCGCGCGCAGGCCGATCTGGGCGGTCTCCTGGTCGCGCATCTCGCCCACCAGCACGATGTCGGGATCCTGGCGCAGCGCCGAGCGCAGCACGCGCGCGAAACTGAGCTCGATCTTGTCGTTGACCTGCACCTGGTTGATGCCGGGCAGCCGGTACTCGACCGGGTCTTCGACCGTGATCAGCTTTTTTTCGACCGAGTTCAGCTCGGACAGCGCGCTGTACAAGGTCGTCGTCTTGCCGCTGCCGGTAGGCCCCGTCACCAGCACCAGGCCGTTTGGACGCCCGACGATGGCGCGAAAGCGTTCGACCAGGCGCGCCGGCATGCCGATCGCGTCCAGCCGCAAGGTCGTGCCGCCCTGGTTAAGCAAGCGCATCACCACCGATTCGCCGTACTGGGTCGGCATGGTCGAGATCCGCACATCGACCCGCTGCTGCTTGACCTTCATTGCGAAGCGGCCGTCCTGCGGCAGGCGCTTTTCGGAAATGTCGAGGTCGGCCATCAGTTTGAGGCGCAACGCCAGCGAGGTGGCGATCTTGATGTCGGCCTCGGTCTGCAGATGCAGCACGCCGTCGATCCGAAAGCGGATCTGCAGCCGGGTTTCCTGCGGCTCGATGTGGATGTCGGAGGCGCGCACCTGGGTGGCGTCGTCGAACACCGACTGCAGCAGCTTGACGATCGGCGCCTCTTCCAGCCCCGGGTTGGCGGCCAGTGCACCGAAGTCGACGACGCTGTCGCCCAGATCCTGTTCCAGCTCGCGCGCAAAATCGGTGATCTCGTCGGTGCGGCGGTAGATGCGGTCGATCGCCTGCAGCACCTCGGTCTCGGTGACCACCGCCAGTTCGACCGCCTTCTTGACCTGGCGCGCGATCTCGTCGTAGGCGAACAGGTCGGTCGGGTCCGACATCCCCACCAGCAGCGAGGTGCGGCGGTCTTCCAGCACCAGCGCGCGAAAGCGCCGCGCCTGCGTTTCCGGCAGCAGGCGCACCACCGCCGGATTGGTGTTGTAGAACTTCAGGTTGATGTAGGGGATGTCGAGCTGGCGGGCGATGGCGCCGGAAATCTGTTCTTCGGTGACGAAGCCGTTTTCGACGAACACCCGGCCGAGCTTGCGGCCGGAGCGTTTCTGGTCGGTCAGCGCCAGCCCGAGTTGTTCCTCGGACAGCAGCCTTTGCTGGACGAGGATCTCGCCAAGTCGGATTTTTTCGGGCCTTGCCATGGACTACCTTCAAATGGTTAAAAATGTTGCTGGACCATTTTATGACAGTTCACACAGGAAAGATTATCTTGAACGCAAATTTTCTTCCCGAGCCCCGGTGATACTATACAAGCATGACCGAACCGACACCCGCCCCGCGCCGCCGCATGTTCCTGATGCGCCACGGCAGCGTCACGTACTTCGACGCCGCCGGCAAACCTTACCTGCCGGAAACCGTTGCCCTCGACGAAGAAGGCCGCGCCCAAGCCAGCGCGGCCGGCCAGTCGTTCGCCGCCGCCAACGTGCGTTTCGACCGCGTGATTGCCTCCAGCCTGCCGCGCACTGTCGAGACGGCGCGCCGGGTGCTGGCCGAAACCGGCCAGGACATCGCTGTCGACTGCTGGCCGGAGCTCGATGAAATCCGCGGCGGGCGCTTATCAAGGATCCCGGACGCCGAATTACGCAACGCGTTCACCGGCGTCTTCGAAGGCATGGTCGGCGCCGACCAGCGCTTCCTCGGCGGCGAATCGGTCGGCGAACTGCTGGACAGGGTCCACCCGGCGATTGCCTGCCTGCGCGCCGATCCGCACTGGGACACCGTGCTGCTGGTGCTGCACGGCGGCGTCAACTGCGCCATTTTGTCGCTGGCGCTGACCGGCCAGCGCCTCTTCCTCGGTGCCCTGGCGCAAAGCGCCGGCTGCATCAACGCCCTCGATGTCGGCCCGGACCACGCCGACTGGGTGGTCCGTTTCGTCAACTACGCACCACCGGCGCCCCTGCATGGCGGCGCGCGCACCACCACGATGGAAGTGCTGTTCGAACAATACATGAAATCTCGGTGATGCGGCCCAAACAAATAGTACGGTCGCTCTATTTCATCAGCTAGAATAAGCAACCAACAAGAGAGCGGAGACAGCATGTTCGAAGAAATGATAGGAACCAAGCCGGTGTCCGAGCGGCAGCGCTTTGACGTGCTGGCGCTGGCCGGATACCTGCGCGCGCACATCCCGGGCTTTCCCGCGGGCGAGGTGACGGTCGAGCAATTCAAGGGCGGCCAGTCGAATCCGACTTTCAAAATTGGCGCTGGCGGCAGCCATTATGTGCTGCGCACCAAGCCGGGACCGGCCGCCAAACTGCTGCCGTCGGCCCATGCGATCGACCGCGAA
The DNA here is from genome assembly GCF_002760665.1 of Massilia psychrophila. GTDB lineage: Bacteria > Pseudomonadota > Gammaproteobacteria > Burkholderiales > Burkholderiaceae_D > JAFCUW01. The sequence goes on along the minus strand of NZ_PDOB01000025.1, from coordinate 25,387 downwards.
TACCGGGTCATGGACGCGCTCCACAAGGCCGGCTTTCCGGTGCCGCGCCAGTACCTGCTGTGCCTTGACGAGTCGGTAATCGGGCGCGCCTTTTTTGTCATGGAATGCATCGAAGGCCGGGTATTGTGGGACCAGTCGCTGCCCGGCATGGCGCCTGCCGAACGGGCCGCCATCTACGACGAGCTCAACCGCGTGATCGCCCAGCTGCACGCGATCGACTTCAGCGCCGTCAAGCTGGCCGACTATGGCAAGCCGGGAAATTATTTCGCGCGCCAGATCGAACGCTGGACCCGCCAGTACCAGGCTTCGAGCACCGAGACCATCGAAGCGATGGACCAGCTGATCGCTTGGCTGCCGGACAATATCCCGCCCGGCGAAGCGACCTCGATCGTGCACGGCGACTTCCGACTCGACAACATGATCTTCCACCCCACCGAGCCGCGCATCCTGGCGGTGCTGGACTGGGAACTGTCGACGGTCGGCCATCCGCTGGCCGATTTTTCCTACCATTGCATGAGCTGGCACATCGAGCCGGGGCAGTTCCGCGGCATTGCCGGACTCGACCTGGAAGCGCTCGGCATTCCCAGCCAGCAGCAGTACATCGCCAGCTATTGCGCGCGCACCGGCTCCACCATCCGTGCGGAAGACTTCAATTTCTATCTTGCCTACAACATGTTCCGGCTGGCCGGCATCATGCAAGGCATCATGAAGAGATATGTCGACGGCACCGCGTCGAGCGCCCAGGCGCTGCAGAACGGCAAGGCGGCGCGCCCGATGGCCGAACTCGGCTGGAAATACGCCTTGGCCGCGATGGCCTGACCTGACGCATTCCACTTCCTATCTCACTTCAAGGACCAACCATGAATTTCGATTACTCCGAGCGCTGCATGGAACTGCAGGCGCGCCTGCTCGCCTTCATGGACGAGCATGTCTACCCGAATGAAAAAGCGTTCAAGCAGGAGGTGGACCGCAACGGCCTGGAACGAGGCAACCGCTGGATCCCGACCGAACTGATCGAACGCCTGAAACCGCTGGCGCGCGAACAGGGGCTGTGGAACCTGTTCCTGCCCAAATCGGCGCGCGCGCCGGAAGGCCTGTCGAATCTCGATTACGCGCCGCTGTGCGAGATCATGGGCCGCGTGGTGTGGGCGCCGGAAGTGTTCAATTGCGCCGCCCCCGACACCGGCAACATGGAAACGATCGAGCGTTACGGCTCCGAGGAGCACAAGCGCGAATGGCTGGAGCCGCTGCTGCGCGGCGAGATCCGCTCGGCGTTTGCAATGACCGAGCCGGAAGTCGCCTCGTCGGATGCGACCAACATCGCCACCCGCATCGAGCATGACGGCGACGGCTATGTGATCAATGGCCGCAAGTGGTGGATCTCCGGCGCCGGCGACCCGCGCTGCGCGATCTACATCCTGATGGGGAAGACCGATCCGTCAGCAAGCCGCCACGCCCAGCAGTCGATGATCCTGGTGCCGGCCGACACACCCGGCATCACCGTGGTGCGCCCGCTGCCGGTGTTCGGCTACGACGACGCGCCGCACGGCCATTGCGAAATCCTGTTCGACAACGTGCGCGTGCCGGCGTCGAATTTGCTGCTGGGCGAGGGGCGCGGCTTCGAGATCGCCCAGGGCCGGCTCGGACCTGGCCGCATCCACCACTGCATGCGCGCCATCGGCGTGGCCGAGCGCGCGCTCGAACTGATGTGCAAACGCCTCAACAGCCGGGTCGCCTTCGGCAAGAAGATCTCCGAGCAGAGCACCTGGCGCGAACGGATCGCCGAGTCGCGCATCAAAATCGACACGGCCCGCTTGCTGACCTTGAAGACGGCGGCGCTGATGGACAGCGTCGGCAACAAGCACGCGCAGGCGGAGATCGCGATGATCAAGGTGCTGGCGCCGAACGTGGCGCAGGAAGTGCTGGACTGGGCGATCCAGGCCCACGGCGCCGCCGGCGTGTCGGACGATTTTCCGCTGGCGTCGCAGTGGGCGGGCAACCGCACCTTGCGCCTGGCCGACGGGCCGGACGAGGTGCACCGCAACGCGATTGCGAAGCTGGAATTGGCCAAGTGGATTTGAGTGGGTGAGGATGGCTCGCTGCCGCTGATGCGCTCCTGATTCGCTCACCGGAAAACCGGCGTCCTCGCACATGCGGGGACGACCGGCGTTGGTCATGGATATCGCCGCATCACAAATTCAGCCACGCACACCGGCCGCTCGCTGCCTTCGCATTCCACCACCACCGACCACACCAGCTGTGCCCCGGCCTCGATATCGTCGACGCTGGCGAGCGTCAGGCGCGCCCGCAGGCGACTGCCGACCGGCACCGGCGCCGGGAAGCGTACCTTGTTCAAGCCGTAGTTGAGCGCCATGTTGACGTCGACCATGCGTACTGCGTTTTCGAACATCGCCGGCAGCAGCGACAAGGTCAAAAAGCCGTGCGCCACCGGGCCGCCGAAGGGCGACTCGCGCTTGCAGCGTTCGACGTCGACGTGGATCCACTGGTGATCAAGCGTGGCGTCGGCAAACGTGTCGACCCGCTGCTGCGAGATGGCGATCCAGCTTGACACGGCAAGCTCGGTCCCGACCAGCGCCTTCAATTCTGCCAGATCGGCGATATTACGCATCGCACGCACCGCACGCATCCGGCCGCCGCCCGAACCTCCCCAGCCCGATCTCCCGGCCGGGAAACAAATCCTCAACATGCCAGTTGACCGGTTTCATTCGCCGCGATCGATCGCAAATTCCGGCTGCGCCATGAAGCGCCGCAGGTGATGGTCGGAGTCGCCCAAGGTCAGTTCGATCATCGTCAGACGCTTGAAATAATGCGCCGCCGGCAGTTCGTTCGTCACGCCCATGCCGCCGTGCAACTGGACCGCCTGCTGGCCGATGAATTTCATCGCCTGGCCGACCCGGAACTTTGCCGCGGCCACCGCGCGGCGGCGCTCGGCGGGGCCGCCCGAGCCGTCCGCCCCCAGCTTGACGGCGGCCAGCAAGGCCATCGAACGGGCCTGTTCGAGGTGGATGTACATGTCGGCCATGCGGTGCTGCAGCGCCTGGAATTTGCCGATCGGCACGCCGAACTGGGTGCGCGTCTTCAGGTAATCGAGGGTGGCGGCAAATAGCGCCTCCATTACGCCGAGCGCCTCGAAGCACAACAGGCCGGCGCCGTAATCGGCCGCTGCTTCGAGCGTCTCCCAGCCGGCCCCAAACTGGCCCAGCAGAGCGGACGCCGACACGCTGACGTTGTCGAATTTGACGTCGGCGGCGCGCATGCCATCTAAGGTGCGGTAATCGGTGACGGTGACGCCAACGGTGTCGACCGGCAGCACGAACAACGAGATGCCGGCCTGATCGCGTTGTGCACCGCCGCTGCGGGCCGAGACAATCAGGCTGCCGGCTTGAGCGCCGTGCAGCACCACGCTCTTGCGGCCGTTGATACGGTAGTTGTCGCTATCGGCCACAGCGCTGGTGGCGATGTCGGCCAGGTCATGGCGCGACTGCCGTTCGCCCAAGGCGCAGGCCAGTTTCAGCTGGCCCGACGCGATTTGCTCGAGCAGGGCACCGTGGCCCCCCGCCAGTTTCAGCAATTGCGCGCCCAGCATGGTGGAAAAGTACGGCTCGACCACCAGGCCGCGGCCAAGCTCCTGCATCACGACCAACATGTCGACCGCGCTGCCGCTGAAACCGCCCTGCTGCTCCGGCACCGGCAGCGCCGTCATGCCCAGTTCGGCCAGGGCGGCCCATGCCGCGCCGGACACGCCTTCCGGCGAACCAATGATTTTGGCGCGCTCATCGAAACTGTAATCCTTCGCCACCCAGCGTTTCATGGCATCGGCGAACTGCAGCTGTTCTTCCTTGAAGTTGAAATCCATTGCGTGCCTCACAGTCCCAGGATCATCTGGGTGATGATGTTTCGTTGAATCTCGTTCGAACCGCCATAGATGGAGGTCTTGCGCACGTTGAAGTAGTGGGCGGCGAGCGGCGCGGCATCGTCGTCCAGAATGCTGTGTTCATTTTCGCCGTCGAGGTAGGCCGGATCGAACGGCAGCGCCAGCGGGCCGGCTGCTTCGAGCATCAGTTCGGTCAAGGTTTGCTGGATCTCGGTGCCGCGCACCTTCAGCACGGACGCCTCGGGACCGGGGCCTTTTTCCGCTTGCGACAGCACGCGCAGCACCGTCATCTCGAGCGCCATCAGTTCGATCTCGAGCGTCGCCACCTTGGCGCCGAACAGCGGGTCGGCCAGCAGCGGCTTGCCGTCCAGGGTCTGGGCGGCGGCGAAGCGCTTCAGGAAGCCCAGTTCGCGCTTCGAGCGGCCCACCGCGGCGATGCCGGTGCGCTCGTGGCCGAGCAGGTACTTGGCGTAGGTCCAGCCCTTGTTTTCCTGGCCTACCAGGTTGTCGAACGGCACCCGGACGTTATCGAAAAACACCTCGTTCACTTCGTGGTCTTCGTCGAGCGTGATGATCGGGCGCACCGTAATGCCGGGAGTGTGCATGTCGATTAGCAGGAAGGAAATGCCCTCCTGCTTGCGCACGCCGGTATCGGTGCGCACCAGGCAGAAAATCATGTCGGCGTGCTGCGCCAGCGTGGTCCAGGTCTTCTGGCCGTTGACGATGTAATGGTCGCCGTCCGCAGTAGTTACCCGCTGAGCGGTGGTTTTCAGCGAAGCGAGATCGGAGCCGGCGCCCGGCTCCGAGTAACCCTGGCACCACCAGTCCTCGCACGACAGGATGCGTGGCAAAAAATAGTCCTTCTGGGCGGCGCTGCCGAACGCCATGATGACGGGCGCGACCATGTTGACGCCGAACGGCAGGATCGCCGGCGTGCCGGCGCGCGCGCACTCGTTTTCCCAGATATGACGCTCTACCTGATTCCAGCCGGGACCGCCGAATTCCACCGGCCAGCCCGGCGCCACCCAGCCCTGTTTGGCCAGGATGCGGTGCCAGCGCACGTAATCGATCTTGTCCATGCGCAGGTGCTGGCGCACTTTCTGCTGCAGGTCGGCCGGCAGGTTCTGGTCGAGGAAGGCGCGCGCGCTGTCGCGAAACGCCAGGTCCTCGCCGGTGTAATTCAGGTCCATACAGTCTCCTAGTTTTCGTCCCGGCCGGCGCCGCCCGTTCGGGCGTTCGCAAAAAAAGCACGATCGTTCACAAGAATTGTACCCGAAAAAAAACCCGCCCATGCATTTCGCCGGGCGGGTTTTCTTGCGGGGCAGCACCTTTTACTTGGCGATGTCCTTGGTGGGCGCCATGTACGGCATGGTGCGCGAGGCCATGCGGGTGTCGGTCTTGAGCATGCCGGCTTCGTCGGCGAGGATGTGGGCCGTTTCCTGCAGCAGCACATCCTTGGCGTTCTTGGCCGCTTTCTCGGCCGCCAGCTCGGCCACCAGGTTGCGCTCGTCGGCCTGCAGGCCGTCGTCCTGGCGCGCCGCGCCTTTCAACGCCAGCGCCTTGGCCTGCTTGGTCGGCACAGGCACCTTGCTGCGCGCGTCCTTGCCTTCGGCGCCGGTGCCGGCATCGTCGGCAGGGCTTTGCGCGGCTATGCGCGCATCGCGCAGCTTGGCGCGCGCTTCCTGCGTGTCGCGTTCCTTGCGGCGCACGGTTTCGTTGAGCGAGATGGCATTTTCCTTGCGCAGCTTGCGCATTTCGGCGATGTCTTCGTTCAGGTACTGGAAGTCCTTGTCCTTGGCGATACGCACGTCGTGGCGCTTCTGCAGCGGCGCGAACAACTCCTTCAGGTCGCCGGCAGGCACATAGTTGGCAGGCTTGATCGAGGTCCACGGCAAGGCGTTGTCGTAGCTCGACTCGCCAAAGCTTTCGCTGTCGCCCAACACCGGCAGCTTGATGTCGGGCACGACGCCGCGCAGCTGGGTGGTGCCGCCGTTGATGCGGAAAAACTGGGCGATCGTCATTTTCAGCTCGCCGTAACGCACCTTGTCGGTGGGGGCGAATTTGTCGAGCGAGAGCAGCTGCTGCACGGTGCCCTTGCCGAAGCTCGGTTCGCCGATGATCAGGCCGCGGCCGTAATCCTGCATCGCGGCGGCGAAAATCTCCGACGCCGACGCCGAGCCGCGGTTGATCAACACGCCCACCGGGCCATCCCAGGCCAGGCCCGCATTGGTGTCGCTCTCGACTTCGATCCTGCCTTCGGCGTTGCGCTGCTGGACGACGGGACCCTTGTCGATGAACAGGCCCGTCAGCTCGATCGCTTCGATCAGCGAGCCGCCGCCGTTGTTGCGCAGGTCGATCAGCACGTTGTCAACTTTTTCCTTTTTCAGCTCGCCGAGGATGCGGGCGACGTCGCGGGTGGCGCTCTTGAAGTCCTTGTCGCCGCGGCGGCGGGCGTCGAAGTCGAGGTAGAAGGTCGGCAGCGAAATGACGCCGATGCGGCGCTTGACGCCGCCTTCGCGCACGTCGATGACCGACTTCTTCGCCGACTGCTCTTCCATGCTGATTTTTTTGCGCACCAGCGCGACCTGGGTGTGCTTGCCGTCGGTGCCGGCGTCGGCCGGCAGCACGTCGAGGCGCACGATCGAATCCTTGGCGCCGCGGATCAGCTGCACGACGTCGTCGATGCGCCAGCCCAGCACTTCGACGAAGGGCGAGTTCTCGCCCTGGGACACACCGACGATACGGTCGCCCGGCTTCAGCTTGCCCGACAGGCCGGCCGGGCTGCCCGCCACGACTTCGCGGATCACCGTGTACTCGTCGCGCGACTGCAGCACCGCGCCGATGCCTTCGAGCGACAGGCGCATGGCGATGTCGAAATTGTCCGCCGAACGCGGGCCGAGGTAATTGGTGTGCGGCTCGATCGACGTGGCATAGGCGTTCATGAACATCTGGAACACGTCCTCGTTGTTCAGCTTGCGCATGCGGGTCTGGTAGTTGTCGTAGCGCTTGTCGAGCGTTTCGCGGATCGATTTGTCGTCCTTGCCCGCCAGCTTGAGGCGCAGGAAGTCGTTCTTGACACGGCGGCGCCACAGGTCGCGCGCCTCGTCCTCGTTCTTTGGCCAGGCCGCTTTTTCGCGGTCGATCTGGAAACTTTCGTCGGTGCTGAAGTCGAATTTCCCTTTGATTAGTTCGCGGGCAAACGTCATGCGCTGGTTGAAGCGCTGCTGGTAGACGTTGTAGATCGAAAACGGCAAGGTCAGGTTTTCGTTGTTGATGGCGTCGTCGAGCTTGTTGCGCACGCCGTCGAACTGGTCGATATCGCTCTGCACGAAATACAGTTTTTCGCCGTCGAGCGTCTTAAAATAACGGTCGAAAATCTTTTCGGACAGCGAATCGTCGAGCGGCATTGCCTTGTAGTGATAGCGTGCCAGCACTTTCGAAGCCCACAAAGCCGCCTGCGCCTGCGAAGGGTCGGCCCGCATCTGGACCGCGGCGACTTTTTCGGGCTGGGCCCAGGCAACCGGGGCGGACATGGCAAACGCCAGTGCAACGATGAATATCTGCTTCTTCATTCTTGGTCTCTCCGTGCTGAGTTCTTCGTAACTGCGTCGGGATAACTGCGGGCGGCGCGGGATCGAAACGGCAAGCTGACGCGCCAAACGGACAATTCAATTGATTTTAACAGGATGGCGAATTGGCATAGAGCGAGCTTGGGGCTACAGGCTTAGGAGCAGCTTAAGAACTTAACCGAGCTGAAACGGCAAGCGGGCAGTCGAGGAAGGCGCGAAACGAGAACAAGCGCAGCTGCGGCTGCGCTCAACAAGTCAGCAAAAGCTCAGCTGTAAAAACACCTGGCGCAGACTTGACGATAGCGCTCGTTGCCGCCGATGCTGACCTGCTCGCCTTCGCGGATGCGCTTGCCCGCCGCGTCGACGCGCACGTTCATGGTCGCCTTCTTGCCGCAGGCGCAGATGTTTTTCAGTTCTTCGATGTCGTCGGCCAGCGCCAGCAGGTAGGCCGAGCCGGGAAACGGTTCGCCGCGGAAATCGCTGCGCAGGCCGTAGCAGATCACCGGTACGCCGCGCACCTGGGCCAGCTGGTGCAGCTGCTGGACCTGGGCGGTGCTGAGGAACTGGGCTTCATCGACCAGCACGCAAGCCACTTTCGGGGTGTCGGCCAGAAAGTCGGTGTTGGTGTCGAAGGTGTCGACCTGGCGCTGCGGCCCGAGGCGCGAAGTAACCTTGCCGAGGCCGTAGCGGCGGTCGATGGCGGCGGTGAACAGGCGCACCTGCTGGCCCTGTTCTTCGTAGTTGTGCGCCACCTGCAGCAGCGCGGTTGACTTGCCGGCGTTCATCGCCGAGTACCTGAAATAAAGTTTAGCCACTGCGCGCCCATAGCCTGACCGGAAGTGCGCGATTATACCAAGCCAGGCAGGCGCCGCCAAAGCAAAAACAGCCGCGGCGCAGGCCGCGGCTGTTGAGCTATGTGTCAGCGATGTATCAGCGATGTATCGGCAAAGTTCAGCCGAGTTCGGCCAGGTTCTGCGCCAATCTGCCTTCACTGCGGCGGCACGCAGAGTAGCCCACCAGCGCCAGGCCGGCCAGCAGCATGGCGTACGTTTCCGGCTCCGGCACCGCGGTCACCATCCCCAGCGTCACGTTGTTGGCGGTGACCCAGTACTCGGTGCTGGGCATGCCGTCCTGGCGCAGCGTGACCGACGTCAGCGCATTGTCAGCGATGAAGCCGAGGAAGGTCGTCGTCGTCGTGTCGGACAAACTGACGGTGCGCGTGGTGCTGCCGTCGTTGGCGGTCAGTACCACGGATTGGCCCGGCAGAAAGGCGCCGTTGATGTCGGAACCGAAGAAATTGCCGCCAAACGCGCGCAGCCCAGATGAGAAACTCGAGAACGTGATCGCGTCCGAGGAAAAAGTGGTGGCCAGCCAGGTGTCCGAGCCGCTGCCGGCCGGATAGAAGTCGGACACCGGTCCGGCGCTGACCCGGTAGGAATACGGGCCGGCCAAGCGATATAGCGGCGTGTCGGTCTGGCTCACGGTGAGGTCATCGAACGTGTCGACACCGGGTAGCTGGAGCGCGGCGAGGAAAGCGGCGCGGTTGGTAAAAACGATGACATCGGCCTGCGCGGCGGCGGTCGCCGTGCACAGCAGGACGGCGAGGGTCAAGCTTTTTAGTGAGGACGGTGTAAGTTTCACGATTGCACTCCTGTAGAAATGGTTTGTTCGAGACAGCGGGAAGCTGGCTCAAGTAAAACGCATTCCGGATGGGCTTGCAATAAGATTAAGATTAAACTGATAACACTTTGCGCGATGTTGAACTAACCGATGCTCCTAAGAATTACTTACCCGGATGGTATTTTCGCTCGAGGAATTTTTCGATGTCCGCCTTGTAGAACAGCACGTCCTTGAACTGGCCCTTGCTGTACATTTCGGCCTGATCGTCAAAGTGCCTGGAAGCCGGATTGGCGCTTTCGCCGCCGGCCAGGATGCTTTTGGCGCGCAGGCGCGGACCGAATTCGACGACCGCCACGAAACTGTTGCCGCGGTCGCCGTAAATGCGCCTGGTCTTCTGTTTGGCGACCATGCCGAACGAGGCCAGCGAGCCCCAGGTGGCCGAAGTGAATGCGACCGGATAACTCGGCTTGCTGTCGTCGTACTGCTGGTCGACGTCGCCGCTGATGCGCTGGAAGCGGTTGATTTCGCCCCACGGCGTTTGCCAGCTGCCGAAGTCCGCTTCCAGCTTTGCCGTCGCCCGCAGCAGCGCCTGCAGCCGCTCTTGCCGCGCCAGGCTGGTGGAGATGTAATCGGCCACCGGCACCTCCCTGGCGCGCGCCGCCTTCGACGCCGCGGCCACCATCTGCTGGCCCCAGTACACCGCCAGCGAGGTCGGTACCGAGGTCGTCGAAAAGCGCAGGTCCCAGCCGCGTAGCGCCGCCACCTGGCCGGCCAGTTGCGCCTTGAGCGGGTCGCTTGCCGCCAGCGCGTCCCAGTCCTTCGCCAGCGCCGGCACCAGCAGCTCGAATCCCGTCAGGTAGCTGTCGTAGGCGGTGGCGATCAGGCTGTCGATGGTGAAGCCGGCCTGGTCCTTGAGTACCCGGACCGCGTGCAGGCCGCGGGCGTTTTCCGGCAGCGTCCACATGTAGGCCGGATAGTCTTGTACGCGCGGGCTGTTGGCGCCGGCCGCCGCGAACGGCCAGTTGTTCGTATTTAAAATGTAGCCGCTGGGCGGGTTGAACAGCGTGATGGTCTCTTTTATCGCGTGCAAACCCTGCCACTCGGTGGCCGGATTGCTGCCGTCGACGGGATGCGCCCAATCGAAGAGGGGATCGCGGCGCGGCACGAAATTGCCGTGGAAGTAAGCGATATTGCCGTCGGCGTCGGCGTACACCGTGTTGTTCGACGAATTGGTGCGCAGCTCCATCGATTTGTAGAAAGCCGCGTAACCGGTCGCCTTGGTGCGCGCGTAGGATTGCGTGAGCGCCTTTATCGGCTCCTCCATCAGCTTGGTCGACACCCACTTGCCGCCGGCCTCGCGCACCACCGGGCCGTGGTGGGTAAAGTAGGCCGTGACGGTCTTGCTGGCCATGCCGCCGGCAGTCTTGTACGGCAGCGTCACCGGCACCGCGCGCATTTCGCGCAGGCCTGCGCCGTACCGGTAAAAGAACCTGCCGTCTTTTTCGACCACGGTTTCGAGGTACTCGTCGATCACGTCGCCGCCGCCCGAGGTGTGCATCCACCCTGCCCGCTCGTTGAATCCCTGGTAGACGAAAAACTGGCCCCATGTCACGGCGCCATAGGCATTCAGGCCTTGTTCGCTGACCATGTGCACTTCGGGGCGAAAGTAGAACGATGTGTGCGGATTGATCAGCAACAGCGCGTTGCCGGACGCGCTGCGGGCCGGCCCGATCGCGAACCCGTTCGAGCCGCGTGGCTCGGCGTCGAAGCCGGCGCCGGCGCTTTCAACGGCAATGGCCTGCGCAACCGGCGCGCGCCCGCTTCGCTCGCCGCGCTTACCATACATCTGCTCGAGCAGCTTGAGGTCGATCGACTCGATGTCGCCGCCGATGCTGCCCTCGCTGAACGCCAGCGCCATCCAGGGCTCGAAACGGCTGAGCAGCTTCGGTTTGACTTCCGGGTGCGTATGCAGGTAGAAATTGAGGCCATCGGCAAAGGCATTCATCAGCTTTTGCAGCCAGGCGGGACTGGCCGCATATTTTGCCTGCATGGCGTGCGGCGTGATGAACAGTTTCATGCGCAGGTCGCGCCAGATTTCGGCTTCGCCTTCGACTTCCGCCAGCCGGCCCAGGGCGTTGATGTAATTAAGTTCGATCCGATTGAAATCGTCTTCCGCCTGGGCGTACAGCAGGCCGAACACGGCGTCGGCATCGGTTTTGCCGAACACGTGGGGGATGCCCCATTTGTCGCGCATGATGGTGACCCGCCGGGCGCTCGCCTGCCAGCGCGCATGCTCCGCCACGTTCGGCTTCGATGCGGCAGGCTTCGTCGCAGTCAGCGCCCCCTCGAGCGACGACGCCTGCGCGGGAAGCTGGGCGAACAAGGTGGCGCTGGCAAGCAGCGTGCAGATAATCAGGCGGGTTGACAGCATGTGGCGCTCTCCGGTTGAGCAAGCAAGCAATTATGCAGCGTTGGCCAGCAGTTCCCTGAGCTCGGCGTTTTCCCGCTCGAGCGCGTCGACCTTCTGGCGCAGGCCGGTCACTTGCGCGCGCAGCGCGAGCGCGTCGTCGGCCGGCGCCTCTTTTGGCGCGCGGCTGCCCGCCTTCTGCTCACGCACCTGGCGCGCCGCCAGCTGCAGCTCCTTGCGCCCGCCGGCGACGGCGGCGATCTGCTCCGACTGCGGCAGCGAGGCGACGTTGGCCGCGGCATTGATCGAGATTGTCCCGGCACGCACCGCCTCCACCAGCTGCGGCGTCGCCGCTTTCTGGATCCGCTCGATCTGGCTGATCGTGTTGCTCGAAACCCGGGCTGCCTTGGCGACGTCCTCGCGCGTGTTCCATGGTGGAGCAGGTTGAGAAAGACCCGATGCACCCGATGTACCCGATGCACCCTGCGCATCGGGTACGCCGGCACTGTGCACGGCGCGCGCGGTGACGATGTCCTTCTTGCGCAGCGCCATCACGCCGCGCTGGTAATCGGACACGCTGCGCCGCGCCAGGTGGTTATCGATCATCCACAGCATGACGTCGTCGAGCGAGCTGAAACTGCTGTTTTGCACGGTGCGAAATTCGATGTCGTGGCGGCTGCAGATCTCGTAGCGGTTGTGGCCGTCGATCAGCACCTCGCCCCACAGTACCAGCGCATCGCGGCAGCCTTCGGCCAGCAGGCTGCGCTCTAACGCGGCCGATTCGTTGACAGTGAGCGGATCGATAAACGAGCGCAGTTCTTCGTTGATAATGATGTTCAATTCGTGTCCTTGGAGTTCAGGCGCGCCAAGATCGCCGGCGCACCGCCACGAATGCTACACCATCCGAAGGACAGCAGTGAACGCTACTTCGCCGTGGCAACGGCCGTTCCCCAGCGTTTCGGCTGGAATTTTTCATCGACCACCAGCGCCGGCGTCCCCGGCGGCAGCACTTGCAGCGACTTCAGAAATTCGATCAGCGCGTCCTGGTCGGATTTGGCAGCCGTCTGGAACGCCTTGCGCGAGTCGATCGCTTCGCCCGCGTGTCCCAGCACCGCCTGGCGCATGGTCGAAAACATCCCGTGGTGAAAGTACGGCCCCGAGTTGGCGATCCCCCACAGGCGGCGCGTCAGGAAGCGTCGGTTGCCGACCGCGAACTTGGGTGCCCACACCGGCCAGTTCATGTCGAGCGACTCAACTGGCATGTCGTCGGCCTCGCCGGAAACGTCGTTCAGCTTGAAGTCGGTGTAGGCCGGCACCATCATAATTTCGTCGCGCGGCTGCGCCGGGGCCAGCCGCGGCAGCGGCAGCGCGCGGTCGTTGAGGTCGACCTTCAGGCTGCGCACGTCGCCGGCGCGCAGGTTGCCGGTCGGGTTGAACGGTCCCGGCTCGGAAAAAATCCAGCCCTGGCGGCTGAGCGGCAGCGCCGGCACGTGGCATTGCGCGCAGCGAAACTGCGTAAACAGGCGCTGGCCGTGCAGGATCGCGCGTTCGACTTCCGGGTCGTTCGGCACGACCTGGCCGGGCACCGCCATCACCGCCTGGAACACCGTGACGGCAGTGACGTCGGCGCGCGTCATCTCGTTTGAAAAGCCATCGCCATCGGGATCGACGCCGGCGCCGAAGCGTTCGGTCGCCCAGTGCCTGGCGCGCAGGCACGTCAAAGTGGCACGACGCGGGTCGCGATTGAAGCACTCGCTCCGTCTGCGGTAGCTCTCATGGTTGTTGTGACCAGCATCAGATTGGCGCCTGCTATGACGCCGACTACCTTCACGCAGCGCGATCCTGGCATGTCGCTGACGTCGCGCCGCTCCAACTGCTGGCCGTCCCGGCTATCCGCCACGGTGGCGAAACATTTGCCGTTTTCGGGGTGCAGCGCCACCAGCCGGGTGTTCGACAACAACACGCCGACCGGCAGTGGATAGGATGGTTTTTGGACAATCACCAGACTCTTGACTGGTGCGAGCGCGGCGTCGAACAGGTGCGCCGTCACCAATCCGGGAATGGTGCTGCGGGTCGACACGACGAAGCGCTTGCCGTCGGGGCTCTGCTGCGGCCGCGATACCAGACCATTTACTTGATGGCGGCGCAGCGTTGATCCAAGATCGGCGGTGCGCAATTCAAGTTCGTTCGCCACTTGCGCTGCGAGGCCGGGGCTCCCATTGGAGCTGACGACGACGAACCGGTCAGAGCTGCCGCGTAGCCGCAACGCCGCCTGGAACTCGGCGGACCGGGCGATCGGCCGGATAGCCTTCACAGACAGATCTGGATTGAGCGTCACCAGCGAGCCATTGCCCCTGCTGCGCACGCCGATATCGAGTCCGCCGTCATCGAGGGCCTCGATGTTTTGAACACTGAGGTCGCCCGAGGCCAGTTCGGTTGGCAGCACGAGGTCGACGCCAACAAAGCGTCCATTGCGCACCTTGCCCAGCCGTATCGCACCGGCGCCTGCTGCCTTCGTGAAGTACAGATCGCCACTGTTTGAAAACGTGTACTGGATATCGTCAGCGCGCGATCCATCCAGTTCGGGAATTTTTGTGAATGCGCCCGCGCCGCCCGCCACCGGCACGACGACGAGCCCGACTTCTACAAATGGGCCGAAATCCTTGCCGGGAGAGCGCCGGCCAGCCACAACGATCAAGCGCTCTCCGTTGGCGATCACGCTGACGCCGAGCGCCTCGAGGTTGTCCCCGACGCCAGTAACGGGCGCGGCAGAAAGTTGGCCGGCGCCGGTGGTAATGAGCGCGGTGATATACAAACGTGCAAGCATGGTGGACACTATGTTCTCCTTATTGGGGGCGACCGGTCGTCAGGGCGCGGTGACCGGCCGGCAGCAGGTGCAGAATTGCTGCTGGCGATCACGATACGCGCTTCCCCCTACTTGGCGCAACACGTTGAAATAGGTCGTGGCATAAAGGTCGTGGCATAACCCATGCATTCGGTCCGCGCATCGGCGAACTCAGCGGCATTGTCGGATCCCGCCGCATACGGGTTGGGCAGGCGGTACGCCACATCACAGACCTGCTCGGCTTTGGTGCGCAGGTCGGCGTCGGCGTCGGCGTTGGCCTGGAGCCGCCCGCAGGTCTGATAGCCGACGTCGTGCCAATTGCATGACAAGTCGCGACCAGGCGCGTTGGTTCCCGACATCGGCGGATTGCCTTCTTCCGCACCGAAAAAGGTGGAAGTGCCGGGCCGATTCAATTGAGTAAATGGATGGGTCACGGCCATCGGGTTGTCGGGGGAATTCGAACAGCCATCGATGATGTGACGCAGGGACTGGTTTTGCGAGCGCAGCGCCGGGCTGCATTGTTGCATCAAAAGGTCGTAAGTAGGAGCGATGTTAGGGATCTTATTGCCCTGGAAGCAGCAACTGAGCTCGTCGTTCGGATTTGGGATCTGACCCGCCAAAGAGGTAGGAACTCCATTCTTGCACTCTTTGCAGTCCTGGTCGGTTTTTTCAGAATCCTTGTTACGGTTCTCCACACTGCCGCCATTGCAGAACTGCTCCTTGCAATCGGTGGGCGACGCTTGCGGCGCGGTCTGGGCAGGTGCCGGCCGAGCCGGTGGTGCTCGGGTTGCCGCCGCAATGCCAGCCGGCCTTGATCACGCCGGCGCCGATGTCGGACATGATGGTCGAGCCGTCCTGGCTGACCGTGGCGCTGCCGATCGCGACGAAACTTGCCAGGTCATGGTCGTACGAATACATCTCGGTCACCGCGCGTGGCGCCAGCCCGTCGACGTTCGGGATCGTCATGCGCGCCGGCGGATTGAAGTGGGTGCCGACCGGCTCGATGGTGACGATGAAACGCGGCTGCTGGCCAAAGCCCGGCGACATCGGCACCTTGTCCATGTTGACCGGCGTGACCGACACGCAGCCGCTGCGCGAACCGCCCGGGAAGGTGGCCGAACCGGGCGCGATGGTCAGGGCGAAGCCGGGCGCCTCCGGGATGGTGACGGTGCCGCCGGTGGTCTCGTTGACGCATACCCGGTTGGCCGGATTGAGTTCGGGCAGATAGACCGGCATGCCGACCGTGTTGTCGTGGCCCGAAATGGTGATCATGTCGTAATCGAGCGTCGGCCAGCTGCCCGAGCGCGCGGCGGTGCCGCCGTCGGCCATCAGCTTGAAGATCCCGACCGGCACCGGCTGCATCAAAAATTGCCCCTGAAGGTTGGTGCGCACCGGCGTTGCCATCTCCTGCGCGATGTTGCTGGCGTTGCCCTGGGTGATCTGCAGCAGGCGCATCGTCACGCCGGGAATCGGCTGGTTGCTGTTGTCGAGCACGACGCCGCTGATGCGGGTCAGGTTGGCCGGTCCCGGCACCATGCCGGTGGCGGCGAACGCCGCCGAATACCCGGGGTTGTCGCCGAAGCTGACCTCCACCACGTTGTTGTTGACGCCCGCGTCCGGGCCCATTACCAGCGTCGCCGCAACGCCGCCGTCGCTGTCGCTGACGCCCTGCAAGGTCGGGCTGCGTGGGGTGCCGAAGCCGCCGCCGCCGCCGGTGACGCTGAAGGCGACGGGAATGCCGCGCAGGCGGTTGTTGCTGGCGTCGGTGACGATGGCGATGAACGGCAGCGGCAGCGCCTGCCCCACCACGCCGAACTGGTTGTTGCCCGAGTCGACCACCACCAGGCGCGGACCGCCCGGGCTTGCCGTGGCGACGAAATCGACGGTGGTGGCGATGCCCGCCGCGCTGGCCTCGACCAGGTTGTTGCCGGCGCCGGCGCCGGCGCGGCTGCCCAGCCTGAAGTAGCTGCGCGCCTGCCCTTGCGCATCGGTATTGACCGCCACCGCGCCGAGGCCAGGCCCGGCCGCCTGGTTCGGGCTGACCGTGCCATCGAGTCCGATGACGCGAAACACCACCGGCTTGTTCACTTGCGGCGCGCCGCGGCTGTCGACCAGCGACACCACCAGCGGCGCGGCAAGGTTGGCGCCGACGGGCGCGCTCTGGTTATTGCCCGACAAGACCGACAGCCCGGCCAGGTTCGGCGCCGCCCGCGTCAGGTTGACGGTGGTGGTGGCGCGGTTGCCGGCGCGGTCGGTGGCGACCGCCTGGATCGCATTGGCGCCGACCGTCAGCGGCACGTCGCGCGCCATGAAGCTGCGGTTCAGCACTTCGGCGACGACGCCGTTGACGGTGACCGTCGCCTGCTGCGAGTTGACGGTGCCGACCACGATGTCGTTGACCACGCCGGTCACCGTCAACGTGGCCGCGCCGGTGCTGGTGCTGCCGTTGCTGTTGGCCGCCACCGCGGTAATGGTGTTGGGCCCTTCGTTGAGCGGCACAGCGGCGGCGAAGCTCTTGTCGCTGTGCGGCGCGGCGATGCCGTTTATTTTGACCTGCGCGGCGTCGTCGCCGACGCTGCCGGTGAGGGTGATGACCGGGGTGTTCAGATAGGCGCCGTTGGCAGGCGAGGTGATGGCGACTCCGGTCGCGGTGCCGGTGATCGCGATCGGCAGCAGCGCTGAATACACGGTCGCCGCGTCGTTGGGGAACTGCGCTGCGATACGGTAGTTGATTGTGCCGACCTGGTTTTCCAGCACCGTGGTGCGCAGGCTGAAGGTCTTGTCGCCGGCGCCGGCGTCACCGTCGTTGCCGTCGTCGTGCAGGTTGCCGAGCGTGGCCAGCACGGCGCCGTTGCCATCGAGTTTTTGCAGCACCACGGTCGTCGGCACAGTTGCGCCGTTGTCGATCAGCGCGGTGACCGTGGCGATCACGCCGACCCCGGCCGGGGTGGCACCCGGCGCTATCTGCGCAGTGCCGATCGTCGGGGTCGCCGCCGTGCTACCCACCACCAGCGCCAGCGGTCCCGCCATGACGCGCTTAACTTCCCCTTTGAAGCCGGCCGAAACCTGGAACTTGAGCGTGCCTGGCAGCGCTTCCAGCAGCGTGGCGCGCAGGGTGTAGACCTTGTCGCCCGCCACCGCATCGCCCTGCAGGCCGTCGTCATGCAGCAAGCCGAGCACCGAAACGATACCGCCGGCCGCGTTGAGGCGCTGGACGTTGGCGCTGCCGGCAGTGTAGTTGGGGTCAGTGATGCTGACGCTGAAGGTGACGGGCGTCGATGTCGCGGCCGGCATGCTGCCCGGCGCGATCGACGGCGTGCCGAGCGTGCCCGCGCCTGCGCCGGCAAACCTTGGGGTGGTGTCAGGAACGGCGCAGCCAGCCGCGGCGGCGCAGGCCGGCCGCGATCACGCCAGCCATCAGGGCGATCGAGGATGGCTCGGAAATACTGGTGGCGCCATCGTCGACGGTGAGGTCGTCGAGCACGACCGTAGATCCGCCGGAGGATGTAATGGTGATGCGGGCGATGAGACCGTTCACGTCGGCAAACTGAAGAAATTCGTTGGGGGAGCTGCTGGCATCGCCGCTGCCGTCGATGAGGTTGTTGGCGTACGCGCCGGACAGCTCGCCGAGCAAGGCACCACGGCCGTCGTAGATGGCAATGGCCAGTCCACTGTCGTAGGTAAAATAGCCGCCCACGCCAAACACCGGCGTCAAAAAAACAACGGTGATCGGGCCGCCGATATTGAGCACGACACCGTCCGCCGAGTGCGGGGAAAACGCCGTTTCGTTAAGGGACAGCCCGGCCTTCCACACGGCCGCGTTCGTAAAGGTCAGGCCGGCGTACCCGGTGGCCAGCGGCGTGTCGTCATCGAACGTATCGAAGTCGTAGACGATGGTCCCCGCCGTCGCCGAACAGACAATCCCTGCGGCCAACAGAGCCGCCCCAAGCAATTTCACTGCCGCTTTTACCAGATCCATGAAGTTGCCGGTCCCGAGGTTAAAAGTTATGTTGATTGGGAAACACATGGCATATTTCGTTCCAGCAACGTAACTACCTGATTTAGTAGAATATCTTTTTGCAATTATTTCTAAGTGTAAAGAAATCCGACAAGGGCGTATGCAGTTTGGGTAATCGTTGTGTTGCTCGCAATCGCGATCGAGCGCGGCAAGGCTGGGGTGTGCTAAAATCTCGCGCGCTGCCCGGGTGGTGAAACTGGTAGACACCCGAGACTTAAAATCTCGTGTCAGAAATGGCGTACCGGTTCGATTCCGGTCCCGGGCACCATGTCAATGTATCAAGTCGTCCCAAGACGTCCACAAAGCACTCCTTCCTGCTATGACGACCGGCCTCGATATAGGCCGAGTTCGTCCCAAAAAAATGCGAGGTCATCCAGGCCGTATACCGTAAAATTTGCCGGTATACCGAAGTTGGTTGAAAGAAAATACCGTCACCGGTATGGGAGAACCGCCATGGCACTCACCGACACCTTCGTACGCACCGCCAAAATTCGACAAGCCGACCGGCCAGAAGCACGCAGACGGCAACGGCATGTACCTGCTCGTGACGCCTACCTGAAAGTATTGGCACCTCGACTACCGCCACCTCGGAAAGCGCAAAACGCTCGCACTGGGCGTCTACCCCACCATCACCCTCGCCAACGTGCGCGCGCTGCGCCGACGCCAGACGCCTGATCGCGCACGGCCGCGATCCTTTCCGGGCCAGGCAAGAAAAAACAGGAGGAGATTTTCGCTGCCACGCAGACGTTCGAACTGGGCGCGCATGTGGATGGAGAAGACCGCAACCAATCGCGCCGAAACCACGCGCCAAAAGGTCACCGGCTGGCTCCAGAACGACGTCTTTCCCTATATCGGCAAAGCCGCCGTTTCGACGCTCAAGCCTCGCGACGTCCTGGCGTGCGTGCAGCGCATGGAAGCGCGCGGTGTGCACGAATCGGCCCATCGCGTAAAGCAAATCATCGGCCAGGTCCTGCGCTTCGCGGTGGCGACGGGACTGGCGGAGCCCGATGTCACGCCGGACCTCAAGAGAGCCTTTACCATACCGGCCAAGCTGTCGGCGCTCCTGCTCGTGCGACCCGGCGAACTGCGTGCTGCGGAATGGCGCGAGATGGACCTGGACGACTCGGTCTGGCGGATTCCCGCTGCCAAGATAAAGATGCGGCACGATCACGCCCGGCTTTTCTGTCCGATGTCGTCCAGAGCGATGCGGGTTTCGTCCGTCAGTACTGCCATCGCCTGCGCGATCGGCTCCAGCATCGACGCCAGTTGATCCGCGCTCTCGATCTTCGCCTGGCGCAGCGCTTCGATCCGCGTCCCCAAGTCCGCGATGCGCTTCTCGTTCGCGCTGGCGGCCAACTGCCGCAACGTCTCGGTTTTTTTCATAGCTGATTCCCCGTTTGGCCAGTCCCGCCGGGCTGTATCCCTTGCCCAGGTCACTACCCTTCATCATTACGCCATCGAGCTGGTACGACAGTCCGGATAACTTGGCGCCATCGAGCTGGGTTACCGGCACCAGCTCCACGCCGGCCGCTTCAAGCCGCTCCGCGTAGTCGCTGTAGTTATGGCTTGTCGTTGCAGCGCCGTCGCACAGCTGCTGCAGGCGCTGGCGCGTCGACGCCACACCGGTTCGCAGCCACTGTTCGATCTCGCCCTTGGTCGCCGCACGGCGTTCGGCTTCGATCGATGGTCGCACCGGCTGCAGAGAAAAGTCGCGTTCGATCGCGCGCATCAGGATTTCGTGGCGGCGGTAGTCGTGACTTCGCCGTCGAACCGGACGCGATTCACCAGCAGATGTACGTGCTCGTGCTCCGTATCGTGGTGCCGCGTGATCAGGTCCTGGTTGTCGTTTAGTCCCATGCCGTGCAAATAGCGCTGCCCAGGTTCGGCCGCAGCTTGCGGATCTCGCCGAATTTCCTGGCCAGCTCGCGCAGGCCAACGCCCTCCATGTTGGTGTCGATCACGCGCCCCTGTTCCTTGCTCAAATCGTATTCGAGCGCGCCACGAAAACCCTTGCCTTTGATGGCTTTAGCGATCATAGCCTGCCTCGCCGATCCCAAGTAACGCCAAGCGCAGACGCTTCGCCTCAATCGTCATGCGCTCAAGGAGGTCATTGGCGACGGTCACGCGTCCTCCTTCGTTGGCGAGCCTAATCAGCTGGTTTAGGTTCGCGGCCAGGCGCGCCAGCTCGGCGTACTGCTCGCGATTGATTGCCTCGACTGGCGGCGATGGCAAGCACCGCGCAAGCGCTGCCTCGCGCAACCACTGCGCCGGCGTCATGTGTAACTGCGCTGCCTTCGCGCGCAGCGTTGCGTACTCGCTGGCCGAGACGCGCACGCCGATCGTCGTGCTGCACACGGCTGCGGGATCGCCCTTGGGGCGGCCGCCGGCGGATCTGCGTATGGCGGCATCGGGCTGCATGATGTGGTCGTGGCTGGTGGCTAGGTATTAGGTTGTGGCGAGCGCAGCGAAAATTCCCCGCAGGGCGAGCAGTTTGAGCGAAGCGAAAACATGGCTTGCTCCGAACCGGCGACTCGATATGTACCAGCCTATTTGACGATATCAACGTGCGACTGAGCAGCGTCAACCAGCACCACCTTGCTAAAAAGCCCACGGTCGACCGTGGACGCGGCCGGTCGGCGCTGGATAACGCGGCCAACAGCGCCTGTCGTGCGTTCGCAACGCGTATGCGCTGGCTGAGCTGTCCTTTCTCATGCGCGCCGGTCTCACGACGACTAACGCCTGGGACAGTTGGCGAAGAAAAACGCTGGACGAATAAGCCGCAACAGCGATCCCGATGACAGTCGCATTCGTAACGCTTTGACCGACCTCGATGGCTACCGCTACGCTTGACCTCATGATGGAGGTTGCGTAAAAGTTTATTACGGAGGACCGAATGGGACGCGAAGCCACGGTCACTTACGGGCAGGTCGCGGCGGCCGCCG
Organism: Massilia psychrophila; assembly: GCF_002760665.1. Taxonomy (GTDB): domain Bacteria; phylum Pseudomonadota; class Gammaproteobacteria; order Burkholderiales; family Burkholderiaceae_D; genus JAFCUW01. The sequence continues at coordinate 4,091 of NZ_PDOB01000025.1, read as the reverse complement.
ATGCAATGTGCTCCGCGAACATCCGGCCTTCGTCGCGCACGGTGCGCGAACGGCTCGGCAATACCGGCAGCATGGGCACGATCAACCGAGCTGGCGACGTTGCAGGGTCGAATCGCGCAAATGGAGGGCGAAATGGTCAACGCCAGGCAGGAGGCGATTGGCGCGCGTGAGCACGGCGCCAAGGCGCATATCGACTTGGTTAAGGCGCTGCTCAAGCTTGAAGCGATGCCGCGCCTTGAAGTTGATCTTGCAACGCTGCGCGAGGAACACCAAGGAAGAACGGCAGCTACACAGCAGGCGGCCGTTCTTGACGCCAAGCTTGAAGCGGCGCTAGAGCGGGCGGTCCAGGCGGAGGCATTCGGCTTGGAAATCAGGGCCGCGGTGGCCAGCCGTGGTCCGACCGAACCCAATGCCAGCCGTGTGAACGGTATCGACCGCCGTGGCAAGCCCGAAATAAAAAGCTGAACGCTCGATGCCTGCAAAATCAACCTAGCCTGCATGCGATCCCTTCCGCCCAACCTTCCGCCAAGAAATTGCGTTGAAGCAATCACATCAACGGATCGGGATACTAAGATAACGGTTGGCTCAATTGGGTGACCCACCTTCGTAAATTTTCGTTACCGCGAAATGAAGGACAAAAGATGGCGACTCAGGCACCGATCAAAACCGCTTTCGAAAAATGGCAAGACGGACTCAGCAAAGCCATCAACGACCCACGTTGGGACGCTTACGACGGTGAGATCAAGACCGCGGTGAGCGAGCTCAACCAGCACTTGAAATCCACCTCCGGATTCAGGCAACTCGACTGGCGGTTGATCAAAGCGATGCTCTGGACTGAGTCCGGCGCGTCAAGCTCCGAGTGGCATACCAAACCAATGCAAATCGGAGTGCCCGGCGATCCTGGACTGGCCTCCTTCCTTTCAAACAGGGAAGGCGGTGAACTTATTTTGCCGCCAAAATGGCAAGGTAGGCTAACCATCGGCACCGTCCGAACAATACCTTCCCACAATATTCGGGCGGGCATCGGTTACCTTCTCATGCGGACGGCATATTTCGAATTTCAAAGCGTCTTGGCCTCGGATGAAAAAACAATTCATGAAGTGACGATAAAACATGGCGATAGCCTGGCCACGATCGCCAAGGCACAAGGCTGTACGCCGGAGATCTTGAGAAAATTAAACCCCACGGCAAATGTGCTACGACCTGCACAGATCTTGCGGTTTCAACCAAGATCGATTCAACGGGTTATTACACGATGGCGTCCAATCAGTACCGATAATATTGCACAACGCTACAATGGTGGCGGCGATCCCTATTACGCGAAAAAGCTCGACTACGCGTTCCGTCTGATACGCTCATGAGAGGAGTCACTATGCGAATTCCGAATTTCATCGTCTTGGCAGGCTTGCTTGCTTTGCCCGGTTTGGCGACCTTCGCCAACGGGGCCGAACTTCAAAACGAGCGTAGTGCTGTCGAAGAGTGCGGCGCGCACTCGGAATCAGCCATGCGCGAATGCCTTTCCAAAAGGTCTCAGCAGAGCAAGCGAATGTTGGAGCAAGCAGAAGCGCAGGCCGCAGCCCGGCTTTCGATGTGGGACGAAGATAGCAAATACATCAGCCGTGCAAAGGAAAAGCTACGGACCTCGAGCAAAGCGTTCGAGCAATACCGCGACGCGCAGTGTGCGTTCGACTCGTCACTTGGGGGCGGCGCAATTGGCAACGCGCTCGAAATGCGGCGGTTGGGCTGCCTGATCGGATTGAACACACGACGTTCGGAGCAGCTCAACTCAACTGTGGCGGCTCTGCCGGCAAAGTAAGCCAAGAGCCCGCTCAGCCGGGGCAACTAACGTGATGACCTTGCTTGAAGTTTCTCACGCGACCGTCGATCGTACGGTTGGTAGGGGAATTGGAATTGGTGGGCTAAGCGCACCTCGTTATACATCTTGATCCACGCCGGAAATCGTCCTGGGCTTGTTTCGATAGTCACTGGCGGGCGCTAGCTCCTGCCTGTGCATACCTTTCACGGCTTCCGCACTGAGCGCATCAACGAGCAGCAGCTCGGGGCCGTCAAGCGGCCGAAGGTAGATGTCGCCGCCCTGGGCGTTCATGCGTATGAGCCAAGGCACGTTTTTCACCAATTCTGATGCGTTCCATTCCCGCCTGGTTTGCCGCCCGGTCTTCGCGTTGACGATCACCACCTCGTACCGCTCAGCACCCATCGCGCCTATTTGGGCTTTGACAGCTTCAAGGCTTCGATCGCGGGCCGCAGGTACTCGGCTACCTACGCTGCATCCAGACGATTCACCACCGTCGGCGGGCGCCAGCCAAAGCCAGAATGCGCTCACGAGGGCAGCAGTCAAGAGGCCCGTCGCCACCAACAGCAGATTGTGCGTCAATTCCATGCTCTGGCCGGCCCTGCTCATGCGATCGGCCGATTCGTTCGCCTTCGCCGCTGCCTGCTGCATCGCCGCAGCCGTAACCTCCCGTTCGAACCTCTCGTTGTGCGCCCGGCTTTTCTGTCCAATCTCGTCCAGGGTGATGCGGGTTTCGTCCGTCAACGCTGCCATCGCCTGCGCGATCGGCTCGAGCATCGACGTCAGTTGATCCGCCCTCGATCTTCGCCTGGCGCAGCGCTTCGATCCGCGTGCCCAGGTCCGTGATGCTGTTCTCGTTCGCGCTGGCGGTCAATTGCCGCAACCGGTAGCCGTCAAGCTAGTTGGCGCCATCGAGCTGCGTCACCGGCACCAGCTCCACGCCGGCCGCATCAAGCCGCTCCGCGTAGTCGCAGTAGGTATGGCTTGTCGTTGCAGCGCCATCGCACAGCTGCTGCAGGCGCTGGCGCGTCGACGCGATCCGGGTGCGCAGCCCTTGTTCGATTTCGCCCTTCATCGCCGCATGGCGCTCGGCGTCGATCGATAGCCGCACCGACTGCAGCGTGTTATCGCGCTCGATCGCGCGCATGAGGACTTCGTGTCGAGGTGCCGCGTGACCAGGTACTGGTTGGCGTCCAGACCCATGCCGTGCAGGTAGCACTGCCCTATCTCGCGCCATTGATCGTCGCTCAAATGTTCGCCCGGAGCGGCAGACAACGAAACGTGCCGCACCGCCCTGCCCAAATTCGGGCGCAGCTTGCGGATCGCGCCAAACTCCCTGGCCAGCTCTCGCGGGTCGGCGCCCTCCATGTTGGTGTCGATCACGCGCCCCTGCTTTTTGCTCAGGTCATATTCGAGCGCACCGCGGAAGCCCTTGTCCTTGATGGCTTTAGCGATCATCGCCTGCCTCACCGATTCCCAGCAACGCCAGGCGCAGTCGCTTCGTCTCAATCGTCATGCACGGGTCAGCTGGTTAAGGTTCGCGGCCAGGCGCGCCAATTCGGCGTACCGCTCGCGATTAATTGCGGAGACTGGCGGCGCCGGCAAGCACCGCGCGAGCGCCTTCTCGCGCAGCCACTGCGCCGGCACCAAGTCCATCTGCGCCGCCTTAGCTCGCAGCGTTGCGTTCTCGCTGGCCGATACGCGCACGCCGATCGTCGTGCTGCGCACAGCCGCAGGATCGCCCTTGGGGCGGCCGCCGGCGGATCTGCGCGCGGTGCCATCGGGCTGCATGGTGTGGGCGAGAAATCGGGAGCGGAACTCCAGGGTAAGCGGGAATTTCACCCCACCTTCCAATCGTGAGGTAAGCCTTCCAAAATTGCGGCTTCATCAATCACTGGAGCCAACGCAATGCGCAATGAATCGGCGAGACAAGCCTGGATGGTCCGGCTACAGGAGCAGGCAAATTCTGGACTGGGCATCCGGCCCTGGTGCGTTCGCGAAGGCGTAACGGAGGGCAGTTTTCACTACTGGCGCAAGCGGCTGGCGCCGCAGTCCACAGCCACCAGGCTCATTGCGCTGCCGATGGTGGCAGGGTACCAGGAACCGGTGCTGGAACTGCGCACTCCGCACGGCTACGTAATCCGCCTTTCACACCACGAGCAGGTGCGCTGGCTTGGTGGCGTGCTCGAGGCGCTGCGCTGATGTGGGGCACACCGCAGGGCATGGTGTACCTGGCCACCGGCCACCATGACATGCGCAAATCGATCAATGGCCTGGC
>NZ_PDOB01000024.1 GCF_002760665.1 Massilia psychrophila | reverse complement strand
ACAACGTGTCGATCACCGTCAAGCTGATCAACCCGATCGCGATGGAAGAAGGCCTGCGTTTCGCTATCCGTGAAGGCGGTCGTACCGTCGGCGCCGGCGTGGTTGCAAAGATCCTGAGCGAAGTCGCCGGCAAATAATCCTAGGGGAAAGACCCTGCGGGTCTGTCCCTTCTGGTTATCGCTGATTGCGACACCGTAAAAACAGGCCAGGGGCTTTTGGGTCCCTGGCCTGCAGTTTCATAGTACAATGTCGGTCCCCATATATTGCCGCGCGATAAGTGCGGTTCGCTCTTTAGAGGAAATACCATGTCCGCACCAAACCAGAAAATCCGCATTCGCCTGAAGGCCTTCGATTACAAGCTGATCGACCAGTCGGCACTCGAAATCGTCGAAACCGCCAAGCGCACCGGCGCCGTCGTCAAGGGCCCAGTGCCACTGCCAACGCGTATCCAGCGTTTCGACATCCTGCGTTCGCCGCACGTCAACAAGACGTCGCGCGACCAGTTCGAGATCCGTACCCACCAGCGCCTGATGGACATCGTCGACCCAACGGACAAGACCGTTGACGCGCTGATGAAGCTGGACCTGCCAGCTGGTGTCGACGTCGAAATCAAGCTGCAATAATTGTTGTTCGAATGGCGGCCAGCAGGCCGCCAGCAGAAGCCGGAGCCGTTCATGCGCCTCCGGTTTTTTTTCGCCCGCAGCCCTTGTCTATTTGCCCTTAAGCCCGCTATAATTCGGCCCCTCAGGGCGGTTAGTTCAGCTGGTTAGAATACTTGGTCGACATCCAAGGGGTCGCAGATTCGAATTCTGCACCGCCCACCAGACAAGCAGCAACGTGAACGGCGCAGTCAGCTTTCATGATCAAAGATTGGGATCGGGGCCGGGCCAGTGCGCAGCGATGCGAACTTTCCCGGCCCCGATGCGTTTTGGCTGCCACGGGTATGCTTGCCCGGTGAGCCACCAATCCTACCTGTTCCTCGCCAACGCCGTCCTGGCCCTTCACGCCAGCGTGGTGCTGTTCATCGTTGCCGGCCTGATGCTGGTCCTGCTCGGCGGCAGGCGCAAATGGCAATGGGTGCGCAATGGCACGTTTCGCGTGTTGCACCTGGCCGCCATCGGGTACGTCGTGATGCAATCGTGGCTGGGCATTGTCTGCCCGCTGACCGACCTCGAGCAATGGTTGCGCCAGCGCGCCGGCGCCCCCTTGCATGAAGGTGATTTCATTTCCTTCTGGCTTGGCAAGCTGCTGTTTTACCACGCGCAGCCATGGGTCTTCATCGCAGTGTATTCAGCATTTGCCCTGGCGGTCGTCTATAGCTGGGTGATCGTACGTCCCGGACGCTTGAAACGACGCATTGGCATCGATGTCGCCGGCAGCGCCGGTGTCGGCCCGGTGTTCGTGCGCGAAGTCGAACGGGGCAAGGAAACCGTCCAGTTGGGCAGGGTGATGCAAATACTCGCCGAACTCGGCGTCGAATTGCAGGCCGCCGTGCCGGACGAGGTAAAAGAAACGCTGTCGGCGCTCAAGGCCAAGGGTGTCAAGCCTTTCACGCCACGGAAGAAAACAGCGCCTGCTCCGAAGGCTGTCGCCGGACAGGAAAAACAATGAGCATCCGCCAGCTTCAGGTGCTCGTCAACAATGCACTGGTCGGCACCCTGCGCGACGAAAACGATCTGTGGCAATTCACCTATGCCGAAGGGTGGCGCGAATCGGCGCGCGGCTTCGACCTGTCGCCCGGCTTGTCCCGGAAGACGCAGCACCATGCCGACGGCGCCACGAGCCGTCCGGTCCAGTGATATTTCGATAACCTGCTGCCCGAAGAAGCCCTGCGCACGACGATTGCGAAAGACGCCAAACTGAGCGCGGAAGATGGTTTCGGGCTGCTCGCCTGGTTTGGCGCGGAGTCGGCCGGTTCACTGATACTGCGCGACCCTGGCAATGACGTGCCCGCCGAGGCTGGCGTCAGGGCACTATCGCTACAGGGCCTGGCGCCACGCACGGCGACGCGCGAACTCGACAGCATGCTGGCGGCAATGCCGCGCGAGGCCGGCAAGCTTATCGCCGCCATCGAGGCCGGCCAAGGCGCCATGCTTGCGCATTGCCCCGAGCCTGAAGTGGCGCGACACTTTTTTGCCGGAGAACTGCGCCTGCTGCGCGCCTGATCGTGATTTCCGAGATGTGCGCGCAGGTAGCAGACTAAAGACTAAAGGCTAGTCCTTGGTGCCGGTGGTCCAGCGCAGCCCGAAGCCGAAGCGGCGGTCCATCAACTCGTGCGCGCTTTGCTTGCCTTCCTGCGCAAAATACTCGGCCAGCTTGGTTACTTGCAGTCTGCCGCCGACGTTCTCGATCATCGCGATCGCGCACATCCGCTGGTCGCCGCCCTGATCGAGCCGCACTTCGATCGGCGCCTGCTCGGGCATCTTGATGGTGACCACGCCGTCCGTCGCTGCCCAGTTTGCCGCACCCTTGTAAATGAAGGTGAAGATCAGCGCGCGCTTGATGTCGCTGAAATGGTCGCCATTGATGGTCAGATTTTCGCCGCCGGCGACCTGGCCGGTGCGGTCGTCCCCCTCGAGCTTGATGTAAGGGCGTCGATCGAGCTCGCCCCAGGCGTTGCCGAGCGCCTGCACCAGCCCGGTCTTGCCGTCGGCCATCTCGTACATGCAGCCGAGGTCGAGATCGATGCCGGTGCTGGCCACCGCGCCGGTCAGTTTCGCCAAAAAGCCAATCTTGACCGGTGGCGCCGCCGTGGCGCTGTTCTGGTTCCAGTTCAGGTTGACGTGGATGCGGCCGAAACCCTGGCCGGCGCGCTTGTCGAGCGAGATCTTGTCGCCGCGTTTTTCGAGCGTTACCTTGGACAGCGACACCGGCTTTGCCGCTGGGGTAGCAGCGGGCACGGGCGCAGCCGCCGGGACGGCAGACGGCGCCGCCTCGGCGCCGCCAAAATGCTTGAGCAGCGCCGACAAGCCGCCATTAAAGCCCTGGCCGACCGCACCGAAACGCCAGACGCCATCCTTGCGGTAAACTTCGCCGACGATGACGGCCTTTTCATCCTGGAAGTCGGCGCCCGACCATGCGAAGCGCACCGCGCCGCCCAGGTTCATTGCGCTCTGGCCAACGGCGCGCATGGTGCCGTTGCCGTCGATCGCGGCAACGAACACCAGTTTGGCGACCGAGGCGGGCAGCGCCTCCAGGTTCACCGCGAAGCGCGCCTTGCCGCCAGCGAGATCGAGCTTGACCGCTCCCTCGGGACTGGCCAGCTGGTTGTAGAACACCATGTAGCGCTCGTCCGCCAGCTGGTCGGCACTGTCGACGCCGAAGCAGGATACATCGATCGCCATGCCGGCCGCGGCGATGTCGAGCTCGACGGTGAAGGGCGAGTTGCAGCCGAGGTCGGCCAGTTTTCCTTTTTGTCCACGCGCAAATTCGTTCATGTCAGTCTCCTGGTGAGTTACATTTCGCCCGACGCCGCCGGGCTTGGCACGTCGTGGGGATGGGCGCCGAATACATTCGACTGGTCCACCATGCGCTGGGCCCAAGCGCGGTGGGTCGCGACCTCGCACATTGAATCGTGCATTTTAAACACAGCCGGGGCGTCGACGTCGAGGATCGCCCTGGCTGCCTCGAGGTCGCGCGGCTTGACCCGGTAATGCTGTTCGATCGGCGCAATCTGGGTCGGGTGGATGGCGGTCTTGCCGACCATGCCATAGGCAATGTCTTCGGCCACTTCCTGGTCCAGCAGTTCGGGCAGGTCGAGGTGCTCGAACACCGGCGCCGTCAGCACGAAGCCATAGGGGCGGAAGGTGGTCACCAGGCGCGCGATGACCGGCCCCAGCGGCGTGCGGTAGATCGTCATGCCGCGCGGGCGGCGCAGGCCGAGCAGGGCCAGCAGGTCGTTGCCGCCGATGCGCAGCGCCAGGATGCGGCTACGCACGCCGGGCGCTTCGAGCATCTTGCGAAATTCGCGCATCTCGTCGTCGTTGAACACTTCCGCCGTTTCGAGCGTCGGCATCAACATGTGGTCGGTATCGCGCACCAGCCGGAAATAGGGCTCGAAATTATGCCGTGTCGCCTTCGGGATCACGAAACCGGTCAGCTTGTCGACGCCGGGCATGGCCAGCACGCGCGCCATCACCTCGGGATTGCGCACTCGCACGAAGCGTTCGGTGCGGCGGTCGGCGGACATGTTGGCCAGCACCACCGACAGGTTGAACAGCGCCCAGCTGAGGTCGTGATCGGCGACCGAATCTTCGGTGCAGAAAATCAGTGACCGTGCGTGCCCGATGCGCTCGCCGTCGGCGACCGCCATCAAGTCCTTGTGATTCGCCGGCACGTACAGCGACGCGCCCATCGACTTAGCCATCCAATGCACTCCTGATCAGTGAAACCGCGTGGTAGGGCAGGGCCCGGTCAACCACGATCTGTACGTTCTTCTCTTGCGCCAGCAATGCCAGGTGCGCCACTTCAGGCGCGCCGGCGTCGCGCACGATCAGCAGGCGCGGCGTACGACGCAGCAAGACGCGCGTCGCTTCGCCGATGCCCGGCTTGACCAGGTTGACGTCGCTGATGCCATGTTCTTGTAACGCCGCCATCATGTAGGCGTGCGACACTGCCGCCGCGCTTTCCTTGTCGGACGGTGCGGCGGCCTTGCGCGGCAGCGCGGCCAGCGCCATGGCCTGGCTGGCCAGGTCGTCGGCGAATGCCTGCGACTGGTCGTGCGCTTCGAACTGCTGGTAATACACGCAACCATGGAAATCTGCCGGGCCGATCGCCTCGTTCAGGATCGAACGGCTGATCAGTCCCGACACGGTAGCGTTCAGGATACTCGAAGGAATCAGGTAATCATCGCACGATGCGGCGCACGCGGCGCTGCCGGCCAGGTCGGACAGCACGTACAGGCCGCCGTCGATGGCGGTGCCGTGGCGCTGGTTGAATGCGGCCACCGCGCTGGCCAGTTCGCGCGAGATCACGCCCTTGCCGGTCCAGCCGTCGATAAACACGATCGAGCCGGGCGCATGACCGTGCGCCAGGATGTGTTCCAGCGCGACCTGGTCGATGCCGCGGTCGCGGATGATCGACACCGAATAGTGGCTCGTTGCGCGGTTGAACACGGCCGGCAGCAGCCGGTTCAGCACCACGCCGACGGGCGTGCCGGCGCGCGCCAGCGACACCAGCGTCACCGGTCCGCTGCGCCGCTCGGCGATCAGTGCCGCCAGTGCCAGGCAGTCCGCGGCCATGCGCGCCATGTTGGCATCGCACGCTTCGCGGAACACGCTCAGGTAGCGCGCCGACGGCAGCGCTTCCGGCGACAGCATCTCGCTGTAGTGACGCTGGCCGGACTGGATCAGGTATTCCTTCTCGGCGATGTCGACGAAGCCTTGCAGCGGCAGCGGCTTGAGCAAAAAGCTGACGTCGCCGGCACGGTAACTGCCCGAGAAAGTTTTTTCTAACACCGTCATAGCATTCCCAAGGTCAAGCCGGCCAGCTGGGTGCGGCTCGGCACGATGGCATAGTCGCAGGCTGCCATGAAGCGCGCGTCGGAACGGCTGTCGCCGATGCCGAACGTAATGATATCGCCATGTTCCTGGCGCAATCGCTCGGTGACGTAGGCCACCGCATGCGACTTGTTCAGCGCGGACGGCAAAATCGCCAGGTTGTTGCCGTTGCGGTGGATGAAGTAGTCGCGCCCGCCGGCGTCGAGCCACGGCTGCACGACCTCGCGCTCGATCGGCTCGAGGCGCGCGGCGATTTTTTCCGGGTCCTTGACCACCAGGTAGAACGGCGTGGCGAAATCTTCGATCAGGCGCGCGCGCCCGCCAAAACCGGTGCGGCCGGCCCAGGCGTCGATCAGCGCGGCCAGTTCCTGCAGGCCGGGCAGAGAGGCGTGCATCGCCTGCTGCATCCGCGCCAGCCAGGGCTGGTCGACGCTGCCGCCTGGGTTCAGCACGATGCCGCCGTAGTCGAGCACGGCGTAGCTGGCAAACGACAGGCCGACCCTTTGGTACGCGTTCAGGTTGCGCGCGGTCGCCGGGATCACCGTCATGCCGTCCTGCGCAAAGGCAAAAAAGGCGCGCTGGGCAGCGGTGGAATACGAGATGGGGCTGCCGTCCTTGAGGAACGCGGCCGGCTCCAGCGCATCGCAGGCGCCGCATTTTTCCAGCGACTGGAACAGCGTGTCGTCCAGGTCAGCGAACAGGAATTTCTGAAACTTCTTCAATATGTGTCTCGGTCAGGAAATGGAAAAGGCGCGCGTCGAGCTCGCCTGCAAGCTTGAACAACGCCGGGTTCGGCGCTGTTTCATGGCAAATGAATACGTGGTCGTACTGGCCCGGGCTGACGTTATACAGGAAATTGGCAACACCCTCGCCATAGTTGTCCGGAAAACTTAACGCCGCCGAGACGGCGCCCCAGGTCAGGATCGGCGAACGGGTAGTCGACTGCACCACCACGTCGACGCCGCGCCGTTCCAGCGCCGCGCCCAGCAGGTAGGCAGGATGCATGAATTCGCCGGTGCCCAGCACCAGGACTTTGTCAGCCGCCGCGACCTGCGCCGCCAGGCTGGCGGCCAGCGCTTCGGGCGACGCCAGTGGCCGTTCGAGCCCATAGCGGCCGAAGCCGGCGCTGGCGCCGCGATCGGCGTCCGGGTCGAAACGCTGTGCCTTGGCGCCGGACGGCGCCAGCGGGCCCGCTTCGAACGTGTATTCGCCGCTGACCGGCGCGCCCAACGTCACCGGCAGGCCGAAGCGCCCGGTCAGCGCGGCGGTGGCATCGGCGCCCATGAAATTGGTGATGGTGGCCAGGTGCACCCGCTCGAGCCCGGGATTGAGCTTGCGGCAGGCATTGGCCAGGTTCAGGAACGTGTTGCCGGTGCTGGCCTCGTCGTCGACCAGCACCAGCGCTTTTGCGCCAAGCAGCAAAGCGCGCTCGCGTTCGCCCGGCGGAAGGTGCAGGAACTGGCGCGGCGCGTGGCTGTGCGCCTCCTCGAATTCGATGATTCCAGCGTCGCCCACCCGGTAGCGCGACGTGTGCAGGAACAGCGCGTCCTGCCCCGGGTGGGCGCGCAGCCACGCTTCGAATACGCCCTGGCCGAGGCCAATGGCGGTTTCGGCCATGGCGATGAACACCAGCGGCCCTTGCATGGCCGGCACCGCCGCGGCGAGGCACTGGTGGATGGCTGCCATCATGGACGGGCGCACCGGCCAGTGCTTGCCCAGCACCTTGGACAGGAACAGGAAGCCGCGCTTGGCATTGTCGCGCGCGGCAAAGCCCATGATGTCGTCGAGCGCGAACTGGCTGTCGTGGATCGCCAGCGCGAGCGCGCCGGTCGGCAGCGCTATGCGGTAAACGTCAGGCTGCGCGCTCATGTCAGCTCCGTCGCCGCGCTCAGTTCGGCCACGCGGATGCCGTTGCGCACCGCCGGCACCGCGACCTGGTCGAAGCCGTCGGCAAAGCCTTTTAATGCGATCCAGGGCAGATTGGGGCCGGCCACGCAAGCCATGCCGATGCCGCCCGACATGCGCGGGTTGATTTCCAGCAGCCGCAGTTCGCCCGCACCCTCGCGGAACTGCACGTTGAAGACGCCGTTCAGCTTGTGGGTGCGGGTCAGCCGCGCGGTGGCGTCCAGGATGTCCGCGCGCATGTCGATCAGCTGGCCCTGGCCGGCCTTCATTGGTTTTTTGCGCGCGATGGCGCACACCAGGCGGCCGGCGTCGCCGACGCAGTCGACGCTGTACTCATGGCCGTCGAGGTATTCCATCAGCAGCATGGTGCGAAATTCGCCCAGTTCGCCAATGCCGCGCCGGAAATCGTCCAGGCCGATGTGGTACTCGGCGCCGGCGATCAGCAAGGCGGCGCTGCTGCGCTTTTCGTCGAGGATGGCGAAGCCGAGGCCGAACACCGAGTTCGACGGTTTGACGCATAGTTGCGCATGGCGCGGGCGCAGTTCGGCGTGGCCGGCGTCGAACTGGGCCAGCGTCTCGAACGGCCGGAACTGCGCCACCGGCGCGCCGGGCACATCGGCGGCGGCGTAAAAGCGCGCTTTATCGTGAATCAGTTCGAGCGCGTCCTGCGCGGCAGCGCTGAGCACCCGCGTGCCAAGCGCTGCAAAGCGCGCGTGCAAGCCGGCCAGCGCGGTCGACGCCTTGCCGGGAACAAAAATGTCGACCCGCTGCGTGCGGCAAAAATCGAGGCACCAGTCGATGTAGGCATCTTTGTCGAGCCCGCTAGGCTCTTCATGGAATTCATGCGCCACCCGCGCCGCCGCGGCGTGCGGGTTGGCGTTGCTATAGATAAGATGGAAGCGGCCTTCGACGTCCGCCTCCCGGATCAGGTTGATTGCGGAATACACGGACGAGAATGTCCTGTTGAACCATACGCGCATGGGACCCTTTATGAATGCGAAGTAATTTGAGGCATCGGATCGGGCGACTGCGGCTTGCTGCCGCAGACGCCGATCGCATGCATGTGCTAGCCGCCATTATGACGGTAAACCCAAGCGTCGATCCGCAGCGCACACGAGGCACGGGACCCCATGTCCGCGGGCAGCGCGGCAGCGCGGCAGCTCCGGTCAGGCGTCGACCCCGAACGAGCGCGCGAGGGGGCCGAGGCCGCCCTTGAAGCCCTGGCCGATGGCCCTGAATTTCCACTCCGATCCGGCCCGATACAGCTCGCCGAAAATCATTGCCGTTTCGACCGAACCGTCTTCCGACAGGTCGTAGCGCGCCAGTTCGGCTTCGCCGCTGGCGTTCAGGCAGCGGATGTAGGCCTTGCCGACCATGCCGAAGTTTTGCTTGCGCTGTTCCGCCTCGTGGATCGTGACGCAGAACGCCACCTTGGCGATTTCCGGCGGCACCGCAGCCAGGTCGACGGTAAGCTTTTCGTCGTCGCCTTCGCCGACGCCGGTGGTGTTGTCGCCGGCATGCGTCACCGAGCCGTCGGTCGATTTCAGGTTGTTGTAAAAGATGAAGTCGGTGTCGGCCCGTACCTTGGCGTCGGACTTGAGCATGAATGCGCTGCCGTCCAGGTCGAACGTGGCGCCATCGGTGGAGCGCGGATCCCAGCCAAGCCCGATGATCACCTTGGTGAGGCCGGGCGCTTCTTTACTCAAGTTGACGTTGCCGCCTTTTTGCAGACTGATTGCCATGGATAACTCCTCATGTGGTTGACGATCACGATAGTGCTTTTACCAATAATATAGGCAATAACTATTTTGATGTACAGCGACCGCGGAAAAATAGTCGCCGGATACGGTTGCCCCCCGGGGCGTGACCGAGCGCTGTCGCATCCGGCTGCGACAGCGCGCCATACCCCTAACTAATCTGTTGCGTCAAGCCTTTTTAGGCGTTATACTTGCCGGCTTCGGTATGGATTCGTCTTTGTTGAATCCGTCCTTTACTTGGTAGTTAAACAGTTAGCCCCGCCCAATCGCAGGTGGGGCATGGAGAAAAAATGAGCCTGGGCCTTCTCGGTCGCAAGGTTGGTATGATGCGCATTTTCACGGATGAAGGGGACTCGATCCCGGTTACCGTGTTGGACGTATCGAACAACCGTGTTGCGCAAATCAAAACTCCTGAAACAGATGGTTACGCCGCTGTTCAGGTCGCATTCGGTCAACGTCGCGCTTCCCGCGTGACCAAGGCAGTTGCGGGTCATCACGCCAAAGCTGGCGTTGAAGCCGGTACGATGCTGAAGGAATTCCGCGTCGATGCCGCAAAAGCTGCCGAACTGAAAGCTGGCGACGTTGTCCCAGCTTCGCTGTTCGAAGTCGGTCAAAAGATCGACGTGCAAGGTGTCACGATTGGTAAGGGTTACGCCGGCGTCATCAAGCGTTATCACTTCTCTTCCGGTCGCGCGACCCACGGTAACTCCCGTTCGCACAACGTACCAGGCTCGATCGGTATGGCGCAGGATCCAGGTCGCGTTTTCCCTGGTAAGCGCATGACCGGACACCTCGGTGACGTCAACCGTACTGTACAAAATCTCGTAGTCGCCCGTATCGATGCCGACCGTCAGCTGTTGCTGGTCAAAGGCGCGATTCCAGGTGCGAAAAATGGCCAGGTGATCGTTTCGCCAGCTGTTAAATCCAAAGCACAGAAGGGAGCTTAATTATGGAACTCAAGCTTCTCAATGAGCAAGGACTTGTCGCAGGTTCGAACGTCGCTGCAGCCGATACCGTATTTGGTCGCGACTACAACGAAGCACTGATTCACCAAATCGTCGTCGCCTACGCCGCTAACGCGCGTTCGGGTAACCGCAAGCAGAAAGACCGTGAAGAAGTCCACCACACGACCAAAAAGCCATGGCGCCAAAAAGGCACTGGCCGCGCTCGTGCCGGTATGTCGTCGTCGCCACTGTGGCGCGGCGGCGGACGCATCTTCCCGAACTCGCCTGACGAGAACTTCACCCACAAGGTGAACAAGAAGATGTATCGCGCAGGTATCTGCTCGATCTTGTCCCAGCTGGCGCGCGAAGAGCGCCTGGTCGTGGTCGAGACCTTGAGCATTGATGCTCCGAAGACCAAGCTGCTGTCGCAAAAACTGCAGGGCATGGGTCTGGAGTCGGTCATGATCATCACCGACACGATCGAAGAAAACCTGTTGTTGGCATCGCGTAACCTGCCGCACGTGCTCGTCGTCGAGCCGAAGCATGCAGATCCGATGTCGCTGGTGTTCTACAAAAAAATCGTGGTCACCAAAGCAGCGCTGGCCATGATCGAGGAGATGTTCGCATGAGCGGCGTAATGAAATTTTCCGAAGAGCGCCTGATGAAGGTGCTCCAGGCGCCGATCATTTCCGAGAAGGCCACCATGGTCGCGGAAAAGAACGAGCAGATCGTGTTCCGCGTATTGCCGGATGCGACCAAGCCTGAAATCAAGGCAGCCGTTGAACTGTTGTTCAAGGTTGAAGTCCTGTCCGTGCAGACAGCCAATCGCCAGGGTAAGCAGAAGCGTTCGGGCCGATTCAATGGCCGTCGCAACCATACCAAGCGTGCTTTCGTGTGCCTGAAGCCTGGCCAGGAAATCAACTTCTCCGAGGAGGCTAAATAATGGCACTCGTAAAGATGAAACCAACCTCACCAGGCCGTCGCGGCATGGTGAAGGTGGTGAACCCCGACCTGTACAAAGGTCGTCCGTTTGCTGCCCTGGTTGAAAAGAAATCGAAGACTGCTGGTCGTAACAACAACGGTCACATCACCACCCGCCACATCGGCGGCGGTCACAAGCAGCACTATCGCCTGATCGACTTCAAGCGCCAGAAGGATGGTATTCCGGCGAAGGTCGAGCGGATCGAATACGATCCAAACCGTACCGCCAACATCGCCCTGCTGTGCTATGCAGACGGTGAGCGCCAGTACATCATCGCCACCAAAGGCATGGCCATTGGTGACTCGGTGATGAACGGTTCGGAAGCGCCGATCAAGTCGGGCAACTGCCTGCCAATCCGCAACATCCCGGTCGGTACCGTGATGCACTGTGTCGAAATGCTGCCAGGTAAGGGTGCCCAGATGGCCCGTACCGCCGGCGCCGGCGTCGTGCTGATGGCCCGCGAAGGCACCTACGCCCAGGTCCGCCTGCGCTCGGGTGAAGTGCGCCGCGTCCACATCGAATGCCGTGCAACGGTAGGCGAAGTCGGTAACGCCGAGCACAGCCTGCGCAAGATCGGTAAAGCTGGCGCGATGCGCTGGCGCGGTGTTCGTCCTACCGTTCGCGGTGTGGTCATGAACCCGGTCGATCACCCGCACGGTGGTGGTGAAGGTAAAACCGCAGCTGGTCGTCATCCAGTGTCGCCTTGGGGCCAACAGACGAAGGGTAAGAAGACGCGCCGTAACAAGCGTACGACTTCGATGATCGTCTCGCGCCGCGGCAAGAAATAAGGATAAGACATGACACGTTCATTGAAAAAAGGGCCGTTTCAGGACGCCCACCTGGTGAAAAAAGTCGAAGCCGCGCAAGCGATCAAAGACAAGAAGCCAGTCAAAACCTGGTCGCGCCGTTCGACGATCTCGCCAGACTTCATCGGCCTGACGATCGCAGTCCACAACGGCAAGCTCCACGTGCCGGTGTATATCTCCGAGAACATGGTTGGTCACAAGCTCGGCGAATTCGCACTGACCCGCACGTTCAAGGGCCATGCCGCTGACAAGAAGGCGAAGAAATAATGGAAACCAAAGCTATCCTCAAAGGTGTGCGCCTGTCGGACCAAAAGGGCCGCCTGGTTGCTGATCTGATCCGCGGCAAGAAAGTCGGCGCAGCACTCGACATTCTGCAATTCAGCCCGAAAAAAGGTGCAACCATCATCAAGAAAGTGCTCGAGTCCGCAATTGCGAACGCCGAACACAATGATGGCGCCGACATCGACGAGTTGAAGATCGTTCAGATCTACGTTGAAAAGGGCCCGATCCTGAAGCGCTTCACTGCACGCGCTAAGGGCCGGGGCGATCGTATCTCGAAACAATCCTGTCACATCTACGTGACTGTCGGAAACTAAGGGGTCACGATGGGACAGAAGATTCATCCAACAGGCTTTCGCCTGTCAGTAACCCGTAACTGGGCGTCGCGTTGGTACGCGGGCAATGGTAACTTTGCCCAAATGCTCAACGAAGACCTCGCAGCACGTGCTTATCTGAAAAAGAAACTGAAGAACGCTTCGGTCGGCCGCATCGTCATCGAGCGTCCTGCCAAGAACGCGCGCTTCACGATCTACAGCTCGCGTCCGGGCGTGGTCATTGGTAAAAAAGGCGAGGACATCGAAGTACTGAAGACCGCGCTGACCAAGATCATGGGCGTTCCTGTACACGTCAATATCGAAGAAATCCGCAAGCCGGAAATCGACTCGCAGCTGATCGCGGACTCGATCTCCCAGCAGCTGGAAAAACGGATCATGTTCCGCCGCGCCATGAAGCGTGCAATGCAAAATGCAATGCGCCTCGGTGCTCTCGGTATCAAGATCATGTCTTCCGGTCGTCTGAACGGCATCGAGATCGCGCGTAAAGAATGGTACCGCGAAGGCCGCGTGCCTCTGCATACCCTGCGCGCCGATATCGACTACGGCACCAGCGAAGCGGCAACGACCTACGGCATCATCGGCGTCAAGGTCTGGGTCTACAAGGGTGACCGCGCGCCAAACGGCGACGCACCAGTCATCGATACCCCGGCTGACGACAAGAAAAGCCGCGGCCCACGCCGTGACGATGGCAAACCAGCTGGCCGTCCGCGTCCGCCTGGCGCCCCTGCCGGCCGTCCATCCACCACTGGCGCACCGGTTGTGCGTGCCCGTCCTGCTGTCAAGCTGGCACCGGCCGTCGCCGCTGCCGCCCCAGCCCCCGCTGAGAAAGCAGGAGAATAACCATGCTGCAACCAGCACGCAGGAAGTATCGTAAAGAGCAGAAAGGCCGTAACACCGGCATTTCGCATTCACGCGGCACCGCTGTCTCGTTCGGTGAATTCGGTCTGAAGGCAATTGCCCGCGGCCGTATCACAGCACGTCAGATCGAAGCAGCACGTCGTGCCATGACCCGTCACATCAAACGCGGTGGTCGTATTTGGATCCGGATTTTCCCGGACAAGCCAATTTCGAACAAGCCAGCTGAAGTTCGTATGGGTAACGGTAAAGGTAACCCGGAGTACTACGTCGCTGAGATTCAGCCAGGCAAGGTACTGTACGAAATGGACGGCGTCGATGAGACGTTGGCCCGGGAAGCGTTCCGTCTGGCCGCCGCCAAACTGCCACTGGCGACGACGTTTGTCATCCGCCAAGTCGGCCAATAAAAGGAGTTGTATATGAAAGCAACAGAACTCCGCGGCAAAGACCAGGCAGCTCTCCAGACAGAGCTGAATGATTTGTTGAAGGCCCAGTTCGGCATGCGCATGCAAATCGCTACGCAGCAGCTGAGCAATACTTCGCAACTCAAGAAGGTACGCCGCGATATCGCGCGTGTGAAGACAGTGATGAACTCGAAGGATGCCAAATGACCGACACAACAACTGCTAAAGTGGCGCTGAAGCGCACGCTGGTCGGCAAAGTGGTGTCCGACAAGATGGACAAGACGGTTACCGTCTTGATCGAACGTCACGTCAAGCACCCGCTGTACGGCAAGATCATCATGCGCTCGAACAAGTATCACGCGCATGACGAGACCAACTCGGTCAAGACGGGTGATACCGTCGAGATCCAGGAAGGTCGCCCGATCTCCAAGACCAAAGCCTGGACGGTTACCAAAGTTGTGCAAGCAGCTGTCGTAATCTAAAGCTTGGCAAAGCAGGGGAAAGGACCAGTCGCCTGGCGGCTGGCCCGACCCCCCCGCTAATCTGAAGAGCCCGGCCGGCGCCCTCCGTTGTATAAGGGGCGTGGGGCAGGGCGATTCACCATTTAGTTCTTGCGGGCCCGCCAGTGTTATGCGATACTAGCGGGCTTCGTTCATGTGTTGCCGCAAAATTAGTCACCCCGGTGGCTGCGGTCCTGAAACGAGAGTTTTTGGAAAGTCCATCACCCAATCGGTGGCTCCAGCAGGAGCTACTGGCGGGACCAAGACTGACCGCAGGCCCACATTGTGGGAATTCTTCGGCTTAAGTTGGGAAAGAGAATACTATGATTCAAACTGAAAGCCGGCTGGAAGTGGCCGACAATACCGGTGCCAAAGAAGTAATGTGCATCAAGGTATTGGGCGGTTCCAAGCGCCGTTATGCTGGCATTGGCGACGTGATCAAGGTGACCATCAAGGTTGCTGCGCCACGCGGCCGTGTCAAAAAAGGCGAAATTTATAACGCCGTGGTGGTGCGTACTGCTAAAGGTGTGCGCCGCCAAGATGGTTCCCTGGTGAAGTTCGACAGCAATGCTGCCGTCCTGCTCAACGCCAAGTTGGAGCCGATCGGTACCCGTATTTTTGGACCAGTCACGCGCGAACTGCGCACTGAGAAGTTCATGAAAATCGTGTCCCTGGCACCTGAAGTCCTGTAAGGAGTCGTAATGGATAAGATTCGTAAAAACGACGAAGTCATCGTTCTGACCGGAAAAGACAAGGGCAAGCGCGGCGTTGTTCAGCAACGTATCGATGCTGAGCATGTCGTGGTTGAGGGCGTCAACGTCGCTAAAAAAGCGACCAAGCCGAACCCGATGACCGGTGTAACTGGTGGTATCGTCGATAAGACAATGCCGATTCACGTGTCCAACGTTGCATTGTTTAATGCAGCGACTGGCAAGGCAGACCGCGTAAGCTTCAAAGACGTCGACGGCAAGAAAGTCCGTGTTTTTGTGTCTTCCGGCGAAGTAGTGAAGGTTTAATCATGGCCCGTCTCCAAGCATTTTACAAAGATAAGGTCGTTGCCGACCTGGTAACCAAATTTGGCTACAAATCGGCAATGGAAGTGCCGCGCCTGACCAAGATCACCCTGAACATGGGCCTTGGCGAAGCAATCGCGGACAAGAAAGTCATCGAGCACGCTGTCGGCGACATGACCAAGATCGCTGGCCAGAAGCCGGTCACGACCAAGGCACGCAAGGCAATCGCGGGCTTCAAGATTCGCGAAGGTTACCCGATCGGTGCGATGGTCACGCTGCGTGGCGCCCGCATGTACGAGTTCCTCGACCGTTTCATCACCGTGGCCCTGCCGCGCGTGCGCGACTTCCGTGGTGTCAATGGCCGTTCGTTCGATGGTCGCGGCAACTACAACATCGGCGTCAAGGAACAGATCATCTTCCCTGAAATCGAGTACGACAAGATTGACGCGCTGCGTGGTTTGAATATCAGCATCACGACAACCGCCAAGACCGACGACGAAGCGAAAGCTCTGCTCGCCGCCTTTAAATTTCCGTTCAGAAACTGAGATCATGGCAAAACTATCCCTGATTAACCGCGAACAGAAGCGTGCAGACCTGGTGGAGAAATTCGCCCCGAAGCGTGCCGCTCTGAAAGCCATCATCGATGATCAGTCGAAGACGGAAGAAGAACGTTATGAAGCCCGTTTGAAGTTGCAGGCATTGCCGCGCAACTCGGCACCGACCCGCCAGCGTAACCGCTGCGCGATCACCGGTCGCCCACGCGGCACATTCCGTAAATTCGGTCTGGCGCGTACCAAGCTCCGTGAATTCGCCATGCGTGGTGAAATTCCGGGTATGACTAAAGCAAGCTGGTAATAGGAGAATATGCAATGAGTATGAGCGATCCTATCGCCGATATGCTGACCCGCATTCGCAACGCCCAAGGCGTACAGAAGACGACCGTGGCAATGCCGTCGTCGAAAGTCAAAGTGGCGATTGCCAACGTCCTCAAGGACGAGGGTTACATTGAAGATTTCGCTATCACCGAAGCCGGTGGTAAAGCGGAACTGAAAATCGGTTTGAAGTATTACGCTGGCCGTCCGGTCATCGAGCGCCTCGATCGCGTGTCCCGTCCGGGTCTGCGCGTCTACAAGGGCAAAGATGATATCCCTACAGTCATGAATGGCTTGGGCGTGGCGATTGTGTCGACCCCGCAAGGCGTCATGACTGACCGCAAAGCGCGCGCCACCGGTGTCGGCGGCGAAGTTATTTGCTACGTGGCTTAAGGAGTAGACGATGTCTCGAGTAGCTAAGATGCCAATCGCTGTCCCAGCTGGCGCCGAAGTGGCGATCACTGCAGCAGCGATCACGGTAAAAGGTCCATTGGGTACGCTGGTTCAGCCCCTTAATGGCCTGGTAAAGGTTGAAAACAATGGCGGCACCCTGACGTTTGACGTAGTCAACGACAGCCGTGAGTCGAATGCGATGTCCGGCACCTTGCGTGCCCTGGTCAACAACATGGTAAATGGTGTGACCAAAGGCTTTGAGAAGAAACTGACGCTGGTCGGCGTGGGCTACAAAGCCCAGGCTGCCGGTGACAAGCTCAATCTCTCGCTGGGTTTCTCGCATCCGGTCGCGCATGCAATGCCGGCTGGCGTCACCGTCACCACCCCGACCCCGACTGAGATCCTGATCAAAGGGATCGACCGTCAGCAGGTTGGCCAGGTTGCCGCTGAAGTGCGTGCTTACCGCTCCCCTGAGCCTTATAAAGGCAAGGGCGTTCGCTATGCGGACGAAGTGGTTAAGCTTAAAGAAACCAAGAAGAAATAATAAGGCTGACCATGGACAAGAAAGAATCACGTCTGCGTCGTGGACGCCAGACCCGCATCAAAATTGCGGAGATGAAAGTAAATCGCTTGTCGGTACATCGTACCAACCTGCACATTTACGCCAACCTGATCAGCCCGGACGCGAAGATCCTGGTTTCGGCCTCGACCGCCGAAGCCGAAGTGCGCGCCGAACTGGCAGGCAAGTCCGGCAAGGGTGGCAATGCCGCCGCTGCCGCACTGGTCGGCAAGCGCGTCGCCGAGAAAGCACTGAAAGCAGGGATTACCGAAGTTGCGTTTGACCGCTCCGGTTTCCGTTACCACGGCCGTGTGAAGGCGTTGGCAGAAGCCGCGCGTGAAGCCGGTCTGAAGTTCTAAGGAAGAATCGTCATGGCAAAAATGCAAGCGAAAATGCAAAGCGACAAGCCGGATGATGGCATGCGCGAAAAGATGATCGCGATCAACCGTGTGACCAAAGTGGTCAAGGGTGGTCGGATCATGGGTTTTGCCGCACTGACCGTCGTCGGTGACGGCGACGGCCGCATCGGCATGGGCAAGGGTAAGTCGAAAGAAGTTCCAGTCGGTGTGCAAAAGGCAATGGAAGAAGCCCGTCGCAACCTGATCAAGGTTCCTCTCAAGAACGGTACCCTGCATCACACCGTTTCCGGCCAGCACGGCGCATCGAAAGTAATGATGATGCCTGCCAAGCCTGGTACTGGCGTTATCGCCGGCGGCGCAATGCGCGCGATCTTTGAAGTAATGGGCGTGACGGACGTGGTGGCGAAATCCACCGGCTCGTCGAATCCTTACAACCTGGTGCGTGCTACGTTGAACGGTTTGTCGAAAATGAGTACTGCTTCCGACATCGCTGCCAAGCGCGGCAAGTCGGTTGAAGATATCCTCGCTTAAGGTGAACAAGATGACACAAGCTACTGGTAACAAACCCACCGTCAAAGTTCAGTTGGTCATGGGCCTGATCGGCACGCGCGAATCGCATCGCGCTACCGTTCGCGGCCTGGGTCTGCGCCGCGTCAACTCGGTTTCCGAGCTGGAAGACACCCCATCGGTGCGCGGCATGATCAACAAAGTCTCGTACCTCGTTAAAGTTGTCGCGTAAGCCTTCGGGCTTATTCGAACGGAGAAATTCATGGAATTGAATACAATTCAACCAGCTGAAGGCGCCAAGCATTACAAGCGTCGCGTAGGCCGTGGTATTGGCTCGGGCATCGGTAAAACCGCTGGCCGTGGTCACAAGGGTCAAAAGTCGCGTTCGGGCGGTTTCCACAAAGTCGGTTTCGAAGGCGGTCAGATGCCTTTGCAGCGCCGTCTGCCTAAGCGTGGTTTCAAGTCGCTCAATGCAACGTTCAAAGCGGAAGTTCGCCTGTCGGACCTGAATAACCTGGCGGTCGGCGATGTCGACATCCTGGTGCTCAAGCAAGCTGGCATCCTGCAAGTGCTGGCGCGCGATGTGCGCGTCATCCTGTCCGGCGAGATCACCAAAGCGGTGAACCTCAAGGGCTTGAAAGTGACTGCAGGCGCGAAAGCGGCAATTGAAGCTGCTGGCGGCTCGGTAGCCTGAGTTGGCTAACGGCTTGATCGGAGCACAAATTGGCGACTAATTCACAACTTGGTAAGAGTGCGGCAGCTGGCTTCCCTTGGGGTCGGCTCTGGTTTTTGCTTGGCGCGTTGGTCGTGTACCGTATCGGTGCGCACATCCCGGTTCCCGGGATTGACCCGGTACAACTGGCAGCGCTGTTCAAGCAGAACGAAGGCGGCATCCTGGGCATGTTCAACATGTTCTCGGGCGGCGCGCTGGAGCGTTTCACCGTATTTGCGCTCGGTATCATGCCTTACATTTCGGCCTCGATCATCATGCAGCTGGTGTCGATCGTTTCGCCGACGATGGAAGCGCTGAAGAAGGAAGGCGAAGCAGGACGCCGGAAGATCACCCAGTACACCCGGTATTTCACGGTGGCGCTGGCGTTGTTCCAGGCATTCGGCATTGCTGTGGCGCTCGAGTCGCAAGCGGGCCTGGTACTTGATCCTGGCATGGCGTTTCGTTTCGTGACAGTGGTAACACTGCTGACCGGCACCATGTTCTTGATGTGGCTGGGTGAGCAGATTACCGAACGCGGTCTTGGTAACGGTATTTCGATTATTATTTTTGCAGGTATTGCGGCCGGTCTGCCGTCGGCGCTGGGTGGCTTGTTCACCTTGATTTCGAACGGTTCGATCAGCAGTCTTGCAGCGATCTTTATCATCCTGCTGGTGGTGTTGGTAACGTACTTCGTGGTGTTTGTCGAACGTGGCCAGCGCAAGATTTTGGTCAACTATGCGAAGCGCCAGGTCGGCAACAAGGTCTATGGCGGTCAAACCAGCCACTTGCCGTTGAAGCTGAACATGGCCGGCGTGATCCCGCCGATCTTCGCGTCGTCGATCATCCTGTTCCCGGCGACCATCGTGGATTGGTTCACGAAGGGTAAAGACAGCAGCAGCCCGTTCATCGGGTTCTTGAAAGACCTGGCGGCATCGATGGGTCCTGGTGAGCCTATCCATGCGCTGTTGTATGCAGTAGCAATCGTATTTTTCTGTTTCTTCTATACAGCGCTGGTATTTAACAGCAAGGAAACAGCGGATAACTTGAAGAAGAGTGGCGCGTTCGTGCCGGGGATTCGTCCCGGCGACCAGACCGCCCGCTACATCGACAAGATTCTGATGCGGTTGACGTTGGCCGGCGCGGTGTACATCACCCTCGTGTGTTTGTTGCCGGAATTTATGCAAGCCCAATGGAAGGTACCGTTTTATTTTGGTGGTACTTCCCTGTTGATTATTGTGGTTGTCACCATGGACTTCATGGCTCAAGTACAAAACTACGTCATGTCGCAGCAATATGAATCGCTGCTGCGCAAGGCAAATTTCAAGGGCGGAATTCCGACGCGATAAGCGCCCAGGAGTGCACAGACCGAATGGCAAAAGACGACGTCATACAAATGCAGGGGGAGATTCTTGAGAATCTGCCTAACGCTACATTTCGAGTAAAGCTGGAAAACGGCCACGTGGTGCTCGGACATATTTCGGGTAAAATGCGGATGAATTACATTCGCATCTTGCCTGGCGACAAGGTGACGGTGGAGTTGACGCCGTACGACTTGAGCCGGGCCCGGATTGTGTTCCGTACCAAGTAAGATTAAAAATCGAACCAATCTAAAGAGAGTGCAAATATGAAAGTTCTCGCATCAGTCAAGCGGATCTGCCGCAACTGCAAGATCATCAAGCGCAAAGGCGTTGTCCGCGTAATCTGCGTGGAACCGCGTCACAAGCAGCGTCAAGGTTAATTTAACGTTATTTATTTGAGGAATAACGAATGGCACGTATTGCAGGGGTAAACATCCCAAATCATCAGCACACTGTTATTGGCCTTACGGCGATCTACGGTGTTGGACGTCCACGCTCGCAGAAGATTTGCGACGCGACCGGTGTTGCGACGAATAAAAAAGTCAAGGACCTGGACGATAACGAACTCGAGAAGCTGCGTGACGAAGTCGCGAAGTTTGTCGTAGAAGGCGATCTGCGCCGTGAGCTGTCCATGAACATCAAGCGTTTGATGGATCTGGGTTGCTACCGCGGTATGCGTCACCGGAAGGGCCTGCCTTGCCGCGGCCAGCGTACACGCACCAACGCCCGCACCCGCAAAGGTCCGCGCAAGGCTGCTCAATCGCTTAAGAAATAACTAGGAAACAAATATGGCTAAGCAACAAAGCAGCGCCGCAGCAGCGCGCGTACGCAAAAAAGTTAAGAAGAACGTCGCTGAAGGCATCGCGCATGTCCACGCATCGTTCAACAACACCATCATTACGATCACCGATCGCCAGGGCAACGCCCTGTCGTGGGCGACGTCCGGCGGTGCAGGCTTCAAGGGTTCGCGTAAATCGACCCCGTTCGCAGCGCAGGTTGCGGCTGAAGCTGCAGGCAAGGTCGCTGTTGAGTGCGGCGTGAAGAACCTCGAAGTACGCATCAAGGGCCCAGGTCCTGGTCGTGAGTCGGCAGTTCGCGCTTTGAACAACCTGGGTATCAAGATCACCGAAATCCAGGACGTGACGCCGGTGCCGCACAACGGTTGCCGTCCACCGAAGCGTCGTCGTATCTAATACGCCGCACTTCGCTGAAAAGATCGCCGGTGCAGTTCCCGAATAGGGTATACTGCCCGGCTGTCGTCGCCTGTCGCGCATGTGCGCCGGGTATTGAAGCCACCGTCCGGACTACAGCAGATTCGGACTAGCGCCTGCCGCATCTTTTAATAAAGGTGTCCTCGGGGCGTGATCATTAAATAAAAGGAAGCATCGTGGCACGTTATATCGGACCTAAAGCAAAATTGTCCCGCCGTGAAGGTACGGACCTGTTTCTCAAGAGCGCACGTCGTTCGCTCGATTCGAAATGCAAACTGGACGTCAAGCCAGGTCAGCACGGTGTCAAATCGGGCGCCCGCACTTCGGACTACGGTAACCAGCTGCGCGAGAAGCAAAAAGTCAAGCGCATGTACGGCATCCTCGAGCGCCAGTTCCGCCGCTATTTCGCCGAAGCGAACCGCCGCAAGGGCAATACCGGCGAAACGCTGCTGCGTTTGCTGGAAGCGCGCCTCGACAACGTCTGCTACCGGATGGGCTTTGGTTCGACCCGCGCCGAAGCGCGCCAGTTGGTCAGCCACAAAGCGTTCACCGTGAACGGCAACGTTGTCAATATCGCTTCGTATTCGGTCAAGACCGGCGACATCATCGCTGTGCGCGAAAAGTCGAAGAAGCAAGTGCGTATCCTCGAAGCACTTTCGCTGGCGGAACAAATTGGTATGCCAAGCTGGGTGTCGGTCGATTCGAAGAAGATGGAAGGCACTTTCCGTTCGTTCCCAGAGCGTAACGAAATCGCCAACGACGTCAACGAAGCGCTGATCGTCGAGCTGTACTCGCGTTAATAGCGGCAGTTTCTAGCTTTGCCGTAGTCGTATTTCCGCCCGCTCCACAAGGAGCGGGCGTTTTCACTAATGCCATCAGCCTTATCGGCGTAACGAGCCGAGGGTATTGAAAAGGACATTTCATGCAAAACAGTTTGTTGAAGCCACGTATTATCGATGTTGAATCCCTCGGTGCCGGTCACGCCAAAGTCGTGATGGAGCCGTTCGAGCGTGGCTATGGCCACACATTGGGTAACGCGTTGCGTCGTGTGCTGCTGTCGTCGATGGTCGGCTACGCGCCTACCGAAGTGACGATCGCTGGCGTTGTGCACGAATATTCGTCGTTGGACGGCGTGCAGGAAGACGTCGTCGACCTGTTGCTGAACCTGAAGGGCGTTGTGTTCAAAGTGCACAACCGTGATTCGGTCACGTTAACGTTGAAAAAGGAAGGCGAGGGCGCGATCCTGGCATCCGATATCGACCTGCCGCATGACGTCGAGCTGATCAACCCGGACCACGTGATCGCTCACCTGACCGCCGGCGGCAAGCTCGACATGCAGATCAAGGTCGAAAAGGGCCGTGGTTATGTTCCGGGCAACGTGCGTCGCCTGTCCGAAGACACCAACAAGACGATCGGCCGGATTATCCTGGACGCGTCGTTTTCGCCGGTGCGCCGGGTATCGTACTTCGTTGAATCGGCCCGTGTCGAACAGCGTACCGACCTCGACAAGCTGGTCATCAACATCGAAACGAACGGCGTGATCACGCCCGAAGAGGCGATCCGCCAGTCGGCCCGTGTACTGGTCGATCAGCTCAACGTATTTGCCGCGCTGGAAGGCACGGAAGCGGCCGCCGAAGCGCCATCGCGCGCCCCGCTGGTCGATCCGATCCTGCTGCGTCCGGTCGACGACCTCGAGCTGACGGTGCGCTCGGCCAATTGTCTCAAGGCCGAAAACATCTACTACATCGGCGACCTGATCCAGCGTTCGGAAAACGAACTGCTGAAGACGCCGAACCTAGGCCGCAAGTCGCTCAACGAAATCAAGGAAGTGCTCGCTTCGCGCGGCTTGACCTTGGGCATGAAGTTGGAAAACTGGCCGCCTGCCGGGCTTGAGAAGTAAAAACATATTTTGCAGCATCTGGCCGGGCGCTGTGCCCGGTTGGCATTTTTTAACTTTTTTTAAAACCGGTCCGCGGCGATTCAATCACCGATCGAAGAACTGGAATAAAAACACTCGAAAGGAATTACCATGCGTCACCGTCACGGCCTTCGCAAGCTGAACCGTACCTCGTCCCACCGTCTTGCCATGCTGCGCAACATGACTGTTTCCCTGCTGCGTCATGAAGCCATCAAGACCACCCTTCCTAAAGCCAAGGAACTGCGTAAAGTGATCGAGCCGATCTTGACTATGGGCAAGACCGACACCCTGGCCAACAAGCGCCTGGCATTCGCCCGCCTGCGTGACCGCGAAATGGTGCTGAAGCTGTTCGCTGAACTCGGCCCACGCTATGCAAACCGCAACGGCGGCTACCTGCGCATCCTGAAAATGGGTTTCCGCGTTGGCGACAATGCCCCGATGTGCTACGTCGAACTGATGGACCGCCCAGAAGTCACCGATGTGGAAGATGCCGTAACGGCCGAGTAATCAGCGCGCTCATCGTCACTATCATCGTTACAATCAAAGCCAGGCCTAGCCTGGCTTTTTGTTTTTTACAGCCGCGCAAAGAGTGGCCCGGCGTGAAGCGTGGCACGGGTGTACTATGCTGGCTGCGCCCGGAAGGACGGGCAAGCGTTAAAATTTACAGGAAAATCATGGCCAGTGTTTCGACCCGTTCCGCCAATGCCAGTTCGCCGTTGGCGGGGCTGTTGCGCGTATTTGCGCCGTTATTTGCGCCGTTATTTACGCTGTTGCTGCTCGCGGCGATGCTGGTCCCCGGCCACACCAAAGCCGCCGACGACTACCTCGAACCCGGTGCTGCTTTCAAATTTTCTGCCCGCATGATAGATGCCGGCACGGTCGCCGTTACCTACGAGATCGCTGACGGTTACTACATGTACCGCGAGCGTTTTAAATTTACGGCCGAGTCCGCGACCTTGGGCAACCCCAGCTTCCCGGCGGGTAAAGTCAAATTCGACGACACCTTTCAAAAAAACGTCGAAACCTACCGCCATTCGGTAACGATCACGATTCCCGTCCAGGCGCCGGGCCTGTTCACGTTAAACGCGACGTCGCAGGGCTGCGCCGACGCCGGCCTGTGCTATGCGCCGCAAGACGCCAGCGCGCGCCTGATGGGCAGTACCGTTGCGCTCAGCACGCCTGCCCAGGCGACGTCGATCGGCGCGCCGGCAGCCGCACCTGCGATGAGCCTGCCCCCGGCGATCAGCGCCGGCATGCCCGCGACCTCTGCCACCGCCGCCGCCGCTATGACCCCTGCCGCCAGGCCGTCCGAGCTGGGCGGCATCACTGCGGTGCTGGCTGGCGGCAAGCTGCTTGCCATCATCCCGGCCTTCATCCTGCTCGGCCTCGGCCTGGCCTTCACGCCCTGCGTGCTGCCGATGGTGCCGATCCTGTCGTCGATCATCGTCGGCGAAGGCGCCCAAGTCAGGCGCTCGCGCGGTTTGCTGTTGTCAAGCACCTACGCGCTCGGCATGGCACTGGTCTACACCTCGCTGGGCGTCGCGGCCGGGCTGCTCGGCGAAGGGCTGGCGGCGGCGCTGCAAAATCCGTGGGTGCTGGGCAGCTTCGGCATCCTGATCGTCGCGATGGCGCTGTCGATGTTCGGCGTCTACCAGTTGCAAGTGCCGGCCGCGCTGCAGACCCGGCTGGCTATGGCGTCGGGCCGCCAGGCGTCCGGCAAGCTGGCCGGCGTGTTTGCCATGGGCGCCATTTCGGCCCTGATCGTCGGCCCGTGCGTGGCGGCGCCGCTGGCCGGCGCCCTGGTCTATATCAGCCAGACCCGCGACGTCATCATCGGCGGCGCCGCACTATTTGCGATGGCGATCGGCATGAGCGTCCCGCTGCTGCTGGTGGGCGTGTCGGCCGGCTCGCTGCTGCCGCGCGCCGGCGCCTGGATGGATGCGGTCAAGCGTTTCTTCGGCGTGCTGATGCTGGCGATGGCGATCTGGCTGGTGTCGCCAGTGCTGCCGGCGCTGCTGCAGATGGCGCTGTGGGCGGCGCTCCTGATGGGCTACGGTTTCTACCTGATGCGCCCGGCGCGCCACTGGGGCGCCACCGCCCTGGGCGCGCTCTTCGCCGTGCTCGGCATACTGCAGCTGATCGGCCTGGCCGGCGGCGGGCGCGATCCGCTGGCGCCGCTGGCCAGTCTCGGCGGCGCGGCGCAGGCGCACGGCTTGCAGTTTGCGCGCGTCAAGACAGTGGCCGATCTCGACGCCGCGCTGGCACGCACCGGCGGCAAGACCGCCTTGCTCGACTTCTACGCCGACTGGTGCGTCTCGTGCAAGGAAATGGAAAAACTGACGTTTGTCGATCCCGCCGTCAAAGCCCGATTGGCCGACAGCGTGCTGATGCAGGTCGACGTCACCGCCAACGACGCCGACGACAAGGCCATGCTCAAGCGTTTTAATTTGTTCGGGCCGCCCGGCATCATCATGTTCGATGGGCGCGGCCAGGAGATCCCCGACAGCCGCGTCATCGGCTACCAAAACAGCGTCAAATTCGCCGCCTCGCTGGAGCGGCTGAAGTAGTTGGCGACGAGTCAGTGCGGCATCACGCCTTTCATCTCCGTCATCGCTGCGCCGTCGTGGTGGCCGCCACGATGGCTACCGCCGTGCATGGTGGCGGTGTCGAACGCCTTCTTCTGCGGCGGCGTCAGCACCGCATAAAACGTGTTCAGCGCGGCCAGGTGCGATTCCATCGCGGCGGTGTGCTGCTTGGCCATGCCGAGCATCTTCTCCATGCGGGCCGGCGCCGGCAGCATGGCCCAGGCGGCGCGCTCGCCGTGCTGGTCCATCGCCATTTCGGCGGCCGGCTTGATGGCCGACTGGTAAGCCGCCCAAGCCGGTTCCTGCGCCGCCGTTAGCTGCAGCGCTTCATGAATTTTTGCCTGGCGCCTGGCCATGTACTCGCCCCATTTGGCCATCCGCTCCTGCTGGGTGGCGGCGTTCGCATGACGTCCTTCCGGCGCGGTCGGCTGCGCCTGTGCGGCGAGCGCCGTGCTGCCGATGCCGAGCACGGTCAAGGCGATCAAGACCTGCTTGTGTAATGTGTTCATGGTTGAATCCTTTGAGCGTTAAGTAGGTATGTGCATTGCAAGTACTCACTGCACATGTTGATCATCTGCCTCCAGTGTTTCCGCCGCGTGTACGCTGCCGCACACTTTGTATCAATATGTTTCGACTCCGATGGTATACACATGCCGATACAAATAGGCTGTTCAGGGCTGCTTTTACTGGCGATAATCGCGTATGGATACTCTTTCTACCATTCTGATCGTCGACGACGACCGCGACATCCGCTCCCTGCTGGCCGACTACCTCGAGTCGAACGGCTATCGCGCGCTGGCCGCGGCCGATGGGCAGGCGATGTGGAAAATACTTGACGAAGCACGGCCCGACCTGATCGTGCTGGACCTGAACCTGCCGGGCGACGACGGCCTGACCCTGTGCCGCAAGCTGCGCGCGCACTCGACCCTGCCGGTCATCATGCTCACGGCGCGCAACGAGCCGCTCGACCGCATCCTCGGCCTCGAAATGGGCGCCGACGACTACCTGCCCAAGCCGTTCGAGCCGCGCGAACTGCTGGCGCGCATTCGCAGCGTGCTGCGGCGCAGCCATGCGATGCCGTCCAATACGCCGTCCGACAACGCCCAACAGATGAAGTTTTCGGGCTGGACGCTGGACCTGACGGCGCGCCACCTGCTCAACCCCGACGGCATCGTCATCATGCTCTCGGGCGCCGAGTTCCGTCTGCTGCGCGTCTTTCTTGAACATCCCAACCGGGTACTCAACCGCGACCAGCTGCTGAACCTGACCCAGGGCCGCGACGCCGATCCGTTCGATCGCTCGATCGACATCCAGATCAGCCGCCTGCGCCAGAAGCTGGGCGAAGACGCGCGCCTGCCCCAGATCATCAAGACAGTACGCAACGGCGGCTACGTGCTGGCCGGCCAGGTGACGGTGGTGCCGTCCGCATGAAAGCATTTTTCGGCTCGATGACGGGCCGCGTCTTCCTTACCCTGCTGCTCGGTATCGTGCTGTCGGCCGCGCTGACGCAGTGGCTGGCCGACGCCGAACGCCAGCGCGTGATCGAAGACTTTCGCGACCTGCACGCGCTGGAGCGCTCGGAGCAGCTGATCATGGCCACCGAAGTGGTGCCGGCGTCGGCCCGGCTGGCCTACCTGGCGGTGGCCAACCGGCCCGGCATCCGGCTCGAGGAAATCGCCAGCCCGCTGCCGCGCGCGCAGGCGCTGTCGCAATTTGCCGCCGCGCTGGCGCAGCGCCTGGGGCCTGCCTACATGCTCGAGTCGATTGCCGCCCGCCCGCACGCCTGCGACGTGCCGCGCACCCAGTCGACCATGTTCGGACCGACCCAGGCGCAGTGGCGTGGTGCCTGCGAAGCGATCGACGTGCGCTTGCGCGACGGCGAATCGCTGCGCCTGTCGGTACTGCCGCCGCGCTCCTCGCTGATCGCCGGCAAGACCGACTTTTCCACCATTATCGGGCTGTTCCTGGTCAGTATCGCCGTCCTCGCCTACCTGGTTGCGCGCATGACCACCCGCCCGCTCGAGCAGCTGGCGCAGGCCGCCAAGGACCTCGGCAACGACATCAACCATCCGCCGCTGGCCTTGGCCGGCGCCAGCGAGATCCGCCAGGCCAGCGCCGCGTTCAACGCCATGCAGGCGCGCATCCGCCAGTACATCTTCCAGCGCACCCAGATGCTGGCGGCCATCACCCACGACCTGCAAACCCCGCTGACCCGCTTGCGCCTGCGGCTGGAAAAAGTGGCCGACGCCGAACTGCGCGAGCGCCTGGTGGGCGACCTGTCGGCGATGCAGGCGATGGTGCGCGAAGGGCTCGACCTGGCGCGCAGCATGGACACCACCGAAACCATGCAGGCCCTCGATTTCGATTCGCTGCTCGACAGCGTGTGCGCTGACGCCAGCGACGCCGGCCAGCAGGTCGAACTCAGCGGCCGTGCAGCGATGGCGTTGATGGGCCGGCCGATGGGCTTGCGGCGCTGCCTGGTCAACCTGATCGACAACGCCGTCAAGTACGGCCACCAGGCCGCTGTCAAGGTCGAGCGGGTGGCCGGCGCGGCGCGCATCCGCATCCGCGACGCCGGCCCCGGCATCGCCGAAGCCGAGCAGGCCAGGGTGTTCGAGCCGTTCTACCGGGTCGAGAGCTCGCGTTCGCGCGAATCGGGCGGCACCGGGCTGGGTCTGACGATCGCCCGCAACATCGCCGAGCAGCATGGCGGCACCCTCGCGCTGGCCAACCACCCCAACGGCGGCCTCGAAGTGACGCTGGTGCTGCCCGAGTATTACGCCGGAAAATGACGTACTGAACTCAATTAACAGGAACCGCCGTCCATCTGGGCGGCCATGAAAAATAGCATGCACAAGAAAAATATCGGCGTCATTGCCGCCGCTATCGCCATCATCGGCGCTACCGCCTGGTACCTGCAGGGCGGCGCCGAGCCGGCCAAATCCGCGGCCACGGCGAAAGGCGCCGGCCAGCCGCCGACCGCGGTCAACGTCGTCAAGCCGCAGCGCCAGGATGTGCCGGTCGTGCTGCAGTCAAACGGCAGCGTGACCCCGGTCAGCAGCGTCGAGCTGCATCCGCAGACCACCAGCACCATCCGCACCGTCCACATCAAGGAAGGCCAGTTCGTCAAGGCAGGCGAACTGATGTTCTCGCTCGACGACCGCGGCGACCGCGCCAACGTCGACAAGGCGCGCGCCCAGATCGCGCGCAACCAGGCGGCGCTGGCCGATGTCGAGCGCCAGTACAAGCGCAGCGAGGAACTGGTGGCGCAGAAGTTCCTGTCGCAAAGCGCGGTCGATACGCTGAAAAGCCAGGTCGAGGCGGCGCGCGCGTTGCTGGCGGCCGACCAGGCCGCGCTGCGCTCGACGAGCGTGTCGGCCAGCTACAACACGATCCGTGCGCCGATGGCGGGCCGGGTCGGCGCCATCAACGTGTTCCCGGGCAGCCTGGTGCAGCCGGCCACCGCGCTGACCTCGGTCACCCAGCTCGATCCGATCAATGTCGCCTTTACCTTGCCGGAAGCGGCGCTCGGCAAGCTGCTGGCGGCGCAGAAGAGCGGCGTGGTGCGGGTAGAGGCCAGCGCTGGCGACGCCGGCCAGGCCGTCACCGGCACGCTCAGCTTCATCGACAATGCGGTCGATCCGGTCGCCGGCACGATCCGCGTCAAGGCCCGCTTCGACAACCGCGACAGCAGCCTGTGGCCGGGCCAGTACGTCACCACCAAGGTGACGGTACAGACGCTGCCCAACGCGGTGGTGATCCCGCAGACGGCGATCATCACCAACACGCGCGGCACCTTCGTCTACGTCGTCGATGCCGACTTGGCGGCGCGCCAGGTGCCGGTCGAGCGCCTGCATGGGTTCGGGCTGAACGCGGCCGTCTCCGGCCTGGCCGGCGACGAGCAGGTCATTACCGAGGGCAAGCAGAACCTGCGCCCGGGCGGCAAAGTGAAACCGGCCGAACCGGCCGAACCGGCAGGCGCCACGCGCGTGGCCAGGAAGGATGCCCCGGCATGAACATCTCCGAACTGAGCATCCGGCGCCCGGTCATGGTGGTGCTGCTGTCGATCAGCCTGATCCTGGTCGGCATCCTGGCCTACCGCAGCATCCCGGTGGCGGCGCTGCCGAGCTATAACACGCCGGTCATCAACGTGTCGGCCAATCTGTCCGGCGCCAGCCCGGAAACCATGGCCTCATCGGTCGCGCTGCCGCTCGAGAAGCAGTTCTCGACGATTGCCGGGATCGACCTGATCACGTCCACCAGCACCCAGGGCCAGACCTCGCTGACGCTCGAGTTCAACCCCAGCATCGACGTCAACGTCGCCGCCATCGACGTCCAGGCCGCGCTGCTCGGCGCCCAGCGCCAGCTGCCGCAGGAGATGACGGAGCTGCCGTCCTACCGCAAGGTCAACCCGGCCGATGCGCCGGTGCTGTTCATGACCATGACGTCGCCCTCGCTGAGCCTGTCGGAGCTGAACGACTACGCCGAAAACCTGATCGCGCCAAGCCTGTCGACCTTGCCCGGCGTGGCGCAGGTCAGCGTCAACGGCCAGAAGCGCTTCGCGGTGCGGGTGCGCGCCAAGGCCGACCTGATGAACGCGCGTAACCTGTCGATGGACGAACTGGCGATCGCGCTGCGCGCTGCCAACTCGAATTCGCCGCTCGGCATCCTCGACGGCCCGCGCCAGACCCTGACCATCCAGGGCAATGCCCAGCTGATGAAGGCCGCCGAGTTTGCCGAACTGATCGTCGCCAACCGCAATGGCGAAGCGGTGCGCCTGAAAGACGTCGCCACCGTCGAGGATAGCTTCCAGTCGGTCAAGACTGCCGGCAGCTACAACGGCGAGCGCTCGATCGTGCTGCTGGTGCAGCGCCAGCCGAATGCCAACACGGTGCAGGTGGTCGACGCGGTGCGCGAGCTGCTGCCGCGCTTCCAGTCGCAGGTGCCGGCCTCGATCAAGATCAACCTGGTCAACGACCGCTCGGTGTCGATCCGCGAAGCGATCCACGACGTCAACCTGACACTGGCGCTGACGGTGGCGCTGGTGGTGCTGGTGATTTTCCTGTTCCTGCACCGCGCCTCCGCCACCTTCATTCCGGCGGTGACGATGCCGATCTCGCTGCTTGGCGCCATCGCGCTGCTCAACTGGCTCGGTTACAGTCTCAACAACGTCTCGCTGCTCGGCATCACGCTGGCGGTCGGGCTGGTGGTCGACGACGCCATCGTGGTGCTGGAAAATATCGTGCGCCACATCGAGATGGGCAAGAAGCCGCTCGACGCCGCGCTGGTCGGCTCGAAGGAAATGGGTTTTACCATCGTCTCGATCTCGATCTCGCTGGTGGCCGTGTTCATCCCGATCTTCTTCATGCCGGGCGTGATCGGCCTGCTGTTTCACGAATTCGCGGTGGTGGTCGGGCTGGCGATCCTGGTCTCGGCGATTGTCTCGCTGACGCTGGTGCCGATGCTCGCCAGCCGCCTGCTGCCGGCCCACGTCGACAACGGCGAAGGCGAAAAGAGTTTCATCGGGCGCCACTTCGAAGCCGGCTTCACGCGCGTTCGCAACGGCTACGCGCGCTCGCTCGACACCGCGCTGGCGCACCGCAGCGTGGTGCTGCTCATTGCACTGGGCACCCTGGCATTGTCGGTGGTGCTGTACGTGACGATCCCGAAAGGCTTCTTCCCCGAAGAAGACCTGGGCCAGATCCGGGTCACCACGGAAGCTGCCGAAGACACCTCATCGGCCGCGCTGCTCGAGCTGCAGGAAAAAGTGGTGGCGGTGCTGATGGCCGATCCGGCCGTCAAGGACGTGACGTCGTTTACGGGCGGCGGCAACAGCGGACGCATGTTCCTGGTGCTCAAGCCGCGCGCCGAGCGCGACAAGATGGCGCAAGTGCTCGACCGCGTGCGCCGCGCCACCCGCGCCATTCCCGGCATCGCGGTGTACCTCAGCCCGATCCAGAACCTGCAGCTGGGTGGGCGGCCCAGCAAGAGCCGCTACCAGTACACGCTGCAAAGCGTCAGTTCCGATTCGCTCGGCGAGTGGGCCGCCAAGTTCCAGCAGGCGATGCGCAACGACCCCAGCTTCCGCGACGTCACCAGCGATTCGCAAAACAGCGGCCTGCAGGCCCAGCTCAGGATCGACCGCGACAAAGCCAACGTGCTGGGGGTCCAGATGGCCGACGTGCGCACCGCGCTGTACGCCGCCTTTGGCGAGCGCCAGGTGTCGACCATCTACGCGCCGGCCGCCAGCTACAACGTGATCCTCGAGGCAGACCTGGGCGATCGCCAGTTTGACGATGCGCTCGCGCGCGTGTCGGTGCGCAGCAAACAAGGCGCGCTGGTGCAGCTGTCCTCGTTCGCGCGGGTCGAGCGCACGGTCGGCCCGATCTCGGTCAACCACCAGGGCCAGCTGCAGGCGATCACGCTGTCGTTCAATCTGGCGCCGGACGTGCCGCTGGGCGTGGCCACCGGCGCGATCGACAAGATGGGCCGCGACATGAAGCTGCCGCCGTCGATTATCACCAAGTACGGCGGCGACGCGGCCGTGTTCAAGGATTCGCAATCGAGCCAGATCATCCTGATCGTCGCCGCGCTGGGCGTCATTTATGTGCTGCTCGGGGTGCTCTACGAGAGCTACATCCATCCGCTGACGATCCTCGCCGGCCTGCCGTCGGCGGCGGTGGGGGCGCTGTTGACGCTGCGCCTGTTCGGCCTCGACCTGACCATGATCGCCATCATCGGCATCCTGATGCTGATCGGCATCGTCAAGAAAAACGCCATCATGATGATCGACTTCGCCCTCGACGCCCAGCGCAACCGCGGCATGGCGCCGGAGGCGGCGATCCGCGAAGCGTGCATTTTGCGTCTGCGGCCGATCCTGATGACCACGCTGGCCGCGCTGATGGGCGCGCTGCCGATCGCGCTGGGCCTGGGCGCCGGCGCCGAACTGCGCCAGCCGCTCGGCCTGGCGGTGGTCGGCGGCCTGCTGTTCTCGCAAGTGGTCACGCTGTACATCACGCCGGTGATTTACCTGTACCTGGACCGCTTCAGCGGCATCGGGCCGATGACCGACGTCCAGCTCAAGGAGTTCGACGCGGCGCGTTGATAGGTTGATACGTTGATACGTTGATACGTTGATGCGTTGATCGGCTGGCGGGGGAAAGCTTAGGCGAGGCTCAGCCGATACATTCTGTAACAACCGCCAGGCAGGCTGTCTTGTAAGCTGCACAAGTACCCGCGCGTGCGCAGCCGCCGCAAAACGGTTAGACTGCGCCTCTTGTGCTGCCTTTGACGCCGTCCCTCGGAAAGCCGTATTCATTTTGCGCGACCACTCCCATTTTTCACCGGAACACGATGGTATTTGCGCCCATTGCGGCCACGCTTTGAGCGTGGCAGCGACGCCGTACGGCGTGCGCGGCGCCAACCGTACCGGTCTCGTCTTGACGGTGCTGCTGCATCTGTTGTTGGTGGCGCTCTTTTTCCTGACCAAGGACCACCGGGAGAAGCACGCCGCGCCGCCGGCCGGCGCCGCGATCGTGTACATCGCACCGCTGCCGCCAGGCAAGCCGAAACCAAAACCGCAGCAGCAGCAGGCGCCCAAGAAAACGCCAAAGACGCCGCCGGTACAGATCAA
The DNA here is from genome assembly GCF_002760665.1 of Massilia psychrophila. Lineage (GTDB taxonomy): Bacteria > Pseudomonadota > Gammaproteobacteria > Burkholderiales > Burkholderiaceae_D > JAFCUW01. The sequence goes on along the minus strand of NZ_PDOB01000024.1, from coordinate 35,697 downwards.
GCGCCTGCCAAATACGATTACTTTGCCCGATGAAAAACCGGTCAACGTGGTGCAAGCCGAGCCGAAACCGGTGACCACGCCGCCGCCGCCCGAAGCCGACATGCAGGCTTACATCGAAGCGCGCCGCAAGGCCAGGGGCGCCAGGGACCCGGGCAACGAGCCGGCCGAGGAAAGCGAGAACGCCCGCGCAACCCGCATCGCGATGGCCAACATCGCGGCGGCGAACGGGCGCAGCCGCGGCGACGACCGCAACGAGACCGGCGGCGTGTTCAGCATTTCGAACAAGACTTTCCACAGCGCCGAACTGAAATTTCGCGGTTGGAACCCGAACTTCAAGCGGCGCTGGTTGCAGCAGTTGACGGTGGAGCAGGGCACCGAGGTCGATGTCGAGACCGCCATCGTCAAGAAGATGGTCGAGCTGATCCGCAAGGAAAAGACCGGCGATTTCGAATGGGATTCGCACCGCCTGCAACGGGTGGTGACGATGAGCGCGCGGCCGCAGGACAGCGCCACGCTGGAGGCCTTCCTGTTCAAGGAAATGTTCCCTGAATACCGGCGGGCCTCGCGCTGATGGGCCCTAGCCTTGGCGCTTGTCGCGCAGCAGGCGCGCGATGTCGCGCGCAAAATACGTCAGCACGCCATCGGCGCCGGCGCGCTTGAACGCCATCATCGATTCCATCATGACTTTGTCGTGGTCGAGCCAGCCGTTTTGCGCGGCCGCCTTGATCATCGCGTATTCGCCGCTGACCTGGTAGGCGAAGGTCGGCACGCGGAACTCGTCTTTTACCCGGCGCACGATGTCCAGGTACGGCATGCCGGGCTTGACCATCACCATGTCGGCGCCTTCGGCCAGGTCGAGCGCCACTTCGCGCAGCGCCTCGTCGCTGTTGGCCGGGTCCATCTGGTAGGTGTTCTTGTCGGCCTTGCCGAGGTTGGCCGAGGAGCCTACCGCGTCGCGGAACGGGCCGTAGAACGCCGACGCATACTTGGCCGAATACGCCATGATGCGGGTGTGGATGTGGCCGGCTTCTTCGAGCGCGGCGCGGATGGCACCGATGCGCCCGTCCATCATGTCCGATGGCGCCACCACGTCGACGCCGGCGGCGGCGTGCGTCAGGGCCTGGCGGATCAGCATGGCGATGGTCAGTTCGTTGACGATGTAGCCCGATTCATCCGGCAGGCCATCCTGGCCATGCGTGGTGTACGGGTCGAGCGCGATGTCGGTCAGGATGCCCAGTTCCGGGAAGCGGCTTTTCAACGCCCGCACCGCACGCGGCACCAGACCGTCGGGGTTGAGCGCCTCGATGCCGTCGTAGGTTTTCAGCGCGGCGTCGATCACGGGGAAAATTGCCAGCACCGGAATGCCCAAGGTCACGCATTCCTGCGCCACTTCCAACAGCAAGTCGACCGATACCCGCTCGACACCCGGCATCGAGGCGACCTGCTGGCGCTGGCCGACGCCATCGAGGATGAACACCGGGTAGATCAGGTCGGCCGGCGTGATCGTATTCTCGCGCATCAGCGCGCGCGAGAACGGGTCGCGCCGCATGCGGCGCAGTCGGATGGCGGGGTAGGCGGCGAAAGGAATGGCGGGCATGGTCTCTCGATAAAAAAAGTTATGCGTTAGCGCCGTCAGGGTCGACTGAGTCGACCGGATCGACCAGCACCGCGTCCGGGTCGAACGGCACATCGGTCAGCCCGAGCAGGTCGATGATCTTGGCGTTCGCTTCGTCGATGCCGACCCGCTTGAGGGCCGAGAACAGCTGCACGGTGAACGGGAAGCCTTCGCCGTCCTCGTCGACATAGCTTTCGAGCATCATACGCGCCTGGCGCAGCACGTTGGTCGATTCGTTGCGGTTGAGCTTGTCCGCCTTGGTCAGGATGCAGTGGATCGGCTTGCCGGTCGGGGCGAACCATTCGAGCATCTGCACGTCGAGCTCGGTGAACGGGCGGCGCGAATCCATGATCAGCACCAGCGCGGCGAGCTGTTCGCGGCGCTGGACGTAGTCGCCCAGTAGCCTTTGCCAGTGCAGCTTGGCCGAACCGGACACTTCGGCGTAACCGTAGCCGGGCAAGTCGACCAGGAAGGCCTCGATTTCCTCGACGATGGTGACGTCCTTGCGGTGCTGGCCGACCTGGGCGCCGCCGATCGAAAAGTAATTGATGTGCTGGGTCCGGCCCGGCGTTTTGGAGGCGAACGCCAGCCCCTTCTGATTGGTCAGAATGTTGATGGCGGTCGATTTGCCGGCATTCGAGCGCCCTGCAAAGGCGATTTCGGGCGCCTGCGTGTCGGGCAGGTCGCGTAGTTGGTTGACGGTCGTAAAGAAGCGGGCTTGCCAAAGTTTGGACATAGGGAGGGAGAAAATGCGACAAAAGGGAGCGATAACGCAAGAAAGCTATTGTACAATAAGGGGTTACGATTGGAGCTAAGCCGCCGTCATTTGGCTTGCACAATTATATAAAACTAATACATAAAACTAATTTTTGACTTTCGTCTCAGGGTGGCTGAATGAATCGTGTGTTTGTGAAATCCTTGTTGGTAGCGACCCTGGCGGTTTCCGGTCTCGTTTGCGCAGCGCAGCAGCCGCCAGCCAGCGGCGCAGCGGCGCCGGCCGTGATCAAGGCCGACGTCGCCAAGGGCGGCACGCTGTACGACGCGGGCGACGCTGCGCGTGGCCTGCCGGCCTGCGTTTCCTGCCACGGCGCCGCCGGCAATTCGACCATCGCCGCCAATCCGAAACTGGCTGGCCAGATCGAGAGCTACACCTACAAGCAACTGGTCGAATTCACCGGCCCGGACCGCAATCATCCGCTCATGACGACGTACGCCAAGATGCTGACGGATGCTGAAAAGAAAAACATCGCCGCCTACCTCGGCACGCAGCAGCAAAAGCCGGGCGCCGCCAGGAACAAGGACACGCTCGAGCTGGGTAAAAAAATCTATCGCGGCGGCATTGCCGACAAAGGCGTTGCCGCCTGCGCCAGCTGCCATGGCGCCAACGGCGGCGGCTTGCCGAGCCAGTATCCGCGCCTGGCCGGGCAGCACCAGGATTACACCGTCGCCCAACTGGTGAACTTCCGCGCCGGCGGACGCAAGAACAGCGCCCAGATGACAACGCTGTCCAAGCGATTGTCGGACGACGAAATGAAAGCCGTTGCCGACTATATCGCCGGCCTGAAGTAAGCAAACGCGTAAGCACACGGAGGCGGGCAGTACGGGCGCGCCAGCCGGCATCACCTGAAAGGGCGGCAGCGCAAGCGGGCTGCCCTTTTTGTTGATATCCTCGAGAGTCAATGGCGCAGTGCCCGACCCGCAGCACAGGAAATTGTCCAGTATGAACACCACCGGAATTGAATTGAAAACCAGGCGCGGCGCGCCGGCCGAAGCGGTCGAGCTGGTGTCGTCGATGCGGTTTGCCATCAGCTTGCTTACCATCATCGCCATCGCCTCCATGATCGGCACCGTGATGAAGCAAAACGAGCCGATGCCGAACTATGTCAACCAGTTCGGGCCGTTCTGGTTCGAAGTGTTCAACAAAATTGGCCTGTACGCTGTGTATTCGGCCTGGTGGTTCCTGCTGATCCTGACCTTCCTGATCGCTTCGACCGCGCTGTGCATCGCCCGCAACGGCCCGAAGATGATCAAGGACATGCGCAGCTGGCGCGAAAACGTGCGCGAGGAATCGCTGCGCAATTTCCACCACAAGGCCGAATGGAACTCGACGTTGCCACGCTTTGAGCTGGCAAGCCAGAGCGCCGCGCGGCTGAGCGACGCCGGCTACGCCGTTAAAATCGTCGACAAGGGCAACGGCACGCTAGTAGCGGCGCGCAAGGGCGCGGCCAACAAGTTCGGCTACATCTTCGCCCATAGCTCGATCATCATCATCCTGGTCGGCGGCATGCTCGACTCGGACCTGCCGATCCGCTTCCAGCAGTGGTTCATGGGCAAAACTCCGTTCGGCGGCACCGGCGTGATCGCCGACATTCCGGCCCGCCACAGGCTGGGCCTGGGTAATCCCACTTTCCGCGGCAACACCATGATTCCGGAAGGCGGCAGCAGCCAGACGGCCATCATCCCGCAGGCAAGCGGGGTGCTGGTGCAGGACTTGCCGTTCGATATCATGCTGAAGAAATTCACCATCGATTTCTACTCGACCGGCATGCCCAAGCTGTTCGCCAGCGACGTATTGATCCGCGACCACGAGACCGGCAACAGCTTTGCCGCCACCATCGAAGTGAACAAGCCGCTGATCTACAAGGGCGTGGCGATGTACCAGTCGAGTTTTGAGGACGGCGGCAGCAAGCTCAAGCTGACCGGCTTTCCAATGGCAGGGGTCGACAGCCAAAGCTTCGCACTGGCCGGCGAAGTCGGCGCCGCGACCGACCTCAAGCGCGGCGGCGAGCAGTATTCGGTGGAGTGGTCGGGATTTCGTCCATTTAACGTCGAAAACATCGGTGGCGCCGACGTGCGCGCGGTGACCAAGGGGCAAAGCCTCGAACAGCAGTTTGCCCTCACGCTCGACAAGCACTCCGGCTCGGCCGCCAAGAACGCCAATAACAAGGACTTGAAGAACGTTGGCCCAAGCGTGCAGTACAAGCTGCGCGACAAGACCGGCCAGGCCCGCGAATTTCAGAACTACATGCAGCCGGTCACCATCGACGGCGTGCAAGTGTTTTTGGCCGGCATGCGCGAATCGCCGTCCGACGCCTTCAGTTTCCTGCGCATTCCCGCCGATGACGAGTACAGCGTGCGCGAATGGATGCGCCTGCGCGCCGCGCTGGCCGATCCGGCCCTGCGTGCGCTGGCCGCTGCCCGTTATGCGAAGCGCGCGATCCCTTCTGACGGCAGCGCCAGCGCCGGCGCCCTGGCACTGGCAAAGCAGCTCGAGGAATCGAGCGCAAAGACCCTCGCCATCTTCGCCGGAAGCGGCGCGGGCAAGGGGGGCGGTTTCATGGCGATGTCGGAATTTATCGGTTCGCTCAAGGTGCCGGAAGCGGAACAGCGCAACGCCGCCAATGTCTTCCTTAAAATGCTCAACGGCACCTTGTGGGAATTGTGGCAAGCCGCGCGCGAACGCGACGGCAAGGCTGCGGTCAATGCCGACGACACCCACGCCCGCTTCCTGCAACTGGCCACCAACGCGCTGTCTGACAGTTTCTTTTACGGCGCGCCGGTCTACCTGCAGCTCGACGAATTTGTCGAAATTAAAGCGTCGGTGCTGCAGGTGTCCCGCTCGCCCGGCAAAAAAGTGGTCTATCTCGGCTGCCTGTTCCTGGTGCTGGGCGTTTTTTCGATGTTCTACATCCGCGAACGCCGGCTGTGGGTGTGGCTCAGCGACGCCGGCGATGGCCAGCCCGGTAGCCGCGCGCTGATGGCGATGAGCACCCAGCGCAAGACGCTTGATTTTGAACATGAATTCAATGACATGAAAGCGAAACTGCCACAATCGGCGTAAGCTGGCCAAGCGCCGCAGCGCTGGTAGTCCCAGGAGAAAAATAATGGAACTGTTACAACCTCAAACTTCAACCCAGACCTACGCGCAGGCGCCCGGCTATTTCCGCCGCCTCGGCGCGCTCGACTGGCTGTTCGCCGCCGTGCTGCTGGGCGGTGTCGTGTTCGCCCTGAATCGCTACGGCAACTTCATGGATTACTACGAAAAAGCGATCCTGGTGCTGACCGCGCCGACTTTTATCGCGCTGGCGTGGCACTGGAAGCCGGTGCGCTGGCTGATGCCGGTCATCGCGCTGCTGTCGCTGTGGGCAATCTTCCTGTACGCCGGCAACCTCGACATGGCCAACAAGAAGTTTTTCCTCAAATACATGCTGTCGTCGCAGTCGGCGATTTTGTGGATGAGCGCGATGTTCGTGTTCTCCACCGTGTTCTACTGGATCGGCCTGATCTCGCGTTCCGGTTTCGGCCTGTCGGTCGGCTCCAAACTGTGCTGGGCCGGCGTGATCCTCGGCTTTACCGGCATGATGGTGCGCTGGTACGAATCCTATCTGGTGGGCGTCGACGTCGGCCACATCCCGGTGTCGAACCTGTACGAAGTGTTCATCCTGTTCTCGATGATCACCGCCATGTTCTATCTGTACTATGAGCAGCGCTACGCCACCCGCCAGCTGGGCCCGTTCGTGCTGCTGATCATCGCAGCCGCGGTCGCTTTCCTGCTGTGGTACACCGTCACCCGCGACGCCGCCGACATCCAGCCGCTGGTGCCTGCGCTGCAAAGCTGGTGGATGAAGATCCACGTGCCGGCCAACTTTATCGGTTACGGCACCTTCGCGCTGGCGGCGATGGTCGGTTCGGCCTACCTGCTCAAGTCGCATGGCCTTCTGGTTGACCGCTTGCCGCCGCTCGAAGTGCTCGACGACGTCATGTACAAGGCCATCTCGGTCGGCTTCGCCTTCTTTACCGTCGCCACCATCCTCGGCGCGCTGTGGGCGGCCGACGCTTGGGGCGGCTACTGGTCATGGGACCCGAAGGAAACCTGGGCGCTGATCGTCTGGCTCAACTACGCCGCCTGGCTGCACATGCGCCTGATGTCGGGCCTGCGCGGACGAGTGGCGGCCTGGTGGGCGCTGATCGGCCTGTTGGTGACGACGTTTGCTTTCCTTGGCGTGAACATGTTTTTGTCGGGCTTGCATTCGTACGGCAAGCTGTAGGTTCCGCAGCGCACGGAAATATTTGGCAGGATAGTGTAAGGTAAGCCTATGTCCACGACAAACCGCTTTCCACACATCACTGAATTGCCGGAGAACCCATGCTGATCAAACGTAGCCCGAACGGCGTCGACCTGCCGTTTTCGTCCGAAATCACGCCGCAGGAAGTTTACGAATCGCGCCGCAAGTTCATCGCCCGGATGGCGGCCGGCGCCGCCGTTGGCAGTGCGCTGTGGGAAATGGCCAACCGCGAGGCCTTCGCCGCTGATGCGCCCGCCGCCCAGAAATTTGCCGGCAAGCGCAATCCGGCTTATTCCACCATGGAAAAGCAGACGCCATTCAAGGACGCCTCGACCTACAATAATTTTTACGAGTTCGGTACCGACAAGTCGGAGCCGGCCGCCAACGCCGACACGCTCAAAACCAGGCCGTGGACGGTGTCGATTGAAGGCGAAGTCAAAAAGCCGATGACGCTCGACCTTGACAGTTTAACCAGGCTGGCGCCGCTCGAAGAGCGGGTCTACCGCTTGCGCTGCGTCGAAGGCTGGTCGATGGTGATCCCGTGGGTCGGTTTTTCGCTGTCCGAATTGATTAAAAAAGTCGAGCCGACCGGCAACGCCAAATACATCGAGTTCATCACCCTGGCCGACAAGAAGCAGATGCCGGGCGTCGGCAGCCGCGTGCTCGAGTGGCCGTATGTCGAAGGCTTGCGGATGGACGAGGCGATGCATCCGTTGACGTTACTGACGATGGGCATGTACGGCCAGGTGTTGCCGAACCAGAACGGCGCGCCGGTGCGGGTAATCGTGCCGTGGAAGTATGGGTTTAAATCCGCCAAGTCGATCGTCAAGATCCGCTTCGTCAAGGACCAGCCGAAGACGGCATGGAACGTGTCGGCGCCGTCCGAGTACGGTTTTTATTCGAACGTCAATCCCGAGGTCGACCATCCGCGCTGGTCGCAGGCGACCGAACGGCGCATCGGCGAGGACGGTTTTTTCCAGAAGAAGAGAAAGACGCTGATGTTCAACGGCTACCCGCAGGTGGCGTCGCTGTACACCGGCATGGACCTCAAAAAGAACTTCTGACGCCATGGCCAAGTTCAATCCGACAGCGCGCCAGGTCGGCGCCATCAAGGCGGCCGTCTTCGCGCTGGCGCTGGTGCCGGTGGCGAAGATGACCTACCTCACCGTCACGCAGCAACTGGTCGAGCCGCTCGAGCACATCACGCGCGGCACTGGCGACTGGGTGCTGTACTTCCTGTGCATGACCTTGGCGGTGACGCCGCTGCGCAAGTTCACCGGTTGGAACTGGATACTGAAACTGCGCCGCGAGATCGGGCTGTTCGTCTTTTTTTACGCTTTCCTGCACTTCATGACCTTCCTCTGGTTCGACCATTTCTTCGATGTCGCCGAGATGTGGAAGGACGTGCTCAAGCGCCCGTTCATCACGGTCGGTTTCAGCGCCTTCGTGCTGCTCATTCCCCTGGCCATTACGAGCACTAACGGCATGATCAGGCGATTGGGCGGCAAGCGCTGGCAATGGCTGCACCGGCTGATCTACCTGGTCGCGCCGTTGGGCATTTTGCACTTCTGGTGGATGAAGGCGGGCAAGCAAGACTTCGAGCAGCCGATCATCTTCGGTGCGATCGTCGCTGTGCTGCTGGGACTGCGGATTTACTGGAAGCTGGCAAAACCGGCCGCGCGCGCGCAGCCGCATCAAGCGAATGCGCGCAGCGGCAGCGCTTTGTAATCCTCTATTTAATGATCGACTCGAGCGCGAACAGATCGGCCGGGTTTTCGCGCTGGCGGATCAGGTGGACGCAATCGCCGTCGACCATGACTTCGGCGGCGCGCCCGCGCGTGTTGTAGTTCGACGACATCGTCAGGCCGTAAGCGCCGGCGCTCATGATCGCCAGCAGGTCACCCGGCGCCACCACCAGGGCGCGTTCGCGCGCCAGCCAGTCGCCCGACTCGCATACCGGGCCGACGACGTCGTAGGTGTGGGCCTCGCCGGCGCGCGCAACCACCGGCTGCACGTCCATCCACGCCTGGTACAGGGCAGGGCGCATCAGGTCGTTCATGGCCGCATCGACCACGCAAAAATTCTTTTCCTGGCCGGGTTTTAAGAATTCGATGTTCGTCAGCAGCACGCCGATATCGCCGACAATCGAGCGGCCCGGCTCGAAAATCACCTTGATCGGCGCGCCGGCGTAGCACTCGGCGCGCCAGGCGTCGATCCGCTTGAACAGCCGTCCCAGGTAGTCCGCCACCGGCACCGGTTCGGCTTCGCCGGCTTCGCCGTAGTTAATGCCCAGGCCGCCGCCAATGTCGAGGTGGTGCAGCACGATGCCCTCGCGCGCCAGCGCGTCAATCAGTTCGATCAGTTTATCGAGCGCTTCGAGCAGCGGGGCGTCGTCCAGCAACTGCGAGCCGATGTGGCAGTCGATGCCGGCCACTGTCAGGTGCGGCAGGCCGGCGGCGGTGCGGTAAGTCGCCAGCGCATCGTCGAAAGCCACGCCGAACTTGCTCGCTTTCAGGCCGGTGGCGATGTAGGGGTGGGTCTTGGCGTCGACGTTCGGGTTCACCCGCAGCGACACGCGCGCGGTCTTGCCCATCGCGCCTGCCACTTCGTTGAGGCGGTGCAGTTCGGGGATCGACTCGACGTTGAAACACAGGATGTCGTGGGCCAGTGCCAGGCGCATTTCAGCGACGGTCTTGCCGACGCCCGAGAAAATCACCTTGGCCGGATCGCCGCCGGCGGCGATCACGCGCAGCAGTTCGCCGCCCGAGACGATGTCGAAGCCGGCGCCGCGGCGCGCCAGGATGTCGAGGATCGCCAGGTTCGAGTTGGCCTTCATGGCGTAGCACACCAGCGCATCGCGCCCCGCGCAGGCGTTGGCGTAGGAATCGAAATTTTCCAGCAGTGCCGCCTTCGAGTAGACGTAAGTCGGCGTGCCGAACTGTTCGGCGATGTTGGACAAGGACTTGCTTTCGGCGTGCAGGACGCCGGCTTGATAAGAAAAATGCGGCATGTTTTCGTGTTTATTGTTGCGAGGATGGTGGGGAAGAAGGCGGGATCACTGGTATCGCGGGTGGCGCAGCCGGCGCGGCAGCCGATTGGGGGGGCTTCGGCATGAACAGCGGGCCGGGCTGGCCGCAGCCTGCCAACAGCGCGGCGGCGCCGATAATGAGCGCAAGGGATGACTTCACGATTAGAATCACGGTTGGATTAAGACTTTGGAGTGTAGCATGATGAGCGAAACAGAATTTCTCGGCCTGGCCGAGTCGACCCTCACGACGATCGAAGCGGCGCTTGACCGCTTAAATGACGAGGACGTGCTCGACGTCGAGTGCAAGCGCAGCGGCAACGTGCTCGAGATTGAATTCATCGACAACGGCAGCAAGATCATCGTCAACAGCCAGGCCCCGATGCAGGAGCTGTGGGTGGCGGCCAAGTCGGGCGGTTTTCATTACAAGCGGGTCGGCGAGCAGTGGATCAACACGCGCGACGGCTCGGAATTGTTTGCCGCGCTGTCGCTGCTGGCCGGCGCGCAGGGTGGGGCGGAGGTCACCCTCTAAGCTGGGCGCGACGGTTTTGCAGTGAGCGGTTAAAACAACTCGTTCTTGACCGCATCCTTCTGCTTCTCCTCGGCCGGGGTGCCGCGCGTGCCGACGTCCAGGCTCGTCACCCCGGTTCCCGGCGGATTCTCGGCGTAGTAATACTCTTCTCCCACTTGCACCAGGCCGGACGGTACCACCCGCTCTTCCACCGGGTAGTTTTTCAACGCCTTTTGCATGTAGCCGATCCAGATCGGCAGGGCCAGGCCGCCGCCGGTTTCCTTGTTGCCCAGGTTTTTCGGCTGGTCGTAGCCGATCCAGGCGATGCCCACCAGCTTCGAGGAATAGCCGGCGAACCAGGCGTCGATCGAATCGTTGGTGGTGCCGGTCTTGCCGGAGATGTCGGGGCGCTTGAGCACCAGCGCCTTGGTCGCGGTGCCAAAGCGCACCACGTCTTTGAGCATGCTGTCGACCAGGAAGGCATTGCGCTCGTCGATGACGCGGTTGGCCTCGACGCCGGCCTTGTCCGGATTGGCCTGCGACAGCACCTTGCCGTCGGAGTCGGTGACCTTCGAAATCAGGTACGGGCTGACGCGGTAGCCGCCGTTGGCGAACACCGCGTAGGCGCCGGCCAACTGCAGCGGCGTGGTCGCGCCGGCACCGAGCGCCAGTGTCAGGTATGGCGGGTTCTTGTCGGCGTCGAAGCCGAAGCGGGTGACGTATTCCTGGCCGTACTTGGCGCCGATCTTGTTGAGGATGCGGATCGAAATCATGTTCTTCGACTTGGTCAGGCCGCGCCGCATCGTCATCGGACCGTCGTACTTGGCGTCGTAGTTCTTCGGCTCCCACGCTTGGCCGCCGGTCTGGCCGGCATCAAAACTGATCGGCGCGTCGTTGATGAGGGTGGCCGGCGACAGCCCGCGCTCGAGCGAGGCCGAATAGATGAACGGCTTGAACGAGGAGCCCGGCTGGCGCCACGCTTGCGTGACGTGGTTGAACTTGTTGCGGTTGTAGTCGAAGCCGCCAACCAGCGCGCGGATTGCGCCGTCGGTGGTGTCGGCGGCGACGAAAGCCGACTCGATCTGCGGCATCTGTGTCACGCTCCAGGTGGTGCCGCCTTCCTGCGTGACGCGGATTACGGCGCCGCGCTTGACGCGCTTGGTCGGCGCCGCCTTTTCAGTGAGCCACTCCTTTGCAAAAGTCAGGCCGGCGCCGCTGATCTTGATCTCCTCGCCCGACGCCGTCACCGCCGTGATGCCGGTCGGGCTGGCGCGCAGCACCATCGCGGCGATGATGTCGTCGCTGTCGGTATGCTCGGCCAGCTCGGTTTCGATCGCCTCGTCGGCTTCTTCCTTGGTCGTCGGGATGTCGATGTACGATTCAGGGCCGCGGTAGGCATGGCGCTTCTCGTACTCCATCACGCCGCGCCGCAGCGCCAGGTAGGCGGCGTCCTGGTCGGCCTTGGTCACCGTGGTGAAGACATTCAGGCCACGCGTGTAGGTCTCTTCCTTGAATTGCTCGTACACCAGCTGGCGCGCCATCTCGGCGACGTACTCGGCGTGCACGCCGAATTCGCCGCTGTCGGTCTTGATCTTGAGCGGCTCGATTTTAGCCGCTTCGAACTGGGCGTCGGTGAGGTAGCCCAGTGTGTGCATGCGGATCAGGATGTACTGCTGGCGAGTACGCGCCCGTTTCGGGTTGACCACCGGATTGTAGGCCGACGGCGCCTTCGGCAGGCCGGCCAGCATTGCCGCCTCGGCGATGCTGATGTCTTTCAGGTTCTTGCCGAAGTAAATCTGCGCCGCCGACGAAAAGCCGAACGCGCGCTGGCCGAGGTAAATCTGGTTCATGTAGACCTCGAGGATCTGGTCTTTGGTGAGGTTCTTCTCGATTTTCCAGGCCAGCAGCACTTCATAGGCCTTGCGCTTCAATGTCTGTTCGGACGACAGAAAGAAATTGCGCGCCACCTGCTGGGTGATGGTGGAAGCGCCCTGGCGCGCGCCGCCGCTGGCGTTGTGCAGCGCCGCGCGCAAGATGCCGAGGTAGTCGACCCCGCCGTGCTGATAGAAGCCGGCGTCTTCGATCGACAGCACGGCCTTCTTCATGACGTCCGGAATATCGTTGATGCGCACCAGGGTGCGGCGCTCTTCGCCGAATTCGCCGATCAGCACGCCGTCCGACGAAAAAATTCGCAGCGGCATCTTGGGCCGGTAGTCGGTCAGCGTGTCGAGCGCCGGCAGGTTCGGGTACGCCATGGCCAGCGCGAACACCACCACCAGCACGCCGGCCAGCGCGGTGCCGGCCAAAATGCCGAGCAGGGTCAGCAGCACACGCTTGGGCGTGTTCTTGGGCTTGCCTGGCCGGGGAGGGGATTGCTTGCTGTCCGTTGTCGAAGATTTCATGCGGGTCGAATCTTTCGCTATATTGATGCGCCTCATTATAAAGCACGCCCTTTACCACGCAACCCGACTCGGTTGAGGTCCCGGTTCAAGATCGCTGTGACCCCGCCGACAACTTAGATGTCACGCGGTTCACAGAGTGTCGCAAATCCGCCCAACTCTACAATATTCCAGCGTAGAAATATCTTTACGGCTTGGATGCTTGTTGCTACGATTTAATGTATTGCCTTATATGTCTGATCTAAATAACGGTTTTATAACAAGATACCCGTCTGCGGGCGTTTTCATTATTCGTTCTGCACAGAAACTTTTGCAACGTAAGTAACGATCCAGGTAGGTGAGGAGCACGCGCGTGATGGTCAATCTAGGTTCCTTGTTCGGGCCATCCAGTCCCCCTTTGCTGGGCCTGGACATCAGCACATCCGGCGTGCGCCTGGTCGAGCTGGCCGACGGCGGCAAAAATGTGCTGCGTCTCGAGCGCTATGCCTCCGAACCGCTGCCGCGCGGCGCCGTCGTCGACGGCAATATCGAAAACATCGAGCAAGTGTCGGAAGCGGTGCGCCGGGTCTGGAAGAAGAGCGGTACCCGCGTCAGGCTGGTCGCGCTGGGCATGCCGCCGGCGTCGGTGATCACCAAGAAAATCATCTTGCCGGCCGGGCTGACGGAAGACCAGCTCGAGGTGCAGGTCGAATCCGAGGCCAGCCAGTACATCCCGTTCGCCCTCGATGAGGTCAGCCTCGACTTCGACGTGCTCGGCATGGCTGCCAACTCGCCCGACGACATCGACGTCATGCTGGCAGCGGCGCGCAAGGAAAAAGTCGAGGACCGCGTCGCCATCGCCGAAGCGGCCGGCCTGACGGCGGTGGTGATGGACATCGATTCCTACGCCGCGCGCGCCGGGCTCGAAAGAATCACCGACCAGATGCCGGGCGGGCAGGACCAGATCATCGCCTTGTTCCAGATCGGCGCGCAGGTCACCCATATTTCGGTGATGACCGGCGGCGAAACGCTCTACGAGCGCGAGCATTCGTTCGGCGGCAACCAGCTCACGCAAGACATCGTGCGCGCCTACGGCCTGTCGTTCGAGGAGGCCGACGCCAAGAAAAAAGCTGGCGAGCTGCCGGAAAACTACCAGGCCGAACTGCTCAACCCCTTCCTCGAAAACGCCGCGCTGGAAGTAACCCGGGCAATCCAGTTTTTCTACACGTCGACGCCGTACACCCGCGTCGACCAGCTGTTTTTGGCCGGCGGCTGTGCGCTAATTCCCGGCCTGCTCGACATGATCGCCAACCGCACCAAAATTTCCACCGCCGTGGTGTCACCGTTCAAGGGCATGCAGCTTGGACCCGAGGTGCGCGAATCGCAGTTGCGCGCCGAGGCGCCGGCTTACCTGGTCGCCTGTGGCCTGGCGCTGAGGAGATTTGGCTGATGATCAGGATTAATCTTCTCCCGCACCGGGAAGCCAAGCGCAAGCTCAAGCGGAACGCCTTCGCCGCGCTGCTGGCGCTGGGCGGCATCCTCGGCGTGGCGGTCGTGCTGGTCGTTGGCGGCTACAACGCCAGCCGCATCTCGATCCAGAACGAACGCAACCTGGTGCTGAAAAACGCCAACGCCGAACTGGACAAAAAAATCGCCGCGATCGCTACCTTGAAGCAGGAGATCGAAGCGTTGAAAGCGCGCCAGCAGGCAGTCGAGGACCTGCAGGGCGACCGCAACCAGCCGGTCTACCTGCTCGACGAACTGGTCAAGCAGGCGCCGTCCGGCGTCTACCTGAAGGGGTTCAAGCAGGATGGCCAGCGTGTCACCCTGTCCGGCTTGGCGCAGTCGCAGGAGCGGGTCGCCGAACTGCTGCGCAACCTCGGCGGCGCCTCACCATGGCTGGAACGGCCCGAGCTGACCGAAGTGCGGGCGGTGCCGCTGGCCCAGAGCAAGACGGGCAGGAAAGTGGTCGAATTCACGCTGGCGGTCGCAATCAAGCGCCCGCGCGACATCCAGGTCGCGACCGACGCTCCTGGCGCCAGCTCCAAGTAACGCCGATCGGACCTCCATGGACATCAATCTGAAAGAACTCGGCGCGCAGCTGTCGGGCCAGTTCCAGGGCCTCGCCGGGCGCCATCCGGGCCTGTGGCCGCTGGCGCCGCGCGTGCTGTGCGCCGCCGGCGCGATGGCCGCCGTCATCGCGCTCGGCTGGGTCGGCTACTGGAGCAGCCAGTTCGAAGAACACGACGCGCTGGCGCAGCAGGAAATGAACTTGCGCGAAGCGTACACGATCAAGATGGCGCAGGCGATCAACCTCGAGGCGTTGCAGGTTCAAAAGGCGCAAGTGGACCAATATGTCGAGCGGCTGCAAAAGCAGCTGCCGAGCAAGGCCGAAATGGCCGCGCTGCTGACCGACATCAACCAGGCCGGCCTCGGTCGCGGCCTGCAGTTCGAGCTGTTCAAGCCAGGCAACGTGATGGTGCGCGATTACTACGCCGAGCAGGCGATCGACATCAAGGTCAGCGGCAGCTACCACGACATCGGCGCTTTCGCCGCCGACATGGCCAACCTGCAGCGCATTGTCACGCTCAACAACATGTCGCTGACGGCGGGCAAGGACGGCGTGCTGATGCTCGACGCCGTCGCAAAAACGTTCCGCTACCTCGATCCGGACGAGGCCGCCGCGCAGCGCAAGGCGCGCGCCGACAAGCAAAAGCTGGCCAAGAAAGCTGCCCAATGACGATTCTTCGCAGCGGCGCTACGGCGCTGACGGCAATCCTGCTGGCCGGTTGCAGCGCCAGCGACGTCAAAGAAGTCCAGGACTGGATGGCGCAGGTCAAGAAGGACACGCGCGTATCGGTGGTGCCGATCGCCGAGCCGAAAACCTTCATCCCATTTGCCTATGCGGCGCGCGAACAGATCGATCCGTTCAGCCCCAACAAGCTGCTCGCCGAGCTGGCGCGCGTGGCCGAGAAGAGCGATAACAAGTTCAAGCCGGACATGGACCGCCGCAAGGAGCCGCTGGAGAACTTCCCGCTCGACACTTTCATGATGGTCGGGGTGATCCAGAAAGCGGGTATCAATTATTCGCTGCTGCAGGTTGACCGCGCGTTGCACCAGGTCAGGACAGGCCAGCGGATCGGCCAGAACTACGGGCTGGTGACCGGTGTCAGCGAGACGGCGGTCAATATCAAGGAAGTGGTTCAAGATGCCGGCGGCGAATGGGTCGAGCGCTTGTCGAAGCTGGAGTTGCAAGAAAGTAAGGAGAGCAAGAAATGATCGCATTCAACATGAACCGTACCGGCCTATTCGGTCCGCTCAGTGTACTTCGGCCGCTGGTAGGCCTTGGCGCATCGCTGGTGCTCGCGCTTGCCGGTTCGGCGGCGCTGGCCCAGGACAACGCGATCGAATCGATCACGGCCAACCAGCAGGGCTCGAACGTGGTGGTCAACATCGCCATGAAGCACGCGCCGGCCAAGCTGCCGATCGGGTTTTCGATCACCAACCCGACCCGTATCGCGCTCGACTTCGGCGCCACCGTCAACGCCACTGGCAAGAATACCCAGGACATCAACCAGGGCGACCTGCGCTCCATCAACGTGGTGCAGGCGGGCGAACGCACGCGCCTGGTGTTGAATCTCAAGCGGCCGCTGAACTACGCCACCGCGATCGACGGCAAGTCCGTGATCGTCACGGTGGAAGGTTCCGGCGGCGTGGCGCAGGCGGTCAACGCCGCCGGCTTGCCGGCGCAGGCCAGCGCCACGCCAGGGAGCCAAGTGCCGCCCACAGGGCGACAACTGCTGCGCGACATGGATTTCAAGCGCGGCGCGAACGGCGAAGGCCGCATCGTCGTCGACCTGCCGAACAGCCAGGTGGCGGTCGACGTGCGCCAGGTCGGCAACAAGGTGCTGGTCGACTTCATGAAGACCGGCCTGCCGCCGACCCTGCGCCGCCGGCTCGACGTCACCGACTTCGGCACCCCGGTGGCGCTGGTGACGACGGTTCCGCAAGGCGACAACGTGCGCATGACGATCGAGACGCGCGGCCTGTGGGAACAGACCGTCTACCAGAGCGACACCCAGCTGGTGATCGACGTCAAGCCGATCCGCGACGACCCTAACAAGCTGGCGCAGGGTACCCAGGGCTACCGTGGCGAAAAGCTGTCGTTCAACTTCCAGAACGTCGAAGTGCGCGCCGCCCTGCAGGCGATCGCCGACATTTCGGGTCTGAACATCATCACCAGCGATTCGGTGACCGGCAACCTGACGTTGCGGCTGAAGGAAGTGCCGTGGGATCAGGCACTCGACGTCGTGCTGCAGGCCAAGGGCCTGGACATGCGCAAGAACGGCACGGTGCTGTGGATCGCGCCCAAGGAAGAAATGCTGACCAAGGAAAAGCTCGAACTCGAGCAGCGCGCCCAGATCGCCGATCTCGAGCCGCTGCGCTCGGAAATTTTCCAGCTCAATTACCAGAAGGCCGAATCGTTCCGCACCGTGGCCGGCCTCGACGGCGGCAGCGGCGACAGCAAGAACCGCGTGCTCTCCAAGCGCGGCAGCGCCATCATCGATGTGCGTACCAACCAGCTGTTCATCACCGACATCGCCTCGAAAATCGAAGACATCCGCAAGCTGATTGTTAAAACCGACGTCGCCTCCAGGCAGGTGTTGATCGAAGCGCGGCTGGTCGAGGCGAGCGACAGCTTTAGCCGCAACCTCGGCGCCAAGCTTGGTTTTAACGACATGCGCACCGTGCGCGGCGGCGATTCTGGCTACCAGGTCAACGGCAACAACCGCGTTGCCGTCGGCGGTAACCTGGCCGGCATCGGCCAGACTACCGGCCAGGTAGCCGGCACGGCCGACTCGTTCAACAACACCCAGTTCCTGAACCTGCCGGCCGCCGCCATCGGCACCATCCCGCCGGCCACGCTCGCCTTCAGCCTGTTCTCGGCTGCGGCGAACCGCTTCCTGAACCTGGAACTGTCGGCCCTCGAAGCCGACGGCAAGGGCAAGATCATTTCCAGTCCACGCATCCTGACCGAAGACAAGATGGTCGCCATCATCGAGCAGGGCATCGAGCTGCCGTACCAGGTCGCCACCAGCAGCGGCGCCACTTCGATCACCTTCAAGAAGGCCAACCTGCGCATGGAAGTGACGCCGCAGATCACGCCCGATGGCAACGTCGTACTGGAAGTGGAAGTGAACAAGGATTCGAAGGGAGACATCACACCGGCCGGTTTCGCCATCAACAACCAGCACATCAAGACCAAGGTGCGGGTCGAAAACGGCGGCACCGTGGTGCTGGGCGGGATCTACCAGCAGCAAGAACGCAACAACGACACCAAGGTGCCGCTGCTGGGCGACCTGCCAGTGGTCGGCTACCTGTTCAAGACCACCGGACGCGAGACGTCGAAGACGGAACTGCTGGTGTTCCTGACGCCGAAGATCGTCGCCGACAGCGTCCCGATTCATTAATCCCTCATAAAAATAATACTGGAATTGCCATGCGCCCGAATCTAGACCATCCGCTCGCCACCCTTGCCACGCTTGCCCGCTACTCGGCCGTCGGTCTGATCGCGGCGACGCTGGCCGCCTGCGGCGGCGGCGGCGGCTCGCCGGGGATGTCCACCGGCGCCGGCCCCGGCACCGGTGCCGGTACGGTAGGGCAGGGTCCGGCAATCAAGCTGGCCATCGTCGACGGCGGCGGCAACGCCATCACCACGCTGTCGGGCGGCCAGAGCGGCACGGTCAAGTCAACTCTTACCACCGCCACCGGCGCGCCCGTGGCCGGCGCCATCGTCAAGTTCACCACCAGCGACGCCTTGGTTGAATTCACCCCAGCATCGGGTTCAGTGCTGACCGATGCGGCAGGCGTGGCGGTAAT
This sequence comes from Massilia psychrophila, assembly GCF_002760665.1. Lineage (GTDB taxonomy): Bacteria > Pseudomonadota > Gammaproteobacteria > Burkholderiales > Burkholderiaceae_D > JAFCUW01. Next base: position 17,222 of record NZ_PDOB01000024.1, on the reverse strand, counting down.
TACCATCAAGCCGGCCAGCGTCACCGCTTCCGGCGCGGTGGCGATTAGCGCTACTTCTGTCATCGACAGCAAGACCGCCACTGCGTCGTCGAATATCGCTGTCGGCGCCGCACCGTTGACGGTGGGCGCATTGACTTTCGATCCGAAGCCAGTCGGCAGCCTGCCGGCCTTTTCGACCTTGTCGCTGAACATTCCGATCACCAGCGGCGGCCAGCCGGTCAATAACGTCGTCGGCCTGACGATGTCGTCGTTGTGCGTCGGCGATGGCCTCGCTACGTTGGTGCCGGGCACGCTGGCCAACGGCGTCCAACTGGCTACCTACACGAATAACGGCTGCCGGCGCGTCAACGACGTTATCACCGTCGCTGTCGGCAACTCTTCCCAGTCCATCGATGTGAAGGTCGACGCCGCCAATATCGGCACCGTGCAGTTCGTCGGCTCGAACCTGACCGGCACATCGATCGTACTCAAGGGCTCGGGCGGCCTCGGCCGTTCCGAAGCGGCCCAGCTGACGTTCCGCGTGGTTGATCAGCACAACAACGGCCTGGCCGGCGTCGAAGTCAGGTTCACCGCCACCACAAATACCGGCGGTCTGGCAGTGACGCCGGCGATCGCCACCACCGACAGCACCGGCAACGTCAACACGATGGTCTCGTCCGGCACCATCCCGACGCCGGTGCGGGTGACTGCCGAAGCGACCCGCAATGGCGTCACCATCAGCGGCCTGTCAGATGCATTGACGATCTCGACCGGCCTGCCGATCCAGAAGTCGATGTCGATGAGTGCCGACAGCTTTAACATCGAGGGATGGCTCAGTGACGGCGAAGTGAGCAACATCACCGTGGCGCTGGCCGACCAGTACGGCAACAAGGTGTCGGACGGCACTGCCATCAATTTCGTCACCGAAGGCGGCGCCATCGGCAGCTCGTTGCAAGGCGCTTGCACCACCAAGGACGGCTTCTGCACGGTGCCGCTCAAGAGCCAGGAATTCCGGCCGAGGAACGGCCGTGTAACGGTGCTGGCGTTCGCCCAAGGCATTCCGACATTTATCGACAGCAACGGCGATGGCCAATACAGTTGCCCCGCCTTCAGCGGGCCGGGGCTCTACCGGCCGCTGGTCGATACCTGCCCGCGCGACGGCGGCGAGCCGTTCGAGGCGCTGGGCGACGCTTTCCTCGATTCCGGCAAGCTCGGGCCGACCACCGGCGCGATGCCAGGCGACTGGCTCGACGGCAGCTACGATGCGGCCAACGGCGACCAGCCGTTCCCGTACAACCATACCGACTTCCGCGTCGCCGGCCCGGCTTCGTTCGGCATCACTTACATCCGGCGCGCCTTCGAAGTGACCTTCAGCGGCTCGGTGCCGCGGATGGTGCGGCAATTCTGCAGCGGCGAAGTCTGCCGCGACTGGACCACGGCGGACGGCGACCCGAGCCTGATCGCCGGTGTCGCCGGTACCTCTTGCTCGGTCCAGCCGCTATCGTTCCGTCTGTTCGATATCAACAACAACCCGATGCCTTTCGGCACCACCGTGGGTGCCGTCGACGCGGATAAATTGGCACCATTGACGTTTTCGCCAGACAAAGTTCCATCGACCAACGCAATTGGCGGTACCATTCATACCGTGAACATTAAACCGGACGCGAATTGCGCTCCCGGCTATTTTTCGGTCAAGGTGACGACACCGAAAGGTACCGCGACGCTGTTCCCGTTCAAATCAAAATAGTGAAATCTGGAAATATCTATCTCGTAGGACTGATGGGGGCTGGCAAGACGACAATCGGCCGCATCCTCGCCCGCAAACTGGGCAAACGCTTCATCGACTCGGACCACGAGATCGAGGCCCGCACTGGCGCCTCGATTCCGTGGATCTTCGAAATCGAGGGCGAAGACAGCTTCCGGCGCCGTGAGGCGGAAATCATCCGCGACCTGTGCGCCGAAGACGGCGTGGTGCTGGCCACCGGCGGCGGCGCCGTCCTCGACGCGCAGACGCGCGCCATTCTTGCCGCGCGCGGCACCGTGATTTACCTGCGCGCCAGCGTCCACAGCATCATGCTGCGCGTGTCGAACGACAAGAGCCGCCCACTGCTGCAGACCGCCGATCCACGCCGCCGGCTCGAAGAACTGATGGCCCAGCGCGAGCCTTTGTACCGCGAAATTGCCAGGCTGGTCATCGACACCGGCCGTCCTAACGTACAATCGATGGTTCAGACCATTCTGGACCAGCTGGACCTGCTCGAAGCCGCACGCCTCGCGCAAGCTCTCGCGTCCGACCCATCAATGAACGCTTCGACCACCTCGCTGCCCATCCCGGCATCCACCTTCACGCTCAACGTCGACTTGGGCGAGCGCAGCTATCCGATCGCGATCGGCGTCAACCTGCTGGCCGACCCGGCGCTGCTGGCGCGTCACGTCAAGAGCCGCCGGGTCGCCATCGTCACCAACACCACCGTCGCGCCTTTGTATCTCGACACGGTCGCGGCGCCCTTGCGCGCGGCCGGGCTGGACGTGATCGAGATCATCCTGCCGGACGGCGAACAGTACAAGAACCACGCCTCGCTGATGCAGATCTTCGACGCGCTGCTGGCCAACAAGTGCGATCGCAAGACGACGCTGGTGGCGCTTGGCGGCGGCGTGATCGGCGACCTGACCGGCTACGCCGCGGCCAGCTACATGCGCGGCGTGCCGTTCGTGCAGGTGCCGACCACGCTGCTGGCGCAGGTCGACTCCTCGGTCGGCGGCAAGACCGGCATCAACCACCCGCTCGGCAAGAACATGATCGGCGCCTTCTACCAGCCGCGCGCGGTGTTGGCCGATACCGCCACCCTGGCGACGCTGCCGGCGCGCGAACTGTCGGCCGGACTGGCCGAAGTGATCAAGCACGGCGCCATCATCGACCTCGCCTTGTTCGAGTGGGTCGAGCGCAATATCGGCAAGCTGATGGCGCGCGACCAGGCCGCGCTGGCGCACGCGATTGCCCGCTCGTGCGAAATCAAGGCCGAAGTGGTGCGCCAGGACGAGCGCGAAGGCGGCTTGCGCGCCATCCTCAATTTCGGACACACCTTTGGCCACGCCATCGAAAACGGCCTTGGCTACGGCGCATGGCTGCACGGCGAGGCGGTTGGCTGCGGCATGGTGATGGCGGCCGACCTGTCGCGCCGCATGGGGCTGGTCGACGAAGCGACGGTGGCGCGCATGCGCGACCTGGTGGCCGCCGCCGGCCTGCCGACGGTGGCGCCCAAGTTCAGCTTTGAGCGTTGGGTCGAGCTGATGGAAGTGGACAAGAAAAACGAAGGCGGCGCGATCAAGTTCATCCTGCTCAAGCCGCTGGGCAGCCCGAGCATCGGCGGCGCGCCGCGCGAGCTGCTGCTCGAAACGCTGGCCGCCTGCAGCGCCTGACATGAACTTCGATGACCGCCTCGCCCCGTACGCCGCGCACTCGGCGCGCGGACGCGGACGCCAGTTCGCCGAGGCGCCGGCCGGCTCGCGCAGCGAATTCCAGCGCGACCGCGACCGCATCATTCACTCGACCGCTTTTCGCCGCCTCGAGTACAAGACCCAGGTCTTCCTCAACCACGAAGGCGACCTGTTTCGCACCCGGCTGACGCACTCGATCGAAGTGGCGCAGATCGGCCGCACCCTGGCGCGCAGCCTGCAGCTGAACGAAGACCTGGTCGAAGCGATCTCGCTGGCGCACGACGTCGGCCACACGCCGTTCGGCCATGTCGGCCAGGACGTGCTCAACGAATGCATGGCTGATTACGGCGGCTTCGAGCACAACCTGCAAAGCCTGCGCGTGGTCGATTCGCTCGAGGAGCACTACGGCGCCTTCGACGGCCTGAACCTGATGTTCGAAACGCGCGAAGGCATCCTCAAGCATTGCTCGCAGGCGAACGCGCGCCAGCTCGGCGAAGTCGGCCACCGCTTCCTCAAACGCACCGAGCCGAGCCTGGAAGCGCAATTGACCAACCTGGCCGACGAAATCGCGTACAACAACCACGACATCGACGACGGCCTGCGCTCCGGCCTGATCACGATGGCGCAAATGGAAGAAGTCGATCTGTTCGCGCGCCACCGCCACGCCGTCGAAGCGCAGTATCCAGGCCTGCCGGGCCGGCGCGCGCTGTACGAAACGTCGCGCCGGATGATCACCGTGATGACGGCCGACGTCGTCGAGACGTCCCAGGCGCTGATCGCCGACGCGGCGCCGCAAAGCATCGACGAGGTGCGCGCCTGTTCGCCGCTGATCCGCTTCTCCGACGCCATGCGCGCCGACACCTCCGCCCTCAAGCGTTTCCTGCACGGCAACCTGTACCGCCATTACAAGGTCAACCGGACGCGCGTCAAGGCCAGCCGCATCGTGAATGACCTGTTTGGCGCGTTCATGCAGGACCCGGTGTTGCTGCCGCCGGACTACCAGGTTGGCGGCGGCGACGTCGCCAAGCAGGCCCGCAAGATCTCCGACTACATCGCCGGCATGACGGACCGTTATGCCATTCGCGAGCACCGGCGCATTTTTTCGATCGACGAACTTTGACACGTCGTCTTCGCGAAAGAGTGTGTCGCAAAAGGGCGAATGGCCACAACTGACACGTCGTCCTCGCGAATGCGGGGACCCAATTTTTCGCAAATATCGACAATGCCTGGCTTCGTCCGTTAAAAAAATGGTCAACTAATCGGGCAAATTTGATCCCCGCGTGCGCCAGGATGACGGTCTCTGGGTTAGCGGCTCAAATGAACAGGGCCGGCTGCGTGAGCTGGACCAGCAGCTTTTTCACCGGCGCCGGCAGCGGCGCTTTTTCGATTTCCGCCAAATCCCACCAAACATACCGCGGTTCCGGCGCCGAGCGTTGCCCCAGCGCGATCCTGTGCGGATAAATATGCAGCTTGTAGTGCGTAAAAACGTGCACCAGCGGGAGCAGCGCCTGCACTTCCTCCACCACGCCGAAGCGGCCGGCCGCCGCCAGCGCATCCGGCATCGGCGCATCGAAGTCGCCATGCCCGTCCACTTCTGGCAGCGACAGCAAGCCGCCCCAGATGCCGCTGCCGGCACGCTGCTCGAGCAGCACCTGGCCGGCATCAAAAATCACCAGCATCGCCGCGCGCTTTTCGGGATTGGTCTTTTTGGGTTTGCGCACCGGCAGTTCGGCGGTGCGCCCAAGCGCAAACGCGACGCAGCGCTCGCGCAGCGGGCAGCGCGCGCAATCGGGCGATGAGCGCTTGCACAAGGTCGCGCCCAGATCCATCAGCCCCTGCGTGTAACTTTCGATGCCGCTGTCGGGCAGCAACGCTTCGGCGCGCCGCCACAGCACGTCTTCCACCGCCTTGATGCCGGGGTACTGGTCGATGCCGAACACGCGCGCGAACACGCGCTTGACGTTGCCGTCCAAAATGGCGGCGCGGGTACCGCTCGAAAAGGCCGAAATCGCGGCGGCGGTCGAACGGCCGATGCCCGGCAGGCCGGCCAGCAGCTTCGGGTCGCTCGGGAACACGCCGCCGTATTCGGATGCCACGCGCCGCGCGCAGGCGTGCAGGTTGCGTGCCCGGGTGTAGTAACCAAGCCCGCTCCACAGCGCCATCACGTCGGACTGCGGCGCTTCGGCCAGCGCAAGCAAAGTAGGAAAGCGATCGAGGAAGCGGGCGTAATACCCCAGCACCGCGCTAACCTGGGTTTGCTGCAGCATGATCTCGGACAGCCAGATGCGGTAGGCGTCGGTGGTGTTTTGCCACGGCAGCGCATGGCGGCCATGCTGGCGCTGCCAGTCGACGACGGCGCTTGAAAACGTCGGGTCGGCGAACTGGTCGAATTCGGTCAGCCGCTTCATGTCGTCACCTTCACGCCGCTGTCTTCAATGGCGCCAGCTGCGACTGCAGCGCCAGCGTCACGCCACCTGCCAGCTGGTGCAACTGGGCCCTGACTTTTTCGAGGTCGCGGTGAGACGCCTCGAACGCCTCGATCTTGTGTTCCAGGCTGTCGGTGGCGTCATGGATGCGCTGGATCGACGCCAGCCGGTGCTTGAGCTGTTCCTTGTGCTGGCGGATCTGTGCTTCGAGCGGCGCCATGATCACCTTCAGCCACGCCTCGGCGTCGGCGTTGGCGCCGCGGTAGGTGCGCCGCACGCGCGAGGCGATCGAATCGAAAAAGCGTTCCATCAGCGTGCCGCGGCTGGTCATGATCAGGGTGGCGGTGCCGAACTGCTTCAGGTAGACCGCTTCGATGGCGTCGATGTCGTGCCGGTACTTGTCGAGCGAGAAGGCCATCGGCAGCGACAGCGCCAGCCCGTGCTCGGTCGAGAACTTGCGGTACATCGATTCCATCATCTCGCCGATTTCGGCGATCTTGCGGGCCGAATCGTCCAGGTTGACCTTGGCCTGGTCGAAAAAATACTTGACCGGCGCGCGCATGCCGGTGGCGAAGCGGCTTGCCTGCATGGCGTCGCGCACGGCGTCGATTTCCTGCTGCACGGCGGCCATGCCTAGCGTGGTGAAGAGCTCCGTCGACAGGCGCGCGAACACCGAACGGGTGCCGGCAAGCTTGACCAGGCTGGCGTCGAATTCCTTCTTCTCGATGTCGATGCGGCGCATCATGTGCGCGATCACGCCCTGGTTCTTGCCGCGCAGGCTTTTCAGTTCCTGCAGTTGCTCGACCAGGTCGCGGATGCGCGCGCCGATCATCGCCTGCTGGGCGCCGACCAGCCGCGCCATGTCGTCGGCCAGCTGCTGGCGGATGATGTCCTGCTTGGCCGGAATGAGCTCGTTGAACAGCGCCGCTTCGAGCGTGCCAAGGCGGCTTTTTTTCAGCAGCGCCATGTCGTCGTTGATCTTGGCGACCAGCGCCTTCTGCGCCGACACCGGATACACCTGGTGCGGCTCGAGGCCGAGCAAATGGGCAACGCTGGCCTGCTGGCGTTCGATCTCGGCGTCGTTTTGCGCTTCTGACTTCAGTTCGTCCCACATCGCGTCGATCTTGTTGAGTACGACAATGCGGCCGGCGCCGGCGCCGATATGGGTGCGCCACACTTCGATGTCGCTTTTGGTCACGCCGGTTTCGGCGGCCAGGATGAACAGCACCGCGTGCGCGTTCGGGATCAGGTTCAGCGTCAGTTCGGGTTCGGTGCCGATCGCGTTCAGGCCCGGCGTGTCGAGGATCACCAGGCCTTGCTTGAGCAGCGGATGAGGAAAATTGATGATCGCATGGCGCCACAGCGAAATCTCGATCATGCCGTCGGCGTCCAGCGTGGCGGCGACGTCGGGGTCACGCTCGTCGTACAGGCCGTAACTTTGGGCTTCGGCGACGCTGACCTGCTTGGTGAGGCTGACCTGCTTGAACGTCTCGTGCAGGCTGGTTCCCGCATCCAGCGCCAGCGCCAGCGGCAGCACGGTCCAGGCGGCAGGGTCGTCGCGGTAGTCGGAAGTGGACAGGTTGCTTGCCCGCGTTTCGATCGGCAGCAGGCGCAGGCAGGGCGGCCAGGCCGGATCGTACATCAGTTCGGTCGGGCACATGGTGGTGCGCCCGGCGGCCGACGGCAGGATGCGCTGGCCGTAATCGGCGAAAAAAATGGCGTTGATCAGTTCGGATTTGCCGCGCGAGAACTCGGCGACGAAGGCGACCGACAGCTTGTCGTCGGCGAGGCGCGCCAGCGCGCGCGCGATGCGCTGCGCGGTGGCGCCGTCGGTCAGTTCGGCCGCGTTGACCCACATCTGGTAGCTCTCGAGCGCGGCCACCACGCCCTGGCGCCATGCGCCGTATTGTTCGAAATCCTGCACCATCGTTCACCTTGCGTTGTTGCGTTGTTATTTCGCCGCGGTTGGCGGCCTTTACGTCTATTTTTGGCAATTCACACAGTAAAACGTCGAACGCTGCCCTTGCACGATCCTGCGCACCGGCGCGCCACAGTTGCGACACGGCACTCCTTCACGATCATAGACGAAATACGTCTGTTGGAAATACCCCGATTGGCCATTCACCGCAATAAAATCGCGCAGCGTGCTGCCGCCCTGATTGATGGCTTCGGCCAGGATATTGCGGATGGCAATTGCCAGCTTGTCGTAGCGGCCACGCGATATACGGCCGGCGCTTGTCTTTGGATTAATGCCTGCCCGAAACAGGCTTTCGCAGGCGTAGATGTTGCCGACCCCGACCACCACATCGCCCGCCAGCAGGAATTGCTTGACCGGCGCGCTGCGCTTGCGGCTGGCGCGAAACATCAGCTCGCCGGAAAACCCCGGCTCCAGCGGTTCGACGCCGAGGCCGCGTAGCAGCACGTGCTGGCCGAGTTCGCCGTCGTCGCTGGCATGCCACAGCACGGCGCCAAAGCGGCGCGGATCGTGCAGGCGCAGCACTTGCGTGCCATCGCCGGCCTCGACGACGAGGTCGAAATGGTCGTGTTTTTTCGGCTCGGTACCGGGCGGCAGCACGCGCAAATGACCCGACATACCGAGGTGGATGATCAGCGTGCCATGGGCAAAATGGATCAACAGGTACTTGCCGCGCCGGCCGGTCAGCAGGATGCGCTGGCCGGCAAGCGTGGCCGACAGGGCAGGGGGGAACGGCCAGCGCAGGCCGTCGCGGCGCAGCAGCACGCTTTCGACCCGCCGGCCTTCGAGGTGGGGCGCGATGCCGAGCCGCGTGACTTCGACTTCTGGCAATTCCGGCATGTCAGTTCCGTAACATCAATATTATAGTGGCGAGCGCGCACGCAAAGGAAGGGTTGGGCGTAGAATCTGTGATCATTCGTGTCATCTTGGAATTGCCTTGAAAAACGCTTTCGCCATTGTAACCCTCGCAGGCCTGCTGTCCGCGTGCATGGCGGCGCCGGCAGCGGCGCAAACAGCACCCGCACCTGCGCCCGGCCCGGTCCAGGCCGACGCCACCGTTGACGCCGCCGCCGCCGCCGAGGCTGCGGCCGCGGCCGAGGCGAGCGCAATCGCGGCGCGCTTGCCGAAGGTGGCGCTCACCGGCGAGCTGCTGTACAGGCTGATGAAGGCCGAGATTGAATTTCGCGATGGCAACTGGCAGCCGGCTTACCTGGCCATGATGGCCACCGCCCAGCGCACGCGCGATCCGCGCCTGGCCCAGCGCGCCACTGAAATGGCGTTGTTGTCGAAGCAGGGCGAACCGACCCTGGCGGCAATCCGCCTGTGGCGCCAGCTGGCCCCCGATTCCGAAGAGGCGTCCCAGTACTATCTCGGCTTCGTGATCATGTCCGACAATCTGGCCGAGGCCGAACCGATCCTGCGCCGGCGCCTGCAAGCGGCGGCCCCGGCCGAGCGCGGCATGGCCATGTTCCATGCGCAGCAATTGCTGGCCCGCGCCAAGGACAAGGCCGCCGGCTTCGCCATGACCGAACGGCTGATGACTCCCTACGCCGACAGCATGGAAGCGCATATCGTGCTGGCGCAGGCGGCGTTCGCCCGCGGTGCCGGCGCGGTGGCGGTCAAGGAAGCGCGCACGGCGCTCTCGCTGAAGCCCGACGCCGAAATCGCGGTGCTGACGCTGGCCCAGGTCACCGACGACGAGGCCGGCTCGGCCGCCGTGCTGTCGGCCTTCCTGGCGGCCAATCCGGGCGCGCGCGAAGTGCGCGCCGCGTATGCCCGCGTGCTGGTGAGCCGCAAGCAGTACGAGCTGGCGCGCCAGCAGTTCCTGGCGTTGCAGAAGGCCCAGCCGGACAATCTCGGCACCTTGTACGCGCTTGGCATCGTGTCGCTGCAGCTGAACGACCAGGCCGGCGCCGAGCAATATTTAATCCGCTTCACCGACGTGCTGGACACCAACCCGGACGAAGAGCGCGACGCGTCGAAAGTGTTCGTGATCCTGGCCCAGCTGGCCGAGGAGCGCGGCGACCTGAAGGGCGCCATGAAGTGGCTCGACAAGGTCGAACAAGGCGAGGGTGGGGGCTGGTTCAACGCCCAGCTCAAGCGCGCGCAACTGGTCGGCAAGGGCGGCGATATCAGTGGAGCGCGCAAGCTGCTGGCCGACCTGCCCGCGGCGCAGCCGGCCGAGCAGTCGCAGGTGCTGCTGACCGAAGCGCAGATCCTGCGTGACAGCAGCCGCCTGGACGAAGCCTACGTGCTGATGCAGGCGGCGGTGGCGAAATTCCCGGGCAACGCCGACCTGCTCTACGATTTCGCCTTGCTTGCGGAAAAAACCGGCCGCCTCGACGTGATGGAAAAGTCGCTGCGCGCGGTGATCGCGCAGGTGCCCGACAATCACCACGCCTACAACGCGCTCGGCTATTCTTTGGCCGAACGCAACGTGCGCCTGCAGGAAGCGCTCGAGCTGATCGACAAGGCGCTGAAGCTGGCGCCGGGCGACCCGTTCATCATGGACAGCATGGGTTGGGTACAGTTCCGGCTTGGCAACCTGAACGCGGCCGAGGCACAGCTGCGCCAAGCCTATACGCTGCGCAACGATCCCGAGATTGCAGTTCATCTGGGCGAAGTGCTGTGGCAGAAGGGGCAGAAAGCGGACGCCCAGAAACTGTGGCGCGAAGCGCGTGCCAAAGACCCGAAGAACGACACGCTCAAAAATACGCTCGCGCGCCTGAACGCGAACTTGTAACGGAATCACGATGCCATCAATAAAATTTCATGCCGCCGCCGTGCGGGTCAGCCTTTGCCTTAGCCTCGGCACTGCGTTGCTGGCCGGCTGCGCCAGCACTCCTGTCAAAACGTCACAGCCGCTGCAGGCCGGGCTCTACCAGGACAGCTTCGAGGCGGCCGGCCGGCTATCAATCAATTACCGCAAGGACGGCAATCCGGAGTCGCTCACCGGTAAGTTCAACTGGTCGCAAACGCCGGGACGGATCGACGTCAGCCTGTCGTCGTCGATGGCGACCATCGCCACCATCAGCATCACGCCGCAGTCGGCCACGCTGGTGCAGGCCGACAAGGTGCCGCGCGTGGCGAAGGACCTCGACACGCTCACCGCCGAGTCGCTCGGCTGGTCGTTGCCAGTGTCGGGCCTGCGCGACTGGCTGCAAGGCTACGCCACCGGTGCCGACGGCAAGCGCTTCACCGCCACGCCGGCCAACAACAACGTGCTGACGGCCGACGGTTGGCGGCTGCGCTTTGTGTCGTGGCAAGATGAGACGGCGGCGCGGCCAATGCCCAAGCGCATCGACGCCGAGCGGGTCACCAACGCCAGCGCCGACGCACTGGCGATCCGCATTCTTATCGACGGCCAGGGCTGACGGTGCATCAAATTTCGTTTCGACAACATTCGCTGCACGACTGCCCGGCCCCGGCCAAACTCAATCTTTTCCTGCACATCAATGGCCGCCGCGCCGACGGCTACCACCAGCTGCAGACCGTGTTCCAGTTGGTCGATCATGGCGACACGCTGCACTTCGACCTGCGCGCCGACGGCCTGGTCCGGCGCACCACCATTGTTGCCGGCGTGCCTGAGGAAATTGACCTGATCGTGCGTGCGTTGCGCCTGCTGGCGCTTGAATTCGCGCGCCGCCACGGCCGCCCGGCGCCCGGTGTCGACGTCGCCATCGACAAGCGCTTGCCGATGGGCGGCGGCTTGGGCGGCGGTTCGTCCGACGCCGCCACCGCGTTGATCGCAGTCAACCACCTGTGGCAGGCGGGTCTGGACCGTGCCGAACTGATGGCGCTGAGCCTGCCGCTGGGCGCGGATATTCCGTTCTTCATCTTCGGCGAGAACGCCTTTGCCGAAGGCGTCGGCGAGCAGTTGCAAGCGGTAACGACGCGCGACTGCTGGTATGTGGTCATCGAGCCCGGAGTTGCCGTGCCGACCGCTGCAATATTTTCCTCCGAGGATTTGACACGGGACACAAAACCGGTCAGAATAGCGGACTTTTCCAGGCACCTGGTGATCCAAACAGATCGCAAAGGGTTTGGCAAGAACGACTTGCAGCCGGTAGCAACTCGACTGTTCCCGCCGGTAGCCGAAGCGGTTCGATGGTTAAGTAGCTATGGCGACGCCAGGATGACTGGCTCCGGAGCATGCGTGTTCTGCGCATTTTCCAGTGAGCTCGAGGCCGAGGCGGTGCTGGCCAAGGTGCCCCAGGTCTGGGGTGGTTGGAAAGCGCAATCGCTTCAGCGTCATCCGATGCACGCGCTGTTGCAAGTTGGTAGAGTTATAGAATAGAATTCGGCTTGGCGAGATGTTTGACGATACAATGCGTCAAATGTCACGACAAGCAGTCAGTTGCGTAGGGGAATCGCCAAGCTGGTTAAGGCACTGGATTTTGATTCCAGCATACCAAGGTTCGAATCCTTGTTCCCCTGCCATTCGTTTTGCTGGCCTGTCGATGCGAGGTTTGCGTCCAGACAGCAGGATTGATCGATCCGCTCTCGCGGGTCATCCTAGCATAGTGCCGGCACGGTATGATCGGCCGGCGTCTTTCAAAGAAATAATCAACGCTACTCTCTTGGGACTCCCATGGCTTACGAAAACCTGATGGTTTTTACCGGCAACGCTAATCCGGCGTTGGCAGAAGGAGTCGCAAAAAACCTCGGCATCTCCCTTGGCAAGGCAAATGTCTCGAAGTTTTCCGATGGCGAAGTGATGGTCGAAATCAACGAGAACGTCCGTGGTAAAGACGTTTTCGTGTTGCAGTCGACCTGCTGCCCGACCAACGACAACCTGATGGAAATCATCCTGATGGTCGATGCCTTGAAGCGCGCTTCGGCTGGCCGCATCACCGCCGCCATCCCGTACTTCGGCTACGCCCGCCAGGACCGCCGTCCGCGTTCGGCGCGCGTGGCGATCTCGGCCAAGGTAGTGGCCAACATGCTTGAAAAAGCCGGCGTCGAGCGCGTCCTGATCATGGACTTGCACGCAGACCAGATTCAAGGCTTCTTCGACATTCCGGTCGACAACATTTACGCCTCGCCGATTTTGCTGGGCGACTTGCAAAAAAAGAACTACGACGACCTGCTGGTGGTCTCGCCCGACGTCGGCGGCGTAGTGCGCGCGCGTGCGCTGGCCAAGCGCCTCGGCTGCGACCTGGCCATCATCGACAAGCGGCGCCCGAAAGCGAACGTGTCGGAAGTGATGAACATCATCGGTGAAGTCGAAGGGCGCAACTGCGTCATCATGGACGACATGGTCGACACCGCCGGCACGCTGACCAAGGCTGCCGAAGTGTTGAAGGAACGCGGCGCGAAAAAAGTCGTGGCCTACTGTACCCACCCGGTGCTGTCGGGCCCGGCGATCGAGCGCATTGCCGCTTCGCCCCTCGACGAGCTGGTGGTGACCGACACGATCCCGCTGTCCGCCCAAGCGGCCGCCTGCAGCAAGATCCGCCAGCTGACGTGCGCACCGCTGCTGGCCGAGACGTTCAAGCGGATCAGCAAGGGCGACTCGGTGATGTCGCTGTTTATCGATTAAATACAGCAGGCTTTTCATGCTGCCCAACCTGCGGCGCACCGGCAATGAGCTGGTGCGCCGTTGGTGTTTCAACATTTGCTGTTGGTACCCTTTTCTTGAGTGCGATGCTGCGCTCATATTCGGAAGACCCCTGGTCGCGGGGGTCTTCACACCGCGGGGCAATCAAGCCCCGCAATTCTTGGAGTAACACATGAAAGTTATCGCATTCAATCGCACATTGCAGGGGTCCGGAGCGAGCCGCCGCCTGCGTACTTCCGGCCAGACTCCGGGCATCATCTACGGTGGCACCGAAGCCCCGGTCATGATCTCGCTGGACGGCAACGCGCTGTACCACGCGCTGAAAAAAGAAGCCTTCCACGGTTCGATCCTCGACCTGGAAATCGACGGCGCCAGCCAGCAAGTCATGCTGCGCGACTTCCAGATGCACGCATACAAGCAATTGGTCATGCACGCTGACTTCCAGCGCGTCGACGCCAAAGCCATGATGCACACGAAAGTGACGCTGCACTTCATCAACGCCGACGTGTCGCCGGCCGTCAAGCTGCACGCCGCAATCGTCTCGCACGTGCTGTCGGAAATCGAAATCAGCTGCCTGCCAGCCGACCTGCCTGAGTTCATCGAAGTCGACCTGGCCAACATCGACGTCGGCCACTCGATCCACGTTGCCGACCTGGTCATGCCAAAAGGCGTTACCGTCGTCACCGGTGCGACCCAGACCGTTGCTACCGCTGCCGTGCCAGCCGGCCACGTTGCCGCTGAAGCAGAAGAGTCCGCTGCTGCCGCAGCCGCTTCCGAAGCCGACGCTGCCGCCAAGATCGCTGCCAAGCCAAAGAAGTAATTCTTTAGTCTCGGTAAGAAAAACCCGCCCGGCTCGCGCCCGGCGGGTTTTTTTTCGCCGTTTTCCCGGATAATCACGTTTTCTTTACATCTGCTTCCTATGTCCATACGCCTCATCGTCGGCCTCGGCAACCCCGGCCCCGAATACGAACCAACCCGCCACAATGCGGGCTTCTGGCTGGTCGACAACCTGGCCAACAGCCTTCCCGGCTGCCGGCTGCAGCGCGAAGCGCGCTTCAACGGCCTGGTTGCCAAGACCACGATAGCCGGCAACGAGCTGTGGCTGCTGGAGCCGCTCACCTTCATGAACCGCTCCGGGCTGTCGGTCGGCCAGCTGGCCCGCTTCTACAAGATCGAGCCAGGCGAAGTGCTGGTCGTGCACGACGAGCTCGACTTGGCGCCGGGCGTGGCAAAACTGAAAAAGGGCGGCTCGTCGGGCGGCCACAACGGCCTCAAGGACATCACCGCCGCGCTCGGCACCCAAGATTACTGGCGCCTGCGCTTAGGTATCGGCCACCCGCGCAGCCTGAACTCGCAGCAGCAAGTGGCCGACTACGTGCTGCACCGGCCGCGCAAGGAAGAGCAGGTCTTGATCGAGGAAGCGATCGAGAAAAGTCTGCGCGTGCTGCCGCTGGCAATTGACGGCAAATTCGATGCCGCGACGATGCAGTTGCATACGGTTTGACCGGTTCGGGCGCGCCGACACGCGGGGCGATAATTTTCCCGTGAGTTCACTTTCACGATGAGCCGATTCGCAACTGGCAGCGCGCGACGGGGAGGGGCAGCGGTTGTGCGACGAGTTCGCCGCGTCGCTTACCGGCGTGCCTGCCACCAATGAATCGCTGCCAGCACGAGCCGGAATAAGAGCGGCAGGCGCTGCCACTGCAGCTGGTCCATGAGATAGGCCAGCACGTGCGCATCATGTTGATGTTTTAAGTACATATCGTCGCTCCACGGGTGTGTTAAGTGGTGTGCCGGTTATTACGATAGTGCATCCTTGATGCTGATCACTGATACAGATCAGCGCGTTGTTTGATAGCCAGAATTGCAGTGTTCGAGCGTGGTGTCGAATCAGCCGGCCGCCGCACATTTCCCGGAGAGTATCGCTTTGCCCGGGCCATGCGTAGCGCGTACGCGGGTCGATTCTTTACCGGCTGAAAATAGTTAGGCGCCTTGATCAGCGCCACCGAGCTGGCGAATTCCTAGTGTTTGTTGGCCATAAAAAACATCTACCCGTCATGCGACAGTAGCGCGGGTGCAGCATGCCGGGTGCAATTTCGTCTGCAATTTCGGCTACAACATCGCCCATGGATGGGGGAGCTGCACGTAATGCCGGTACAATAACGGGTTTCGGGGAACCCGCGCCTGCGCGATCCTCGACCATCGAATCAGAAAGCCTTCCCATGAGTCTCCAATGCGGCATCGTCGGCCTGCCTAACGTCGGCAAGTCCACCCTTTTCAATGCGCTGACCCGTGCCGGCATTCCGGCCGAGAACTACCCGTTCTGCACCATCGAGCCGAACGTCGGCGTCGTCGAGGTGCCGGACCCGCGCATGGATGCGCTGGCCGCCATCGTCAAGCCGGAGCGCTTGGTCAATGCCATCGTCGAGTTCGTCGACATCGCCGGTCTGGTGGCGGGCGCGTCGAAAGGCGAGGGCCTGGGCAATCAGTTCCTGTCGCACATCCGCGAGACCGATGCCATCGTCAACGTGGTGCGCTGCTTCGAAGACGACAACGTGATCCACGTCGCCGGCAAGGTCAGCCCGCTCGACGACATCGAAGTGATCCAGACCGAGCTGGCGCTGGCCGACATGGCCGCCGTCGAAAAAGCGATTCACCGCGAGAGCAAGAAAGCGCGTTCGGGCGACAAGGATGCCGCCAAGCTGGTTGCCATCTGCGAGCGCCTGATGCCCCACCTCGACCAGGGAAAACCTGTGCGCACGATGGGCCTCGACGACGAAGAAATGGCGATGATCAAGACGCTGTACCTGATCACCGCCAAGCCGGCGATGTTCGTCGCCAACGTGTCCGATACGGGTTTTACCAACAACCCGCTGCTCGACCAGTTGACTGCCTACGCCAAGGCGCAAAACGCGCCGATCGTCGCCATCTGCGCCTCGATCGAGTCGGAGATTGCCGATCTGGACGACGCCGACAAGGGCGCCTTCCTGGCCGACATGGGCATGCAGGAGCCGGGCCTCGATCGCCTGATCCGCGCCGCCTACAATCTGCTCGGCCTGCAAACTTATTTTACCGCCGGCGTCAAGGAAGTGCGGGCCTGGACCATCCACGTCGGCGACACCGCGCCGCAGGCGGCTGGCGTCATCCACACCGACTTCGAGCGCGGCTTCATCCGCGCCCAGACCATCGCCTACAACGACTTCGTCGCCTGCAAGGGCGAGGCCGGCGCCAAGGAAGCGGGCAAGATGCGCGCCGAGGGCAAGGAGTACGTTGTCAAGGATGGCGATGTGCTGAACTTCCTGTTCAACGTATAAAAATAGCAGCATGTGTTTTCGAAGGGCGCCGTTGGCGCCCTTTTTTGAATCCCCGAGAAGGCAAAATGGCAATGTTGAAAAAACTTGCCAAGGGCGCCGCGCGCACGCTGAGCGGCGCCATTTTTTTAATTTATTCCGACCCGGTACTCAGCATGGCGATCCTGTCCCACCTCATTATCTACCCGGTCAAGTCATGCGCCGGCCTGTCGGTGCCTGCTGCGACGCTGACCCGCGCCGGCCTCGAGGTCGACGGCGTGGGCGACCGCGAATGGATGGTCGTCGACCCGGACGGCCAGTTCCTCACCCAGCGCGAACATCCGCGCATGGCGCTGGTCACGCCGCGCGTCGATGCCGGCGTCCTTACATTGCGCGCGCCGGGCATGGCCGCGCTTGCGCTGGCGCCGGCCGGACCGGCCGCCACCCGCGAGGTCGGCCTGTGGGACGACCGCGTGCTGGCGGACGACTGCGGCGAGGCCGCCGCTGCCTGGTTCTCCTGCGTGCTCGGCGCGCGCTGCCGGCTGATGCGTTTC
>NZ_PDOB01000023.1 GCF_002760665.1 Massilia psychrophila | reverse complement strand
TGCGGCGCCGATACAAGGTCATTCGCCGACCAATTTTATGCGTTCGCAGCACAAGTCCGTCCAGTTTGAAGGGGGAGATTCCATTTCTGGAAAATTCCGTCTTTTGCCGAACAACGCGACGGAGCCATCGACCCTGCCTGTTCCATTAAAAGTGGATAATGGGCATCCTCTTACTCATGGTTACCGAATGACATTTGCTTGTTCCGCCTTGCTCGTGCCCGGCGCCCGCCCCATCCTGCGCCTTTGCTGCGTCAGGCAGATGCACGCATGACCACCATGCAACTAGTCGGCGCCGTCCTGTTCGGCTGCGCCCTGATCCACACATTCGCCGTCAAGACGTTCGGCGTGCTGGCGCGCCGCCATCCGCGCCACGCCGGGTTGTTCCACCTGCTGGGCGAAGTCGAAGTCGTATTCGGTTTCTGGGCCTTCGTGCTGGTGCTGGCGATGGCGCTGCTGGCGGGCGGCAAGACGGCGCTCGAGTACGCCGAATCGCGCCACTACACCGAGCCGCTGTTCGTGTTCGTGGTGATGGTGGTGGCCGCATCGAAGCCGGTGCTCGAGAGCGTGCGCGCCGGGCTCGCGGGGCTGGCGCGGATGGCGCCGGTGCGCACCGAGCTGGCGCTGGTGTGGCTCGGCCTGGCACTGGTGCCGCTGATCGGCTCGCTCATCACCGAGCCGGCGGCAATGACCCTGGCGGCGCTGGTGCTGGCGCCGCAAATTTTTCGTCCTAGCATTCCCGAGTGGCTTAAATACGGCGCCCTTGGCGTGTTGTTCGTCAACGTTTCGATCGGCGGCACCCTCACCTCGTACGCCGCGCCTCCGGTGCTGATGGTGGCCGGCGCCTGGGGCTGGGACAGCGCCTTCATGGCCAGCCATTTCGGCTGGAAGGCGGCGGTGGCGGTGGTCATCAACGCCACCGGCATCAGCCTGCTGCTGCGCCACCACGTCGACGCGCCGCCCTACGCGGCGGCGGCCGACGCCGCGCCGCCCGAGCTGGTGCCGCGCATGCCGCGCCTGGTCGCGCTGATCCACCTCGGTTTCCTCGCCGCGGTGGTGATGCTGGCCCACCATCCGGTGCTGTTCATCGGCCTGTTTTTGCTGTTCCTCGGTTTTACCCAGGCCTACGCGCGCTACCAGGATCCGCTGATCCTGAAGGAAGGTTTACTGGTCGGCTTTTTCCTGGCCGGACTGGTGGTGCTGGGCGGCATGCAGCAATGGTGGCTGCAGCCGCTGGTGTCCAGCCTCGGCCCGACGGCACTGTTTTTCGGCGCGCTGGGACTGACTGCAATTACCGACAACGCCGCCCTGACCTATCTCGGTTCGCTCATTTCCGGCCTCGGCGACGACGAAAAGTATATGCTGATGGCCGGGGCGGTGGCCGGCGGCGGACTGACCGTGATTGCGAATGCGCCCAATCCGGCCGGCGTGGCGCTGTTGCGGCGCGGCTTCAACGACGAATCGATCGGCGCGCTCGGCCTGCTCCTTGGCGCGCTGGCACCGACAGCGGTTGCGGCGGCCATGTTTCTGCAATAAAGTTACGCTACATATTCGAGTCCCGCGGAGGCAGCATGAACGACCCTGTCCTGGCCAGCAAGATGGTGATGATCGCCCACTGCGTCGCTCGCGCGCGCGAAGAATACGACAAGGACCCGATCACCTTTTTCGGCGACATCACGCGGCGCGACGCCGCCACGCTCAACGTGCTGCGGGCGTGGGAGGCGGCGGTCGAAATGGGCGACGAAGTGATCGGCACCCATGCGCTGGGCACCCCTGGCGACGAGCGCGAAGTGTTCACCCTGCTGGCCGCGGGCGGCTGGATCGATGCGGCGCTGGCCGAAGACCTCAAGCGCACCAGCGAATTTTGCCGCGCCGAATTCGATTACCAGGCCGCGCCGCTGCCGGCCCTGGTGACCGTCGTCAAGCGCGGACTCGACGGCCTGCAGGCGTTCGCGCTGGCGCTGGTGACGCGCGAAGCGAAAGAGAACAGCGAAGCCGGCGCTTCAGGCGCTGCGCCGGTGGCGTGAAAAGAAATCGAGCATCATCTTGCCCGCTTCCGGCCCGCGCCCGGAATTGAACGCCACCTTGCCGTCGCCGCCGCTCCACGCATGCTTGAGTTCGGCGATGCGCGCGACCCGCAGCATCACCTTGCGGCCGCGGTAGACGTCGCGCAGCTGATAGCCGTGGCGGCGCCTGTTACCGGGCTTGAGCGCGAGCTTTTCAACGCTGTCGGCCGGCAACGCGTTGACCAGCATCGCCTGGCGCGCCAGCTGGATCTGGTTGATGGGACGCACCACATGGTCATCCTCGCCCTGGATCAGGATGGTTGGCAGCGGCGGGAACACGGCGCCGGACCCGGACACCGTTCGCTTGTCGAGCATTTCCTCGATCGCGCCATCAACGCGCGCGCCGGCGCCGTGCTGCATCACCCCCAGCGCGCCGATGGTGCTGTGGCCGGCGCCGAAAATTGGCCCTGAGTGCAGGCCCAGGGCGGCGAACAGCTCGGGATGGTTGAGCGCGACGATGTTGGCCATGCCGGCACCGGCCGACATGCCGCAAATATAGATGCGCGAGCGGTCGATCGGATACGCGGCACTTACCTGGTGGATGATGCCGACGATCAGCGGCACGTCGCCGCCGCCCTGCTGGGTGGCACGGTCGTACCATTTCCAGCAGCGGCGAGGATGGGTGCCGAGCGCCTGCTGGGGATACACCACCGCGCAGCCGGCGCTGTCGGCCAACTGATTCATCCGGGTTCCAGCGGCAAACGAGGTCGCGGTCTGGTCGCAGCCATGCAGCATCACGATCAGCGGCAGGCTTGGTGCGGCCACCGTTTGCGCCGGCGATCGGTCGGGAAGATACAACCAATAGCCCAGGCGCCGCATGCGCATGGGATTGCCGCCGCTCGAGCCCGCATAGTGGGAAGCGAGCCATTTGCCTTCGGCACGGGCCGCCACCATGGGATGGGCGGGCTTTGACTTGAGCGGAGCAGTGCTGGTCGCAACCGTGACCGCCTTTGGCGTCAGCCTGGGCTTCGCTTTTCGCTTCGGTTTGGGCTTGGGCGGCACCAGCAGGGTGCCGATCGCGCGGGCGACCGAACGCTGCTGCTTGTTTCCCGCTCGCAGCAGACTGCGCAGGAAGAGGCTACTTGCTTTTACCATCGGAGCCTGGTGAGCGGCGTATTGAGGCACGCAAACAGGTACGCCGCGAACGAGCGGGTCGGGATCGATTTGGCCAATGGGCCGGCGTTGTTGCAGCGCGCTGTGACGAACATTATGGGAAGCCTCCGTGTTTTGTACCAGAATAGCTACGGCACAATTGCCCATCTGTGCGGTAGCGCGCATAGGACAAAAACGCAACGAATTCTGGGAGGCAATCGCTTTCTCACCGCTTCCACACGATTGATGCGGATCAAAAGACAGCGCAAAGCGCGCCTTATCTTAGGAGACGCGGAGCGACGCACAGGCGACGCACCCCATCATATGAGGAGATCAATCGTGACTTTTTTAAACAGGGACAAGTACGGCATGTACCAACAGGGCGCCAGCGGCTCACGGGGCCCGGGGCCTGCGCTGATGGGCGCCGACACCTTGCTGGGCGAAGACGTCATCAACGCCGAGCAAGACAGCCTCGGCGACATCAAGGAAATCATGATCGACATGCGCAACGGCCAGGTCGCCTACGCGGTGCTGGCCTTCGGCGGCATGCTCGGGGCGGGTGAAAAATTGTTCGCCGTGCCGTGGCAGGCGCTGCAGCTCGACACCGTCAACAAGCGCTTCGTGCTCGATGTCGACAAAGAGCGGCTGCAGTCGGCGCCCGGCTTCGACGCCGACGCCTGGCCCGACATGACCGATGCCAGCTGGGCCAACCAGGTCAACACATTCTACGGCACCGCCCCGTCGCGCAGCGCAAGCACGGGCACGAATATGGCGGGCGCCATGGTGGGCGGCGCCCTCATGGGAGCCGGCGCGGCCAGCATGGGCGCCGGGCATGCAGGCTCGATGGACGAAACTGAATCCACCCTCGACAAGGCAGCATTAGGGGAAGCAGCAACGGGACCGGAATGAACAGTCGCGCACGGTAAAGTGCTGCGACGCTTTGCTACGCCTCAGGCGCCGGTTCAATCAAGCCCTCCCATCACCGCTGCATCGACTCCCACACCTTTTGCAGGCGCTTGGCCGACACCGGCATCGGCGTGCGCAATTCCTGGGCGAACAGCGACACCCGCAGCTCTTCCAGCATCCAGCGGAACTCGGTCATGCGGGGGTCGGTGTTTTTACCGGCCTGCACCTTCGAGATGCGCAGGAACTGGCTGGCCGCGCCGTTCCACTCGGCCATCGATTTCGCATCGCGCACCGGGTCGGCACGCAGCTTTTCGATCCGCACGTTGACCGCCTTCAGGTAGCGCGGGAAATGCGCCAGCTGATTGAACTCCGTCTCGGTCACGAAACGCTTGTGGACCAGGGCTTGCAACTGCGCCTGCATGTCGGCTGCCGCCTGCGGCTGCACGCCCTGCAGCTTCTTCGGCAAACCGTGGAACTCGGTGAGCACCAGCGACACCAGCCGCGCGATTTCATTGACCAGCAAGCCCAGGCGTGACTTGCCCTCGTCCTTGCGCTGGTTGAACGAAGCTGCATCGCCAGGCAAGGGATCCTGCAGGCAGGCGATGTCGATCGCCTTCTGGATGATCTGCTCGCGCAACTCTTCCTGCGAACCCATCGCCATGAACTGCATGCCCATCTGCTGCATGGCGGGGATGTTTTTCTCGACGAACTTGAGCTGTTCCTTCAGTTGCAGCGCGAACAGGCGGCGCAGGCCGATGCGGTGGGTGCGCGACGCCACTGCCGGGTCGTCGAACACTTCGAGGTCGCAATGGGTCCCCTTGTCGACCAGCGCCGGAAAGCCGATCAGGGTCAGCTTGCCCTGCACGATTTCGAGCAGCTCGGGCAATTCGCCGAACGTCCACGCGGTCAGGCCGATATGGGCGCTGGCCTTCGGCGCGGCCGACGCTACGCCAGCAGTACCAACAGCGCCAGGCGCGGCGCTTTTGGCTTTGCCGGCAGGGGCCGCAGCCGCCAACGGCGCCGCCTGGGTCGTCGCCTCGGCCAGTTTCTGGAAACTCTGGCGCGCCTGGCCGCCGAATTCGGCCTGCAGGTTGGCCAGGTTGCGGCCCATGTCGAGCTGGCGGCCATGCTCGTCGATCACCTTGAAATTCATGAAGTGATGGGCCGGCAGGGTTTCGAGCTTGAAGTCGGTGCTCATTACCGCCAGGCCGGTGCGGGTGCGAACGTCGGCGATGATGGCATCTAACAGGTCGCCGCGGCCGAACAGGCCGGCATCGAACATGCGCTCGCAAAAGCGCGCCGCAAAATCGGGCAGCGGCACGCAATGGCGGCGCAGTTTTTGCGGCAGCGACTTTAAAAGCAGGTGCACCTTCTCCTTCACCATGCCCGGCACCACCCACTCGGCGCGCTCGCGCGGCAGCTGGTTGAGCGCGAACAGCGGCACCGACAGGGTGACGCCGTCGCGCAGGCTGCCCGGCTCGAAGTGGTACGTCAATCCCATCTCGATGCCGGTGACCGTCAGCGTTTTCGGGAACAGCTCGGTGGTGACGCCGGCCGCCTCGTGCCGCATCAGCTCTTCGCGGTTGAGGAACAGCAGCTTCGGATTGTCGCGCGTGATGTCCTTGTGCCATTTTTCGAAGCCGGCGCCATTCACCACGTCGGCGGGGATCAGCTTGTCGTAGAATGCCGCGATCAGGTGGTCGTCGACCAGCACGTCGAGCCGGCGCGACTTGTGTTCGAGGTTTTCGATCTCCTTGATCAGCTTGTGGTTGTGGTCGAAAAACGGCGCGCGCGTGTCGTAGTCGCCGCCCACCAGCGCTTCCTGGATGAAGATCGAACGCGCCTCGAAGGGATTGAACTGGCCGTAGTGGATGCGGCGCTGGCTGTACACCACCAGGCCATACAAGGTGGCCTTT
The DNA here is from genome assembly GCF_002760665.1 of Massilia psychrophila. Taxonomy (GTDB): domain Bacteria; phylum Pseudomonadota; class Gammaproteobacteria; order Burkholderiales; family Burkholderiaceae_D; genus JAFCUW01. Next base: position 63,287 of record NZ_PDOB01000023.1, on the reverse strand, counting down.
TCCGACGCGGTGACCTGGGCGGCGCGCTTTTCCCAGCGCGGCTCGCCCCACGATTTTTTCAGCAGGTGGGCGCCGACGCGCTCGACCCACTCGGGGGCGATCTGCGCCACGCAGCGCGCGTACAGCCGCGTGGTGTCGACCAGTTCGGCCGCCATCACCCACTTGCCGGGCTTTTTCAGCAGCGACGAGCCGGGCCAGATGTGGAACCGGATGCCGCGCGCGCCCAGATACCCGGCGCCGGGTTCGTCCTCGCCTTTGAAGCCGATGTTTCCCAACAGGCCCGTGAGCAGCGCCGTGTGCAGGTTCTCGTAGGTGGCCGGCAGTTCGTTGAGCCGCCAGCCCTGTTCCTTGACGATGGTGAGCAGTTGCGAATGGACGTCGCGCCACTCGCGCAATCGCACCTGCGACAAAAAATTGGCGCGGCACGTTTCCTGCAACTGGCGGTTGGTTTTCTTGTGCTCGATCGCGGTTTCGAACCAGCGCCATATTTTTATGTAGGTGAGGAACTCCGACTTCTCGTCGGCGAACTTCTTGTGCGCTTCGTCGGCCGCCTGCTGGTGCTCCATCGGCCGGTCGCGCGGGTCCTGCACCGACAGCGCCGAGGCGATGACCAGCATCTCGGTGAGACAGGCGTTCTCCAGCGCGGCCAAAATCATGCGCCCGACACGCGGATCGAGCGGCAGCTTGGCCAGCTTGTGGCCGAGCGGCGTCAACCCATTGACGTCGTCGACCGCGCCCACTTCCTGCAGCAGCTGGTAGCCGTCGGCGATCGCGCGCCCTTGCGGCGGCTCGATAAATGGGAACGTTTCGACGTCCGTCAGGTGCAGCGCCTTCATGCGCAGGATGACCGCCGCCAGCGACGAGCGCAAAATTTCCGGCTCGGTAAATTTGGGCCGCTGCAGGAAGTCCTGCTCTTCGTAGAGCCGGATGCAGACGCCGTCGGCGACGCGCCCGCAGCGCCCGGCGCGCTGGTTGGCCGCCGACTGCGCGATCGGCTCGACCTGCAATTGCTCGACCTTGTTGCGAAAACTGTAGCGTTTTACGCGCGCAAGACCGGCGTCGACGACGTAACGGATGCCCGGCACGGTGAGCGACGTTTCGGCGACGTTAGTGGCCAACACGATGCGGCGCGCATTGCTGATTTTGAAAACGCGTTCCTGCTCCTCGACCGACAGGCGGGCGAACAGCGGCAGTATCTCGACGTGCGGCGGATGGTGCTTGCGCAGCGCCTCGGCGCAATCGCGGATCTCGCGCTCGCCCGGCAGGAACACCAGCACGTCGCCGGAACCTAGCCGGCACAGTTCATCGACGCCGTCGACCACTGCGTCCATCAGGTCGCGTTTTTCGCGTGCCGCCTGCGCCTTTGGCGCCGGCTTGCCGGTGTCGGGAGCGCCGGTCAGCACCTGTTCGCGCTCGACCGGGCGGTAGCGCACTTCGACCTGGTACAGCCGGCCCGACACTTCGATCACCGGCGCGAGCTTGCCGCCAACGCCGAAGTGGCGCGCGAAGCGGTCGGCGTCGATCGTGGCCGACGTGATGATCACCTTCAGGTCGGGCCGGCGCGGCAGCAGCTGCTTCAGGTAGCCAAGCAGGAAATCGATGTTCAGGCTGCGTTCGTGCGCCTCGTCGATGATGATGGTGTCGTAGTTCTTGAGCAGCGGGTCGGTCTGGGTTTCGGCCAGCAAGATACCGTCGGTCATCAGCTTGACCGAGGCGCCCGGCTGCAGCGTGTCGGTGAAGCGCACCTTGAAGCCGACGTGCACGCCGAGGGGCGAGCCGAGTTCCTGGGCGATGCGCTTGGCAGTCGACGATGCGGCGATCCGGCGCGGCTGGGTATGGCCGATCATGCCCTTCTGGCCGCGCCCGAGTTCGAGGCAGATCTTCGGCAGCTGGGTGGTCTTGCCGGAGCCGGTCTCGCCCGACACGATGATGACCTGGTTCTCGAGGATCGCGGTGGCGATGTCGCCGCGCCGCCCCGACACCGGCAAGTCCTCGGGGAAGGTAATCGGAGGCAGCGGCGTGCGCAATGCTTCGCGCGGTGGCCGTGGCGATCGTGGTTCGCGGGGCGCCTGCGGCTGGCGCGGCTTGTGCGGCGCGGGCGGCGCGACCGGTGAATCGGTCGGCGCGGAAATTGGCGGCGGTGTGGCGGGCAAACCCTTGTTACTTTGTTCTGACATTGTTTTTACATGTATTTAGCGCGCAAGTCGCGCAGCGAATTATAATGCGGCAAATGGAAACCCCTACCCAATTCGTCCAATGGCTGCGCTCAGTCGCGCCGTACATCCACGCATTCCGCGGCAAGACCTTCGTCGTTGCCTTCCCCGGTGAACTGGTGATGGCCGGCGCGCTGACCGTGCTGGCCCAGGATTTGTCGCTGCTGGTTGCTCTCGGCATCCGCGTCGTCATCGTCCACGGCTCGCGCCCGCAAGTGGCCGAGCAACTGGCGCTGCGAAACGTCGAGGGCCGCTTCCACAACGGCATCCGCATCACCGACATCGCCGCGCTCGAGTGCGCGAAGGAAGCGGCCGGCGAACTGCGCCTGGACATCGAAGCGGCCTTCAGCCAGGGCTTGCCGAACACGCCGATGTCGAATGCCGCCATCCGTATTATCTCGGGTAATTTCGTCACAGCGCGCCCGCTTGGCGTAATCGACGGCGTCGACCTCGAGCTGACCGGCGTCACCCGCAAGGTGGCGGCCGAGACGATCCACCCGATCCTGGCCACCGACAGCGTGGTGCTGCTGTCGCCGCTGGGCTTTTCGCCGACCGGCGAAGTCTTCAACCTGACGATGGAAGACGTCGCCACGTCGGCCGCCGTCGCCCTGCAGGCCGACAAGCTGATCTTCATCAGCGAAACGCCGATGATGCAGGATGCGGCCGGCCTTGAAATCCGCGAACTGTCGTCGCACCAGGCCGAAGCGGTGCTGCAAGCCGGCTTCCTGCCGGCCGACGCCGCCTATTACCTGCAACACGCGATCAAGGCCTGCAGCAGCGGCGTCGACCGCGCCCACATCGTGCCGTTCGCGATGGACGGCTCGGCCCTGCTCGAACTGTTCACCCACGACGGCGTGGGCACCATGATCAGCCACGAAAACCTCGAAAGCCTGCGCAAGGCGAACATCGACGACGTCGGCGGCATCATCAAGCTGATCGAGCCGCTCGAGGCCGACGGCACGCTGGTCAAGCGCGGGCGCGAACTGATCGAGCGCGAGATCGACAATTTTTCGGTGATCGAGCACGATGGCGTGATCTTCGGCTGTGCCGCGCTGTACCCCTTCCCTTCGGCCAAGATGGCCGAAATGGCCTGCCTGACCGTCAATCCCGAGGTGCAGACCCAGGGCGACGGCGAACGCATCCTGCGCCACATCGAAAACCGCGCGCGCGCCGCCGGCTTCACCAAGCTGTTCGTGCTGACCACCCGCACCTCGCACTGGTTCCAGAAGCGCGGCTTCGTGCCGGCCACGGTCGATGCGCTGCCGAAGGACCGCCAGCACATGTACAACTGGCAGCGCAAATCCCAGGTCCTGATCAAGCCTTTATAATCACGCTTTCCCCTACTATCCCTCCCTAGGAGCACACATGGCCCGCACCGTCCATTGCATCAAACTGAACAAAGAGGCCGAAGGGCTCGACTTCCCGCCGTATCCGGGCGAGCTGGGCAAACGAATTTACGAGCAGGTGTCGAAAGAGGCTTGGGCCGCGTGGCTCAAGCACCAGACCATGCTGGTCAACGAAAACCGCCTGAACCTGGCCGACCTGCGCGCCCGCAAGTACCTGGCGGCGCAGATGGAAAAACATTTTTTCGGCGAAGGCGCCGATGCGGCCATGGGGTATGTGCCGCCGGCGGAGTAATTAGCAAACGAAGTCGTCGCCGCGCATGCGGCGACGACTTAGATCACATCGCCCTGCACTGCCTCAATTCACAGCGCGCCATGAACACCTTGCCGCTGCTGCACACCATCCTGTAGACCTCGACTGGGCCCGGCTCCGTCACCAGCCCCGCCCCCTCGTTGCTCGAGCACGCCTGAAGCTTGCCGAGTTTTTCGACCGTCACCGACGATATCCCCGGCCGGAACGCGATGCGCTCGATCAGCTGGGCCGGTGCCGCCTGCGCGACCGATGGCGCCGGCGCCATCGGCGCGGTTGGGGATTTCACGATCGCACAGGCGCCCAGCAAGGACGCGCACGCCACCAGCAAGGCCAATCGCCTCATCAGTGCTCCTTGAATCAAAAAGTAAGCGTTTTGACGCCGTCGCCGGTGCCCAGCAGGCAGACGTCGGCGCCGCGTAGCGCGAACAGGCCGACCGCGATTACGCCGGGCACCTGGTTGATTTCCCGCTCGAGCGCCACCGGATCAAGGATGGCCAGGCCCGCCACGTCGATGATCTCGCCGCCGTTGTCGGTAATGAAGGCCTGGTCGCTACCGGCGTTGGTGCGCATCGTACGCAGCTTCGGCTGGCCGCCGAGGGCGGTCAGCTTGCGCATCACGGCCGCGCGCGCCATCGGCAATACCTCGACCGGCAGGGGAAACTTGCCCATCACCTCGACCAGCTTGGAGCCGTCGGCGATGCAGATGAACTTGCCCGACACCGACGCGACAATTTTTTCGCGCGTCAGCGCCGCGCCGCCGCCCTTGATCATCGCGCCGCTCGCGGTGATCTCGTCGGCGCCATCGATGTAGACCGCAATTGAGGTTACCTCATTGAGGTCGAACACGTCGATGCCGTGACCGCGCAGGCGCGCAGCTGTCGCTTCCGACGACGCCACTGTGCCCTTGATGCGGTGTTTGATCTTTGCCAGCTCGTCGATGAAGAAATTGGCGGTCGAGCCGGTGCCGACGCCGATGATTTCACCGTCGACGACGTAGTGAATGGCCGCCACGGCTACCGCTTGCTTGAGTTCGTCTTGGGTCATGAATTCGGGAAGTGAGAGAAGAATGCCGACATTTTAACGGATCAACCGTAGCGCGACCGCCTGGCAACCATAAATACCTTTGTCGGACAGCAAATGTAAAGACGCACCAGCGCGCGCCAGCGCAAACAGTATTCCTTTTTGGAAAATTTCCAAATGGAACCATGGGACAATGTCCTACGCCTTAAGTTAATCAGAGGGAACCAGAAATGAACGATTCCAAAACCGTCCTCGTGGTCGACGACAGCCGTGTCTCCCGCATGATGGCGCGCCAGTTCATCCTCGCCAGGCAACCCGGCTGGCTGGTCGAGGAAGCGGCAACCGGCGAGCAGGCGCTCGAGATGGCGCAGGCGATGTCGCCGGTGCTGATCCTGGTCGACGTCAACATGCCGGGCATGGGCGGGCTGGCCGCCGCCGGCCACCTGCGCGTCATGTGCCCGCACGCGCACATCTCGCTCGTCACCGCCAACGTCCAGAACACCACCCGCAACCGCGCTTCCCAGATGGGTATCGGCTTCATGGAAAAGCCGATCACGGAGGAGCGCATCCACGCCCTGTTGGGCGCGTTGGAATAAGCATGCTCGAGCTCAGCGAACTGCAGCACGATGCGCTGGTCGAAATTTTCAATATCGGCGTCGGCCAGGCCGCCAGGGCGATGAGCGAGATCGTCAGTGAAGAAGTGACGATGTCGGTGCCGTCGATCCGCTTCCTCAACCGCGCCGACGCCGCCGCCATGCTCGGACACACCGACGGCCAGCGCGTGTGCGGCGTCAGCCAGCATTATGAGGGCGCGTTTACGACCGAAGCGATTCTCATGTTCCCCGAAGACAAGAGTCTCGACATCGTCCGCCTGATGGTCGGCGAGGCGGTGCCGTTCACCGAGTTGAGCGAGATGGAACAGGAGGCGATGAGCGAGATCGGCAACATCATCCTGAACTCGTGCGTCGGCACACTGGCCAACCTGTTCGAGCACGAATTGCGCGGCTCGCTGCCGCTGTACCACCTGGGCAGCAGCGAAGACATCCTCAGCGCCACCGGCGGCCAGGCCGACACCGTGGTGCTGATGCTGCATATCGACTTCATCCTCGAAACCCACCAGATCCACGGTTATGTCGCGTTCATCCTCGACCTCAGCGCGCTGGATGACCTGCAAGCGCAGGTCGACCGTTTCCTCGCCAAAATCGAAGGCAGGGGCTGACATGGACGCTGTTGCAACGATTCATCCGGGCATGCTCGACAGCGTGTTCGGCGTCATCGACCTCGGTGCGGTGGTGCTCGACCACCAACGCCGGGTGGTCTTGTGGAACCACTGGATGAGCCGTCATTCCGGCCACGAAGCGGGCATGGTGGTGGGACGCGATTTCTTTGCCGTGTTTCCTGAGCTGAGGGGCAAGCGCCTCGACAACGCCGTGCTGCAGGCGCTGCGCGACAATTTTCCGGCGGTGCTGTCGCAAACCTTGCACAAGGCGCCGATCCCCCTGTTCGCCAACCACGCGGCGCGCACCAGCGGTGTGCGCATCCAGCAGGCGGTGGCGGTGACGCCGTTAGCGGTGACCGGCGCCGCGCGCCATTGCCTGATCCAGGTCAGCGACGTCAGCGCGGCGGTGCACCGCGAACGGCTGTTGCGCGACCAGGCGCTCGAACTGCGCTCGCAGACGTTTTCGGACGGCCTGACCGGCATCGCCAACCGCCGCCATTTCGATTTGGCGATGGAGAAGGAACAGCGGCGCGCCAAGCGCTCGGCGATCGCGCTGACGATGCTGATGATCGACATCGATTTCTTCAAGGCTTACAACGATCACTACGGCCACCAGCAGGGCGACGACACCCTGATCAGGGTGGCCGGCGCGCTGGCGGCCATGCTGCAGCGCCCGCAGGACCTGATCGCGCGCTACGGCGGCGAGGAGTTCGTCGTGATCCTGCCCGACATGGACAGCGCCAGCGGCGCCAGGGTCGCCGAAAGCTTGCGCCAGCGCATCGCGCAACTGGCGATTCCGCATGCCGGCGCGCCGGGCGGTCACGGTTCGCAGCGCATCACCGTCAGCATCGGCGTGGCGACGCAGGCGCCGCACCAGCCGGTCGAAGTGGCCGCGCTGATCGGCGCCGCCGACCGCGCCCTGTACACCGCCAAGCGGCATGGACGCAACCAGGTGGTGATCGAAAACCCGTAGTCTGCGTGAATCCGCGGGCCGCTAGGCCAGCCCATCGCCGCCCTCCTCAACATGTATGCATGTTGCAGTAATTGCAAAGTTATCGCACACTCTCGATATCGCGCCACGGCGCTTCACCGGGCTCAAGTGTGGATAACGATGAAAATACTCACGAAAAAACGGGTAGTGCTGGCGCTCGGACTGGTGTTGGCCGCCGCCGCCGCCGCCGCCTGGCTGTACAGCAAAAAAGAAAAGCCGCTGCCTGCATCGAAATACCGCACCGTCGCCGTCGACATCGGCAACCTGACCCAGACCGTCAACGCGACCGGCACCATCAACCCGGTGGCGTTGATCAACGTCGGCTCGCAGGTATCGGGCACCGTGGTCGAACTGAAGGCCGACTTCAACGACCACGTAAAAAAAGGCCAGGTGCTGCTCAAGCTCGACCCGACCATCTTCAACGCCCAGATCCGCCAGGTCGAGGCCAGCGTCGCTTCGGCCCAGGCCTCGATGCGGCTGGCCCAGGCTAATTTCGAACGCAATCAACGCCTGGTCGGCCAGAACTACATTTCGGCGCTGACGCTGGACCAGTCGCGCCGCGAACTCGACGTCGCCAGCGCCAACGTCAAGCTGGCCGAAGCGCAACTGGCGCGTTCCCAGGCTGACCTCGACAACAGCGTGATCCGCGCCCCGATCGACGGCGTCGTCATCAAGCGCACCATCGACCTTGGCCAGACCGTGGCGGCGTCGTTCACCACGCCGAACCTGTTCCAGATCGCGCGCGACCTGACCAAGATGCAGATCGACACCAGCGTCTCGGAAGCCGACGTCGGCGCGTTGAAGGACGGCCAGGCGGCCCGCTTTGTCGTCGACGCCTACCCCGACCGCGAATTCGACGCCAGCACGCGCCAGTTCCGCCTCGCCGCCAACGTGGTTGCCAACGTCGTCACCTACAACGTCGTGCTCGATGTCGAGAACAAGCAGGAATTGCTGAAACCCGGCATGACGGCGCAGGTGCGGCTGGTGGTGGCCAACCGCGAAAACGTGATGCGCATCCCGACCGCGGCGCTGCGCTTCCGGCTGTCGGACGAGGAAGCGGAGAAAGAACTGAAAAAACAGAAGGCAGATAAAGGAAAGGCGAACCGGGCCGCGCCTGGCGCCCCCGCCGAACCCGCCGTGCCCGTGGCGGCCGAGGACGACGACCTGTCGTTCCACAGCAAGAACGAAGCGGCGCGCCAGTTCAAAATTTACAAGCTTGACGCCAAAAACCAGGCGGTGCCGGTCGATATCAAGATCGGGCTGTCGAACTTCCGCTTTACCGAAGTGGTCAGCGGCGACCTGAAGAAGGGCGACAAGGTTGTCACCCGCAGCCTGATCGCCCAGGACAAGCCGGAATGACAGGGCCGCTGATCGATATCCGCGCCGTCAGCAAGAGTTATTTTTCGGGTAGCGTGGAAACGAAGGTGCTGTTCGGCATCGACCTGCAAGTGTCGCGCGGTGACTTCCTTGCCGTGATGGGGCAGTCCGGCTCGGGCAAATCGACCCTGATGAACATTTTCGGCTGCCTCGACCAGGCCACCAGCGGCACTTACCTGCTTGACGGTATCGACACACTGACCCTGTCGCGCGCCGAACTGGCGATGATCCGCAACCGCACGATCGGCTTCGTGTTCCAGAGCTTCAACCTGATCAAGCGGATGAGCGTGGCCGAAAACGTCGCGCTGCCGCTGATCTACGCGGGCGTCGCGCGCGGCAAGGCGCACGCCAAGGCGCTAGCCGAGCTCGAGCGCGTCGGCCTGCTTGACTACGCCAAACGCACGCCGAACCAGCTGTCCGGCGGCCAGCAGCAGCGCGTCGCCATCGCCCGCGCGCTGGTCGGTGACCCGCCGCTGATCCTGGCCGACGAGCCGACCGGCAACCTCGACACCCAGACCAGCGAAGAGATCATGCGCTCATTCCAGCAACTCAACTTCGACCGCGGCATTACCATTTTGCTGGTCACCCACGAGCCCGACATCGCCGCCTACAGCAGGCGCCTGATGCGCTTGAAAGACGGCCGCGTAATCTATGACGGCCCGGCCGCCGAAGGCTTGCGTCAGATGGCGTTGAGCCACGAAAAGCATGCACGGGAGCAGGGACAGGAACAGGAGAACCCGCCATGAATTTCTTCCAGGTCAGCGTCGAAGCATTCCGTTCGATGGGCGCGAACCGACTGCGCACAGTGCTCACCATGCTCGGCATCACCATCGGCATCACGTCGGTGACGTTGCTGCTGGCGCTGGGCGACAGCATGCAACGCTTCATCGGCAAGGAACTCGAGGCGCTCGGCACCAACATGCTGTACGTTTTCCCCGGCGGCAATCGAACCGAAGAACGGCGGCTGCGCGCCAACGCCGCGCCGGCGCTGACCTTCGCCGATGCCCGCGCCCTCAACTCGCTCGGCAGTCTGACCGGTTCGGCGCCGGCGCTGCAAGGCAGTTTCAAACTTACCGCCGGCAACGAAACGGCGAACGCGATGGTCTTCGGCGTGACGCCGGAGATGTTCAAGATCCGTGGCTGGAAGCTGGAACTGGGCAGCAGCTTCAGCGAGGCCGATGTGCGCGCGGCGGCCCGCATGGTGGTGATCGGCCAGAAGGTGGCCGATCAGTTCTTCTACAAGGCCGATCCCCTGGGCAAAAGCATTCGCATCGAGAACATTTCCTTCCAGGTGGTCGGCGTGTTGCACGGCGAAGGCAAGCAGATCGACGGCGGCAACCTGGCCGACCTGGTGATCGTGCCGATCACGGCGGCACGCGCCAACTTGGTGCGCACCCCCTTCCCCGACAATGTGCATTACATCGCCACCCAGGGCAAGTCGGGCCAGAGCCTGCTCGACGCCATCGAAGACATCAAGGAGGTGCTGCGCGACCGCCACCGCATCAAGGTCGACGCGCCCGACGACTTCCGCGTCGAGAACGTCGCCTCGTTCGCCGAGACGGCAGCGAAAATCAGCGCCGGCATTGCCCTGCTGCTGGGGATGATCGGCGCCATCTCGCTGGTCGTCGGCGGCATCGGCATCATGAACATCATGCTGGTATCGGTCACCGAACGTACCCGCGAGATCGGCATTCGCATGGCAATCGGCGCCAAGCCGCGCGACGTGCTGCTGCAGTTTCTCACCGAAGCGGTGGCGATCTGCCTGGCCGGCGGTGTGGTCGGCATCGCCATTGCCGCCGGCTGCGCGGCCGGCATCACCGCCACCGGCAAGTTCGACGTCTTTATCACCGCCGAGGCGATTGTCGTCGCCTGCGGCTTTTCCAGCCTGGTTGGCGTGTTTTTCGGCTTTTATCCAGCCCGGCGCGCGTCGAAACTGCTGCCGGTCGACTGCCTGCGCTATGAATAAGCGCGCTATTTCAATTTGAATGGAGAACCCATGAAATCGATCTTTACCGGCGCTTGCGCCGCATTCTGCCTGCTGTTATCCGCGCAGGCAGCGGCCAACGACTATTCCGCGCTGCTGAAAACGCGCAAATTTGCCGACGTCGAGCGTATTGCCAGCGCAAAGCTGGCGCAGGATCCGGCCAACGTTGATGCCCTGGTGGCGAAAGCGGAAGCCATCCTTGCCAGCGGGGCGGCAGGCCGATTCGAGGAAGCGGTCAAACTGGGCGAAGCATGCGTCAGCGTTCACCCGCAGCTGTCGAATTGCCACCTGACGCTGGGCAACGCCCTCGGCGCCAAGGCGATGTCGAACGGCATCATGTCGGCGATGGGCTACGCCGGCACCATCCGCGACGCCTTCAAGAAAGCGGTCGAACTCGATCCGCACAACATGGAGGCGCGCTTTTCGCTGCTGCAATATTACATGCAGGCTCCGGCAATCGTCGGCGGCGGCAGCGGCAAGGCCAAAGTGCTGGCGGCGCAGACCGCCAGCATCAACCCGGACGGCGGCAAGCTGATGCTGGCGCGGCTCGACGCCTCCGACGACAAGCTGGACAAGGCTGAAGCGGCGGTGCTGGCGATGCCCACCAGTAGCAACGAGGCGGTTGCCGAAGGTCAGCGCGACCTGATGGTCAACCTCGGCAACAAATACCTGAGCGACAAGCGTTTCGCCGACAGCGAGCGCATGTTGCGCGAGGCCTTCAAGCGCCATCCGGACAGCGACGGCGCGCTATACGGCCTGGCGCGGTTGCAGCAGGAACAGGGCAAGCACCGCGAAGCCCTTGCCACCATGGAACAAGTGACCCTGATGAACCCGCGCCCCAGCACCTGGTACCGCATCGGCCAGTCGCAGCAGGCGCTGGGCGAGAAGGCAAAAGCGACGGCGGCGTACGAAAAGGCGCTGGCATTCAAAGGGGCGATGTCGCCGAAAATGAAGGCGGATGCGGAAGACCAGTTGAAAGCGCTGAAGACCAAGGCCGGAGGATGAACACGATGTTACGGGAATTACCTGATATTTCGATCGTGCCGATGTCGGCGTGCCTACCTTCCCGCCGTCGTGGAACCGGCATCCGTCGATGCAAGCGACGATCCACCTGCACGCCGCGTCCGACAAGGCCAGCGCAGGCGAAATGCTGGCATGGCATCTTTTCGCCGGGCGGCCGGAACAATAAAACGAGGACCGACAAGATAGTCGAAAAATGACTTTTTTTCTGGTGTAATGTTGACAGAATCAATCGATCAACCCACAAACGAAGTCTGCGCCTGGCACTTGAAACCGCCCTGCCAATTTTGCTGCTCGCTTAGACAACCGCCCCGCTCAGAAGAATGGCTTGACATTGGTCGAGCTCAAGATGGACTGATCGAGATCACTCGGTCACCGAGCGGGCGTTGCGCGGTGTTACCGTCGGTCGTCGCGGCGAACGCGTTGGCGCGATCTACCGGTTGATCGGCACCGCCAAGCTCAACGGCTTTTACCCCGAAGCCTCGCCGCGCCATGTGGTGATTTGTATCGCCGACCATCCCGTCAACCGCGTTGACGACTTCCTGCCATGGAACTGCCCAGCTCAGCTCACGCAAGCTCCTGATACGCCGCTTCCCAGCGGTGCGATTACATCATCTGGCAACGCCATGGCAAACTCAAGACGGTGCTGAGTAGCACGCTTACCCACGACCGCAAAAACAATGGCACTGGCTTACCGCTAACTGCTAAACGTTACTCCTCCGCGGTGAGGGGCTTGACGAGATATTTGATACAGATCAAATTCAAACGAGCTAAATTAGCCGAGTCTTCAGCTACATCCGCGAAATTAACCGAAATTCTTGTTATTAGCCAATTAGCCAAGAGGAAAGCACATGATGAAAATTCGTATGATCACCCGAATGTTGATTCAAGGAGTTGCCGGAATTGCCGTCGCAACCGCCTATTCCAGTGCAGGGGCACAGCAGCCTGTGCCCCTGGCCGACCCAATACCAGCCTTGATACCGCAAAGCCCCCTGAAGGTTGCCCTGGAAACAGTTATGTCCGGCCTCGTTTCGCCGGTAGCCACAGCTGCGGCGCCAGGCGATCGCCGCCATCTCTACGTGGCTGACCAAATCGGCCAGGTCTGGCGCTTTCGCACCGGCGATCGTGAGGATCACGATGATGCTGATAATGATAATGATGATAAAGATAAAGATAATGATGACGACAACAGCGGTCGAGGCAGCGGCTCGCGACAGCCAGAATTGTTTCTGGACGTGAGCAAGCTACTGATCGCGCCGCTGGGCTTGGGGCCAGGGAAATATGACGAACGCGGCCTGCTGGGTATTGCCTTCCACCCACAGTTCAAGTTCAACGGACTGTTCTATACCTTTACATCGCAGCCGGTGAAAAATAATCCCGACTTCAGCACGATGCCGCAGGGCGTGGCGCCGAACTGCCAGAGCGTGGTTACCGAGTGGCGGGTCAAGCGTCCTGGCGAGCGCAACAACTCGGTTGACTTGACGAGCGCGCGCGAGCTGTTGCGCATCGACAAGCCCCAATTCAACCACAACGGTGGCGCGCTGGCGTTCGGCGCTGACCAGATGCTCTACGTGTCCCTCGGCGATGGCGGCGGCGCTGACGACGAGGGCGTCGGCCACGCGCCTGAAGGCAATGCGCAGAGCCTTGCGCCCGGAAATGTGCTCGGCAAGATATTGCGCATCGACCCGCTCGGACGGAACTCGGCCAATGGCAAATACGGGATTCCACCCGACAATCCTTTCGTCAGCAAAACCGGTGCCGACGAAATTTTTGCCTATGGCTTCCGTAACCCGTTTCGGATGTCTATCGACCGGGATGGCCACGTCATCGCGGGCGACGTCGGTCAAAATGCGATCGAGGAAATCGATGTCGTGACGGCAGGCGGGAACTACGGCTGGCGTATCAAGGAAGGTACGTTCCTGTTCAACACCGCCGGACCGACTGCTCCGGGCTTCGTGTATCGCGACAGTCCGGGTATGCCGGCCACGCTCATCGATCCGATCGCCCAGTACGATCACGCAGACAGTGTGGGAGGAAACGTGACCCGCGTCGCGGTCATCGGCGGCTACGTCTACCGCGGCAACAAGCTTCGTCAGCTGCGCGATCAGTACGTGTTCGGCGACTATGCCGGCAGGGGTACGCCGTCGCCGCGCGGTAATCTATTCGTGTTGGGGAGGAATCAGCGTGTCGAGAGTCTCGTCCCAAGCAACCGCAATCCGTTCGATTTAGCGGTGCTGGGCTTCGGCCAGGATGCGCGGGGCGAGCTGTACGTGTTGGCCAGTGGTACTGGCACGCTGCTTGGCAAAACAGGCGTGGTCATGAAATTGGTGCCCGGACAGCGCTAACCAGGCATCGCTATACCGGGGGGCTCTTGAAACCGGGGCCTGCGTCTTTATGATGTAAGGATGCAGGCGACCGCGGGAGCTGCCCGCCGCCAGACGAAGGAGTATCGTCTCAATGCTGCATTGGCGTCACGGTGACGACTGTCGGGTCAGCCGGTTCGACCTGCTCTATGACGGGACGCTAAGCACAATACTGATTGGCGTTGCTATCACGGACGGCAGTATTAACAATTTGAAGCCCACAGCTTCGACTGTTCAACCGCCCGTGAGCACTGGGAAAACACCTCGTCGACGCTCACGACGATCACGCAGCGCGGCAGCCTGTCAAATTGTTCGAGCAGATCAGGCGCCACGCTGACGAAAGCGCGGCCATTGACCCTCAGCAGGTCATTGTTGCCGGGAATTAAGAACGTCAAGGCGACGCGCGGATCGCCGACAATGTTGCGCACGCTGTCGTTGCGCCCGTTACCGCCGCGCTCGGGAATCAATAAGGTCTTGTCGTCGAGCACGCGCACGAAGCCGCCAGCGTCGCCCTTGGCAGAAGCGTCCAGCCCGTTCGCGCCGGTGGTGGCAAGAATCATAAAAGGTGCGCCTTCGACAAAGTCGCGGAACCGCGCGTGCAGCCGATCGGATTCCTGCCGCGCGGTAAGCACGGGCTTGCCAAACAGTTGCTCGAGGGTTTCGAAGTCGGCGATACGGCCGTCGTCAGGAAAATTAAAATCCATTGCTGGTTACAAGAGATATCGACAGCGTGCATTGTGCGCTATATCCTTATTTTTGCACCACGCAACCGTACAAATTCCGCCCTTCCTGCGCGTCCACCCCGATGTGATGCACGATTACGGTGCCGTCGCGCTGCTTCGCCAGGCAGAACCTGGCGCCATAGCCGCGCGGCCGGCTGCGGGTGGCCGGGCCTTGGCCGCCCCTGACGTCGATGACGACTTCGTAGACCTTGCCGGCCTCGAGCATTGCCGCCTTGGTCTGCGGCAGCGATTGCACCCTGCCGGCGTACGGGATGCACATGCTGAACAACACCGGGAAGGTCCGGGTCGACGGCATTGACATCGTCCACATCCTGGTGCGCGGCCGGGCCGAAGCATCGTAGACGGTAACGGACTCAAAATCGGGCGCGCCGCCCAACTGCTCTTCGCGCTCGGCAATGGTGAAGCAAGGCACGCCGTTGCTGGCCTCGCGCACCGCCGCTTCGCCAGTGCGCGGCGCCGGCGCCGCAGTGGCCCAGGCAGCCGCCAGCAGCATGCACAAAGAGGGAAATATTTGGAACACCATGGAATGTCGTCGCCAGAAAATTGCGTGAAGCAAACTTCAAGCGTACGTGTTGCAGCCCGACTCGGTTTGATGCCGCGCAAACCGGGCAATCAATCGCCAGCGCGTCAAGATTTATCGCAATCAGCGTGGAAACGCCCGCGCCGGGATCGCGGCAAGGTCGCGTGGCGCCAGTGCATGCTCGAAAACCTTGTCAGCTCGGCAGGGATAACATGGCATCGCCAGCGACGGCATCATTTGCACCGTACCACACCGCAAGTAAGGTACGTCTTTTACCATCGCCCCTGCCGCCCACCGTTGAGTATTAACGCCTGTCGGCTCCGGTACAAGTGCCTTGATGATATCCACACATTCACCTTTGCCGAAGAGTTCGTGTCCATCAAGGGCGTGCAAGTCGCCTTCATATCGAAAGGGGGCGGTTTCAAGTACCAAAGGCAATCTTGCGTCCAGGCAAATACCATACGGCTTGCGCGTAGCCCATTCCAGCGCTATCTCAGCCATGCGGGTTTTTGTGCCCTGCATTGGCATTGAGTCCTGCAATAAATGCCGTACTTTTGCGTCTGGCGATCAAATACGCTTTCGAAACGCCGGTTACGAAGGCTTGCCATACACCGTCCCGTCAATAGTCTGCCATCCAAGGTCAACCGGACGATGGACATTTGGCCAAAATTTTTTAGCTAGATCCCCTGGCGCGGCTAGCGTCGCCAAAATAAGTGCGGCAACATGCGTGGCAGGTTCGCCCGGCTGGCCGGGGCAGCCAAAAAATCAACCAACACTGCCTCGAACAAGGACAAGTTGCCGGCGTTATCAACCCAACGCATGGCGCCCGGATTGCCGAGAAATTTGAGGACGAAATAATCGGCCAGCAGGTCGCCTTGCGCTTCCATGTTGAAGTCGGCCAGGGTCGCGCCGGCGCGCAAGCGGTAGCGGTAATCGAGCCCGATGCGCACGGCGCCGCGCAGCCGTACCGGATAGCCGAGCTGGTGTTGCCAGACGTGCACCATCTCGTGCATGAACCAGTGTCGAAGGTGGGGACCGCCGCAAGCGAAGTCGTCGAGAAAACACGAGCGGTGAAAATACAGCCGCCCGTTCGGCGCCATCGCGCAATTTTTCGGTTGGAACGGCAGGTAGCGCCGGTTGTGGATGCGCACCCTGGCATAGTCGATGGCGGCGCCGAACAGGGCCGATGCCATTGCCACCTCGCCTGCGGTAAGCGCCCGGCTTGCCATGTGACCAGCCCAAGCTCGGCCTAGCGCAGCGCCGCCGCTGCCTTCGCCAGTGCGGTGATGCGGGCCCAGTCGCCGGCCTGCAGCGCATCCTTGGGGGTGAGCCATGAGCCGCCGACGCAGGCGACGTTTTTGCAGGCCAGGAACTGCGCCGCGGTATCGATCGAGATGCCGCCGGTCGGACAGAACGTCACGTCCGGGAGCGGGCCGGCAATCGCGTTAAGCATGCCGACGCCGCCGGCCGGCACCGCCGGGAACAATTTGAGTTCGCGAAATCCCGCTTCGCGTGCGGCCAGCACTTCGGACGGCGTCATCACCCCCGGCAGCAGCGGCAGGCCGCTCTTGCGGGCGGCCTCGATCAGCGCCGGCGTCAGTCCCGGCGAGACGCCGAACACGGCGCCGGCGTCGCGCGCGGCGGCAAATTCGGCCGCCTGGGTCAGGGTGCCGACGCCAACGATCGCGCCCGCTACTGCGGCCATCGCGCGGATCGCCGCCAGGCCATGCGCGGTGCGTAAGGTCACTTCGAGCACGCAGATGCCGCCGGCGACCAGCGCGCGTGCCAGCGGCACGGCGTGTTCCGGATCGTCGATGGCGATGACGGGGATGACGCGCGCCGAGCGCATGATGTCGAGCAGGGTCATGGTCATTTTGAGGTCTTTATCAGGAAGTCTTCGTCCGAGCCGGGCACGATGTCGTTGACATCGGAGCTCTCATGCAGCGGCACAATGGTGGGAATCGGCGACGGCAGCGGGAAAGTGGTGGCGCCCTTCTCCGCTTCGCTGATGTTATTGCGAAACATGGAAAACAGCTCGCGTCCCATGCCGATGTGGGACGACGACAGGTCGGCCGTCGCCTGCGAGCGGGCCTGCCACACTTCCAGAGGCACCAGCGCGTTGAGCGTGCCGGCGCTGGCGTCGAGGCGGATGATGTCGCCGTCGCGCACCAGGCCGAGCGGACCGCCGGCGAGGATCTCGGGCGACACGTGGATCGCCGCCGGCACCTTGCCCGACGCGCCGGACATGCGCCCGTCCGTCACCAGCGCGACACGGCGGCCGGCGTCCTGCAGGTTCGACAGCGCCGGCGTCAACGCGTGCAGTTCCGGCATGCCGTTGGCGCGCGGTCCCTGGAACCGCAGCACCGCGACGAAATCGCGGTCGAGGCGGCCGGCCTGGTAGGCGTGCATGAAGTCTTCCTGCGAGTCGAACGTCAGCGCCGGCGCTTCGACGATGCGGTGCTCTTGCTTGACGGCCGAAACTTTCATCACCGCACGCCCCAGGTTGCCCGACACCAGGATCATGCCGCCGTCTTTGGCGAACGGCGCGCTGGCCGGGCGCAGCACGCTGTCGTCGGCCGTTACTTCGGGCACCGGCTTCCAGACGACCTTGTCGGCGTCGAGGAAGGGTTCCATGCAGTGCTTGCGCAGGCCGCGGCCGAGGATGGTGGTGACGTCGTCGTGCAGCAGGCCGGCGTCCAGCAGTTCGCGGATCACGAAGCCGGGACCGCCGGCGGCGTTGAAGTGGTTGACGTCGGCGTCGCCGTTCGGGTAGATCCGGGTCAGCATCGGGATGATCGCCGACAGCTCGTCGAAGTCGTCCCAGTCGATGACGATGCCGGCGGCTTTGGCGATCGCCACCAGGTGCAAGGTGTGGTTGGTCGAGCCGCCGGTGGCCAGCAAGCCGACCACCGCGTTGACGATGCATTTCTCGTCGACGATGTGGCCAACCGGCGTGTAATTGCCGTTCTGCTGGGATATTGCCACCGCGCGCTGGGCGGCGGCGGCGGTCAGCGCATCGCGCAGCGGCGTGCCGGGGGTAATGAAGGCGGCGCCCGGCAGGTGCAGGCCCATGATTTCCATCAGCATCTGGTTGCTGTTGGCGGTGCCGTAGAACGTGCAGGTGCCGGCGCCGTGGTAGGACGCCGACTCGCACTCGAGCAGTTCTTCACGCGTCGCCTTGCCCTGGGCGTACAGCTGGCGGATGCGGGCTTTTTCCTTGTTCGACATGCCGCTCGTCATTGGGCCGGCCGGCACGAACACGGCCGGCAGATGGCCGAAATGCAGCGCGCCGATCAACAGGCCCGGCACGATCTTGTCGCACACGCCCAGGTACAGGGCGGCGTCGAACATGTTGTGCGACAGCGCAATCGCCGTGCCCATGGCAATCGCGTCGCGTGAAAACAGCGACAGTTCCATGCCGGGCTGGCCTTGGGTGACGCCGTCGCACATGGCCGGCACGCCGCCGGCGAACTGGGCCACCGCGTCGACCTGGCGCACCGCTTCCTTGATAATTTTCGGGAACGACTCAAACGGCTGGTGGGCCGACAGCATGTCGTTGTACGACGAGACGATCGCTACCGAAGGTTTTTTTTGCTCCCTGAGCTTGAGCTTGTCATCGACCGGGAAGGCGGCGAAACCGTGGGCCAGGTTGGTACACGACAGCGCGGTGCGCTGCACGCCCTGGACGCGGGCGGCGTCGAGGTGGGCCAGGTAGGCCGCGCGCGACGGGCGGCTGCGCTTGACGATGCGGTCGGTCACCGCCAGAACTACCGGATGAAGCACCATGTCCAATCCTTCAAAATTAATTTATGAAATTTTACTACAATTTTGACAGATATTGCTGTTCAATTTGCACCAGTTTACGCCTTCTTTGGTGCGGACAAGCGGTTTTCGCGTTGTTACGACATGGTATTGCTATCGGATACCAGGGTGGCGCACGAGTTGATTCTGCCAGCTGATGTAGTGAATTTACGAATTTTTAATGTATCATCCACCAATCTGAATTTACCAACCACACCCGACAACTTTTCTGACTGCCGACCGCCATGCGCCAGCCCTCCCTGACCTCTACCGCCAGCTTCCAGGCCCTTGCCGCCCACGCCATCGATTCGACGGATTGGCAGATGCGCGACCTGTTCGCTGCTGACCCCCTGCGTTTTAAAAACATGTCGGTCGAAGCGGCCGGCCTGTTTCTAGACTATTCAAAAAACCGGCTTGACCGGCGCACGCTTGAACTGCTGGTCGAGCTGGCGCGCGAGCGCGGCGTCGAAGAGCGGCGCGAGGCGATGTTTCGCGGCGAAAAGATCAACCTGACCGAACAGCGCGCGGTTTTGCACACGGCCTTGCGTGCGCCCCTTGATTGCGCGCTGGTGGTCGACGGCCAGGACGTCAGCGCCGACGTCCACGCCGTGTTGGCGCGCCTGCGCGCGTTCAGCGATGCGGTGCGCTCCGGCGCCTGGCTCGGCTACAGCGGCAAGCCGATCACCGACATCGTCAACATCGGCATCGGCGGCTCCGACCTCGGCCCGAAAATGGTCTGCCTGGCGCTGCGCCAGTACGCCCATCCGCGCCTGAACATGCGCTTCGTTTCGAACGTCGACGGCCACGATATCGATGCGGCGTTGTCCGGCATCGACCCGGAAACGACGCTGTTCATCGTCGCCTCCAAAACGTTCACCACCGGCGAGACGATGCAAAACGCCCAGACCGCGCGCCGCTGGTTCCTGGCCCGCGCCAGGCCGGACGCACTGGCGCGCCACTTCGTCGCCGTGTCGACCAATACCGCGGCGATCGAAGCCTTCGGCATCGACCCGGCCAACATGTTCCCGTTCTGGGACTGGGTCGGCGGGCGTTATTCGGTATGGTCGGCGATCGGCCTGCCGATTGCGCTGTCGGTCGGTTTTGGCTATTTCAGCGATTTTCTCGCCGGCGCCCACGCCATGGACCTGCACTTCACCGCCACGCCACTGGAGCAGAACATGCCAGTGCTGCTGGCGCTGACGGGCTTCTGGAACCGCCAGTTCCTCGCTTGCGCCTCGGTGTCGATCGCGCCCTATCATCAAGACCTGAACCGCTTCCCGGCCTACCTGCAGCAGCTCGACATGGAAAGCAACGGCAAGCGCGTCACCCGCACCGGCCAGCCGGTCGACACTTCCACCTGCCCGGTGATCTGGGGCGACTGCGGCACCAACGGCCAGCACGCCTTCTTCCAGCTGCTGCACCAGGGCACCGACGTCACGCCAATCGATTTTATCGCCTGCCTGCGCCCGGCCCACGAACTCGAGGCGCACCACGCGGCGCTGCTGGCGAACTGCTTCGCCCAGTCGGAAGCTTTCATGCGCGGCAAAAACATCGACGAGGTGCGCGCCGACCTGCAGGCGCAGGGCATGGGCCCGGCCGATATCGAGCGCCTGGCGCCGCACAAGACCTTTCCCGGCAACCGCCCCAGCAATACCATCCTGATGGAATACCTGACGCCGTATGCGCTGGGCGCGCTGGTGGCCCTGTACGAGCACAAGACGTTCGTCCAGGGCGTACTGTGGGACGTAAACAGTTTCGACCAGTGGGGCGTCGAGCTGGGCAAGGTGCTGGCAAAGAACATCGAGGCGGAGCTGACGGGTGACGCCCAACCACAGCGCCACGACAGCTCGACCAACGGCCTGATCGCGATGGCCAAGGCGGCGGTATGAGCGATATCGGGGTCATTGATGTCGCCTTCGATGAACCAATGGCGGTCGGCGAATGCCCGCTGTGGAACCCGGCCGAATCGTGCCTGTACTGGGTCGACATCGACGGTTTCGCGATCCATCGGCTGCATCCGGCCAGCGGCGCGCATAACTGCTGGACCATGCCGAGCGAACCGGCCTGCCTGGGGCTTGTGGCCGGCGGCGGCCTGGTCGTCGCGCTGCGCGAAGGCCTGTTTCACTTCGACAGCGCCAATGGCATCGTCACGCCGATCGCCCCGGCGCCGTACGACACCGCATTGGCGCGCTTTAACGACGGCCGGGTCGATGCCGCCGGCCGCTTCTGGACCGGCACGCTGTACGAGCCGCGCGACCGCCAGGCGGCCGAGATGTACGTCCTCGAACACGGCAAGCTGCGCCTGGCCTGGTCGGGCGGGATGACGAACTCGAATGGCCTGGGCTTCAGTCCCGACGGGCAGTCGATGTACCACGCCGACACCGCGGCCCACCGCATCGACCGCCACGACTTCGACGTCGCCACCGGCGCGGTATCGAAGCGGCAGCTTTTCCAGCAGTTTTCAAGCGACAAGTCGGCCCCCGGCTATGGCGGCCGCCCGGACGGCGCCGCGGTCGACAGCGAAGGCGCCTACTGGTGCGCCATGTTCGAAGGCGCACGCCTGCTGCGTTTCGCGCCCGACGGCACCTTGCTGCGCGAAGTGGCGCTGCCGCTGCGCTGCCCGACCATGGTGGCGTTCGGCGGCGACGACCTGCGCACGCTGTACATCACCAGCGCCAGCCACAAGCGCCCCGCCGAAGAACGCGCGCGGCATCCCTTGAGCGGCTGCGTGCTGTCGCTGCGGGTCGACGTCGCCGGCCTGGCCGAGCCGCTGTATCAGCCATGAGCGCGCGGTCGGCGACGAATCCTTACGTGCGCCAGCGTACTTAAAGCGCTGCTAGACTAATCACCGAATTGAATGACGAAAAATAGGTGAAGCCGCGTGGATACCTTAGTGAAAACCGGGATTGCCGGGCTCGATGAAATACTGCTGGGCGGCGTCCCGCGCCACAACAACCTGATCGTCGAAGGCGCGCCGGGCACCGGCAAGACCACGCTTGGCCTGGGTTTCATCTACGCTGGCGCCGCCGAACATGGCGAGCCGGGCGCGATCGTCTCGTTCGAACTCGACGCCGCCAAGCTGATGCGCGACGCCGCCGGCTTCGGCTGGGACCTGCAAGGAATGCTCGATGCCGGGAAAATCAAGATCATCCAGACCAGCCCGGCCGTGCTGCTGAGCGAATTTCGCAATACCGAAGGCGTGTTCGCCGAAACGCTGCGCGCGATGGGCGCCAGGCGCCTTCTGATCGACGGCCTGACCCCGATGCGGCTGTACGCCGAAGTGCACAACCTGCCGTTCCGCGAGGACGTGCACGTGCTGGTCGAAGGGCTCAACCGGCTCGGCGTTACGACCATGGTCACCGCCGAACGCGACGAGACGACCACCGCCGCGGCCCACGAGCGCTTCATATTCGACACCATCATTTCGCTCACGCGCGGCGAAAACCAGCGGCGCGTGCAGCGCCGGCTGACGGTACAGAAGTCGCGCGGCCAGGACTTCATCAGCGGCAGCCACACCATGCGCATCGAAGCGGACCAGGGCGTGCACGTCTACCGCCGCGCCCAATCGCGCCCGGTCGCCTTGCAGGAACAGCCGACCTCCGCGCTTCGCCTGTCGACCGGTTCGGCGGCGATCGACACGATGATGGACGGCGGCCTGTACGCCGGCTCGGTAACCATGATTTGCGGCATCTCCGGCACCGGCAAGACAGTCCTGAGCGTGCAGTTTTTGACCTCGGCGATCGCGGCCGGCCACAAGACGCTGCTGGTCAGCCTCGACGAGCACCCACGCCAGCTGATGCGCAACGCCGGCTCGCTCGGCTTCGACCTCGAAGGCCTGACCGAACGCGGCGACCTGTTCATCCACTACGAGTCGCCGCTTGAACTCGACCTCGACGTCCACTTCGAGCACATCACCAGGCTGGTCGAAAAGGAAGCCATCGACTGTATCGTGCTCGACTCCTGCGCGGTGTACGCAATGACCAGCCCGGAAGAGGCGGCAGGTTACCTGTACGCGCTGGCGACGTTCTTCAAGAACCGCCTGGCGACGGTGTTGTTCAACTACGAAAGCCCTGAGCTGCTCGGCCTGTCGCAGATCAGCCAGGAGCTCAAGGGCTCCCACCTGGTCGATAACATCATCCTGCTCAGTTATGTCGAAATTTCGACCGTGCTGCGGCGCGCGATCGCCATTCCGAAAGTGCGCGGCAGCCGCAACCTGCAGGTCACGCGCGAGTACGTGATCGCCGAAGGCGGCCTCAAACTGCTTGACGAGGACGGCGCGGGCGAAGCGTCGAACGCGGTGCCGCAGCTGCCGTTTTCGGCCTATTACGGCCTTCTGTCGCGCTCGCCGTCGCGCCAGGCCCCGGCCATCGAGGAGGCGATCGCCAACAACACCGCCCTGCCGCCGTCGGTCGATCTGCCGATCGAAACGCCGCCGTGATCAGTGTCGCATTCCCCTCGCGCACCCTGGTTGACTGGGAAGAATGGCTGGCGCCGCTGGACCAGTTTGCCCAGGCCACAGGACTGACGGTATCGGCCTACGACAGGTTTGGTGCGCGCATGGCCGGGCCGCTGGTGGCGTCGAACACGGCCCGCTTGCTGCTCGCTTCGACGCTGTGGGAGCTTGACGGTCCCGGCAGCGCGTTCGAGCGCGAACTCGCCGCCGCCGTGGTGGCGAGCGGCAACGACAACGATGGCAGCGAGGCGCATGGCAGCGACATGCCGGAGCGGCAGTTTTTCGGCCTGCGCGTGCGCGCGCTGCCGTTGACCCAGTTCGGCAAGGTGTATGGGGTGCTGGTGTTCGGCTGGTGTTTCAGCGATTTCAGTTCGCCGATGGCGTGCGAGCAGATCGCCCGCATGGTCGGGATTTCGGGGCCGGTGTTGTGGAGCCAGGTCAGGCTCGAGGCGCCGGTGACCGACGCCCGCATGGCCACCAACACGGCGCTGCTGCGCAGCCTGGCCGGCTCGATCGACCACCAGCGCGAGACCATCGAACAGCTCAACCGCGTCAACCGCACCCGCGACCTGTTCCTCGCCACCGTCTCGCACGAAATGCGCACCCCGCTGGCGGCGCTGTCGATGCGCCTGGACCTGATGCTCAAGACCCATCCCGACCTGCCGCCGGCAGTTACCAAAGGCCTGAACTCGATGCGGGTGCATGTGCGCCAGCAAGCGGCGATGGTCGACGACCTGATCGATGCGGCGCTCACCCTGACCGGCCAGCTGTCGGTGGTGCGGGCCAGCGTGCCGCTCGGGCGCATCGTGCGCGACGCCGTCTCGACCGTTGAAGTCGGTGCGCAACAAAAAGGCATCGCCCTGACAGTGACGCCAGGCGACTTCGGCGACGGCACCATCATCGCCGGCGACGCGCGCCGCCTGCAGCAGGTACTGTGGAACCTGCTGCTCAACGCCATCAAGTTCACTCCGCCGGGAGGCCGCATCGAGGTCAACATCGGCGTTGGCGCCGAGGCCGGCGTCGAAACGGGCCAGGTGAAGATCGATATCGCCGACAGCGGCCAGGGCATCGAAGCGGACGACCTGCAGCACGTGTTCGGCGCCTTCACGCTGCAAACGCAGGCCAACGCCACCGGCCTGGGCCTGGGGCTGTACATCGCCCGCCGGATCGTCGAACTGCATGGCGGCGCGCTCACCGTGGCAAGCCGGGGCGCCGGCCAGGGCAGCATCTTCAGCATCGTGCTGCCGCAGGGCGCCGAAGCCTGGAACCCGGCGCCAGCGTAGTAAAATTACTTGCGATCCAGGTATTTATGTAGTAAATTTACATAAATCGCCGTCGCGGCATGAATCTTTACGTGCTTCGACTACCTTGCGTGCGCCAGTATGGGCGCGATAGCGGCATCATCCTTTTCGACACCACCTTTTTCGATCACAATATTATGGCACTCAACGATTTCGACCTGGTTCTTTTTGGCGGCAGCGGCGACCTGGCGATGCGCAAGCTGCTGCCCGCCATGTACTCGCGCCATGTCGCCGGCGACCTGCCGCCCGGCGCGCGCATCATCTGTGTCGGCCGCCACGAATGGTCGACCGAGGACTTCTTGGAAACCGTCGAGACGACCTCGAAACCGCACATCAAGGCGCCGGCCGAGCTTCATTACGCCGAGTTCATCAAGCGCATCATGTATGTGTCGCTCAACGCCACCGATGTCGCCACCTACGACGCGCTGGTTGCGGCGCTGCGCCTTGACGACAGCCTGACCCGCATCTATTACCTGGCGACCCCGCCGCACCTGTTTTCGCAAATTTGCGACAACCTGTCGACGACCGGGCTGGCCACGCCCAATTCGCGCGTGGTGCTGGAAAAGCCGCTCGGGCGCGACCTCGCCAGCGCCAGGCAGATCAACGCCGAAGTGGGCAAGGTCTTCGCCGAATCGCAGATTTACCGGATCGACCATTACCTCGGCAAGGAGACGGTGCAGAACCTGCTGGCCCTGCGCTTCGGCAATATCCTGTTCGAGCCGCTGTGGCGCCGCGAATGGATTTCCGACGTCCAGATCACCATCGCCGAGAAGATTGGCGTTGGCAACCGGATGGGTTACTACGACCACTCCGGCGCCTTGCGCGACATGCTGCAAAATCACCTGCTGCAGCTGCTGTGCATCGTGGCGATGGAGCCGCCGACCTCGATTTCGCCGGACGCGGTGCGCGACGCCAAGTTGCAGGTGCTGCGCTCGCTGAAAAAATTCACCCCGACCACGCTGTCGCAGAACATCGTGCGCGGCCAGTACCGCGCCGGCCACGTCGACGGCCAGCCGGTGCCGAGCTACCGCGACGAGCCCGATGCGCCGGAGCGCTCGAGCACCGAGACGTTTGTCGCCCTCAAGGCTGAAATCGACACCTGGCGCTGGGCCGGCGTGCCGTTCTACCTGCGCACCGGCAAGCGGATGGCCGACCGGCTGGCCGAGATCGTCGTGCGCTTCAAACCGATCCCGCACTCGATTTTCAACCAGCCGACGTCGAGCTTCCAGCCGA
The DNA here is from genome assembly GCF_002760665.1 of Massilia psychrophila. Taxonomy (GTDB): domain Bacteria; phylum Pseudomonadota; class Gammaproteobacteria; order Burkholderiales; family Burkholderiaceae_D; genus JAFCUW01. The sequence goes on along the minus strand of NZ_PDOB01000023.1, from coordinate 37,393 downwards.
ACAGCCTGGTGATCCGCCTGCAGCCCGACGAAGGGCTCTCGCTTAACCTGATGGCCAAGACACCGGGCGACGGTATGCGCCTCAAGCAGGCCGAGCTCGAACTCGATTTCCGCGAGCAGTTCAAGACGCCGCGGATGGACGCCTACGAGCGCTTGCTGCTCGACGTGTTGCGCGGCCAGCTGACCTTGTTCATGCGCGGCGACGAACTGGAAGCGGCGTGGGAATGGATCGAACCGATCCTCGACTATTGGGAGCAGGACGACAACAACCCGACGCCGTACACCTCCGGCACCTGGGGCCCGGCCGCCGCCAGCGCACTGATCGGGCGCGACGGCCTGCAGTGGCGCGAAGAAGTTTTGCCGGCGGACTGAGGTGAAAACCAAGATCATGGCGCCTGCTCACTGATGCTGCTCGATTCGATCCGCACCCAGCTCGATTCGCTGTCCAAATCCGAACGCAAGGTTGCGCTGGCGGTGCTGGAACAGCCGTCGACAACGGTCAGCCAGAACATTACCGCGCTGGCCAAGAGCGCGCAGGTGTCGGAGCCGACCGTCGTGCGGTTTTGCCGCACCCTCGGCTACGACGGCTGGCACGAGTTCAAGCTCAAGCTGGCGCAGGGACTGGCGCTGGCGCTGCCCGGCGCCAACGAGCAGCCGGCCCAGGACGACCTGGCCTCTGACCTGGTCAACAAGATTTGCAGCCGCTCGATCAACACCCTGCTCGACCTGCGCAACAACCTCAAGCCGGAGCAGATCCAGAAGGCGCTCGACATCCTTTCGCGCGCCAGCAAGATCGAGTTCTACGGCCAGGGCACGTCGGGCATCGTCGCCGCCGACGCCCAGCACAAGTTCTTCCGCTCCGGCGTGCCGACGGTGGCGTATGCCGATCCGAACATCCACAGCATCGCCGCGGCGCTGCTGCGCAGCGGCGACGCGGTGGTGGCCATCTCGCAGCGCGGCAACAGCCCGGCGCTGGTGCGCTCGGTAAAACTGGCGCGCCGCGGCGGCGCCGACGTCATCGTGCTGGCGCCCTCGGGCACCCCGCTGGCCGATCTGGCCACCGTGCTGATCCCGATCGACCTGGTGTTCAATACCGACCCCTACACGCCGATCTCGGCGCGGCTGGCCTACCTGGTGGTGATCGATGTACTGGCGGTCGGCCTGGCGCTGCAGCGCGGCCCCGAATTTCGCAAGAAGATGCAGAACGCCCAGAAGGCGCTGCAGGAATTCGACATGCAGTTCGATTCGTTCATCGGCTGACGCTCGAACTCACCGTGCGACGTGATCCTCGCTAACACGTCATCCTCGCGCACGCTGAGCATCCAGGTTCTGCTGACGCCAGCGCATCACCGGCCCGCTCACCCAATCAGATAAAATAGCTATTTCGACCAGCCATTTTCGCACCCATGCACATCACCTCCGCCGCGAGTACCAAGCCCGACTACGCCATGCTGACCCGCCAGGTCGCCAGCATCCTCGAAGGCGAGCGCGACCTGGTCGCCAACGCCGCGCAGTTTTCCGCTTTTATTTACGACACCATCGCCGAGCTGAACTGGGCAGGCTTCTACTTGGCCCGTCCGGCAAAAAACGGCAACGGTGAAGAACTGCTGGTCGGCCCCTTCCAGGGCAAGGTTGCCTGCGCCCGCATCCCGTTCGGCCGCGGCGTCTGCGGCGCCGCCGCCAGCGAACGACGCACGATGCTGGTGCCGGACGTGCACGCCTTTCCCGGCCACATCGCCTGCGACTCGCAATCGAACGCGGAAATCGTCATCCCGCTGATCAAGGACGGCAAGCTGCTGGGCGTGTTCGACATCGACAGCCCAATCCTGAATCGTTTCAGCGAGGAAGACCGCGAAGGTTTGGAGGCGCTGGTAGCGGCGTTTTTGGCGGCGACCGACTTCAGCTAGCGAGCTTGGATCGCGAGCCGGTCGCGTGAAAAATTGCCTGCTTGGCCAATAACGATCGACTGTCCGTCGGCCCCTTCCCCTAACGCCAACCCGCTTTCAAACATCACCATGATTAAAAACGTCGGCACCACTGAAATCAAGGCGAAGCACCGCGCCACTTGCCACTGCGGGGCAGTCGTACTGGAACTGGACCTGCCTGACGGCATTGTCGATGCGCGCCGCTGCGACTGTTCGGTCTGCCGACGCAAAGGGGCAATCGTCGCATCTGTAGCGCTGGCGGGGATCAAGATACTTGCAGGCGAGGATGTCCTGAGGCTGTACCAATTCAATACGCGCACCGCCAAACATTACTTCTGCTCGCGCTGCGGCATCTACACCCACCATCAGCGGCGCTCCAATCCGGATCAATACGGCTTTAACGTCGGCTGTTTGGAAGGCGTCAATCCGTTCGATCTGGGCGCGGTCCCGACCAATGATGGGGTCGATCACCCCGCGGATCGATCCTGACAACGCTTCACTTGCCGTCGGCAAGGAAAGCAGGCCAAAAAAACCCGCTGAAGCGGATTTCATGTGAATACGCGTGATGCCTGTAATTAAAACTTCAGCGACAGGCTGGCGGCCACGTTGCTGGTATCGCTGCTTGGCTTCTGGGCTTCGAGGCGGGCCGAGATGGTCGGAGTGAACGCATAGCCGACGCCGACGCCGTACAGCACGCCCGAGGTCGAATCGGTGGCACTCTTCGATAAATATTTTGATTGTTGCAATTTGTAACCCGGATCATCTGCAGCATCCAGGCACGGTCCCTTCAGCGGCGCCGCCGAAACACCTTTACATTTTGGCCGCCTTGGCCGCTTCGGTCGTGCCGCCCGCGGAGCTGTGGTCTTTGGCTTCGCCGGTCACCGGCGTCTTGACCTTGGCTTTTTTTACCTTGTTTTTCATCGGCTTGGCCTTCGCTGCCGGACGCACGTCCGCGTTCGCCGACGTATGGTCGTTCGCTTCGCCCACTTGCGGCGGCACCACGCCCGGGTTGATGTTGTTGGTCGCCCGGTTGCTCTTGCCGGCTGGCTGGGTGACGGCCCCCGAGGACGTGTGATCATTCGCTTCGCCGGTGACGGGCGGCGCTTTTTGCGCGTTGGCCGAAAATGCGCCGAGCAGGACTACGGCTGCCGATGCGCCCAGTAATGATTTGATGGTTTTATTGTTGAACATGTCGTTATCCTTGAAATTGAAAATGACGCCGCGGATGAGACCGCGAAAGTATTGATTGGATTAAATCTTAACCAAAATCCAGTGTATAGATGCAAACCCGACAGCAGCGTGCGTTTGCAAATGGGAAATATTGCGCCACGCTCGCGTTAGCCGAATCCAGGCGCCACCCTCACTTGGTACAATACAACTTCACTCCTCCTTCATCATCGTGACCGCCATGAATCAACTCGAACAGCTCAAGCAATTCACTACCGTGGTCGCCGACACCGGCGATTTCCAGTCGATCAAGGCCTACACGCCGCGCGATGCCACCACCAACCCGTCGCTGATCCTGAAGGCGGTGCAAAAACCCGAATACCGCCCGCTCCTCGAGCAAGCCGTGCGCGACTTCCCCGCGCTGTCGACCGCCGACGTCATCGACCGCGTGCTGATCGCGTTCGGCGTCGAAATCCTGAAAATCATTCCGGGCCGCGTCTCCACCGAGATTGACGCCAGCCTGTCGTTCGATACCGAAGCGAACATCGCCAAGGGCCGCGAGCTGATCGCGCTGTACGAAGCGGCCGGCGTCGAGCGCGAGCGCGTGCTGATCAAGATTGCCTCGACCTGGGAAGGAATCCGCGCCGCCGAGGTGCTCGAACGCGACGGCATCCATTGCAACATGACGCTGCTGTTCGCGCTGCCGCAGGCGGCCGCCTGCGGCGAAGCCGGCGCCCAGTTGATCTCGCCTTTCGTCGGCCGCATCTACGACTGGTACAAAAAGGCCACCGGCATCGAGTACAGCGGCGCCGACGACCCCGGCGTGCAGTCGGTCAAACGCATCTACAACTACTACCGCAAGTTCGGCTACAAGACCGAAGTGATGGGCGCGAGCTTTCGCAACGTCTCGCAGATCGTCGAATTGGCCGGCTGCGACCTGCTGACCATCTCACCGGACCTGCTGCAAAAGATGGCCGACACCAACGCGCTGGTCGAGCGCAAGCTCACCGCCGCCGAAGCCGTCGCGCCCATCGACAAGGTGTCGATCGACGAGAAAACCTTCCGTTTCATGATGAATGAAGACGCCATGGCGACCGAGAAACTGGCCGAAGGCATCCGTGCGTTTTGCGCCGATTCGGGGAAGTTGAAGCAGATGATCAGTGGAATGCGTTAAACGGTAACGGTTCCCTCTGCCGTCGTCCTTGCGAATGGGGTCCCCGCTTTCGCGAGGACGACGATGTTCACATGGATCGATGTTAATCCGGCTTCGCCCTTAGCGACTCCAGATGCGTATCGACAATCCGCGTACCCAGCGCAATCAAGTCGAATTCCTGCGGATCGAGCAGCCAGGCGCGCAGCAGGCCGTCGATGATGGCCCATAATCCCAGCGCCACGGCGTACGGTTCCACCCCCGCCTTGACCTGGCCGTTGGCGATGCCTTCGCGCACGCGGCTTTCGGTGCGTGCCATCCAGCTCGCCTGATTCAGTTTCCTGCGTTCGCGCACAGCGTTGAGTTCATCGGTAAATTCCATTTTCAGGGTGGCGATTTCGAACACCCGACGCGCCATCGGGTCTTCCACCGTCATGCGGAACACGCGCATCATACTCTCGCGCAAAACCTCGATCGGATCGGCCGCGTTGGCCTGGTCGAACAGCAGCATGGCGGACTCGAGCGGCATCTTCACGCGCTCCATCATTGCATTGAACATCGCCCCTTTGTCCAGGAAATGCCAGTAGATGGCACCGCGCGTCACCCCCGCCGCCGTTGCGATATGCTGTAACGTCGTTCCAGACACTCCCTGCTTGACGAACAATTGCTCCGCTGCATCCAGTATGCTGTCGCGGGTCGCCAATGCGTCTTCCTTGGTCCTACGTGCCATTGGCAATACTCCGTTTCTGGGATTGTCGAACTTTAAACATACACTCGTGATAGTATATCCGCAAATTCGACAAAAGCCAGCGGTGAAGTTGTCTCCAAAACGGCTCTGCCCGCACCACAAGAGGATGTCCACGTCATGCGCCATGCCCACTCCGTCACCTTGTCCATGACGCGGCTCGCTGCCGCTACCCTGGCCGCTCTCGCCATGCTGAGCGCTTGTGGCGCCAAGGACGCCGCCGCTCCCGCCGGCGGCCCGGGTGCCAACCTGCCGCCGCCGGAAGTCGGCGTCATCGTCACCAAATTCGAACCGGTCGCGCTGCAGACGGAATTGCCGGCGCGGGTCGAACCGGTGCGCGTGGCGCAAGTGCGGGCGCGCGTGACCGGCGTCGTGCTCAAGCGGATGTTTCAGGAAGGCAGCGAAGTTAAAGCTGGCCAGACCCTGTTCCAGATCGACCCGGCGCCGTACCAGGCCGCGCTGAGCAGCGCGCGCGCCAACCTTGGCAAGTCCGAGGCGAACCTGAACCAGGCCGCGGCGCTGGCCGCGCGCTACAAGCCGCTGGTCGAGGCGAATGCCATCAGCAAGCAAGAGTACGTCAACGTGGTGGCGGCCCAGCAGCAGGCCGAAGCCGATGTCGCCGCCCAGAAAGCCGCGGTGCAGATCGCCCGGATCAACAGCGGCTACGCCAGCGTGCAGGCGCCGATCGCCGGGCGCATCGGCCGCGCGCTGGTCACCGAAGGCGCGCTGGTGTCCGCCACCGAAGCGACCCAGCTGGCGCTGATTCAGCAAACCAACACCGTGTACCTGAACATCACGCAGTCGGCCACCGAGCTGCTGCGGCTGCGCCGCGATGCCGCAGCAGCCGCAGGTGCAGGTGCAGGCAGCAGCAGCAACGCGCGCGCCGCCGGCGCCGTGCCCGTCACGGTGCTGATGGACGACGGCACCGAATTGCCGCACAAGGGCAAGCTGCTGTTTTCCGACGTCACCGTCGACCCGACGTCGGGCCAGGTCACGCTGCGCGCCGAAGTGCCGAATCAGGACGGCTTGCTGCTGCCGGGCCAGTATGTGCGGGTGCGCCTGTCGCAGGCGTCGTTGCCGGCCGCCATCGTCGTGCCGCAACAGGCGGTCACCCGCAGTACCCAGGGCGACACCGTGATCGTCGTCGCCGACGGCAAGCCGGCGCCGCGCCCGATCAAGATCGGCTCGCAGCAAGGCACGAACTGGATCGTGCAGGGCGGCTTGAAGCCGGGCGAGCAGGTCGTCGTCGACGGCTTCCAGAAAATGATGGTGCCGGGCGCGCCAGTCAAGCCGGTGCCGTGGACCGCGCCTGCCGGTAATGCCGCACCGGCCACTGCCAGCGTCAGCCGTTAATAACAGATACAGGAATCTTTCATGGCTCGCTTTTTTATTGACCGCCCCATTTTTGCCTGGGTGATCGCCCTGTTCATCATGGTGGTGGGGGCAGCGGCGATCACACAGTTGCCGGTCGCGCAATACCCTACCGTCGCGCCGCCGTCCATCGTGGTGAGCGCCGCCTATCCGGGCGCCTCCGCCCAGACCCTCGAAGACAGCGTCATCAGCGTGATCGAACGCGAAATGAACGGCTCGCCCGGCCTGATCTACATGGAGTCGATCAGCCAGGCCAACGGCACCGGCACGCTGACACTCTCCTTCGAGACCGGCACCGATCCGGCGCTGGCCCAGGTCGACGTCCAGAACCGCCTCGGCCGCGCCACCCCGCGCCTGCCGCAGGCGGTGGTGCAGCAAGGGGTGCGGGTCGATCAGGCGCGCGCCAACTTCCTGATGTTCGCAATCTTGTCGTCGGACGATCCGCAATGGAACCCGATTGCGCTGGGCGACTACGCCTCGCGCACCGTGCTGCCTGAAATCCAGCGCATCAAGGGCGTCGGCCAGGCCCAGCTGTTCGGCACCGAAAAGGCGATGCGGATCTGGATCGACCCGGCCAAGCTGCAAGGCTTGAGCCTGTCGCCAACCGACGTCAACGCGGCGATCCGTTCGCAGAACGCGCAAGTTGCGTCCGGCTCGATCGGCGACCTGCCGCTGCAAGCGGGGCAGACGATTTCGGCTACGGTCGTGGTCACCGGCCAGCTCAACTCCGTCGAGCAGTTCGGCAACATCGTGCTGCGCGCCAACGCGGACGGTTCCACCGTGCGGCTGCGCGATGTCGCCCGCATCGAAATCGGCGGCCAGAGCTACGCCACCTCGGCGCGCCTGAACGGCAAGCCGTCGACCGGCATCGGCATCCAGCTGTCGTCTTCCGGCAACGCGCTGGAAACGGCCAACCTGGTCAAGAAGCGCATGGAAGAGCTGTCGAAATACTTCCCGCCAGGCATGAAATTCGCGCTGCCGTTCGACAGCTCACGCTTCGTCGACATCTCGATCAAGCAAGTGGTGACGACACTCATCGAAGCGGTCATCCTGGTGTTCCTGGTGATGTACCTGTTCCTGCAAAACTTCCGTTACACCATTATCCCGACCATCGTCGTGCCGGTCGCGCTGCTGGGCTCCCTGGGCACCTTGCTGGCGCTTGGCTTCTCGATCAACGTGCTGACCATGTTCGGCATGGTGCTGGTGATCGGTATCGTCGTCGACGACGCCATCGTCGTGGTCGAGAACGTCGAGCGCATCATGAGCGAGGAAGGCTTGCCGCCGTTGGCGGCGACGCGCAAGGCGATGGGCCAGATTTCCGGCGCCATCATCGGCATTACCGTGGTGCTGATGTCGGTGTTCGTGCCGCTGGCGTTTTTCGCCGGCGCGGTCGGCAATATCTACCGCCAGTTCTCGGCGGTGATGGTGTCGGCGATCTTCTTCTCGGCCTTCATGGCGCTCTCGCTCACCCCGGCCCTGTGCGCTCACCTGCTCCAACCGGTGGAAAAGGGCCACGGCTATGCCAAGACCGGCTTTTTCGGCTGGTTTAACCGCGGCTTCGCGCGCACTGCCAAGAACTACGAAGGCTTCGTCGCCACGACGCTGGGCCGCACCGGCCGCGCGCTGGCGGTGTTCGCCGTGGTAATCGGCGTCGTCGTGCTGATGTTCATGCGCATGCCGTCGTCGTTCCTGCCAAACGAAGACCAGGGCTACATCATCGCCAACATCCAGCTGCCGGCCGGCGCCACGACCACCCGCACCAGCCGGGTCCTGGCCGACGCCGAGGCGTTCATCATGAAGCAGCCGGAAGTGGCCGACATGGTCGGCGTGGTCGGCTTCAACTTCTCCGGCCAGGGCCAGAATGTGGCGCTGGCCTTCATTCCGTTAAAGGACTGGGATGAACGCAGCGGCCCCGGCCAGGGCGCGCAGGATGTCGCCAACCGCATCACCGGCGCCATGTCGAAGCAGCGCGATTCGTTCGTGTTCGCCGTCAGCCCGCCGCCGATTCCGGAACTCGGACGCGGCACCGGCTTCTCGTTCCGCCTGCAGGACCGTGGCGGCAATGGCCGCGACGCCTTGCTGGCGGCGCGTAACCAGCTGATGCGATTGGCCCGCCAGAGCAAGATCCTGGCCGGCGTGCGCCCCGAAGGCCTGGAAGACGCACCCCAGGTGCAGCTCGACATCGACCGCGACAAGGCCAACGCGCTCGGCGTCACCTTCGAGGCGGTCAACGCCGCGCTGTCGACGTCGCTCGGCTCGACCTACATCAACGACTTCCCGAACGCCGGCCGCCTGCAGCGCGTGGTGGTCCAGGCCGACGCCCCGGCCCGCATGCAGCCGGACGACCTGCTGCGCCTGAACGCGATGAACGCCAAGGGCCAGCCGGTACCGCTGTCCGCATTTGCCAGCACCCGCTGGGTGACCGGCCCGATGCAGACGGTGCGCTACAACGGCTACTCCACCATGCGCCTGTCGGGCGACGCGGCGCCAGGCCACAGCACCGGCCAGGCGCTCGACGAAATGGAACGCCTGGCGGCCCAGCTGCCGGCCGGCTTCGGCTTCGAATGGACCGGCCAGTCGCGCGAGGAAAAGCTGTCCGGCTCGACCGTATTCATCCTGCTCGGCTTCGCCATGCTGGCGGTGTTCCTGGCGCTGGCCGCGCTGTACGAAAGCTGGTCGATTCCGGTCGCGGTGCTGCTGGTGGTGCCGCTCGGCGTGCTCGGCGCGCTGCTGGCGGCGACCGCGCGCGGCTACCCCAACGATGTCTACTTCAAGCTCGGCCTGATCACCATCATTGGCCTCGGCGCCAAGAACGCGGTGCTGATCATCGAGTTCGCCAAGGACCTGCAGGCCCAGGGCGTGCCGCTCAAGGAAGCGGTACTGCGCGCCTGCCACCTGCGTTTCCGCCCGATCCTGATGACGTCGATGGCCTTCATCCTCGGCGTGCTGCCGCTGGTGATCGCCGGCGGCGCCGGCTCGGCCGGCCAGCGCGCCATCGGTACCGGCGTGATGGGCGGCATGGTAACCGCGACCGCCCTCGGCCTGTTCTTCGTGCCGGTGTTTTTCGTCGTGGTGCGTAATCTGTTCAAAGGCAGCGAGCGCCAGCGCAAGAAATTTGCGCATGAAGAAGGTGCCGCTCCAGCAATCGAGGAAAAAATATGACGAAACAACCGACCCTGCGCGCCACGCCGCTGGCACTGGCACTGGCGCTGGCCCTTGGACTGTCCGGCTGCGTCTCGCTGGCGCCGAAGTACCAACGCCCTGCCTCGCCGGTCGCCCTCGCCTTCGACGACGCACTGGCCAACCCGGCCACCCCGGCCAACCCGGCCACCAGCGAGGCGGCCGCGCAGCTCGAATGGCAGCGCTTCTTTGCCGACGCGCGCCTGCGCCAGCTGATCGACCTGGCGCTGGCCAACAACCGCGACCTGCGCGTGGCGATCCTCAACATCGAGCAGGCGCGGGCCCAGTACCAGATCCGCCGCGCCGACATCCTGCCGACAGTAAACGCCGCCGTCACCGGCAGCCGGGTGCCGGGTTCGAACGACAGCATCACCAGCACCTACACGGCCGGCTTTGGCGTGAGCGCATTCGAGCTCGACCTGTTCGGCCGCGTGCGCAACCTGTCCGAGGCCGCGCTGGGGCAATTTTTGGCCACCGAAGAAGCGCGCAAGAGCACCCAGATCGGCCTGATCGGCTCGGTCGCCAATACGTACCTCGCTCTGCTGGCGGACGACGAATTGCTGGTGCTGATCCGCCAGACCCTGGCCGCGCGCGAGGAATCGCTCAAGCTGATCCAGCTGAAGTTCGACAACGGCGTGGTCTCGAAGGTCGACCTGTCGCAGGGCCAGTCGCTGGTCGACACCGCCCGCGTGGCGCTGGCCCAGCAGCAGCGCCAGCGCGCCCAGGACATCAACGCCCTGGTGCTGCTGGTTGGCCAGCCGCTGCCGGCCTCGCTGGCGCCGGCCAACACGCTGGCGCAAACCGAACTGTCGGCGCTGCCGGCCGGCCTGCCGTCCGATTTGCTGGCGGTGCGCCCCGACATCCGCGCCGCCGAGCAGCAGCTGATCGGCGCCAACGCCAGCATCGGCGCCGCGCGGGCCAACTTCTTCCCACGCATTGCGCTCACCGGCAGTGCCGGCTCGGCCAGCTCGGAGTTGAGCGGCCTGTTCAAGGGCGGCTCATTCGGCTGGACGTTCGCGCCGTCGGTGGTGCTGCCAATCTTCGATGTCGGCCGCAACAGCGCCAACCTGGGCAGCGCGCGCGCCGGGCGCGACATCGCCGTGGCGCAGTACGAGCGCAGCATCCAGGTAGCGTTTCGCGAAGTGTCGGACGCGCTGGCCGGCCAGTCCACGTTTGCCGAGCAGTTGCGCGCGCAGCGCGCGGTGGCGCAAGCCGAAGCGGAGCGCTTCAACCTGTCGGACCTGCGCTACCGGAGCGGCGCCGCATCCTACCTCGACCTGCTCGATGCCCAGCGCTCGCTATTCACGGCGCAGCAGCAGGCGGTGCAGGCGAACCTGCAGCGCCTGCAGAACCAGGTCACGCTGTACCGCGTGCTGGGCGGCGGCTGGAGCACGGCGAAGCGCTGATATCAGGAAGTCTTGGCGGCACCGGCCTGACCCGGTGCGAATGCTACCGTTGCGCATCTCTGACTTCTCTTAAAAAACAACAGGTGAATCATGTGTATGGCCGATTGTGCGTATTCCCACGATAATGGTTGCCCGTAAGTATTATCCAGGCCACCATGAAACTTTTTCCCAATCTCCGTATCGGCACCCGTCTGGCAGCAGGCTTTGCCTTTGTCCTTTTGTTGTCGATTATTTCAACGTCCTATTCGCTGATTGCCGCGCGCAGTGCGGCCGAAGCGACCAAACGCATGACTGAGCAGCCGCTGGTCAAGGAACGGCTCGTGGCCGACTGGTACATGTACACCAGTACGGCCATCGTACGGACCTCGCTGATTGCCCGCAGCACTGACGAAACCTTGGCCACCACGTTCGCTAAACCGATCGCCGACAGCGTCACCCGGAGCACGGAACTGATCAAGCAGGTCGAAGCGCTGCTCACGAGCGATGAAGAAAAGGCGATCATGGCGGCGATCATTGCTGATCGCACCGGTTATCAGGCCGCCAAGGTAGAAGTAATGAACGCAAAAAAAGCCGGCGACGCAGAAACCAGCGCTCGCGTTTTCAATACGGTTTTCATGCCGGCGGCGGATCGCTATTCCGACAGGCTCAAGGCGCTCGTTGCCATGCAGCGCAAGTCGATCGACGATACCGCGCTGGCGCTGGATGCGACCAGCGCCCGCGCGTTCAAGCTACTGCTGCTGCTCGGCGTGCTGGTGGTGCTGATCGGCGCCACGTTCGCCTGGCTGATTTCGCGCAGCATCACCCGGCCGCTGCGGGCCGCGGTCAAGGTGGCCGAAACGGTCGCCAACGGCGACCTGAGCACTACCTTCGAGGCTGCCTCGCAAGACGAAATCGGCGAACTGATGCTGGCATTGAAGGCGATGAACGATTCGCTGTTCAACATCGTTTCGGAAGTGCAGCAGGGCACCCGCTCGATTGCGGTAGCGTCCAACGAAATTGCCGCCGGCAACCTCGACCTGTCCTCGCGCACAGAACAGCAAGCGGGCTCGCTCGAAGAAACCGCGGCGACGATGGAAGAACTGACGGCCACCGTACGCCAGAATGCCGACAACGCCGACCAGGCCAATCAGCTCGCGCTTGCCGCCTCGAGCGTCGCGGCCAGGGGTGGCGACATCGTCGGCAAGGTGGTCGACACGATGGGGGCGATCGAGGCATCGTCGCGCAAGATCGTCGACATCATCGGCGTCATCGACGGCATCGCCTTCCAGACCAACATCCTTGCGCTGAACGCGGCAGTGGAAGCGGCGCGTGCCGGCGAGCAGGGGCGCGGCTTCGCGGTGGTGGCGTCGGAGGTGCGCAATCTGGCGCAGCGTTCGGCAAGTGCGGCGAAAGAGATCAAGGACCTGATCGGCGACTCGGTCGGCCAGGTCAACATCGGCACCAAACTGGTCAAGGAAGCCGGCAGTACGATGCAAGACGTCGTCGACAGCGTGGCGCGGGTCAACGACATCATGTCCGAGATCACCTCGGCCAGCCAAGAACAGCGCACCGGCATCGACCAGGTCAATGAGGCAATCACGCAGATGGACCAGGTGACGCAGCAGAACGCGGCGCTGGTGGAAGAAGCGGCGGCGGCGGCGGCCAGCCTGAAGGAGCAGGCCGATGCGCTGGCCAGCGTGGCGGCGGGGTTCAAGCTGGCAGCCGAGGCGCCGGCCGGCCGCCGGCGGCCGGCTGCGGCGGCAGGCGAGCCGCGCCTGCGCATCGCGTAATTGCTACAACACCACTACCTTGCGAACCGTCATCCCCGCGTGCGCGAGGATGACGGTTCGCAAGGCAGGTAGTTCGACGTTGATTCAGTCGCCCAAAAACATCTGCTGCAAGTCGTTGAGAAAGCGCTGGCCAAGTTCGGTCGGCCGGATGATCTTGTGGTCAAGGTACAGCAGCCCCTTCGCCTCGGCCGCGTCGAGCATGGCGTCGATCGCATTGATGGCCATGCCGGTGCGCTCGCCGAACAGGTTCGGCGAAAACCCTGCCGTCAGGCGCAAGGTGTTGAGCATGAATTCGAAGCCCATGTCGGCGCGCGCGATTTCATGCTCTTCCTGCACCGGATTGCCGGCGCGCGCGGCGTTGATGAACGACTCCGGCTGCTTGTAGCGGACCTGGCGCAGCACCCGGTGCGGAAACGATATCTTCGAATGCGCGCCGGCCCCGATGCCGAGATAGTCGCCAAACTCCCAGTAATTAAGGTTGTGCTTCGCGCGCCGGCCCGGCTGCGCGTAAGCCGACACTTCGTAGTGGCCGTAGCCGGCAGCAAGGGTCACTTCGGCGATCATGTCCTGCATGTCGGCACTGGCGTCGTCGTCGGGCAGCACCGGCGGATACTTGGCGAACACCGTGTTCGGCTCCATCGTCAAATGGTACAGCGACAGATGCGGCGGCTTGAACGTCAGCGCGGTGTCGAGGTCGCGCCGCGCCTGGGCCAGTGTCTGGGTCGGCAGCGCATACATCAGGTCGAGGTTGAAATTGTCGAAGTTCGCCTGCGCGATTTCCACCGCGCGCATCGCCTCGTTGTCGTCGTGGATGCGGCCGAGCGCTTTCAGGTGATCGGCATTGAAGCTCTGGATGCCGATCGACAGCCGGTTCACGCCGCTGGCGCGGTAGGACTTGAATTTTTCGGCCTCGAACGTGCCGGGGTTCGCTTCCATGGTGATCTCGGCATCGAGGTCGAGCGGCAGCAAGGTGCGCACGTCCGACAGCAGCCGGTCGAGGCCCTCGGCCGACATCAGGCTTGGCGTGCCGCCGCCGATGAACACGGTGTAGATCTTGCGGCCCCAGATCAGCGGCAGCGACTGCTCGAGGTCAAGCCGCACGGCGTCGAGGTATTCCTGCTCGGGAAACTTACCGCGCGCCTCGTGCGAATTGAAGTCGCAGTACGGGCACTTGCGTACGCACCAGGGGAAATGAATGTAGAGCGACAGCGGCGGCAGCGCGGACAAATTTAGCGCGCCCGGTTTCAGGTACTGCAGGGCGCTGGCGGCGGGCGAACGCGGCGCGGTGTTCGGGGCCGTATTAGAAGCGGCGCCAACGACTTTGATCGGAATCATTTAAGCTTCCCGACCAGCGCGCGCAGCGCCTGGCCGCGGTGCGACAGCGCGTTTTTTTCAATCGATGACAGTTCGGCCACCGATTTGCCGAGCGACGCAATCCAGAAATGGGGATCGTAGCCAAAGCCATTGGCGCCGCGCGCGGTGGCGCTGATTTCGCCTGGCCAGACAGCGTCGGCGATCACCGGCTGCGGGTCGTCGGCGTGGCGCACGTAGACCAGCACGCAGTAGTAGTAGGCCGACTTGTCGGCGTGCGCGTCGAGGTCGGCGATCAGTTTCTGGTTATTGCGTGCGTCCGATTTCGGCTCGCCCGCATAGCGCGCCGACCATACGCCGGGGGCGCCGCCAAGGGCATTGACGCACACGCCCGAGTCGTCGGCCAGCGCCGGCAAGCCAGTCAGGCGGGCGGCGTGACGGGCTTTTTCAAGCGCGTTTTCGACAAAGGTGGCAAACGGTTCCGCGCACTCGGGCACGTTCAGTTCGCCTTGCGGGTGCAGTTCGAAACCGAGCGGGGCGAGGATCTGGCTGAATTCGTTGAGTTTGCCGGAATTGTTGGAGGCGAGGACGAGACGTTGGGTCATGGCAGCGGGGACTTGGGGGGGAGTTACCATTTTACCGCGGCTGGCAAAATGGGGTCCCCGCCTGCGCGAGGACGACGGTCTCTAGTTTAGCGATCGTCATATTCGTCGTCCTCGCGCACGCGGGGACCCAATTAGGTCCCGCATCCAAAGGTGTCGCAAAAGGGCGAATGGCCACAACTGACACGTCGTCCTCGCGAATGCGGGGACCCAGTTTTTCGCGAATATCGACAATGCCTGGCTTCGTCCGTTAAAAAGATGATCAACTAATCGGTCTCTAGTTTAGCGATCGTCATATTCGATTGGGTCCCCGCATCCGCGAGGACGACGTGATCATTGCGGCCATTTGACGTTTTGCGACATCCTCGAACCAGGGGACCCCCTTTCGTAGCGCTGCGATGCTAGCCCTACACTCCCAGCGCCTGCCGCTGCATCCTGCTTCGATGAAATGACCGGCCTCGGTCATCACCACGTTCATGTCGGTGTCGCAGCCGGAATCCTCGACGTAGGCTACACGCCGACCGAGATCGCGGCGACAAAACTTTTGACCGGCACCGGTGATCGAGGCGGTGCCGGTGCCGCCGCCGGCCTGGACGGTCTCTAGTTTAGCGATCGTCATATTCGATTGGGTCCCCGCATCCGCGAGGACGACGTGATCATTGCGGCCATTTGATGTTTTGCGACATCCTCGAACCAGGGCCCCCCCTTTCGTAGCGCTGCGATGCTATCCCTACACTCCCAGCGCCTGCCGCTGCATCCTGATCAAATCCGCAATCCCCCCCTGCGCCAGATCGAGCAGCCGGTCCATGCCGGCGCGATCAAAAGCGGCGCCTTCGGCCGTCCCCTGCACTTCGATGAAGTGACCGGCCTCGGTCATCACCACGTTCATGTCGGTGTCGCAGCCGGAATCCTCGACGTAGTCGAGGTCGAGCACGGGCATGCCCTGGTACACGCCGACCGATATCGCGGCGACAAAACTTTTGACCGGCACCGCCTCGATGGCGCCGCGCTCGCGCAGCTTTGAAAAGGCGTCGTAGGCCGCGACCATGGCGCCGGTGATCGAGGCGGTGCGGGTGCCGCCGTCGGCCTGGATGACGTCGCAGTCCAGGTGCAGCGTGCGCTCGCCAAATGCTTCCAGGTCGAAGGCGGCGCGCAGCGAACGGCCGATCAGGCGCTGGATCTCCTGGGTGCGGCCGGACTGCTTGCCGCGCGCCGCTTCGCGGTCCATGCGGGTGTGGGTCGAACGCGGCAGCATGCCGTATTCGGCCGTCAGCCAGCCTTGCCCTTTGCCCTTCAGGAAGCCGGGCACCTTGTCTTCGATGCTGGCGGTGCAAATGACAATGGTGTCGCCGCATTCGATCAGCACCGATCCTTCGGCATGTTTGGTGTACTGGCGAGTGAGGCGAATATCGCGCAACTGGTCTACGGCGCGAGCGCTCGGGCGTGCTGCAAATGTCATGGTGGTCCTTGAGTTAAAGATAGGAAGCGATGATGTTATTTATTTAAGTAGCTGCGACGAGCGCTCGATGGCGCCGCGGATCTCGGCGATCGCCTTTTCGATCTCGTCGTCGGAAAAAGCGTCCACTTCATGCGGCCCCTCCGGCTCGGGCGTGCTCGGGATGGTGGTGCTGACGAGGTCTTCGGGCAGCATCTGGGTCGAGATCACGGTGGCCATGTCGGCGGTGACGGTGGACGGCGACTCGACGTCCGGCGAACCCTGCCACATGATCGCCAGCGCGGTCGTGTTGTCGGCTGTCGCGCCGGCGATGGTGGTGGCCATGTTGATCAGTTCCGGCACGGCACGCACGATAGTTTGAGTGGCCAGCCGGTGCACGATCTCTTCGTCGGGCAGCATCGACCATAGCCCGTCGGAGCACAGCAGCAGCACGTCGCCCGGTTGCAGGCTGGCCTGGCTTGCCACCTCGATCTTGGGCAAGGTTCCGGCGCCGATGCAGTTGTACAGCTTGTTGCGGTCGGGGTGGGTGGCGCGCTCGGACGGCTTGGCCTGTCCCTTGGCGATCAGGTGCTCGATGTGCGAATGGTCGCGCGTGCGGCCGAGCACCTGGCCGCGCCGCATCCAGTACAGACGCGAGTCGCCGCAGTGCGCCCAGATCGCCGTGTTGTGCTGGATCAGGCAGGCCACCACGGTGGTGCGCGGGGTGTCGGGCAGCGCGTGTTCGGCGCGGTAGCGGTGAATTTCATGGTGCGCCGCCAGGAACGCCTCCTGCAGGAAGCAGGCCGGCTTTTTGACGTACGGCGTGGCCTGCTTCTGGAACAGCGCCGAGATGGTTTGCATCATGATGGTGGCGGCCATCTCGCCGCGCAGGTGGCCGCCCATGCCGTCGGCCAGCACCAGCAGCAGCGCGTCGCGGGTGAAGCTGTAGCCCATCCGGTCCTGGTTGACCTTGCGGCCACCGATGTGGCTCTGCTGGTAGACTGAAAACTGCATCGTGCCTGGCTCCGTGATATGGGTTAGTCGGCGGTTTTCTTGCGGCCCGGCCCAAGCACGCGGCTGACCAGCGCGCGCCACTGGCCGGTCAGCTTGTCGGCCGGCCGGCCTGGGGCCGCAGGCGGCATCGCCATCTGCAGCACCTTCTGCAGTGCGAACACACTTTGCGGACGCGCCAGCGGATCGAGTTCCAGGCACGAGCGCACCATCCGTACCAGGTCGGGCGAATAGGCGGCGTCCAGCGCGGCGTAGTGCGGTGCCATCTTGTCGTCCTGCCGGCGCAGGTCGGCCGGCTGCGGCGGCGCGCCCGCCATGCAGGCGAACATTGCCGCGCCCATGCTGTAGATGTCCGACCACGGCCCCAGCGCGCCGGCCTTCGAGTACAGTTCGGGCGGGGCGAAGCCGGGGGTGTACATCGGCGTGAGCTTGGGCACGTCGGCGTTGATGGTCTGGCGGGCGGCGCCGAAGTCGAGCAGGATCGGGGTGCCATCGGTGCGCAAATAGATGTTGGCCGGCTTCAGGTCCAGGTGCAGCAGCTTGTTGGCGTGGACTTCGCGCAGCCCGTTACAGGCGCCGGCAAAGACCTGGCGAATGAAGGCTTCGCCTAAGCGGCTGCCCTTGGCGCTCAGGCGCGCGATGTGCTCCTGCAGCGAGTGGCCCGACTCGTAGGCCATCACCATGTAGACGGTCTCGTTGGCGCGGAAGAAGTTCAGCACGCGCACGACGTTCGGATGGGCGATCAGCGCGAGCGAGCGGCCTTCCTCGAAAAAGCACTTGAGGCCGATGCGAAACACCGGCAGGTTGGCCTTGGCGACGACCGGGATCAGCTCGCCCGGCTGGCGCAAGGCGAGCGCGCTGGGGAGGTATTCCTTGATGGCGACGGCGTTGCCGTCACCGTCATAAGCGAGATATACAATACTGAACCCACCAGACGCAATTTTCTTTACAATGCGATATCCACCAATTTCCAGCCCATCGGGCAAGGGAGCGTTGTTTTGTGCAGCCATAAAGGGTTCCTTGCTTAACACGGCGATTGTGTGGATAAATGTCTGCTTTGTAAAGAAGAGATAAAAAAACCGGGGACTCCATTGAGCATTTCAAGCATGACAGGTTACGCGGTCGCCACCAGCGAAGGCGCCGCCGGCACACTCACGATCGAGATCAAGAGCGTCAACTCGCGCTTCCTTGACCTGCAGTTCCGTATCAACGACGAGCTGCGCGCCCTCGAGCCGGACCTGCGTGCTGCAATCATGGCCGCGATTCAGCGCGGCAAAGTCGAGGCGCGCCTGAGCTTCGGGCGTAAGGTGGCCGGCGCCTCGCAGGCGCTCAATGCGACGCTGCTGGCCGACCTGGCGCGGCTGCAAACCGAAGTCGCCCGCCATTTCGTCTCGGCGCCGGTGATGACGGTGGCCGAACTGCTGCGCTGGCCCGGCGTGATCGAAGAGGCCCATATCGGCCAGGAGTCGCTGCAGCTTGACGTCGCCGCTCTCACCACGCGCACCGTCGCCGCCTTCATCGACAGCCGCCGGCGCGAAGGCGCGGCCCTGGAGGCGATGCTGCTCACCCGCATCGACGCGATGGACGTCATCGTCAAGCGGATATCGCCCTTGATCCCGCAGGTGATCGCCCAGTTCCAGCAAAAAGCGGTCGAGCGCATGCAGGACGCCTTGGGGCTGGCCGGCCACGGCAACCCGTCGACATTGACGCGCCAGGAAGTGTTCGAGCGGATCCGCCAGGAAGTAACGTTGTACGGCATCCGCATCGACGTTTCGGAAGAATTGTCGCGCCTGTGCGCCCACCTGAACGAGACGCGCCACATTCTCAACAAAGGCGGCCAGGTCGGCAAGCGGCTCGACTTCATGATGCAGGAACTGAACCGCGAAGCGAACACGCTGGGCGCCAAGGCCTCTGTCAAGGAACTGGCCGATGCCTCGATGGAACTCAAACTGCTCATCGAGCAGATGCGCGAACAGGTGCAAAACCTGGAATGATCAATAAAATTTGAATTGTAAGCTTCGACCCAAGGAATCTCATGAGCATCCACCCCGCCCTCGCCGGCAGCCTGTTCGTCGTCGCGGCGCCGTCGGGCGCAGGTAAATCGACCCTGGTCAACGCCTTGCTGGCACAGGAACCCGGCATCAAGCTGTCGATCTCGACCACCACGCGCGCGCCGCGTCCGGGCGAGCATCACGGCCGCGAATACTTCTTCACAACGCCCGAAGATTTTGTTGCCCGCGCCGACGCCGGCGAGTTCCTCGAATGGGCCGAAGTGCACGGCAACTACTACGGCACCTCGCGCCTGCTGGTCGAAAAGGAAATGAAGACCGGTATCGATATTTTGCTCGAGATCGACTGGCAGGGCGCGCGCCAGGTGCGTAAGCTGTTCCCGGACGCGGCCGGCATCTTCATTTTACCGCCGTCGATCGCCGCACTCGAAGAGCGCTTGTACAAGCGCGGCCAGGACCAACCGCACGTCATTACCAAGCGCCTGCTGGCCGCCGGCGGCGAGATCGCTCACGCTCCGGAGTTCGAGTATGCTATCATCAATGAAGAGTTTCACGTCGCTTTGTCCGAGATGAGCGCGATTGTCAGAGCGACACGTGCCCGGTTTCCACAGCAAGCCGCACGTAACGCCTCGCTGTTTGCCCAATTCGGCATCCATGCGTCGCAGTCGTGATCGCCCAGTCCCGGCACACCCCCCACCAGATCAGGAGTAATAATGGCCCGCATTACCATTGAAGATTGCTTGAAGCAAATCCCTAACCGTTTCCAGTTGACCCTGGCCGCAACCTATCGCGCGCGTCAGTTACTGCAGGGCCACACCCCGAAGGTGGACGCCAAGGACAAGCCGACCGTCGTTGCCCTGCGCGAAATCGCCGCCGGCAAAGTCGGCATCGAGATGCTCAAAAAGGTCCCGATGTAAGTCGGGCCGTGCCTTATGTGTCGATCCGCCATTCTGGTATCCTTTCATCACACTGCGGCTGATTGACATTGCGTATGAACCTGACCACACCGGATTTGACACCCACGCACACGCCCAAGACCCGGGCGTCGCGCGCAGCGTCGAAGTTGCAAGACAGCGCCACGGCGGCGCCCGCGCCGGTGGTCGCCTCGGTCACCCTGCTGGTCAACAAGCTGGCCGAATACCTCTCCCCGTCCGAACTGAAGAAAGTCAAGGAAGCATATCGTTTTTCCGACGAGATGCACCTCGGCCAGGTCCGCAGGTCGGGCGAACCCTACATTGTCCATCCGATCGCGGTCGCCGAAATCTGCGCCGACTGGAAACTCGACGCCCAGGCCATCATGGCCGCGCTGCTGCACGACGTGATGGAAGACCAGGACGTCAAGAAGGAAGAGCTGATCGAACGCTTCGGCGCGCCGGTCGCCACCCTCGTCGATGGCCTGTCGAAGCTGGAAAAAATCGAATTCCAGAGCCTGATCGAAGCGCAGGCGGAAAACTTCCGCAAAATGCTGCTGGCGATGGCGTCGGACGTGCGCGTCATCCTCATCAAGCTGGCCGACCGCCTGCACAACATGCGCACGCTCGAGCACATGGCGCCGGCCAAGAAACGCCGCATCGCCGCCGAGACGATGGAAGTGTACGTGCCGATCGCCCATCGCCTTGGCCTGAACAACATCTACCGCGAGCTGCAGGACCTGGCGTTTTCACACCTGTACCCGATGCGCTACCGGACGCTGGCAAAAGCGGTCAAGGCGGCGCGCGGCAACCGCCGCGAAGTGGTCAAGAAGATCCTCGAATCGGTCAAGAACACGCTGGCGGCGGCTGAACTGGCGGCCGAGGTGTACGGGCGTGAAAAGACGCTGTACGGCATCTACCGGAAAATGCGCAGCAAGCACCTGTCGTTCTCGCAAGTGCTCGACGTCTACGGCTTTCGGGTGGTGGTCGAGAACTTCGCCGGCTGCTACGCGGCGCTGGGCACGCTGCACGGGCTGTACAAGCCGATGCCGGGCAAGTTCAAGGATTACATCGCGATCCGCAAGCTCAACGGCTACCAGTCGCTGCACACGACCCTGATCGGCCCGTACGGCACCCCGGTCGAATTCCAGATCCGCACCCAGGAAATGCACCGCACTGCCGAATCGGGCGTGGCTGCGCACTGGCTGTACAAAAACGGCGACTCGAACCTGACTGACCTGCAGCAGCGTACCCACAGCTGGTTGCAGTCGCTGCTCGACATCCAGCTGCAAACGGGCGACTCGGCCGAATTCCTCGAGCACGTCAAAGTCGACCTGTTTCCCGACTCGGTCTATGTGTTCACGCCAAAGTCGAAAATCATTGCGCTGCCGCGCGGCGCCACCGCGCTCGACTTCGCCTACAACATCCATACCGGCATCGGCGACCATACCGTCTCGGTGGCGATCAACAACGAGCAAGCGCCGCTGCGCACCGAGCTGCACAATGGCGACATCGTCGAAATCGTCACCGATCCCGATTCGCGCCCGAGCCCGACGTGGCTCAGTTTTGTGCGTACCGGCAAGGCCCGTTCGGCGATTCGCCATCACCTGCGCACCATCAACCTGAACGAATCGGTCGAGCTGGGCCAGGAACTGCTGGCGCAGGCCCTTATGGCGCTCAACATCAATCCCGACCTGCCGCAGCCGACCATCGAAAAACTGCTCAACGAATCGTCGGCCAAGTCGATGGACGAGCTGTATGCTGAAATCGGCATCGGCAAGCGCATGGCCGCGCTGGTGGCACGCCACATCTTCGGCCTGATCGACGACGAGCCCGGCATGCTGCCCTCGAGCCACCATCATCACCTGATCCCGGCCGAACTCGACCCGGTCACCATCTATGGCAGCGAAGGCGTGTCGGTGCAGCTGGCGCCGTGTTGCCTGCCGATCCCGGGCGACCAGATCGTCGGCCAGCTGCGCCGCGACCAGGGCCTGGTGGTGCATACCAGTGACTGCATGCCGGCCAAACGCATGCGCATGAAGGAGCCGGAGCGCTGGATCGCGGTCCAGTGGGGCAACGAGCTGAACCGCCGTTTCGACTGTCGCATCCGGCTCTTGATCAACAACGAAAAAGGCATTCTCGCCCGTGTTGCCGCCGAGATCGGCGAGTCCGACACCAACATCAGCTACGTCGGCATGGACGAGGACGAAGAACACGTGATGACCCAGTTGCGCTTCACGATCCAGGTCAAGGACCGGGTCCACCTGGCCCACCTGATCCGCAACCTGCGCGGCGTGGCCGGCGTGACCCGGGTCGAGCGCGAACGGGCCTGAGCGGCGCGCCTGCGCGCCGTTTTTTCCTTTCACGCCACACCGAAACGCTTGACTGGGAATCTGGCGGGCAAACCGCATCCCTGATTTCGGCTGCACAAGCGCTGCAGCAGTAACCCGCACCCCACATGCTTACAAATCCAGTTCAATCCACGTCGGCGCATGGTCGCTGGGCTTGTCCCACCCCCGCACGTCACGGTCGACGCCGGCAGCTTTTAACGCCGGCGCCAGCGACGGGCTCAGCAGCAGGTGGTCGATGCGCAGCCCGGCGTCGCGCCCGTAGGCATTGCGAAAGTAATCCCAGAAGGTATAGATGGTCTGGTCCGGATGCATGGTGCGCAGCGCGTCACGCCAGCCCTGGCCCATCAGCCGTCCGAATGCTTCGCGCGTTTCGGGCCGGAACAGCGCGTCGTTGACCCAGCGCTCCGGCTTGTAGGCATCGAGCTCGGTCGGGATGACGTTGAAGTCGCCGGCCAGCACCACCTTCTGGCCGCTTTCGATCAGGTCGGCGGCGCGGATGATCAGCCGTTCCATCCACGCCAGCTTGTAGTCGAACTTCGGGCCGGGCGCGGGATTGCCGTTCGGCAGGTACAGGCCGGCGATCAGCACGCCATTGACCGTCGCCTCGATGTAGCGGCTTTGCGCATCCTCCGGGTCGCCCGCCAGGCCGCGACCCACTTCCACCGGTGTCGTTCCACGCGCTAGGATCGCCACGCCGTTCCAGCTTTTCTGGCCGTGCCAGATGGCTTCGTAACCCACGTCCTTGATCGCCGCCTCGGGAAATTTTTCCTGCGGCGCCTTCAATTCCTGCAGGCAGGCGACATCGGGCTGCTTTTCTTGCAGCCATTGCAGCAGTGCCGGCAGCCGGCTGGAGATACCATTGACGTTGTAAGTGGCGATGCGCATGTTGGTCCCGGGGTTATTCGCGAAGTCCTCTATTGAAACAAAAAATGGCGCAATTTGCCACACGAATACCGCCGGACCGGGCTCAGCGCTGCTGGCCAAACGGCTACAATGTTATGCTCCTGCCCGCCCGCATTCTATTTTGTACGCGGCAATCAACCATGGAAAGCCGGCGACAGTTGGACAATGCAGACAACCCGCACCGCGACAGCATGTTGTTGCCAATACTTGCGCTGCTGGGAAGCCAGGTTTCCGTCAACCTGGGCGCGGCGGTCGCCAAGAATCTGTTCGGTGTCATCGGCGTCGAAGCGATCACGGCTTTTCGCGTCGGCTTCTCCGCACTGTTACTGCTGGCAATCTTCCGGCCGTGGCGTTTCCGTTTGACCGGCCGCGACGTCGTCAACCTGCTGGTGTATGGCACGGTGATGGGCATGATGAACCTGCTGATCTACCGCGCTTTCGAGCGCATCCCGATCGGCATCGCGGTAGCGATCGAAGTGACCGGCCCGCTCGCGGTGGCGCTGCTGTCGTCGCGCCGCCCGCGCAACATCGCCGCTTGCGCGCTGGCCGGCTTCGGCCTGTACCTGCTGTTGCCCATACACAGCGGCGACGCCGGCCGGGTCGACCCGGCCGGCGTCGCTTACGCCTTCGGCGCGGCGGCGTGCTGGGCGCTGTACATCGTGTTCGGCAAGCGCGCGTCGAGCTTGCGGGGCGGCCAGGCGGTGGCGTGGGGCATGCTGGTCG
Source organism: Massilia psychrophila (assembly GCF_002760665.1). Taxonomy (GTDB): domain Bacteria; phylum Pseudomonadota; class Gammaproteobacteria; order Burkholderiales; family Burkholderiaceae_D; genus JAFCUW01. The sequence continues at coordinate 13,425 of NZ_PDOB01000023.1, read as the reverse complement.
CTTCGCTGTTCATCGTGCCGCTCGGCGCCTTCCATGTTGATGCGTCGGTGCTGACGCCGGCCATCGTGCTGGTCGGTTTGGCGATTGCCGTGCTGTCGAGCGCGCTGCCGTATTCGCTGGAAATTGTCGCGCTGCGCGGCTTGCCGCAGGGGCTGTTCGGCATGCTCAGCAGCGCCGCGCCCGCCATCAGCGCCCTCGCCGCCATGCTGGTCCTCGGCGAACGCTTGAATGCCATGCAATGGATCGCGATTGGCTGCATCGTGGTGGCGTCAGCCGGATCAGCCACGTTAGCGCGCCGCAAGTAAGCGGTTCATCACGCCGTCCATCACGATCTTCATGATGCCGTCATCTGGCCTGCGCGCGCAGGTGCGCCAGATCGGCCGAATACAGCGCATGCGCGTCGCGGGTGGTGCTGGAGGCGAGCGCCAGCGCGACCTGCCGGAATGTGCTGCGCGATGAAATCGTGCGGTCGAGGCTGACGTCACCGGAACGCCACCGCCGTACGATGGTTGTGACGCGATCTGGGCACGCTGCTCCTGCTCCTGCTCCTGCTCGACTGCTAAGTACTCGTCGAGAAATAAATGTGAGGTTTTGGCAAACAGAACCGGATGCGATGCAAGGCGGTCGGTGCGCCGCAGTGCGAGCACTGCAAGCAGCGGCCAACACAGCAGCGCGGCGGTTATGGACGCCAAAATGCACATTTATTTTTTGGCGGGTACTTAGCTAGGCATCATGCCGGCCTCGGTGTCCTTGCCGGCCCTTTGGCAAAATCATGAAACGCATGTCTTGTCTTGGTGAGTCGGTGAAAAAAATCAATCCGGCGCCGGCGCCGGATAGGCGACGCTGAGGATTTCGAGCTCTTCCGGCCCCAGCGGCGTCTGTAACGTCACCACGTCGCCCTCGCGCGCCTTGGTCATCGCCCGCGCCACCGGCGACACCCAGCTGATCTTGCCCCGCAAAGGATCGAGCTCGTCGATGCCGACGATAGTCACCGTGTGGGCTTCGCCGGCGCCGTTGCGGTAGCCGACGGTGGCGCCGAAAAACACCTGATCGTTGCCATGGTGGACCGACGGATCGACGATCGCGGCCGAGTCCATGCGGCGAGTCAAAAAGCGGATGCGGCCGTCAATCTGGCGCAGCCTGCGCTTGCCGTAAATATAGTCGCCGTTTTCCGAGCGGTCGCCATTCGAGGCGGCCCAGTGGACAATGCGCACCACTTCCGGCCGGTCGACGTCGATCAGTTGCAGCAACTCGTCCTTGATGCGCTGGTAACCGGCCGGCGTGATGTAGTTTTTCGCACCGGCCGGGATCGCCTGCGCCAAGGCCAGCGCGTCCTCGTCGTCCTCGTTGTCCGACTCTTTGACAAAAGCTTTATTCATCAAACCATTGTAACAATAAAAAAGCAAAGACAAGGGCCGGCGGGCTTCCTGTCCGGCATGTCGGCGCCGATAGTTTTGACGTATCATGGCCGCAATGAAACGCTCCCGCACATTGCGCAACCGGCTCCTCTCGCCCCTGGTGTACCTGGCGGCGCTGATCTTGTTGTTCGAAGACTGGTTGTGGGACCTCGGCCTGCGCCCGGTCAGGCTGGTGGCGGCGTGGCCGCCGCTTAACGCCCTCGAGCGGCGCGTCGCCGCGCTGCCGCCCTACGGTGCGCTGTGCGTTTTTGTGCTGCCGGCCGTGCTGTTACTGCCGGTCAAGATCCTGGCGCTGCTGGCGATTACCAGCGGTCACCCATTTTCAGGCGTGGCGGTGACCATCCTCGCCAAAATCGGCGGCGCGACGCTGGTGGCCCGGCTCTACATCCTGACGCGGCCCAAGCTGGTGACGCTGGCGTGGTTCGCGCATTGGCACGGCAAGTTCATGGACTGGAAGAATGTCTGGGTCGGCCGCCTTAAAGCGAGCGCTGCGTTTCGCCGCGTCAGCATGGTCTCGGCCATGCTGCGCGCTAGCGCCCGCCGCGCCCTGGCGCGGTTGCGGCCGCACGGCATCGGCGAGCGCCATGCGAGCCGTCCGGTGCGCATGCTGCGCCGCCTTATCGCGATCTGGCGCGCGCGCCACCGATGAAGTTTTTTTCCATAAATTTTGCTTAACACGATGAACAGCCACACCCCGCCATCCACTCGCGAGGCAGCCCTGATCGATGCGCTCGCGCTGTACCAGGCCCGCTTCAACGCCATCGTCAGCAACACGCCGGGGCTGGTCTACCAGTTCGTGCTGGGCGCCGACGGCACGGTCAGCTTTCCCTATCTGAGCGAAGGCTGCGCCGCCCTGCTCGGCCTGGGCGCGGCGGCGCTGCAGCAGGAACCGCGGAAGTTTTTCGGCCTGATCCTGCCGGAAGACAGCCGCGCTTACGTCGACTCGATGCATGCGTCGGCTGGCGCGCTGTCGAGCTGGAACTGGGAAGGCCGGATCTGGGTCGATGCCTGGAAGGACGTCAAGTGGATCAACCTGCGGTCGACCCCGCGCCGGCTGCCGGGCCATCCCGGCAGCGTCCAGTGGGAAGGCATCATGACCAACATCACCGCCAGCAAGCTGGCCCAGCTCGAAGTGACCGACTCGCGCGCCGGCCTGGCCGAGCTGACCGCCCACATCGAGGACGTCAAGGAGCAGGAGCGTACCCGCATCGCGCGCGAGATCCACGACGATTTGGGCGGCAACCTGACTGCGATCAAGATGGCGCTGGCGATGCTGGCGCGGCGCCTGCCGGCCGACCAGCCGCAACTGGCCGACAAGGCCGCATATGTCGATGCGCTGGTCGACCGCACGATCGAGGCGGTGCACCGCATCTCGCTCGACCTGCGCCCGTCGATGCTCGATTTCGGCATCGTCGCCGCCCTCGAATGGCAGGTCGGGGAATTCGAAAAGCAGATGGGGTTTGCGTGCAGTTTTACGTCGAGCGAAAAAGACATCGACCTGGGCGCCGACCACGCCATTGCACTGTTTCGCATCTTCCAGGAGGCGTTGACGAACATCGCCAAGCACGCCGGCGCCACCCGGGTGACGGTGGCGCTGCAGCGGCGGCGCCATCACGTCGCCTTGACGATCACCGACAACGGCGTCGGCATCGCCGCCGGCGACCGCCAGAAGCCCGGTTCCTTCGGCCTGCGCGGCATGAGCGAACGGGCGCGCGCGCTGGGCGGCACAATGGCCTTGTCGCGCGCACCCGGAGGTGGCACCATTGTGACGATCGAGGTCAAATTGACCGCCGCGGCCGCGGAACCGCACCCATAATGCACACAAACCCGTACACAAATTCGTAACCAATCGCACCAATGACCGAAAAAACCACCATCCGCGTCTTTATCGCCGACGATCACGCCATCGTGCGCGAAGGCCTCAAGCAGATCCTCGCCGAGTCGCGCGACATCATCGTCGCCGGCGAGGCCGAAAACGGCGTCGACGCCATCAAGCTGTTCCGCAAAGCCAAGTGCCACGTCATGCTGCTCGACATCTCGATGCCCGACCGCAGCGGCATCGACGTTTTAAAACAGCTCAAGAAGGAGCATCCCGAGATGGCGGTATTGATGCTGTCGATGCACCGCGAGGACCAGTACGCGATCCGCTCGCTGAAGGCCGGGGCGGCCGGCTACCTGACCAAGCAGAGCGCGCCGCAGGAATTGGTGGTGGCGATCCGCCAGGTTGCGGCCGGCCAGAAGTACGTCAGCGCCGCGCTGGCGCAGGAACTGGCCAGCCAGCTCGGCGACGGCTACGATGGCGCGCCCCACGAGGCGCTGTCGGACCGCGAATACCAGACCCTGACGATGATCGCCTCGGGCAAGACGGTCAGCGCGATCGCCGAGGAATTGTCGCTGTCGGTCAAGACCATCAGCGAATACCGCTCCCGCCTGCTGGTCAAGATGAAGCTCAAGAACAGCGCCGAGCTGACCCATTACGCGATCAAGAACCAGCTGATCGAGTAATAGCGGCGTGGCCAGGCGGTTTCAAGTACCAATCAGCATCCGGCATTTTTTAATGCCCCGGAGTAAATCAACTTTTCGGCCTCTGTTCGAACGATGAAATCCGGCAAAATAGAATTATCGTTATGGCAACCGAATCATCCTGAGTCCTTGTCGCCCGCGCCATGTCCCTGCCACCCGCCACCCCGCCAGCCGCCGCCGCGCCACCCGGCCAGAACCCCGCCGACATCGCGCGCGAAGCGTTCCGCCGTCTGGCCACGCGCCGCATCGCGCCGACGCCCGATGCCTACCGCGACATCTACAATGAAATCGCCGGCGTGCGCAGAGAGCCGGCGCCGGCCGGCGCAGAAATCGTCCTCACCGGCTTCGCCACCAAGCTGTCCGACACCCCCGGCGAACTGGCCGAATTCGGCCGCCGTTTCAACCGTGCCGTCAAGTCGCGCGACTGGGATGCTTATGCGCGCAGCCTGTCGCAACTGGTGGAAAAGCATTTTCGCAAATCCAGTCCGGTCGGGGTCGGGGTCGGGCTCATTGCCGCCGACGAGAATGGCGAATCGAAGCAGTTGCGTGACCTGCTGAGCCGCACGCTGACGTTCGCCGTCGCCTCGCTGCTGGACGGTTCGCCCACCCTGGTGAGCGAAGCCGAGTCGCTCGGCGCCGCCGTCAAGCTGGCCCATGGCGACGAGGCGCTGGGCGAAATCGCCGCCCGCCTCAAGCAGCTGTGTTATCAGATCGAAATCAAGAGCGGCGACGTCGCCGAGCAGCAAGAATTGTTGCTGCGCCTATTCAAGCTGCTGCTGGAAAACGTCAGCAGCCTGCTCGATGACGACAGCTGGCTGCGCGGCCAGATCGACGCGGTGCAGGAACTGATTGCCGCGCCGATGAACCAGCGCGCGCTGGAAGACGCCACGCGCAGTTTAAAAGACGTGATCTACAAGCAGAGCCAGCTCAAGCACAGCCTGGCGGACGTCAAGATCACCGTCAAGAACATGATGATGACGTTCATCGACCGCTTGGGTTCGGTCGCGGCCAGCACCGGCGACTTCCATGAAAAGATCGGCGGTTTTTCGGAAAAAATCAGCCGCGCCGACAATATCCAGGATCTCAACGTGGTGCTTGGCGACGTGCTGCGCGAAACCCGGCTGGTGCAGGCCGAGGCGCTCAACTCGCGCGACCGCATGATTGCAGCGCGCCAGGAAGTGCACGAAGCCGAGCAGCGCATCGTGTCGCTGGAGGCGGAGCTGCGTCACATGAGCGAACTGGTGCGCGAAGACCAACTGACGGGCAGCCTGAACCGGCGTGGGCTCGACGACGTGTTCGAACGCGAGACCGCCCGCTCGGACCGGCGCGGCACGCCGCTGTGCCTGGCGATGCTCGACCTCGACGACTTCAAGCGCCTCAACGACACCTACGGCCACCAGGCCGGCGACGCCGCCCTTAAGCACCTGGTGCGCATCGTCAAGGACACCTTGCGTTCGATGGACGTGATCGCCCGTTTCGGCGGCGAGGAATTCCTCATCCTGCTGCCCGAGACCACCGTCGAGGCGGCGGCGCAGACGATGACGCGGCTGCAGCGCGAACTGACCCAGCACTTCTTCCTGCACGAGAACGAAAAACTGCTGATCACGTTTTCGGCCGGCGTCGCGCTGCGCATCCCGAACGAGGAGCAGGCCGCGCTGGTGGCGCGCGCCGACCAGGCCATGTACCGGGCCAAGGAGGCTGGCAAGAACCGGGTGATGGTGGCCGAGTAATCTCGCCTCTATAATACCGCAGCCAACAAACCGCCCTCGCCGGCTAATGCCGTTCAGTTAAGCAGGTTTTCGCAGAACCCGCACGGCATAGCGGTTTGGTTTGGCCTTGACGGCCCGGTCGTATTTACGATCAGGCCGTTCGTCATTGAGGAGACCAACCAACCTTTCACGCAGGTGCTTCATCGAAGCGGGCAGCTTGCCGTAGGACCTGGTGACGGCAGCCCAGTGGAGCTCGAACTGGATCAGGTGAAATGCGCGGATGAAGCTCACTTCGGTCGGGTCGCATTTGACAGTCAGCGCCGCTTTGGCAATTTCCAGGCGGATCAGGTTGTAGCCGATCAGGGTGCCCCAGATTTCCTGATACACGCCGTCGACCGTTTTCGAACGCAAGGTCAACGCTGTTCCCAACATTGTTTGCTTGAGCTCGCGGTAACTCGTCTCGATTCCCCAGCGTCTGTCGTAAATGCGTGCGATGTCGGCCGGTTTATAGCGCCGCCGGTCACGCAATGAAGTGAGCAAGACGCGCTTGCGCGCTTGCTGATCGACGATGGTGATGGCACGCGCTTCCCAGAATTTGGGCAACTCAAGGCATTTCGCCCGAGCCTGGGGCGACACGCGCATGCTGACAATGCAATCGTCGCCGTCGCCCTCGATCACTTCCCACCGGGTATTCGATTTGGCAGGAATGATGAAGTGGCGATCAGGGCCGGTGCGGGTCAGCCCGCATAGAATTTCCGCCGAAAGAAAACCGCGCTCGAACACGGTGAGCGATTCATCTGGCACCTCCGCGATCAGCTGCTTCGCGTACAGCATTTCATTGGTGCCGTAAGGACCGAATGCGGCACTGTGAACGACATGCGTGGGCAGCGCGGTGAGCGTGACGCCGCGCACTTGCGGATAGCTGGCGACGGCGCCACTGGAATAGAGCTGCGCGCCGAAGTGGGCGCGGTTGTCGGCCGTGTCGTGGGTGCGCAACGTAGTACCATCCATGGCAAACAGTTGCAGCCCTTTAAACAGGTACACCCGCCGATCTTGCCCGCTCCAATGTCAAGCCGAATGCTCGAACAACCACTTCAATGGGTCGGCGCCGAGACGCTGGCGCGCCTACGCCACTGCACTCTTGCTGACAAAAGGGGTTTGCGCATTAGGCACGGCCAGCCCAAGCTCATCGAGCACTTCGCTGATCGATTTGTGGCGGTACAGCGCCAACGCAACCATCAACCATCAACCATCAACCAGACTACCTGCTCGGCTGGCAAACGCCGATGGCGGATGCTCGTTGCCTCGGTGCTTTGCACAGCCTGTTCGATCCACTCAAACGGCAAGTGTTTTCCGAGTCGCCGCCAGTCAGGGGACTCGAGATGATTGGTAAGAAAATGAAGGGTGTCGTCGAACATTGCGACGAAGGTTAACAGCGTGCTGCGGCGTTTACAACCAATAAATAAAAAATGCCGTTCAGCTTAACTGAACGGCATTAGCCCTTGCCGGCGGTTTTTTTCGGCTGTCTCATTGCCGCGCGTTGAAAGCCGCGTTATACCGACGCACCGACAATGGAGTCCTCGCGTGTGCGCCGCCGCGCCCATCGCCTATCGCCCATCGCCCCCGGGCTCCGTCGCCTGTCGCCCATCGCTTGTCGCCCTGGCGCACGCGGGGATCCAATTTTTTGCGTGCGCGACGGCGAGACAAATTCTTCAGCATAAGCAGTAGCATGGTTTTTTTACGGGCACCGTTCAGCGTGCCCTCGTCGACCGTCAATTACCTGAATTAAACGACAACAAACGGTCGCTGCCAGGTCTCTTTTCGAGGCCGTAAGGCCGAAAAATAAAATTATTTTCGCCCTAAAGTTCCCGTTACCGCTGTCGCTTAAGCGCACCGAACGGGCCAAATCTGAGTGTGAAAACGCAGAATTATTATTGTTTTCTGCTATCAACTTTTTACAAAGACCGACGTTACCAGATTCAACTGCGGTGTGATTGTCCCGGAAGATTGGGACACACCAAGGTGAACAGCGGCACGTCGCCCCCCCGAAATACCCAGTTTGGAGAAGTATCATGGCAGCTTTTATCAACACCAACACCGCATCCCTGAACTCGCAGCGCAACCTGAGCACGTCGCAAACCGCACTGACCACGTCGCTCCAGCGCCTGTCGTCCGGCTTGCGTATCAACAGCGCAAAAGACGATGCGGCTGGCCTGGCAATTTCCGAGCGTATGACGTCACAGATCCGCGGTAACGATCAAGCGGCACGCAACGCCAACGACGGCATCTCGCTGGCTCAAACGGCCGAGGGCGACTTGGCGCAGATCGGTACCAACTTGCAGCGTATCCGCGAACTGGCTGTCCAGTCGTCGAACGCTAGTAACAGCGCCAGCGACCGTGCCGCACTGAACAACGAAGCAACCTCGTTGATCGCGGAGATCGACCGTGTCGCTTCGAGCTCCTCGTTCAACGGCAACAAACTGCTCGACGGTTCGTTCACTTCGCAGTCGTTTCAGGTTGGCGCCAACAATACCGCCAACGACCGCATCAACATCTCATCCATCGCCAGCGCCAAATCGAGCAGCCTCGGAGTTGGATCGAATTCAAGCTACTCGGCTACCGTTCCCAGCGTGGCAATAACCTCTGGCACCTCACTGACGACCGGCGGCCTGACCATCAATGGCTACAACGTTGGCGCATCAGTCACGGACGGCGTCTCGGTAGCAGCTGGCGCCGCTGGCAGCGCGCTGGCAAAGGCAAATGCGATCAATGCCGTTACAGGCTCAACCGGCGTAACCGCTTCTGTGACGGGTGCGAGCTTGACGAATACAGCGACAGCTATTGGAGGCGCGTTCAGCTTGACTGCCAACGGCGTGACTGTGGCAGGCACTGCAACGGCGAACGCCACTGTTGGCGCCAGCGAAGTCGCAGCCGCATTCAACGCCGTTTCAGCCCAGACAGGCATTACCGCCACTGTCAGCGGCGCAACCTACACTCTTGCAGCGGCCGATGGGCGCAACATCGACATCGTTGCAGGTACCGCTGGTAGTACCGGCGCAACTGCGGGCACGACCTACGGGACGGTTTCACTGAGCTCCGACTCGGCCGCTGGCATCACGCTCGGCGGGACACAGGCAACGGTAGCGATCATCGGTGCGGCCGCTGGAACAACTGCGGCGACCGCGTCCGCTGGCTCTGGCATGTCCGCGCTGAATCTGAAAACGGCCGCGGGCGCACAGGCTGCGCTTTCCACGATCGATACCGCATTGGCGACAGTGAACAACTCGCGCGCTTCGCTCGGCGCTTACCAAAACCGTTTCGCTTCGGTGGTCAGCAGCCTGCAAACGACGTCGGAAAACTTGTCTGCTTCGCGCAGCCGGATTCAGGATGCCGACTTCGCCAAAGAGACCGCTTCGCTGACGCGCGGCCAGATCTTGCAACAGGCCGGTACCGCCATGCTGGCACAGGCAAACTCGCTGCCAAACGGCGTGCTGGCACTGCTGCGCGGCTAATCAGCAATTTAGCTTTATTTGAACCCGGCCCGGTTTTCCCCGGCCGGGTTTTTTCCATTCAAGGGCAATCATGGATATCCAACCATTCGCAACGACCACCCAGGCAGCCGCCGCGCGCGCGGCCGACCTGGCGCCACAGGCCGTCGTCAGCAAAAAAGCCGGCGTCGACCCGGCGCAAAAAGTAAAAGAAGCGCAGCAGGCAAACCCGGTTCCCAGCGAGGACCAGGTCACGCAAGCGCTCAAGAGCATCAACGACCTGCTGCAGTCGCGCTCACCGGATCTGGAATTTTCGGTCGACAAGGACAGCGACCGCACTATCGTCAAGGTCGTCGACAAGAAGACGCTGGAAGTCATTCGCCAGATGCCGTCGGAAGAGGCGCTGCAAATTGCCAAGGCGCTCGATCGCCTGCAAAGCATGCTGATCAGGCAAACCGCCTAAACGCGCGCGTCGGAACAGACGGGTAATTCCCCCTCTAAAGTCCGATTAAACGGCGCCGTTAATAAGTTATATTCAAGTCTTTCGTGGGAGTCAACAGTGGGTCTTTCCTCTGCAGGCATCGGTTCCAATCTGGATGTCGATGGCATTGTCAGCAAGCTTATGTCAGTGGAGCAACAGCCACTGAGGAAGCTTGCCAAACAAGAAGCGAGCTATCAGGCGAAACTGTCGGGCTTCGGTACGCTTAAAGGTGCGCTCTCGCAATTCCAGACCTCGGTACGTGGCCTGGCCGACATCAGCAAGTTTCAAGGGGTGCGCGTTACCACGGCCGATCCCACCATCGCCACTGCCAACGCCTCGGCCACTGCCGTGCCGGGCAACTACGCCTTGAAGGTGACGCAGGTGGCGCAAGCACAAAAGCTGGTCGCCGCCGGCACCTTCAGTGACATCGCGCCGGTCGGCAAGGGCGTAATCAGTTTCGACTTCGGCACCGTCAGCGCCGGCAGCTTTGACGCCGTTACCGGCAAGTACACCGGCGCCACTTTTACCACTTCCGGCTCCGGGGTCAAGACGGTCACCATCGACGCGACCAATGACTCGCTGGCAGGCGTACGCGACGCCATCAACAAGGCCGGCGCCGGCGTCACTGCTACCATTGTCAACGATGGTGGCAGCACGCCGTACCGGCTGGCGCTGACGTCGGACAAGACCGGCGAAGCGATGAGCATGAAAATCGCCGTGACCAACACCGAGGCCGACACCGGCCTGTCGGCACTATTGAACCACGACCCGGCGAGTGCGCAGGCGCTGGTGCAGACCAGCACTGCGCAGAATGCCAAATTCACCATCGACGGCATTGCCGTGTCGAAGGCGACCAATACGGTCAGCGACGTGATCGGCGGCGTCACGCTGAACCTGCTCAAGACCAATCCCGATACTGCCACCGCGCTCACCATCGCGCGCGACACGGCGTCGGTGACGACCGCAGTGAACGCCTTCGTCAAGGCATACAACGACATCAGCCAGAACCTGCTCGACGCTGCCGCCTACAATCCGGCCACCAAGCAGGCAGCGATCCTCAATGGCGAAGCGTCCGTGCGCGCCATGCAGGGCCAGGTGCGCAGCGTGCTGTCGACCTCGGTGGCAGGCGGCGCCGGCGTTTTTTCGCGCCTCTCGGACATCGGTGTGACGATGCAAAAAGACGGACTGCTGGGCGTCGACAGTACCAAGCTGTCAGCAGCGATCAGCAGCAATTTCAACGATTTTTCCGGTCTGTTTGCAGCGATCGGCAAGAGCAGCGACAGTCTGATCGGCTATTCGGGATTTTCGCCGGCCACCAAGCCGGGCGCCTACGACGTCGTCGTGTCACAACTGGCCACCAAGGGCAGCACCAGCGGCACCGGTGTCGCCGGGAAGACAATCGGAGCGGGCAACGACACGCTCGACGTGATGCTCAATGGTCTCACAGCGACAATCAAACTGACACAAAAAACGTATGCCAGCGCAGCCGATCTGGCCGCCGAAGTGCAATCGAAAATTAACGGCGCGGCCGCATTTTCCACCGTCGGGGCGGCCGTCGTCGTGACCGAATCGGGCGGCGCCCTGACGATCGCGTCGACAAAATATGGCTCTGCGTCGAAAGTGAGCATCACCGGCGGTACTGGCCAGACCTACCTCAACCTGCCTACCGGCGGCGTCACTGAGCTGGCCGGCGCCGATGTGCAGGGCACAATTAATGGATTGCCTGCCGGAGGAAACGGCCAATTGCTTACGAGCAACAGCGGCGATTCCTCTGGCCTGGCGCTATCGATCGCCGGCGGCGCTTTGGGGGCGCGCGGCAAGCTCAATTTTTCGCAGGGCTATGCGCACCAGTTCGACAAGTTGACCACCGCGATGCTGGCCACCGCCGGCCCGCTGTCTGCGCGGACTGACGGCATTGCAGCCTCTATCAAGGGCTTGGACAAAGCCCAGGCCGACATGAGCGCGCGCCTGGCCGTGACGGAAAAGCGCTATCGTGCCCAATTTACCGCGCTGGACCTGACCATCAGCAAAATGAATACCACCAGTTCTTTCTTGAGCCAGCAGCTGGCGCAGTTCGCCAACCTCGCTTCGCAGTAATCAGTTAACAGAAAAGGAAACGTCCATGTTTGGATCGTCGCATAAGGGAGCCAACGCCTACGCCAAGGTCGGCCTCGAGACCGGGGTCGTCGCCTCGAACCCGCACAAGCTGATCGTAATGCTGTTCGACGGCGCGCTGGTCGCCATGCGCGACGCCGCCGTCCACATGAAAGCGGGCGAAATCGAGAAGAAGGGCAACGCGATTTCGAAAGCCATCATGATCGTCGAAAATGGCCTTCGCGCCAGCCTCGACAAGGACGCCGGCGGCCAGATCGCCCACAGCCTCGACGCGCTGTACGACTACATTGGACGCCGTTTGCTGACGGCCAATCTGACCAACGATAGCGCCATCCTCGACGAGGTGCACGCCCTGCTGGCCGACCTCAAAGGCGCATGGGAAGCGATCGGCGACAGCGCCAAGCCGGTCGCCGCCGCCGCCGCGCCGCCGCGGCCGATGGCCTACGACAGCCTCACCCCACGAAGCGCCTCTTTTGTGAGTGCCGGATAATGATGAATAGTGACCAAGTAATTTCGCTGTACGAAACCGTCTCCGACCTGACCGGCCAGATGCTGCAGGCTGCGCAGTTGCGCGACTGGGAAAACCTGGTCGTGCTCGAGTCGCACTGCGCCAGCCACATCCAATGCCTGAAGGATGGCGAGCCAATTGTCGCGCTGACCGGCGACAAGCGCGCGCGCAAGGTCAGAATCATCCACCAGATCCTTGCGCACGATCGCGAGATCCGTAACCTGACCACGCCGTGGATGGCCGAACTGGCGTCCCTGATCAACAGCACCAGCGCCTCGCGCAAGCTGTCGACAGCGTACGGCGTGTAGGCGCGCCTGGCCACCATGCCCGCCAGCGCGGACGTTGATGCCGGCGCCGGCATGGGCGCGGCATGATTCCGGGCGTTGACACGATCACCGTCGCGCCGGTCGGCCGGGTCGCCGCGACGGTCGGGCTTGACGCAGTCGGCGACGCCCGCCAGCAGGATTTCCAGCGCGCCCTTGCCGGCCTGGTCGGCAAGTCGATGCCGGCCGAAGTGATCTCGCGCCTGACCGACGGCAGTTTCCTGGTCCGCGTTGCCGACACCCCGGCGCGCATGGTGCTGCCGCAGCAGCAGCACCAGCAGCAGCCTCTGCTACCGGGCGCCGCGATCGCGCTGACGCTGGTGTCGCTGACGCCGCGCCCCACCTTTCAATTGACCAACGCGCCGACATCGGCCGCCATCCCCGCCTTTGTCGATCGTCACTCCCCGCCTGACGCGGAACTGTACACGCCGTCAGCCGGCATGGCCAAGGCCGGCGCCTTGCAGCGCACTGCTGCCCTGCCCGGCGAGGCGGCGCCGGCCAACGCGCCGGCCGCGCCTGACTCGGCCAGCAGCCAGGCGACCCTGAGTGCCGCCGCCCGTGTCATCAGCAGCGTGCTCGGCGCCGCGGCTCGCTCGGAACACCCGCAAACGTCGATCGTCGCGCCGCTGCCGCTGCTGGCGCAAGTGCCGACCGACCCGGCCAAGCTGGCGGCGCAGCTGAAAGACGCCATCGGCGCCAGCGGCCTGTTCTACGAATCGCACGTGGCCGAATGGTCGGCCGGCAAGCGGCCGCTGGCGCAGTTGCAGCGCGAGCCGCAGATGCAGCGCGCATTGACGGCCGCGGCCGCGCCCGAGCCGGCGCAAGTCACCGCGCCGCCCGGTAGCGCGCCGGCGCCGGCC
>NZ_PDOB01000022.1 GCF_002760665.1 Massilia psychrophila | reverse complement strand
GCCAGGCCATTGATCGATTTGCGCATGTCATGGTGGCCGGTGGCCAGGTACACCATGCCCTGCGGTGTGCCCCACATCAGCGCAGCGCCTCGAGCACGCCACCAAGCCAGCGCACCTGCTCGTGGTGCGAAAGGCGGATCACGTAGCCGTGCGGAGTGCGCAGTTCCAGCATCGGTTCCTGGTGCCCCGCCACCATCGGCAGCGCAATGAGTCTGGTGGCGGTGGCGGTGGCGGTGGACGGCGATGCTAGCCGCTTGCGCCAGTAATGAAAACTGGCCTCTGCCAGCCCTTCGCGAACGCACCAGGGCCGGATGCCAAGCCCGGAATTTGCCTGCTCCTGCAGCCGAACCGCCCAGGCCTGTCTCGTCGATTCATTGCGCATTGTATTGGCTCCAGTGATTGATGAAGCCGCAATTTTGGAAGGTCTACCTCACGATTGGAAGGTAGGGCGAAATTCCCGCTTACGTTATACACAAGTCTGACCACGGTCGTCACGCGCTCGAAAAAGTCGTTAACTTTCAATGACTTGCTGCGCCCCTTGTAAACTGGCGACGTTTCAAGTTTACTCTCGTCTTTTGTTTGCCGGAATTTCACCCCACCTTCTAATCGTAAGGTAAGCCTTTCAACATTGCGGCTTCATCAATCACTGGAGCCAACGCAATGCGCGATGAATCAACGAGACAAGTCTGGATGATCCGGCTACAGAGCAAGAATTCGCTGGACTTGACTTGGGAGACGGTCGCCTCGACAAGAGGGCGAAGATACTGATGGAACGATTTACGGCGAACCCGACGGCCAGCATCCCTATGGCTTGCCGCAGTTGGAGCGAAACCTGTGCCGCCTACCGCTTCCTGGGCAACCCGGACGTCGAGTGGCAAGACATTATGGCGCCGCACTGGGCACAGACCCAGAAACGGATGAGCGCGTATCCGATTGTGCTGTGTTTGCAGGACACGACGGAGCTCGATTTCAATGAACAGGAAGCGGAGACGAGATAAAGCAACGGACGGGAGTTGTGTCGTTTTTCCGGATTCGCCCATCCGGTATTTCGTCCAACGGCGGGCACATCGACTTGGTATTCCCGGCGGGGAACGGGCTTCAAGCGTGTGATGGAGCGGTTTGTCATGGTTAGAGGAAACTTGATTAGAACCACGAATGCGCGCCTGCGGCGCGCGGCGCTGCCGCGAAGCGGCAGCGGATGGGCGATTCGGAGAGGGCGGGTCTGGGAGGGCCAGCCCTTCGAATCTCACACGCAGGGCGCGCAGGCGCCCTGCTCGCTTCCGCCAAGCAATCGGCATAGGGGGCAGCTATTGAAGCTGCTCCCCTGCCACACCACCCGGCATGCGGGTCCGCACCGGGCGGTTCGAGTAGTTGAGGTTATGAGAGCCGAGGTAAGCCAAGGCGATCAAAGTAGGCAATCGTGAGCACAGAATTAAGCGCCATGCGGCTGTTGTGCCACCAGCGGCGACTGTTGGCCGCCACTAGCCGTGCAACCTTTGCCGATGCTCCCAGTGCCAGCAGTTCCCGGTAGATTGTCTTTCCACGCCGCCAGTGTTTGAGCTGGATTGCCCGTAGTCGATGCCTGAGCCATTCGTCAAGCTTACGCCAGACTCCTGGGGTTTGCGCCAACCCGAAATACGCTTTCCAACCCAGCATATAGCGCCGTAGCGGTTCAATCACTTGGGGTATGCCGCGCCCGCCTGAGCGGCGCGTCAGTTGCCGTATCCGCTGCTTGGACGTCGCAAGGGCCTTCTTTGACACAGCTCGTTTGACCTCGCCCTTCGGGGCTGCCCACAGGCTGTAACCCAGAAATTTGCGGCCAAACGCGCTTGCCACTGCACTTTTCGATTCATTGATCTTCAAGTGCAGCTTGTCATAGAGGCGCTTGAGCAAAGCCATCACCCGTTCGCCAGCTTTCGGACTGCGTACATACACATTGCTGTCGTCGGCATAGCGTACGAAGCGTTGACCCCTGCATTCAAGTTCACGATCCACCTCGTCGAGCAACACATTGGCCAGCAGCGGCGAAAGCGGACCGCCTTGCGGCGTGCCCTCGACACGGACGGCTACCACAGCGCCGCGCATGATGCCCGCATTCAGGTAGGCTCGAATCAGCCGGATCATTCCGGCATCGTCGATACGTTTCCTTAGGCGGTCCATCAGCACATCGTGATTGACGCGATCAAAGAACTTCTCCAGATCGACATCGACCACGATCCGGTAGCCATCCTGTACGTGTTGCTGTGCTGCAAGCACGGCGTCACGCGCGCGACGGCCCGGACGGAATCCATGGCTGTGTTGACTAAAAGTGGGATCGATCAGCGGTTGCAGCACTTGCAGGACGGCTTGCTGAATCGGTCGGTCGACCACGGTGGGTATCCCCAACTCCCGTTCGCTGCCATCTGGCTTGGGAATGCCGACGCGACGCACCGGACTGGGCCGATACGTGCATGCCATCAATTGGTTTCTGATGTTCGGCCGTGCGTTCGTCAGATAGCGCCTGGTCTGTGCGATGTCCATGCCATCCACGCCTGCCGCACCTTTGTTTGCCTTCACGCGTTTCCACGCGCGTTGCATGTTCTCTCTCGCAAGCGCTTGCTCAAGCAAGGCCTGCACTGCATTTTCCGTGTCACGCCGCGGGAGGCGAGCTTCATCGCTGACCACACCAGAGACAGCTTCACCGTCCCCTACCGTGGCCCGCCCCGCTGGCGCGGGCATCTGATGCAATGCTTTCCTCATCGACATGATGGTAAACGCTCCTTCTCGTTCGGCCCTTCACCCGGACTGCGGCTAGTACGACCTCTGCTGACTTCTCGCTCCGGCTTGCGCCGTCATCCTTTCAGACATGAGGCGAGATCTCCCCAGGTAAGAACGCACTCCTTCACTGCACAACCGCCGGATTTACGCCACTTCGCCTTGACCACAAAAGCTTCGCGGTTTTATGCCCGCTCGCCTTGCTTGGCAGCGCCTTCTATCCGATTCTTGTACATCGGCTCGCAGTTGCGCTCCACGCTTCCTCTCCACAGTCGGTCGCCCTTCCGCAGTTGCGCTTCACTTCGCTCGCTGTGGTCAGCTTGCGCGGGACTTTCACCCACAAGAGTGCGCCCATGCTGGGCGCACATAAAAAAGCCCCTTTCGGGGCTGTTTTATTGCTTGGCGGAAGCGGTGAGATTCGAACTCACGAACGGCTCACACCGTCGCCAGTTTTCAAGTCTTCAAATTTTCTTATAACAATCAAACGCTTATGTGGCAAACACTTCCGCAACAATTGGAAATTGATGATCATTGATGCCCCGAAAGTTCTCGGGCCTAGCTTGAGATGCGGAACTGATTTTTGGCATTCACACGTCTCCCGTCTCTCGTTTCTCGCCGCACCTTGCTAACCCGATAATCTATACATGGATGCAACATTCTCCAAAAGCAAAGAATGCCATGCGAATCATTTTGATAGGGTAAGCTATGTATTATTAACAATAATGCAGCAATGAAATGATCTTGCTCGAAACGAACATGGCCAACGGAGAAAATGCATGAGCGTCCCCATCCTCGACGCGTCAGCGTGGCGCGAATTTCGCGGCAAGCCAGGCAACGCAGGCTTGAACGAAACGACGCATTTGGCCAGGATCGCCGACGCATCAGGCAAAATCCATGACTGTTTCGTAAAGCTGCTTCCGTTAGATGGGGCCGCTTTGCTGTGCGAGGCGATTGGCTGGCTGTTAGCCCGAAAGAGCGACGTTTCATGTCCCGCGTTCGCCGCCATCGTTCTGGTCCCCGTGGACAAGTTGCGCAAGTGCGGACCGCTGCCTTCCAAGTTTGACGGAATGGCTTTATGCCCGGCTTGGTGCAGTGAGATTGTCGCAGGCAAAGTGGTCCGGCAGATCCACAAGATGTTCTATTTTACTGCTCGGAAAAATTGCCTCCGCAGCAAAGACGCAAGGAAGATCGCCGCCTTCGACCAGTGGGGTGATCTGCGAGATCGAAATTTTGGCAACGTAATCCAGTCCAGCAAGGGCGGGTATGTGGCGATCGACCACGAATCGATCCTTCATGATTTGCTATGGGCCCCAACCGGGCGCGGCTTCGAAGAGCGCAGCCTGATGGTCGAGGCACGCAAGGCGCTTTCAACTGCGGACTACCAGCGGTTTCAGGTCGACATGGCGCACGCCGCCAACGGCCATGCGCAAGCCCTCGTGGACGCAAAAGCCGACCTGGCTGATATCATTTCCAAACTCATTCCTGAACACGCCCCCGCTGCGACCCAGGCCATCGTGCAAATGCTCGATCAGCGCGGCCAGTCCGGATGGCTGTCCAACAATTTGGGAGTCATCGCATGAGCAACGCCAACACTCCGGCGCAGAGCCCAAGCCTCATGACATTCAGCAATGGAAGTTCACAACATCTGAGCCGCCTAGCGTCGCCGACTCCAAAGGCTGCCTTTTCCGGCGCGTGGACCACCGTAGAACTGCAACCTGACGCCTTCGTGCCACAGCGTTTCACCATAGGCATCGTCGTTCAGACGCCAGGCGAACGATTACACTTCAAGCTGCTCGACGATTTCAAGAAATTCGAGTGCCTTTATCATGAGCACTTCCCGCAAAAGTCAGTCCGGGAGCTGCTGGCCTACGCAGAGGAAGCTCTGCGCTACGCGGTGCAGAACAAGACAGCCATTCCTGAAATCCGATTCCACACCCACTGCCTAATGCTGGCCCAACCTAGCTTCACTTCCGGCGAGGATAGGGAGTTGACTGTCGAGCGGCTCTTTAACGAAGTGGTGGTCATGGCGCCTTCGGCAAAACGTAAAGTTAACGATTTCGAATCGATCGACACGCCACGCGCGAGAGCTTTGGTCAACGCCGAGCTCAAAAGAATCGCTGGAATGGATTTCGAGAAGTTCGTGGTCTCGGAAAAGCAGGGCCTGCTGCTGGACGACCCCGACGGCCATAAGCATTGGTTAGACCTCAACCTTCTCACGGCCAAATCCTGTGGAAGTGTCACCTCAGCCGCCTACAAATCAGCGCAGACCGTCGAGATGAACCAATTGAAAGCCAGCCTTGACCTGACGACCTATCGCAGAATTCGCGACTTTGACTCGATCGGGCTTTTCTTGTTGCTTCCTGACGCGGACGCAATCGAACCCAAGGAATACAAGCGCATAGAGGAAGTGATCGACCAACACGAATGGAAATTGGAGCGGGATGGATTTCGAGTAACGAGTATGTCTGACACGGTCCTGCTCGCCCAAGAGATTTATGACTGGGCCAAGCCGGACCTTGCGCACTAAGCCTGCTATAAGGCTGCTCCAGCTTGGTGCGCCGCGGCAATATCCAGAGTTGGTAACTAGGTCGGAAAATCTTGCGGCTCATTAAGCAACGCCGCAACGGCATGAAAAATGCTCGGCTCGAGCTAGTTCAATAACGAGAACATTCAAGGGGTGTCATGGCGTCTTCTCAGCGGGATTTTGAGCGGTTTGAATCGCCACGAGTTTGCTAGACACTCGCAAGCCTCTCAAAATACTGCTTTTCAAAATTGACCGGCGAGAGATTCTCATTGAACCCATGCCGACGTTTTGGATTGTAGAACATCTCGATATAGTCGAAGACATCTTCCCTGGCCTCGGCGCGTGTCGCGTAGGTTTTTCGCCGAATACGTTCACGCTTTATTAGCTGGAAGAAGCTTTCGGCAACAGCATTATCGTGACAGTTTCCGCGCCGGCTCATGCTTTGCTGCAGGTTGTGGGCATCGAGGAAGTCTCGCCAGTCGTAACTACTAAACTGACTTCCCTGGTCCGAGTGCACCATGACGGTATTCTTCGGCTGCCGGCGTCAGACGGCCATCAAGAGCGCATTCATTGCCAGTTCGCGGTCAATGCGCGAGCTCATCGACCATCCAACGACCTGGCGTGAGAACAAGTCCAACACGACGGCCAGGTACAACCAACCTTCGTAGGTACGGATATAAGTTATGTCCGTCACCCAAATCCGATTCGGCTCTTTAACGTCGAACTGGCGCTGCAGGTGGTTCGGTGCCACAAGTGACGGCGCGCCGCCGCGCTTGTACTTGCGCTTTCCGTAGCCGGTCTGTGAACGAATCCCGGCAGATCGCATCAGTCGATGGACGCGGTTGATGCCGCACGGCTCACCAAGCTCGCGCAGGTCGTCGCTGACTTTGCGATAGCCGTACACGGCACCGCTTTCAAGCCATGAATGCTTTATTGGGACAAGCAAGCGCTTATCTTCCTTCGCACGCTGGCTCTCTGGCTGCAGACGCCAGGCGTAGAAGCCGCTTGGGTGCACCTCGAGCATCTTGCAAAGCCGACGCACTGAATAGTTGTCCTGAAGCGCGACAATTAAGGTGTACCTTACCCGGACGTCTTGGCAAAGTACACCGCGGCTTTTTTCAGGATGTCGCGCTCTTCTGTGACGCGCTTCAATTCAGCCTTCAGCCGCCGCATTTCGTCGCTCTGGGCATCGACCGCTTTCCGCTCTTCCTCCGGAACGCCGTACCGTTTTACCCAGGCGTACAAGCTATGGATGCTCACGCCAAGCCGATCAGCGACTTCGCTGATCGGGTGTCCACGCTGCGCCACTTGCTTGACCGCTGCGATCTTGAATTCTTCCGTGTATCTTTTGCCGCTCATACTCACTCCTTTAGCCTAGAATTATGGCTCAAGAGTGTCTACAGAAGTCGTGGCGATTCACGCAACCGCAGCCAGCGTTCGATTTATCTGGTCGAACAAGCGCGCAGAACGTGGGCCGAGGCGCCAGATGGGCCACCCAACATCCAACCGATCGCCGTCGAGGGAGCTTGGCCCTGGCAGCGTCTGCGGCATCTGACCCACGCCGAGCAAATATCGATTGAAATTCGCGTGTCCGACGGCGTTCGTGGTAAGGCGCCCACCCCCGCGTCCTCGCGCTGACAGGAGCTGACCTGGCCGCTGACTACTATCCGCTACTCGCAATTCGCTATTCCCTATTCGCTATAGTGAAACCATAGGCTCCCGCCAAACCGTGTGGACCTTTAACAAGGAGGCGAACGTATATTCCTCAAACATGATCTGCAGAGTCTTGCTCAACCGAGCTCTTGGCTCCGGGTTGCAAATAGCTCGGCAAGCTCCAACGAACGTGCCCATCGCTCCGCCAAAATGCTTTTCGTAATTTTGGTTTTGCCCATAAAGCTCCAATTTTTTATGATGAAATCCCGAAGTGGCTCGCCTCTGAGGGTTCTGATTGCTGCTTCGAATTGACCTTCGGTGGCGCCCTTCAATGCGTTCTCTTCCCTCTCGTTCCAGCCGCTTGAATCGAGCAAGGTGGCATCGGCTTCGGTCAATGTCGGCACGGAATTCATGCGCGCTCGCCTGGCCGCGAATTAAGCGTCGCGATGGATTCGAGGAGGGGATACGTATCGACTGATGGTAGAGAGTCAATCTGTTAAGCTACCAAACGCTACTGCGCTGATCCTGTTCTCTGTGCCCCCCGTGAAAGATTGCCGCTTGTAGCGCCCCGCCGCTCCTCTCCTCTCGGAAATGCTTGCTTTCGGACGAGGAGCCGAGGGTATTGCTTAGGCTGACTTCAAAGCGATCGGCCGCTCAGACTGGTAAAATCCGGAGCCCGTTCGCTCGTCAAGCGTAGCGAGGCGCCGCTATCACCGCTACTTAGAATGATGCCATGAGCTCAGCAATCCCACCGACAATCTCTCTCGACCAGCCATCCTTGCCGGGGTTGTGCTCTATCACCGACGCGGCGTTCGCGCTGTCGCAGTCTTCCGCCGTGGATGAACGAGGCGCTATTTTTACCCGCCGCACGGTAGTCGATTTCATCCTGGACTTGGTCGGCTACACCGTTGACGCCGACCTTTTCAACAAGACCCTCCTTGAGCCCTCATTCGGTGGCGGCGACTTTTTGCTCCCTGCGGTTGAAAGGCTTCTAGCCGCGCGGCGCCGCGCAGTGAGCGCGGGCGGGCCGGCGCATTCGATCAAGCATTGCATCACGGCCGTTGAACTGCACCGCTCTAGCTACGAAACTACACGCTTGGCTTTGATTGCCATGCTTGAGTCTGCTGAGTTCGACACGGATGAGGCCCGCGACATCGCATCCTCATGGCTCGTGCATGGCGATTTCTTGCTCGCCGCGTTGCCCGAGAAATTCGACTATGTGGTTGGCAACCCGCCCTATGTTCGACAGGAGCTTATCGCCGCCCCTCTCCTTGCGGAGTATCGCCGACGGTATGCAACCTTGTATGATCGCGCGGACCTTTACATCCCCTTCATTGAGCGATCGCTGCGTCTGCTCGGCGATGGTGGGCAGTTGAGCTTCATCTGCGCCGATCGTTGGATGAAGAACAAATACGGCGGGCCGCTTCGAGCCCTTGTGTCGAGCTCTTTTCACCTACGGGCTTACGTCGATATGGTGGATGCGGACGCGTTTCACTCCGATGTGATCGCCTACGCGGCCATCACGGTAATTTCCAAGGGAGCTCCAGGTCCTACGCGAGTTGCGCTTCGCCCCGCGTTGGACGCGCCCAATTTAGCTATTCTGTCGCAGGCTTTTCGCGCTACCGAGCCGGCCTCTGCACTCGTCAAGGACCTTGCGGATGTGGTGTGCGGCTCGTCCCCCTGGATATTGGAGTCATCGGATCAAACGGCGTTAATTCAACGGCTTGAACAATCCTTCCCCACTTTGGAAGAGGCCGGATGCAAGGTCGGAATTGGGGTGGCGACAGGAGCCGACAAGGCGTTCATCGGCAAATTTGATGAGCTTGACGTGGAGCCCGATCGGAAGCTACCCATTGCAATGACACGGGATTTGACTAGCGGGCATGTGGAGTGGCGCGGCTACGGAGTGATTAACCCTTTCACGGACGAGGGTCCGCTCGTCGACCTCGAACGATATCCGAAATTGAAAAAATACTTAGAGGAGCGGCGAGACCAAATCGCGGGTCGGCACGTCGCTCAGAAATCGCCGGCGAACTGGTATCGAACGATCGATCGCATCACGCCCTCCTTAGCGAGCCGCCCGAAACTGCTTATTCCGGATATTAAAGGGGACGCTCAAGTCGCCTATGAAAACGGAAAGCTTTACCCGCATCACAACCTTTATTTCGTCGTATCTGACGCTTGGGATCTCCATGCCCTTCAAGCGGTCCTCTTGTCGAACATCACCCGCCTAGTGATCGCCACTTATTCGACTAAAATGCGGGGCGGGTTTCTCCGGTTTCAAGCTCAGTATTTGCGACGCATCCGCCTGCCTCGCTGGGAGGGCGTGCCGGCGGAGCTGCGCGAGCGGTTGGCAAACGCTGCGATTACCCTTGACATATCCGCGTGCAACGAGGCCTCTGCCGAGTTGTATTTCTTAACCCTGCAAGAGCGAAACGCTCTCGCCAACAATACTTAAAATATGGCGCTTGATCTAGCTGACTACGAAATTAAGGCCCAAGAGGCCATCAAGGCATTCTGGGGAAATCGAGCCCTGGCAAAGAAAAAACAAGAAGCTGCAGGCAAGATTGATCAAGGGGAGCGAGCCGGCGTCACTGGTGGAAAAAACCTAGACGGGTTTATCTCTCTAATTCTGGAACTCGTGCAAAAAAATGGCTTAGGGCATGCGGACATTCATCGGCGCAAGGCTCTGGTGACACTGCCCGGCTTCTTTCGGCCGACGAAGCAATGGGACCTAGTCGTCATACACCAAGGGCGGCTCGTCGCCGCCATCGAACTGAAAAGCCATGTTGGCCCATCGTTCAGCAACAATTTTAACAATCGAACTGAAGAGGCCATTGGAACCGCTCAGGATATCTGGACGGCTTATCGCGAGAATGCATTCGGGGAGCAACCCCGACCATTTGTTGGTTGGCTCATCGTCGTCGAAGATGCGATGGGGTCGCAAAAACCTGTGCGTGATCAATCGACTCACTTCCCGGTATTCAGGGAATTCCAAGGCGCTTCGTATTTAAAGCGCTACGACATATTATGTCAGCGACTGGTTAAGGAGCAGCTTTACACTAGCGCTTCCGTGATCGGAACGCCGCGCACAGCCGCCGAGACAGGCGCCTATACCGAGCTCTCCACAATGACGGGTCTGCGGGAGTTCGTAACGTCATTCGCCGCTCATATTGCAGCGGAGGCTGCTCGGCAAGAGTAGGCAAGAACGAAGTCGATTTGGCAGGCAACCGCGCTCCAAGCGTGGAGCGATTCTTAGCCCGGTCGCAAAAAAATAGGAGCCACTAATGGATATCCATCCGCCGTATGAAAGCGCGCTTCACGAGGAGTTGGGAATGACCGATATGGATATTCGCGCCGAGCTAATCCTCAGCGGGCTTAATCCTGCCGCGGAGTCAGCGATCCTGAGAACGATGATCCTGCTGGGAGTGAAGCGAGCTACGGAGCGTCCACTGGATGAGCGCCGACTCGCTGACTTGATGCGCCAGCGGCTCTGATAAACCAAGCTCCAAAACGAGAGCGCCTCCGCAGGGAGGCGTTCTCGTTTTTGGCTAACGAATCCCAGACTTCGTTTTTGCCGGGCGCCCCAACTGGCTCATCGCGTCGGCCACAGCTCGATCGATCGAATCCTCGGCCGAAGCTTTCCGCGGCGCGCTTGCGACAAGTGATGGAGGAGCCTTCGGCATTGGCACCTCGTTGCGAGGTGGCGCTACCTGCTGACCCAAAAGCCAATCGATCAGATCGTCTACCGCAATGAGCGGAGTCTTGTTCACCCTTCGATATGGAAGGGAAAAGGCGCCGTTGCGAATGTATGCGTAGATTGTCGTCGGAGACAGACCCAATATCGCGGCGACCGTCTTTACAGGCACTAGCAGGGTAACCACATGAAATTCGCGCGCCAGCCTCAACCGGAGCTCATCTCGCTGCGTTGCAAGCGTAACGGGATCCAAAACGGTTTCAGTCATAGCTTGTCCATGGCGGTGGGCTGCGGCCTTCGAGTAAAGACCGTTCTACAACCATGGCTCCTCTGCGGCCCGAGCGGGACTTCCACTGATTCACGAGCGCGCCGGCGGCCGAGAGCGTCCCCGCCTTTCTATATGGCGCTACGTGATGATGTCCTTGAAGGCGATCCTCATTTGACCCATCCTTGCTCTGGCATCGATGGATGCGGTTTCGAGCGACCATAGCGTCATCTGGACCAACTGGTTAAAATTTGGGCTCGACATCTCAATGTCCGAGGGCACGGTGACTGAAATTACTATCCCGTCGATCCTCCCGTCTTTCACAAAGCGCTGCACCCTCATTTGGTGGCGATCGAGGAACGAGCGAACAAGATTAGCCAGAGCATCCATTGCCGCGTCCGTTGTCTTTGCTTTGACAAGCACATGCGCGGGCACCAAATCATCGATGTTGAGCGCCACAATTCCAGGCCGACCACTGCGTTCGATTTGTTTAGCGCCCGCCCGCACCTGGGACTCGACGGCTCGCCCCTCGTCCGAGTAGACCTTTTTGCAAGCGATCGAACAATCGTCAAACAAGAAATTCGCAACGATGTCAGGCTCGGAAAGATGAGCCTTGACGCCTTTGGACTTGAGCATCGCCAGAAACTCGAGCTCCCACAGAGCGTCTTTTCCCTGCGACGCTGCCCGCTGGGACAAATCGACATCCTTGTTAGCAATGCGCTTCATGCACTCCAAGGAACCCGGGTCCGACGCGCCTTTGATGACCGCCTGAATAATTCTGTTGGCGTGGCCGGAATCGACAAGCGTTCGCGTGTGATTTGCGGCGCTCCTCGATTCCCACTCCTTTGACAACCGCGCCGCCTGATTGAGCAACTTGCTCAGAGCGGAATGCTCGCTGATTTTGATGTTGCGCTCTTTGAACAGCTCGCGAAGCTTCTCGCCGCCGGCGTCAATTTCCTCATAGTTCCAAACGTGCGGAGAGCGAGTGATGGGCTGGGTCATGCGGGTCCTTGCGGGAGTGAGGCCGGTATCGGTGGCGTGACGCGACCCATCATTCTAGACCCTGTTTGCACGGAGCAACGAATTTCGCTGCAGCGCTGCAGCGCGAGCCCGTCTAATCGGGCCACGCGGGACCGTCATCAGTCCGATGATTGGCAGAATTTTCAATGAAACTGCGCGGGGCGCCGCGAGCTTAGCGCTGCTTAGCGATGCCGTCGCGCGCGCCCTTGGGGAATTATGCGACTGGCGACGCGGCTCCAGCATGAACGGTCTCTGTCAGCGCGGCTTTTGCATTGGGCGGCCCCCAGATTTTTGCCGCGTAAGCGAACAATGTCTTAGATCGAACGGTCATCTGGTCTTCGTCCCATTGCTCGATTAGGGCGATACCCCGGCTAATCGCTAAGGCAGAATGCTTGAGAATTTCAGTTTTCTTAGGCAGCCATGCACCATTGCTGACGCTTGCGTTTAGCTCTTGCGTTAACAAGGTTAGGTTTCCGATGGTATGCACAGCGCGATCGCGAGCGGCCGACTCCTCATCCACCGGAGCCCCCATGAGATTTGTTTCGACAGATCGCATCACTGCGTCTTTGCCCAAGCGACCGTCCGGCAATGGCCAGTTCGTCCACCATTTCACGGGCATCAAATGCTCGACAGTCATGGCAGACTTGATCTCAATGTCTTCGTTTTTGGCGGTGCGCATCGCGGTCTCGATGCGACCCAAAATGAATTGCAGGCGTCCCGAGCTCATTTCCAAGTAGAGAGGCTTGGATTCCCAATTAGCGCGCAACATCGCATCGTCCGGCCAGACGGCGGAGGCCGCATCGTCCTTAGGCTTCGAGAGCGCGCTTGCAAGCGCAGCGACGACGTCCTCAGCGCCTCGAATTTGCTCAATGATTTGTATGAACAGTCGGTTGTATGCCTTGTTAGTCAAGTTGCAAATGGCCCTGCGGACAAGGAATGATTCCAGCATCGCTAGCGCCGATTCCAGCCTCTCCCCTTCAAGCTTCGCCTCGCCTGCAAGGAATAGAGCAAGCGGGACTACCGTGCTCACATCAAAGACGGTCAGCGCTTTCGAAAAGGTATAAAAGACGCCATCCCGGCTCGGCTTAAGCAAGTCCTGATACACATCCGCGAATGATGATGTGTCCCGCAAGAGTGACTCCACCGTCGAGTATGGCTGCTCAGACTCAACCCACGAGCGATACTCATGAAAAAGTCGGCCAACATTGATGTCGCTCGCCTTCTTCATCGCAAGAAAGTGCATGAAGAAGTTGTCGATCCGCGCCCGCTTGATCCGCCCCTGCTTCTCAAGCGTTTTCCAAAACGGCTGATCGAGCGGAAGCCAGTATTGCGTGTAAAGCTCCTCAGAGCTCTTTATATCCGCCGACTCCACCGCGCCGGCCACAGCGCGCTGTTTTTCCTTGTAAGCCCTCTGAAAAACGTAGTTTCGCAGCAGATCAGAAGGCAATAGAGGCTGGCCAAATCCGTTCAATGTCTCAAAGATTACTTGGGGGTCATCGCCACCCTCGAGTTCAATCGAAACCAGAGCCAGATCGTTTTTGAGGGAGCTAAATAGCGCCTCGACTCGCTCCTCGACTGAGTGTCCGAACCTGGGCTCGCCTAAGAACTGTTCGATTTTTTCGTAGAAAAATCGATAAGCCCGAATCATGTTCGGCTGCACACCGGTCTTTTTGATATTGAAGTCATTTTTCTCCCTGGCAGCTAGTGCATCCGGCGATCCTTCATCAGCGATGGCTTTCAGTTGTCCGCGATCCACTTGCGTCGGCCATAGCTTGTATCGCTCAACGGTCTTGTCCTCCATGATTCCATCATTGACGATGTGCTTTTGCAGCTCCGCGGCAAACTCCGATCCTTGGCGCGTGGCCACATCGCGGAAAGCACACAAAAGGATTTGAAAGGTCGACAACCTTTGCTGGCCATCGATGACATCGTAAGATTGAACTTGCTTGCCGAACGTAGGCACTTGACCGATAACGATCGCCCCAAGAAAATGCGGGAATGTAGTCTGGTTGAGCAATCGCTGCTCCACCTTCGTGCTCACGTCCTCCCATATGCGGTTTAGCTGTGGATCTGCGCTCCAGACATACTGCCTTTGAAACAGCGGGATGAGATACCGGCGCTTGCCGTCGAACAGTTCGATGATTGAGCGCGAAAATGGCCGCATATGTGTCCCTGAATTTGAGCGGCGCCAAGGGCCTGCCGTATTTTGTCGAAAGGCAATAATAGCAAAATATCGTCGCGAATTTTCATGCCCCGTAAAATATAGTATCTGCGCAACTCCCGCTTTGACTTTTCGACGGACGCAACTTATTTTGTCAACTATCCAGGTCGCGCTAAGCAACCGTCCGCTCAGGAAAAGTATGCCTCTCAAATGTTTTCTAGAAGATCAGCCCGTCTTTTCATTCGCAGTCGAGTCTAATGACGATTGGGAAGCTCTACGCGCGAGCAACGCGAAAAGTAAAAATCTTCGCATGCAATGTTGTGGCGCGGGGGTTACCCTTAAAACAAGCAAGCTAGGGACGAAGTATTTCGCGCACAAACAGCGAGGCCCCTGCGCCACGGCTCCTGAAACCGCGGAGCATCTTCTAGCCAAACGAATCATCGTTGACGGGATCAGGAGGACCGATTGGACCCCGCTTCCTGAGCAGTCCGGTGACTCCCCGGGCTTTGGCTCATGGGTCGCCGATGTTCTGGCCTCAAAGGATCCGACGAAAATCGCATTCGAGGTTCAATGGTCGCCGCAGACAGCAGCGGAAACCGCGCATCGCCAGGAACGATATAAGGCAGCTAAGGTTCGAGGCCTATGGCTATTTCATCAAGCCGATTTGCCGATCTCAAGAAGCACCCCAGCCTTCAACTTGTTTTTTGACGACCAAACGTCGCAATTTCGTGTTCGTTTGCCGTCGTCACGCTACGACCCAACCTGGTATAACGCACGACGCAAAAACGAAGCGGAAAACTGGCAACAGTCTATTGAGCTTTCCCGGTTCGTCGAAGGGGCGCTGACCCGGCGCCTAAAATTTGCTCCAGCGCTCGGCGCTGAGCTACCGGTCGAGATCTATTCGGCGGCCACCGATTGCTGGCGATGCAAAAAGGAGACCCGCGTCGTGATGAACATCGTTTTCGCAGCGGCGCGAAAATTCCAGGGGCACTCTAATATTTCAGTCAGCATTTATAAACTTAGCGACAGCTTAGCTGACGGAGACCAGGTAATCGACTCGCTGCTCCCGAGCGATTTATTGCGAAAGCATGGCATTGGTCCGGTCAAGCGTCGATCCAGTAAAACTGAAGGCCGATCCTACATGTCAAACGGCTGCGTTCATTGCGACGCCCTGCAAGGTAGATTTTTCGAACACGAGTTGGCCTACACCGACGAGTTGACTTTCGAAACTCAATTTACTTTCGGAACGCTCTGGGGAGAAGAGCTCGAAGGAGTGTCAAGCGAAGTGAACCGTTGGTGGTTTGATGACTCTGAGCGGTCACGGTAGAAGACCGATTCGAAGTGCTGCCAGCAACTCATCGCGGACGCAGCTGTGTGGCAACTGCAGCGCTGCAGCGCGGAGCCAAAAACTTTCGCCGTTTTTCTAACCCTAGAATGCAAAACCCAACACCCGGCGGTCGCTGAGGCGACCGCTTGTCGGGCCACTTCCGCTGCAGTGCGCTGCAGTCGGATATAGCGCATATCGCGCATATCCTTCATGCGACTACGCTAAGCAAGCTAAAGCACTGCGCCTTCGGCCTTGCGCTGTGCGCTAGTGCTCTTAATGCTACAAAACACTGCTTGGTTGCGGGAGAGGGATTTGTTGGCGTTTCCGCACGCCTATCAATGCCGAGTTGGCCCCTTGATTCTCTAGGCCGGTTTACGAGAGCGTGTTCATAAGCCACTGCGATAGCCCCGCGCAGCAGTGACGACTGCGGCGCGTTTTTTTCGCATCCCGCTCGTCCGGCCGCGGCGTCCCGCGCGCCATGGCCGAGGATCCAAGAAAAACGCAACCAAACCAACCCGGAGACAACATGGCTAGCATCATAAAAAGAGAGCGAAAAAACAAAGAGCCCGCCTGGCAAGTGCAAATTCGCCTGCCCAACTGCAAATCCGTAATGAAGACCTTTGACACCGAAGAGACCCCCAGTTTGGCCGATCGGTTCGCCCGCTTGGGCGCCTCGCTTCGCAAAGCGAACGGCCAATTGGCGAACGCTGTCGCGAAGCTGCGTTTAGGGCGGTCCCACGGTGCCGGCCGTGAGCCTGAACAATCGCAAGAGCTCCATCGTTAACACGCACAGACCCCTGAGGCCCGAAGATGAAAGCAAAAAACTCGACGAAGCGAACCTCGCAAACGACAGACATTTGGAGCGCGAGAGCGGTCGCGATCAGCCTATCCACTGCTCGCCGAGCTGCTCTCAAGGCGTTCGCCATGAATCGCGACGACGGCATGACGCCGGCTCAGGCTCTCTACGCGCTGATTGACCAGGCGGCAGCGACACCAGCTGAGCCAACGGAAACCGCACTCACCGAACTCACATTGAGATTGCAGGGGCTTGAAATGAGAGAGCTCGATAACTCGGACACCTTGGTCAGATGCGCGGAATCGTTGGAGGCCCTCACTGCCGCGATGATGCAACTTCAAGAGCTGATATCAGCGTCGACCTCCTCCAAGTCAACGCCTCGGCGCCACCAAACAACGACGCAGGACGCGCAGAGCGCACCCGCGGTGTGGGCGAGCAGCGTGGCCTTGGTTATCGGCTGTCCGGCAGCTACGGAATTGGTTTTGGCGCTCCGCTTAAAGGAGAGAGCAGCGGATGGCATGAGCACGATCCGCCTGTCCTTCGACGCGCGTGTTATTGCAGTAAACCGACGCTCGGAACCAAGGCTGTCGGCTATTCCGCTCCCCTCGCTTACCCTGGCAGGAATCCCCATAAACAGCGCTCTCGGCCAAAGCGTGGACGCGACGCCAGCAACCGACCTCGCTTTGTTCTGCTCCCTCGGCCAACCTGGGAAATGGTCCACCGCCATCCGCGCGAAAAAAACCGACGGCTCATTTGGACCGCTGCTCTCCGAAGCGCGACTTTGATTTACGGCGCCCAGCCCCGGACCATTGACACAAATGGCCCGTCTGAGGCGCCTCATACCGACAATGCGTCAGGTGTATAACGAAAAGAAGCGCAAGGAACCGCAGAGTGTCTCGCTGCCGCGGCGGACGAAAAACGGCGGATCAAGGCCGCCTTACGCACCAATGCTAGGTGAAAAAAATGCCCACGTCTGGACAAAATTCAAGCGGGGGCCCAAGATATCTCGACTACGGTCCAGTCTCACTTTTCGCTTTCATTTAACAGGATAATTTTGTGACGGATTCGTTTGACTCCCTTTTTAACAAGACCTTTAACGCTGGCATACCTGGATCGCAGTTTCTCAACGCGTGCGTCGGAACTAACGGCCACGTGGACAAGCGCAGCTATAGCTTGGGGTTTGCGGAGGCCGTCGATATCCTCATGCATACCGTTACGGAGGATCAGGGTGGGACCATTGACGCCCTGATCTATCCCATCTGTTTCTGCGCTCGCCACCAGCTTGAGCTGTTCATCAAGGAACAAATCGACGCGATCTCTCCTATTCGATCAGCGCTGCCGCAGAAGACCCTGACATCAACCCATGACATCAACCATCTCTGGGCTGAGCTAGTTTCGGTGGCGACGGCGACAGACCGCCGATTCAGCAACAAGCTGGACGCCCTTAAGGAATTTGTAAGCGATTTTGGAGACATTGACCCAACTGGCCAAACGTTTCGCTACCCAGACAACGCGGAGAGTGAACGGCATCTTGTCAGGACTCCAGTCATCAATATACTGACTCTCCGGGATCGATTCGCAGCGATGCGAGCCTTAATTGAAGAGTTCGAGCTCTTCACCGATAGCATCGTTGGCGAGTATCGTCGTGGCACCCTGACCTCGAAGTTGTCGCGCCCGGAAATTGAGGAAATCGCGCGCGCTCTGCCCGCCCGAGCTGAATGGGGCTCCGAAGAGTTCTTCCGCGCTAAGGACGAGGCTCGGGCTCGTCACAGGCTAAGTAGCAACGATTTCGGAAAGGCGGCTGAGGTTATTCAGTCCCATCCTTATTTCTGCTCACTCATTGGCATGAAAAAAGAGTTGCGCGGACTGAGCTCAGCATCCATCGGAAAACTCGCAAATTTTATGGGGGGGAAGTTCACCGCTGACAGACCTGCAAAAAGAAGAGCTGGTCGCGTTCGAAACGCTGCGCATTGTCGCGTATCCCAATTACTATCCAGAGGATTACGAGGCCCTGTACAGCGGGGAGCTATCTGACTTCGATGCCTACCATTACAGCAGCATCTGCGTTCCACGATGGGCGCGTCAAATTCAAGCCTTAGAGACAGGTTTGCGAAAGATGGGCCAGCCCGAGCTTGCGCAGATTTTGCTGGACATTGTTGATCCAGCGCCGATGTTGGCCGAAATTGAGGCCAACAGCCTTTTGCTAAAAAAATCTTTACGCATGGCAATGCATGATATCAAAGGCGCGAAATGACGCCTGTAACCGTTTCGGGCATGCCTGAGAAATCTCCCAGTCAGCATCAGAATGTTGCTACCATCAACAACGCCGCATTTTGGAACGCCGAGAGCGTCCTAGTTTAGCGTAATGCAATTTTTTATAGCGCCGGCAGTCGCTGCGCAGTGTCTCAGCAATAGCTGATCATTTGGCCCGCACGGGAAGCTCTTAATGACCTATCACGAATCCGATGACGCAGCGATCGATATGATCATAAATTATCCGCTGCGCCGCGAGTGGGTGGACGCCGCGTCGCGCGCCGACCTCAACACGCTCAGCAAACTAAAAATTGTGGGGACTGGAGCGATAGACGACTCTTTTTTTGAAACGGACGAGGGACGCGCGCAGCTAGCGCGCGCCAGGAGTCGCACACGGCCGCTCACGCCCATTTGATCACGCCCATTTGATAGCGTGGCGGCCTACGGATACGCGTCTCCGTCTAGCAGTCCCGTAGCCCACCAAAAAATTCCGTTTTTTGGCCTGTCGCCGCTGGAAGTAGCCGTGCGCACCAACAACGTGGAGTCGATTTTTTCTATCGCCGAGATGTTGAAAGAGCCCGGAAAGCAGCTCGTAACAATTAATGACCTGCGCAGGCATACGACCGACGAACTAGAGGGCGAGGTGCTCGGCGACATTTTCTTCGATGCGTGGGCGCTGGGGAATCATGCGGCTTATCAAGCGCTGATCGACAGGGGGTGGTCCGAAGACCATTTTTTGGAAAGCGTAGCCACTTTAGTTGTGGGCAAAAGCCATGGCCGCAGTCGACCTGAAACAGTCGCGTCCCGCCGTCTTTTTAACAAGGAATTTTCCGAAATATATGGGTTGCTGGGAGTGGACGAGTCAATCGCCAAACGGCCGTGCGCCAGCGTCATAGATTTCGCCCAGTTCAAGGCGGACCTAAAACGCGCGAGCAAACAACCGGTGCCGGTCACCGATTAGGCCGATTACTCAGCCTTCATGATTTCTTAGATTGCTTGGCTTACGGGTGAGAATCGTCGGACTGCTCCGGGACGCCTCTCGCCGGACGGGCAAATTTCTTAACCATCCGAAGTCTCGCAATTTGCTCGTCGATGCTTTTAATGTCTGTCGTAGTAGACATAAAATCCCACCACTGTTGACGGTTGTCGAATTTGAAATGATTAGATACGACAAAAACTATAAGGTTCTCAATGAACCCGACCAAAACAAAATTCTTGAGCGCGACTCTTGGAGGTTTCGCTCCGGCATGGACATGCGAGTTTCGCGCTGACCGCAAGGCCTTCAACTGGGCCACTACGACTTCCTGATTGCTGTAGAAGAACGCAATTCGCTTGATGATATTTTTGGCATCATCGGCGCCAGTAAGTAATTCAAGACACAGCCAAAATCTAACAAGCTTCGCGTCCGCGTCACGAGTATCCAGAGCAGTTGTGTAAGCGGCGATAAATTTTGTG
Organism: Massilia psychrophila; assembly: GCF_002760665.1. Taxonomy (GTDB): domain Bacteria; phylum Pseudomonadota; class Gammaproteobacteria; order Burkholderiales; family Burkholderiaceae_D; genus JAFCUW01. The sequence goes on along the minus strand of NZ_PDOB01000022.1, from coordinate 59,393 downwards.
CAAAACTGGCTGAACTCCGGGGATGAATTCGTCATCTTGCGCAGAAAGCGGCGGACCCCATCGTCCGCCGCCGCAAAATTTTCGCCTTCTATAGCCGGGTCTTTATTGATCGTCTCCTCAAACCAATGAGCATTTTGGATCGGCCCTCCCTCCGCTGTATGAACAGTGTGTATGTTCCCCAGTTTTAGTTGGGGCTCGGCCGGATACCTGTGAGCCAACGTAGGCCCGGCGAATTGGTTTATCGTCTTGGACACGTGCAATTGAATGAGTCCGCGATACACCGCTAGAGCTTCCATCGCCATCTCGAACGCTGTGTAATCGTTCACCGCTGTAACTGTCACTTCCACGAACAAATACCCGTCGTTCTCAACATTGATCCCAACGCTGTTTTCCACTTTCAGGAGAGCAGCGCGCGCGCTTCGAAATTTCCGCGGCAACGTCTTATGGAATCGAATCGCGCATTGGTTGACGGTTCGGCCCCGAGGCACTGCATCTTTTAGGTTCACAGATGTGATCACAACGAAGGTTGACTTTTTGGCGAGCAGTGCGCCGCACCGCTTGTCGAACTTCAGCAATAATTTTTTGGGGTCTGAAAACGAGTCGCTTTCGCGGAAAAGATCTCTCACAGCAGATTCGAATTCGCGGTAAAGCGTCTCTTCATCAATGGTGTAGCTGTGATCTAGGAGACCGAACAATGCGTCAGCGTAAAACTCGTAATCGCCAACAGCTATCGAGACACGTCCATTCGTCAGCGACATTGACAACGCCATTTCAGCCATTAGATCGCGGGCTAGATTTTCGCATTTTGCCCCATCCACGGACCAGCAACTCGGCATGAGATTTCCTTGTAAGAACGAGTTTTAGAAGGCAGATCATAGCAATCGATGCCAATGAATGAAATAGCCAACGTTGATCTGATGTCACTCGCGGGATCATCGCAGATTTACTAGCTGTCCGATGCGAATGGCGCCCGCTAATTTTGCCTGTTGGAGAAGTTCTCTTGACATGCGGTGCGTCTATCGCGATTTTGAAGCGCAAACGGAGACCGCCATTCAAGCTTTCCTATACCTTTGACCAGCGGCCGCGCCGTCCGAGAGAGCGTGAGTGACCAAGCGGTAAATTGACTCAGGATTATATCCGTCGCCGCATGAGCGGCCTAGTCGCCGGAGCTTCTTGACGTAGTTTATTTCCCAGGGCTGAATGGGGCGACGCTGGGTAGAGAGCCCGTTTCACTTCGCACGCTTCACCGCATCAGGCGCCATGTTCGCGTAGCGTGAAGTCGTTTGACCATCCTTGTGGCCGACCACAGAGCGCAACTGCTCCTCTGTTTCAATCGCGCCCGCACTGATCATGTTCCCTTGGCCGATGCGATCAATGGAGCGTTTTTGCAAATTCGAGACGCTCCGTGCGCCGATCATGTCGGCGATAGCCACTGGCGAGGCCGTGATATCTTTCAGGACACGAGAAATGAACGAGCGGCGGGTGTCGTGCATGTGGATATCCTGCAAACCGGCTCGCTCCAGCACGCGGCGAAAATTGGTTTTAAACCCTTCGATCTTGTAATGAAACACTCGCTCATCCACCATTGGGATTGATCTCAGCGCGGCAACTGCCTCCGGCAGCAGAATCACTAGCCGATCATCATCTGCTTTGGTCTGATCAGGGTCCAAGTTAATCACCCCGCGATCGAGATCGATCTGCGACCACATAAGCCCAAGCACTTCGGCGCGGCGCATACCGGTCGAGAGCGCCACGGCAAAAACCAACGGCATTTCGATGTTGCGGCACGAGCGCAGCTCGTTTAGCAACGCCTCCTCCTCGGCGTCCGTGATGATGCGCCGCCGGCGCCACTCCCCGCCCTTGACCAGAGTTTTGTCCGCTAGCGCGAATGGGTTGTGGCCGTTGAGCTTCTTCCAAGCTTTGTTGTCCGTGTAGCGCAGCTTGTTCACCACCGATTGCAAAGCGTAGACCTCGCGCTTCACCGTGCTTTTCGCCCGACCGAGCTTGAGCCGCTCGTTGATGTATTCGGTGGTGGACTGCTCCGTCAGCTCGTCGATATAGAACTCGCCGATCGGTTTTCGCGCGAAGCCCTTTGACATCTCCCGAAGGCCTGCGAGCGGACCGGAGGGCTCAATGAATCCCGGTTTGATGTAAGAGATTTCGATCGACCGACAATGATTCAGGCGCGCGTCGGCGGCTTTCGCTGTCTGCTGAACCTTGTCGACACCGCAGTTAATCCCCGGAGTCACGTAGGCTCGAAGATAGGTGTCGATCGCGTGATTAAGCGTGCAGCGCCCCTCCGTCACAAACTCGGCGGCGAGCCGCTCCATCTCCGAGACCATGAGGGTAGCGCGATCTTTGCCTTGGGCGATCAACAGCCTGCCCTGCGGCGTCTTGGTGTCTTCTAGGAATAATTTGGCTCTTTCGAGCTCGTCTTGGCCAAACGACCGATCGACGATGAAATCGCCGCGCTCGACGCGCACGCGATAGCGGATGGAGCGGGACTTGTCGGCGTTTTTCCAGTCAATGACTCGAATGCCGCGCGGGATGGACGCCATGGTGGGCCTCAATTTGGTGGAATCGTTCGTCGAATTCCCCTATTTTTCACCGCGGTGTCGGCTTCCGCCGACGCCTTAAAATCGCCGCTCGCTACATCAAGCTATTGATTTTAAAGCTGAATTTTGGTGGGAGTGCAAGTTTCGAACTTGCGACATTACCTCAACAGAACATGACAGCACACTCAGCGTATGGAGTATGCCCGGCATACCTCATTGAACGTGATCTACGGTGCGCTGAAGTGCGCTGCCAAACTGCCAATTTGCTGCCAAATTACGGTCAAAACTTGGAAACGCCTCAGAGCGTCTAACAAGACCTGGAGAGGCTCGGTGCGATACGGTTAATTTTGAATCGATCGCACAAACCCGTTCTCCAGATAGATATAGCTGTTACTACCGTAGACCCACTGTTCGTGCACACCGTAACTTCCCGTTGAGCGATTGATCTTGTCGGGCTTTCCCCAGTTTGAGGCGCGCACCTGGCCGGGCGTCATCCCGATCGACACCCCGCCCCGTGCTTTCCACGCTGTCGCTGCAGCAGTGGCCTTGGTCCGCATAGTCTTTTCAGCAAGGCGAACGTCCTCAGGTGAGGCCGTCAGAATGTATTCTATGAAATCATATCGTGGCTTGCCGGGAGTATAGATATCGGCGAAGAGGTCGTTTTTCTTGGAGCCATCGTCGAACGAATTGGATTCAGCTAGATACGCTCGCTTCCCATCGGGAAACTCTATCAAAACGTAATGATATATTTTGTACTCATCTGGAGCAAATCCGACAACCTTGAAGGTTGATGGCTCGGTCAGTACAAACTCTGCATCGGAGCCGCCCTTCAGACCCTCCCGAAACGTCAGCCTGCTGCTGGCTTTGGGATTAGGAACAACCCAAAACTGAGCGTTGAGGAGCGCAGCGCGCGCGGCGTCGACTTTTACTTCCTCACTCGACTTTCGAGCCGCTTCTGATTCGACTACTGAAGCATATTGTGCGTTTGCGCTTGAGTTAGCAAGCAGGAGCGTCACAGTGAAAATAACAGAACGAAGAATCATTTTATATCCTAGATTTGCATAGTCTCAGTAGTTTAAAGGGGGAAAGGTGCGTTGTCTATTTAATACTTTAATTTCCCGGCCAGTGTATGCCGGAGGTTTCTTCGGAGAGCAGAAGCTTCGGCATCGAACATCTTCGGCAGCGAAGTCTGCGGCAGCCAACACCCCCTCGGCATCGGAAAATACCCGTAATCGAACGTCTCGACCTCTTCCGGCGGCATGCGGCCTCGCGGCCGTAGGTGTGCGACATCAAAGGTCATCGAGATCGAAAAACCACGACATCGCAGCATCGACATCGCAGCATCGACATCGAAGGGTTTCGAAACCGACATTCGCTGCTTGGCACGTACTCGGACGTTTCGACCTCGTCAGGGGGCCGCGGGCTTCGTGGCCGTAGGTGTGCGGCACCGAAGAGCATGGGCATCAAAAGGGCCGGTTTTGAAGGGCGCCGGCTTTGAAGGGTTTCGCAACCGAAATTCACTGCTGTAGGCTCCTCTGGCGCTAGCGGTTTCGTTATTACATGCCCATTCAATTCGTATGGCATTCCCAGCGCATTTCAGCGTACGAGGCGGCCAAGCGTGCCTTCCTGATTGTCATCTATGATTGCTTGAAGTGTGCTGCCAAGCTGCAATATTTATTGGACTTTCGTCTTCGCGATTACTCGAAGACATCCAGTCGGGTTCGATCTCGCCGACTTGCATGTCAACTGTGTCAATTTCTGCATCCATCGTGATATCGTTGAACGCGCCATTCGCAATCGGAAGAATCAAAATGATGTCAAATTCAAAAGCGGCTGTGAGTTCCATTTTTCCAGATCCCATACTCAGGTACTCGCGATCTAACGAATCCCACTTCCGGAAATTGAAGTGAGCCACAAACCGCACATCAGCTTGGGTCCTGAAAGTAACCGTGATATTTTCTGCAGTCAACTCCGTTAACTTTATGTCTTCCAGATGGGTAGGAAAGAGGATGTTCGACACCTCCTCGACCTCTATTTCGTCCTGCTCATACTGGAATTGCGAATCTGCGTCGAGACGGATGTGTTCGTACCACTCGATGTCTTCGACGAACTCCGTCATTGCAGCGTGAAGGTAACGTCCTGGGTCCTGCAACTCATCATGGACCCTACGAAGCATGGTCTTAACCACTTCATCGGGCGTCTGCAAGAGTTCCAAGGCCGTAGCTAAGTCACTCACGAGGTGAAGCAATTCTGATTTGCTACAGAAATTCTTCCAGTCCTTGTCCTTGGATACGACAATCAAATTTCGCCCAGTCTTACTGGCCCAAGCCTCAAGAGTTTGCAGCGCAATCGCGTCCGGGAACTCGCTCTTCTTCACGTTGCTTTCTTCGAAGGGCGGCTTTCGCTGAAAGTACATTTCGAGCAAGTCGTCCATCGGAACGTGATCCTTGGCCAACAAAATTTCCGCGTCAGATTCGTCTAAAAATTCGCTGAACTGCCCTTTTGCAATCTCCTCCAAACTCGGGCGTTCTTTAAGAATCGACAACAACTCTTGAACGTGGGATTTTTCCAACCCCAACGACTCCCACGCCACCAGCAAGTCAGGCGAGAACTTCGCCTTCGCCGACTTCAATTGGTCAACGAGATGGCTATTCATCTCCTTCAGCACTACGTCCGAAATCACTAGCGTCGCAGGGTGCCTGCCGAACTGCGTCAACTGCGAAAACATCCCCTTGGTCAGTGTCCGCCCTTTTTCGTCGAAAATCGAAGTGTCGACGGTTATCGTGTTTAGCATGCCCTTATCGAGCAGCTCTTTAATCCTCGACACGTCTTCATCCGGACTAGGTTTCGCGTTCTTTGTGTCTGACATATGGCTAATTTGAGGGTTAAAGAGTACGTAGTGTACCCCGAAGAAGTATCAAACTGTCAACCATTCTTCCGCGAGGCTCCTCTGCGGTAGCAGTGCATCGACGCGTCTGCTGCGGCGCCCCGTCCGTTGGTCCCTCTGGGAAAATCGAGTGAACCCCGCTTGTAAACCATCAGAACTTCTGGTATTATTTCAGCAATAGAAACGACATTATGGCGAGGCCGGCAGCAATTTCGGGCGGTAAGCGGTCGTGTGAGTAAGTGGCTTTCGCGTAATTACGCGCGATCGATCAAACTGAAAGCGCAATATGTCATTTCATTACTCTACTCCCGATGAAAAAAAAAGCGATCTAAAGTCGGGATTCTTACTTTACGACTCGTTGCTTCTCACTCCATTTGCATTCGCAAAAGAAATCGCAGCTAAAGAAAAATTAGCGCTCGCTATGAAGAAAGTGAAAGCGCTTATCGCTTCTGCGGGTCCGGCGGTTGATCCACACGATCCAGACAACTGGGAACCCGCACTAGATGACGGAGGCCTTTCAAAAGCTGTATCGGCGTACCCATTCCCGCTTCCGCCCTCTCCAATTTCCGAGTTTATTCAGATTTATGAGCAAGAAGCAGTACATCATCGCTATAGCAGAATCGAATCGCTAACAGGTGATCGCGACGAACGGACCAAGATAAAAGAGCGCCTCAATACCTTGCGTCACAATGGTGAGTATCGGCGCTTGGCAAAGATCCCTACTTCTTGGCGCTCTACGCTGAACTCGCTCGAAATTGATCACCCAAATTTCACGCCGGTGATTGAATATTTGCGTGGTGTATTTGCGATTGCCGAGCGTTGCGATGGTGTACCAGTCTTTGGAAACATTATTATCGATGGTCCGCCCGGCTGTGGAAAAACGTATTTTTCCAAGAAGCTCGCGCAGTGTCTGGGCACCGAATTTCACGCGCTTCACCTCGAAACAATGCAGACTGCTGGAGAAATTGTCGGCGACTCAGACAGTTATCGCAGCTCAGCGCCAGGAGCCTTATACAACGCGATGGTCGATGGCAAGTTTGCTAATCCGGTCGTTCTGATGGACGAAATCTGCAAAATGGGTGGCGATGAGCGGTTCCGCCCTCAAACTGCGCTCTATCGAATATTTGAAAGAGAAACTGCGAAAACTTTTTCGGACTGCTCCGAACCGTGGCTCACGCTCGATTTAAGTCATGTGCTTTTTCTTTGCACATCTAATAATTACGATGCAGTTGACCCCGCGATCCGCAGCCGCTTAAAGCGATTTACCGTCGGCATGCCGATCGACCCGACGCAAATTATTCGAAATATTTTCCAGCAGTTACAGCGCGAGCGCTCAACTGCATTCGCCGACGTAACGCTTGCGCAGTCTGCTGTTGACGTGCTCGTTACGCAGTCGCCGCGGCGTATCCGTCAACTGCTGGAAGACGGAATCGGTGCTGCACTCTATCGCGAGCGTACGCACGTCATCGGCTCAGATATCGATGTCGAATCGGTGCGGAGGCCGATGGGCTTTTGAAGACATCGCAACTTCCGGGAAGATCCGTGCCGAATAGGCGACACTGGCGAACGGCCGAGGGGCGCCGGATGCAGCTTCGGCGCTGTCAATTGCGACAGCGGAGGTGAAACGCAAGTGTGCGTGAGAGAGTTTTTTAGTAGCCATTGCATCACTTTATGCAATAGCAAAACGCCGGGTAATGTGCCGCGCATCACGCGCTGCGAATTCTCACCAAATTAGATTTTGGATCGATGGAGTAGGCTGTGGTAGACCGGTAGGACAAGTGCCGTGGGCAGGAACAAAAACTAGGTGGGCGGGATCCTAAGAGCGCCTAACCAACCTCTGCTTGCCATCAGTGCAACATGCGTAATACACTAAGCTCTGGCGAACGGCGCATACGGCCCACACCCGAGTGTTCACTAAAGGCTAGCGTGCACCTGATATGTTGCAATATAAACTTATTAACTCGCTTAAAAGCGCTTTGCCCGGGTGCAAAATTAAATATGTCCCGTATTAAGGGAAAATGCACATTGCAATCATTTAACTCAAATATATTCGAAACACTAAGCGCATATGACTCTGTCGAATCGATTAAATCGCAGTGCTATGTGGGGACATACTAACAGTATCGTCACCTTGGTTGCATGTATCTTGTCGGGTTGCTCCAACGATTCGTCGTTAGGAAACAAGACCTCAAAAAAGTCTAACAGTGCGTCCACTGCTATTGCTCCGACTACGAAAAGCCCTCTTGAACTACCAGTGGGCACAATCGGGGCAGAAAAGATGGTTGCATACGCGCAAGCGGCGTCGATCCCACCTAAGGACGATCAATTTACCAAACGCTTCGATGATAAACCTTTGCTCGGCCGTTTGTTCAAGGTCACTGTGCCCTATGATAAATATAATAACTCGCTGCATTATAGCTACGATACCGAACATGAAAAGCTCAAGATTTGGGCGAAATTAGACTCAACTTATCATCGAAGCCATGAGCTCGATCCTAAACTAGACTTTCTGATTCTGCAGCATACAGGTATTTACGGTGCGGCTCAACCGATGTCTAACGCATACGGACTGACTAAAGCGGTCACACCAGTGCAGCATACTATCGTTGGACTTGGCAACAAGCGCGCTACTTATGTCGGGTTATTTCAAAAAGACAAATATTCATCGAAGGATTACATCTTTTACAAGAACCTGACGAAAGAAATATCGATAAGTCCTGAAGAGGCGCGCGTGGCTGTTATCGGCCTAGAAATGGATATTGAGGGTGTAATTGTCGCGGGTGAAAATAAACATCCGATTGTCTGCAAAAATACGAAAGAGAAAGCTAAGATTGATTATCTCTATGAGGAGACGTGGGATGAGTGCGTTATACTTGTAAAACTCACGAAAATCGCATTTCATTCACCGAAGCTCGGATCGATCGCCGAGTGGAAGGTGCCAGCAACTAAAACTGGTGGGCAATGAAAGGAATAATGCGATAATCTTGGCTGTAACATCCCATGTTCCCGTCCCGAAATTTACTGGACTTCCCCACTCATGACGCAAAAACCACCGTTTGCTGACGAAATTCGAAAAACCGGTTTTGTATTGGAAAACCGGATAGCGCAGCAGCTGAAATCTGCCGGCTGGACCGTCATTAGCAATAAATACTACGTTGACGATTCGGAGGAAACAGTTCGTGAAATCGATTTGGTCGCGTATCGATGCACAAAGGTGCAGCATTTCGACGTCTACACCACGTTAATCATCAGCTGCAAAAAGAGCGATGCCAACGCCTGGGCGTTGCTCGCTCGGGAAATCAATCTTAAAGATCCGAACTCGGACTGGTGGCCACTGCATGCTTGGTCAAACGACAGAGCGCTAACCTACAAACTATCTGAGCCTGCAAAGGCAAACCGGTACCATAAGCGCGTCAGCGAACTCGGGGTGAAAGAGGCCCTCAATGACCCGAGTGTTGAGGTCTTCGCTTACCAGGAAATGGACAAGGTCTCGGGGCGCCCGCAGAACGATAAGCCAATTTTTAGCGCAGTCACCTCCTTGATGAAAGCGCAGGCGTACGAACTGGCGGCTTTACCCGGACGAAAAAAGTCTCCCAGCGTCTACCAGTTCAACCTCTTATCGGTGGTGGACACCGATCTTGTTCGGCTTATGTTTTCGGACGACGAAATTGTGGCATCAAGCCTTGAAACTGAACACTACCTAGCTGGCTACATTGTGCGAAAGCGCGAAACGTTCTCGCGAATCAGGTTCATTCGAGCGGACAGGTTTAAAAGCGTATTAGAAGATTACGGGCGACTTCATACAGCTAACTGCACCTGGTTCGCGGAGGAAACTGATTCATTTTATGACGGGCTGGTTAAGGACTCAAAGCGCACCCAAGTGCTGGCAGAGGATTTTAAGAAGAAGGTTCAATACGACATTGCAGTGCGCGTGGCTCGAAACTATTCTGAAATTGGCCCGGTCACTGTAAACTGGGATGCGAACGGCGACGAAGTGTGGGTTGGGGTGCTGTTTGAAGAAAACGACATAGACAAGCTAAACAGTGACGAAAGGCTCAAGAAGACGGTTGCGAAGGCGTTGAAGGATGTGTATCGATACGAGGGCAAATTTACCTTTGGAGAAGACCTCCCCTTCTAAGTTTCGACTCGTGGCTTTTTACCGCTGCCGTAGACTCCTCGACGCCGAAACGTTTTGGTCGCCAGCAACGTTTGATACCGAAGATTTTCGGATGCGTCCAGTGCGTCGTCATCGAAATCCATCCGCGTACTAAGGTGCTAACCGGAATCGTGTGCCAAGCCTGTTCGCACGCGCCCGAATGACCGGCATCGATGATTTTTCGTTGATCAAAGCGTCGTCGCACCAAGGACTTACCTATGACGGAAAAATGCCCAACCGAGTTCTACCGTTACCGAAGCCTTAGCTCCGGCGCGTCTGAGTACGTCGAGCGCACTATCTGCCACAACGAACTTTATTTCGCTCCCCCGCGTAGCTTCAATGATCCGTTTGACTGCAGGCCGTGCTTTTCCTTCGAAGGTACAGCGAGGGAGATGGATTCTTACTATCAGCGGTTATACAGAGGCCATCTTCCGGAACTAAATCGAGCAGAACGTCGGAAGGAAGCGCGATCGACGCGCCGGGACAAGGGTCGCAACCCTACTGGACTGGAGGCCGAGTTGCGGATGCAGGAGCTGCATACTGAAGAAATTACGAACAATATCGGGGTGCTTTGTCTGTCAGCGAATCGCGACGACATACTGATGTGGTCTCACTATGCCGACTCGCACCGTGGAATTTGCCTAGAGTTCGACGGTTACTACGAGTTCTTCGCGAACGCGCTTGAAGTTCAATATCAGCCGTCGCGGCCAACAATCAATCCATTCAAGCAAACCAGAACTGAAATGATGAATGCCGCGTTGCTCAGTAAGTCTGAGCACTGGAAATATGAAGAAGAGTGGCGAGCGATACAATACAACGGCGGGCCAGGCGTATATCGGTTTCCCCCGAAGGCACTCACCGGAATTATTCTTGGTGCACAGATTTCCGAACCGGACAGAGCGAAATTGCACGGCTGGGTAACGCAAAGGACGGATTCTCTTCGTTTATACCAATCAACCCCAAGCAAAACTACGTTCAGTTTGCACGTTGAAGAAATCGACCTCGGAGCGCTCTTGTTGTGATGATTTCTTCAACGGAAAAGGTCAAGGTTGAAACGTCGCCAGACATGAGTCGATAGACGTTCCATAAATGTCGGAAATTCTTACACTATTTGGAATCAGGACGTTACGTTTTTTGCAAGCATTTGAAAACAAACGACTATCTTGATCCGGCATGATAATTGCTTATAAGGAATTTTCTTCGCGAAAGCAATTTTATGTCCGTACCCGCAAACATCCGGTTAATTTTCGTAGCAACTGCCTTGCTTTGCGGGACAGCCGAGGCCTCGCTCTTTACGATACGCTCCTCTGGCACGATCGAACGAGGTTTCGATGGTCTTGGCATCTTCGGAACCGCTGGTGAGAATCTTGCCGGTTCTAACTTCGTTTTCACATATAGCTGGGACACGACAAACGTCACACGTTTTGGCAGCGACTACAACTATACGTTCGCAGACGGGATCGCAAAAATTGCATTTAGCGCGTCAATAAATGGGGCAACGTACTCGAGCTTCATCGACGCAGGACATCCGAACAATGACGCAGGCATCTACAACTATGTCACCACCAGAGGCCCAAATCGCGCCGGTAGTGATCAGGTTTACACCTTCATATTTGGCCTGGATAGATCTGGCTACAAGGTTAATTCGCAACAGATCGTGTACTCCTATTACAACGCGTTTGTCGGGCCGGTACCAAACTTTAGTGCGGCATTCCAGTACGCACCCAAACCGGAGGACACCGCCATCAGTTTCTTGAACATCTCTGAAGCGACCGGTGACGAGCCAAATAACTCATATTTTTACACCAAGCCCCGTCTTTTCGAAATCAATTCGGTGAGCGCCGATGTCCCAGAACCCGGGGTGTTGTCGATGTTCCTGCTCGGACTGTTCACGTTGGGCAGATTCGTTCGGAGGCGAAAGCACGCCGGACCTCGGGCCATTTTGCCGCTCTAAACCTGCGCTGCCGGAAGGACTTCGATGCCGGCCAGCCCCGGCACCGCCACGACGGTACCGCAGTAGTACGTCCCCGCTGTCTGCCCGAATCAAGACGGCGCCTGAAGATTTCAATCGCGGATTCTTCGATGCCGAAATAGAAACGGACGGCATCCGGCATGCTGTTCTAAAGCTGTTTGTAGTTCATTTCTTTATCCCAAAAGTGAGTTGATGCCGCTGCCACGACGACTGCGGCGCCGAACTTCTTCGCAAGCGACTAACGCCACGAAGCGCGCTTCATCGGACTCATGTTGTGGTGCTTTCTACCTATAGCTGTCCAGGTCGCCATGATTTTCGCCTTCCTAACGAGCACGTGACCAACGTTGCCAACGACGACATTAGTGCCAACACCATCGCTGACATCGTCCCATGTCGCCCCGAAAACCTAAGTCGTCATGTATGCATTGATCACTTGCCGATCACCGCTCCATGCCCCGCCTATGTTTTGCATACGAAAAGCGGATGAATTGGGTGATACGCGGTCTCAAGATGATCAAGAACTGGCACCGGCGCTAGCGTATCGGCCCGTTCAGGAGGGACGTCCATACCATCTGAACAATTGACGATTTCGGTGCAAATTGTGCAACCAGAAACGTCGTGTTTTTCAGCAGCCGGGCTCCTCAATTTCAAACTGTTTGACAGGCGACTTTTGCCATTTTTGATGCATTTTCCCCGCGCTCTCGTCCTCAGGACGGAGCTCGGGTTTCAGTGACTCTAAATTGCGCTCCGGTCAGCACCAGATTCGCGACTCTGAACAGCGTGAACAGTTGCGCGGTGTTCTTCGCCAAGCCGCGGTAGCGTGCTTGGCGATGACCGAAGAGGTTCTTCACCACATGGAACGGATGCTCCACTGTCGCCCGAACGCTGGCCTTCAGGTGCTCCAGCTTTTCCGTCGTGCGCCCGAGCTTGTTGTTGGGCAGCGCCTTGCGTTTGGTGCGCTTCATCGCGACGTGCCAGGTCACGCTTTTCCCAAGATTTTCGCTGCCTTCTTCGACGCCCCGGTAGCCTGCGTCACCCATTGCCGCAACGTCATCGCGGTGCAACAGCGCATGGGCTTGCGTAACATCCGACATGTTGCCGGCCGTGCCGATCAAGGTGTGCACGAGGCCCGACGCCGCGTCCACACCAATGTGCCCTTTGAGCGCGAAGTGCCAGTCGTTGCCTTTCTTAGACTAGTGCATTTCCGGATCGCGTTTGCCGTCTTTGTTTTTGGTCGATGGCGATGCCGCTATCAACGTGGCATCGACGATGGTCCCTTCGCGCATCATCAAACCCTGCGCTGGCAGATGCCCGGTGATGGTGTCGAAGATCTTGCGTGTCAGCTCGTGTGTCTCGAGCAGCCGGCGATATTTCAACAGCGTCGTCGCATCCGGCGCCGACTCCAGATTCAGGTCGATACCAACGAAACCACGAATCGCCTGATTGTCGTAGATTGCATCCTCGAGCCTTCGTCAGAGAGGCCAAAGCACTGTTGGGCAACGTACATGCGCAACACGCGCGCCAGTCCGATCAGCGGGCTGCCAGCGCCTTCGACCTTCGGATAGAACAGTGCAATGAGGTCATGCAATTGCGACCACGGCGTGACACTGTCGATCTTCGCGAGGAAGCGGTCGCGCCGTGTCAGCTTCTTCTTGGCGGCGTATTCGAGGTCGGAAAAGCGCTTCTACATAATCAACTGGACGGTGGTCGGGATGCCATTATTGTCTCAGGTCGCGCCAGCGAACCGAACTGGTCCCGAAAGAATAATTCAGCACTTCCCTAGGTCAATGCTTCGACCGGTGCAAAAGACAAGCAATACCTGGGCGCCAACGCGACTTACATCGTCGGCACTGACACCTTCAAAGCAAAGACGACGTACAGCCTTTCTTTCGCTGGAAAAATCCATTTTGCGCCAGTTCTAGAAAGAAAAATACTAACAATTATGTATTCTCTGTTTAGCTCTGGTATGCGGATGGAAAACGTCGGATCAAGAGAACTCACCGCTAACCTATTATCACAAAATCGATCCTAATGTGTGGCAACTTGACTTTGAAAATCAGCGTGTTGATTCGATTTCATTTCTATCAAAATAGATTCCCACTTGAGCTTCATAGCATCAATTTTATCTTGAGGCACTCCATGAACATTCTGCCATTGGCCGACACATTCAATGATTTCGAAGGGATATCCAAGATTGATGTAACGTTGCAATTCCCATAAGCGAACAAAGGTGTTCGATACCACAACATCTTGGCCCTTCATCAGTGCGTTTCTTGCTGCAGCTAGACACAGTTCGTGTGATGCACTTACTCTCTTCAAATCATAGAAGTAAAATCCGTCAACTTGTAGAAACTTATCGGCTTCGAAATGGCTGTGTGAAACCATCTGTTTCGCCATTGTCGTTTTTCCGCTCCCAGGTAACCCGCGAATCAAGATAATTTTTGGTTGTTTGTACATTTATTTTCTTTTGCAGTTGCATACATTATGACACGTTCCAGATGTGTGCCCGGCACCGATATATAATATCTTGGCCCTTCCAATTAACAATAAATAGAATAAATCGGATGATAGAGCAAAAATGATATCCGTGCAATAAAAGTATTTATGCGGAATATATTTGATTGTTTAGTGAATATACGCTATTCCATTTTGCGGCTGATTATTGCGTAGTCGATCCGTTGATTGCACCTTCCTCGAGTCCGCTTTCAATCGTCGCCGGCTCTTTCCCAAAAAAAAGCGGGCCGCAACGCGTGCGTCCATTCGGCTCTAGATACGGGCTCAAAATAAATCGTGAATGTCTAGGGCATCGGAGGGCCGCTGCCGCGCAGTCCCCACATTCGCAGTGCTCGTACTGTGCCAAACGAAGCGCCGTCTACCCCGGCCGGCAGAACCGCGCGCATCTCACAATCGGCTCAAGTGCTGGTTCGGGCCGCGCCGGTGCTATCCGTAAAATGTCCCGTGCTTGGGGATTGCCGTGGTCCGGCAGTCTGAGAAAATTTAGTCAACAGTGGCGTGGCCCGGCGCAAAGACTATTTTTCCGTCAATGCAAAAAATTGACTTCTCCGCCCCTAGCGACGTGTTGGCTGATGGAGACTATGGTAACTTATAGAAATAGAGGCGATGTGGGCGGCTGGCGATGATCCCACCGAGAAATAAGCGCAAATTGAGTTTACTTCGAAAAGGGGCATTGAATATGAGAAAAATAGAAAAAGCAAGTAGCCTGCCAAATGGCCCACAACGCCCACCGAGCTCAGTAATTCGCTGCAAAGACGAGGAGTTAAGTTCCACGATTTCGACGCTGGTTTCAATATTTCAACAGCTTGCAAGGCAGCTCCTGGACCCTACGAACGCTATCGAATCAGCCGTACGCCCCGGCTTGGAATCACTTCAACAGCTTAACAGTTCTATAAGCCGACACCTTACCACCGAGCGACCTGAACGCGCGAAAGCGATGGCGATCGCTCTGGAGCCGACGATGCTGGCACTGGAAGATTTGAGCACGTCGCTTGCGTCGATTGACTTAAGGCTCAAAGCAATCGAGTCCTCTTTTGCGGCAAGATAAACGTCACGATACCGACTTGTTAGGCCCTCGGCGACTTGAGACTATGAACCCGATTCTAGGAAAGCCAAAAGCCAGGGGCTGACTTAGTTGTCATTGAAGTTCGCCGATGCTTGAAAGCTTAGGGGAAGGTGTGGCTCGCAATAGCGACGGCAAAACATAACATTATTCTTATAATGTCGGTTATCTTTAGTTGGAGGTGCGCTGTTTTTCTTGAGCTGTGTGTGACGACATATGGCGGCCGTAAGCCTTCTCGGGTGATGTTGCGTGAAGCCAGCTTTACCCGCTGGGTCGCTAAGCTAGGCCTATCCCAGCCGGTGCCGAGCTGCCGCAATCGGATGATGGAGGGGAGGCTTCGATTGGATTTGCTGAGGTGCCCTACTCGCCCGGCCCCGGCCTAATCACGAACATACTCTCCCAGCCTGGCAACGTCATGCTTACCCTTGCCGCCTTGGCGGTGGCACCGAACGCATCGGCCTGCTCGCCACCAGCTCCACCACGTTTAACGAGCCCTACAACCTCGCCAGGCAGTTCAAGGCCCTCGATATCATGAGCCACGGTCGAGCGGGCTGGAATGCTGTCACATCGAGCGGCGAGGAGGTCGCGGCGAACTACGGCATGCGACTTCCGTCCAGTCCGGCACGCTACGGCCGGGCGCATAAGACTGTCCAGCTTGTGCACGCTCTGTGGGTCAGTTGGGGGCTAGATGTTTGGGGGCGCGACCAGGCGACTGGACAGTTTGCGAAGGGGGATCAGATCGCACCGATCAACCGGGGCGGCAAGTTCGTCGCTTCGCGTGGGCAGCTCTACATCCCTCCGTCCGAGCAAGGTCAGCCCGTCATCTTCCACGCCGGTGGAGGCCCTAATGCTTTGACCTGGCTGGCCGCTACGCCAGCGCTGTTATCGGTGCGGCCTTCAACGATCGAAGACGCTCGCGCGCAACGCGCCGCGTTCCGGGATGCTACCGAACGAGCTGGTCGCAACCCAGACGAGATCAAGTTCATTATCGGCCTGAGACGACGATCACGAGCGACAAGCGATCGGCACTTGATCGGCGGATCGCGCTGACTGAACGCACCTTTATGCTCCGGGTAGCGTATTTGGAGCAGATGCTCGGCGTGCGGCTTGATCTGGCCGGGCTCGACAAGCTTCTGTCACACGAGTAGCTGGCCGTCGCCCGTCCATCGCCGCACGATCCTCGCTCGGCTCATACTCTGAAGATCGCGCGTGCGATGGACACTGCGCGATGTGTTGGCCCATGGCGTGATCGACTATCATCCGGTGATCGCGGGCCCCGCTGTCGTTGCCGCCGATCATATGCAGGAATGATTCGACGCAGGCGCTGCTAATGGCTTCTGGGTGTCTTCCGACGTTTATGAAGACGGAATCGACGCCTTTGTCGACGGCGTGGTTCCCATCTTGCAGGCACGCGAACTCTTCCACCAAAATTACGACGGCACCACCTACGCAAGCGGTGTAAGGCGAGGCAGGTAATGCGCCGTAGAGCTTTCACCGACCCGTCTGCATGCGACGCGTACTCCCGAGGCCGCCTTGTATGTAGCGCACGTGAGCAGTCGTCGATGTCGGACTGTGAATGCAGCGCCTGATGACATTTTGTCCCTCATAAATGACTACGTTGGCTGTACATTTCCAAGCGCCCGAAAGACCTCCTGAGCGGCGCACACATGATGCTTGCGTCGACAATGCTGACTGTCGAACGACCCCGGACCCGAGCCTTACGTCGGACCGCGGATCAGGTCCGGGCGTCGGCGTTCGCCCTGGCTCTCTGCGCAACGGCTTCGGCCTCTTTTACTTTGGCGTCGGCATCAATGGCACACCTCATCGCCCTTGTTGCCTCGGTTTGACAGTCGGCAGAGGCCTTGGAGAACTTGGCGGCGTTCGCGCCCTTACCCCAGTCGGCAAGAATCTTGCTCGCGTCCCTAGCCCTCGCTTCGGCTGCTTTTGCCGCGCTCATGGCAGCGTCCGCTGCGCCGCGGGCTGTACTTGCCAGTGACAAAGCGGCTTGTGCCTCATTAACGGCATCTGCTTTTGTGGGAGCAGCGTCTGCCTTGCCGCCCGTTGCCTTGGCTTCCTCCGCCTTTGCGGTCGCTTGGCTGGCTGCAGTATCGGCTTTGTCTGCATCCATTTTTGCTTTTGGGGCGATGGTCTCCGAAGCCTGCAACGCAGACTGGACAGTTTCAGCACTTGGCGTGTCGCCAGCGTATTTTTTGCCCAGGTAGGCTGCTTGCCCTAATCCGAAAATGGCAAGCAAGGTAGCGTCGACGTCAGGCATAGTTATTTCACGACGAAATTCGATGTGCTCCATGAATTCCACCACACCGACTGCATAGACGACGACGGCCAAAATAGTGATCACCACCATCTGGTAGTCGCCCAGATCTACCCGGTCGCCTTTGCTGGTGACCAGGTTTTTTACTGCTGGCTCGTCTGCTCTGGTTCTTGCCACTTCGCCCTTCGAGGCGGCATCTTCAATCTGGCTGTTTGTTATCGCTTTTGCGCCGGCATACGTCAGCACGCTGATTCCGGAAAGAAGTAGCAGATTAGGCGGAATATCGACCCCGCCAATGTAATTCCACCCGGCGGCGTTCATTCGGTGGAAGACGATCGCTATGTAACCGCTGATAACGAGCCAAAACCACAGAGCGGCTTGGAATTTCGATGTGCTATACCGGTTGTCCTCGCCCAGGATTAAGGTTGTGGGCTTCCCTATAAAAATGAAGGCTATCAAAAGAAGGGACGCGGCTGCCGCAAGGAGGGAGGCCCATCTGTAAATACGGTCTACCGGAATGCTTTGCCATTCCAGGGCTTGCACGACATTAGCAGCGCCATCTTTTCCCTTACTGTACGTTACATTGATTCCATCCCCACGACGTAGTGCGGCGACAACCGGTTCGAACTTGGCGCCAGTTAGCAAGGACACATTGATGTTAGGCGAAAGCTGTATTCTTTCTTCGCTTCTTGATTTCTCTGCATCGGCCTGTGTCGTCGTCACCCCGTCCTTTTTTCGCCCTGTATCTGCCGAGGGCTTTGGAGCACCTGTCGTGGAGCTATTTGCTGTCGCCGCGTCGGAGTCATTTGCCGGCCTTTTAGCGTGATCCTCAGGACGCTGTGTCCTTACGATCACCCATGATTTATCATCAGATACTTCTTCGACTGTCCCGCTAATCGTGTCGCCAATTACCTTAAGGTCATACTTCGGATTATCCGGGGTCGAGTCCCCTGCCATGGCGCTCTCTACCAGTTGGCCTGCTTCAAATCGTTTGCGTGTAGGAATAATGATGGCGCTTTGCGGGCTCTTCGCATCTGCGACAGCGGCGGCCTTTGCTGCCGTAGCAGCATCGGGTGCTGGTAATGGCGAGGGCGATAAAGATGGCGGTAGCGTTGCGGGAGGTGCTGCTGGTACAGACAGGTCTTGAAATTTGAACTCAACCGTCTCCCCTTCCAGGGTTTTTACATAAACTGTACTGCCCAAGCTTGGGCTGACGCTTTTGCTCGGATCTGCAGACGTACGTACTATTTTGCTGACGATTCCTGTAATTTTGTTGTCGTTATTAGGGGCTTGCGCAGCAACGAAGCTAGCCGACCCAGCCAACGACATGATCAAGCCCAGGTTTCGCAGCATGATGTGCACGATGATCAACTCCCGATAGACGATTCATTGGCTGAGGAACGCCTGCAGGCACGGTCGCCGGACTCGCCCATATGCATCCCCTCGGTATAGCACGCTCAACGCGCCAATACTGGCGCTGGCGCTTGCCACCAGCGTTGCCGAGGGTAAAAATACAATAGGACAAAAGAAGCTCTTGTCAATTTTTATAACCAAATAATCGCCGGGATAAATCGCAGCAGCCTTGTCGTAGCTCACATATTCAGACGTTTGTGCGGAGAAGGACGGCCAGTAAGGTCGGTCTGTGCGGTTCTTAAGTAGCGCGCTACTCATTTTGAGCGCCTTGCGCGCCGTACCGATTGGGTCGCATTCCCGTGCCCGATGCGCAAGATCGCTTTGTTGAGCAAATAAAGCAAAGGCCGAGCTGACGCTACGTGAAGAATGTTCTGTGAATCAGTGAGCTGCGCAAGGCAAACGAAATTCTGCGCCTGGCCAGCGCGTTTTTCGCCCAGGCGGAGCTCGACCGACGCTTCAAATCGTGAGGGATTTTATTGACCAGAACCGCCATGCTTACGGGGGCGAGTCGATTTGCAAAGTTTTGCAGGTCGCCCCGTCCGGCTACTGGCGCTATGCCGCGCAGCGGCGTGACCCGGCATTGCGTTGTGCCAGAGTGCAGCGAGACGACGTGGGCACATCCAAAAAAGTTTCAAATAAGGACCACCCCGAACATGATAGACGACCTGAAACAGCTTCGGCTACAGAAGGAGAAGAGATTCATCAACAATGACCTCATCATCAGTAATGAGGTTGAACTCTCGAACGGTGCTCACCATCCACCTGTCATAACGATTGAAAAGCCCTGGACACCCCGGTACGTATTTCGGGCGTGGACATATACCGCCCAGTCACCAGGTTCGGGAGTAAAAATCCTCACCTGCTCGACGTTATTCTGGCGGTCAAAGGCTTCGTAGGCAAGCCTTCGTAGATGCGCGTTGCCGACATACTTCGTTCCAGATGGTGCAACGACGACCAAGTCGAGCTCATGCTGGATGCTGCGCCCTGGTGGGTCAACCCAGACAAGCGTGATTGACAACGGCCCAGCCTTCTTCATTTGCAGAATTTTGACCCAGCGCTGTCGTTCGCCATCGTTATATATTGCCTGCGGCGCATCGTTAGCGACGTCAGCAAATGCTAGCCCGTACTCGCCGTCGCTCAACGGTATTGCGCGCTCGAGCGACAAGCGTCCGAAACCCTGATGAAAATTGGGTTCGCCAATGTCCGGGTCCTCCCACAGTTCCCCTTCGATCCAGCTGGCCCCGTTGATCAGGGTGGCCTTGAGGAGCGCTGCCGACGGGGTGTGGCCACGTTTTTCAATGTAATACTGACGCGCGATCGCGGCGGCTGCGCTGACCATTGGCGCGGCCATGCTGGTGCCAGACATATATTGGTAATGCCCATCGAAGCCGGGGTAAGGATGTCTTGCCTCGCTGTCGGCGCTGCGCGCCGCGGCAATTCCGATGCCGGGCGCGACCAAGTCGGGCTTGATCCTGCCGTCATCTGACGGACCTCGGCTGGACAACGCGGCAACGACGTCACTGTTGCCAGTGATCGGTAATTCGCTCATGGGTGGTCGCCGCGGCGGATTAGAGCCGTCGTAGGCGTTCCAGGTCAGGCCGGCATATGGACCGTCTGGCCGGCTCGAACACGATGCGCCGACAGTGAGGCAGTTCTTTGCACTGCCTGGCGATGCGAGAGATTCCAGCGCAATCCGTGCGTCGGGGTCGTCGATCCCTTCGGTACCGGAATTGCCGCCAGCGACAATGACCAGCATGTCCGGATGCTGATACACGAATGCATCGATGTCGTCGGCGTCAAGGGTATACCGGCCTTTGACCGGCGAGCCCCAGGAGTAGTTCTGGATCCTTACGCCCCTGTCATAGGATTCCCGCAGCAAGGGCTTTAGGCCGACCCCCACCTGTAGCTTCAGTGCGGCGTCGGCCAAGCTCTGCACGAACAAGTTCGCCTCTGGTGCCAGCCCGGTAAGCACACCCTGACTGGCCGCGCCGTTGCCAGCAATGATGGATGCGACGTGGGTGCCATGCCCTTTGGGGTCGCGTGCCGATAAAGGGGCAACCCGCAACACGGTCGTTACGCGACCACGCAAGTCGGGGTGATCGGCATCGATTCCAGTGTCGGCGACGCCGACCAGCTGGCCGCGCCCTTTCCAAGGACTGTCGACAGCAGGCATTTTCCCCAGCACGATGCGTGTTGCATATGCGACGTCCACCATTGGCGGGACATAGGCTTCGACGATCGAGACTTCCTCGATTCTGGCCAGCGTCGCAAGCAACTCCTGTTCGGTGGCACCGGCTGCCACGCGAAAACGAATCCGGTCGTCCCCGGCCTCGACGTCGGTCAAACGTGACCTGAGCCACCTTTCCACCAACTGCAGGCTTGCCGGAGCGTGCGTGCGCAGGTCGTAGGTCACGAACCCGTCGCTAGAGGTCGGCACTGGCTCCGGGCTTGGCCCTGTCCCGGTGTCTGGTGTCACGGTTCCGTTGTCTATCGCCAATGGGCCGGTCAAGACGCGCCATGTGCTTCGCTGTAAAATCGGCAGCGCACGATCAAGCGACTGGCGATCGAGCTTGGCATCGATGCCATAACGCGCAATGCTCACCCATGCAGGTGGCGACTCGGGTAGTTCTTCGCTCCGCAGCACACCGAGATAGGCACTTTGGCTAAGCTTTCGCAGCAGCTTGATGCCTATGCCGGCCAATACCTGCTGCCGCTCGGTATTGATTGGCCCGGCGAGCGTCACCCGGCAGTGCGTCATTGGTCCATCCGGCATCCCCGTTATGGGCAGTCCCACGTCGCTGAGCAAAGAGTTGATGCGTACATTGTCGGGTTCCAGAAATGGGTGGAGCACGTCGTCTGGCACCACATTGACCAACAACCCCTGCTCCAACAAGGCCCGCAAGACTTGGTCGTTCGCTGTCCCGTACAAGTAGTGGTCGTCCTGAACGACAGGTATCGCACCGAGCACGCGGCGCGCGGTGGCCAGTTCTTGGTCGTTGATCGTGAGCAGAGAAAAGCGATGTTCCATGACGGTCTCCTCGGGGATCAATAGAAACGTTTCAAACCGTTTGGCCCTTTCAGATACGCTGGCAGGTGCGCTATCTGATCCAGCGTTTCCCAATAGGCTGGATCATCGATAACCGTTGGCGGATCGAGTTTTACCGAGGTCGGCAGCACTACGTCCGCCAGGACATCGATTTCGCCAGGCTCCGGCCCAGGCGTCTGCATCTCGAGTTCCACCTCCAACCAGTCCTGATCGTCCAAGGGATCGAACACGACTGCGTTGCGTGCGGCCGGAAGATCTGACATTGCCTTGCGCAAGGTATCCTGGGCGGCACTGAAGCGAAGGTAATTCAATGAAGAAGAGGGATGGCGCAAGAACAAAGCCTTGGTTCGCCCGCCGACGGTGATGGTTTCGAGGTCATGCTCCGCGATTCGTGAGGCACGCATCAACTCTAGGTCGCCGTGCCGTGGATGTCCGGCGATGACCACCATGCGCACTTCGCGCTCGGTAGCTGCGATCAGGTTTTCATAGGGATCTGCCATCTCCTTCACAAGCACGAGCAGGTCGGCGTCGTAGCCTGTCCGAAGGCGGCCCAACCGTTCGCCCCAGCCGGCGATGTGCGCCGCATCGACGGTCGCTGCACGAGCGAGGCGCTCGGCACTCAGCGCCACGCCCTTGGCTTCGGCCGTCAGCGAAGCAATTTTCATTTCCTGAAGCAGATTGCGGCTGCCAGAAGGTGTCCAGTCGCTGCCCAACCCAAAGCGGATGTTACTCTCTAGCAGAACGTCAGGTGCCACGGTCTGGCCGTACAAGATCGAGTTACTGAATGGCGACCACACCATTGCCGCGTCGTGATCTGCCAGCTTGCGCAGGTCTTCGGACTTCAGGCCAAGGCTATGCACGCCAACAAGATTGCGTGCTAACAGTCCGTTCGCGTCTAGCAGCGCAAACTGGTCGCGGGCGCGCGCATCGGTTCCCTCCGCCAGGTGGAAGAAGAACTGACTCCCGGTCTCTAGCGTTGTCCTGAATGTCTCGAGGTCACGGTTGGACAGATCGGTGATCTTATGGCGTATCGCAGGCAGGTCCAGGTCGGTTGGCTGCTCAAAGTTGCGAACCAGTCCCACAAAGTTTTTCCCGCCCCGGTATTTGCTAACCATTCCCTGGCCGGACGTCACGCCTCCCAGCAACAGCTTGACTTCGACGTAGCGCACCACTGCCCGCAACAAGTCCTGGCGCTTGGCAAGCACTTCCATTGGCAGAGAGACCAGCCGCTTGTATTCAGGATCGCGCAGCCACTGAGAACGGTTCATGCGGGCCTGTTTTGGCCACCATAGCGGCAGTACGTTGTAGACCAGATGGTTGTGCAGGTCAGCCAATCCAGGATAAATGACGCCGTCTGTCGCAATGCGCGGCGCGTCGTCGAAACCGGCCGGCGCCACCACATCGGCCGCCTGCACCGCGATAATCTTGCCGCCCCGAAGATAGACGGCTCCCTGCGCCAACGGCGGCCCATTCATCGTAACGACGTCACCCAGCAATACCAGCGGTGGACTGCTTGCAGCAGCGTCGTCGAGCAGATCAATGCGGGGTGCTGGCGAGGTATTCATGAAGGCCTCCAGTAGCTTGAATTGTGCCGCGCGTTCGGCTAGCGCGTCGGCGCGGGGGGCGTCCTCGAGCGGACTGGGACCGCGCTCCGTCGCAACCGGTCTCAGCTCGGCGCGATAGTCGCAAGGCCCGATGCTGTACAGGTCATTGCGGCAGAACACGCACGCGCCGCGCTTGCGCGCAAGGTGTCCAGTAGTTGGGTTGAACGTGAGGCCACCTGAGGTGACTTCCGCAACGAGCTGGTCTATGATGCGCTGGCGCGCCGCTTCGAACTCGTCGGGACGAGCCGACACATGCGGCGAAAAGATGACGCGTGCGTCGAGCAGCTCTCCATCGTCGGTGTGCCCGAACTGCAGGCGTATCTCCCGCTGGAGCAGATCGGCCAACGGTTCGCGTGGCGCCGGATCGCCACGCGTAAATTTTCCCGACATCGCTGTGATGAATGCGTCTGCTGTCGTCTGGCTAAATACAAGCAGTACGCCAGGTAAGCTTTGCAGCAGCTGTCGCAGAAAATAGCGCCGCTTGTGGAAGCATTCGTGGACGATTGCGCGTCCGCGCTCTTCCCCCATGACTGGCATCCCTGCAACTGGTCTCGTGGTCCACCGTGCCGAACCGCATGCCACCATGTTCGCGTAGGCCAAATCTTCTCCAACCATCAGCTTGTGGTGTTCCCAGCCCATTCGCTCGGCCAAGCCGTCGAGCAAGGACTGATAACCGGCGTACATCGTCACAGGAGCAAGCTCGACGTCGATCTGCGAACCCTCGGGCGTTAAAGGTAATGTAGTGAAGGGATCGTCGTCGCGCGTGCCTTTGAGCTCGCGGTAACGCTGCGCCGGGATGCGCAATTTGTCAAGCGCACGCCAGCGGAAGTAGTGCGCGTACTGGAGGTAATCATCGAAATAGGGATGGATTGAATTGCGTGTGCCCGTCGACCAGCCCGGCAGATTCGGGTTGATGCCCACCGCAAGGATGGGCGCCTTACGACATCCACTGAGAATTTCCGGCACCACTGGGCGCTTCCCGACATACGCGCTGGGCTGTACTACACCCGGTACGGCCGGCGGGCCATCGGCCTGGTAATCATAGCTATGAAAGACTCCCCACTCGGCGAAATGCGAGCAGGGATGGGGTTTGGCTGCACTGTCGTAGGTGCGGCGCATCGCCTGGCATGGCATGACGTCGAGCGCCAGTTCGACCTCGACGGGAATGGTATCGTTGACGGCCGCCATGTCATGCCACCATTGCCCATACGGCGACCGCGCTGTTGACGCTTGTCCAATAACCATAGGTCTCGTAATACCAGACCGCCCAGTGCGCCTGCATGTCCAACGCGCGCCGCAGTTCAGGCGCGATGTCGGGCGAATCGCGTGTGGGCAGCTTGCCGTTGATCTGCGGATCGGACGCGTTACGGATGACCAGCCAATGGGGCGCAGCGAGCCCCTGCCCCTTCATCTCATCCACGACCATCGCAAGCACGGCATCGCCCATCTCCACACCGCAACCTTCCTGTTCGAGACCGTTTTCGGAGGTCCCGAATTCGAAGAAGTCCGTCGTTAACATCGGGTGAAACGCCGGGAAGTGTTCACCGTCGATCTTGAGATCCGGCGCGTTCGCAAAGCCAGCCACGGGCTGCGTCAGTGGCCATGCATATTTGTTGTGGGGCGGCGCAAATGCAGGCTCTACGAGCTTGCGAGTATGGACCCGCAGAAGGTTCCGAGCCGCCGCTAGGCGCCGTGTAGGGATCTCGAACTCGCTGCAGCGGTACGCCTGCCGTGCGAAGTCCTCGTTCGCAAATTCGCGCTGCAGCCGGAATTTCGCACCGCGCGTGATGATGACATCCCCTAGTTCGTGCGGCGGGCAGGTCATCCCGTCGACCGTCACGGAACGCTCTGGCGGGAAGGTTGCTCCAGCAGTGCCCACTGTGATCACGAGCGAGGGGCGCACTTCGTCGATCAGCTGCCGGAACAAGTCCTTGACTGGCAGCGTTGCGCGACCGGGTTCGCTGGCGATGCCATCTTGGTTAAGGTGCAGTTCAGACTTGAAGCACAGTACCATCCGCTCTCCGACGCGCGTGCGGAAATAGGAGCCCAGCCTCTTGGAGCGCTGGGCCGGCGCGCCGTTACGAATCTGCGGCGCATAATGCTCATCGAAGCGCCTGACGTAACGCGCCCATGTGTTGCGCCCATAACCGGGGGTCAGCACATCGGCCAGCGCCTCATGCTCGGCCACTGTCCAGGTTACAACCAGCACGTCCGCTTCCGGCAGGCTATCGTGCAACGCAGGCAGTTCGCCAGCGGGCCAGGGAAGTGGAACAGGCCCTTCACCGGCTGGCCACGGCAAGCCAAGGTCGACCAGAACGGTGGTCTCTGGAGAGGCAGGTTCCAAGCGGAGATCTTCCGTGTTCAGACCGAAGTCGATGATTTTCCTTGCTAAATCCTGTTCCAGTGGCAGCATGGCTCACTCCTTCTCAGAAAATGGAAAACACTCAACGTGCAGATCCCGGAATACGAAGATGTTCGGAATGATGGGCTCAAATTCGGAAGGATCGTCCGCCTTCTCCTGGCGCCAGCGTTTCCCGACACAACGCAGGTAAACCGTGCGATTCATGCTGTCATTGCGCGCCACGCCCACGCAAACCCAGTCTTGTGGCGCCAGCAGCATGCCGGTTTCATCGATCGGATTGCGGTAATAGGCTGCGAAGTAAGCGCCTCTGCGCTCTAGCCGCAAACGCGCGCCACGTGGGGTCGCCGCATCGCCAACCGGTCGGCCGTACTGGTTGTTGTCATACTCCACACCCAAATTCCAGTTAATGCGGAAACCGTCGTCTTCGTCGTGCTCAACACCGACATAGGGTGGTGCACCGTGGGGGTCATAAAAACTGTCCTTGTCGCGGAACGATGCAGGTGGGCTTGCCCGATGTGCACCGGGATCGACATTCAACGCGGCCATCTCGAGCGTTGTCGCCTGGCCGGTCCTCTGCACGGTATAACTGACCTCAGCCGCGAAATCATCACTGATGCCCATCGTGAGTCCGAGCCCGCCGCCGGAATAATAGGGCCAGTCTTTAGCCACATTGATGAGGTCCCACTCGAGGCGCTCGAGCCTTCGCTCGATCGGATTACCCATCCCCCCGGGCATCGGCCCATCGTAGGGCGCTAGCTCGACTTGCACGCCATCATCCCAACTCACCTTCGCATACCGGTTCGCCTTGGAGTAGCCGAGGGCGAAATATGCGCGGTCGACCTCCTGTCCTGCGAAGGATTCGTCCACATGCACATAGGAAGGGCGGGCGCTGCACCAATCAAACGATGACGCACTACTGAGCCCGAATGCCCAGCCGGTCCCGTTGGCTGCTGAGAGCAGCGTTCCGAGTTCGGGCTGATCAAGCGCGACCAAATGCACGCCTAGGGGAAAAACACCGTCGCGCCACAAACGTTCGACCTGTTCAGTTTCGCCTATCCAACGTCCATCGCGCCAGATCCTTCCGGCCGGCATGACGAGCAGGTCGTGAACGCCTGCCGTCAGGTCCGACAACGGCACCGCGTCGCCGAGCAGCAAGGCGGTACGTAGGCGCGGAAATTGCGGTTTCCAGTCGGTGTCCGCATCCACCTCCTCCAACGCAAGAATCGAGCGGCCAAGCGCGCCACGATCGCGCAAAATTTTGGCCAACTGGACCGCGGCCGCTGCCGGACGTACTTCGATGAGCCATTCCACGTCCCGTGGCCATTCAGTGATCAGTTCGGCCAGGGTCGCCACCGCTAGCGAGCGCCCACCCACTTTTGGATCGAAATAATAAAAGCTGTCAGCCGCTGTGCCGCGTGGCTTGAATCGCCGCGCAAAGTCGTGCCCACGCAGCTGCGCAAGCGTCATCTCGCTCGCCCGTCCCGTGTCGCCGGTCAGGTCGCCAATATCGTCATCACGCACCATCACAAACTCGGCATCGGTCGTCAGACGCACTGCGCAGTGCAGAAGTCCGGCGCCGCCCGTGTAAGCACTGATGAGAGCCGCGCGGCTGTTCGCCGGGGCGTGCGCTTGGTTGCCGAGATATGCCCCCAGTTTCATCTGCTTCCCCTTTGTGGACTCACCATTCAATGCTCGGCTGGGACATTTGCGTCAGACGAGCGTTCACCTGAGCAAGCGGGTTCCGTTTTGAAAAATATCCGCATGCGCCTTTTGCATTCGGATGGGGATGGCGCACTGCTGCGAAGCCGGCGAGTGGTGCCCCATCTTGCTCAACGCCGCCCCCGCCGCTCTGAGCGAAGACGCCTTGGGCGAATGCACCGAGCAGGAGGAACACAACCCCCTGCCTACGTTCGATCAACCCCTGAATCAGGTGGCGCACCATTGGCCGCCACATGGCGACCTGCGCCACCTGTTCGGGTGCGCCACCTGGCATAAAACGGGTCAAGGTCCAGCTGGCGTTCACGAACAGGACACCTTGCCGTTGCAGACGGTCAAAAAAATCACGTTGCGGTTCGAGTGCTAGCGCGCCTGTTACAAGCATGGACTGGATCTGCGCCCAGCCGCCTGGCCCTGTCGCAAAGTCCAGGCGGCGGTATCGGTATGCAAGCGCCGATTGCACCACACGCTGCAAACTGACCGCCACCTCGCCACTCCAATCAATCAGGGCTCCGTCCTCAAAGGCGCGGCCAGTCGCCCTCGTTACTCGAGGATATGGATCCTGACCAATCACAACCACGCGCACGCGGGCAGGAACGATGTCGTCGAACGCCCGGAACACATGCGCACCTTCCGGCGCCCCGGCCAGGGGCTTACCGCGCCGCCCCGGTATGACGGGTAGCTCTGATGGACCCAGTAGCGTCGAGTCAACCGCTTCAAGGTCAGGCTCGATGCCCGCGAAGAATTCATCCCAAGCTGGGCTCATGTCATTGCGCCAGCCAGCCAGGTACTCGCGGAGTTGGTCCTGAAGCGTTTGCATGGCACCAGCCTATTGCGGAGGAATAAACAGGTCGAGCCTGCGCTCGAAACGAAAGGTGATCGCGACCGGCCCGTCAACCGTCGGCGTGGGCGAAAAGTCGCCAGTGACCGGAACCTGGATTGCTTCGAGATCGCGGACGATGGTGGCACCCCCCGGGAGCAGATCGAGCGTGCCAACGGGATCGCGTACAGGAAGGGGCGCGTGAATCCAGAGCGCTGCGAACGAGTTCGCACAAACAACTAGTATCTGGTCCACGCCAAATTCTGTTGCGGCAACAGCGCACGCGCCGAGCCGGTGCAAAAGCTCCCACTGGAACGCTTCACCTGCCTCGCCAGGAGTGATAAAAACAACCCGTGTCTGGCCAGCTTGCCAATCTACCCTAGCCTGTTCGAAGAGGAAGCTGAAACGATGCGCACTGCCATTGGCCTGGACGACGTTTGGGTCGTCGAGTGGCTTCCCAAACTGGGCCACGGAGCGCGCCATGTCGAACACGGCTACATGGGAGCGTGTATAAATCCTGCGCGACAGGGACGTTTCGCGGTAACGGTCGTAGACGGTACGCGAAGCGTACACGATGGCTGCCACCTCGTCCGGAAGTCCGGATGCAGGGTCAGTATCGAGCACTGCGGGCAGGTATGCCGCCAGACCGAGTGGCGCCTGCATGACCGCCGTTGCGGGCATGAACGCACTGCCGAGCTCGTTGAAGAACTCGGCGCGCTTTTTCGCCCGCGTCGTGCCGTCATCTCCTGCTTGAGGAACGAAAGCAGCTGCCCGGTAGCCAACGAATAGACGCACGCCTAACGCCCCAACGGGCAGTTCGACACCTTGTACATGAGGCATAACAGTCTCCAGTCAGGCGGTGAGGCGCTGTGCGAGCAACGTTGCTTTGCGGCGGGCCAATGCAACGATCGTCAAATGCGGGTTGGTTGCACCAATTCGCGGAAAGGACGCGGCATCGCCGCTGACCAGATTGTCCAGATGATGGAAGCGCCCATCAGGCATGGTGACCGACGTTGTCAGTTCCAAGCCCATATCTAGCCCGCCGGCCTCGTGGTAACTGCTCCCTACTGGCCGGAACCGTTCGACCGATTCGAGCGCCGGCGAGGCAGACGGCGCAGCCCCTAGGGCGCGCGCGAAACGCACTGCGTCGGCAAGGATCTGATCCTTGCGCAACTGGTCCGCAAGGGACAATGTGAAATGAATGGTCGAGCTTCCAAGTGGCCCCCGCCTGGCCTCTAGAGCGTTGTCGTCACGCTTCTCGGTGGCGGCGAAGGCCCGGATCATTATCTCGTAGGGCGGTGAACTGGCGGGCGCCCAAATGCTGCCATCATCGATCGCAAAAAGCCGGTTTCCAGGGGCATGCAGTTCCCACTGATGTTCCACTTGTGATGGAGCACGAACGTAGACGATGGCCGATGAAGGCGTGTCCCTGTCGTAAAGTGCATGGGCATTCAGGGATGCGGTGTAAAACAAGTGTTCCTGGATTCCCCTGCCGATTCTTTTGTTTGGATCCGGCACTTTGGAGACTGCAGCGAGCTTCACCGATTCGAGGCCGCCGCCACACAAGACAACTGAACGCCCCAGCAACTCGACCGGGCTCCGGGAATTCCGGTCCTGAAAGGCGAGCACCCCACGCACCGCTCCGCCTTCGATCAACAGCTCATCGACGCGTGTATTGATCGTAACTGTGATTTCGCTCTTGACCAGCGCATCACCGCAAGCGCGCAGAAATAATCCCAGGCCAGAGCCTATTCCTGCGCTCAAGCGCCCGGGGTAAAGGCCACTGATATCGGCCGAAAACGGGCCTGGTTCTGCTGCATATGTCGCCTGCTTGAGCCGAACGATTATGTTCTGGGCCATTGCGGTTTCTCCCATTCCGGCAGAAACGTGAAACTGATGCTCGGCCCACAGGTAATCCGCTTCCGTTGGTACGCCTGTCGAGGGCCAATGAGCGAAATCACCGGGTGAATACCGTGGGCTTGCGCCGTTCCAGAACAAACCACGCCCACCCAAACAGCTATAGTTTGGGCCGAAATGCCCGCCGCCGTCCAGGTTTTGGCGGTAGGCCAGCGTGTCCCGCAGTTCACGCGACAACTGCCGGGAAAACCGCATGTCAGTATTGTTGATGTGCCCCAAGAACGGCAATGGACCAGCCTCCAGTAAGAGTACCCTAACCCCCTCTTCATACAGTGTGCGCGCAAATGTCAGGCCTGCAGAACCTGCGCCGACGACGATTGCGTCGAAGGGACGTTCCCTGGATTGTAAGGAGAGCTCAGCTATATCGTTCTCGAACCGGTTCCCAGCCATTCCGCTCTCCCCGAACGTGTATGATCGACCGTAGACGTTACTGCGCGTATAGCATTTGCCAGGCCTTCTTTATCCGTAAAGATGCGGCGCTGCGTCTACTTAGTAAGATTCTGGAAACCTTCAAAAGTTCTTAATATGTGTCAGACTGTAAGTACAAACATACATCGACTTTGTGTTTTCGTTAAAAACTCGTTTACCATTTTTTAATTTTTTGTCGTCAAGTAGTTTTGGCTTCCTATGTGGAACTATTTTATGTTCTAAGCCAACAGTTGAATCGCTACGAGTCCGTGTACCTCCACTTGCGCTCCTGACCTGCGGAACTTCAACACGACCTTATCCAATGCGCTGATCGCGGTGATATCCCAGAAGTGCGCATCGCTGAGGTCAATGTGCACGCGATCGAGGGCTTCGCCGTAGTCGAACGCGTGGACGAGCTGATCAGATGAAGCGAAGAAAACCTGTCCTGCCATCTGCTTTTGGCGGGCACGTCCGGCGTCTCCAGTGCGCGAGCGCACCTCGACGAGTTGGCTCACTTTCTAAGCGAAAAAGACGCCAGGCAACAATACCCCAGTTAGCACGCCCTTCGCCAAGTCATGGGTTGCCACCGTGACGACGACCGTTGCGATCATCACGATACTTGAACTGGCCAGATGCTTCCGTAAGCGGTCTCAAGGGACCAGTCGAATCGGCGTTGGTGTTCGGCCCACTTCGAATCGCTTGCGACAACCGCTGCAAAAGATGACATTTCTCCTGTAATGTCGAATTTCGGTGGCCGTAACTAGGCGTCGCGGCGGACGCCTTGCATCGCATCCCTTGCTGTTCGCTATAAATCACAATAATTTCTCGGCGCCTACTTAGGTTAGAGTGTTGCAATCATCGATTGAATCCGCAGCCAAAAGCGGTCCTTCAAAGATAATTTACTTAACCACGTACTCGTTATGACAATTCCAGAAGGCGCCAGTGTACAAGCCCTTGAGCGGGAGGTGGCTCAGATTTACTCGGTTCTTGATTACGCGATTCATGAGTTGCCAGCCGGAGTGCTTTGGGCCCCGAACGCAGCGAACGACGCGCAATGTGCAGAGCTGCTGGTCGATTTGAACCGTTTTGAAGAGCTATCAAAACAGCTAGCCATACCGGCACAGGATTTCATCGATGCTTGTCGTTGGCATCTGGACCACTACCCCCATTACCGTTCGAGGCAACGACACTTTGTCGATTACGCCTCGTACTGCATCGATAGAGGCGGACCGCTGCGAGTTCCGCTGCTCACCGATGTTGTGAGGTTCCAGCGTTAAAGGTCGCGCCGGCCTCACCAACTGCCGCAGCAACACGCTTCGCCGCGGCCGCCTGAAACGCATCGCTCGCAAGAAATCGTCTTAGCTTGATCGTCATGGTGGAAACCCCGCTTTGTGTGCATGTCGTAGCGCCTGGGCATCATGCAGGGCATGGTGCCGATGATGATACGGATTCGTCAGAAAATATTCGTCGACGACGCTTTCGGAGGATTTTCCTCTAATGCTTTCGTATCGTAGCCAGCGGGTATATCGCCGACAATTGCCTTAAAAAAACCGAGACCGAGCGGGTAGTCGTAGCTAATAATCGGGTCACTCGCAGCAAACTGTTTTACGAAAGTGCGCACCTGGCTGCGCAGTTCCTCAATCTTTAAAACTCGATCTGGTCGCTTGCCGAGAGCCGGCACAACATTTTTTCGGACGAAATTGCTGCAGCTTGAAATTTCGTAATCGCCAGCCACAAGCTCGCCATCAAATTCGCTTGGTGGCGATGTATCAGCGATCAGTGCCAACGATATTAAAGACGGCGCTTCAAAATTCGTGAACTCCGTGTCTATATAAATTCGCATTATCTTGCTCGTGTTCGCGTTCGGGATACGATTGTATCTAAATACTTTTGCGCCTCACCGCCGTCGATATAGTCAGCAGCATTCGCCCGCGCATCGTGCAAAGCATGACGTTGCGTATATTCCAGATGGTCCCGCCAATACTCTAAAAGCAAAACAGGATCAAGCTGCATATAAATATTATGAGTGCCCAGCCACTCGGGAAAACGAACGTACTCCGTGCCGCGCTAGGGCTGATATAAGAGCTCCTGGAGCCGCACATAGTCCCCGACGTTATCATAACAAACCACTGCATTGGCTTTGCGAAATTCCTCAAGACAGGCGCGTAAGTCGTCACGTGCAGCGTCATATAACATAGCACGTCCAGGCGCTTTATTTAAATTCGGCAAGACATTCGCGATCACGAATTCGTTGCAGATTGTCCGATCAAAATCTGTAATCTCGACATAATATTCTTGCGGTGGACTCGTGCCAGCAACAAGCGACATCGAGATTAGGTCGAGGCCGACAAAATCAGAAAATTCAGTATCAAGGAAGATGTTGAGTCGGGTCATTTTTAATTGGTGAACTCACGTTAATGCGCAATGGGATCCAGGCGCCGGCCAAGACCTGCTGACTGCAGGTACCCGCCTTTCCTCCCCCGCAGCCCCCCCTCGCGCCCGCCAGGGCGGCTGTAATCGCTTAAGCGATTGCAGCCTCTCTTCAGTCTACCGCACCCCCATTTTCGACGACGAACAACGTTGCCGCCCCCGTCCGGCCGAGGCACTTATTTCGTCGCCGGCACGAAAAACCCGCCGACGTAGGGTCTCCGGCTAGGTTCTGATTGGCAACGCATGTTAGCGTAGACGCAATAGTTCGAAAGCAACAGCAGGTTAGTAGCAAGCCATGTTTCCACTGCGCGGAAACTCACCCCGGCGCTTCGCTTGGGGTGACCTGCCCTCCGGGGGGAAATACCACCCGCTGCGCTCACTAAGGAGAAAACTATGACGGAAACGAAAGTAAGATCCCGCGGCGGCCGCCCGCGTCTACCAGCAGCGGACGTGCGCTACAAGAGCGTTAACGTGGCCTTTTCGCGTGGTGAGCACGCTCATCTGTGCGAACGCGCCCTTGCGTGTGCGATGCGCCTGGCGGAATTCGTGCGTGAGACAGCGCTATCGCGCCGCCTTCCTTCGCCCCCTGCGCCCGCTGTTAATCGCGACCAATACGCATCGCTCGCTCGCTTATCAGCGAATCTCAATCAGCTTGCGAAACATGCAAATGCTGGTCGTCAGGTTATCGTCGCTGACGATCTTTTAATTCATATGATCGGTGAAGTTAGTCGGCTTCGCTTAGACCTGATTGGAGTAAGAGAGTGATCGCTAAAAAGAAAATAGGCGCTGGCTTTCGGGGTGCACTCGAATACGATCTGGGGAAATATGGTGGCCAGCTATTGTATACAAATCTCGCCAGTGTGCAGTCCCGCGCAATGGCGAAGGAATTTGGCCGAATCCGCAAACTTCGTCCCAATCTTAAAAAGGCGGTCTTGCACGTCTCTATTTCTGCCGCGCCCGGCGAAAAGCTTTCCGACGCACAGTGGATAGAAATTGGCAATAAATACTTGAAATCCATGGGCCTTGAGGAAAGCCAATTCGTTGTAACGCGTCATACCGACACTGACCACGAGCATATTCATATCCTTGCCAATCGAATCAGATTCGACGGAACTGTGGTCAGTGATAGCAACGACTACAAGCGTCAAGAGAAGCTAATGCGCGAGCTCGAACGAGACTACGCATTAACACCGGTCGGCGCGAGCAAAGAAGCTGCTCATAAGGCGCTAACAAATGGCGAAGTAGAAAAAGCTATACGCCTCGGCGAGCGGCCTCCGCGCCTTATTTTGCAAGAACTTGTGACCGCTGCAACAGGAGGGCGTCCCAGTACAATCGAATTTGTGCGCCGGCTTGAGGCCAAGGGCATCGGCGTAG
Organism: Massilia psychrophila; assembly: GCF_002760665.1. Taxonomy (GTDB): domain Bacteria; phylum Pseudomonadota; class Gammaproteobacteria; order Burkholderiales; family Burkholderiaceae_D; genus JAFCUW01. The sequence goes on along the minus strand of NZ_PDOB01000022.1, from coordinate 24,884 downwards.
TCGCAAACATTGCGAGCACTGGGAAAATGAACGGATTCAGTTTTACATTTTCCGGCGTAGCGTTTTCGGGATCGAAACTGGGCGAGAAATATAAATGGTCTGAACTACAGAAAGTTATCCAGTATGAGCAAACTCGCGATAGTGAACAACTTGCCGCACGGGGTAACGCAGCACGACGAAATGCAATTGCGGAACGAAATCGAGAACTTGGCGATAACGGATTCATCGCTGTCGCAATACGATCAGTTCCTGCAGAACATGCCACCGTTCGCTCGGCTGCCCCCATGCATGACAGCGACATTAAAAATGACGAGCACGCGCGTCGAGTTGATCGAATTATCACTCAATCCTCTCTCGAAGAAGCTGGGCGCGGTGCCGATGCAGGCAGGAAAGCAGAAAACGCTCTTCGAAAAGATCATAAAAAAATAGCGCTCGATTCCCGCTTGCGCAGGCCTCTGTTCGCGAATATTCCAGCGGATATTCCGCAATCTCGAAGCAGGCATCGTCAGCAGATGCTGGAGAAAACCTATGGGCAGTCATCAGAGAAGCTCGCGAAATATTGGCGCGTCGATAAATCACTTGAAGGCGTCGTTTTCACAAACCGGGACGGTCGGGTCGTTGACCGGGGGCTTAGTATTCACTGCGACAGGGGCAACGGCAAAGAGATCGAGGCAATGATCGAGCTTGCGAAAATAAAAGGATGGAGATCGCTCACGGTGCGCAGCGGAAGCGATGATTTCAGGTATCGCGCGATGACTGCATTGCTGCGGGCAGGATTCGACGTCGTCGCAAATACTGCGTGTGACCGAGTGATTTTGCAGAAGGCAAGAGATGACTTGGCGGGCGTGGGCGGCAGCGCAATCGGTCGCATCAGCCGGCATAACGTAGCTATCGAGAAAATTCCTGTCGACGCTGGAGCAGCGGTTGAAACGCACGTCCCTTCACTGCTTGGCGGAGAAGATCAACGCGCCGAAGCGCGCCAAGCGAATAGGCAAATCCGGCTGAAGTGAAATACTTCGAGGTTCTCAGGCTTAGCGGATACCGGTTAGTAGCTCGGTGCCACCTCGTTAATAAGCTACCGCGGCGGTAGAAAATCGGTCATCGCGGGCACAGACTTGCCGTGTCGAATTTTAGACGATCGCCGTGTTTGCAAACACTACCTGGTACTGGTCCGCCTCGAGAACTCCGCCCTCCACTGAAATCACTGACTATCGATAGCTCATGAGGAATTCGGAAAGACTGTCCCTTCTGCTTGAGCTTTCAAAGCACCTTCCAGATTTCCTTGCTGATAAACGCGGCCTTCCGCACGATAGATCGGGTTAGCGCGAAGATATGAGACAATTAACATCGACTTTTTCAAAGTCGCCCCTACTCACATATAAAAGTACCAACAACCAGAACAGACAACTCAATGACAAACCCAACACTCGCACAACTGCAAGAAAAATATGCAGAACTCGAAGCGACCTATAAACGACAGCGCGCCGCGCTAGAAAAAGAAATGGCCAGTGTGAAAAAAGCTGGCCAGGCGGACGCGGTTGCCAAAATCCGCTCGATGATGAGTGAATTCGGTATTGCACCAAGCGATCTCGGCGTTGGCAAAAAAACGAGTAAGTCGTCGAAGTCGTCAGGCAACGTCCCCGCAAAATATCGGGGCCCGAACGGCGAAACGTGGACGGGTCGCGGTCGGCAACCGAAATGGCTCGGGGACGATCGTGAACGGTTTCTTATCAAAGACTGAATCGTCCGATCTGACGGTTCCCGCCGTTGCCTCGTGTGTACCCGCGCTGCAGGCACAGTTGGCGCGGATTGGCGAGCTCTTAGCCAGCCTGCCCGACGACGTCGACGAATGAGCTTAGTAAGCGACGAGGAGGGCGTCCCGCGCATGAAAGCATGCGTCGGCAGCGATCCACCGCTCGGCCGGGTGCGACAATGCGTTGCTTGACGCGTTGGCTAGGTGTCAAGACCCGCTTGGTTATAGACGCGTTTAGCGAATAATTCGGGCCTTTTCTCATGCCATTTCTTGAGCGCCTGGATCGGAGTTTGATGTTCCAGTGCGCGCTGCGGGATGTTGTTGTTGTAAATCTTGAGGTAGTTGCGCAGAGTCGATTCGAGCTCGGCGGCAGAACCGAAGCGGGTCTGATTGACGATCTCGCTGATGCGGCCGTTGAAGCGTTCGACCATGCCGTTGGTTTGCGGATGGCGTGGCGGAATGAGGCGATGCTCGATCGCCAGGTCTTTGCAGAGCACGTCGAATGCGTGCTTGCCAGTAGGTATGCGATCGCCGCTGACGGGGTCTTTCTTCCTGCTGGTAAAACGGTCGGTGAACTGGCTGCCGTTGTCGGTGAGTAGCTTGACGATGTTGATCGGACAGGCGTTTTTCACCTTGATCAAGAAATCGGTGCTGCTGCTGTCGGACTGGTCGGCATAGATTTCCATGAAGACCCAACGGGTTGCGCGGTCGATGGCGACGAACAAATAGCGTCGCGCAGTCTCGTCGGGCATTTGCGGCAAATACTTGATGTCTATATGAAGGTAGCCCGGTTCATAGTCCTTGAACGTCTTCTTGGTCGCGGGCTTCTCGCCCTCGAGGACAGGGACCAAATCGCGCAGGTCTGAGACGCCGTGGCGGCGCAGGCAGCGCCCCAGGCCGGCGCGCGAGACGGCCGGATTAATAAACTCACGTGTGACTGCAAGCAGGTCGTCGGTGGGCAGCAGGAGCGTCTCGCGCAGCGCCACCACGATCAGTTCTTGTACAGGCGTGAGCGTGGTGTACATCGTGATCGGATTGTGGGATCGGTCCACCGGGCTATCGCGATCCTGCCACTTGCGAATCGTCTGGCGCGTGACATTATAGAGCCGCGCGAGGGCCGCTTGAGACAACGTCGAGGTACGGATCTCTTCACGGATCAGGTGGGTTGTACGCGCTTGGCTATGCAGGGCTTGTGTCATGAAGTCGCCGGTGGGTTGTCGTTGATTGCATTGTACGCAGGGCGTCTCTGGCTTTGAACAGTGGCCAACTACGCATGGGTACATGATCCCACGAATCTAGACAGCTAGGCGCGTGTCGCGTCGCTTGTTCGCGGTTCATCCACGAGCGTGAGGGTTACCGCGAAAACCCTCCTCAACTTGAGATATTGCTCGTGGACGAACTTCACGCGACAGCCAATGACCACTCTTTCGAAAATCACCCCTCTCGACGAGTAGCAGTTTGACCTGTTTCATGGCTTTCCGGCAGCTTCCCGCGCGCCAGTATTGAGGACGGCTCGACAGCGGACGGCGATTTGTCACAGGCGCTCCGAAGGCTATCTTTGTGGGCGCCACACTTTTGCCCGACTACCTCAAGCAAACTGGCAAGGTTGCCGCATTTACCGTCGCTAACCTGTTCGACTAACGAGACTGAAGTGTTGTCGAAGGCCGCTGTGCGGCTGTAGCGCTCCGGAGGCCACTGGGAACTCTTCGACCGTTTATGGTCTCTCCAGAGTCGTTGTTAGCCTTCTTCCACGGGTCTTGCACCGACTAATCCGTCATCTCCAGTGAGATCAACATTTCAGCATAGCACTGAAACTGGCTCAAAATAGAGTTGCAACGCCCGGCCGTGCGGGGATTTGCAGCGTCCTCGCGTGCGGGGAACGGGTGTCTCAGGAGCGCAAGGACGCCGTTGGTAACGGTTCTTTTACGCGCTTACGGCTAATAGCGATGCGTGTCTGGGACGCAATACGTGCGAACGTTTCATCGCCGCGCGTGCGGGACCGGAAACTGGTCGACATGACGCCAGTGTTCGACAACGATTCATCCCCGCGCCTGCTGCGCCACCCACCGCAGGACCATCGCGAGCGGCATGTCATTGTCTTGCCGAAAATTTTCCAGCAGCGGGCCATACGCGAGCACGATTGAAATCGCAACGTGGCGGTGCGCGACTTTCAGATTGCCGCCCTGGGCGATGAGAGGTTGCAGCACCATCGAACTGATCGGGGAGCCGGTTGAGCGCCCTAAGTTGCACGCATGGGTCGCCACCTGTCGTGCGGGCTTCCGCAACTGCGCAAGCGCGCGGGGCGACGAAAGTCGAGATCTCTAACAACATCCACAAACAGCTCGATATCTGGTTATGAATGATCAATGAAATTTTCAGCTAACCTATCAGTTCCGTTCATAATTTTTTTAGATATGAGCTGCAGTCCGTTGAATCTAAATATAAATTCGGCGCCTGATATATTATATATTCTCAATAATTTTTCTTAGGTACACTCAAAATTGCGAGATAGTTCGTAAAAATTTCGGTTCATTCTGTCTGTTGTGGGCATGTCGATATCAACGCTTTGTGTCGATACGATCTTTTATTTTCGATTTTTACGAAAAAACTACAGGAAAGTGGTGCCGCCGCCCGCTTATCACGCCGCAGATGATAAGGTTATGAAAGTTTCCTCAGTTGCGTTGGGGATATGGCCTTTTGCCACCGCATCAGGTCATGACAGTCAATTTTACACGTCCTAACGGGTCCTGACTGCGTGCGTGATGAGCGTACCTATTCTGGTCCTTGCCCGGTTCGGATTGGCTGTGACTAGCGAAATAGAACGAGGTTTGCACGAAGGTTCGCGCCATGTAAAGACAGCCGTGCAGCTCGTCAACGAGCGACTTTACTACTGCATAATGTTGACATCAAATGCAGCTCTGCACCAAAGTGCAGAGCAAATAGCCTTCGCCACAAAACTTCGTGGCTAAGGGCTTGTTTGCTCTGCGTTTCCAAAGACCGCGTCAGCGGTCAAGAAACGCTGCAAATCTTGAATGGTAGATTATCGTTTTTAAGAGCTTGGGGATAGTTAACGACACGAGAGACAAGCAGCAAATCTGGCGAATGCCGAGGCACGACGAGGGTTGAGTGCGCCCAGGTGCGGTTAAGCAGAAGGAAGAGTGCTGCAAGTATCATAAAAGATTTCGATTTCGTATACGCATTTTTTGAAAATTTGCTGATTTTGCGAGTAACCGGAAGTGCTTTAATCATGACAAAGTAGCGACGCTGCGGCTCCTTTTCCGAAAGTATGATGCATGCAGTTATGCTAAATTATCTCATTGATACGGGGAAGCTCAATGTGACGCATTAGTAGCTGTCTAGCTTTCTGGCCGTACCGAGTAATCACTCGCCAATCTAACCGACGCCATAGTTTCCATATTGAAATAAATGTTGCTACGGTTACCTCAAATGAGAAATAAATATGTGAAACAGGTGAAAAAGTCGTGTTTGCAACACCGATGCCAAAAAAACAGATAATGTAGTAAAGAAATTTGCGGTTGCCAGGTGAACCACGAGGTGGTTCTGCCGCATGTGAGGCGATAGGCTAACGGAATCAGTACGTGGTCCGTTAGTTGTAGTGGTCAGCGTGGATCCGCCACGTAATTCAGTCCATTATTCGGCACACGGGCTGGGGCCACACACCTTAAACTTTCTATGACACCTCAAATCTTTTGGGCAGGATTCATGGCAGGCGCCCAGCCGAGCGGTCGCCAAAATGCCGGAGTCAGCAGTCGATATCTGCAGCACGGCCATAGCGACCGCAAAAAATATCATGGCGCTGCGGTCGCAACCCGCCCAGTTGGGAGCGTATGGTCGCTTAAGGGAAAGATTCGATGCGCAGCGGGAAAAGCGTTTGCGGCGTACCGCACCGGCGCGCGGCTAATGGAAACAATCCGCGCGGATAATCTAGTACCCCTACAACTGCCCGAGTCAATATGTCATGGTGACCAGGACACGGGTAAAAGCTGCGGATCGAGGTCCGTGGCCTGCGATAGAACGATTATTGCCGTTGCCACTACCCCTGCCCCGAAACCGATGCATGCGAAGACTGAAGGTATGAATCTCAGCTTCGACGAACCATCGCACCTTATCGGCCGTACACCCAACAGCCACTCGTGCATGCGCCGCCAGTCTTCGATCGAAGCCCCCCCGGCTGGGCCGAGTGGCCGCAGACACAATGTGGTGCGCGTGCGCGCTGTGATTGCCGCAGAGCTGGATGAATCCTTGCAGCAGCTCCTTCGGCGAGTTAAGCCGCTGCTCGGGGGAATCAGCGAACAGATCACCGACATAATAGCTATTGTCGCTCAGCAGCTAGCGCTGCCTTTCGGTGACGTGCCGATGCTCTACCCACGGACGATGACGCGGGCACTTACACATGTGTTGGGCTTCCCGAACTTCCGTACAAGCCCCATCGCGCACGTCTTTCGAAAAGCAGGTTTTGCGATCCCGACGCAATCTAAGGCCGAACATGCCTTTATGCTCGATAGGTTGATTTGCGCCGCGCTTGCCCATGGCGAAGGTTGGGCGGAGGTATTCAGTACCGACGTCCGCACCCAGCTGGACATCGTCGAAGTGAAGAATCCAGCGGCGCAGGCGGTCCCGTGAGCGCGATATTTGAAATGACACTGCCTTCTGAAACCCTCAGCGATGAGGAAGTCAGTGATATCTCTGGCTGCAGCCGAAAGAATGATCAGGTGGACTGGCTTACGAAAAATGGTTGGGTGTTCCTGCTGAACCGCGCAGGGGCACCGAAGATTGGTCGTTTGTACGCCAGGCTTCGACTGACCGGAATCAATCCAGCCACGCTGAGCACACCAGCAGCAGCAGGCTGGAGCCTTGACACATCAAAAGTACGATAAGGAAAACCCACGATGCGCCCCAAAACCACTGGAAAGAAGCTGCCGCCACGGATGGTCGCAAGACGCCGCAGCCGCCAATCCGGCACGATCTGGATCGGCTACTACTACAGCGGCCGGGACAAGGACGGCAAACGGGTCGAGCTGCCGCTGGGGACAGATCTGAACGAGGCGAAGCGCAAATGGGCCGAGTACGAGGGCAAGCCTGTGCCCGCCAACGTGACGCTGATGCAGTTTGTCTTCGACCAGTACATCAAGGACATCCTGCCTACCAAGGCGGCAAGCACGCAACGCGAAAATAGCGGATCGCTTCGGCAGCTGCGCGAGGCGTTCGACAAGGCCCCGATCGACGCACTCACACCCCAGGACATCGCCCGGTACCGCGACGCACGCACGGCGAAGGTACGGGCGAATCGCGAAGTCACGCTGCTGTCGCACGTCTTCAACATGGCGCGCGAATGGGGCTATACCAAGAACGAGAACCCATGCCGGGGCGTACGCAAGAACAAGGAGAAGCCGCGCGACTTCTACGCCGACAAGGACGTCTGGGCCACGGTGCACCAGGTGGCCTGCCTCGAGCTGCAGGACGCCATGGATCTGAACTACCTGACGGGCCAGCGGCCAGCGGACGTGCTCCGGATGCGCGACGCCGATATTCGCGACGGCTCGCTGCACGTCAAGCAAGGCAAGACCGGGAAATTCCTGCGCATCATGCTCGAGGAGAATGCGGTTAAGTCGGAGCTGGCCAGCGTCGTCGAGCGCATTCAGGGCCGGCCGGGTCGCAAGGCAGGCAGCTACCTGGTCACGTTGCCGAGCGGCGAACAAGTCAAGAAGTGGCACCTGCGCGTCCGCTTTGACGCGGCACGCAAGACCGCTATCGAAGCGTGCACGAAGGACGATAACCTTGCCTTGGCCGAGCGCATCAAGGCGTTCCAGTTCCGGGACATCCGCGCCAAGTCGGCCAGTGAGATCGTCGACATGACGGCCGCCAGCGCCCTGCTCGGTCACACCGAAAAAGACATCACTGAGCGGGTGTATCGACGCATTGGCCAGGCCGTGCGGCCGACGAAATAAAAAAAGCCCGGATCGCTCTGGGCTTTTTCAATTAACGTGGAAGTCTACGGGGAACGTAGGTTGCGGAACTCGGTTCCGCAACTAGACCCACGAAGCACCGATGATCGATGTTTTTGAGCAGCAAATGCCCACCCGTTAAAACAAAAAAAGCCCTTTAGTATCAAGGACTTAAGTGGCGGAAGCGGTGAGATTCGAACTCACGAACGGCTCACACCGTCGCCAGTTTTCAAGACTGGTGCCTTCAACCGCTCGGCCACGCTTCCTGCAGACCCGCATTATACATAAATCACCCAAGCGCCGGTAGCGCCTGTGGCCGCTATTCGACCAGCAGCCAGTTCTCGCGTAGCGCCGTTTCGAATTCGAAAGGTGGCAGCGGGCGCGAGAACAGGTAGCCTTGCACTTCGTCGCAGCCGGATTGGCGCAGGAACTCGAGCTGTTCAACCGTCTCGACGCCTTCCGCGATGACCTTGTGGCGCAGCTGCTGGCCGATGCTGATGATGGTGGTGGCGATGGCGCAGTCGCTGGCGTCGGACGGCAGGCCGGTGGTGAAGGAGCGGTCGATTTTCAGGGTGTGGATCGGGAAGCGCTTGAGGTACGAGAGGCTCGAGTAACCAGTGCCGAAATCATCGAGCGACAAGGTGACGCCGAGCGCGTTGATCTGGTCCATGATGTCGATCACGCGCTCGATGTCGTGCATCAGCGCGCTTTCGGTGATCTCGAGTTCGAGCCAGACTGGGGCCAGTTCGTAGCGCGCCAGGGTCGCGGCCAGCCGGCCCGGCAAGGCGGCGGTGAACTCGCGCGCCGAGACGTTGATGGCGATGCGCAGCGGCGGCATGCCGGCGCGCTGCCAGACGGCCGCTTGCGCGCAGGCCGCTTCCAGCACCCACTCGCCTACTTGCACGATCAGGCCGGTGGTTTCGGCTAGGGGAATGAAGTCGCCCGGCGGTATCAGGCCGCGCTCGGGATGACGCCAGCGTACCAGCGCTTCGGCGCCGATGATGCGTCCGCCGTCGATCTGGAATTTCGGCTGGTAGTGCAGCAGCAGTTCGCCGTTGCCCAAGGCGTGGCGCAGGCCCGATTCGATCCGCATGCGCTCGTGCATGCCCCGGTTCATGTCGAGGCTGTAAAACGCCACGCTGTCCTCGAGAGTGTCATGACCGCGCTTGGCGCGCGCCATGGCGATGTCGGCCAGGCGCAGCAAGGTTTCGGCGTCGCCGCCGTCTTGCGGATAAACGCTGATGCCGATGCTGGCGGCGACCCGCAGGTCGTGGCCTTCGATGACGAAGGCATCGACCAGCGAGGCCTGCAGCTTCTGCGCCACCGTGGTGGCTTCGAAGTGCTGGCGGATGTCGAACAGACCGACGACGAATTCGTCGCCGGAGATGCGGGAGACGATGTCTTCGTGGCGCAGCACGGCGCGAAAACGCAATGCCACCTGGCGCAGCAGTTCGTCACCGATCCTCCGGCCGAGGGTGTCGTTGATCCACTTGAACCGGTCAAGGTCGATGAACAGCACGCAGCCCGACGTTGCGTTGCGTTGCGCCACCGTCAGCGCCTGATCGAGCAGCTTGGTGAGCAGGCTGCGATTGGGCAGCTTGGTCAGCGCGTCGTAATAGGCCAGGTGGTGCAGCCGCTCTTCGGCCTCCTTGCGCCCGGTAATGTCGTGCAGATAGGCGATCAGGCCGCTCGACCGCCCGTTGGCGTCGCACAGCCGCGACAGCGTCATGCTGGCCCAGAAGACGTCGCCACATTTCTTGCGGCGCCGCACTTCCATCACGCGCCCGCCCTGCTCGGCGAAGCGGTCGTGAACATCGGCCTCCTCGTCGGTGTACAGGAACAGGATGTGGTTGCCGATCGCTTCGACCGCGCTGTAGCCGAACAGCCGCTCGGCGCCCTTGTTCCAGCTGGTAATGTAGCCAGTCAGGTCGAGCGTGAGCACCGATTCTTCGATCTGGTCGAGCACCTGCTGCTGCTGGGCCAGTTGCGCCTCGACCTGGACGTAGGCGTGGGCGGATCGTTGCGCCAGCGAATGAACCTGCAGCAGGCTGGCGGTCAGCCTGGCCAGGCTGGCCAGGTGGTGGCGGTCGGTCGGGCCGAAGTTGGCGCGGCCGAACACCTTGTAGCTGCCGAAATAATTGCCGTCGCAAGTGACGTTCTGGCGCAATTCGCCGCCGATGTCATCGATCTCCTTGTGACCGTCATCGTCGCCCTCGCCCGGCTCGAACACGCCGTACGGACTGGCCAGCAGGCAGCGTGCGATGCGGCCGAGTTCTTCGTCGAGCACCCTGCCGCGCAGCCGCAGCACCGCTTCGCACAGCGCCGCGCTACTGGCGATGAAGTCGGATTCAGGGTAAGGGTCAGCGCGCATCTGCATCTACAGGTTCCGGCTGACCTGGATGGCCCAGCGGTAGGCGTGCAGCTGGCTTTGCCACCAGTGCGGCGGCGCGACCCCGGCGGCCTGCAGACCGGCCAGCGTCGGCGCCGGCGTTTCGACCAGCGCCAGCAGCTGGCCAAGCTCGCCGCGCCGCTCGATCAGGGCGCAAGCGTTGCCAGGCGCCAACTTCAGGGCGGCGGCGATCTCGCCCATCGAAATTCCCAGCAGCACGTCGAGCAGCGAAAACACGCCGATGGTAAACGCTGCGTTCTGGGCGTCGCGGTCGCCGCCGCGCTGCCTGCACAGCGACTCCATCTGGGCGGCGCGGGTTGCCGCCACCGGCAATAATGGATTGGGCAAGCCGTCATCGCGCTGCCGCGCATACAGCAACAGCTGCATCCAGCGCTGCAACTGGCGCCGGCCGAGCCGGCCGATGGCCTGGTGGAGGTTGGTGATCGGCGTGCCGGGCGCGAAGGCGGCCGAATTGACCAGCTTGAGCAAATGGTAGGACAGCGCCGGGTCTTGCCTGATCAGGATTTCGATGTCGCGGGTGTCGGCGTCCTCTGCCAGCAGGCCGAGCAGCGAGAGCAGGCTTTTGCGCGCGCAGCCGCCATCTGCGTCGTCTGATGGCGCCGGATGGAGCGGATACGCGCCACTGAACCAGCCGAAGCCGGCTTGCTCGCAAGCGTCGCGGCGCGCGGCGTGGTTTACGCCGCGCGCCAGGTGCGGGCCGTACAGCGCCAGCAGCGCGCCCGGCACCGGGCCGCTGGCGCCACCGGTGCAATCACGCGAGACGGCGCGTAAATTCGGCGGCAGCAGCACGCCGGCCGGCGTCGAGCCGTCGATCAGGATGCGGTAACCCGCTTCCTGCAGCGCGGCCATGGCGCGGCAGGCGGCAGGGTCCAGCAACGCGCCGGCGGCAATCGCGAACAGCACGCGGTTCGACGGCAGCAGCGCCAACAAGGCCGGCGTCAGGATCGCGGGGGTGGAAACGAGCAGCACGCAGTCGAGCGGGGCGAGCGCCGTCAATAGCGCGGATGTGGCGAACACGGCTTGCCAGGCGGCGGTCGGGTCTTGTGCGCCGGCATCAATGCACAGGGTCAGCGCCACCCACTGATTGCCCGCGTTGGCCGCAGCTTGCATCTCGACCAGCGGTAACAGGGAATCGGGCGCGTCCATCGGCATTCTTTTCATTTTGCGTTCAATCAATACTAAAGCAGCAATTGATGGAAGGCAATCTCTTAATTGCCATGTGGACATACTGTCGTAAGCTGACGTCACTACTTTCGTGCATTACGGTGCGTTCGTCGGCTCGCCGCAAGTTCCGCTTTCAGCGTCGGGAAGTGCAGCACATTACGCTAAGCACGCCGCCCTCCTTGTCGAATTTCCCTAGATAAACCTAACTGTTTCCTGTAAGACTGTGACCGTTTGCGACACATCAAAGGGAGAGGGAACCTTTCCCCGTATATTTTTCCTGCCGGAATTGCAATTCCATGCAGGGCCCGACCGATTCGCCCCATCCTTGCCCATCTTTTCAACGCCGCGCCGCAGGGTATGCCATGCTGAATTTTGAGCGCTCCAGCCTCAACCATAAACTGACGATCATTTCCTCCCTGTCGACTGGTACCGCCTTGCTCTTCGTATTCATCGCTTTCGCGGTGACGTCGGTGCTCAATCACCGCAAGGACGAAGGCATGCAACTGTCTTCGTTCGCCGGCGTGGTCGGCACCAACAGTGTCGACGCGCTGGTATTTAACGATCCCGATTCGGCGCGCGCTACCTTGTCGGCGTTAAAAGCCAAGGAGGAAATTTCTAAGGCCGCCCTGTTCGACCGCAACGGCAAGCTGTTTGCGCGCTACAGCGCGCCTGGCCGCGTCGAGGAGGCCGCCGACAAGATCGAGCCGGGCGGCATGGACGAAGACGCGCTGGCCGAGGCCAACGCCCAGGGCAGCATGTTTTGGTCGACGCGCATGCGGCTATACCGCCCCGTCACCGGCAACGACCATCAGGTCGGACTGGTGATGATCGAAGCGGACCTGACCAACATGTGGCTCGATATTTTCAAGAGCCTGGGCGTGATTGCGGCCGCGATGGGCGGCTCGCTGCTGGTGGCGCTGCTGCTGGCGAGCCGCTTCAAGAGCAGCATCGCCAGCCCGGTGGCCAAGCTGATCAATGCGGCGCAGAAAGTGTCGGCGAGCCAGAACTACACGCTGCGCATCCAGCACGACCGCACCGACGAGCTCGGCACTTTGATCGACAGCTTCAACGACATGCTGGCGCAGATCGAGGGCCGCGGCGCGGCTCTTACCCACCACCGCGACGAGCTCGAGCGCCAGGTCAGCGTGCGCACCGAACAGCTTGAAAAGGCCAAGAACGCGGCCGAGGCGGCAAGCCGGGCGAAGAGCGCCTTTCTCGCCACCATGAGCCACGAGATCCGCACGCCGATGAACGGCGTGCTCGGCATGACGGAGATGCTGCTCGGCACCAACCTGAGCGAGCTGCAGCGCAAATACACCAAGCTGGTCAAAAGTTCTGGCGAGCACTTGTTGGTAATCATCAACGACATTCTCGACTTTTCCAAGATCGAGGCCGGCAAATTGAGCGTCGAGTACATCAATTTCAATTTGTGGGATTTGCTCGACGACATCAACAACGTCTACACCCCGCAAGCCCAGGCCAAGGGCATCGGGCTCGATTTCGACATTGCCAACAACATCCCGATCTCGATCTGCGGCGATCCCAACCGGCTGCGCCAGATCGTTGCCAACCTGCTTGGCAACGCCATCAAGTTCACCGACCGGGGCCGCATCCTTGCCAAGGTCCAGGTCAACCGCGAGGACCAGCAATCGGTGGCGCTGCGCTTCGAGGTGCACGACACCGGCATCGGCGTCTCGCGCGAGGCGCGCGACCGCATCTTTGAGGCGTTTTCGCAAGCGGACGGATCAACCACGCGCAAGTATGGCGGCACCGGCCTCGGCCTGGCTATCTCGAAGCAACTGGTCGAGTTGATGGGCGGGAGAATTGGTGTCGATAATGCTTTAACGCAAGGCTCCATCTTTTGGTTCACGGTAAGTTTTGACAAGCGGCGCGTCGACCCTGACGAGCCTGGATTTTCCCTCACCGCCATTGAAGGACTCCGCGTTTTGATCGTCGACGAACATTTAGCCAGCCGCGAAGAACTCGAGCACCAGGTAGTGGCCTGGAAGCTCACGTGCGACAGCGTCGGCTCGGCCATGCAGGCGACCGAGCGGCTGGTATCGGCGGCGCGCGCCGGCCAGCCATACGATGTCGCCATCCTCGACATGGACCTCGAGCGCACCAGCGGCCTGTCGCTCGCCGCCGGCATTCGCGCCGATCCAGCCAGCCGCGCCACCCGCATCCTGCTGCTCAGCTCCGACCGGCTGGCGGCCGATCCGCAGCAACGCCGCGAAGCCGGCGTCGCCTACCAGCTGATCAAGCCGGTACGTCCGGGCGACCTGTTCGAGTGCATTGCCACCCGTCCGCGCAAAGGCGTCGCCGTCGCCCCGCTGGCCGAGCCGCCGGCGTCGGTACGCCAGGTCAGTGCCGGCACCCGCCAGCGCAGGGTACTGCTGGCCGAGGACAACCCGGTCAACGTCGAAGTGGCCACCGCGATGCTCGACAGTCTGGGGCTGGACGTCAGTTGCGCGCGCAATGGCGAGGAAGCGCTGCAGGCGGTGCGCGAGGGCCAGTACGACATCGTGCTGATGGACTGCCAGATGCCGGTGATGGACGGCTTTGCCGCCACTTCCGAGATCCGCCGTTTCGAACGCGACAACGGCCGTGCGCGCAAGGTGCCGGTCATCGCGATCACCGCCAACGCGCTGCAGGGCGACCGCGAATCGTGCCTGGCCGCCGGCATGGACGATTACCTGAGCAAGCCGTTCACCCAGCAGCAGCTGGGCGCGGTCATCGGCCGCTGGATCGCGCTGCCGCTGGCGTCGACGGTTCACCACGCCGAGCAGCGCCCTTCACTGCCGCCGCAGGTACTCGAATTTGTACAGCGCGAGTCGGTTCAACGCGAACCGGTTCAGCCCAAGCCGGTGCAGCCAAGCCCTGGCCAGAGTGTCCAGCCGAAACGCGGCGCCGGCTCACGCGACGTTATTAACCAGCATGCGCTCGACAACATTCGCGCGCTGTCGCCCGAGCGCGGCGGCGCGCTGGTCCAGCGCGTCATCAACGCCTACGTCGACGACACGCCGCAGCATCTGCAAACGCTGCGCGTCGCGATCGCCGGCTTTGACGCCGGCAACCTGCGCAAGGTCGCGCACAGTCTCAAATCGAGCAGCGCCAACGTCGGCGCCGAAACGCTGGCGCAAATGTGCAAGGACATGGAGCACCTGGGCCGCACCGACACCACCGAAGGAGCGGCCGGCATCCTCACCGACATGGAGCACGAATTCCAGGCTGTCCGGCATTCGCTCAGTGCCATCTTAGAGAAGGAACATTGACATGGCATCCCCCAACTCTACCAAACGCGGTGTCGTCCTGGTCGCCGATGATGATCCGGTCATGCGGCTCCTGATGCTCGAAATGCTCGGCCAGGTCGGACTCGACGGCATCGAAGCGGAAGATGGTGCCCAGGCCGTCGCCTACTTCCAGAGCATGTCGCCGGACCTGATCCTGCTCGACGTCGAGATGCCGAACATGGACGGTTTTTCGGCCTGCCGCGAGATCCGCCGCATCGAAACCGGCGCGCCGGTGCCGATCATCATGGTCACCGGCGGCGACGACATCGAGGCGGTCACCAACGCCTACGAAGTGGGCGCCACCGATTTCGTCTCGAAACCGATCAACTGGCCGATCCTCGGCCACCGCGTGCTGTACGTGCTGCGCGCTTCCGACGCCATCGTGCGCCTGCGCGCTGCCGACGCCCACAACCGGGCGGTTCTCGCGGCCATACCCGACACGTTTTTCCGCCTCAACCGCGACGGCTTCTACCTCGATTACGAGCCGGGCCACGAGCGCCCCGGCCACGGCAACATCTCCGCTTTTCCGATGGAAGCGTGCATCGGCAAGCACGTCACCGAGGTATTCCCGCGCGATATCGCCGAACGCCTGGTCGAACAGATGCGCGCGGTGCTCGACACCCAGCATATCCGCTCAGTCGATTACGAACTGGTGCGCTTCGGCGCCGTGCATCACTTCGAGGCGCGGCTGGTCGCCACGGGAGCGAGCGAGGTACTCGGCCTGGTGCGCGACATCAGCGAACGCAAACGCACGGAAGAACAGATCCGCCGCCTGGCCTACTGCGACAGCCTGACCGGTATCCCGAACCGCCAAGCCTTCCTCGAAACGCTGGAGCGCGAGCTGCACCGTTCGAAGACCGGCAACAAGAAGTTCGCCGTGCTGTTCATGGACCTCGACGCCTTCAAGCGCATCAACGACACGCTCGGCCACAACGTCGGCGACAGTCTGCTCAAGGTGGTTTCCGAGCGCCTGCGCGAAACCATCCGCCCGAGCGACCTGGTGGCACGCGGCGACCAGTCGCACAACCTGGCCCGTCTGGGCGGCGACGAATTCACCATCCTGATCCCGGACCTCGAACGGGTCGATCACGCGCTCAATGTCGCGCAGCGGGTCAAAGAAGCGATGCGGCGCCCCTTCCTTATCGACGGCAACGAGATTTTCGTGACCGCCAGTATCGGCATCTCGCTGTTCCCGGAAGACGGCGACGACTGCGATTCGCTGCTCAAGTTTGCCGACACCGCGATGTACCACGCCAAAAACTGCGGCAAGAACAACGCGAAGCTGTACAGCTCATCGCTGACGATGCAGATCATGAGCCACGTCAAACTCGAAGTCGGCCTGCGCAAGGCGCTCAAGAACCAGGAACTGTACCTGCTGTACCAGCCGCAGATCGAAGTGCGCACCGGCGAGATCGTCGGCGTCGAAGCGCTGGTGCGCTGGCGCCACCCCGAACGCGGCATCGTCTCGCCGACCGAATTCATTCCGCTGGCCGAAGAAACCGGCCTGATCGTGCCAATCGGCGAATGGGTACTGCGCACCGCCTGCAACCAGGCCATGGCATGGCATCGCATCGCCAGGCGCTCGCTGCGAATGGCGGTGAACCTGTCGGCCAAGCAGTTCAAGGACGAGAACCTGTCGCAGATCGTCATCTCGGCGTTGCATGACACCGGGCTCGATCCAAAAATGCTCGAACTCGAACTGACCGAAGGCACGCTGATGGATGACGCCCGCGCCACCATGGCCACGCTCGAGCAGCTGCGGGCGATCGGCGTGTACCTGTCGATCGACGACTTCGGCACCGGCTATTCGTCGATGAACTACCTCAAACGCTTCGACGTGCGGGCACTGAAGATCGACAAGAGCTTCATTTGCGGCCTGCCCCAGGACACCGAAAACGCCGCCATCACGCGCGCCATCATCGCGATGGCGCACGGCTTGAAGATGGTGGTAGTGGCCGAAGGCGTCGAGACCGACGAGCAACTGTTGATGCTGCAGGAGTACGGCTGCGACATGGTGCAAGGCTTTTACCTGGGCCATCCGTCGCCGCACGAGGCCATCACGCAGATCCTGCTGCAGCCGTGCGCGGCGGCGCCGGCGCCGGCGAAGTAGCCGAATAGCTCGTTAAACCGGCCGGCGGCAACGACGGCTACTTCTCGAAGCGCAGCGTATGAACGGCCGGCCCGGGCAGCAGCGGCACCGTCTCCCCCGCCACCCACGCCGCATGCCCGCGCAGGAAAAACGGCGATAGCGGGTGTCCGCTCTGCCCTCCCGGCATGTTGAAGACCCCTTGTTCCTCCTTGCCCGGCGTAAGCGTCATCCGTTCCGACTGGCCAAAATTGGGGCCCGCCACGCGCGGCATGTTGGCGTCGCCGGGAAGCGAGTCGGCCGGCGCCGCCAGAAAACGCCTCAACGCCGGCACGGCCCTGCTGATCGGATGCGCGATGGACGCCGTATTACGCGCGCCCCAGGTCGCCTTTGCCAGCGGCTCGCCGCCGGCGGTCAGCTGCGCGATCACCGCGTCGATCGCCGCCAGCTCGAGCGAGCGCCAGTTTGGATACGCCGCCGGCAGCCAGGACGCCGGCCGTTCGTCGAGCAGGCGCGCCACCACCGCCGGCCAGCGCGCACTGGCCGCGTTCATGCCGGCCTTGTCGTCGAGCGCGGCCATGTCGACGTTGGCGGCGCCGAACAGCAGGTCGTACAGCGCCCACATGAAGCCGCGCGCCAGCCGGTAGCCGGTCGAGTCGACGCTGGCGCGCCCGCGCCATCCCGTTTGCAGCAGGCGCAGGAATTCGGCGCGCTGCGGCTTGGCCGCAACAGCGGCGGCATCGAGCGCGGCGATCGCGCGCTGGCGCCAGCCGGCCATGAAAATCGCCCGGTCGTCGAGCGTGACGCCGTACACGGCCTTGAGGTCGGTATCGGCCCCGAGCGCCAGCAAGCCGTCGTGGATCTGACGGCCGCGCGCCCCAAGGTCGAAGCCGCCGTCGCCGATCAGCTGCGCGCCCGCCCCCATCAGCTGGCGGCTGTTTGCGCTCGACAGTTGTCTGCTGGCCGGATTGACGATGCGCGGATAGTTGGCCGGCGCCAGCGCGCCGTCCCAGGTAACCGCAGCCATCGCCCGGCGCGGCAGCATGCCGGTGATGGTCCAGCCGATGTTGCCCTTGTCGTCGCCGGCGATGAAATTTTGCGCCGGGATGCCGATCGTGGCCGCCGCCGCCAGCGCGTCCACCAGCGTGTCGGCCGTCTCCAGCTTGCGCTGGTTTAAATTGAGTGCGCCGGGCAGGTGCGCGATCCAGTGAATCGCGTAGGTGCGCCCGCCCGCCTGGCGCAGGGGACCGAGCGAGCTGTCGCGCACTACGAACCGGTGCGCTTTTGCGCCTTTTACCAGGATGGTCTCATCATGGCTTGCCAGCGTCTCCCAGCCGTTCGGCGTGCGCACCCGGGCCGGGTTGGCCGGATCGACATCGAGCGCGACCAGGTCGAGCAGATCGGCGTAGCTGTTGGTGTACCCCCAGGCCACATGGCCGTTGCTGCCGACGACAATCAGCGGCGGCGTACCCGGCAGCATGAGGCCGGCCATGCGGCGCGGCTTGCCGTCGGCGTCCTGGAACTGCAGCGCCAGCCGGTACCAGGTGGTCGGCAGTTGCAGACCGAGGTGCATGTCATTGGACACGATGGCGCCGCCGTCCCGGCTGCGGCTGCCGGCCACCGCCCAGTTGTTGCTGCCGACCGCATCGATGAAGTCGGCCGACGCTACCCGCAGCAAAGCGCTGCCGCCGCGCTGGCCCCACCAGCGCGGTGGCAGCGGCGGGATGGGTGTTCGACCAGGCAGCAGCGCCGCGTCGAGCGGCGTGTCCCATTCGGTGACATCCGGCAGCAGGAAAGCGCGCTGCGCCGGGTCGGTGTGCTCGACGATCCAGCCGCGCGCCAGCTTGCGCGGTTCCTGGCTGCCCTGCAAATCGAAAAACATCGCGCACACCACCAGCAGCGAATCGGCCGCGTTCCAGGCGCGCGGCGCGGTTCCGGTCAACGCGTATTCGAACGGCCGGGCTCCGAGCGCTTTCATGCCGTCGTTGACGCCAGCGACGTAACGGTCGATGAACTGGCGCTCGGCGGCCGGCATGGCTGCAAGCATCCGCTCGGCGCGCGCGCGAAAGCGGTGCAGACGATGCGCCTTGTCGGCCGCCAGCGCGCGCTCGCCGAACAGCTCGGCCAACTCGCCGGCGCCGACCCGGCGCAGCAAGTCCATTTGAAAAAACCGGTCCTGGGCGTGGATGAAACCGGTGGTGTAGGAAAGGTCGAGCCGGTTGCTCCCTTGCAGCAGCGGCACGCCGTATGTATCGCGCGCCACGCTGACGGTGGCAAACAGGCCGGGCGCGCGGCGCGTGCCGTCGAGCTGGGCCAGGCTGGCGCGCAAGAACAGCCAGGCCGCCAGCAACGCCAACGCCAACACGCCAACGCAGCTCAGCAAGACCCGCAACGACCAGCGTTTCAGTCCCGGATTGTGCATCGCACTCCCTTCCAATTAAAAAAACTAACAATAGTGACAGAAAATATTGATAATAAAAACAATTTCGCTGGCGGCGAAGCGACCGGTTTTCCGCGCCGGATTGATCTGGATCATGGATTGAACAGGCCTCGCCCTTAAGCTCAAACAAATAAACCGTTTACGGGGGCACGTTTTTCTTTGGAAAGGAATCGATATGCGACAGCTCTTGATTGTCGCGGCCAGCGCCTTCTTGCTGGCCGGCTGCACCACGCCGCAGGAGCGGGCCGCGCGCAAGCAGGCCGACATGGACCGCATCGTCGCCGAATACGGCCCGGCCTGCGTCCGGCTGGGATATCAAGCCAACTCCGACCCGTGGCGCAACTGCGTGCTGCAACTGAGCACCAAGGACGATATCCTGCGTTACGGCTCAAGCAATTTTTATGGCGGCTTCGGCCGTTCGCATTGGGGCGGCGGCGGGATGTGGGGGCCGGCCTGGTAAATCGATGCGCAAGTCCACGTCGGGTCAGCGTTCAGGCCGACATTAAGGCCGACACTCAGGCCGGCATGCAGATCCGCTCTCCTTGCGTCAGCCCAGCTCGCACATGGGAAGCGCGGACGCAACGAACGCGCTGGCGAAATTGCCCTTGGTGAGCGGCTGCCGATCAGCCAGCAGGCGCTCGACCAAGTGCTGGGCATGGCGCAGCAAAGCCGGATGGCGGGCGTCGGGCGGGTGCAGGCTCAGCCGTACCAGCGGCGCCGGCGCCAGCAGCGAGGCCATCGCGCCGGCCACACGCGGCGACAGCAGCCGGCCGCTGCGGTTGCGCGCCGCATACACCAGCGCCGGCGACGACAGCTTCCTGCCCGTCTGAAGCCAGTGAAAATAGCGCATCGTGGTGGTGTACTCGAACGGAAAACCGCGTAGCGCGCGCCACGCCGCTTCGCCCAACAGCCAGGCTGGCGGCACGAAACCGCGCACCGGCCATCCGCGCTCGCCGAACCAGGCCAGCCCGGATTCGATGCGCGACCTGGCATCTTCAATGTCAATGGCGGCGAACTCGCCTTCGTTTTGCGTGTAGACCGTGCGCAGGAAGCGGCTGCGCCAACTGGCGCCGGGCGCCGCGCTGTCGAGGTGGGTGTAGCCATGCAGCGCCAGTTCATGGCCTTGCGCCAGCACGCCGTTCAAGCCATCCTCCATTGCCGGCGCGGCCAGGGCGCGGCCGTGGTAGTGCGGCACCACCAGCCAGGTCAGCGGCACGTCGGCCACCGCGCGCAGCGCCGCATGCAGGCGCGCGCAGTCGGCCCACGTGTCGGGCGCGACATCGTGGATCGAGACGCACAGCGCTTTGGGCTCAGTCGGTTGCACAGATGCGATCGGCGTCGAATTCGGCGCGCTGGCGGCTAGCCAGCAGTTCACCGTAACGGTTCAGCAGTTGCGGCATCACCAGATTCCAGTCGTGGTGGTCCTGTGCCTTACGGCGCGCGTTGGCCCCCAGCGCCGCCAGGTCGCACTCGAACATGGCGGCGATTCCTTCGGCCAGGCTGGCGGCGCTGTCGGGCCGCACCAGCAGCCCGGTCTGCTCATCGACCAGCTCGGCCACGCCGCCGCCGGTCGCCACCACCGGCAAGCCGCAAGCCATCGCTTCGAGCGCGATCAGGCCGAAGGTTTCACAGTCGCCCGGATGAACCATCACGTCGCAGCTGGCCAACAGGCGGGCCAGCACGCGCTGGTCGCGCCGGAACGGGATATGGGTGATCTGCGGAAAACGCGGCAGCGCGGCGCCGCCACCGACCAGCACCAGGTGATACGGCCGGCCGAGTTTGCGCACCGCGTCGATCAGCACGTCGAGTTTTTTTTCCGCCGTAAAGCGCCCGGCGTAGACCAGCAGGCGCGCGTCCGGCGGCAAGTGCAAATGCTTGCGCAGGGTGTCAATGCGCCGTTGCGGGCGAAACACGTCGATGTCGATGCCGAGCGGCTGGTGGATGGCATCGGCAACGCCCATCTCGAGCAACTGCTGCACCATCAGCCGGCTCGGCGCCATCACCATGTCGAACTGACGGTAAAGCCGGGCGAGGTAAGCACGGGTGCCGCGCATCGCCACCGCACCGAAGCGGTTGGCAATCAGCCGCGGCAGATCGGAATGATAGAAAGCGACTGCCGGAATGCCGAGCTCGCGCTTGACCCGCAGCGCCGCCCAGGCGCAGTGGCCGGCGTCGCCCGCTTCGATCAGGTCAGGCTGCAGCGCGCGCAGGATGCGCGCTGGGGAGGCGATCGTAAGCGGCATGCGGTAGCCGTGGATGCCAGGAAACGCAATCGCCGGGACTTCGCGCAGCGCCGGCGCCCTGCCGCCGCTGTGCACGTTCGGGCTGACGATGGTGTGGGCGATGCGGCTGTGCCGCGCCAGCCAGCGCGCCTTGGCGTTCAGGTAGGTGCTGACGCCGCCGCCTTCCGCGGCATAAAACATCGTGATGTCGACCAGATGCATGCTCGAGGGTCCATCGTGAGTAAGGCTCACGATAGCAGCGCGCCACTAGCGCGGTTTGCGCACACTCAAAACGGGTCAAGGCACTTTATACCACGCCGTCACGCCGAAAAATAGCGATCTCGTCACTACTGTAGCCGAGCTCGAGCAGCACCGCGTCGGTGTGCTCGCCCAGCGTCGGACCGAGCCAGCGCGTCACCCCTGGCGTGGCCGACAGCTTGGGCGTGATGGCCGGCATCTTGACCGGCGTGCCGTCGGCAAACTGGTGCTGCTCGAACATCCCGCGGGCGAGAAACTGCGGGTCGCTCATCATGTCGCGCACCGAATAGATTTTTCCGGCCGGCACATCGGCCGCCCGCAGCACCGCCAGCGCGCTGTCGATGTCGAGGCCGGAGCACCAGGCCTGGATCGCGCAATCGATCTCCAGGCTGCGCGGCACCCGGCCGTCGTTGCGCGCCAGACCCGCGTCGCCGGCCATGTCGATGCGGCCAATCGCCAGCATCAGACGTTTGAAAATGGCGTCGCCATTGCCGGCGATGACGATGCTCTCGCCGTCGGCGGTGGCGTAGGTATTCGACGGCACGATGCCGGGCAGCGCGCCGCCGGTTCGCTCGCGCACCACGCCGGCGTAGTCGAACTCAGGCACCAGCGACTCCATCAGGTTGAACACCGACTCGTACAGCGCCACGTCGACCATCTGGCCCTGGCCGCCAGATCGCCCGCCGGTCGCATCGCGGTGGCGCAGCGCCATCATCGCGCCGATCACGCCGTGCAGCGCCGCCACAGAGTCGCCGATCGAGACGCCCACCCGCACCGGCGGACGGTCCGGAAAACCCGACACATGGCGCAAGCCGCCCATCGATTCGCCGATCGCGCCAAAACCGGGCTGGTCCTTCATCGGCCCGCTCTGGCCAAAGCCGGACAGGCGCACCATGATCGCGGCCGGATTGTCGCGCTTGAGCTGTTCGTAGCCGATGCCCCATTTTTCGAGCACGCCAGGACGGTAATTCTCGATCACGATGTCAGCGGCCAAAGCCAGTTTTTTGGCGATGGCGCAGCCGCGCGCATCCTTCATGTTTAACGTCAGCGATTTTTTGTTACGGGCCTGGACCGACCACCACAGCGAGGTGCCGTCCTTGAGCACGCGCCACTTGCGCAGCGGGTCGCCGCCATCGGGGGTTTCGATCTTGATGACGTCGGCGCCAAATTCGGCCAGCATGCGCGCGCAGAAGGGACCGGCGATCAGCGTGCCCAGTTCGAGCACCTTGATGCCGGCCAACGCCCCCGGTCCCATCGGCGTATTCTTTGCGTCCATGGCGTCCATCGCGTTTGCTATGTGGCGCGGCGGTCGAGCATCGCGCGCGCAATGGTGCCGGCGTCGACGTACTCGAGTTCGCCGCCGACCGGCACCCCGCGCGCCAGGCGCGACACGCGCAGCCCGCGCGCCTTGAGCATTTCGCCGATGTAATGGGCGGTGGCCTCGCCCTCGTTGGTGAAATTGGTGGCCAGCACCACCTCGCCGACGACACCGTCGGCAGCGCGCCCGATCAGCTTTTCAAGGTGAATGTCCTTCGGGCCGATGCCGTCGAGCGGAGAGAGCCGCCCCATCAGCACGAAATACAGGCCCTTGTAAGTCAAGGTCTGTTCGATCATCATCTGGTCGGCCGGAGTTTCGGTCACGCACAGCAAGGTGCGGTCGCGCGCGTCGTCCTGGCACAGGCTGCATACCTCGGTTTCGGCGAAGGTATTACACAGCGCGCAGTGGTGCACCGTGTCGACCGCCTGGTATAGCGCGCGCGACAGCATCGCCGCGCCCTCGCGGTCGTGCTGCAGCAAGTGGAAAGCCATCCGCTGCGCCGACTTCGGACCGACGCCGGGCAACCGGCGCAAAGCCTCGGTCAGGAAATCGAGCGACTTCGACATTGGAGGATCAAAGAAAGATCAATCACTGACGGCTCAAAACGGCATCTGGAAGCCTGGCGGCAGCGCCATGCCGGCCGTCATGCCGCTCATTTTTTCGGCCGACGTCGCTTCGGCCTTGCGCACGGCGTCGTTAAACGCGGCGGCGACCAGGTCTTCGAGCATGTCCTTGTCGTCAGCCAGCAGCGACGGGTCGATCGACACGCGCTTGACGTCGTTCTTGCACGTCATGACGATCTTCACCAGGCCGGCACCGGACTGGCCCTCGACTTCAATCAGCGCCAGTTGCTCCTGCGCCTTCTTCATATTGTCCTGCATGGCCTGGGCTTGCTTCATCAGGCCTGCGAGCTGGTTCTTCATCATGATGGTGTTCTCCGAAATCTAAAAGGGTGACAAATACAGTGACAAATTATAGGGCATTCGACGGCAGGCTCAGGCCGCGCCCGAAGGCGGACGCACCGAGCCCTGGACCACGAAGGCGCCCAACTGGCGCCCCATCTCCTGCACGAAGACGTCGCCGGCGACAGTCGCCTCGGCCTGCTGCATGCACTGCTCGCGCCAGGCCTGGGCCTCGACGCCAGCGGTGAACCAGACCGGGCCGAGATCGATTTCGACCGCGACCCGGGTGCGCGGAAAACGTTCCTGCAGCGCAGCCGCCAGTTTTTCGGTATTGCCGCTGGCGCGCAAGGTATCGATCGGTGCGCGCAGGCGGAACGTGCTCTGGTGGCCGTCGCTGGTGCACCCGACCAGTTCGGTCTGCATCGCCAATTGCTGCGACACGCCGCGCAAGGCCAGGGTCGCCGCCAGCGCCGGCCAGTTGCCATCCCATTCGATGGCGGGCACCGGCGTGATGATATACGGCGCGCGCGCTGCGGCGCTCGCGCGGGCCGGCACGATCAATGCGGCGGCTGGCGCTTGCTGCGCCAGCGCGGTATCGTCGGAAAATTCGGTGACCCAGGATGGCGGGCCTTCGTCCTCTTCCTCAACCTGGCGCGCGGCCTGCACTACCGGCGCCGCTGCGGCGGATGGCGCCCCTGGCTGATCCCAGGGCGGCGGCGGCGACGGCGCGGCGGCGGGTGCGGGTGGCGCAGGCTCCGGTTCTGGCTGGGACGGCGGCGCCGGCGCAGTTGCTGGCGCTTGTGCTTGTGCTTGCGCGCTGGCGGCCGCCTGGTTCGACATCGCGGTCGGCCGCTTTGGCGCGGCGTTCTGGCCGCGGCTGGCCGAACGGGCTGCCTCGAGCGCGGCGTTGATGGCGGCGCGCGCCGAGTTCATCGCCGGCGCACCGGTGGCGACAGCCGCCGGCGGCATTGCGGCGTAGCTCGGCGCTTGAATTTGCGCCGGCATCGGCCGTGCCTGCTGGAGTGGCGCGGCCGGCGCCGTCACGGCCGCGTGGCTGGCCACCGCTGCCGACGCC
>NZ_PDOB01000021.1 GCF_002760665.1 Massilia psychrophila | reverse complement strand
GCCGAATTTCTTCGACAGCACAGTTGCGATCGCAGCCGTCAGGGTCGTCTTGCCGTGATCAACGTGACCGATGGTGCCGACGTTGACGTGCGGCTTGGTCCGTTCGAATTTACCTTTTGCCATTTTATTCTTCCTTAAAGAGCTATTTACTGAGATTATTTTACAGGCCGGGGACACCCCCGGCCCATATTGATTACTTGGCTTTAGCCGTGATGATCGCGTCAGTCACGTGCTTAGGCGCTTCCGAATAGTGCTTGAATTCCATCGTGTAGGTCGCACGGCCTTGCGTTGCTGAACGCAGCGAGGTCGAGTAACCGAACATTTCGGACAGTGGCACTTCGGCTTTGATGATCTTGCCGCCGCCGCCTGGAATCTCGTCCATGCCCTGCACCATGCCGCGACGCGACGACAAGTCGCCCATCACGGTACCGGCGTAGTCTTCCGGCGTTTCCACTTCAACTGCCATCATCGGCTCGAGGATGACCGGCGACGCCTTGCGGCAACCGTCCTTGAATGCCATCGAAGCGGCCATCTGGAACGCGTTTTCGTTCGAGTCCACATCGTGGTACGAACCGAAGAACAGCGTGACCTTGACGTCGACTACCGGGTAGCCCGCCAGCACGCCGGTGTTGAGCGTACCGCGCACACCTTTTTCAACTGCCGGGATGTACTCGCGTGGCACGGTGCCGCCTTTGATGGCGTCGATGAACTCGAAACCCTTGCCCGGCTCTTGCGGCTCGATCTTCAGAACCACGTGACCGTACTGACCGCGGCCACCGGACTGCTTGACGAACTTGCCTTCGGACTCTTCGCAAACTTTGCGGATCGTCTCGCGGTAAGCCACCTGCGGCTTGCCGACGGTCGCTTCGACGCCGAATTCGCGCTTCATGCGGTCGACGATAATTTCCAGGTGCAGCTCGCCCATACCACCGATGATGGTCTGGCCCGATTCCTCGTCCGTCTTGACGCGGAACGATGGATCTTCCTGTGCCAGGCGGTTCAGCGCCAGGCCCATTTTTTCCTGGTCGACCTTGGTCTTCGGCTCGACGGCCTGCTGGATCACCGGCTCAGGGAACACCATCTTTTCCAAGGTGATGATGGCCGACGGATCGCACAGCGTTTCGCCGGTCGTCGCGTCTTTCAGGCCGACCGCGGCGGCGATGTCGCCGGCGTGGACTTCCTTGATTTCTTCACGCTGGTTGGCGTGCATCTGCAAAATACGGCCAAGACGCTCTTTCTTGTTCTTGATCGGATTGAACACGGTGTCGCCCGACTTGATCGAACCGGAGTAGACGCGGAAGAAGATCAGCTGGCCAACGAACGGGTCGGTCATGATCTTGAATGCCAGCGCAGCGAATTTCTCGTTGTCGTCGGCTTTGCGGCTGGTCGGCTGGTCGTCTTCGTCCATGCCTTGCACCGGCTTGATGTCGATCGGCGACGGCAGGTATTCGATCACGCCGTCGAGCATGGCCTGCACGCCCTTGTTTTTAAAGGCGGTGCCGCACATCATCGGGACGATTTCCGACGCCAGCGTGCGCATGCGCAGGCCGGTCTTGATCTCTTCTTCCGTCAAGTCGCCTTCGTCGAGGTACTTGTTCATCAGTTCGTCGGTCGCTTCAGCGGCCGCTTCGACCATCTTGACACGCCACTCGTCGGCTTGCGCTTGCAGCTCGGTCGGGATGTCGCGGTAGTCGAACTTCATGCCCTGCGACGCGTCGTCCCAGTAGATGGCCTTCATCTTGACCAGGTCGACCACGCCGAGGAAGTTCTCTTCGGCGCCGATCGGGATCTGCAGCGGAATCGGGTTCGCCTTCAGGCGCGCGCGCATCTGCTCGTAGACCTTGAAGAAGTTGGCGCCGGTACGGTCCATCTTGTTCACAAACGCCAGGCGTGGCACTTTGTACTTGTTAGCTTGACGCCATACGGTCTCCGACTGCGGCTGCACGCCGCCGACTGCACAGTAAACCATGCAGGCGCCGTCGAGCACGCGCATCGAGCGTTCGACTTCAATCGTGAAGTCGACGTGGCCCGGGGTGTCGATGATGTTGATGTGGTGCTCAGGGAAGTTGTTAGCCATTCCCTTCCAGAAGCAAGTCGTCGCAGCCGAGGTAATCGTGATACCGCGTTCCTGCTCCTGCTCCATCCAGTCCATGGTGGCCGCGCCATCATGCACTTCGCCGATCTTGTGGTTCA
This sequence comes from Massilia psychrophila, assembly GCF_002760665.1. Lineage (GTDB taxonomy): Bacteria > Pseudomonadota > Gammaproteobacteria > Burkholderiales > Burkholderiaceae_D > JAFCUW01. Next base: position 78,219 of record NZ_PDOB01000021.1, on the reverse strand, counting down.
CGCCCGTGTAAAACAGGACGCGCTCAGTCGTGGTGGTCTTGCCAGCATCGATGTGAGCGGAGATACCGATATTGCGGTAGCGCTCAATGGGGGTCTTGCGTGCCATAATTATTCCTAAATCTTTGAATGGACAAAACCGAGCGGCATTTTGTGAACAAAATGAGCCCGGCCTCGAACAACAGATGCATGACCGCGCCCGGGGCTGATACAACCCGGGATTGGCCCTTGATTAGAAGCGGAAGTGCGAAAACGCCTTGTTCGCTTCAGCCATGCGGTGAACTTCATCACGACGCTTCATGGCACCGCCGCGCATTTCCGCGGCTTCCATCAGCTCGCCGCCAAGGCGCTGTGGCATCGATTTTTCGCTGCGCTTGTTGGCAGCTTCACGCAGCCAGCGCATCGACAGGGCCATGCGGCGCACTGGACGCACTTCAACTGGCACCTGGTAGTTGGCGCCGCCGACGCGGCGGGACTTCACTTCGACCATTGGCTTGGCGTTGTTGATCGCGGTGGCGAACACTTCCAACGGATCCTTGCCGGACTTGGTGCGGATGTGCTCGAAAGCACCGTAAATGATGCTTTCAGCGATCGATTTCTTACCCGACAGCATCAGCACGTTGACGAATTTGGCGACATCCTGGTTGCCGTATTTTGGATCAGGCAGGATTTCGCGCTTGGGGACTTCACGACGACGTGGCATTTCAATTCCTTTCAGTCTTCAGTTGAGGCTGCTTGCGCAACACTCGCGGTGGCCATCATGACCAACCACTTACTCGACCATTACGATCGGTTCAACTCTATCAAATGGGCAGCGAAGTTAAAAAATTACTTCTTGCCTGCTTTAGCGCGCTTGGTACCGTACTTCGAACGCGACTGCTTACGGTCTTTGACGCCCTGGGTATCGAGTGCACCGCGAACCATGTGGTAACGCACACCCGGCAAGTCTTTGACACGACCGCCGCGCAGCAGCACGACACTGTGCTCCTGCAGGTTGTGGCCTTCACCGCCGATGTACGAAATGACTTCGAAACCGTTGGTCAGGCGAACTTTGGCGACCTTACGCAGAGCCGAGTTTGGCTTCTTTGGGGTCGTCGTATACACACGGGTGCAAACACCACGTTTTTGCGGGCTGTTTTCCAGCGCCGGCGATTTGCTCTTCACGGTCAGCGCGACACGTGGATTGCGAATCAGTTGATTGATGGTTGGCATCGTTATAAATCCAACAAAGATACAACATGAATAACCCGGGCGAAACGCCCGGGGACTAAAACCTAGTCCCGGTTTGCACTGACAAGGGAGGCGCCGACAGCCACTCGGAATGCGAGCGGCCGCGATTGCGATACGATGTGCAGAATAAATTCGAGAACTCGCGAGTATAGGCCCGATCAGGCAGGCGGTCAACCTGTTTAGTAAGCAGGACATGAGCAGGAACTGAACGCCAACGTGCGTGGCACGCCGTGCCGTGAAGGGCAATATCGCCCCACAATTGTTTCATTCTGGCCAAAAGAGCCGGATAATAGGTGGCTTTGCCTTCTTCAACCGACCCTGACGCCGATGCGAACCCTGCTGCGCCCTGCTCCCCTGTTTTTGCTGCTGACTTACCTGGCGGTGTCCGCCGTGCCCTTCGTGCCGATGCTGCTTGGCAAACCCCTCGAGCGGCCGTGGCAGGTGCTCGGCGTCGCGTTCGTCGGCTGGCTGGCGGCCTGGGCCATATTCAAGCGTCCCGCCTGGTTTCACTGGCTCCTGATCCCCGCTTTCGTAGCGCTGCCGGCCGAAGTGTATTTGATTACCTATTACGGCCAGGGCATTTCGACCCACCACCTCGGCATCATTGCCGAGACAAGCCCGGGGGAAGCGTTGGATTTTCTCGGCAGCAAGGTGTGGCTGATGCTGGCGGTGATGGCCGGCATCGTCGTCTGGTGGGTTGCCAGCTGGGGCGTGGCGCGCAGGACCCGAGAACTGGACTGGAACGACGGCTCGCGCCCGGTGGTCCTGATCGCGTTGGCGATATGCGTCGCGGTGTGGGCCTACGGCCACAAATTCGGCATTGCGCCGGCCACGGCCAAGCCCGGCCACACCGGCTGGAAGCTGCCGCCGCTGGCGCCCTGGGCCAGGCTGCCGTTCGAATTCGACGCCTTTGCCCAGTCGTGGCCGTTTGGCCTGGTGGCGCGCGGCGTCGACTACTATAAAGAGCGCACTTATCTCGCCGAACTGAGCCAGCGCAGCGCCAATTTCCATTTCGGCGCCCGCCAGCAGGAGCCCGACAGCGAACCGGAAATCGTGGTGCTGGTGATCGGCGAATCGGCGCGCGCCGACCGCTGGAGCCTGAACGGCTACGGGCGCGACACCAATCCGCGGCTGTCCGGGCACGCGAACGTGGTGAACCTGCCGGACGTCATCACCGCCGTCTCGGCAACCCGGCTGTCGGTGCCGGTCATCATTTCGCGCAAGCCGGCGATGCAAAGCCTGAAGGACGGTTTTGCCGAGAAATCCTTCATTACCGCCTACAAGGAAGCCGGCTTCAAGACGTTCTGGCTGTCGAACCAGATCTCGTTTGGCAAGTTCGATACGCCGGTGTCGGTGTTCGCCAAGGAAGCGAACGTCATCGAGTTCGTCAACCTGGGCGGTTTTACCGACCGTTCGAACTACGACGAGGTGCTGCTGCGCCCGTTCGGCAATGCGCTGGCCGACCGCGCGCCGAAAAAGCTGATCGTCATCCATTCGATGGGCAGCCACTGGAATTACAGCCACCGCTACCCGAAGCAGTTCGACCAATGGCAGCCATCGCTGTTCGGCGTCGACCAGCCGGCCTACACCGACATTACCATCAAGCCACAGCTCAACAACAGCTACGACAGCAGCATCTTGTACACCGACTGGTTTTTGGCGCAACTGATCGACAGGCTGAAGGGGTCGCAGCAGCGCACCTCGATGCTGTACGTGGCCGACCATGGCCAGACGCTGTACGACAAGAGCTGCAAGCTCGCCTTCCACGGCCACAACACCAAGTACGAATTCCACGTGCCCGCCTTCGTCTGGTATTCGGACCAGTACCAGGCGCACTATCCCGGCAAGGTCGAGCGGCTGCTACGCAACCGCAAGGCCAAACTGGCGACCGAGAACATGTTCCATACGCTGCTCGACCTCGGCGGCATCCACTATCCTGGCGAGCGCGTCGAATGGAGCTTCGTCAATCCGGGCTTCAAGCAGCACAAACGCTACGTCGACAGCTACGGCTGGGCCGACTACGACAACGCCGTCATGAAAGGCGATTGCCGCGAAGTGATCGGCAGGGAAAAGCCGCTCAAGCGGGAAAATTAGCGGCCGGCCTGCATACCTGCCGGACACTGTCCGTCCAGCGGATGCCAGCGGACACCGTCCGCAAAAAAATTGTGATTTAAAGTCAATGACTTAGCAGTTGGCACAGATCGTGCAATACGGTTTGTATCGATACCAGACCGACTGCCATGATCCGCGACACCTCATCCCAAGACGCCGTCCTTACCCCTGCCCCGGCGCGCAAATTCAGGCAGCGCGCCTTCTGGGCCGGCGCCCTGGTGCTCGCCGTGGCCGGCGCCACGCTGCTGCTGTCGGCCTGGCGCAGCAGTGAGCATTCGGTCAGCGCCGCCCGGTTGCGCATCGCCGAAGTAGGCCGCGGCACGCTGGTGCGCGACGCTTCCGTCAACGGCCGCGTCGTCGCCGCCATCAGCCCGACCCTGTATGCCACCGCGCTGTCCACCGTCACTCTCAAGACCAACGCCGGCGACGCCGTGAAAAAAGGCGATGTGCTGGCGGTCCTCGAGTCGCCCGACCTGATGGACGCCTTGAAGCGCGAGCAGTCGAGCTATTCGCAGTTGGAGGCGGAAGTGGCGCGCCAGCAGATCTTGGCCAAGAAGCAAAAACTGCTGGCCCAGCGCGAGGCCGACAGCGCCGAGATCGACCGCCTGTCGGCCCAGCGCACGCTCGAGCGCTATGACAGCGTGGGGCAAGTGGGCATCATCGCCAAGATCGATTTCCAGAAGGCGAAGGACGCCCTGAGTTCGGCGCAGATCCGCGCCAGCCACGCTACCAAGGCGGCCGCCCTGGAAAGCGAAGACGTCGCGCTGGCGCTCAAAACCAAGGTCAATGAACTGGACCGCCAGCGCCTGTCGCTGGCGAACGCCCGGCGCCGCTTCGACGAACTGACCGTGCGCGCGCCGGTCGACGGTTTTGTGGGCACCCTGAACGTGCAGAACCGCAGCGTGGTGGCGGCCAACACGCCGTTGATGACGCTGGTCGACCTGTCGAAACTGGAAGTCGAACTCGAGGTGCCCGAGACCTACGTCGCCGACATGGGCCTGGGCATGACGGCAGAAATTATGCTGGGCGACACACGCGCCACCGGCAAGCTGTCGGCGCTGTCGCCGGAAGTGATCAAGAACCAGGTGCTGGCGCGGGTGCGTTTCGACGGCGTCCAGCCGAAGGGGCTGCGCCAAAGCCAGCGCGTAACGGCCCGCTTGCTGATCGAGGAAAAGCCGAACGTGGTGATGCTGCCGCGCGGCCCGTTCGTCGACAGCGAAGGCGGCCGCTTCGCCTACGTGATGCACGACTCGATTGCGGTGCGCACGCCGATATCGCTCGGCGCCACCAGCGTCACGGCGGTCGAGATCCTGTCGGGCGTCAAAGTCGGCGACAAGGTCGTCATCGCCGGCACCGACAGTTTCAATAACGCCGCGCGCGTAACGATCAATCAATAGCGTCAACCAATAACGTCAACAATAAAGGAAGTCCCATGCTGCGCATGACTAATCTTAGTAAGGTGTATCGCACCCACATGATCGAAACGCACGCGCTGCGCGGCTTCGAAATCCAGGTCAACCAGGGCGAATTCGTCACCGTCACCGGTCCGTCCGGCTCGGGCAAGACGAGCTTTTTGAACATCGCCGGCCTGCTCGAGGAATTCACCGACGGCGAGTACATCCTCGATGGCGTCAACGTCAAGGGCATGGACGACAACGCCCGTTCGCGCCTGCGCAACGAAAAACTCGGTTTTATCTTCCAAGGGTTTAATTTGATCCCCGACCTGTCGCTGTTCGATAACGTCGACGTGCCGCTGCGCTACCGCGGCTTCAACGCTAGAGAGCGCAAGGAGCGCATCGAGGACGCGCTGGCCAAAGTCGGCCTGGCCTCGCGCATGAAGCATTACCCGGCCGAGCTGTCGGGCGGACAGCAGCAGCGCGTGGCGATCGCGCGCGCGCTGGCCGGCAGCCCGAAGCTGCTGCTGGCCGACGAGCCGACCGGCAACCTCGACACCCAGATGGCGCGCAGCGTGATGGAGCTGCTCGAAGAAATCAACGCCCAGGGCACCACCATCCTGATGGTGACGCACGATCCGGAACTGGCGGTGCGCTCGCAGCGCAACGTCCACATCATCGACGGCCAGGTGTCGGACCTGGTGCGCAAGGGAGCGTCGCTGTTTGAGGCCAACACCGAGGCACACACCGAGGCCAACGCCGCCGGCCACGTCGCATAAGGAGTCGCCATGTTTTCCTATTATCTCAAGCTTGGCGTGCGCAGCCTGCGCCGCAACCCGGCGCTGACCGCGCTGATGGTGCTGACGCTGGCAATCGGCGTGGCGGCCAGCGTGTCGACGCTGACCATCCTGCATGTGATGTCGAGCAATCCGATTCCGCAAAAAAGCGAGCGGCTGTTCGTGCCGCTGGTCGACAACGGCCCGCTGGAGGGCGACAACCCGGCCGACAAGGAGCACAACCGCGATGACCAGTTGAGCTATATCGATGCGCAGAACTTCCTCAAAAGCGGCCAGGGCGAGCGCCGCACCGCGCTGTATGGCATCGCGGCGCCGATCGAGCCGGCGCGCCACGATTTACCCGTGATATCGGCGCAGGGCACCGCGCCGACCCGCGATTTCTTCGCCATGTTCGACGTTCCCTTCCTGTACGGCCAGCCGTGGAGCGAAGCGGACGACAAGGCCGCCGCCGACGTCGTGGTGCTGAGCGGCGCGATGGCCGAGAAGCTGTTCGGCGCCGTCAATCCGGTCGGCCAGCGCCTGCGCATGATGGGCCATGAATTCCAGGTGGTCGGCGTACTGCGGGCCTGGCAGCCGCTGCCGAAATTCTACGCACTGGTCGGCGGCCCCGGCGCGTTCGGCCAGCAAGACGACATCATGCTGCCGTTCGCCACCGCGATCCGGCACAAGGCCGACCTCAATGGCGGCATGAGCTGCCGTTCCCGCCGCGAACCGGGCTGGCAGGGACTGCTCGATTCGGAGTGCACCTGGCTCGGCTTTTTCTTCGAAACCAGCACCGGCGCCGGGCGCGCCGACCTGCAGAACTACCTGGACAATTACGCCAGCGACCAGCGCAAGCTTGGACGCCTGAAACGCAAGGGCGACAACCAGCTGTTCGACGTCATGGAATGGCTCGAACACATGAAGGTAGTCGGCAACGACAGCCGGCTGGCGGCCTGGCTGGCCTTCGGCTTCCTGCTGCTTTGCCTGGTCAACACCATCGGCCTGCTGCTGGCGAAGTTTTCGGTGCGCGCATCCGAAGTGGGCGTGCGGCGCGCCCTGGGCGCCGCACGCCGCGACATTTTTCAGCAGTTCCTGACCGAGACCGCGGTGGTCGGACTGGCCGGCGGTCTCCTCGGGCTGCTGCTGTCGTTCGGCGCCCTGGCGCTGATCGCCATGTCCTCGCAAGAGCTGTCGGTGGTTGCGCACATGGACTTCGCCATGCTCGGCCTGACTTTTTCCCTGTCGCTGCTGGCGGCACTGCTGGCCGGCCTGCTGCCAACCTGGCGTGCCTGCCAGGTGACGCCGGCCATTCAACTCAAATCGCAATAGGAGACATCATGGAATTCCGTCCAATCCTGTCGGCGCTGTTACGCAGCAAAACCGGCGCCATCCTGGTGGCGCTGCAAGTGGCCATCAGCCTGGCGATCCTGGCCAACGCCCTGCACATCGTCAACCTGCGCCAGGCAGTGGCAGCGCGCCCGAGCGGCCTGGCCGACGAAAGCGCGCTGTTTTACATTCATGTGCGCCACCTGCGCCAGGGCGACCATAACGAGCAGGTTGCCACCCAGAAGGCCGAGACGGCGACGCTGCGCGCCGTCGGCGGCGTCGCCTCGATAGCGTTCGCCAACCAGATGCCGATGTCGAATGCGGGCTGGACCAGCAGCGTCGCAGCCGACCGCAAGCAGGTCCAGCCGAGCGCCGACGCGGCGTACTATTATTCGTCCGACTCGCTGGTGCAGACCTTGGGCCTGAAGCTGGTCGAAGGGCGCGATTTCCGGCCCGACGAAGTGATCGATGCCGACAAGAACAAAAACGACGACAGCACCAATCCGAAGGCGATAATCGTCACCCGCGCGCTGGCCGCGAAGGTGTGGCCGGGCGCCGCCAGCGTCATTGGCAAGACGCTCTATTTCGGCACCGGCGAAGGCGCCAACGGTGCGCCTGTGGTGGGCGTGGTCGAACGGCTGCAGACCCAGAACGCGTCGGTGGAAGAGCGCGGCGAATATTCCACCATCGTGCCGATGCGCCTGTCCAGTGGCCATGGCTCACTGTATGTCATGCGCGCCGAACCGGGCCAGCGCGAGCGTGTGATGAAGGAAGCCGAAGCTGCGCTGCGCCGCGCCGCTGCCTTCCCGGTGATCCTGAAAGCGAAGACGGTGGCCGACGACCGCAAGGAGCGCTACCGCGCCGACAACGCGCTGTCGTGGATGCTGGTGACGGTCAGCGTGCTGCTGCTGTTGATCACCGCCAGCGGCATCGTCGGCATGGCCAGCCTGTGGGTGACGCAGCGCCGCAAGCAGATCGGCGTACGCCGCGCGCTCGGCGCACGCCGGGTCGACATCCTGCGTTACTTCGTCGCCGAGAATTTTATGATCACCAGTGTCGGCGTGATCGCCGGCGTGCTGCTGGCAATCGGCCTGAACCAGGTGCTGGTGTCGCAGCTCGAGATGGCCAGGCTGCCGCTGGCTTACCTGTGGGCCGGCGCCGGCGTGTTCTGGGCGCTCGGCGTGTTGGCGGTGTATGGGCCGGCCTGGCGCGCGGCAACGATATCGCCGGCCATTGCCACCCGCAGTGCCTGAAGCGCGTTGCCAGATGGTATCCTAGCAACATGCCTACCATCCTGATCATCGACGACAACGCCGCCGTCGCCATCGCACTCGACGTGCTGTTTTCGCTGCACGACATCGATACACTGCGCGCGGCGTCGCCCGAACAGGGCCTGGCTGTGCTGGAACACGCAAATGTCGACCTGGTCATCCAGGACATGAATTTTTCCGCCGACACCACCTCGGGGGCCGAAGGCGCGGTGCTGTTTCGCGAGATCCGCAAGCGCCACCCCGACCTGCCGGTGATCCTGCTGACCGCCTGGACCCACCTCGACGCCGCGGTCGAGCTGGTCAGGTCGGGCGCCGCCGACTACTTGGCCAAGCCGTGGAACGACGACCGGCTGATCGCCACCGTCACCAACCTGATCGAACTGGGCCAGGCCAACCGCGCGCTGGCCGAACGCGCGCGGCGCGAGCGGCGCCAGCGGCGCGACCTCGAAGAGCGATTCGACCTGCGCGGCATGGTGTGGCAGGACCCGTCGACCGAGCGCGTGCTGCACCTGGCCTGCCAGGTCGCGCGGGCCGACGTGCCGGTGCTGATCAGCGGCCCGAACGGCACCGGCAAGGAACGCATCGCCGACATCATTCAAGCCAATTCGCAGGTGGCGCTCGGCCCGTACGTCATCCTCAACTGCGGCGCGCTGCCGGCCGAACTGATCGAGGCTGAACTGTTCGGCGCCGACGCCGGCGCCTACACCGGCGCCTCCAAGGCGCGCGAGGGAAAATTCGAGGCGGCCGACGGCGGCACCCTGTTCCTCGACGAAATCGGCAACCTGCCGCTGGCCGGCCAGATGAAACTGCTGCGGGTGCTCGAGACCGGCCGCTTCGAGCGGCTCGGCTCGAACCGCGAGCGCCAGGTCAAGGTGCGCGTCATCAGCGCCACCAACGCCGACCTGCCGGCGATGATCCGCGCCGGCACCTTCCGCGAAGACCTGTTCTACCGGCTCAACCTGATCGAACTGCGGCTGGCGCCGCTGGCCGCGCGCGCCGGCGACATCCTGCCGCTGGCGGCCAGCTTCCTGGCAGCCGGCAAGCGCTTGTCAAGCGGCGCCGAAGCGGCGCTGATGGCGCACGGCTGGCCGGGCAACGTGCGGGAACTGAAAAACGTCATCGCCCGCGCCTGCCTGCTGGCGGGCGGCGCCGTCATCAATGCGGCCGATCTGGGACTGCCTGCCGGGTTGATAACGACAACTTCCGCGCTAGTGGGCGACAACGCAGAACCGGACCGCGATTGCGTCGCGCAGGCGCTGGCGCGCGCCAACGGCGTGGTGGCACAGGCCGCCAGTGAACTGGGGCTGTCGCGCCAGGCGCTGTACCGGCGCATGGAGCGGCTCGGCGTCCCTCGTCCGGGATGAAGCGCTTGCGTCTTTCGCTGGTGACGCGCTGGTCGGCGCTGGTCGGCACCTTGCTGGCGATGGGCATCCTGATGGCGCTGCTGCTCGACCATCTGCTGCCGGGCCGCCCCGCCACCGTGTTCGCCATCTGCCTCGCGTGCTTGGTACCGATGTCGGTCATCGCCATGCGTGCCCAGATCGCTCCGATCCTGTCGCTGTTCCGCGCTCTGGAGGGCACCGTCACCAGCTACCAGGACGGCGACTTTTCGTTCAGCCTGCATTGGCCGCACAACGACGAACTGTCCGATTTGGTTGCCGCCCACAACGCGCTGGGGAACGTCTTGCGCGAGCAGCGGCTCGACCTGATGCAGCGTGAACTGCTGCTCGACACGATGGTGCAGAACACGCCGGTGGCGATGCTGCTGGTGGCCGAAGGCGCCGCCAACACGCGTACCGTCGTGTACGCCAACCTGGCCGCGCGCCAGTTGCTGGGCCAGGGCAGGAAGCTGGAAGGCCATCAGGTCGACGCCATCCTCGACCAGTGCAGCGCCGCTTTGCGCGAAGCGGTCGCGCGCGGCGGCGACGGCCTGTTCACCACCGGCGAGGACAAGGACGAGGACGAAGAGGTGTACCACCTGGCGCGCCGCAGTTTCAGCCTGAACGGACGGCGCCACGAACTGCTGCTGCTGCGCCAGCTGACGGTCGAACTGCGGCGCCAGGAAGTACAGACCTGGAAGAAGGTGATCCGGGTAATCAGCCATGAACTGAACAATTCGCTGGCGCCGCTGACGTCGCTGGCGCACTCGGGCGCGGAGCTGGTGCGGCGCGGCCAGACCGAGCGGCTGCCGCAAATTCTCGAGACGATCGAAGAGCGCAGCCGCCACCTGGAACGTTTTATTCTCGGCTACGCCCGCTTCGCCAAGCTGCCGACGCCGCGCCTCGAAGCGTGCGCCTGGGACGTTTTCCTGGCGCGGCTGACGTCCCAGGCGACGTTCCGGCTGGCTGGCGCGGCGCTATCGACGCCGGCCTGCTTCGATCCGGCGCAGATGGAGCAGGCGCTGCTCAATTTGCTCAAGAACGCCCACGAATCGGGCTCCCCGCCCGACCAGGTCGAGCTGCACGTCAGGCAGGTGGCAGACGTGCTGCGCATCGAAGTCGCCGATCGCGGCGAGGGCATGATCGATGCGGTGCTGACCAACGCGCTGGTGCCGTTCTACTCCACCAAGCGCGCCGGCACGGGCCTCGGGCTGGCGCTGGCGCGCGAGATCGCCGAGGCACATGGCGGGCGCATCGTGCTGGCCAACCGCGACGGCGGCGGCCTGGCCGTGACGCTAATTTTGCCCCAGGCGTCTGCCGTCAGGGTCTGCCGTCAGGGTCTGACCCGCTCTCTGGGTCAGACCCAGGTTTAAGGCCTGCAGACCACCGGCCCCAACGCGATCCGCGGTCCCAACAAATCACCGTCACATGGATCTTTTGCAAGAACCATCCATCGACTATATTAAAGCCAGGTTTTTACAAGATCCCCGTGACAACATCATCCCCCCAAGCGCGCGCACCCGCGTTCGCCGCAGCGCCGATAACGCCGACTACCACAGTGAAACTGACGCAGGCACAATTTGACGCACTGGTCAGCTTGACCTACAACGCGGGAGTTAAGGGATCCTTTCATGTTTTTGATCTTATAAACGCCGGTAATTTTCAAGGTGCTGCAAGCTTGATCGCAAGCATGACATCTGGCCACGAGATACGAAAGGGCATGAGGGTAAAAGTATTTTATCGCGGGTTAGTTGCTCGAAGAACAGCGGAAAGCGCCCCATTTAGAAACACCACAAATGCGCCAGTCAGGAGTGCTGCCAAATGACACCGCGCCTCAACCACGTGCTAACACAGTTTCTGCTACTTACGGCTCTCGCTTTCGCATCTGCCAGTGTACATGCGCACGACGTAAACGCCGATATTTATGGGACATGGAAAATCAAGGCTTTAATAGGCGGCGGAGCGGTGAGCAGCCGATCGCAATACCAAGTTGAAAAAATTATTGGAAAGCTCGCAATCATCAGCGCCGGACGATTTGAGTTCAACGGCCAAACCTGCATGTACCCGACGTATCAACGGAGTAAGGAAGAGACCGTTTCTCATTTCGACCGGGATTGGCGGAGTGACGTAAGTGATATCCCGTTTCCGAATCCGGTAACGATCATTGAGACAGAATGTGTTTTCTTATACCCAATCCGCAAAGACCATCTGATGATCGCAGACAGTGGCGATTTTTTCGAGGCAGTGCGCGTCAAGAACGTATCGGCCCATTCCATTGCCAAGGCCCGTGTCAAGAAAATTCCGCTGCCTTAGCCTGTATCCGACTTCCAGATCAGACCCCGGTTTTAATTTTAAGGGTCTGGCCCGCTTTCTGGGTCAGACCCCAGAAAGCAGCCTGAATCGGCCGGCGCGGCCGTCTGCTAAGATGGGCCTGCGCAGCCGATTTCCACCATGTCATGTCTTCCAAACGTAATGAACCCGTCGCCAGCGGCCGCTTCGAGCAGCCCGGCCATCCTCCCGCCACCGTCACCGAATTTCGCGGCGTGCGCTTCCTGCACCTGGGCACCTCTTGGGTGCAGGGCGCCATGCGGATCGACAAGCCCGATGCAATTGAACTGGACTACATCGGCATGATGATGATGTGGCTGCTGTTTTGCGAGCAGCCGCGCCATGTCGTCCAGCTCGGGCTCGGCAGCGCCGCGCTGACCAAGTTCTGCTACCGGCGCCTGCCGGGTGCGCGCGTGACCGCAATCGAACTCAATCCGAACGTGATCGCCATCTGCCGCGCGCTGTTCGCGCTGCCGCCCGACGACGACCGGCTCGCCGTGCGCCAGATGAACGCGCTCGACTTCGTGCTCGATCCTGCCAACCGCAACGGGGTCGACGTGCTGCAGGTCGACCTGTACGACGAACAGGCGCGCGGCCCGGTGCTCGACACGCCTGAATTTTACCAGGGCTGCTTCGACTGCCTGGCCGACGACGGCATCATGACCACCAACCTGTTCGGCGACATCGCCAACTACGACAAGAACCTGCGTGCGATGGAGCAGGTGTTCGATGCCGTGGTGTGGCTGCCCGAAGTACACGACGCCAACATCGTGGTGATTGCCTTCAAGCGCGCGCCGCAGATCGATTTCAGCGTGCTGTTCGAGCGCGCCGGCGCGATCAAGCGCGGCATGAACCTGCCGGCCAGGGACTGGGTCGCCGGCCTGAAGGAATGGATGCAGGACCAGCAAAGTTAGCGCCAGACCCTGCAGAGCAAATTCGGGGCCGTAACCCTACCTGCTTTTGCGCCGCCTGGCTTGCAATGCTGCAAAATTAAATATAAATACAACAGTACGACGACACAGGTTGTACAGACCAATTGCGTCCTATAGCATCTTTCCGGCAACACGCGCCATCGGCGCATGTACAACCGAAAAATACTTAAAGAGAGAGACGCACGTGACCATATCTACCGGAAAAGTCAAGCTGAACCGCACCCTGCTCGCTTCGGCGCTGCTGGCCGCGCTGAACCAGGCTGGCGCCCAAGAGGCGGCCGGCAATCCGCAGCCCGGAACCGTTGCCGACGCCACGCCTTCGGTGGTGGTGCTCGGCTCACGCTCGCGCGCCAAGACGGCGCTCGACACGGCCGTTCCGGTCGGCCTGATCAGCATCAAGGACATGCAGGCGGCCGGCCCGCTCGAACTGGGCAAGCTGCTGCAAACGCTCGACCCGTCGTTCAACTTCAGTTCCACGTTCATTAGCGATGGCACCGACATCATCCGGCCCGCCACCTTGCGCGGCCTCGGGCCCGACCAGTTGCTGGTACTGGTCAACGGCAAGCGGCGCCACCAGCAGGCGCTGGTCAACGTCCAGCAGACCGTCGGGCGCGGCTCGGCCGGCACCGACATCAACGCCATCCCGCTGTCGGCCATCCACCACATCGAGGTGCTGCGCGATGGCGCTGCCGCCCAGTACGGGTCCGATGCGATTGCCGGCGTGATCAACATCGTCCTCAAGTCGCAGACCAACGAAACGCAATTGAGCGGCACCGTCGGCACCACCTCGAAAGGCGACGGCGACCTGGTGTCGGGCAGCGCCAACACCGGCTTCGCGCTGGGCCTTGACGGCGGCTTCGTCAACCTGACCGTCGAAGGGCGGCGCCGCGGCGAAACCAACCGCGCCGGCCTCGATACCCTGCGCGTCGATCCACCGCGCGTGACCCAGCGCATCGGCGACAGCCTGGCCAAGGACGCCTACCTGTGGATCAATGCCGGTGTCCCGTTCGACAAGTCGAGCGAGTTCTACGCCTTCGGCGGCGTGTCGAAACGCACCGGCGACTCGGCCGGCTTCTTCCGCTCCAAGGGCGATGGCCGCACCGTGCCTGCGGTGTACCCGAACGGCTTCCTGCCGAACATCATGACGACCGTGAAAGACGCTTCGCTGGCCGTGGGCTACAAGCGCGATCTCGCCAACGACTGGAATTTCGACGTCAGCGTCAATGTCGGCCATAGCGAGCTCGGTTTCCACGAACGCAATTCGATCAACGTCAGCTACTGGTACGAGCCGAAACCGGGCGGCGGCATCTATGCTGCGTCGCCCATGGAAGCGGACACCGGCAAACTCAAGTTCGACCAGACGACCTTCAACGCCGACCTGCGCGGCCCGGTCGACATTGGCGGCACCAAGGTGCTGCTGGCCGGCGGCGTCGAGTACCGGCGCGATAATTACGCGATCGAAGCGGGCGAGCCGGTCTCGTATCAGTACGGCCGCACCAATAATCCGGCGATCAAGATCTTGAACCAGAACGGCGGCATCGCAGCCTCCGGCGCGCAAGGCTTCCCCGGCTACACCCCAGGCACCGCGGTCGACGCCGGCCGCCACAACGTCGCCGCCTACCTCGATGCGGAACACAACCTGACGCCACAGCTGCTGGTGGCCGGCGCGGTGCGCTTCGAAAAATATTCCGACTTCGGCAACACCACCACCGGAAAACTGAGCATGCGCTACGATCCGTCGCGCGCGATCGGCTTTCGCGGCAGCGTGTCGACGGGCTTTCGGGCGCCTGGCGTGCAGCAGAAGTTTTATAGCTCCGTGTCGACCAACCTGAACTCGGCCGGCGTACTGACCGAAACCCTGACCGCGCGCGAAGGCAGCGCCGTGACGCGCGCCTTCGGCATCGCCCCGCTGAAGGAGGAAACCTCGAAGAGCGCCAGCATCGGCATGATTTTGCGCCCGGCCACCAATTTCTCGGTCACCGCCGACCTGTACCGCACCAACATCGACGACCGGATTGTCTTTTCGAGTAACATCGCGCCCGAGTCCGGCGCCTGCCTGACCGTTGGCGCATGCCCGATCAAGGCGCTGCTCGATCCGCTCAAGGTCGGCCAGGCGCAGTTCTTCACCAACGCAATCGACACCAGCACGGATGGCTTCGACCTGGTGGCCGAACACACCAGCAAGTGGCGCGGCGCTACCCTGGTGATGTCCGGCCAGCTCGGCTTCAACCAGACGAAGGTGAAGAGCCGCAACTCGCAGTCGCCGGTGCTGACCGGCGCCCAGCTGTTCGACGATTCGCAGGTGACGCTGATCGAACGGGGCCAGCCGCGCCAGCACCACGTGGTCGCAGCCGACTACACGGTGGGACCGTGGAACCTGAACACGCGCGCCAATTACTATGGCAAAGTGCAGGGACAGGGCTTCACCGCGCCGTTCATCCAGACCTGGGAAGCGAAGTGGCTGGTCGACCTGTCGCTGCGCTACGCGTTCACCAAGCGGCTCTCGCTGTCGGCCGGCTCGAACAACATTTTCGACACCTATCCGACCGAATGGGACAAGACACGGGCGGCGCCGTTCCCGCAACTGGGCTTCACGCATTGCTGGGAGACGTGCCCGATCGGCATCAATGGGCGCTCGGGCTACGTGCGGGTCGATTACGCCTTTTAATCGCGTCGGTGCCTAGCGATGCTCGCGCCACCACAGCGTGAGCATCGCCAGCGCACACAGCAGCGCGAATGGCCACGCCGGCATCGGCGTGCTGTTCGCGCCGGCCGGCGCCGCGGTGCGGGCGGCGTAGCGCGCGGTTGCATCGCGCCGCTGCGCCGCCTGCCACAACGGCCAGTCATCGTTCGCAAACACATAGATGTTGTTCGACTGCGTTCGGTCCGACCGCGGCGCCTTGCCCTGCGCGCGCACGGTCAGCCATCCAGGCGCTTTCGGCCAGACTGCCATGCACGAGGCATCGGCCTTGTCGGGACGGCGCTGCCAGGGCGCCGCCTGCCCGAGTCCGGAAAACACCGCCTCGCCGCGCACACCTTTCGCGCACACTTCCAGCCGCTGTCCGGCGAACGGCATCTCGCTTGGCGCATCCCACACCACCTCTTCATCGCGTTCGACGCCGGCCTGGTCGAGCACGCCCTGCCACCACATGCCGAGCTGCTGCGGCTCGCTGATGGCGTAGCGGTGCCAGTGGCCGACGCCAACCCACGAAATGCGCCCTTTCTGCCAGCGGCGCGACCATAGCGCGCCGTCGGCACTGCGCCATGCGCCGGCCACGGCCGACGCCGGATTGAACGGCGCCACCGGCATCGCCAGCGGCGCGCCGGCCGACTTGTCCGGTTGCGCTTTGAGTTCCAGCTGAAGGCTAGCCTGCCACAGGCGCGGATCAAAGGCATTCGCGGCGAGGATTACCAACGGCGTGCCAAGCGCTACCTGCGCCAGCATGGCACTGCGCTGGTTTTCCGGCGCGCGCTCGAACCAGGCGGCGTCGACCAGCAGCAGATCCGCTGCGGCCAGCGGCGCGCGCGCGGTTTCACTACGCGTGACGGTTTTGCCGAGCGTGACGTGCCAGTCGAGCAGTGCGCCGCTATTGACCAGCAGGTCGCCCAGGGCGCGCAGGTCGAACGACGGCGCGCTAAAGCGGCCGCGGACCCGCAGCGGCGCGGCTTCGACAACGTTCAATGGCACGGGCCCCTCGGCCAGCGTCTTGCCGTCAGCGCCCAGCAAGCGCGCGCGCAGCACCAGTAGTTCGGCCGCCGGCGGCAGCCACTGCACGCTGATCGACGCCTCCAGAGCGCTGGCCTCGGCGCGGGTTTCGGTAATAACTTGACCGTTCTCGGCCAGCAGCTGCAGGCGCGCCGCGCCCGGCGCACTGCGGTGGACGGTCAACTTGAACATGCGGCCCAACGTTAGCGTGCGCGGAAAATCCAGCCGCAGCACGGCCGTTTTCGGCATCGTCCAGGCGATTTTTTGGGCCGGGGCATCGCGCCATTCGGCTTCGCGCAGGCCGTCACCCGACACCGCCAGCGCGATCGCGCCCGCTGCCGGCAGTTTGAAACCGGCGGCAATGCCCGCCAGCGATGCGGCGACAACCAGCGCCAGCGCCGCGTCGACCCAGCGCCGGCGCCACAAATAAAGGCCGGCACTGGCGGCGCCGGTCAGTAGTATGGTCAGCAGGGTCAACAAACTTGCGGCCATCATGGCGCCGCCTTGCGCCAGGCCTGCACAAAAGGGGTGGTGGCCGTCGGCGTGGCCCGCAACAGTACCGGCGCGTCGAGGATCGCGCCGCGCAGCCACGCCCGCAGCACCGGCCGGCAGGCAGCGCAGCCGTCGGCCACATCCTGCACCGCGCGCTGCGCTTCGAGCCGCTGTTCGTCGTTGGCAATATGGGCCCGAATCGACTCGTGCGCGGTCCGGCTCCAGAGCGCCGGCAGGGTGCTGTCGCCGCCCAGCGCGCCCAGCAGTTCGCGCAATTGGGCCGGCACCGCCTCGCCCGGCTTACCCTGCTCACGGCGGTAGCTCCTGGTTCCCACCACGTCGCCGCTCATGCGAATTTCTTCCCTGATCGGGGGCGGCGCGAACGCCGTCTTGTGCAGGTAGATGCGGTCGGCCTGCTGCAGCTGCTTGACCGCTTCGAGCGCCTTCAATTCGGGTGGCAGCGCTGACGCTGGCGTCAGCGCACGCAAGGCCTTTTCGGCATCCCACATGGCCGCCAGCGCGCGGCGCAGTATTTTTTTGGTCGCTTCGTCGAACAGCGTGGCGTTTTCCGCCTGGTCGTGGGCATGGCCGAATTGGGCAAGCACATCGCGCTTGCCACCGTCCTTGTCACCTTCCTTGTCACCGTCCTTGTCATGGTCGTCGTCGCCGAACAGCGTCGATTCTTCGCCGAGGAACTGGCCATAGCGGCGCCGCAACCGGGCCTGGTCGGCGCCGATCGCTTCGCTGCGGCTGCGCACCGTGGCGGCGGCCAGCCGAGGCTGCACTTTCATGTCCGCCACCAGTTGCTCGGTATCGATGATGACCTGGCGCTGGCTGCGCAGGCTTTCCGGGCTGGCCAGCATCGGCAGGGCCGACGTCTCATCTTCCTTGATTTGCGGTCCCGCCAGGCGCAAGGTGTAGGTCGGCGATTGCGCGTTGTGGGGTGGCTCGGCGTTGTCACTGGCGCGAACAAAGAAATACAGTTCATCGCCCGGCTCCATGCCGAGCTCATGCAACGACCACTGCTTCGACCAGTTGCGCACGCGCGGATCGCTCGATTGGGGCAGCGCAAGCTCGCGGTCGCTGAAACGGATGTTCTCGCCGCTGCCGCGCGCCAAGGTCAGGTGCAGCGTTGCGCGGCGCACCAGGTAGTCGTCGCGTACCGACACCGCGATGGCCGCGCTGCCGGCGTCGGCCGCCAGCAGCTGGACCATGTCGGCAGGCTTGGTCACGCTGATGAGCGGCGGCGCGTCGGGCGTCACCCGCAAGGTGTAGCGCTCGCCGCGCCAGCGCCAGAACACCGTCTCGGTCGCAATCGAGCGCGCGCAACCGGCTTTGACCTGCAAATGCCGGCCATCGCTGAGCTCAATGACAGCGTCGCCTGCCTCGCTCGCGCACCAGCGCACTTGGCTGTGTTGCGGCGCGACGAGGTCGCGCGGCGCCGATTCGAACGCCGGCACCGCCGTGTACTTCGGCGGCACGACATGCACGACGATGCGGCTCTTTTCCACGACTGCCTGCGCAGCTTTGGGAATGGCGACCGACACATTGGCGCGCGCGCCCCAGGCCCATACAGCGCCGGCGGCAAGAAAACTGACGGCGATCCAGTGGTAGCCGCCATCAACGCGGGTGCGCGCCACGTTCGATAGATCCCGGCTAGTGAAGCGATTAATCACACGCTGGCGCTGCAACTGGCCGATCGGCGACGCCGCGCTGGCCAGCAATGCGCTGCTGTCTTCAAACGCCGGCAGCGCGCTATCGAGCCAGCGCGCCCAGTTGGCCGCCACGCGCCGGTACAGGCGCGCGCCGTCCCACATCGCCAACACCACAGTTGCCAACACGCCCGGCACCGACAGCAGCAGGCACCACGGCAGCACGGCGCCCAGCCAGATTGGGGCGCGGCGGCGCCATGCCGCGCGCCACAGGCGGCCGACAATGTCAGCGCCGGCTTGCATGGGCCATCATCCGTTCCAGCGCAAACAGGGCTGCCAGCGCAATCAACAGCTGGTCGCGCAGTACGCCAGTGCCGGGCGCGCTGCGGGCAGTCGGCGTGGCCGCCATCGCTTGCGATGGCGCCGGATACGCCACCGGTGCGTAATGCAGCCGCTGCCATGTCTCGAACAGGGTTCGGGCCGCATCGGCATCGGCCGGCGGCCATGCGCTTGACGTCCACAGCCGTCCGCGCGCGCTGTCGGCGTAGCGCATGCCGACGCTCGATGGCGCGTCGCGCAGTTCAGGAAAAGCGCTGGCGTCGCCGACCCACCACAGCTTTGCGCGCAAGTTCAAAGGCGGCGCTTCGGGAACATCCCACACGATCAGATCAAGGTTCGCCCCAGCCGTGTCGGTAACCAGGTAACGGCCATCGAGCGACGCGAACAGCGCGCGCCAGCGGGCCGCGCGCTTGCTGACGACGGCGATGCGGTATTCCACTTTTGGGAACGGGAACGGCAACGGCAACGCCGCGCTGCGCAGTTCGACGCGGTGCCGGAAAACCGGCTGCGCCGCCGGCATGGCGACAATACCGGCGACCAGCAGGCGCGCGCCGGCCTGCCACTCGCGCTCGTGGGCGGCAAGCCAGCCGAGCGCATCGCCGTCAGGCAGTGCAATCTTGCGTGCGCCTGTAAAACCGGCGTCGCTCACCTGGCGCTCGAGCCAGGCGGCGTCGGTTCCCGGGACCACCAGCACGCTGTCGCCACGCCACGCCAAGACCGGGTCGGCCAGCAGCGCGATCAGCACCGCCAGCAGCAGGCAGCGTACCAGCAGCAGCAGGCGCTCACGCCAGCGCCAGACGCGCAGCTGGCGCGGGTCAAAGCGCGGCAGGAAGCGCGCCGTCGCCAGCGGTTCGATTCGGGCGCGCTCGCGCTGGCGCCGCTGGCGGTGCCACCAGATCGGCGCCGCCAGCACCGGCAGCGCCAGCCACCATATATTGTTCATGTTGCGCCCGCCTGGCGCAGCCACGCGCGCAGTACCGGCGGCAAAGGCTGTTCGATGCGCGCGTTCAAACTTTTGATATCGGCGCGCCGACAGTCGAGCGTCATCCGCGCGAAATGGTCAAGGCGATTTTGCAGGTAGCCGGCGCGCGACAGCGCATCGAAGCTGAACAAGCCGTCTGCCCTTTCCGGATCGCGCCAGACGCTGCCGGCGGCGAAACCGGCAGCGCATTCGGCCTCCGTCTGCAGGCACAGCGCGCGCACGTCGTGGCGCATGTGGCGCAGCCGCAGCAGCGCTTCCGATTGCGCCGACGGCCAGTCGAGAAAGTCGCTGACGGCGAAGATCAGGCTGGGCGAGCGGGCGAAATGCAAACTAGCGCGCAAGGTCTCGGCCGGCGGCAGGCGGCCTGCCGCTTCGGTGCGCGACAGTTGCGCCAGCACCCGCCGCATCTGGCGCGGGCCGCGCGCGGCGGGCGTGAATTTGACGCCATCGCCGCCGCAGACGATCAGGCCGAAGGCGTCGCCCTGGCGCTGCGCGATGGCGGCGACGCAGGCCAGCACCATGCGCGCGTAGTGCAGCTTGTCGAGGCCGGCCACGCTGCGGCTCGGCTCGGCCATCGAGGCGCTGGCATCCAACCACAGCCAGACGGCGACGTGGCTGTCGCGCTCGGCCTCGCGCACGTAATAACGGTCGGCGCGCGCCAGCAGCTTCCAGTCGACCCGGCGCCACTCGTCGCCGGGCGCGTAGGCCCGGTATTCGGAAAACTCGACCCCGGCGCCGCGCTCGCGGCCGGCATGGATGCCGTGGCCGAGACCGGCCAGCACGTAACGGATGACCAAGCTCAGGTCGGTGGTGCGCGCCAGCAGCGCGGGGGTCTCCAGCATCGCCTGCATCGTCAGTCGGGGCGGATCTCGGCGCGCAGCGCCAGCAGGATGTCGGCCACCGCGACGCCATCGGCTTCGGCTTCGAAATTGCGCAGCACGCGGTGCGCCAGCACCGGCAGCAGCATCGCACCGATGTCGTCGCGCGTGACCGCCAGGCGACCGTGCATCAGCGCGCGCGCCTTCGACGCCAGCACCAGCGCCTGGCCGGCGCGCGGACCGGCGCCCCAGCCGACATGCTTGACGACGCTGGCCACGCGGCTCGCTTGCGGCCGGGTGGCGCGCACCAGCCGAGTGGCGTAGCGCAGCAGGTGTTCGCCGATCTCGATGTCGCGCACCAGCAGTTGCAGGCGCAGCAGGCTGACCGCATCCATCGCCGGCGTCGCGCTTTGCAGGCCGGCGTGGGTGGTGCGCGCGACCATCGCCATTTCCTCGTCCTCGCTCGGGTAGCCGACGTCGATGCGCAGCAGGAAACGGTCGAGCTGCGCTTCGGGCAGCGGGTAGGTGCCGGCTTGCTCGATGGGGTTTTGCGTCGCCAGCACGAAAAACGGCTGCGGCAGCGCGTGGGTCTGGCCGGCGAAGGTGACGGCGCGCTCCTGCATCGCCTCCAGCAGCGCCGACTGGGTTTTGGGGGGCGCGCGGTTGATCTCGTCGGCCAGCAGCACCTGGGTGAACACCGGCCCGGGCTGGAAGCGGAACTCGCGCTGGCGGGTGGCGGTGTTTTCTTCGAGGATCTCGGTGCCGACGATATCGGACGGCATCAGGTCGGGCGTGAACTGGACGCGGCGAAACTGCATGTCGGTGGCCTGCGCCAGCGACTTGACGAGCAGCGTCTTGCCCAGGCCCGGCACGCCTTCGACCAGCGCGTGGCCGCCGGCCAACAGGCAAATGATGAGCGACTCGATCACCTGATCCTGGCCGATGATGACATTTGCCATACTGGCCTTGAGGGCCGCCACTTTCGCCGTCAGGACGGATATTTCCGCCTCGCTCCACGCTATTGCATCACGTTCCGACACGATTAAGCTCCCAGTGCATATTGAATGATATTGACCGCGAAGCGGGTGTTGTCGACCGCCAGGAAGCGCTTGTTGCGAAAGTCGTAGTCCCACTCGCAGCCGTAGTCCTTGTTCGAATACAGTACCCGCACCCGGCCGTTCATCTCGATCGCCTTCAGGTAGTCGTGCACCAGGTCGTCGCCCCAGCCATTGAGTTCGGCGCCGGTGTTCGGCGGGCCGTCGAAGGTGAAAAAGCTCGAGTACAGCGGATGGCTGTTGGGGATTTTTTTCAACGCCTTGGGGCCGAACATTTTCGCCAGCTCGGCCTCGAACGACTTGGCGAACAGGCCGTCGATGTCGTGGTTGCAGTCGTCGACGAAGACGAAACCGCCACCGCGCACGTAGCGCTCGAAGTTCCTGCGCTCGGCCACGGTGAACTGCACCAGCTTGTGGCCGGCCAGGTAGCAAAATGGCGCTTCCAGCATCTTCGGGTCGGACAGGGCGATCACCCGCTCGGCCGGATCGACCCGCAAGGTGGTGTACTCGACCAGCGAATTGAGCACGTTGCTCGGCATGCGGATGTCGACCTCCCAGTCGCCCGATTCATGCATCAGGCGCGTGAAATAAAAGTCGACCGGCCGCATGCGACGCTCCGTTAAAAAAGCTAAACCGCGTCGGACAGCGACGTGAAGTTGAAGTCGCGAATTTTCATCGGCGGGATCATCATCTGGTACTGCACCTCGTCGCCGCCGATGATCTGCGGTTTGCCCAGTTCATCGACGTTGTTGAGCATCGACACCGGGCTCTCGTTGAAGCGGAAGTTCTTAATCGGATGCTTGATCTTGCCGTTCTCGACGTAGAAGGTGCCGTCGCGCGTCAGCCCGGTCAGCAGCAGCGATTGCGGATCGACCTCGCGAATGTACCAGGTGCGGGTGACGACCACGCCCTTCTTCGTCGAGGCGATCAGTTCTTCCAGCGACTTGGTGCCACCCGACATGATCATGTTGCCGTGACGCGCGGTGGCGATCGCCTTCTGCTTCTGCGCCCAATAGCGTGAGTAGTCGAGCGAGACGATCTTGCCGTTCTTGACGACGTCGGTGCGCGCGCGCGGCAGCATCGACGTGGTGTCCCACGGCCGCACCGGCACGTCCTTGTCCCACGGGTCGGCCCATATGTTGACCTGCTCGTCGAACAGCTTCTCGCCAAGGCGGTTGCCGCCGCCCTTCTTCGACAGGAAGCTGCGCCCTTCGTCGGCGCGGCGGGCGTCGAAAGCGTTGAACATGCGCCCGATCAGCTCGGACGTGGCGGCCGGCTCCAGGATCACCGTGTAGCGGCCCGGTTCAAGCGCGCGGGCATCGACCGAACGCAGCGCTTTTTCAATGGCGATCGCCGACGCCTCGCGCGCATCGAACTTGCGCGCGTCGCTGGCCGAACGCGTCACCCAGCCCGAGCCGCGGCCGTCTTCGGTGCGCGCGGTGCAGGTGAAATCAAGGCTTGTCAATTGCTGGTGGCCGAACAGCCCGTTCGAATTGGCGATGGTCTGAAAGCCCGTGGTGTCGACGAAATAGCCGGCGGTGACGAGCTTGTTCTTGCGCCCGGCATTGATGCTATGCGACGCCACCTCGGCGCGGTAGTCGGGATCGATGGCGGCGGTGGGGCCGCTGAAGGTGTTCGATGGCTTGAACACGTGCTTGCCGACGGCAGGCATGAATTCGGGGTTTTCCGGCGCCAGGCGGGCTGCGTCCTCGGCCCGGCGCACCGCTTTTTCAAGCGACTTGTCGTCGAACTGGTTGATCGAGGCGGTGCCCTGGCGCTTGCCGAAGGCGACGCTGATGGTCATCTCGGTATTTTCCTGCAGGCCGGCGGTGGTGACGCTGTTTTGCGCGTAGCGGATGTTGCCCTTGCGGCTGCCGTTGATCACAATGCGGCATTCGTCGGCCTTGGAAAACCCTAGCACGCGCTCGCACATGCGCTTTGCTTCTTCCTGGTTCAGCTGTTTCATCCTGAAGTCTCCTTAACCGACCTTGCGAGCGGTGTTGATCACGTTGATGCCGTTGAAGCGGGTGGTGGCCGAGCCGTGCGACACCGCGCTGACCTGGCTCGGCTGCCCTTTGCCGTCGAAGAACGAGCCGCCCATGCGCCAGTCGCGATCGTCGCAGATGGCGCTGCAGGCGTTCCAGAATTCCTGCGTGTTGGACTGGTAGGCGACGTCTTCGAGCGGGCCGCCGATCTTGCCGTTCTTGATCTCGAAGTAGAGCTGGCCGCCAAACTGGAAGTTGTAGCGCTGCTGGTCGATCGAGTACGAGCCGCGGCCGAGGATGTAGATGCCCTTCTTGACGTCTTTTATCATCTCGTCGGGCGTGAGCTGCTCCTTGCCGGCGGCCAGCGACACGTTGGGCATGCGCTGGAACTGCACGCTGTTCCAGCTATCCGCGTACGAGCAGCCGTGCGACTCCTTTTCGCCGATGATGTGGGCCTGGTCGCGCGTGGCCTGGTAGTTCACCAGCATGCCGTCCTTGATGATGTCCCAGCGCCTGGCGGGCACGCCCTCGTCGTCGTAGCCGACGGCGCCGAGCGAACCGGGCGTGGTCTTGTCGGCGATGAAGTTGACGCGCTCGGCGCCGAATTTGAATTTTTTGGTCTGCCACTTGTCGAGCGTGGCGAAGCTGGTGCCGGCGTAATTGGCCTCATAGCCCATCACCCGGTCCAGTTCAGTCGGGTGGCCGACCGACTCGTGGATGGTCAAAAACAGGTGTTCGGGCGAGAGCACCAGATCGTACTTGCCCGGCTCGACCGATTTAGCCGACAGCTTTTCCCTGGCCTGGCGGCCGGCCGCGCGCGCATCCTCGACCAGGTCGACCGACTTCGTGTACAGCGTCGCCACGCCGCCGGCGGCCTGCACCTTATCCAGCGCGCGGGCGTCGAAATATTCGAACCCCATGCCGACCGGCGCGGCCAGGCTGTCGCGGGTGCGGAAGCGGTTTGTGGCCTTGTCGACCGCGGTCGCCGTCATCGGCGCCCACAGGCGGTGGATGTCCTGGTCGATGTAGGAGCCGTCGGTCGAGGCAAAATACTTTTGCTGGTTGACCTGGAACAGGCTGGCGGTCATGAAGCTGGCGCCGGCGTCGAGGCCGGCCTTGCTGGCGGCGATCAGCATCTCGGCCTTGTCCTTGACCGGCACGGCGCGCCAGTCGCGCTCCATCGGCGTGGCCCAGGCCACCTCGCCGACGCCCTTGAGGGGCGCCATCCGCAGCGGTTCAAGCTGCAGCTTCGCGTTGGCGCGGGCGATGGCGACGGCCTGGCGCGCGGCTTTGGCCACGCCGTCGGACGACATGTCGCTGGTGGCGGCAAAACCGTAGGCGCCGCCGGCCACCACCCGCACGCCGACGCCCGACGACTCGGTGTTGGCGATGTTCTCGACCCGCAGGTCGCGCGTGGTGATGAACTGGTTGAGGTAGCGGCCAATGCGCACGTCGCAGTAGCTGGCGCCGGCACGGGTGGCGGCGTTCAGGGCGGTGTCGGCCAGCGCCTTCTTGAACGACAGCGCCATCGGGTTGAGCAGTTCTTCGGCGGCGATGGCGTTGCCGAAGACCGGCACCAGCATGGCGCCAGAAGCAGCAGCAGCAGCAGCGCCGCTGCCGATTTTCAGGAAAGTACGTCGTTCCACTCGGTCTCCCGTTACACGTCGTCTTGATTACACCGCGTCCGACAGCGACGTAAAATTAAAGTCGCGCACCTTCATCGGCGGGATCAGCATCGCGTACTGCGACTCGCTGCCGGCGATAATCTGCGGCTTGCCGATTTCGTCGATGTTGTTAAGCAGCGTGACCGGGCTTTCGTTGAAACGGAAGTTCTTGATCGGGTGCTTGATCTTGCCGTTTTCGATATAAAAAGTGCCGTCGCGGGTGAGGCCCGTCAGCAGCACCGACTGCGGGTCGACCATGCGGATGTACCAGGTGCGCGTGACCAGCACGCCTTTCTTAGTATTGGCGATCAGTTCGGCGGTCGACTTGCCGGTGCCGGCCATGATGATGTTGCCGGGCGAGCCGATCGGGCGCGCCTTCATTTTTTGCGCCCAGAAGCGCGAATAATCGAGACTGGCGACGCGGCCGTCCTTGATGATTGCATTGCGCTCGCGCGGCAGCATGGTGCCGCTGTCCCACGGCAGCACGGCGACGTCCTTGTCCCACGGGTCGGACCAGATGTTGACCTGCTGGTCGAACAGCTTTTCGCCGAGCCGGTTGCCGCCGCCCTTTTTGGACAGGAAGCTGCGGCCCTCGTCGGCGTTGCGGGCGTCGAAGCCGGACAGCATGTAGCCGAGCAGGTCGGACGTTGCGGCCGGCTCGAGAATGACGGTGTAGCGGCCCGGCTCGAGCGCGCGGGCGTCGACCGAGCGCAAGGCTTTTTCGATCGCCACGTCGGATGCCTCAACCGGATCGAACAAGGCCGAATCGCCGGCCGAGCGCTTGACCCAGCCCGAACCGCGGCCGTCCGCGGTGCGCACGGTGCAGGTGTAGTCGAGCGAGGTGCGCTGCTGATGGCCGAACAGGCCGTTCGAATTGGCGATGGCCTCGAACGCGGTGGTGTCGGTAAAGAAGCCGGCGCACACCAGCTGGCGCTTGCGGCTCGCCTCGATGGCATAGGCGGCCGCGTCGGCGCGGTATTCGGGGTCGATGGCGGCGGTCTTGGCGCTGAAGGTGGCGCTCGGCTTGTAGGCCTGCTTGCCGAGCGCCGCCATGAACTCCGGGTTTTCCGGCGCCAGGCGGGCCAGGTCTTCAGCGCGCCGCACCACTTTTTCAAGTGACTTGTCGTCGAATTCGTTGATGGTCGCGGTACCCTGGCGCTTGCCGAAGGCCACCGTCACCGACAACTGCGCGTCCTCGACCAGGCCGGCGGTCGAGACGTTGTTGCGGGCGAAGCGGATGTTACCGGTACGGCTGCCGGTCAGCGTGACGGTGCACTCGTCGGCGCCGCTGATGGCCAGCACACGGTCGGTGACGCGGCGGCTTTCTTCCTGGGTCAGTATCTTCATGCGCTTAGCCGATCTTGCGGGCGGTGTTGATGACGTTGACGCCGTTGAAACGCGTCGTACTGGCGCCGTGCGAGACGGTGCTTGACTGCGACGGCTGTCCTTTGCCGTCGAAGAAGGAGCCGCCCATGCGCCAGTCGCTCTCGTCGCAGATGGCGCTGCAGGCGCTCCAGAATTCCTGCGTGTTCGACTGGTAGGCGACGTCTTCGAGCTGGGCGCCGATCTTGCCGTTGACGATTTCGTAGTACAGCTGGCCGCCGAACTGGAAGTTGTAGCGCTGCTGGTCGATCGAGAACGAGCCGTCGCCGACGATGTAGATGCCCTTCTTGACGTCCTTGATCATGTCGTCCGGCGTGAGCTTTTTGGTTCCCGCGGCAAGCGAGATGTTCGGCATGCGCTGGAACTGCACGCTGCTCCACGAATCGGCGTACGAGCAGCCGTGCGACTCCTTTTCGCCGATGATGTGGGCCTGGTCGCGCGTGGCCTGGTAGTTCACCAGCACGCCGTCTTTGATGATGTCCCAGCGCTTGCACTTGACGCCTTCGTCGTCGTAACCGACGGCGCCGAGCGAACCGGGCACAGTTTTGTCGGCGACGATGTTGACCATGCTTGATCCATACTTGAATTTTTTCGACTGCCATTTGTCGAGCGTGGCGAAGCTGGTGCCGGCAAAATTGGCCTCGAAGCCCATCACCCGGTCCAGTTCAGTCGGATGGCCGACCGACTCGTGGATCGTCAGCCACAAGTGCTCGGGCGAGAGCACCAGGTCGTATTTGCCCGGCGCGACCGACTTGGCGGTGAGCTTTTCTTTCGCTTGCCGCCCACACGCGCGCGCATCTTCGATCAGGTCGTAGGAACCCTTGTACAGCGTGCAGACGCCGCCGGCCGCCTGCACCTTGTCCTGCGCCCGGGCGTCGAGGTATTCGTAGCCCATGCCGACGGGCGAGGACAGGCCCTGGCGCGAACGGAACTTGTTGGTGGCCTTGTCGACGGCGGTGGCAAACACCGGCATCCACATGCGGTGCACGTCCTGGTCGATGTACGAACCGTCGGTCGAGGCGAAGTATTTTTGCTGGTTTACCTGGAACATCAGCGACTGCATGAAACTGGCGCCGCCATCCATGCCGGCCTTGTTAGCAGCGATCAAGAGCTCGGCTTTCTCCTTGATCGGCACGCCGCGCCAGTCCTTTTTGATCGGCGTCGCCCATGCCACTTCGCCGACGCCCTTGACCGGCGCCAGCTGCACCGGCTCGGCCTGCAGGCGCGAATTGGCGCGGGCGATGGCGACGGCCTGGCGCGCGGCGCCTGCAACAGCGTCCGGCGACATGTCCGAGGTGGCGGCAAAACCGTAGGCGCCGTTGCACACCACGCGCACGCCGACGCCGGCCGATTCGGTATTGGTGACGCTCTCGACGTTCAGGTCGCGCGTGGTGATGAACTGGTTCAGGTAGCGGCCGATGCGCACGTCGCAGTAGCTGGCGCCGGCCTGGGTGGCGGCGTTCAAAGCGACGTCGGCGAGTGTCTTCTTGAATTTCGCTTCGAGCGGGCTCAACAATTCTTCGGCGTTCACCGCGTGTCCCAGCACCGGCACCAGCATGGTGCCTAGGGCGAGGCCGCTAATATTGAGAAAGGCGCGTCGTTCCATGGTATCTCCTGACAAATTACTGACGGGGCAGCGTGGCCGTGCGATGGCGGCTACGCTGTTGCGGCGCAAGCTGAATCGGGTCAATTTAAGATGCCCGGCAGACGACATTGCTCAGTTATCTGCTGCACATTAACTTTCCGAACACTAACATTTATGAAACAGTCTGAAAAGAAAATTTTATGCGTTGCCGACATCGTCGATGCCGAAAGTGCCGGTGCGTGGCGGTCAGCGCGCAAACGACTGCTTGACCGGCGCGCAAGCTTGATCGATGATCGCCTCTGCGGCAACTGTTCAATATTTTATTTGCAGCACTTTTTGATTAGCCGATAAAAATTCCACCAATGGAGACTCAACCATGAAACGATTGATCCTGGCCTCCCTGCTGGCCGCTGGACTCGCCGGCGTGACCTGCGCCGCGCAGGCAGACGACGCCCTGAAGGCAGCAATGTCCGCCAGCCACCGTTCGACCGCCAACGTCGCCCGCGACGTCGCCCGTCATCCGTACGAGACGCTGACGTTCTTCGGCATCGCGCCGACCATGACCGTGGTCGAGCTGTCACCCGGCGCCGGCTGGTACACCGAGATTTTGGCGCCGTATCTGCGCGACAAGGGCTTGCTGATCGCCGCCGGCGCGACGATCAAGCCGGAGAACCGCTCTGCCACGATGTTCATGCAGAAGCTCAACGCGAACGCGGCGGCGTTCGACAAGGTGCGCATCGGCGTGTTCGAACCGCCTTTGACGTACGCGATCGCACCGGCCAACAGCGCCGACATGGTGCTGACGTTCCGCTATGTTCATAACTGGGTCGGCATGGGCGACGACAAGTTGCAGGCCTTGTTAAAAAATGTCTACACGGTGCTGAAACCGGGTGGCGTGTTCGGCGTCGTCGACCATCGGCTGCCGGCGTCGATGAAGCAGGATGCCAAGGCGTCGAGCGGCTACGTGCACGAGGCCTACGTCATCAAGATGGTCGAATCGGCCGGCTTCAAGCTGGCCGCCAAATCCGAGATCAACGCCAACCCGAAAGACAAGGCGAACCACAAGAGCGGCGTCTGGTCGCTGCCGCCGGTGCTGGCCGACAAGGAAGGCGACCGCAACGCCTACCTGGCAATTGGTGAAAGCGACCGCATGACGCTCAAGTTCGTCAAGCCGTAACCGCGGACTATCCGCAATCGACCGCGGGGTCAACCGCGAGGAAATCTTGACGGGTGTGCAACAGTGCTGCACACCCGCATTAACCCGTGTTTTTTTCTCAATTTATTTATTAAAAGAATAAACATTTGGTGGTATCTTGTCGATTCAAAATTTTGCAATCAAGCAACAAGGACTTTTTGTGGGTAAGTTTCGATTCGTCCGCGGCGCCCACTGGTTGTTGATGGCCGCGTTTTTGCTGGTGCTGGCGGCCTGCCAGCGCGACAACAGCAGCGCCGCCCCTGCAGCAGCGGCGCCGGCCATGCCGCTGACCACCATCACCGCGCTGATCTGGGCGCCCGACTGGCCCGACGAAATGGACAAGGTGGCGGCCGCCTTCACCCGCCTGAACCCGGACATCAAGGTCGACGTGCAGTTCATGATCGGCAATTCGGTCGAGGAAAACATCCGGCCGAAGCTTGCCTCGCGCAAGCTGCCCGACCTGATGTCGGTCAACCCGAATCCGTACGCGGCGGCGCTGGCCGAGCGCGGCGTGCTGGCCGACGTCGGCCACAGCGCCGCCTGGGCCAAACTGCTGCCGAGCCTCAAAGCCGATTGGATCACGCAGGACGGCAAGCGCTTCGGCATCGCCGGCGGGGTTGCCGCCACGGTCATGTACTACAACAAAACCATGTTTGCCAAAGCCGGCATCGAGCGCCTGCCGACCAATTTCAGCCAGTTCCTCGACGTTTGCGAACGCCTGAAAAAAGCCGGCTTCACGCCGATCGTGTGGAACGGCGGCTTTCCCAACGTCCTCGGCAACGGCCCGTTCAGCTTCGGCTTCGCCAACAACGTGGTGCCGCGCACGCCCGACTGGAAGGCGCGCATCGCCGCCGGCACCTTGAACCTGTCGAACGCCGCCGGCGCCGACATCTTCGCCAAGATAAAGCTGGTGGCGCAGCGCGGCTACGCGCAGCCGGGCTTCATGAGTACCGGCTACGACGAGGGCATCAACTTGTTCACCGAAGGCAAAGCGGCAATGGCCTTCCAGGGCACGTGGGCGGCTGGCCGGATGATGCACGGCCAGGGCTTCGAGACCGGCCTGTTCGTCCCTCCGTGGAACGACACCAACGCGGCGGCAGTGCCGGTGATCGGCAGCGAAACCGGCTTCGCGGTGTGCGAAACGCCGAACAAGGAGGCGGCGATCCGCTTCCTCGAATTCATCATGGGCCAGGGCTTTTTGATCCAGCAGGAGCGGCGCCAGAACATCGCGCCGTTCGTGCAGGCGAGCGGCGCGCCGGCGGGCGACCCGCAGATCGTCGCCTACCTCGACGCCGCCAACCGCGCGCCGGTCACCGGCAGCCCGTATTACTCGATGCTGCCGGCAAACACCATCGACATGCTGCACCCGTTGATGCAGGATGTCCTGTTCGGCAAAGTCACCCCGCAGCAGGCCGCGCACCGATTAGAGAGCTCGATCCGCGACGAAGCGAAGAAGAACCATCGATAGAACGCCAGATAGCACTCCCGATACAACCCTACAACGGCCACAAGCGCGCATGAACCGACTCGCCGACTACCTGTCACTGCACCTGCTGCGCAACACTGCGTTACGAAACGTCGCGCTGCGCCACCGGCTGGCCGGCGCGCTGCTGCTGCTGGCGCTGCTGCCGCTGGCCACGTCAAGCCTCATCGGCTACGCCGAATCGACCGCCGCGGTTCGCCAGCGCAGCGGCGCGCTGGCGACCGAAGTGGTCAAACTGGTGGCGAAAAACATCGGACTCGAGATGGCCAGGCTGGAGTCGGACAGCGAAGTTCTGGTGCTGTCGGACCGGATCCAGGACTTTCTAGGCGATTACGCCGGCACCGACGAGGCGAAGCGCGCGGCCTCGCGCCTGGCACTGCCGCGCGCGCTGCTCGAGCGCTACGGCTCGTTCGACTTCCTCAACCAGAAATACCTGCTCGACCGCGACAGCCGGATCATCGACGCCCAGGTCTTCGCCACCCTCGGCGATGGCGTGGCGCAGTTCGCCCGGCGCGCGCCGAACCATTTCGGGCGGCCGTACTGGGGCACCTACGACAACGCCGCCGGCCAGAAAAGCATGGTGCTGCTGCGGGCAATTTACAACAAGCCCGCCAACCAGCTGGTCGGCAGCCTGTTCCTCGGCGTACGCCCGAGCCATTTCGCCGCGACTTTCGACGACGTCAACCTCGGCGGCGGCAGCGCCGTGTTCGTGCTCGACGCCGACGCTGGCAAGGTCGTCATCGACCCGGCTGAACGCAGCGGCGGCGCCGCGCCGGCCGCCGCGCTGACGGCTGAACTGCGGCGCAGCCGTCAGCGCAGCGGCCTGGCCGGCTACAGCGACGCCCGGCAAGGCCAGCATCTGCTGGCCTATGCGCAGGTGCTTGACACCAGCTGGTTCGTGGTCGGCGTCATCCCGGCCAGCCAGCTGGCCACCGAGGCGCAGTCGGTGCGCGACAAGAACGTACTGATCGGCATGGCCGCCCTGCTGGTTTCGATCGCGCTCGCCCTGATCCTGGCGCGCTCGATCACAACGCCGCTGGCGTCGCTGGCGCAGGCGATGCGCGGAATTGGCAGCGGCAGTGGGGGCGGCAACGATGCCAGCGGCGTGACGCTTGACGGCAACGACGAACTGACCGCGCTGGCGCGCCAGTTCAACGACATGGCCGGCAGAATCGAACAGCACCAGCTGCGGCTCGAGCGGCGCGTCGGCGAGGGCAGCGGCGAGCTGGCGGCAGTCAAGGCCAGGCTGGCTGCGCGCAGCGTGACCGACGACCTGACCGGCATCGCCAACCGGCGCCGCTTCGACGAGGTGCTGGCGGGCGAACTTGCGCACGCCGCGCGCGCCGGCGTGCCGGTAGCGCTGTTGATGCTCGACGTCGACTTTTTCAGGCACTACAACGAAGCCTACGGTCACCGCCAAGGCGACGACTGCTTGCGCCGCATCGGCGCCCTGCTGCAGTCGCACGCGCGGCGCGCCAGCGACCTGGCGGCCCGCTCTGGCGGCGCACAGTTCGTGCTGATCGCGTTCGACACCGACAGCGCCGGCGCGCTGGCGCTGGGCGAGGCGATCCGCGCCGCGCTCGAAGCGCTGCGCCTGGTGCACGCGCGTTCGCCGCTCGGGCGCGTCACCGCCAGCATCGGCGTGGTGTCGGTGGTGCCGGACGATACATGGAGCTTTGCTGCGATGCTGCGCATGGCCGACCAGGCGATGGTGCGCGCCAAGGAGCGGGGCCGAAACCAGGTGGTCGGAGCGCGCGCCAAGGATACTGCCTGAGCCGTTGTGATTCTCCGTGCACTTCGCCGCTGCTGCCTGCGTGTATATTGCATCACCGCTTGCCGTTCGTGCGGCCTTAACTTGAAAAAAATCATGCCCATGTTGCGCTTCACCGCCGTCATTGTCCTTGCCACCGCCGCTGTTGCCGCCCAAGCCCGGGACGTCGTCCCTGCCGCCGCCGCGGCAATCGCGCCGAACATTGAAGCGGCCGTCGTCAAGATCTTCAGCACTTTACGCGGACCCGACCCGACCAAGCCGTGGAGCAAGGCCGCGCCGCAGGATGTCACCGGGTCGGGCGTGGTCATCGAAGGCAGGCGGATACTGACCAACGCCCACGTGGTCGGCTACGCCAGCCAGGTGCAGATTCAGGGCAGCCAGTCCGGCGACAAGCTGTCGGCGACGGTGGTGGCGGTGGGACGCGGGATCGACCTCGCCATCCTCAAGCTCGACGACGAGTCGTTCTTCGACACCCATCCGCCGGTGGCGCGCGCCAGCCTGCTGCCGGACGTGCGCGAGGCGGTGATGGCCTACGGCTACCCGACCGGCGGCAATTCGCTGTCGATCACCAAGGGCATCGTCTCGCGCATCGAGTTCGTTCCGTACGCCTTCGCCAGCTCCGGCCTGCGGATCCAGGTCGACGCGGCGATCAACCCCGGCAACAGCGGCGGGCCGGTGATCGCCGGCGACAAGATGGTGGGCCTGGCATTCGCCGGCGCGGCCAATGCGCAGAACATCGGCTACATCATCCCCAACGAGGAAGTCGATTTATTTCTCAAGGACGTCGCCGACGGCCGCTACGACGGCAAGCCGGCGATGTACGACGATGTCCAGACGCTCGAAAACCCGGCCCTGCGCGAATTCCTCAAGCTCGACAAGTCGGTCGAAGGCGTGGTGGTGCAGCACCCGTACCGTAGCGAGGCGGCCTATCCGCTCAAGGAATTCGACGTCATCACCCGCATCGGCGACTACCCGATCGACAACCAGGGCATGGTCAAACTGGGCAGCCTGCGGGTGCGCTTCCAGTACCGCGTGCAGCAACTGGCGCAAGGCGGCAAACTGGCGCTGACGATCGTGCGCGGGGGCAAGCCAATGGCGATCCAGCTGCCGGTCGGCAGCGGGCGCAAGATGCTGATCCCCGACCTGGCCGGCGGCTACCCGCCCTACTTCATCTACGGCCCGATCGTGTTTTCGCGCGCCAGCCCCGAGTTCATGTCCGGGATGGCCACCAACCCGGCCATCATGCAGGCACTGGCCTACAATGCCAGTCCCCTGATGACGCGCCGCGGCGAGCAGCCCGACGCACAGCGTGAAGAACTGGTGGTGGTGACGTCACCCTTCTTTCCGAACAAGCTGGTGACCGGCTACGGCAACCGCGTTGCCGCGGTGGTGTATTCGATCAACGAGGTGCCGGTGCGCAGCCTGCGCCACCTGGTGACGCTGCTGCGCGACCTGAAGGACGACCTGGTGGTGATCCACTTCGACCAGCGCGCCGGCGAAACGATGGTGTTGCCGCGCAAGGCCATGCTCGAGTCGACCGAAGCGGTGCTGGCCGATAACGGCATCCGCCAGCAAGGCTCGCAGGAAATGATGGATGTGTGGAACGGCAAGTCGGCAAAGTGATCGACTGAGCGGCCTGCGCGATATCTCTTTCTACCTGAGCGATAAAGGAAACTGGCGATGCCTTACTGGCGCTGGAATAAAACGGACCTGCCCTTGGTTCACTACTTTTCCTCAAAGCCATGAAGACGATGGCCTGCATGCCGTACCAATGGCCGGCCTTCGCCGCTGTCCTGTTGGCAAGCATGGCGGCACGGGCGGAATGCACTTTGCAAACGCTGACGCCCCATGGCAGCGAGGTGCGTGTGGAGGCCGCCGTGGTGCAACTGGGGGATGCCGACAATGCGGCCAGTCCGGCAGCGTGGCAGGGGCCGCTGGTGGCCGGCGCTTGCACGTTCGACCTGGGTATCATCGAGCCGCCGCTGTTGCTGGCGCAGGGCAAGCTGCTGTACGTGCCGAGCTACTCCGGCAGCCGGCGCACGCTGACCCTGGTGGACCTGAATACCTGTTCGGTGCGCTGGAAAAGCATGGCATTTTCAGGCCGTCTGACGATCGGCCCGCGCGCGTTGCAGCTCGGCGGGAAACGCATCGCGCTCGACGCGCGCTGCGTGCCCATCGGCGAAAAATAGCCGCCGCTGCAATAGACCTCACTGCGGCTTGGCCGCCTTCACCGGCGTAAACGTCAGGTCGGCAAAATCGTAGCTGAAGTCGGTCTCGGTGGAGACCGGTGCCATCTTCATCCGTTCGATGCTGCCGTCCGGGTTCAGCGAGAACGTCACGTAAGCGTCGGCATTAAAATTGCGCTCTTTCCAGCGCACGATAAAGGTGTCGTGCTGGAAGTGTTCGAGTTCGCCCGTCAGGTCGGGCGTCCTGGTAAAGCGCATCACCTGCTTGGCGCCGACCGTCTCGATGGTGGCCAATCCGTACCAGGCGTCCTGGTACTGGCCATTGTAGGCGGCCAGCGCCAGCGATGGCTGCGACCTGATTGCGCGCGTGGTAGCCGCGTTCTTGATGCGCGCCAGTTCCTTGGCGTGCGCTTCGTGCTCGGCGTCGCCGATCAAGCTGACCCAGTCGCTCGGCGCGGCGCCGAGGTACTGGTCGAGCAGGCGGTACTGCAGCGCCGTCAACGCGCCGCCGCTTTCGGCGTTGGTAAAAATGGCAATACCGAGCTTCGCTTCCGGCACCATCACCACGCGCGAATAAAACCCCTGCAACGCGCCGCCGTGCATTGCCAGCTTCATGCCCTTGTAGTCGCGCAGTTGAAAGCCGAGGCCGTAGGCGAAGAAATTCGGCCGGGTGGCGGCCAGCGCCGGCTTCGGCTCACTGATCTTGATCGGCGTTTGGGCGGTCCACATTTCGCGGCCTTGGGCGGCGCTGAACAGGCGGGTCTCGTTGCCGGCGCCGGCGAGCTTGCTCCCTTCGAGCTCGCCACCATTCAGCAGCACCGTCATCCAGCGCGCGATGTCTTCGGCATTGGTGTTGATGCCGACCGCACCGACGGCGTTCGCCGCCGGCACCGCCTTGACGACGGCGATCTTGTGGTCGATCTTGCTGTGCGAATGGGCGACGTTCGGGTTGCCTTCGTTTTCCAGCAGGCTGGTCGTCGTGGTCGTCATGCCAACCGGTTTCAAGATGCGCTCGCGCACCGTCTCACCCCACGACTTGCCGGACTTGCGGGCGATGATCTTGCCGGCCACGATGTACAGCAGGTTGTCGTAGGCGTAGCTGCCGCGAAAGCTGGTGGCGGGACGGATGTAGCGCAGCTTCTCGATGATTTCGTCGGTGCTGAAACTGGTGGTTGGCCACCACAGCAGGTCGCCCGCGCCCAGCCCCAGGCCACTGCGGTGGGTCAGCAGGTCGCGCACCGTCATTGCGTGGGTGACGTAGGCGTCGTACATCTGAAAGTCCGGCAGGTGCTTGGTGACCGGGTCGTCCCATGCCAGCTTGCCCTCGTCGACCAGCATCGCCAGCGCGGCGGCGGTAAAACCCTTCGAGTTGGAGGCGATTTCAAACAGGGTCTTGCCGTCGACCGGCGCCGGGTCGCCGAGCTTACGCACGCCGAAGCCGCGTGCGGCGATCACCTTGCCGTCCTTGACGACGGCAATCGCGATGCCGGGCACCTCGAACGTTTTCATCACGCGCGCGACGTCGGCTTCCAGGTTGAAAGCGGGCGCCGGCGCGCTGGCGGCGACGCCACTACTGACGCAAAAAGCGAGCAGGATCGATGCTGCAAAGCAGTTCATTGAATGCACTGGAAATCCTATTATTTATCGGTATTGATCATTTTTTTGTCGACGCTGGCCTGGGTCGCCGGGTGGTAGCGCTCGCGCGCTTGCTTGTAGACGCCCGCCGCCCAGGCCTTGTCGGCCGGATTTTTCATCAGCGCGGCGTACAACGGCACGACGAACTTTTGTCGTCCCACGTTCATCAAGAAAGCTTGCAGCGGCGCGCGGATTTCTTCATTGCCGGCATTGATGCTGGCGCGGTAGAAGCGGAACGCGACCTCGTTGTTGCCCGATTTTGCCAGCGCGAACCTGGCGTCGAGTTGCTTCAGTTGCGCGGCGCTGGCCTTGCCGTCGATATCGTTCAACAACTTCATCCATTCGGTGGCGGTCCACTGCCCAGGCTCCAGCTGTGCTGTGGCCAGCTCGCCTTTGAGCCAGGCGGCGCGCGTTTTGTCGAGCGCGGCGAGGCGCTTTGACACGGCATGGGTGGCGCTGGCCGGGATGCCCGGCCCGTACAGCCACTCGTCGAGCTCGGGCTCGCTCATCACCGCCGGGTGTTTCGCCAGCAGCTCGCGCCGCAGGTAGTCGACGAACTGGCCGGTGGTGACGCTCTGGAAGGCGTGCTGGTCGAACCAGCCGCGCAGGAACGGGTCGAACACGGCGCGCCCCGCGCGCTGCTCGAGGGTGCGCAGCAACCAGGCCCCTTTCGGATAAGCCAGCGCGTCGTCGGTATAGCTTGTGGCAGAGGTGTCGGCATCTTTGGTCAGCAAAGCCTGCTTGGCCGGTGCCACGGTGCCCAGCAGTTCGAGCGCTTCTTCCTGCTCGAGCTGCAGGTTCATGGTTGCCACTTCTTGGCCGTACAGCACTTCGAGGATGCGGGTGGTAACGTAGGTCGTAAAACCCTCGTTGAGCCACCAGTGCTTCCACGACGCGTTGGTGACCAGGTTGCCCGACCAGCTATGCGCCAGTTCGTGGGCGATCAAATCGACCAGGCTGCGGTCGCCGGCGATCATGGTCGGCGTCAAGAAAGTCAGGCGCGGGTTTTCCATGCCGCCGATCGGGAACGACGGCGGCAGCACCAGCATGTCGTAACGCCCCCAGCGATACGGGCCATACAGCGATTCGGCGGCGGCCACCATTTTCCCGGTATCGGCCAGTTCGTATTCGGCGGTCTTGATCCGTTTCGGCTCGGCGTAGACACCGGTGCGCGGCCCGAGCTTGCGGTAATCGAGTTCGCCGATGCCGATCGCCATCAGGTAGGACGGAATCGGCTGCGGCATGGTGAAGCGCCAACCGCCCTTGCCGCTGGCCTTCGGATCGTTATCGGCGCTCATCACCACGCGCAGGCCGGATGGCGCCTCGATGCGGGCGGTGTAGGTGAAGCGCACGGCCGGTGTATCCTGCAGCGGCACCCACGAGCGCGCGTTGATGGTCTGGGACTGGCTGAACATGAAAGGCCGCTTGCCCGACATGGTCTGGCGCGGCGTCAGCCACTGCAGCGCGGCGGCGGTCGGCGCGGTGCGATAATAAATCCGCACCTTGCCTGGCTGGCCGGCCAGCGCAGCGAGTGCGATATGCAGGGCCTGGCCTTTCTCGGCATCGAACTTGCCGAGCGTGTACGGCACCGTCTGCCAGTGGCCGCCGGCACCCTTTGCCTGCACCTTGGCGATGGTGAGTTCGCGCGTGTCGAGGTCGAGCGTGCGGGCCGCCTTGTCGATCCACTCGAGCGACAGTTCGGCGAAGCCCGACAGCGTCTTGCTGGTGAAATCGGCCTTCAGGTCGATGTGCAGCGCGCGCGTTTTGACCTGGTCGTAGTCCGCGTAGCTGAGCGGATCGAGTGCAAAGGCGGCCGCGCTCCAGGCGGTAAGGATGGCGGCGGCCGCCGCGCGCAGGATGGTCGAATTGTTCATCGTTCTTTCGGGTAGGATGACGAAGCCGGCGCACTGCCGGGCGCGTGCAGAATAGCACTTTCGCCGCGCCGGCGAAAGTATCCCGGCGGCGTCGCAGCAGTGCCGCAGCCGGCGTATCGACGCCAGTGGGCCAGAACTCGGGAGCGCGATGGTGGTGGCCGGGGCCGGGCCTGACTTTGCCGTATTTCAAACGGCAAATAACCGGATATCAGGCTCGGCCTGGTGCTATTGCTATTGCGACGTCAGGCTGACATCGTCGAGGATGAACGACGTCTTCACGGTCGAATCCTCGATACCTTCGAAATGGATGCGAACCGTCTGTCCTTTGTAGGCGGTCAGGTCGAAGCTCTTCTGGATGAAGGTAGTGCCCTTGTTCAGGTTCGAATAAGTTGCCAGCGTCGCTAGCACGGCGCCGGCGCTGCTGCGCACCTGCGCCGTGAGCGTATCGTCGGCGGTGGTGGTGCTTGTTTCGCTCGAATT
Organism: Massilia psychrophila; assembly: GCF_002760665.1. Taxonomy (GTDB): domain Bacteria; phylum Pseudomonadota; class Gammaproteobacteria; order Burkholderiales; family Burkholderiaceae_D; genus JAFCUW01. The sequence goes on along the minus strand of NZ_PDOB01000021.1, from coordinate 39,186 downwards.
GACCCGCAGCCAGAAACTGAGCGACACGCTGGTGGCCGTTGCGGGGATGGCAAGCTGCTGGTAGATGGTGTCGGTGTGCGCCGCGCCGTAGCCATCGAGCCAGGCCTTCCAGGTGCCGGCGCGCGCCGCCTCGGTGGCGTCCGACGTGATCACGCCGCTCGATGCGGTCCACGAGCCGGTTCCCGATTCGAAACCGCCGTTGACGATCAATTGCGTCGTGTTGTTGGCGACGCTGAAGCTGGCCGCGCTCGAGGTGCCGACATTACCGGCCGCATCGTAGGCTTTGGCGATTAAAGCGTGGCTGCCGTTGGCAAGCAGGGTCGAATTGAGCGTCATCGAATACGGCGCCGTCGTGTCGCTGCCGTTGAGGACGCCATCGACAACAAACTCGACCTTGGTAACGCCGACGTTGTCGCTGGCGGTAGCCGAGAGCGTGATGGTGCCGCTGGTGCCGCTCTCGCTGGCGCTGACGGCCGGCGCGGTGGCGTCGGTGCTGGCGTTGCTGGCGTTGCTGGCGTTGCTGATGCTGAAAGAAACTGCGCTCGACGAGGCGACGTTGCCGGCCGCGTCATACGCCTTGGCGACCAGACTGTGGCTGCCGTTGGCCAGTGTGCTTGAAGTGTGCGATAACGATTCGGAGCAACAACATGTTGCGGGACGATCATGACGATGCGATGACGACCATGCCAGCCGGCAATGCACGGAACGCCGGAGCAAGACAAATCAGTGTGGTGGAAAAGATGAAAATGTCAATATCTGAACAATTCGTGTCCGGATGTTAAAAAAAGTGCCGCACGGTTTATTTGGCCGGGCTCGACTGCGTCACCCATACCGGCGCCGACCACAGCATGTTGCCGTCTTCCTGAGTCAGGCGAACATAGTAGAAATGTTCGCCCGGCGCCGGCGTAATGGTGGTTTGTGCGCTGGTCGACAACACGCTCACGCTGCCATTGCGTCCTGGCACGCCTTCGAACATCGTCACCTGTGATACCGCCTTGCCGGCAACGTTGGCGAAATGCGCCACCAGCGCCAGCGGACCGCGGTTGACGAAGCGCTCGCCCATGATGTGGCCGTTGGCGGTGAGCACCAGTTGTGAGCCTTTGTCCATCGTCGCAAACACCCGGCGCGCCTTGAGCGCATCGATAAAGCCGGCGTTGCCGAGCGGCCGGCCGGCCGGCAACAGCACGCCGGTGCGGTTGGCCGACGACGCGCCCCAGTTGGCGCAGTGGTTGTCCTGATTGGTGCTGAACGCCACGTGGTAGCCGGCCTCGAGCGCCTTGTTGCAGGCAAGTTCGAAGTTGCTGCGGCGCGCTTCGGTTTCGCTGATGTTGGTCGAAAACGCATGCGTGTTGACCACTTCGCACAGCGCCATGGCCTGGTCGCCATCGGCGCTGTAGCCGAGCGGCACGCCGCCAACCACGAACTGGCCGCTGCGGGCCGGATGGTTAAACTGGCCGACCCAGCCGCGTTGGCGCATCAGCGCGTACAGCGCGGCGTAGTCGCTTTTCGGCGTAAAAGTGTCGGCCAGCAGCTGGCCGCTGGCATTGCGCTCCCAGCCCAGCAGCTCGGTGCTGTTAAAAATGTTCATGTGGCCGCCGTTGGCGATCACGCCCCATTCGAGGGCGTACACCGCCAGGAAGCCGGGATGGGCGGCGTTGTAATCGGACGCCGCGTTCAGGCCCCAGCGGAACAAAGCACTGGCGGCGGCCGGTTCGGCGTCCGCCCTGGTGCCGTCCGAGCCGTCATACATGTGGTTATGCTCGGACGTGACGAGGATGTCGAGGCCGCGTTTTTGCGCGAAGGTATAAGCGTCGGTCGGGCCATAGGCGCCGCTTTGCGGATTCTGGCTGCCGCTGCAGCTGGCCAGCTCGCCGCCGCCGTCGCTGTGCGAAGACTGACTATGGAGGTTGCCCAGATAGACGCTGTACGGCAGCGAGCCGGGTGCAGGAGCCACGCTGGCATCGCCTGACCTCGGCAAGGCGCGAAACGCCGGCACGACAGGCGCGGCGATGCGCCCGACCGCGATGTCCCACTGCTGTTCGATGACGTCGTCAGGTGCGGCCGGCCCACTCGCTGCGGCGCCAGGGGCCGCAGCGTCGCGCGACCAGGCCTGCATCCGCACGCGGTAGATGCCGGCCGGCGCCAGCGCGGCGGCGATGCGGCCATCCCAGCGCACGCCGACGCTGACCGGGTCGCGTACCAGTGCCTGCGTGCCGCCCCACTGGCGCACCACGCGCTCGTCCGGCGCGATCAGCTCGAGGCGCCAGGTCACCGATTGGGGCGCCGCCACCAGCGGATAGTCGAACACCAGGGTAAAGCTGCGGGCACCGTTGGCGTCGCCCTGGTACGGCGCGGCCAGCGTCGCGTCGAACTCGCTGTGGTCAGGAACCGACGCCGACGCCAGACCAGCGGTAACCGCCAGCAATAGGGTCAACAGCGTGGCCAACAGTGGCCGGCCGGTGTTGCGATGCATCTTTCCCATCTGGTCCTCACTTGCCAACGACGATCGATAGATCAATGATCGCAACTTGGCAATTGGACAATTTGATGCAAGGAATACAACAGGGTGGCTCTGACAATATTTAATTGATATTTGTTAACGTCGGGCTAGGAGGGATTTCCTGCTGCCAATTTGATAGCGCGACACCGCCTAAAAACGCACGTCGGCCCGGATCATTGGCGTCGACGCGCGCTGGCCGCGCCCGCCGGTGGTCACTGCGGTGTTGCCGAACTTGTTGTTCCAGAATTGGTATTCGAGGCCGATGCGAAACACGTTTTTCGGGCTGCCCATCGCCGCGCCTACGTCGTACATCAATTGCATGTCGATATTGGTTTCCGGTCCCGTCTGGTTGCCGACCTCGTCCCTGCCCTTGGCGGCGATCAGGTTGGCGTAACCCTCGAACTTGAAACCGTTGCCTATCGGTATACCCCAGTTGGCCGTCAGCATGGGATGCAGCTTGTAGGTAGTGCGTCCGCGCACATCGAGGATGGGCGGAAAGGCGCCGCTCGGCGCATTACTCTCGTGCAGCAGCAACAGGCTGGTCTGCAGCAAGCCGGGGGCTTTCCACGTCAGGGTCGGGCCAGCCACCAGCATCCGTTTGCGCGAGTTGTAGCCGACGTCGTTCTTGGTGTTCCAGTCGAAGCCGACTGTGGCGCCGACGGCGGACACCGGGCCGAACGACAGGCCGGCGCCGCGCAGCTTGCCGATGTCGAAGGTGTGGCGGTACAGCACGTAAGCTTCCTGGGCGCCACTGCGCTGGGTCAGCGAGCCCGGGTCGTTGCGGTCCGACTGCAACAGGTCGATATTGAAAAAATTGGTACCGTACTGGTAGCCGCTGGCATGGGTCAGTGCAACGATGTTCTTGCGGATGGGCAGTGGATTGAACGGCTCGCCGAAACGGTTGCCGATGCGCCAGCTAAGCGACGTGTCACTCCACTCGGCCGCCGTGGTAGAAGCGGACGAGCAGATCAGCACGACGGCAACGGCCAAAGATGACTTTGTTAGCATGGTCATTCTTTGACGCGAAAACCGCCGCCGCGTTCATGTCTTTTTTAGCTTGGTACCGCATTCCCCCGCAGTACCGTCAGTTCCACCGCGTGATGGAAGCCGTCGTCGGCCAGGGTGATGGCGTTGCCGCCGACCGCCTGGCCGTCGAGCACCAACGTGCCCGCCGTTACCGTTACCTTTACCGTGATCGCGTAGCTGGCCGAGCGATACCGGTAATGCAGCCTGAAACCGTCCCATTCGGCCGGCAGGTGGGGCGCGATGGTCAGCTGGTCGCCGGCCAGGTTCAAGCCGAGCAACGATTCGACGATCAGCCGGTACATCCAGCCGGACGAGCCGGTGTACCAGCTCCAGCCGCCGCGCCCGATGTGCGGCGACACCGCGTAGACGTCGGCCGCCACCACATAGGGCTCGACCTTGTAGAGCGCGCTGCCGGCCGGGGTGGCGCTGTGATTGACCGGATTGATCATGCGCAGCAATTCCCAGGCCTTGTCGCCGTCGCCCATCTTGGCGAAAGCCATTGCGGTCCAGATCGCGGCGTGGGTGTACTGGCCGCCGTTCTCGCGCACGCCCGGCACGTAGCCGCGGATATAGCCGGGATTGAGCACGCCCTTGTCGAACGGCGGATCGAGCAGCTGCACCAGGCCAAAGTCGCGCCGCACCAGGCGAGCGTCGACCGCCGCCATCGCGCTGGCGGTGCGGGCCGGGTCGGCCGCGCCGGAGAGCACGCCCCAGCTTTGCGAAATCGAATCGATCTGGCATTCATCGTTGGTCATTGAACCGAGCGGGGTGCCGTCGTCGAAGTAGGCGCGGCGGTACCACTTGCCGTCCCACCCGTTCGCTTCGACGTTGGCAGCCAGCCGCTTTGCCTCGCTGCGGCAGGTCGCGGCGAACGCCGGGTCGTGGTGCAGCTCGGCCACCTCGGCAAATTTCATCAGCACGTCGTACAGGAACCAGGCCAGCCACACGCTTTCGCCACGGCCTTCGTTGCCGACCCGGTCCATGCCGTCGTTCCAGTCGCAGGTGCCGATCAAGGGCAGGCCGTGCTGGCCGAAGCGCAGGCCGCGCTTGATCGCCCGCACGCAATGCTCATACAGGTCGGCGCTCTGTTGCGAGTGGCCCGGCATGTCGTAATAAGACTCCTCTTCCTGCGTCAGCAGGCGCCCTTCGAGGAACGGCGCCTGTTCAAGCAGCACGCTGGCGTCGCCCGTGCTCGAGACGTAGCGGTGGGTCGCCAGCGGCAGCCACAGGTAGTCGTCCGAGCAGTGGGTGCGCACCCCGCGGTCCGACGGCGGATGCCACCAGTGCTGGACGTCGCCTTCGACGAACTGGTGGGCCGCGCACAGCAGCAGGTGCTCGCGCAGGATCTGCGGCTGGGTGTGGATCATCGCCATCGCGTCCTGCAGCTGGTCGCGAAAGCCGAACGCGCCGCCCGACTGGTAGTAACCGCTGCGCGCCCACATGCGGCAGGCAATGGTCTGGTACATCAGCCAGCCGTTGGCCAGCACGTCGAGCGCCGGGTCGGGCGTCTCGATGCGCACCGCGCCGAGCGTGGCGTCCCAGTGCTGGCGCACCAGGTCGAACGCCGCCTGCGCCGCTTCGCTGCCCTTGTAGCGCTGCACCATGCCGCTGGCGTCGGCATCGCGCCGCCCGCCGACGCCGAGCATGAACACCAGCTGGCGTTCCTGGCCCGGTTGCAGTTCGATGGCGACCTGGATCGCCGCGCACGGATCGAGGCCGGCGCCGATTTTGCCCGACAGGCGGGCGCGATTCATCGCCGCCGGACTGGCGAGGTTGCGGTTGCGGCCGACGAATTCGTTGCGGTCGGACGTGAACGTCCGGTTCTGCGCCTCGACCTGGAAGAAGCCGACGCGCCCGGCGAACTCGGTGTTGTAGGCGTTACGGGCAAACAGGGCGCCGGACTGCTGGTCGAGTTCGGTAACGACATGCATCGACGATTTCGGGCGCAAATCGCCCAGCACCCATTCGACGTAGCCGGTGACCGACAGCTTGCGCGGCACCGTGCTGTCGTTGCGCAGCTTGATCACCGAATACTTGATCGACGCGTCGAGCGCGACGAAGGTGGTCAGCTCGCTGTGGACGGCTTCCTCGGCATGCTCGAACACGCTGTAGCCGAAGCCATGGCGGGTGGTGTACAGGCCGTTGGCGCGCACCGGCAGCGCAGTCGGCGACCAGAAGCGGCCGGTCGCCTCGTCGCGGATATAAAAAGCTTCGCCGCCGCGGTCCGACACCGGGTCGTTGTCCCACGGCGTGAGGCGAAATTCGTGCGCGTTCTCGCTCCAGGTGTACGCCTGGCCGGACTCCGACACCACCGAGCCGAAGCTCGGGTTGGCCAGCACGTTGGCCCACGGCGCCGGCGTGCGGTTGCTGCCATCGGTGCGGATTACGTATTCGCGGCCGTCGGCGGAAAAGCCGCCGGTGCCGTTGTCGAGGATCAGCGCCGGGACCTTTGTGGCAGCGGCGCCAGAGGTGGAAGCCGAACCCTCAAGCCGCGCATACGGCTCGCTGCGCGGTTCGAACACGCCGGCCGGCAGCTTTGGCGTGAGCGGCATGGCGCGCTTGATCTGGTCGGCCAGGCTGCCGCGCGCATCCGAGAGGACGGCGCGCGCCACCGATTGCATCAGCACCCGGTCTTCCGGCGCAATCTGGTCGAGCAGGCGCACGAAGATGCCGCCCGGGCGGTCGATCGCCTGGGCGTCGATGCTCGATGCGATAAGCCCCATGATCTGGTCGTGCAGCGTCTGGCGGTAGCCCGAGGTGTCCTCGTACCAGATGACCAGGTCGACCACCAGTCCCTTCAGGCGCCAATAGGCGTGCGCCTGCACCATCTGGCGCGCCAGGTCGATGTTCTGCGGGTCCTTGATCTGCATCAGCACGATCGGCAGGTCGCCCGATATCGCGTACGCCCACAGGCCCGACTGGCCGCGGTGGTTGCGGATCAGCACCGCGGCGTCGGCGCGCAGCGCGGCGTTCGGGTAGATGACGGAACTGGCCAGCTGGCTGTAGAGCTGGGCGTCGGACTCGGTCGCATTGAGCTGGCGCAGCACCACCTGGCTGTGGGTCCACGCCAGTTCGAACACGCGGTCGGCCAAATGGCGGTCCTGGTACTTGTCGATCAGGTGCAGCGCCGCTTCGCGCGTCTCGGTCATGCCGGTGACGGCGTCGAGTACCACCACCTGGTCCGGTGCGAGCGTGAGCTTGTAGCGGATCGCCACGATCGGGTCGAGCACCGAGCCTTCGCCACCGGCCAAAGGCGCCGCCTCTAACAGCGCGCGCGGCGCCACCGTGCTGTTGGCGCGGCCGATGAAGTCGGGGCGGCTGGTCTCGAAACTGACGCCCACGAGCACGCCGTCGTGCACCGTCATCAGGTTCAGCAGCCACGGCATCTGCTCGTCCTTCGTGCGAGGGCGGCGGGTGCACAGGATCGCGTTCTCGGCGCGCAAAATTTCGGTCTGCACGAACAGTTTCGAAAACGCCGGGTGGGCCGCGTCGGCGGCGGCCGGCGCCATCACGACTTCAGCGTAGCTGGTGAACTCGATGGTGCGCGTCACCTGCGACTTGTTGGTGATGCGGGTGCGGCGCATTTCGATATCGTCTTCGGGCGAGACGACGATCTCGGTGTACAGGTCGATACCGCGGTCGTGGCGGCGGAATTCGGCCCGCCCTTCGGAAAAGATGACTTCGTATTTCTTCGACTCGACCAGGGTCGGCTGGAACGTGGTCGACCAGAAGGCGCCGCTGTCGACGTCGCGCACGTAACAGAAATTGCCCCAGTTGTCGGCGGTGGCGTCTTCGCGCCAGCGCGTCACGGCCAGGTCTTTCCAGCGGCTGTAGCTGCCGCCGGCGGCGGTGACCATCACGTGGTAGCGCCCGTTCGACAACAGCTGCACTTCCGGCTGCACGGTGGCGGCGGTGGTGATTGCGCGCATCGGCATCGATGCTGGCGTCATTGACGCGCCCATGTCGGCGGCCAGGTCGGCGGTGTGCGAATGGAAGGCGCCGGCTTTTGGCACGCGTTCCTGCAGCACCAGCATGGTGGCCTGAAACAGCGGATCGGACTCGAAGCGGCGCTGCATCGGCCGGTCGTGCAGCAGGTACGACAGGGCCAATAAACCCATGCCCTGGTGGTGGGCCATGAACGAGCGGATCACGGCAAAATCCTGGCCGCGCGGCAGGCGCGAGGCGGTGTAGTCGATCGCTTCGTAGAAGCCGTACATGCCCATGAAGCCCAGGGCGGCCATGCGCTGCAGGTTCTCGCTCGCCGCTTCGGCGTCGACCATCAGGCCGAGCATGGTGGCGTACGGCGCGACCACCAGGTCGTCGGCCAGGCCGCGCTTCATGCCGGTGCCGGGTACGCCGAAGGCGCGGTACTGGTAGTTCAGGTTGGCGTCGACGGTGTTGTAGCCGGATTCGGAAATCCCCCACGGCACCCCGCGCTGGCGCGAATAATCGATTTGCGCCTTGATGATGGCGCGGTAGGTCTGGTCGAGCAGGGTGTCGCGGTAGGTCGGCATGACAAGCAGCGGCATCAGGTACTCGAACATCGAGCCGGACCACGACAGCAGCAACTGCTGGCCGCCCACCACGCACAGCTGGCGGCCGAGCGCAAACCAGTGCTCCTGCGGAAACTGGCCCTGAGCGATGCCGACAAAGGAAGCGAGCCGGATTTCCGAGGCCAGCAAGTCGTAGCAGCTGGCGTCGAGGCGGCAGTCGGACGCGTTGTAGCCGATCGCCATCAGGTTGGTGGTGGTGTTGTAGAGGAAGCTGAAGTCCATGTCGGCGAACTGGCGCGCGCGCGATGCCAGGCCGGCGATGTTGTCGAGCCGGCGCTGCGCCTCGGCGCTGCCCTGGCCGACCATGTGCGTCAAAGCGTGCTGGCGCGCGCGCTCGCTCGGCGCCAGGTCGCTGCCCGCACTGGCGATCGAACTGAAGCCGGCCAGCTCGCGCAAGGTCGGAATGCGGGTCAGGCTCGAGTCGACCAGGTGCTCCTGCCCCGCCTTCATCCACGGCGCCAGTGCGAACAGCTCGTCGCGGGCGTGGCCGCTGTGGGCGGCCAGCTTTTCGGCCCAGCCGTGCAGATCCGGCCCGGCGGCCGCGAGGATGGCGTCGGCATCAACGCATAGCGTGTCGAGAACGTGGGCTAGGCCAGGCAAGGTGTGCGCCGCGCGCCGCGCTTCGGCCAGGTGGTGCTGCATCGCGGCGATGGCGGCGGTGGCACCATTGTCCGGCGCGGCATCAAGCGCCTGTTCGGCCACCACCTGCAGCGTGACGCCAATGCCGTCCAGGGTGCGGGGACCTGCGATCGGCTGGTCGGCCAGCGCCGACAGGCCGGGCGCCAAGGTCAGCAGGTGGCCGGCCAGGTTGCCGCTGTCGACCGACGACACGTACATCGGCAGCAGCGGCGCCAGCGAAACCGTATCGTACCAATTATAAAAATGGCCCTGGTGGCGCTCCATCCGGTCCATCGTCTCGAAGGTGGCGGCGGTGCGCGCGAGCACCTGGCCAAGCGAGGCGAAGCCGAAGTCCCAGGCGGTCAGGTTGGCCAGCAGCGACATGCCCATGTTGGTGGGCGAAGTGCGGTGGGCCACGACCATGACCGGATGCTCCTGCATGTTGTCGGGCGGCAGCCAGTTGTCGCCGGGGCCGACAAAGTCCTCGAAAAAGCCCCAGGTCTTGCGCGCCAGCGAATGCAGGAACAGCACGTCGGTGTCGCTCAGTTCGGCGCTCCTGGTTTCCATCGGCAGGCTGATCCACCAGGCGATGACGGGCGCCATGAACCACAGCAGCAGCACCGGGGCGGCGGCGAACAGCGCGCCCGGGTTGGCAAACGCCAGCGTCAAAGCGGCGCCGACGGCCAGCGCCGGCGAGAACCACATGCGCCGCCAGTTGGTCCCCATGTCGGTCGACGAGCGCGCCAGGCTCGATGGCCGCCATTCGAGCAGGTTGCGGCGCGTGACGAGCATGCGCCAGCCAGTGCGCGCGATAGCGTCGACGCTGAACCAGGCTTCGTACGGCAGGAAGGCGACCTGCAGCGCGACATGGCCGAACATGATCTTCAGGCTCGACAGGCCGCCGGCCATATGCTGGCGCCAGCGCACGTCGTGCGGCTTTTCGATCAGGCCGACCAGCGCGCTGATAAACGTCGGCACGAAGAACACCGATAAAATCGCGGCGCTCCAGAACCACGGCGACGGCAGCCGTGCCCAGCACAGCAGCAGCAGCGCCGTCAGCACCGGCGCCACCACGCTGCGGCGCAGGTTGTCGAACAGCTTCCAGCGCGACAGCGCCGACAGCGGATTCGGTTCGCGCGTGCCGCCAAAGGCCGGCACGCGCAGGCGCAGCCAGCCGGCCAGCTGCCAGTCGCCGCGGATCCAGCGGTGGCGCCGGCTGACGTCGTCGCTGTAGCACGACGGGTAGGTTTCGTAGAGCTGGGCATCGGACAGCAGGCCGGCGCGCAGGTAGCAGCCTTCCAGCAGGTCGTGACTGAGGACCTGGTTGTCCGGCAGCCGATTGCCGAGCAGGCGCTCGAAGGTGTCGACGTCGTAGATGCCTTTGCCGACGAACGAACCCTCGTAGAACACGTCCTGGTAGACGTCGGAGACGGTGCGGGTGTACGGGTCGATGCCCGGCTCGCCGCCGCACAATCGCTCGTAGCGCGACGCCGTTTCGCTCGGCAGCGCGGCGCTCACGCGCGGCTGCAGGATGCCGTAGCCTTCGATCACGCGACGCCCGCCGGCATCGAGCTGCGGGTGGTTCAGCGGGTGGGCCATGGTGGCGACGAACTGGCGCGCCGCATCGCGCGGCAGCAGCGTGTCGGTGTCGAGCGTGATGACGTAACGGATGTTCAGCAGGCCGCCGGTATCGCCCTCCACCACCGAAAACCTGTCGCGCGCGCCGCCGCGCAGGAAGGCGTTGAGGTCGGCCAGCTTGCCGCGCTTGCGCTCGACGCCGATCCAGGCGCGCTCGCCTTCGCTCCAGACGCGCGGGCGGTGCAGCAGCAGGAACGGACCTGCCAGGTATTTGGCGTTGAGCTGCGCAATCGTCGCGCGCGCCAGTGCCAGCAATTCGGCGTCTTCCGGCATGCTTTCGTTGGGGGCGTCGGCAAAGTCGGTCAGCAGGCAAAAGCGCAATGCCGGGTCGCGGTTGGCGAGATAGCGCACTTCGAGCGCTTCGCACAGCGGGGCGACGTTATCAATGGTAAACAGCATCGAGGGCACCACCACCATGGTGCGGGCGTCGTCCGGGATGCCTTCCCTGAAATCCATACGCGGCAGCGGGTGCGGCACGGTCAGCTGGGTGGCCATGAAATTGACCAGCGCCAGCGCCAGCTGGCTCGAGCCGATCGCCGCCATCACGCCAAGCAGCACCAGCAGCGCGCCATCGAGGCCGTTGTGCCAGGAGTGCAGCATGACGCTGACAGTAAACAGCGCCGTAAACACGGCGATCGCGCCGAGGTAGGTGGCGAGCGGCGCGGCGCGGCCGATCTTGCTCAGCGCCGAGCCGAGCGGATTGCGCACCGCCAGTTTCGTCTCGAGCGCCGGGAGGCCCGAGCCGACCAGGTAATAGCCGATGTGGCGGGTACGCAAATCGAGCCCGCCCCGGGCCGGCTCGCGGTTGGCCTGCGCCAGTTCCAACGCCTGTTCGGCGACCTGCACTTCGGTGTAATCGCAGCGCTTGGCAAGCTGCTCGACGACATGGCGGTAGTTGTCGCGCGTGGCGAAATCCATCTTGCCGTAGATGTCGTCGGGGTCGCGGCGCAAAGTCTGCTCGACAGCACTCAGGGTTTCGACGAACTCGCGCCAGTCCATGGTGCCGAGAAAGCGCAGGCTGCCGATGCAGTTGCTGATGGTGACCTGGTCGGCCGCCTGCTGGCCGATCTCGGCCTGGATCTGTTGTTCGATGGTCAGGCCGTCGTCGGCCAGCCGGGTGGTGACCCATTGCAGCGCAAGTGTCAGCGCCGAGCTTTGACCCTGCAGCCGGCGCGCCAGTTCGGCGACGAAGCCGCTGCTCATCGGCTGGGGCGAACGCGCCATGTCGGCCACCAGCAAGATCAGGTCGCTCGGATTCTTCTCAGCCGTCTCGCTCATCTGGTCGGCCCAGGTGTTGGCGTTGTCGCGCTGCTTGCGGTTGTCGTAGACGCGCGCGGCAACCCGGCGCAGGTTCTCGATCAGCGCGATGCGCAGCATGATCGGGATCGCCCACAGCTCACCGATCTTGAGCGGCGCTTCGTCCTGGTAGGCCACGACGAAGCGCGCCAGGCTTTCCGGGTCGACCCGGCCATCGCCGTGCGAAATGATTTCGAGGGCGATCTGATAGACCCGCGGATTGCCTTCGGCGTCTTCGTTGGCCAGGCGCGGCAACTCGTTGCTGTAGTTTTTCGGCAAGTGCCGGCGTGCCGTGCGGATCTGCTCTTCGATCAAATAAAAATTATCCAGCAGCCAGTCCGAGGCCGGCGTGATCTGGCGCCCGGCCTTGATGGCGGCGGTCAGTTCGGCGCAGGTGGCGGCGATGACGTCATCATTTTCGGTAAGGCGATCGAGCAGCCGGTCAGGGCCGCCGCGGCGGCTCAGCTGGTGGCGCGCGGCCAGGTGCTTGCCATGAGCCGCCATCTGGGCGGCACTGAACAGTTCAGAGCGCAGCGGTAATTCTTCATCGGCACTGGGGCTGCCATCGCGGTCGGTGCGCACGGCGTCCTGCCATGCGTTCAGCTTTTCCAACGGAGTGGTTTTTTCTTGATTCAACGGTGACCTCGCAGTAGGCGTGGACTGCCAAACCGCTCAAGGCGGGCGGATTGCGACCGGGTCGGTTCAAAGCGTGAAAGCATGATCGAACGGCTGTTTCAATGTTAATGCCGCCACCTTGGGCTGACTGTGCGCAAACGTACATAAAGCGGTGCCGCGAAGGCGGGCTCCAGGGTTGCGACCAAGGGTCTGCTATCGCGCCTGCGTAAAACGATTGACACGTTTCTTATTGATTTATAACCAATTTGTCCTAACATAAATGCGATGAACCGAGCCGCGTTCCAAGGAGCTGTCCAGCAGCAAACCCTGGCGCGTACATCACAAGCGAGGAGAAAGCCATGCATATCGCAAAAGAAAATGTCCCGGCAAAAATTGCCATACCGGGCGCGACTGCCCGGCAACAGGTCGATTTCGGGGACGCAACAGGATATGGCAAGATAAGCGGCGAGTATTTTTCGCTTCCCGCAGGAATGGATATCTCTCCGCTGTTGCTAGGATTGGAAGGAAACTTGTGCCAGTCGCCGCATTGGGGCTTCGTGCTCAAAGGGATGCTCACCATTACCTACGGCGACGGTACGCAAGAAGTGACGCAGACGAACGACCTGTTTTATTGGCCGCCGGGACACACGGTCAAGGTTGAAGAAGAAGCAGAAGTAATTTTGTTCAGCCCCCAGCATGAACATACTCGTGTTCTGGACCACATGATTGACAAGATGAACAGCTAAATCGGTACCGCAAATCGCTGTGCCGAATCCTGCCCGCTTCGATTGCTTAATTGCCAGCGAAGCCATCTTCAATGCGGATGCCGAACCGGCGCCGACGCGTCACGCCTGCCGTACCGAAGACGACGCCAGGGCAAGCCTGGCGCCAGGCGCTCGCGCGAGTCGGTTACCTGCGCGTGGGCGCGGAACACGCGCCATGGTCCAGCGCGGCCATCAACGCGGTGCAAGTTTTCGGCGGCGGCAATTGCCGCCGGCTTATTTTGTTATGCATAAAGAAACCCGAGGGGAAAACAAAAAGATGTGGCGGATGACATATTGTTGGTTAATATGTTGCTGTTTTGCGAAATAAAATACGTGCTGAGTTTTCTCATTTTTTGATATATGAAGTATATTTATACGATGAATAGCACAAAAGTAGTATGAATTTACTTGATAAATTTGACTATGCCATCCTGGCCATCCTGGCCACCTCGCAGGCCGACGCCACGCTGTCGATCGCCAGCTTGAGCGACGTTGTCGGGCTCTCCAGCACGCCTTGCTGGAAGCGGGTCAAGCGGCTGGAGGAAGAATAAGAAACTGATCGCCACCGCGTTGCACCTGACGGGCGTGTCGTCGGCGTTTTCGATGGAGCAGATCAAATACTCGACGGCGCTGCCGCTCGAACTGATCGCGCGCAAACTGCCAACCTGATCGAACAATCATCAACCAGGAGATTTTCCACATGCCGAGCAATCAAAACCTCATGCCGCTGGCGCTGTCGGCGCTGCTGCTGTGCGCGCCCGCGGTCGCCGACGAGCAGGTCGTCAAAATCGGGCTTTCCGGTCCGCTGTCCGGCGCCAATGCCTTCGCCGGCAAGGACAACGAGAACGGCGCCCGGCTGGCGATCGAAGAACTGAACAGTAAAAAACGCCCGGCCGTCGGCGGCAAGACGATCCGCTTCGAGCTGATGTCCGAAGACGACCAGGGCGACCCGAAAGCGGGCGTCAGCGTAGCGCAGAAATTCGTCGACGCCGGCGTCGGCTTCGTGCTCGGACCGTACAACTCGGGCGTGGCGATTCCCGCCTCGCGCATCTACAACGACGCCGGCGTCGTCATGTCGACGGTCGGCACCAATCCGCAGATCACCAAAAACGGTTACCGCAGCGTGTTTCGCATCGTCGCCAGCGACACCCAGGTCGGTTCCTCGGTGGCCAACTACGCGGCAAAACAGCTGAAGGTCAAAACCGTCGGCGTGATCGACGACCGCACCGCCTTCGGCCAGGGCATTGCCACCGAATTCATCCGCCAGGCCAAGGCCTCGGGCCTGACCATCGCCGGGCATGAATTCACGACCGACAAATCGACCGATTTCAGCGCCATCCTGACGGCCCTGAAGGCGAAGAAGGTCGACGCCATTTTCTTCGGTGGCTATGCGCCGCAGGCGGCGCCCATGGCACGCCAGATGAAGTCGCTCGGCCTGAACGCCAGGCTGCTCGGCGGCGATACCTTGTGCAGCCCGGAGATGGGTAAGCTCGGTGGTGACGCGGTAGGCGAGAACGTGCTGTGCGCGCAGGCCGGCGCAATGCTCGACAAGCAGGCCCTGGGGCCCGCCTTCCAGGCCCGCTACAAGGCCCGTTTCAAGCGCAATCCCGACGTCTACGCGGCGCCGTTCTACGACCAGGCGATGTTCATCGCGCAAGCCATCGGCGCGGCCAATTCGGTCGATCCCTCGGTGGTGGCAGTGGCCATGCACAGCATGAGCCACAAGGGCGTGGTCGGCACTTACGCCTACGACCAGGCCGGCAACCTGAAGACCTCGTCGGTGACGATCTACACGTTTAAAAACGGCCAACCGGCGCCGCTGGCCAGCTACTAAAACCTGTTTTAAAACAAGGCAATACAACGATGAGACAGATTTTCCCGATTGATACCGTCAGCGCAATCAGCGCAATCAGCGCCGCCATCCTGATCGCCTTCGCGCCCGCCGCCGCCGCCGCTCCGGCTACAGCGGCCGTCGCGGCCGTTGCTAACGCCGCCGACGCCAGCAAGGCCGGCAAGCAGCTCGACGTGCTGGCCAACCAGTACTACGACGCGCTCGCCAGATTCGAGCCGGTCAGCGCGACCGAGAGCGGCGACGGCCGCTTCGACGACCAGATCGGCATGTCGATCGCTCCGCAAGTGCGCGCGCGCCAGTTCGCGCTGTACCACGGTTACCAGCAGCGGCTGCGCGCGATCGCGCGCGCGTCGTTGACCGCGAAAGGGCAAATCAACTACGACATCCTCGCCTATGAGCTGGCGTCCCAGCTCAGTGTCGAGAAATTCCCCGAGCACCTGCTGCCGATCAACCAGATGGACAGCATGCCGGTGACGCTGGCCAACTACGCCGGCGGCCAGGCCGCCCAGTCGCTCACCACCGTCAAAGGCTACAAGGCCTACCTGAACCGGTTGAACCAGCTACCGGCGTGGATCGACCAGGCGATTGCCAACATGCGCGAAGGGATGAAGCAAGGGATCACCGGGCCGAAGGCGGCGATGGTGTCAAGCCTGCCGCAATTCCAGAAACTGGTCAGCGCGACGCCGGAAGCGAGCATTTTCTATACGCCGATCACCAACCTGCCCGCTGCGTTTTCCGCCGCCGACAAGAAAAAACTCACCGCGGCCTACCGCGCCAGCATCGCTACCGGGCTGTCGCCGGCGCTGGCGCGGCTGGCGGCGTTTCTCGACAAGGAATACATCCCGGCGGCGCGCACCAGCACCGGCTGGAGTGCGCTGCCGGGCGGAATGGACTGGTACCTGGCGCGCGTCGCCAGCCAGACCACGACCACCATGACGCCGGAAGAAATCCACGCGACCGGACTGACCGAAGTGGCGCGCATCCAGCGCGAGTTCGGCATCGTCGGGCCGAAAATGGGTTACACGGGACCTGCCAGTGGCTTGCCGAACTGGGTCGCGGCGCAGGACAAGTTCCGCCCGTTCACCACCGAAAAGCAGGTGATCGACGTCTACCGCGACCTCGACGCGACGCTGCGCACCAAGCTGCCGGCATTGTTCGCGCTCACCCCGAAAGCCCCGCTCGACCTGCGGCTGGAACCGGAACTGAGCCGCGCCACCGCATCCGACCATTACACGGCGCCGGCGGCGGACGGCTCGCGGCCGGGCGTCTTCTGGTCAGTGGTGAACGATCCGAAACAGTACGGCAGCACCGGCATGGTGACGCTGTTTTTGCATGAAGGGCAACCGGGACACCACTTCCACATCGCGCTGCTGCAGGAATTGAATTTGCCGAACTTCCGCAAGTTCGGCGGCAACAACGCCTTCACCGAAGGCTGGGCGCTGTACGCCGAGACGCTCGGCAAGGAGATGGGCCTGTTCGACAAGCCGGAGGATTATTTCGGCCACCTGAACGACGAAATGCTGCGCGCGGTGCGGCTGGTGGTCGACACCGGCATGCACGCGAAGGGATGGACGCGCGAGCAGTCGATCCAGTACATGAAAGATACGCTCGGCTACACCGATGTCGCCAAGAGCGAGACCGAGCGCTACATGGTGTGGCCGGGACAGGCGCTGGGCTACAAAATCGGCGCGCTGAAAATCGCCCAACTGCGCGCGCGGGCAACCGCGGCGCTCGGCAGCAAGTTCAATTTGCCGGCGTTTCACCAGGTGGTGCTGGGCGACGGCACGCTGCCGTTGTCGCTGCTGGAGGCGAAGGTGGATCGCTGGATTGGGGAGCGTAAATAGCCGCGTCGTCCCCGCGTGCGCGAGGATGACGGCTATCAGGGTAGCGTACTAACTTACCGCGCCAGCATGAACACCGGATACCGGCGCCACTCCGGTTCCCGATAGCGCTGGCAGTTCGCAAAAATAAAATCGAGCACCGCGGCCTGGTCCGATACCAGCGCCGGGTTGGCGATCTTCCAGGCGTCGAAGCCGGCCTTCAGTTCCGGTTCACCTTGCAGCAGCTCGAGCGCGTGGTCTTCGAACACGTAATCCGAATACGCTTCTTTTTTCTCCAGCACGCTGTTGAAAAACCCCCAGCGGAAAAAACTGTCGTGACCTTGCGGCTCGAGCATCTCGACGGCGTAGCGGGCGTTGTCCTGCTCGAGAGCGACGACGTAGTCGCCGGCGCGCACGCCAATCCGGCCGTGGCGCCGCTCCAGTTGCACCTCGTCGTGGAACATGTGGCCCTCGTAGGCGTTGGCGCGCGAACCCACCGATTGAATGTGGTAATAGTCGACGTCCATCACTTCGTCGGCCGCCAGGCGCGTCATCCGCACGCCGTTCCATTCAAGCCGCTCGACGACTTCGCGCCACGCCTGCGGCACCACGTAGGCGCCTGGTGCTGCGACCGTCACATCGGCCGGGAAGCTGTTGAAGTAAGCGATGTCGCGCTCCCACGGCGCGCTGCGGTCGTACGACAGGCGCGTGTAGTCGCCGAGCAGGCTTGCGCTGTACTTGGCGGCGTAGCCCTTGAAGCGAAAGCGCGCACTCTTCGATGCGTCCATCGACCAGTGCACCGGCCATTCGCGGCGCGTTTTTCCCGCGTCCCTGGCGGCGCGGCGCAGTGCCTGGATTTGGCCGGCGTGCGCCACCGTAAACGCCAGCGCGGTGTCGACCAGCGCGCGCATCGACTCGTAGCGGTCGGCGTAGGGTTTCAACATGTGGGTCTCGGGCATGAAGCCGATGGTGTGATGCAGCGCGGCGTAGCCGGTCGAAAAGCGTGGTGTTTCGAGAAATTCGGCGATGCCGTGATCCGGGCTGTCCTTGACCGGATTGACGTACGGACAGGTCGGCCAGCCGCGCGCGGCCATGCTGCTAAACAGCGCCGGCAGCATGGTGCCGCGTAAAAATTCGCCGAGTTCGCCGCCAAGCTTGTCGGCCTGGGTGTGGATTAAGGTCATGGTGTACGGATAGTCGGCGCCGTTCGACGTGTGGGTGTCGACCATGACGTCCGGGTCCCAGGCGGTGAACAGCTGGTTGAAGACGCGCGCGGTGAGCGTGTCGCACTTGACGAAGTCGCGGTTCAGGTCGAGATGGCGGCTGTTGCCGCGAAAGCCGAACTGCTCGGGGCCGTCCTGGTTCACCCGCGAGGTATTCGCGCGATTGAGGCTGCCGTCGACGTTGTACAGCGGGACGAACAGGAAGACGGTGTCGCCCAGCGCGGCCAGGCGCTGCGGATCGACGCAGAAGTCGCGCACCAGCGCCATGCAGGCGTCGATGCCTTCCGGCTCGCCCGGATGGATGCCGTTGTTGTTGAAGAAGACCGGGCGCCCCGCGCCCTTCAGTTGGGCGCGCTCGAACACGCCGTCGCTCGTCACCACGCCGGCATGGATCGGCACGCCGGCGTCGGAGGTGCCGACCTGGCTAAAGCCAAGCACGTGCGGGAAGCGCCGCGCCAGCGCCTGGTACCAGGCGATGCATTCGGCCCAGGTGGTGGTCTGGTTCCTGTTGCCCATTTCGTAAGGAGTGCGAAGGTCGCTGAAGTCGTTCTGCATGGCGTATGAATGAGGTAGTGGGAGTCGCTACGATACAGCAGTTGGCGCATGCAGCCACCGCTGACGCCGATGACGATGACGATGACGATGACGACGACGACGATCATGTCCGACACGCTGGTGTTTCGCTAGAGAATGCGGTAAGGCAACACAGCGGACAGGTACAATGGCCGCTCGTCTCGCTTCCCGCATGACGGGCAGCCCTCCCTTCACATTTTCGTACCAGGAACCCATGCAAAAGATGCTTTCCTCTGCCATTGGCAGCGCCTTCGCCACCAGCGTCGCGTTCGCCATGCCGGCACATGCCGCACCCATTCCAGCGACCGCGCCGACCGCACTTACCGTCAAGGAAGCGCCGTTGCGCGCTCACCTGCAGTTTCTTTCCAGCGACATGCTGGAAGGGCGCGGCACCGGCCAGCGCGGCGGCGACCTGGCGGTGGCCTACCTCGAATCGCAGGCGATGGCGGCGGGATTAAAACCGGGCAACGGCAACAGTTACCGCCAGAGCGTCAAGATCGCCGGCATCAAGGCCTCTCCCCAGGCCAGCAGCGTTGTGCTGGAAGCGGGCGGCAAGGCGCAGGCGCTGACGTTCGGCAAGGACTGGGTATGGGCGCCGGGCGACGCCACCGCGATACACGCGATGGACGCCGAACTGGTGTTCGTCGGCTACGGCATTACGGCACCCGAGCAGGGCTGGGACGACTACAAGGGCATTGACTGCAAGGGCAAAGTGCTGGTAATGATGGTCAACGACCCGATGCCCACAAGCCTTGAACCGGACCGTTTCGGCGGCAAGGGCCTGACCTATTACGGCCGCTGGACCTATAAATTCGAAGAAGCCGCCCGCCACGGCGCCGCCGGCGTGTTGCTGATCCACACCGACGCCTCGGCGTCCTACGGCTGGAGCGTGGTGCAGAACAGCTGGCTGGCCGAACGCTTTCAACTGGCCAGTGGCAAGGGCGGTAGCGCGATGCAAGGCTGGATGACGGAGTCGAGCGCGCGCGGCCTGTTCAAGGCGGCCGGGCACGACCTCGACGCCTTGCGCACGGCAGCCGAAAATAAAAATTTCAAGCCGGTGGCGATCAACGCCAAGGTCAAGGGCGAGACGCGCGCCGAGGTGCGCCTGATCGACCAGTTCAACGTGGCCGGCATCGTGCCGGGCACCGATCCGAAGCTCAAGGACGAGGTCGTTATTTACAGCGCGCATTGGGATCACCTGGGCAAGCAAGGCAAGGATGGCGACAGCGGCGACAGCGGCGACACCATCTACAACGGCGCCGTCGACAACGCCACCGGCTCGGCGGGTTTGTTGGCGATGGCGCTCGAGGCGTCGAAGTCGCCGGCCAAACGCAGCCAGATGTTCCTGTGGGTGGCGGCCGAAGAACAAGGCCTGCTGGGCAGCGCGGCCTACGCGGCCAGCCCCCTGTGGCCAGCCAACAAGACCGCCGCCAACCTGAACCTCGACAGCCTGAACTGGGTTGGCGCCACGCGCGACATCGGCACCCAGGGCAGCGAGCGCACCGAGCTTGGCGCCATGGCCGAAGCGGCGGCGAAATCGATGGGCCTGAAAGTGGCGATGCCGAAACCGGACCTGTCCGGCGGATACTTCCGCAGCGACCATTTCAGCTTCGCCAAATCGGGCATCCCGGCGTTTTCGATTGCCGGGGGCCGCGATTACATCGTCGATGCCGCGGCATCGACCGCCAAGGCCGAGACGTACGGCGAGCAGCGCTACCACCAGGTGTCGGACGAGTACGATGCGGCCTGGAACCTGGCGGGCATGGTGCAGCAGGCGCAATTTACCTTGAACCTCGGCCGCATGATCGCCAATACGCCAAAGATGCCGGCGTGGAAAGCTGGCGATGCGTTCGGCAAGGTGCGCTCTGGCGGGCTGTAAGCGGACTGCGCATGACAGCCAAGTCTTAAGTACCCGCCAAAAAATAAATGTGCATTTTGGCGTCCATAACCGCCGCGCTGCTGTGTTGGCCGCTGCTTGCAGTGCTCGCACTGCGGCGCACCGACCGCCTTGCATCGCATCCGGTTCTGTTTGCCAAAACCTCACATTTATTTCTCGACGAGTACTTAGGACCGGCGTGCCTCGGCTAACTGCTTGCGCCTGAACTCGCCCTGCCGCTCGAACATCCAGCCCGGATATTCGGACGGCAGCCGGCTGCAGCCGTCGATTTGTTCGAGCTCGGCCGCGCTCAACGTCACCTGGGTGGCGGCGATGTTGTCGGCAAGCTGCTCGGGCCGCTTGGCGCCGACGATGACGCTGGTCACCTGCGGCTGGTGCAGCAGCCAGGCCAGCGCCACCTGCGCCACCGACACGCCTTTTGCTTCAGCCATCGGGCGCATGACGTCGATGCAATCCCAGGCGCGCTCCTTGTCGACCGGCGGAAAGTCGAAGGCGACGCGGCGGCTGCCTTCCTCGGCCTGTTGTTCATTTTGTTCGCGGCCGTACTTGCCGCTGAGCAGACCGCCCGCGAGCGGACTCCACACCATCAAGGAGAGTCCTTCGCTGCGCAGCATCGGAATCAGCTCGCGTTCGAGATCGCGCCCGGCCACGCTGTAATACGCCTGCAGGCAATCGAAGCGCGCCAGGCCCAGGCGTTCGGAAATGCCGAGTGCCTTGGCGATCTGCCACGCCGCCCAGTTCGACACGCCGATGTGGCGCACGTGGCCATGCCGCACAATTTGGTCGAGCGCGCGCAGGGTCTCTTCGATCGGGGTGGCCGGGTCGAAACCGTGCAACTGGTACAGGTCGATATGGTCGAGTTGCAGCCGCTTCAGGCTGGCCTTGACGCCGTCCAGGATGTGGCTGCGCGAAGCACCGCGGGCGTTCGGCCCCTTGCCGGTCTCGCCGAACACCTTGGTGGCGACCAGCACCTCGTCGCGCGGGATGTTCAGATTTTTGAGGGCCTGGCCGGTGATTTGCTCCGCCATGCCGTCGGCGTAGACGTCGGCCGTATCGATGAAATTGATGCCGGCGTCGATCGACTGCCCGATCAACCGTTCGGCATCGCCCTGCTGCAGGTCGCCGATCTTGCCCCACATGCCTTCCGAGCCGCCGAAGGTCATGGTGCCAAGGCACAGCTCTGAAACGAACAGTCCGGTATGGCCGAGCGGGTGATAGCGCATGTCTGGAACTCCCATCGAAATGAAAGCCAGGCAACGATGCCCGGCAATTCGTCAGCATAGCGCCGTCGGTGCGAATGTGCAGGGTGCAATGGGCAGTTGTGCGGAGCAATTACCAGCCGTCCTCGCGACTGAGGGGACCCCATTAGCTTGCCCCATCCGTAACGATTTTTTGCTTCGTTAAACGCTATCAGGTCTTATCGTCATGGGGTCCCCGCGTTCGCGAGGACGACGGGCTGGAGCTACCTTAAAAATCCATCAGCACGCCCAAACCCAACGACTTCTGCGCATAGTTGTAGTCAATCAAACTTTGCCCGTAGCCCGAAAACAGTTGCGCATAACCCTTCAAATTGACCGCCAGCGGAAAAGCAAATCCTGCCTGCACGGCGCCGTTGCCGGTATCGAAATTGCGCCGCAGCATTGCCGAGTATTCGAACCCCTTGTCGCGGTAGGTGATGCGCACGTCGCCATTGCCGAGAAAATCGGTGATGTCCGCGTTGTCGTTGTTCGACTTGGCATTGTCGAGCCGCTTCCAGATACGGGCGGTGACGCCCAGGTTGCCGCTTTCCAGGCCCATCTGGCCGTAGAACCGGTTCCAGCTGCGCGACAGCGTTGCCGACTGGCCGTTCGACTGGTGGATGAAGCCGATCGATGCGAAGCGCAGGTTGACCGGACCTAACTGCTTGTTGATCGGCAGCACCGCCATGACTTCAGGCTGATAGTTCGTCTCGCGAAATGGGCTCGATTCCGAGCGCGCATACGCCTGCCAGAAACTCTTCTGCGTGTAGCCGGCCCAGATGTCGATCGGCGTATTGGCGACGCCTTCCAGCAATTTCGCCTTGAAGCTGAGTTGATAGGTCAGCTCGGCATGCTTCGACTTGTAGCCCGCCGGCAGCAGGGCGCGAAACGGGCGGTCATTGGTGGCGTTGCTCTGGTTGGCCAGCAGCAGGTAATTGTCGGACAGCTGATGCACGGCGTAGCGGCCGCGCTTGGCGGCATCGTTCAGTTCCCACTCCTGCGACATGCGCGAAATCGGCGTGTCGGGCGTCATTACCCTGGCTGCCGGCTTGGGCGCGATGGCCAGGACGTCGACCGGCGCGGCCGCCGCCACGCTGCCGGTGCCGGTCGACACGACTGCCGGCGCGCTCGTGTCGGCCTTTTCCGCCTGCTTGGACAGTGCGTCGAAGCAGCCGAGCCGCGCGCTGGAGTCGCCGAGGACGGCGCAGCGCAATAAATGCTGTTCAGTCTCGCCGGCCTGTACCGGCGCAATCGCCATCAACATCATCGATACTACTACTGTGTGTTCGAATTTCATGAAACGAAAGCCCTTTTGCCTGATGGAAGCGAGCGAGTATATCGGCATATGGGTAGAACACGCTAGAAGCAGTCCACTACAGCGCGGGCATAAAGACGCAGCGTCAAGGCCGGTGGCCGATGCCCATCGCTTCGAGCTCGGCGACGCTCTGTTGCACTTCGCCGATGATCCAGTCGCGAAATTCCCGCACGTCGCTGCGCGGTATTGGCGACTCGTCGATCAGCCAGTAAGCGTAATCGCTGTTACCGAAGCTGCTGTCGGCAAGAGCGGCAAGTGCGACCAGGCGCCCGTCCTTTAACATGGGCAGTATCAGCGCCACCCGTCCCAGCGCAATGCCATGCCCTTCGATTGCAGCCTGGATCACCTGGTCGTACTGGTTGAGGTGCAAATACGCTTTCGGTTTTGCCTGCGGCATGCCGGTGGCGAGCAGCCAGTCAGACCATTGCAGCCAGGGCCGGGCCATTTCGTCGAACTCGAGCAGGACTTCGTCCAGCAGTGCATGAGGATTATTAAAGGCGCGGGCGGCCACTTTCTGGCTTGCCACCGGCAGCACTTTTTCACCGAACAGCCGGATGGCCCCAACCGGCACCTCGCTTTGTCGCGCGTAACGGATCGCCAGGTCGACGCTGTCGTGTTTCAGGTTGACCACGCGGTTATTTGCCGACACCCGCACGTCGATATTCGGATGAAGCGCCTGAAAAGCGCCCAGCCGCGGCAGTATCCACAGCGCCGCCGCACTGATTGCCGCGGTAATCGTCACCGGGCGCAAGCGCTCGCCTTGGCGCAGTGATTGGCTGTATTCGGACAAGCGCTCCAACCACGGCAAAGCTAATTCGAACAGCCGTGCTCCCTCGGCAGTAAGGGCAATGGAGCGGTGTTTTCGGATCAGCAGCGGCGTACCGAGATGCTCTTCCAGGCTTTGCACCTGGCGGCTCACGGCCGACTGCGTCAGGCACAAGTCGTTTGCCGCCAGCGTAATACTCATCCGACGCGCGACAGCAACGAAGCCGCGAATGGCGTCCAGCGGCGGCAAGTTCAGAAGCATCGCATTGGGTGTATTTTTTATAGGATTATCCTGAACAAGAAATGGCGGGCACGACTCATTCGCCAAACGCATGCAAAGCATGCATGGATTGCGTTTGCGCCGACCTGATAACGCTATAAGATTCAAGCATGAACCATCTTACAACATCGACATCAATATCAACATGAGCAGTCCCTTGAAATCCTCGTTAGGCCTTGTCCCCGGCCCGCAATCGTTCGCCAGCCGCCGGCCGTTCTTGACGGCGCTCGCCTTGTCCCTGGGCGCGGCAATTTCGCTCGGGCTATCGCGGTTTTCCTACGCCTTGCTGTTGCCGCCGATGCGCGATGACCTAGGCTGGACTTACTTTTTATCGGGCGCCATAAATACCGGCAACGCCCTCGGTTACTTTATCGGCGCGCTGATCACCCCTGCCCTGATGCGGCGCGCCGGCGCGCAGAGCGCCCTGGTCGGCGGCGCGGTACTGGCGGGCGTATTCATGATGTTGTCCGGCCTGACCGTCAATACGGAACTGCTGATCCTGCAGCGCGTGCTGGCCGGCATCGCCAGCGCCTTTATTTTCATTTCCGGTGGCGTCCTGGCCGCGCGGCTCAGCTTGCTGCATCCGGACCGGGCCGGCCTGTTGATCGGCATTTATTATGGCGGCACCGGCGTTGGCATCGTGGTGTCGGCATTGCTGGTGCCTTTCGCGCTGGCTGCCGCCCATGCCCAAGGCGCGGCGCATGCGTGGCAATGGGCGTGGGTCGCGCTGGGCGCCGTATGCCTGGTGGCGACGCTGGCAATGGCGCTGCCGGCTAAGCACGTCGACGGCGCCCCGTCGGCACCGAACCCGCACGGCAATTTTCGCGTGAAACCTTTCGTGTTCGGCCTGGCCGGCTACTTCATGTTCGGCGTCGGCTACATTGGTTACATGACGTTCGTGATCGCCCTGCTTAAGGAGCAAGGCATGAGCGGCGCCACCATTACCTGGTTCTACTCGTTGCTGGGCGTGGCCGTGATGGCGTCGTCGCGGATCTGGGCGCGCATGCTGGACCGTTTTAAAGGCGGCCAGTCGATGGCAATTTTGAATGGCGTACTCGGCGTGGCGACCCTCTTGCCGGCGCTGACCGCGGCGGCGCCGCTCATATTCGCATCAGGCGTGCTGTTCGGCGCGATTTTCCTGTCGGTGGTGGCGTCCACCACTGCGCTGGTGCGCCACAACTTGCCGACCCACGCATGGTCGTCCGGCATCAGCGCTTTTACGACCGTATTCGCGCTCGGCCAGATCGTCGGCCCTTCCGTGATCGGCTGGATCGCCGACGGGCCCGGCGGTTTGCAGCGCGGGTTGATCTATTCGGCGCTGGCGCTGTTTATCGGGGCGCTACTGGCATCGCGTCAGCCGGCGCTGGCGTATGCGAGTTCAAGGGGCAACGCGGCGCTGTAGACCTTTCGCGCCCGCGCAGATCATGAAAAACGGCACCGGGATTGCTTCCGGTGCCGTTTTCGTTTGGACGGCTGCAGCGTCACTTACGTCAATTCAAACTCCGACGGGTTCAAGCCCAGTTCCTTGACGATCTTGCTTGCCACGGCCTGCTCACTCGCATCGAAATTGCCGTCCGAAGAAGCAACCGCGATGACCATCCGCACCAGCAGCCGGGCGGCGCCCTCGTTCGATTTCATCTTGTGCAGCGCCTGGAACGCCTTCGCTTCGCCGATATGCTTGTCGAACTCGAGCTGGCCAACATACTCCTGGAACGCCTTGATCACGTCGCTGGTCGTAAACACCGACAAAGCGTCATTGCTTTCGATGAATTTGGTCATCTTCTGCTTTTCTTCAGCGCTGACGCTGCCATCGGCCATGGCAACCAGGGCGCAGCCGGCCATGGCCGCATTGAGGAAGTCCTTGTTCTTGTATTTCAGCGCTTCCGTCTTCAGTTCGCTGGCTTTGCTTTTCAGCCGCGACAAGAAAGTATCGAAACCCATTGTTAATCTCCAATCAGGATGTAAGTCGAACACCGATTTTACGCTTTTACTGACCGTCTATTACACACGCGCCGGTGAACCCCTTGCGGCGTGCTAAAAAAAGCACTGTCGTTACCCAGCAGCGGGCACTTAAAGCGCCACGTCAAAGGAAAATGACCGTACGCTGCAGTGGAAAAAAACCCGACGATATGGCTGAAGCCACGGCGTCGTCAAGCACCCCCAACCGGCGGCAACAGGCCATGATCCAGCCCGGCGACGTCGACTCTGAAATGCTGGAGACCTGGATGCGATCCGACCAGCTCGATCCTGCGCAGCTTGCGCACGGCGTGGTTAGCAAGCCTGAAGCGGCAAGACGCGGCCGGTTTGCACCGCGCCTGGCGCATCGGCACAACTTGAAAAGCTTTCTGATGACGCTGTATGTATCGCTTGGCGAAAGCAAGGGTGCAGCTCAGCGCGAGCGTTTGCTGCCGTATGTCAGACGAGAACTCAAGCTTAAATAGCGCCTTCGGCGCAGGCGATGCTCTGGTAACACCCAGCAGTACGTTTGCGTTTTACGCAGACAAAAAAACGGCACCGGGATCTCTCCTCGGTGCCGTTTTCGTGTGGACAACTAACTAATTAAGCGTCGTCACCCTGATGTGCCGCAGCAGCCGTGCTGTCTTCCATCGCCTGCAGCTCGGAAGCCATATTGGCCTTCTCTTGCTGCAGCAACGCCGCACGCTCTTCCACTTCCCACGCTTCTTTTTCCTTCTTGGCGCGGTGGAATGCGAGGCCGGTACCGCCAGGAATCAGGCGGCCGACAATCACGTTCTCTTTCAGACCGCGCAAACCGTCGCGCTTGCCCATGATTGCCGCTTCCGTCAACACGCGGGTGGTTTCCTGGAACGATGCGGCCGAAATAAACGAGTCGGTCGACAGCGATGCCTTGGTGATACCCAGCAGGACGTTTTCGTACGTCGCCGGAATCTTGCCGGCGGCGCTGACGCGGTCGTTTTCGTCCAGCAGTTCCGAACGCTCGACCTGTTCGCCGACGATGTAGTTGGCGTCCCCTGCTTCGACGATCTGAACCCGGCGCAGCATCTGGCGCACGATCACTTCGATGTGCTTGTCGTTGATCTTCACGCCTTGCAGACGATATACGTCCTGCACTTCGTCGACGATGTAACGGGCCAGCGCTTCGATACCGAGCAAGCGCAAGATGTCTTGTGGATCGGCCGGGCCGTCGACAATCATCTCGCCCTTGTTCACTACCTGGCCGTCGTGTACCAGCACTTGCTTGTCCTTGGTGATCAGGAACTCGTGCTTGTTGCCGTCCATGTCCGTGATTTCCAGACGCTGCTTGCCCTTGGTCTCTTTACCGAAGGCGACCGTACCGGTGACTTCCGCCAGCATGCCGGCGTCTTTCGGCGAACGCGCTTCGAACAGCTCGGCCACCCGTGGCAGACCACCGGTGATGTCGCGCGTCTTCTGCGATTCGGTTGGGATACGTGCCAGCACTTCGCCGACCGATACCGACTGGCCGTCCTTGACCATGATCAGCGCGCCAACCTGGAAGCCGATCGCCACCGAGTGCTCGGTGCCGGCGATCTTGACTTCTTCGTTGTTCTCGTTGAGCAGTTTCACTTGCGGACGCAACGTTTTCGTCAGCGAACCACGACGCTTCGCGTCGATCGCCACCAACGTCGACAGGCCAGTGACGTCATCGACCTGGCGAGCGACGGTGACGCCCTCTTCCACGTTCTCGAAGCGGACCATACCGGCGTACTCGGTAATGATCGGACGGGTCAGCGGATCCCAGGTTGCCAAAGCCGTGCCGGCCTTGATGACCAGGCCATCCTTGACGATCAAGGTGGCGCCGTACGGCACCTTGTGACGCTCGCGCTCACGGCCATGGTCGTCCGTGATCAGCACTTCGCCGGAACGGGAAATGACGATCTGGGCGCCCTTGCCGTTGGTGACGTAACGCATGGTCGCGGTGAAACGGATGGTACCGTTCGACTTCGCTTCCACCGACGACGCCACTGCCGCGCGTGATGCCGCACCACCGATGTGGAACGTACGCATGGTCAGCTGGGTACCCGGCTCACCGATCGACTGCGCAGCGATCACGCCGACGGCTTCACCGGCGTTGACCATGCTGCCGCGGCCGAGATCGCGGCCGTAGCACATTGCGCACAGGCCGAAGCGAGTGTCGCAAGTGAGTGGCGTACGGACCTTGACTTCGTCGATCGACAGACGCTCGATCTCTTCGACCATGTCTTCGTCGAGCAGCGAGCCCGCTTCGTACAAGGTTTCCTGGGTTTCAGGATTGACGATGTCGTGCACGTTGACGCGGCCGAGGATACGGTCGCGCAGCGCTTCGATCACTTCACCGCCTTCGACCAGCGCCTTCATCAGCGCGCCGTTGGTGGTGCCGCAATCGTCAGCGATGACGACCAAGTCCTGCGTCACGTCGACCAGGCGGCGTGTCAGGTAACCCGAGTTCGCCGTTTTCAACGCGGTGTCGGCCAAGCCTTTACGCGCGCCGTGGGTCGAAATGAAGTACTGAAGCACGTTCAGGCCTTCGCGGAAGTTCGCGGTAATTGGCGTCTCGATGATCGAGCCGTCAGGCTTGGCCATCAGGCCTCGCATACCGGCCAGCTGGCGAATCTGGGCGGCGGAACCGCGCGCGCCGGAGTCGGCCATCATGTAAATCGCGTTGAACGATTCCTGCGTCGACTTGGTGCCGTCGCGCTTGATGACGTCTTCGACTTTCAGCTGGTCCATCATGGCCTTGCCGACTTCGTCCGAGGTCTTGCCCCAGATGTCGACGACCTTGTTGTAACGCTCGCCGGAAGTGACCAGGCCGGACGAATACTGCTGTTCGATCTGCTTGACTTCCTGCTCGGCAGCTGCAATCAGGGTGACCTTCTGCGGCGGTACCAGCATGTCGTCGACGGCGATCGAGATACCGGCGCGCGTGGCGAGACGGAAACCGGACTGCATCAGCTTGTCGGCGAACACGACGGTGGCACGCAGGCCGCACTTGCGGAACGACGTGTTGATCAGCTTCGAAATCTCTTTTTTCTTCAGGGCCTTGTTGAGTACCGAGAACGGCAGGCCATGCGGCAGGATTTCGGACAGGATCGCGCGGCCGACGGTGGTCTCGTAGCGCGTGACGGTGCGCTCGAACTCTTCGGTCTCGAGGTTTTTCGGGTTCTCGACGATACGTACCGTGATACGGGTCGTCAGTTCCACTTCCTTGTTGTCGTAGGCGCGGATCACTTCGGATACGTCAGTGAACAGCATGCCTTCGTTCTTGGCATTGATCGCTTCGCGCGTTGCGTAATACAGACCCAGCACGATGTCCTGCGACGGCACGATCGACGGCTCGCCGTTCGACGGGAACAAGATGTTGTTCGACGCCAGCATCAGCGTGCGCGCTTCCATCTGTGCTTCGATCGACAGCGGGACGTGGACAGCCATCTGGTCGCCGTCGAAGTCGGCGTTGAACGCGGCGCAGACGAGCGGGTGCAGCTGGATGGCCTTGCCTTCGATCAGGACCGGCTCGAACGCCTGGATACCGAGGCGGTGCAGCGTCGGCGCACGGTTGAGCATGATCGGGTGTTCACGGATCACGTCTTCCAGGATGTCCCAGACCACCGGCTCCTGGATCTCGACCAGTTTTTTCGCCGCCTTGATCGTGGTTGCCAGGCCCATCAGTTCGAGCTTGTTGAAGATGAATGGCTTGAACAGTTCCAGCGCCATCAGTTTCGGCAAGCCGCACTGGTGCAGTTTGAGCTGAGGACCGACGACGATGACGGAACGGCCCGAATAGTCGACGCGCTTGCCCAGCAAGTTCTGACGGAAACGGCCGCCCTTGCCCTTGATCATTTCTGCCAGGGACTTAAGTGGACGCTTGTTGGCGCCGGTCATCGCTTTGCCGCGACGGCCGTTGTCCAGCAGCGAGTCGACCGCTTCTTGCAGCATGCGCTTTTCGTTACGCGTAATGATTTCCGGCGCGCGCAGTTCCATCAGGCGCTTGAGGCGGTTATTACGGTTGATGACGCGGCGATACAGGTCGTTCAGGTCGGAGGTCGCAAAGCGGCCGCCGTCCAGCGGCACCAATGGACGCAGTTCCGGCGGCAGCACCGGCAGCACTTCCATGATCATCCAGTCCGGCTTGATGCCCGAACGCTGGAACGCCTCGAGCACTTTGAGGCGCTTGGCGTATTTCTTGATCTTCGCTTCGGACTTCGATTCCTTCAGCTCGACGCGCAGCGCTTCGGCATCGCGGTGGATGTCGATCGAACGCAGCAACTCACGGATGCCTTCGGCGCCCATGAATGCCGTGAAGTCGTCGCCGTACTCTTCGTACTTGGCGGCGTAATCGTCTTCCGACATGATCTGGCACTTTTTCAGCGGCGTCATGCCCGGATCGGTGA
Organism: Massilia psychrophila; assembly: GCF_002760665.1. GTDB lineage: Bacteria > Pseudomonadota > Gammaproteobacteria > Burkholderiales > Burkholderiaceae_D > JAFCUW01. The sequence continues at coordinate 8,848 of NZ_PDOB01000021.1, read as the reverse complement.
CGACGTATGCCTCAAAATAGAGCACGCGTTCGATATCGCGCAGCGTCATGTCGAGCACCATGCCCAGGCGCGACGGCAGCGATTTGAGGAACCAGATGTGCGCGGTAGGCGAGGCCAGTTCGATGTGGCCCATGCGCTCGCGGCGCACCTTGGCCAGCGTGACTTCGACGCCGCATTTTTCGCAGATCACGCCGCGGTGTTTCAGGCGCTTGTACTTGCCGCACAGGCACTCGTAGTCCTTGATAGGACCAAAAATCTTGGCACAAAACAGGCCGTCGCGCTCAGGCTTGAAGGTACGATAGTTGATGGTTTCCGGCTTTTTGACTTCACCGTAGGACCACGAACGGATTTTTTCAGGCGACGCCAGACCGATCTTGATCGCGTCGAACGTCTCGTTTTGCTGAACTTGCTTGAATAGATCGAGCAGTGCTTTCATGTATCACTCCAGGTGATTGAATTTCTAAATTCTGTTGCTACCGCTACGCCGTCGTCCCCGCGGAAGCGGGAACCCCATTTCGCTGAATTGCCACGAAAATGGGCCCCCGCGTTAGCGAGGGCGACGTGAGCTTAGTTCCGTTCCAGGTCGATATCGATACCCAGCGAACGGATTTCCTTGACCAGCACGTTGAACGATTCCGGCATACCGGCTTCGATCACATGGTCGCCTTTGACCAGGTTCTCGTAGACCTTGGTACGGCCGTTGACGTCGTCCGACTTGACGGTCAACATTTCTTGCAGCACGTACGAGGCGCCGTACGCTTCCAGCGCCCACACTTCCATCTCACCGAAGCGCTGGCCGCCGAACTGGGCTTTACCGCCCAGTGGCTGCTGCGTCACCAGCGAGTACGGGCCGGTCGAACGGGCGTGCATCTTGTCGTCGACCAGGTGGTGCAATTTCAGCATGTGCATGTAGCCGACGGTAACCTTGCGCTCGAACGACTCGCCGGTACGGCCGTCGTACATCGTGACCTGGTTTTTCGACGGCGTCATGCCAAGCTTCTTGGCGATGTCGTCAGGATAGGCCAGGTCGAGCATGCGGCGAATCTCGGACTCGTGGGCGCCGTCGAACACGGGCGTCGCAAACGGCACACCGTTTTTCAGGTTGCCTGCCAGCGACATGATTTCGTCGTCGCTGAAGTTGTCCAGGTCTTCCGTCTTGCCGGTCTCGTTGTAGATCGTGTTCAAGAAGGTGCGCATTTCCATGACCTTCGCTTGCGACTTCAGCATTTCGCCGATGCGCAGGCCAAGGCCGCGGGCTGCCCAGCCCAGGTGGGTTTCAAGAATCTGGCCCACGTTCATCCGTGACGGCACGCCCAGCGGGTTGAGTACCACGTCGGCCGGGGTACCGTCCGCCATGTACGGCATGTCTTCGACTGGCACGATCCGGGAAACCACACCCTTGTTACCGTGACGGCCGGCCATCTTGTCGCCCGACTGCAGGCGGCGCTTGACGGCCAGGTAGACCTTGACCATCTTTTGCACGCCTGGCTGCAGCTCGTCGCCTTGGGTCAGCTTCTTGCGCTTCTCTTCGAAGGCCAGGTCGAACTGGTGGCGCTTCTCGGCGATCGATTCCTTGATCGCTTCGAGGGCGGTAGCGGCGTCGTCTTCGCTCGGACGGATGTCGAACCAGTGGTAACGGTCGAGGTCATCGAGGTAATCCTTGGTGATCGCCGCGCCCTTGGACAGCTTTTTAGGGCCGCCATTGACGACTTTACCGATCAGCATCTTTTCCAGACGCTGGAAGGCGTCGCCTTCGACGATCCGCATCTGGTCGTTCAGGTCGAGACGGAAGCGCTTGAGTTCATCATCGATGATCTGCTGGGCGCGCTTGTCGCGGACGATGCCTTCGCGGGTAAACACTTGGACGTCGATGACGGTGCCGATCATGCCCGATGGCACGCGCAGCGAGGTGTCTTTGACGTCCGAAGCCTTCTCGCCGAAAATCGCGCGCAGCAGCTTTTCTTCCGGGGTCAGCTGGGTTTCGCCTTTTGGCGTCACTTTACCGACCAAGGTGTCGCCAGCCTGCACTTCGGCGCCGATGTAGACAATACCCGACTCATCGAGACGAGCCAGCTGGTTTTCGGCCAGGTTCGAGATGTCGCGGGTGATTTCTTCCGCGCCGAGCTTGGTGTCGCGCGCGACAACCGACAACTCTTCGATGTGAATCGAGGTGTAGCGGTCGTCCTTGACGACGTTTTCCGAGATCAGGATCGAGTCCTCGAAGTTCAAACCGTTCCATGGCATGAACGCGACCAGCATGTTCTGACCCAGGGCCAGTTCGCCCAGGTCGGTCGATGCGCCGTCGGCGATCACGTCGCGCTTGTCCACGCGGTCGCCAACCTGCACGATCGGACGCTGGTTGATGTTGGTGTTCTGGTTCGAACGGGTGTACTTGATCAGGTTGTAGATGTCGACACCGACTTCGCCGGCGGTTGCCTCGTCGTCGTTGACGCGAATCACCACACGGCCTGCATCGATGTAGTCCACCACGCCGCCACGCAACGCTTGCACGGTGGTGCCCGAGTCGACCGCGACAGTGCGCTCGATACCGGTACCGACGAACGCTTTTTCAGGGCGCAGGCAAGGCACTGCCTGGCGCTGCATGTTTGCACCCATCAATGCGCGGTTGGCGTCATCGTGCTCGAGGAACGGGATCAGCGATGCCGCCACCGACACGATCTGACCCGGCGCCACGTCCATGTACTGGATGCGCTCCGGCGACACCAAGATGGTCTCGCCGGCTTCACGGGCCGATACCAGTTCGTCCGACAGCGTGCCTTCGGTCGAGATGGTCGCGTTCGCCTGGGCGATGATGTAGCGGCCTTCTTCGATCGCCGACAGGTAGTCGATCTTGTCGGTGACCATGCTGTTTTCGACCTTGCGGTACGGCGTCTCGAGGAAGCCGTACTCGTTCAGGCGGGCAAACAGTGCCAGCGAGTTGATCAGGCCGATGTTCGGGCCCTCAGGGGTTTCGATCGGGCACACGCGGCCGTAGTGGGTCGGGTGCACGTCGCGCACCTCGAAGCCAGCACGCTCGCGCGTCAGACCGCCGGGTCCCAGCGCCGATACGCGGCGCTTGTGGGTAATTTCCGACAGCGGGTTGGTCTGGTCCATAAACTGCGACAACTGCGACGAACCGAAGAACTCGCGGATTGCGGCCGAGATCGGCTTGCTGTTGATCAGGTCGTGCGGCATCAGGTTGTCCGCTTCGGCTTGACCCAAGCGTTCCTTGACGGCGCGCTCGACGCGCACCAGGCCGGCGCGGAACTGGTTTTCGGCCAGTTCGCCGACGCAACGTACGCGGCGGTTACCGAGGTGATCGATATCGTCGACTTCGCCGCGGCCATTGCGCAGTTCCACCAAGATCTTGATCACGGCCAGCACGTCTTCGTTCGAGAGTGTCATCATGCCGGTCAGTTCATCGCGGCCGATGCGGCGGTTGAACTTCATGCGGCCAACGGCCGACAGGTCGTAGCGTTCAGGGCTGTAGAACAAGCCGTTGAACAGCGCTTCGACCGAGTCTTCGGTTGGCGGCTCGCCAGGACGCATCATGCGGTAGATCGCCACTTTCGACGCCATCTGATCGGCGGTGTCGTCGATACGCAGGGTTTGCGAGATGTAGCCGCCCTGATCCAGGTCGTTGGTATACAAGGTCTGGATTTCGGTGATGTCGGCGTCGCGCAAGCGGCCCATCAGCTCTTCGGTCAGCTCGTCGTTGGCGGAGGCCACGACTTCGCCGGTGTCCGGGTCGACGATGTTTTTCGCCAGTACGCGGCCGAGCAGGTAGTCTTCAGGCACGGAGATGTGCTTGATGCCAGCCGCTTCGATGTCGCGCACGTGCTTGCTGTTGATGCGCTTGTCCTTCAGCACCAACGCCTTGCCGGCCTTGTCGACGATGTCAAAACGGGCCACTTCGCCACGCAGGCGCTCGGCGACAAATTCCATCTCGGCGCCTTCGGAGCGCAGGTTGAAATTGTCAAACACGAAGAAGTTTGCCAGGATTTGCTCGTGCGACATGCCGATGGCCTTGAGCAGGATCGTCACTGGCATCTTGCGGCGGCGGTCGACGCGGAAGAACAGGATGTCTTTCGGGTCGAACTCGAAGTCAAGCCATGAACCGCGGTAAGGAATGATCCGTGCGGAGAACAGCAGCTTACCCGACGAGTGCGTCTTGCCGCGGTCGTGTTCGAAGAACACGCCCGGCGAACGGTGCAACTGAGACACGATGACGCGCTCGGTGCCGTTGATGACGAACGAGCCGGTGGTGGTCATGAGCGGCAATTCGCCCATGTACACTTCCTGCTCTTTCATTTCCTTGACCACAGGCTTGGTCGGCGATTCCTTGTCCAGGATCACCAGGCGAACCTTGGCGCGCAGCGGCGACGCGAACGTCAGGCCGCGCTGTTGGCATTCCTTGACGTCAAAGGCAGGATCGCCCAGGACGTACGACAGGAACTCGAGGCGCGCAAAACCATTGTGCGACACGATCGGGAAAATCGAAGTGAAAGCCGACTGCAGGCCATCATTCTTGCGGGTCGACGGAATGGTATCCGCTTGCAAAAAGTTCTCGTAGGATTCAAGCTGGGTAGCCAGAAGGAAAGGAACGTTGTGAACGTTGGCGCGCTTCGCGAATGACTTGCGAATGCGTTTCTTCTCAGTAAATGAGTAGTGCATGGACACTCCGTGAGTGACAAAAGGATGAGAATTCAGGAATTTCCAGGGGTCTTGGCCTGGAAAGGCCTCAAGTCTCGAACTTTGTGTCAGGTGAAAAAAATAATAAAGCTAACAGCCAAGGTACTACCTTACTACATATACGACAGGGACGACAAAAGAGCCAAAGCCGCCTTCCCTTCCTTTCGGAGGGAACCGCAAGCTTTGACTCTGGCGCGGTACAGCCGCCGGGTGCTGCTATTACTTGATTTCAGCTTTCGCGCCAGCGGCTTCGAGCTTGGCTTTGCCAGCTTCTGCGTCCGCTTTCGTGATTGCTTCTTTAACCGTCTTCGGTGCGCCGTCGACCAGGTCTTTAGCTTCTTTCAAGCCCAGGCCGGTGATTTCGCGAACTGCTTTGATGACGCTGACTTTGTTCGCGCCGAAATCCGACAGGATCAGGTTGAATTCGGTCTGCTCTTCAACAACAGCTGCTGCCGCGCCGGCCGCTGGGCCCGACGACATTGCTGCTGCGGAAACGCCAAACTTCTCTTCGAATGCCTTGACCAGGTCGTTCAGGTCCATTACGGACATTTCGCTAACTGCTGCCAGGATGTCGTCTTTGCTGATTGCCATTTGAAACTCCTAATTGGTTTGAATAGATTGATTACTTGAGAAAAAAGTGCGGCGCTTACGCTGCAGCTGGGGCTTCTTCTGCAACAGCTTCTTCAGCTGGAGCGGCGCCTTCGCCTTTTTTCGCTGCCAAGGCAGCCAGACCACGTGCAAAGCCCGATACCGGAGCCAGCATCACACCCAACAACTGGGCGATGAGGACGTCACGGCTAGGAATGCTTGCCAACGCTGCAACAGCCGCTTTATCGAGCGACTTGCCTGCGTAATTGCCGGCTTTGATGACCAGTTTGTCGTTGGTTTTAGCGAAGTCGTTGATGACTCGCGCTGCTGCAACTGCATCTTCCGAGATCGAGTAGATCAACGGACCGGTCATGGCGTCAGCCAGGCTTGCAAACGGCGTACCTTCGACGGAGCGACGAGCGAGCGTATTTTTCAACACACGCAGGTACACGCCTTGGGCACGCGCTTTGGCACGAAGTTGCGTCAAGTGACCAACCTGGATGCCACGATATTCGGCCACGACGATCGTTTGCGCAGAAGCTACTTTTGCGGAAACTTCAGCGACGACGGCCTTTTTGTCATTCAGATTGAGACCCACGGTCAACCTCCTTAAATGATGCTTGGCAAATGCCTTGCATCGGTTCGAACAACGGCGTCCGAAGTTAAGAAGTACAAAGAGCGGAATAAATTCCTGCAACATGGACTACAAAACTTGCTCGGGTGCACCATCTGCGTTGGGTATGCAGGCAAACCTGCACGATGCTTTAACCTCCGGCTCAACGTCTGCTTTCGGCCCAACGGTCTTTGATTGTCCGGCCGGGAAATCCCGACCAGCCCAAAGTAATGCCCTCTGCCTAGCTGTAACTAAGCAAAAGGACTTGATTCTTGAAACTTAAGCAGCCAGCGAGCCCTGGTCGACGCGAACGCCGGCGCCCATCGTCGACGACAGCGATACCTTGCGCAGGTAAACACCTTTCGACGTCGTTGGCTTGGCCTTGTTCAGCGCATCGATCAACGCAACCAGGTTCGACTTCAGGTCGGCGTCGGCGAACGACTTGCGCCCGATCGTGGCGTGGATGATGCCGCCCTTGTCGGTACGGTATTGAACCTGGCCGGCCTTGGCGTTCTTCACGGCCGTAGCGACGTCGGCGGTAACGGTGCCGACTTTCGGGTTAGGCATCAGGCCGCGCGGCCCCAGGATCTGGCCCAGGGTACCGACGATACGCATCGTGTCTGGCGACGCGATGACGATATCGAAAGGCATGTTGCCGGCTTTAACCATCTCAGCCAGGTCTTCCATGCCGACGATGTCGGCGCCGGCGGCTTTCGCCTGCTCGGCTTTTTCGCCAGTGGCGAACACAGCGACGCGAACGGTCTTGCCGGTGCCGGCTGGCAGCACGACGGAACCGCGCACGACCTGATCCGATTTCTTCGGGTCCACACCCAGCTGCACCGAGACGTCGATTGACTCGTTGAACTTGGCGGTTGCGAATTCCTTGACCAGGGCCACTGCATTATCGAAGCCGTACGACTTGTTGCGATCGACCTTGGCTTTGATTGCTTTAACGCGCTTAGACAGTTTTGCCATGATTAAACACCTTCCACCGTGATGCCCATCGAACGCGCGGAACCGGCGATGATGCGAACGGCAGCATCCATGTCGGCAGCGGTCAGATCAGGCTGTTTTGTTTTTGCGATTTCTTCAGCTTGGGCGCGCGTCAGCGAACCGACTTTGTCGGTATGCGGCTTCGGTGAACCCTTGGTGATGCCGGCGGCTTTCTTGATCAGGTACGTCGCAGGCGGCGTCTTCATCACGAAGGTGAACGACTTGTCGGCGAACGCGGTAATCACTACCGGGATTGGCATGCCTGGCTCGACGCCCTGGGTCTGGGCGTTGAACGCCTTGCAGAATTCCATGATGTTCAAGCCGCGCTGACCGAGCGCAGGGCCGATCGGTGGGGATGGGTTTGCTTTACCAGCTGGCACTTGCAGCTTGATAAAACCAATGATTTTCTTTGCCATGATGGCTCCTATCTTTGATTGAGTAGTAGCGCCCCGCCGGAATTACAATGGCGAGGCTCCTCTTACCGGGTTCCGCCTGACTTTGGCGCCGCCCCGGTTACGCGGCTATTTATATTTTTCGGTATCGAGGCAACGCACCTGCGGCGCACTGCATTGACACCAAGTTGTTACACTTTCTCGACCTGGCCGAACTCGAGTTCGACCGGGGTTGCGCGGCCGAAGATGGTGACGGAGACGCGGACCTTGGATTTCTCGTAGTTGACTTCTTCGACGTTGCCGTTGAAGTCGGTGAACGGACCATCCTTGATGCGCACCTGCTCGCCCACTTCATACAGCACCTTCGGGCGCGGCTTTTCGACGCCCTCTTGCATCTGCTGCATGATCTTGTCGATCTCGCGCGCCGGGATCGGCGTCGGCTTGTTCGACTTGCCGCCGATGAAACCGGTGACCTTCGAGGTGTTCTTGACCAGGTGCCACGTCTCGTCGGTCATTTCCATCTCGACCAGCACATAGCCCGGAAAGAAACGCCGCTCGCTGACCGACTTGACGCCGTTCTTGACTTCGACCACTTCTTCAACCGGGACCAGGATACGGCCGAATTGCTCTTGCATGCCGGCGCGTTCGACGCGCTCGGTCAATGCACGCATGACGCTTTTTTCCATGCCCGAATACGCATGGACGACGTACCAGCGCTTGCTACTAACCGGAACGCTCAGCGGTGCGTCAGCATCTTGCACAGGGATTGGCTCACCCTGCACGTCATCTTGCATTTCGCTCATTATTATTTCCAGCTCAGTATCAAGTCGTACAACAGAAATTGAAGAATCTGGTCAGTACCCCACAGAAACAACGCCATTACCAGCACGAAGGCGAACACGATGCCGGTAATCTGGGTAGCTTCCTTGCGGGTAGGCCAAACCACTTTCTTGGTCTCGCGAACGGCTTCTTTGGCAAAGTTCAGGAAATCGCGACCGGCAGCGGATGCCCACAAAAGCAGGACGGCAAAAACCAAACCAGCCACGAGTGCGCCTGCGCACATCAAAGCTGGTTTATTTTGGCTTTTCAGGTAAAAGAACCCGACCACCCCGGCAATCGCGACAACTGCTGCCAGGACTACCTTAAACTTGTCGTTCGACGTGCTGACGGTTTGCACGGTTTGATTAGACATACTTTTTAACTTTCGGTGCCCTGCACCAGAACGGTGGCAGGGACGGAGGGCATCGAACCCCCAACCTTCGGTTTTGGAGACCGACGCTCTGCCAATTGAGCTACGTCCCTACGTAAAACTTCAGTGGAGTCGGCTATTGTACCACCGGGCACACGCCCGCGGCAAACAACCGACTTCCTTACCGGAGATCACCAGAATCTCCGGCCCGAACGACAGGCCCGCCGGGCCTGCCACTCAGTTATTATTTGCCAGCGACTTCGCTCAGGATCTTTGCAACCACGCCGGCGCCGACGGTACGACCGCCTTCACGGATAGCGAAACGCAGGCCTTCTTCCATCGCGATCGGGTTGATCAGCTTGACGGTGATCGACACGTTGT
>NZ_PDOB01000020.1 GCF_002760665.1 Massilia psychrophila | reverse complement strand
GCCGCCGCCTGGCCGGCCGCCGCAGCGAGCGCGCCGAGCGCGCCGGCGCCGCCGGCGGCGCGCAGAAAGCCGCGCCGCCTCAAGTCGACCGGCTGGCCTTTGTCTCTATCCCTGACCTTGCTTATTTGCGTATCTGTCTGCGTGTCTATCTGCGTATCCATCTGCTTGTCCATGTCGTTTTCCACTTCAGGCTTTGCGCGAGGGTTGATCAGTCGGGGGCGAAGTCGCTCGCCACGTCGAACGCTGCGCGCTCGATATCGAAATACGCCACGACGAAGTCCGCCAGCACGCCGTAAAACCGGGCGCCGTCGGCCTGACGCAGGTGCTCGAGGCAAGCGCCCGACCAGGTCGCGATGTGGACTTCGAAGAACTCCTGCTGGCGCGCCAAAGGCTGGCGCGGCGCGCCCTGGCCGCCCAGGATCATGCGGCGCATGGTTTCGCACAAGGCGCCAAGATGGTCTTCCGTTTCGAGCGCGCCGGCGCGGCGCGCAAGACCCAGGTGCGCCAGGTCGGTGCGCAGCGCCGCCAGCGGCTTTTCGTGCAAAAAGCCGGCCAGGTACAGCGAACCGTAGGGATTGATTTTGGGGATGCTGGTGCTGATGAACAGCTCGGTAAATTCGTCGCGCACGGCCGCGCCCGGGATCTGGCGCGCGGCAAGCGACAAGCCAAGCCAGGCGCGCTCGAGCGGCTGGTCGGAATCGGGCGATTCACTTGCGCCAAAGCTGGCGTCGGCACCGGCCAGGCTGGCCAGCAGCGCGTCGTCGGGCGGCACCAGCAGCAGCCGCGCGATCAGGCCGTACGTGTCGGCGCGCGCCTGCTCTTCCTGCGCCAAGGGCAGAGGCGCGGCAACAAAGCTGCGGATACCGCTCTTTGTCTCCAAATCCTCCGATTGCATGAGGTTTTCCTGTTCTTAAAATAGCGTTAAGTCTATGCGCCGATTAAACGATTGTCGAGACGAACACGATTGAGAATTCAATCGTGCGCGCGTCAATATGAAGTGCAGCAGTTGCAATTGATGTTATTTCTTAAGACGGCCTCGGCAGACCGCAGCACCGGCAGAGCATCGGTTTTCCGGGCACAATACCGCACTCCCCTATTGCCGCGATCGGAAAAAGCATGCTGTCCCAACGATTGCCAGAATCCCTGCCTGCCCCGGCCGATGCCGACGGACTGCCCCCGGCAGCACGCCAATGGGCGATCATGTCGCTCGCCATCGGCGTCGGCATGGCCTCTCTCGACACGGCGATCGCCAACACCGCCTTGCCGGCGATCGCCAGGCAGTTGCAAACGACGCCTGCCGCATCGGTGTGGATCGTCAATGCCTACCATCTGGCGATGGTGGCGACCTTGCTGCCGTTTGCCGCCCTGGGCGAGACGATCGGCTACCGGCGTGTATGTATCGCCGGCCTGGCGCTGTTTACGCTCGCGTCCCTGTTTTGCGCCCTGGCCTGGTCGCTGCCGTCACTGGTGGCCGCGCGGCTGATCCAGGGCGTCGGCGCCAGCGCCATCATGTCCGTCAACACGGCCATGCTGCGCTCGATCTATCCGGCTCACTTGCAGGGACGCGCGTTCGGCATCAATTCGCTGGTGGTGGCAGTGGCGTTCGCCATCGGCCCGACCGCCGCCTCGCTGATCCTGTCCGTCGCGCCCTGGCCGTGGCTGTTCGCCATCAACGTGCCGCTCGGCGTCGTTGCTTTCTTTTTTGGCCGGCGCGTCCTGCCGGCGACAAAACGCGCCAGCCACCAGGTCGACGCGCTGACTGCCGTCTACAACGTCGGCGCATTCGGCTTGTTGATACTGGCCCTGGGCGACGCCGCCCACCAGGCCAGCATGACCACCCTGCTGCCCGAAATACTCGGCGCGGCGCTCTGCTTTGCTTTGCTGCTGCACCGCCAAGCGGCGCATGCGGCGCCGATGCTGCCGGTCGACCTGCTGCGCCGGCCCATGTTCGCATTGGCTACGCTGACCGCCGTCTGCACGTTTTCGGCACAAAGCCTGGCTTTCGTCGCGCTGCCGTTTTATTTCGAAACGACGCTGGGCCGCTCGCCGATCGACACCGGTTTTTTGATGGCGCCGTGGGCGGTCCTGGTCGGCGTCATGGCGCCGATTGCCGGGCGCCTGTGCGAGCGTTATTCGCCCGGCGTACTGGGCGGCATCGGGCTGGCCGCGTTAGCGCTCGGGCTGGTCACCTTGCTGCTGATGCCGGATGCGCCCTCGGCGTGGGACATCGGCTGGCGCATGGGCTTGTGCGGCATCGGTTTTGGATTCTTCCAGGCGCCCAATTTAAAAGCCTTCATGGTTAGCGCGCCGCCCGAGCGCGGCGGCAGTGCCAGCGGCATGGTGGCAATGTCGCGGCTGATCGGGCAGGCGACCGGGGCTGCGCTGGTGGCTTACTGCTTTATCTTGTCGGGCCAGTACGGTGCGCGCTACGCGCTGGCGTTGGCGGCGGGCTTTGCGGCGGTGGCGAGTGTGGCGAGTTTTTTGCGGATGGTGGTGGTGCGGGTGAAATAACCAACCTTCTATATCCGGCACTGGGGGCGACGATCTGCAACGGGACATCAGCACGCAAAGCTGGCGTCCGGGTGTGGACGTCCTTGCCTCAGGCACAGCCGCGCGCGGCACAGCAAGGATTAATTTGTGTCAGCATCGCTGCACTGAATCTATTTTCGCCACTTCAAGAAAGTCCTGATGGCGAACCGAAAACCGCCTTGACAGTCGCGTTCCGTCTCAAAAAGCAACTAAGGTTGTCGGGGCAGATCGCGTTGCAATGACGCCGATTACGAAACGCGACGGATTGGAATGCTGCGCGAACTAGCAGCCCGCGCCCGCAACTGCCCACACCCCCCGTCGACATCCTGCCCCGCCGAATCACGCAGCTTGGTCAGTACGCCGCGCTGATGCAATTTTGCCGCCAGCGCCCTTGCCCGCTCCCAGCTCGGGCGCTTAAACGCAAGATCCGGAATCGTGTTGTACGGAATCATGTTGAGCACCGCGTGCTTGCCCTTTAATAACTCGACGATGCCGTCCATCTCATCGATCCCGTCGTTGACGCCCTCTAACAGGGTCCACTGGAACTGCACCGGATAGCCTGTCAGCCGGGCATAGCGCTCGCCATGCTCGACCAGTTCGCGCGGGGTGAGGCGCGGTGCGCGTGGCAGCAGCACTTCGCGCAGGCTGGCCTTGGTGGTGTGCAGCGACAAGGCCAGCGCGGGTTTTACCGGGCCTGCGGCCAGGCGCTCAAAGGCGCGGACGTCGCCGACGGTCGAAAACACCAGGTTCTTGTGGCCGATATCTCCCTCGGTGCCGAGCAGCTCGATCGCTTCCATCACATTGTCCAGATTGTGCGCGGGTTCGCCCATGCCCATGAAGACGACTTTTTTGACCAGCCGCTGACTGCGCGCCAGCACCACCTGGGCGACGATTTCGCCACTCGTCACCTGCCGGATCAGGCCGTCGCGCCCGGTCATGCAGAACTGGCAGCCGACCGCGCAGCCAACCTGGCTCGACACGCACACGCCGTCGCGCGGCAGCAGCACGGTTTCGACCGATTGGCCGTCAAGCAGGCCGACCAGCAGGCGCGCCGCGCCGTCGTCGCTTGGGTGTTGGCTGATCAGTTGCGCCATGGCGTGCAGCTCCACATCAAACGCCGGCAGTGCTTCGCGCACGCTTTTGGGAAGAAAGTCGACGGCGCGGCGGCGGCCCTGGTCGTGGGGTTGCAGCCTGACCCAGTCGCGCAGTACGCGCTGTTCGTGCAGGGGCTGGGCGCCGAAGGCGCGCAGGCGCTGGCGGATGGTGTCGATTTTCATGATGTTGGGTCGGGCGGGTGAAGGTGCGCAAAAAGCGCAAGTGCGCGGTTGCTTGGCAACGGCTGCCGTCGAACCACGCTAACGAGGGGGCTGGCACATTGGATTTCCGCGTGCGCGAAGATACGACGCGTAAGCTAGTTGACACCAGGAAGTGAGCGCCGGGCTGGCCGGCGCGCACCACTTACTTGAACGGGCTGCTGATGGTGGCGCCGTCGGCGGGTGCGAGGAAACTGACCGATTGCGCCAGCGCCAGGCCGGCGATGCCGCTCGTTGCCACTGCCACGATGATTTGTTTGTAGGGAATACGCATGCCAGTGTCCTCAGGTGAGTCGCTCAGGTGGGTAGATCAATCGTTCTTGATGACAATGCTCGGGAACTTGCTCGTCATGTCCTTCGCCTTTTCGGCGATCTTGACTGCCACCTTGCGCGCAATGTCCTTGTAAATCTGCGCGATCGGGCCGTCCGGCTCGGCCACCACGGTCGGCGTGCCCGAATCGGTCTGTTCGCGGATCGCCATCGTCAACGGCAAGGCGCCGAGAAATTCGACACCGAAGTCCCGGCACATTTTTTCGCCGCCGCCGTGGCCGAAGATGGCTTCGGTGTGGCCGCAGTTCGAGCAGATGTGGGTGCTCATGTTTTCGACCACGCCGAGGATCGGGATGCCGACTTTCTCGAACATTTTGAGGCCCTTGCGGGCGTCGAGCAGCGCGATGTCCTGCGGGGTCGTGACGATGACGGCGCCGGTGACAGGCACTTTCTGCGACAAGGTCAACTGGATGTCGCCGGTGCCGGGCGGCATGTCGACGATCAGGTAATCGAGGTCGCGCCAGTTGGTCTGTTCCAGCAGTTGCTGCAGCGCCTGGGTGACCATCGGGCCGCGCCACACCATCGGCTCGTCGGGATCGATCATGAAGCCGATCGACGACACTTGCAGGCCGTGGTTTTCGAGCGGCTCCATGGTCTTGCCGTCGGCGGATTCCGGACGGCCGCTAATGCCCAGCATCATCGGCTGCGACGGGCCGTAGATGTCGGCGTCCAGCACGCCGACGCTGGCGCCCTCGGCCGCCAGCGCCAGCGCCAGGTTGACCGCAGTGGTCGACTTGCCGACGCCGCCTTTGCCGGACGCCACGGCGATGATGTTTTTGACGTTAGGCATCAATTTCAGGCCGCGCTGCACGGTGTGCGAAATAATTTTCGTATTGACGTTGACGCTGACCTTGCCCACGCCCGGCATCGCCTGCAGCGCGCGCGTGACGCTGGCGGCAATCATCGCCAGCTGGCTTTTGGCCGGGTAGCCCAGTTCGATGTCGAGCGCGACGTCGGCGCCGTCGAACTTGATATTTTTGACGCACTTCGACGAAACGAAGTCTTTTTGGGTGTTCGGGTCGATGACCGCGGCCAGCGCTGCCTTGACGTCTTCTGCTGTAATGCTCATGAAAGTCTCCGGATGTGATGCCGAAGTTTAGCGCAAATCGGCGGGAGGCAGGAGGCAGCCGCTTGCCGAAATGGCAAACCGGCGGCCAAGCCGCGTGCGTTGGCCTCAAGCACTGGTAAAATGCTTGTTTTCCTCTCACAAAAGCGTATTTCGACCATGACCCGCAAGCTGTTCGTTACTACCGCCCTGCCTTACGCCAACGCAGCCTTCCACATCGGCCACATGATGGAGTATATCCAGGCCGATATCTGGGTACGTTTTCAGCGAATGCAGCGTGACGGCGACGCCAAGCGCGAGGTGCATTTCGTTTGCGCTGACGACACCCACGGCACGCCGATCATGATCGCCGCCGAAAAGGAAGGCATCACGCCGCAGCAGTTCGTTGCCAAGATCGCCGCCGGCCGCCAGCAATACCTGGACGGCTTCCACATCGGCTTCGATAACTGGTATTCGACCGATTCGCCCGAAAACGTCGAGCTGTCGCAGGGTATTTACCGCAAGCTGCGCGATGCCGGCCTGATCGTCACCAAGGTGGTGGACCGCTTCTACGACCCGGTCAAGGGCATGTTCCTGGCCGACCGCAACATCAAGGGCGAGTGCCCGGTATGCCACGCCAAGGACCAGTACGGCGACAATTGCGAAGTGTGCGGCGCGGCTTACCAGCCGACCGAGCTGGTCAATCCGTTTTCGGTGTTTACCGGCTCCACGCCGATCATGAAACCGTCCGAGCAGTATTTTTTCGCGCTGTCGGACCCGCGCTGCTACACCTTCCTCAAAGAGTGGCTAAACACGCCTGGCCGGCTGCAGCCGGAAATGGTCAACAAGGTGTCCGAGTGGTTAGGCGTTGCCGGTGAAAAGCTGGCCGATTGGGACATCTCGCGCGATGCGCCGTATTTCGGCATCCCGATTCCCGATGCGCCCGGCAAGTTCTTTTATGTCTGGCTGGACGCGCCGGTCGGCTACCTGGCCAGCCTGAAGAACTATTGCGGCAAAAATGGCATCGACTTCGACGCGCTGCTGAACGACCCGGCCACCGAGCAGGTCCATTTTATCGGCAAGGACATCGTCTCCTTCCACCTGCTGTTCTGGCCGGCAATGCTCAATTTTGCCGGGCACCCGATCATCGACAAGCTGAAGGTGGCCGTGCACGGCCACCTGACGGTCAACAACGAAAAAATGTCGAAGTCGCGCGGCACCGGCATTTCGCCGCTGCGCTACCTGCAACTGGGCATGAACCCGGAATGGCTGCGTTATTACATCGGTTTCAAGCTCAACGCCAAGGTCGAAGACCTGGATTTTAATGGCGACGACTTCGTGGCGCGCGTCAACAGCGACCTGATCGGCAAGTACATCAACATCGCCAGCCGCTGCGCCGGTTTTATTGCCAAGAAATTCGACGGCAAGCTGGCCAGCACGCTGTCGCCAAAGGCGCAGCAATGGATCGGCCGCGCGTTGACGGTGAACGGCGCCGAACGCCAGGCCAATATCGCCGCCAATTTCGATCACCGCGAATACGGCAAGGCGCTGCGCGAAATCATGGAAATTGCCGACATCACCAACCAGTACGTCGACGAGAACAAGCCGTGGATCCTGGCCAAGGATCCCGAAAAAAGCGCCGAGCTGCACGACGTCTGCACCACGGCGCTGATCCTGTTCCGCCAGCTGACGATCATGCTCTCGCCAGTGCTGCCGCAGGTCGCCACCCGCGTGGCCGAGTTCCTCGGCGACGACGCCTATGCGTGGCGCGACACGGGCGGCGCGGCGGTGTACGAATCGATGTTAGGGCGCGAGATTTTCGCCTACAACCACCTGATGCAGCGGGTCGACGCCAAGATGGTCGAGGAATTGTTCGATCGCCCTGCCGCGGTTGCCGCGGTTGCCATTGCTGCGCCGGCGGAAGGCATCGAAGAACTGGCGAGCGAAATCAAGATCGACGACTTCACCAAGATCGACTTGCGCATCGCCAAGATCGTCAACTGCGAACAGGTCGACGGCTCCGACAAGCTGCTGCGCCTGACGCTCGACGTCGGCGAAGGCCGCCTGCGCAATGTGTTCAGCGGCATCAAGTCGGCCTACCAGCCAGAACAATTGATCGGCAAGCTGACCGTGCTGGTGGCCAACCTGGCACCGCGCAAGATGAAGTTCGGCGTGTCCGAGGGCATGGTGCTGTGCGCTTCCGCCGCCGACGAAAAAGCCGATCCGGGGCTGTACGTGCTGGAGCCGTGGCCGGGCGCCAAGCCGGGCATGCGTATCCGTTAAATCGAAGGAAAATCCAAGGGGTCTGACCCGTTTATTCGTCGGCATAATCGTATTTTGGCGAACATCAAACGGGCCTGACCCCATTGTTTTGTACGGCCGGCTACCGCCGTTTTCCTTGCATCGCAGTGGCCCTATTTGCGCGGGACCACGAAGTGGTTTCCGCACCCCGCACGGCGTTATAATGCGCACTCTTGATGAGAAACCCGCGCCATGACGCGCCAACATTTGAAAAGCGACCTCTCCCATGACTGAATTGACTTCTTTGAGGCATGTCCCGCAAGCGAACCTGTTTCGCAAGGGCGACGTGTTCGTCCTGTTCGGCGAACTGTTCGGCCGCGGCTATGCCAACGGCCTGATCGACGAGGCACGCAAGGCGGGCATGACGATCGTCGGCATCACCGTTGGCAGGCGCGACGAGAACAACGCGCTGCGCGCGTTGAACGACGAAGAGCTGGCGGAAGCGGAAGCCAAGCTGGGCGGGCGCATCATCAACGAGCCGATGATGGCCGGCTTCGACCTCGACACGCCTGACGGCGGCCCCAACCCAACCGAGATGCTGTCCGGTCTGACGCTGAAAAACTGGCAGGAAGAAAAGCTCGACTGGGACCGCATCGAAGCGTGCCGCCAGGCCGGCGTGCAGCGGTTCACTGCTTCGGCCGCCATCGTCATGGCCGAAATCGACAAGCTGGTGCCCGCGGGCGCCAACGTCTTTTTCGCTCACACCATGGCCGGTGGCATCCCGAAAGTGAAAGCCTTCCTGGCGATCGCCAACCGCATCTACAAGGGCCGCGGCGAGCGCTTCATGTCCTCGCGCGCCCTGCTCGAGAGCGACCTCGGCAAGCTGATCCTGATGAACTTCGATGAAGTCACCGCCAACACCTTGCAGCACCTGATCCACGCCAGCGCCGCCATCCGCAACCGCGTGACGGCTGCCGGCGGCGAAGTGCGCTACAGCGCCTACGGCTACCACGGCACCGAGATCTTGATCGACGGGCAATACCGTTGGCAGACCTACACCAACTACACCCAGGGCTATGCCAAGATGCGCCTCGAGAGCGTTGCCGAAGCGGCGTGGGCCCAGGGCATCAGCGCCACCGTGTTCAACTGCCCCGAAATCCGCACCAATTCGTCCGATATTTTCGCCGGCGTCGAACTGTCGCTGTTCCCGCTGCTGGCGGCGTTGAAAAAAGAAGGCGGCGGCGCCTGGGTCGACCAGCAATGGGCAATCTGCCAGGGCTTGCTGGAAGACGGCGTCACTGTCGAATCGCTGCTCGAGAAGATCGAGACGTACAACAACGACCCGACCAGCGCCAGCTTCCGGAATGTCGACGCCTGGCCGATGGACAATACGCCGGCGCTGGCCGACGTCATGATCGGCACCTCGGACGAAATAACCAAGTTGCACAAGGACCGCAAGGAACTGATCACCGACCATCTCAGTTCGCTGGTACTCGAGAGCACCGGCCCGCTGATGTTCCATGCCGTCGCCGAGAAAATCGCCGCGGTGGTGTGGCTCAACCACGACATCATCGCGCGCGAACTGAACGCGCTGCACAAATAATAGCCGCCCCCTTGGGAAGGCCGGTGGCCCCCCACTCGCGGTAGAATAAATTACCCGCAACACTATCGAGTACCCATGAAACTGAGCAACCAGCACCAGATGTACGAATCCGAGCATACGCTGTTCATCAAGGCGCTTAAAGCCGCCAACCCGGCCATCGAAGCCGGCCAGCGCGAAGGCCGCGCCCTGCTGTGGGACAAGGCATCGACCACCTTGCCGGAGCAGGACCTCAGCGCCGAGTCGCGCATCAAGCAACAAGCCTACGTGTACCAGAACAAGTAAGCTGACAAGGTCGACGAGATGATGCCGGACGAGGCGGCGGCGGTTCTGTCCAACCCCGCCGACTTGCCTGACGCCCAGGCGGCGAGCTTTGTTCCCGACATTGCGGCGCGGGCGCGCCTGTACGGCGAGCCGATACTGCAGATGCCGTCCGACCTGTTCATCCCGCCGGACGCGCTCGAAATTTTCCTCGACGCCTTCGAAGGTCCGCTCGACCTGCTGCTCTATCTGATCCGCAGGCAGAACTTCAACATCCTCGACATCCCGATGGCGCAGGTCACCCTGCAATACCTGAAGTATGTCGACCAGATCCGCCTGCACAACCTGGAACTGGCGGCCGAGTACCTGTTGATGGCGGCGATGCTCATCGAGATCAAGTCGCGCATGCTGCTGCCACAGCGCCATCTTGAACTCGACGCCGATGTCGGCGACCCGCGCGCGGAACTGGTGCGCCGCCTGCTCGACTACGAGCAGATCAAGGTGGCCGCCTACGCCCTCAATGCGGTGCCGCAGTTGGAGCGCGACTTCACCCGGCCGCAGTTGTTCGTCGAACAAAGCAACATACCGACCTGGCCGGAGGTCGACGCCGCCGACCTGCAGCGGGCCTGGCTCGACGTGATCAAGCGCTCGAAGCTGACCCAGCACCACCGGATCAGCCGCCAGGAGCTGTCGGTGCGCGAACACATGTCGTCGATCCTGCGGCAATTGCAGTCAAGCCGTTTCGTCGAATTCGGCGACCTGTTCGCCGGCCAGGGTGGCGTGCCGATCGTCGTCGTCCACTTCGTGGCGATGCTCGAACTGGCCAAGGAAACCCTGATCGAGATTACCCAGGCCGAGCCGTTCGCACCGATCTACGTCCGGCTGGCCTACTCGCCGGTCTGACGCCCCGATTCCATTGACTAACTTGACTTGAGCGCCATCGGCGACCGACCCATGAAAATTATCTCCTCTATCGAAGAACTGCGTGACCAGCTGAGCGGTCAACTGCGCACCGCCTTCGTGCCGACTATGGGCAACCTGCACGAAGGCCACTTGTCGCTGATGCGCCTGGCGCGCAAGCACGGCGACCCGGTGGTGGCCTCCATCTTCGTCAACCGCCTGCAATTCGGCCCGAACGAAGACTTCGAGAAATATCCGCGCACCTTCCAGAGCGACGTCGACAAACTCGAAAAGGAGGGCGTGTACGTGCTGTTCGCGCCGACCGAAAAAGACCTGTACCCTGAGCCGCAGGAATTCCGCGTGCGCCCGCCTGACGACCTCGGCAACACGCTCGAGGGCGAGTTCCGGCCTGGCTTCTTCAGCGGCGTGACGACGGTGGTGCTGAAGCTGTTTTCCTGTGTGGGTCCGCGGGTTGCCGTGTTCGGCAAAAAAGACTACCAGCAGCTGATGATCGTTCGCAACATGAGCCGCCAGTTTGCGCTGCCCACCGAAATCATCGCCGCCGAGACGTATCGGGCCGAGGACGGCCTGGCCCTGTCGTCGCGCAACATGTATTTGTCGGAGTCCGAGCGCCAGGAAGCGCCTGCGCTGTATCAGAACTTGAACATGGTGGCGGGTGAAATGCGCGCCGGCCACCTCGACATTTTTGAACTCGAGCGCCAGGCGATGGACCGCCTGGCCAAACGCGGCTGGCAGCCGGACTACATCTCGGTGCGCAAGCAATCCGACCTGCAGGTGCCGTCGGCCGGCGACCTGGCGCAGGGCGCGCCGCTGGTGGTGCTGGCCGCCGCCAGGCTGGGTACGACGCGGTTGATCGACAACCTGGAGATTTGAGGGTTGGCGTTAGCGATGCGTTGAGCGTTACCGTTGACGATCGAAAAACCTGTCCGCCGCCGTCCTCTCGGTAGCGGGTGCGCCGAGCTCGCGAACATCGATATAGCTGCTCGGCCCGGCGCAGTCAACTACAGCGAACTGACTACGCGCTGACGTTCTGCGCCCACGCCAGCGCCGACAGGTGGGCCTTGTTGACGTCCAGCGGGGAGAGGCCGAGCGACCTGGCCAGCGAGGCGACCAGGTTCGAATCGAGTTCGCATGCTTCGGCCAACGCCAGGTAGGGCCCGTACATGCCGCCGCGCGTGAGCAGCGCGCGCACCACTTCGTTGGGCAGCAAGATGGTGTCGAGCACCTCTTTCATCGGCAGCCCGAGCAGGCGGTCGAGCAGCGAGAACATGCCGGCGACGAACAGGTTCTCGCCCTCGCCGCGCCCTAGCGCCGTGGCGCCGAGCAGCTCGGCGAGCCGGCCGCGCACCACCGCCGTCTCCATCAGCACCGGCGAATAGCCGCTGGTGCTGGCGGTGGCCAGCAGCAAGGTCAGCCAGCGGTACAGCGGCGCGTAGCCGAGCAGGCTGATGGCCTGGCGCAGCGACTGGATCTCGCGCCCGCTGCCGAAGCCGGCCGAATTGATGAAGCGCAGCAGCTTGTACGACAGCGCCGGATCGCGCTTGAGCACGCCTTCGATTTTCGGGATGTCTTCGTTCGCCGTGACCATTTGCATCAGCTGCAAAATGATGGCCTGGGCCGGGTTCATGCCATTGACCGGATTGCCCGGGCGCGGCGTCAGGTGCAGCTTGCCGACGAAAGCGTCGAGCCCGAGCGCGGCGCAGGCGTCGAAATCGGCCCAGGTCGTCACCGGCCGCCCCACCATCCGCACCGTCGACTGCTTGAGCGCGGCGTAGGTGCGGGCCTGGGCAGCAACATCGACGCTGGAAAACCGCACTTCAACGTACGAGGCACTCAAGCCGATGTTTTTGCCGAGCTTTTTGCCAAGGTTGCCAAGGTTGCCGTCGCGCACCGAAATGCCGACGCCGCCCGCGCGCAGCCCCTGCACCGCCGACAACGTGTCCGGGTCGGCCATGTCGGCCGCCTTCATCCTCAGCACCGTGCGCTCGGGCGGCATGGCGTGCAGCGCGTCGGTCGACAACATCGGCGGCACCGCGTCGAGGAACAGGATCTTGTCGCGCAGCAGCCAGCCACGTTCCTTATCGATGAGGTGCTCGGCGACAAAGCCGACCAGCGCTTCGAGCGCGGCATCGGTCACCGGCAAGCTGTCGTCGAGCTTCCACGACAGCTCGTAGCCAATCACCCGCTGCTTCGGATCGAGCAGCGGCTCACGGACGATGAAATTGGTGTGATGCATATCGAAAAATCGTTTCGGCGTTACTGCTGCGGGAGAAAATCAGAAGCCGAGGCTGTCCAGCAGGTCGTCGACCTGGCCCTGGTCGGCCACCACGTCGTGGTTGCCGTTTGGATTGATTTGCGGTCCGTTGAGCAGGCCGTTGTCGATCTCCCGCTTCAATTCGGCCGGCGCGAAATCGACCAGCATCTGCACCAGCTGGCGTTCAAGATTGTGGGCGATGCTGGTCACTTTGGTGATCACCTGCCCGGTCAGGTCCTGGAAGTCCTGGGCCATCATGATGTCCATCAGGTAGGTCTTGGTGTCGACGGTGGCGCCGCGCATGCCTTCCAGACTGGCCACGGTGCGCCCGGCCAGTTCGCGCCATTGGGCGTCACTGGTGGCCGGGTCGTCCTGCAGCGCGTTCCACGCCGCCGACAGTTGCTGCGCGCCGCTGTCGATGTGGTCCTGCAGCGGGCTGGCCGCGTCGGTTGCGTTGAGCACCTTCTGGGCGGCCTGCTCGGACAGCCGCGCCACGTAGTCGAGGCGGTCGCGCGCATCCGGGATGTCGCTGGCGGCTTTTTCGATCAATTTGTCGAGACCGAGCCCGCGCAGGCTTTCGTGCAGCGCACGCGTCATGTGGCCGATACGGCTCATGAACTCGTCGTGCGCTTCCATCGCTGGAACCAAGGCGCCTTCCGTCAGGATGGCGTCACCGGTAAGCTGCTTACCCATTTCAAGCTCCGGCTTTTTCGAGTTTCTCAAAAATCTTGTTGAGCTTTTCATCGAGCGTGGCGGCGGTGAAAGGCTTGACGACGTAGCCGCTGGCGCCGGCCTGGGCCGCTGCAATGATGTTTTCTTTTTTCGCTTCGGCGGTCACCATCAGCACCGGTAGCTTGCACAGTGCCGGGTCGGCACGGATATTCTGCAACATCGTCAGGCCGTCCATATTCGGCATGTTCCAGTCGGACACCACAAAGTCGAAGGTCTCGCTGCGCAGCTTGGCCAGGCCCATCACGCCATCTTCGGCTTCGTCAACGTTCGCGTATCCCAGTTCCTTCAACAAATTCCGGACAATGCGGCGCATTGTCGAGAAATCGTCAACAACTAAAAAGCGCATTTTTGGATCAGCCATGAATTACTCCGTCGATTCTCTTACTTATGGTTATTGAAACAGTGCTTCATTCCGTCGAAGCCGCGTTCAGGATAGCATTTTTGTTGCCCTGCGGCGATTAAACTCACAAGGAAACATGGTTTATGCGGTCAAACACGCAACGACCGGCCGCCATGTGTTGCTAGATAATGAAGAACCCTGCCCGGCAGCTCCGTCAACGGGCCAACTTCGTGGGTGGCGCCGACCGCGATCGCTTCGCGCGGCATGCCGAATACAACGCAGGACGCCTCATCCTGGGCGAAATTATAGGCACCGGCGTTTTTCATCTCGAGCATGCCGAGCGCGCCATCCTTGCCCATCCCGGTCAGGATCACGCCGACCGCGTTCTTGCCGGCGGCCAGCGCGGCCGAGCGAAACAGCACGTCGACCGAGGGCCGGTGCCGGTTGACCGGGTCGGCCTGGTCGATGCGGGTGATGTAGTTGGCGCCCGAGCGCGCCAGCATCAGGTGCGAGTGGCCGGGCGCGATGTAGGCGTGGCCGGGCAGCACCCGCTCCTCGCCGGCCGCTTCGCGCACGCTGATCCTGCACAGCGAATCGAGGCGGCGCGCGAACGATGTGGTGAAACCTTCCGGCATGTGCTGGGCGATCAGGATGCCGGGACAGTCCGACGGCATCTGCATCAAGAATTCGCGGATCGCCTCGGTGCCGCCGGTGGAGGCGCCGATGATGATCAGCTTTTCCGACGAGGTCAGCGGGTTGCGGATCTGCGGCAGCGCGTCCGCCGTCTTCGCTGGCGTCAGGGTGCGCGGCTTGATGCGGGCGCGGGCGGCGGCGCGGATCTTGTCGGCGATCAGCTCGGTGTATTCGCGCATCCCGCTCTGGATCGAAATCTTCGGCTTGGTGACGAAGTCGACCGCGCCCAGTTCGAGCGCGCGCATGGTGATCTCGGAGCCGCGCTCGGTCAGCGACGACACCATCAGCACCGGCATCGGCCGCAGCCGCATCAGTTTTTCGAGAAAGTCGAGGCCGTCCATCTTGGGCATCTCGACGTCGAGCGTGAGCACGTCCGGGTTGGTCTGCTTGATCAGCTCACGCGCCACCAGCGGGTCTGGCGCCACGCCGACCACTTCCATGTCCGGCTGGCTGGAAATGATTTCGCTCATGACGCTGCGGATCAGCGCGGAGTCGTCCACGATCAGTACCTTGATCTTCATACGATGTTCTTCATGAGTTGTTGTTCATAATCCGTGCCTTCATCTTCAAAACAGGTCGATCTCGCCGCCGACGGGCGCCACCTTGAGGCGGCTGGCATAATCGAACTCGCGACGCGCCAGCGTGTCGTTATGGGTTTGCATCAGTTTTTTGACCAGCACCTTGCCGGTGCGCGGAAAAAAATACACTTTGCGCGGGTAAATGTCGTTCAGGTCTTCGGCCAGCACGCGGATGCGCTCCGTCTTCAGGTAGCTGATGACAAAGGCGGCGTTGCGCCCGCCGACGTTGATTGCGGTGAAACCCTTGAGCACGGCGCCGCCGCCGAACACTTTCGCTTCCAGGTTTTCGCGCCGCGCGCCGCTTTTAAGTAGTTCGTTGATCAATACTTCCATCGCGTAGGTGCCGTAACGCATCGACGCCGATACCGGGCTGTTGCTGTCGCTGCCGCCGCCGTCAGGCAGCATGAAGTGGTTCATGCCGCCCTGGCCGGTAACGCGGTCGCGGATGCAGGCCGACACGCAAGAACCGAGCACCGTGACGATCAGCATGTCCTGGCTGGTGTGGAAATATTCACCGGGCAAGATCTTCGCCGCATCGCAGTTGAACGTCCGGTCGTAATAGACGTTGGTGGCAAATTGTTCACTTAAGTTCATGGTGTCTTATTATTTCGCTACGGCTACCTGACGCCGGAACGCCCTTCGTCGAGTTCATACACCGTCTTGCCACGCAGTTTGAGCGCGTCCGAGACGTACATAAAATTTTCCGAGTGGCCGGCAAACAGCAATCCATGCGGCTTCATCAGCGGTACAAAACGCGCCAGAATCTTGCGCTGGGTCGCCTTGTCAAAATAAATCATCACGTTACGGCAGAAAATCACGTCGAACTGGCCGGTAAGCGGCCAGCCGTCGCCCAGCAGGTTGAGCGGCTTGAAGGTGACGAGCTGGCGCAGTTCCGGGCGCACCCGCACCATGCCTTCCTGCTCGCCCTTGCCGCGCAGGAAAAATCGCTTGGCCCGTTCAGGCGCCATCTTGTCGAGCCGCTCGAAGCCGTACACGCCTTGCGCGCCGACCGCCAGCACGTTGGTGTCGATGTCGGTGGCAATGATCTGCACCGGCGGGGTGAGGCTGTTGAATGCCTCGCACACCGTCATGGCGATCGAATACGGCTCTTCGCCCGTCGAACTGGCCGAACACCAGATCGTGATCGGCCCGCCCTCGAGGCGCCTGACGTGTTCGGCCAGCAGTGGGAAGTGATGCGCCTCGCGAAAGAACGACGTCAGGTTGGTGGTCAGGGCATTGGTGAACGCCTCCCATTCGTCGCCCAGCCGGCCGGCCTCGAGCTGGTCGAGATAGGTCGAAAACGACACGATGCCGGTGGCGCGCAGTCGCCGCGCGATGCGGCTGTAGACCATTTCCTGCTTGCTGTCGGCCAGCGAGATGCCGGCCCGTTTGTAGATCAGCGCACGGACCCGTTCAAAATCACTCTTGGTGAAAATGAATTCCTTGGCAGATTCCACTTTGATTTGCGACACGTTGCTTCACCTTGTAGGTCGTGCGAGAACTGTTTGAAGGGGTACCTTACCTGCCTTGCAATGGCCTATTTGGTTCAGGCGGCGATTTTTTCGATCAGGCCCATCTCGCCCGACGACATCAGCTTGTCGATGTCGACCAGGATCAGCATGCGCTCGTCGATCGTGCCCAGGCCGATCAGGTAGTCCGAATTGAACGCCGTGCCCATTTCCGGCGCCGGCTTGACCTGGTCGGGCGAGAGCGTCGTCACGTCCGACACGCTGTCGACCACCATGCCCATGATGCGCCCGCTGATATTGAGGATGATGACGACGGTAAACTGGTCGTACACGGGCGTGCCGAGGTTGAACTTGATGCGCATGTCGACCACCGGGATAATGATGCCGCGCAGGTTGATCACGCCCTTGATGAATTCGGGGGCATTGGCGATCCGCGTGACCGCTTCGTAGCCGCGGATTTCCTGCACTTTCAGGATGTCGATGCCGTACTCTTCGGAGCCGAGCGTGAAGGCGAGGAACTCGCTGCCTGCGCCGTCGTGAGCGTGAGCGGCGTTGTTGCTGGTGGATGTCATCGACATGGTAATTTCCTATCCTGGTTTATTGCGAAAGAAGGGTGAATAAATAAATGACGAATCAAGAAAACAGTCAATCAGGCGATTACGAAAACACGACGTCGTCGGCCAGCTGGCGCGAAGAACGCATCAGTGCCGATACGTCGAGGATCAGCGACACGCCACCGTCGCCGAGGATGGTGGCGCCCGAAATACCGGTCACCTTGCGATAGTTCGACTCCAGATTCTTGACCACCACCTGTTGCTGCCCCACCAGGTCATCGACGAACAGGCCGGCCTTGCGCCCGTCGGCCTCCAGAATCACGACGATGCCTTCGCACGGATTGGTGAAGCGCGGCGCGATCTCGAACATCTGGTGCAGCGGGATCAGGGGCAGGTATTCGCCGCGCACCTTGATCACCCGTCCGCGGTTGGCGATTTCCTTGATGTCCTCGGGCGCCGGTTGCAGCGACTCGACGACGAAGCCGAGCGGCAAAATGTAAACTTCCTCGCCGCAGCGGATCGACATGCCGTCCAAAATGGCCAGCGTCAGCGGCAGCGAAATCGATATGGTGGTGCCGAAGCCCTTGGCCGAGCGGATCTCGACCGAGCCGCCCATGGCCGTGATGTTACGCTTGACGACGTCCATGCCGACCCCGCGCCCGGAAACGTCGGTAACGATTTCGGCGGTCGAAAACCCGGGCGCGAAAATGAGCTGCCAGACGTCGCCGTCGCTCATGTTGTCGGCCACCGCGATGCCGTTCTGCACCGCCTTGGCCAAAATCCGTTCGCGGCTCAGGCCGCCGCCGTCGTCGGACACTTCGATGACGATGTTGCCGCCCTGGTGACCGGCCGACAGGAACAATCGCCCGGTCTCGGTCTTGCCGGCGGCAACCCGCGCGGCCGGCATCTCGATGCCATGGTCGATCGAGTTGCGCACCAGGTGGGTCAGCGGGTCGACGATACGTTCGATCAGGCCTTTATCGAGTTCGGTGGCGGCGCCGTGGGTGATGAAATCGACTTTTTTGCCCAGCTTGGCCGCCAGGTCGCGCACCATGCGCGGAAAGCGCGAGAACACGAAGTCCATCGGCATCATCCGGATCGACATCACCGCTTCCTGCAGGTCGCGGGTGTTGCGCGTGAGCTGGGACACGCTGCCGAGCAGGCGCTCGTGGACCATCGGATCGAGGCCGTCGCTGCGCTGCTCGATCATGGCCTGGGTGATCACCAGTTCGCCGATCAGGTTGATCAACTGGTCAACCTTCTCGATCGAGACGCGGATCGACGACGATTCGCCGCCCTGGACGCCGCCCCCGCCCTTCTCGTCCTTGCGCGCGGCGGCCTTCCTTTCGGCCGCCACTTCGCTTATTTCGAGCGCTTCGATCCGGCTGGCGGACGGCAGCGGTTTGGCCTGCGCCACGGCGGAGGCGGCGCTGGCGGCGGCCGCGCGAATCTGTTCAATCGGCTGGAAAAAGCCGTAGCCGCGTTCCTCGTCGGTCTGCTCCAGGCCGTCGGCGCCGTCCTGCAAGTTCGCGTCAAGGGCGTCGAACGGGTCGTCCGGGTCGAAGAAGCCGTAACCGAGTTCTTTTTCGACCCTGGCGCGTTCGGCGTCTTCGATGTTGCGCTGCGCAGGCGTAAGCGCCGGCGCCTCGAAGACCTTCAGGTCGTCCGGATCGAGCACGAACGAGCAGATTGCGATGATGTCTTCCAGGCTTTCGTGGGTGGTCACGATCAGGGCGTGGCGCTCGCCACCGAGCGGCGAGACAGCAACGCGGCCGAGCAGCCCGAGTTCGGCCGCCAGCGCGTTGACGTCGCGCTGCTCGACCTTCGGCAGCTCGATCCTGAAGCGGCGCGCGCCGGCGCCAGGCAAAGGCCTGGCTTCGGTCTGGACAAACGCCGGCACCAGAGGCAGCGCCATCGGCACGACGTCCTGCGACAATTCCTGCAGCATCATGCGCACGTCGGCGACCGCGTCCTGGTCGACGTCGGCGCCGTTGCGGTGACCGTCGAGTTGCATCTTGAGGATATCCTTGGCCGCCAAAAAAGCGTCGACGTGTTCGGCAGTGAGCGCCATTTCGCCCTTGCGGATACGGTCCAGCAGCGACTCGAGGATGTGGGTCACCTCGGTCATGTCGTTCAGGCCGAAGGTCGACGCGCCGCCCTTGATCGAGTGCGCCGTACGGAAGATCGCATTGAGATCTTCGGCGTCGGGCGCGCCAATGTCGACTGCCAGCAGCAGCCGTTCTTTTTCCGCCAGCAGTTCTTCGGCTTCGTCGAAAAAAACCTGGAAAAACTGGCTGATGTCGATCGTCATGATGAAACTCCGTCCTTGTCGCGATGCGTCATTACTGGTATCCCCTGCTCGTATTGCTTACCTGTATTCCTTAAATTCGCGCGGCATCAGCCGATTACTTTTTTCACCACTTCGATCAAGCGCTGCGGGTCGAACGGCTTGACCAGCCAGCCATTGGCGCCGGCGGCGCGACCCTTCGATTTCATCTCGTCCGACGATTCGGTAGTCAGCATCAAAATCGGCACCTTCTGGTAAGCCGGCAGGGCGCGCAGCAGCTTGATCAGCGCCAGGCCATCCATGCGCGGCATGTTCTGGTCCGTCAGCACCAGGTCGACGGTCTGCAGCTTGGCTTTTTCGAGTCCGTCCTGGCCATCGACTGCTTCGATCACCAGGTAACCGGCCGCCTTCAGACTGAATGCCACCATCTGGCGTAATGAGCTTGAATCGTCGACCGCGAGAATTGTTTTAGCCATTTTTTGCTCCTGCTTTTTTGTTCGGTTAAAGTGATTGGTGGATGCGACCTCAAAACAGTTCGATGTCGCCGCTTTCGAGATGCTGCTGGTTGACTGCCTTGCGTAGTACGCTGCGTAATTCGAGCGACTGGATCGCCAGCACCATGCTGACCTTGCCGAGCAGATCGACGATTTCCTCGCTGTCGGTTTCGGCGTTGACGCCAGCGCTGTGGGTGCCGAGCGTGCCCAGAAACGCCCGTAAGCCGGTGACCCGTTTGAGCGTGCGGTCGATCAATTGGCTCGTCATGTCCTGGAACTGCATGCTGGTGATGGCACTGTTGACGTGCACGCCGACTTCGCCCGACATCGCTTTCATGCGCGCGATTTCGTCGGCGCTCGGGGTGCCGCCGGCCAGCAGCAGGTTGATGCTGTCCTGGCGCGCGCCCACCGCTTCATGGATCGCCATGAAGCTGCGGGTGAGCTTGTCGACAGCTTCCTCGAGCAGCAATTCGGTTTGCAGCAAGTCGGTTTCGACTTCGCTCAAGTGGTTCTTGCCGTGGTCGGAAACGCCCGACAACAGCCGCTTCAGATGCGACCCCAGTATTTTCTTTCTTGTCATCCGGCTTCTCCGATTTTGTCGCGGGCCATCATTTTGCCGCCGCCGGTAACGTTGTCGTCGCCGTCGCCCCATCGCGCGTCACCACTACGTCGGGCGTCTGCTGCGAGGCGTTGTCACGCATGACTGTGTCTTCGGTTTTCTTGTTCATGACGATGATGCTGATGCGGCGATTGATCGGATTGAACGGGTCCTTGCGGTCCAGGTTGGCAGCCGAGGCGAGCCCGACCACGCGCAGGATCTTGTCCTCATTCATGCCGCCGATAATCAGCTCGCGGCGCGAGGCGTTCGCCCGCTCGCTCGACAATTCCCAGTTGCTGTAACCGACGTCCGACAGGTACGGGGTCGAATCGGTGTGCCCGGACAGGCCGATCTTGTTCGGCACGTCGTTCAGTACGATACCGATCACGTGCAAGATGTCGCGTGTGTACGGCTGCAATTGGGCCTTCGCCAGGGCGAACATCGGCCGGTTCTGCTCGTCGACGATCTGGATCCGCAAGCCTTCGCTGGTGATGTCGAGCAATAGCTGGTTCTTGTATTTCTTTAACAGCGGATTGGCTTCGATCGTCGCCTCGATCTTCGCCTTCAAGCCCTGCAAACGCACGCCCTCTTCGCGCTCGAGCGCGGCTTTAGCCGCCTTCAGGTCATAGCTTTTCTTGGGCGCCGGCGTGTCGCCCTTCTTGACCTGGCCAGTGCGCGCCGTCAGGTCCTTGCCGCCGCCCTGGATCAGCGACGAGCTGTCGCCACTACCGGAGCCGCCCGCCATGGCCACTTTTAGCGGCGTCTTGAAAAATTCGGAAATGCCGTTCAGGTCGCCCTTGGTGGTCGAGCCGAGCAGCCACATGAGCAAGAAGAAGGCCATCATCGCCGTCACGAAGTCGGCGTAGGCGATTTTCCAGGCGCCGCCGTGATGGCCGGCCGCCGTCTTCTTGATGCGTTTGACGATTATCGGGCGCATGCCCTCATCGGCCATGGAAACTCCGCGGCACCAGGTGGGTCAGGCGGGGGTGGCAAGTGAAAAATACGGGCATCAGGGGCTTACTTGGTCTTCGACTTCTTGATGTGCTCTTCGAGTTCGCCGAAGGTCGGGCGCTCGGTCGAGTACAGCACCTTGCGGCCGAATTCGACCGCCAGCGCCGGCGCGTAACCGTTCAGACTGGCCAGCAATGTCACTTTCACGCACTGGAACATCTTGGTCGATTCTTCCAGTTTCTGCTCGAGCAGGCTGGCCAAGGGACTAACGAAGCCGTACGCCAGCAGGATGCCGAGGAAGGTGCCGACCAGCGCCTTGGCGATCAGGATGCCGAGCTCGGCCGGCGGAATGCCGACCGATTCCATCGTGTGGACCACGCCCATCACCGCGGCGACGATGCCGAACGCGGGCAGGCCGTCGCCAAGCTTGGCTAGGCAATGACCGGGCACGGCGCCTTCATGGTGGTGAGTCTCGATCTCGTTGTCCATCAGGTTTTCGATTTGAAAGGCATCCATGTTGCCGGATACCATCAGGCGAAGGTAATCGGTCATGAATTCGACGATGTGGTGATCGGACAGCACGCCCGGATATTTGGAAAACAGCGGGCTTTCTTCCGGCTTGTCGATATCGCCTTCGATCGACATCAGGCCTTCCTTGCGCACCTTGGAGAGGACGTCGAACAGCAGCGACATCATCTCCATGTACAGTTCCTTGGTATGGCGCGAACCCTTGAACAGGGTCGGCAAGGCTTTCATCGTCGCCTTGATCGACTTGCCGTTGTTGCCGACAAAGAAAGAACCCAGCGCGGCGCCGCCGATCATCACCAGTTCCAGCGGCTGGTACAGCGATGCCAGGTGGCCGCCGCTCGCGGCGAAGCCACCGAATACAGACCCACAGACGATGATGTATCCGATGATGACTAACAAGGGCGCTGACTCCGAAGGTAAATACGTGTATTGAGTTGCTAACCGCTATGCCAAGAATGGCAAGGGCGCCTAAAGCTAAGCCGCGGCGCCCACAAAATAATTGTTCTAAGGAACTACAATATCCTGAAGATGCCCGTTGAGCAAGTAAAACCGCCTCGTATTTGATCCGGTGTCGTCAGTATGTCGCCTAAAAGTGCCAACCGTAAAGCGGGGGCCCGCGCCCTGTAGGCATAATCGCAAGATCGGGTGGTTCTGCGCCGATGCCGAACTCATAGCTGAGCAGCAGCGAGCCGGGCCGCATCTCGGCGCTGGCCTTGCGCCACAGCGCATCCATCGCCGCCGGCGACAGGTAGGCAAACACGACATCGTAGTCGCCCAGGTCGAGCTGTTCGTAGTCGCCATGCGCAAAACGCACGTTATTGCCGACCAGCGCGGCGCGCAGCCGGCTGACCAGCCACGGCAGCGGCGCCAGCTCGATGCCAGCGAAGGTGGATTCAGGGCGGCGCCGCGCCAGGTCGAGCACCAGGCCGCCCAGGCCGCTGCCGATGTCGATCACGTACAAAGGCCGGCCGGGCGGCAACAGCTCCGCCACCGCATCCCATGCGCGCTTACCAGATGGAAAATACGGCACCTGGGTGCGAAAGGTCGACCAATATACCAACAGCAGCATGATAAAGCCGGCCAGGAAAATCCACGGCGGCAAGTGCAGCCCGGTGCCGGCCAGCAGCGCCGGGGCAAACAGCAATTCGATCGCCAGCCACCACGGCGCCAGCTTGCGCCACCAGCAGAGGGCGGCGGCGATGCCGCCCTGCAGCAGCGCCAAGAAGCCGAGGGCGAGGTCGACATGCATGAAAGACAATATGGCAACGACCAGCGCGCAGGCCGGCAATGCGGCGCACTGGATCAGCAGCGCCCGTACCGCGGGCGAGCGCCAAAGATGTGAACGCAAGATGGGCTGGAGGGCAAGGCTCACGCCTTGCCCTTCAGCCTGGATTTTGCGGTGACCGCGAGGGTCACGCGGCCAGCAGCAGCGCCGCGGCGGCGGCGTCTTTCGATTTCTTGGTCTTGCCGGCACGCGAAGGCATGTGGCACAGGCCGCAATGGTAGCCATCGTTGAGGTCGAGGCAGTTGACGACAAACTTGCCCTGGCAGCAAGAGCAGGCCGCCACCGACAACATCTTGCTCTGAAAAAAACGCACCAGCGTCCAGGCGCGCGTCAGCGACAGCAGCGGCTCCTCGCCCGGTGCGGGCGGCATTTGCTCGAGGTACAGTTTATAAGCCTTCATCACCGCTTCGATGCCAGTGGCGCCGGCGTGCTCGACGAGAAACTTGTGGATATTGATAAACAGCGAAGAATGGATGTTCGGCTGCCAGGTCAGGAACCAGTCGGTCGAAAACGGCAACATGCCTTTTGGCGGCGACATGCCGCGCAGTTCCTTGTACAGCTTGAGCAAGCGTTCACGCGACAGCGACACTTCGGTCTCGAGCAGCTGCAATCTGGCGCCAAGCCGGATCAGCTCGATCGCCAGCTGGATTTCCTGGGCTTCCGTGACAACGCTTTTTTTGCTCATTTCATGACTCCGAATCTGATCAACTGCGACAACAGGCTGCTAGTAACTACGCGATTTCTTCGACGGCCTGGCCGGCCATCAGAATGGCGGCGTGCGACTGCGCCAGGCTGCGGTCCTTGTTGTAGTTGGTCAACATCGACAGGATGGCGCTGTCGTCGAAGCGGAAGCGTGCCAGCATCATGTTGCCGCCGGCGAGCTTGAGGATCTGGGCATTGCTCATGCCTTCGATCAGTTCGGCGATGTCAGCGGCAATGCCGAGGCGGAAAATGGCGGTCACCTTGTCTGCACGGATCATCTGCTGGGCGAGCATCAGGTAGCTCAGGTTCGCATCACGAATTTCCGCCATCATGTCGTTCGCAGTCATTTCCATCTCCTTGAATCCGTTGAAATCTGGCTTCGTCTCGTGTTGCCAGTGAGACAGATTGTGACCGTACGGAAACTATTCGGAAATAGGCGAGAAACTGTATTTTTGGTCGGCGAATGGCGAATCGGACCGGTCGGTGTTTGTCTTACAAACACCGACCGGTCATTGTCGCGCCCCTATGAAAACGAGGCGGAGTTGGATACTTGAAACTACAAAAATTCGGAGCTTTGGACGCCAGCCTGCTGTCGCCTTGTACCGGTTACGTCAAGCTTTCGCAGAACTTTAGGGGTTTTTTGAAATAAATTTAAATTCTTTTAAAATTGCTCCATGCTTGCTGTAACGGCCCTGGGTTCTGGAACTTTAGGGTTGTCGGCAATTATTTTTGGAAAACGTGGATATTGTCGTCGCGGTGCTGACAGGCGTTATTGGCTCGGCGGTCCGGCGGTTCTTTGTTAAAATGTCACTTCGGGCGCCGTTCAATGCGGCTCTGCGCGGTTGTCCTGCTGCACACTCCCCCGCGATAAATTTCGGCAAAGACAAGCATGACCACCAGAACCGATTGCCTGGCGCTCGACGCGCAGGACCTGCTGGCGCCGCTGCGGGCGCGCTTCGACCTGCCGCAGGGCGTGATTTACCTCGACGGCAATTCGCTCGGCGCGCGTCCGACAACGGCACTGGCGCGCGCCCAGGACGTCATCGCCCGCGAATGGGGCCAGGACCTGATTCGCAGCTGGAACACGGCCGGCTGGTTCGACTTGCCCAAGCGCCTCGGCGACCGCCTTGCACCCCTGATCGGTGCGCGCGCCGGCGAGGTGGTCATCACCGACAGCACGTCGCTCAACCTGTTCAAGGCGCTGGCCGCCGCACTCAACATGCAGGCCGAAGGCCCGCCGGCGAGCGCCGCGCGCCGCACCATCGTCACCGAGCGCGCCAACTTCCCGACCGATATCTATATGGCCGAAGGCCTGGCTGCCTGGCTGGCGCGCGGCTACTCGGTGCGGCTGGTCGACAGGGTCGATGCGCTGCCGGCGGCGATCGACGCCGACTGTGCCGTCCTCATGCTGACGCACGTAAACTACCGCACCGGCTACCAGCACGACATGGCGCAGCTGACCGCCCTCGCCCACGCGCAAGGCGCACTGACGCTGTGGGACCTGGCCCATTCGGCCGGCGCCGTGCCGCTCGACCTGCACGCGGCCGGCGCCGACCTGGCTGTCGGCTGTACGTACAAATACCTCAATGGCGGGCCCGGCGCGCCGGCCTTCATCTGGGTGCCGAAACATCACCAGGCGGCGTTTTGCCAGCCGCTGGCAGGCTGGTGGGGCCATCGCGCACCATTTGCCATGGCCCCCGGGTTCGCCGCCGCCGAAGGCATCGGGCGCGCCCTGTGCGGCACCCAGCCAATCGTCTCGCTGGCGCTGGTCGAATGCGGACTGGAAGTGTTCGAAGAGACTGACATGGAGGCAATCCGCGCCAAGTCGCTGGCGCTGACCGACCTGTTCATCGAACTGGTGGAGGCGCGCTGCGGCGCTCATCGGCTCGACTTGGTCACCCCGCGCGCACATGCGCGGCGCGGCAGCCAGGTCAGCTTTACCCACCCGCACGGCTACGCGGTGATCGCCGCGCTGATTGCGCGCGGCGTGATCGGCGACTACCGTGAGCCCGCCATCATGCGCTTCGGCTTCACGCCGCTGTACACCAGCTTCGCCGATGTGTGGGACGCGGTCGAGATCCTGCGCGCCGTACTCGACGACAAGGCCTACGACGTCGACGCCAGCCGCGGCGCGGTGACCTGAACCCCGAAAGAGACAGCATGTCCGACGATAAAAAAGACTCGACCACATGGCACGGCGCCGAAATGGATTTCAGCAGCGCAATGAGCTACGGCGACTACCTGGGGCTCGAGCAAATCCTGGGTGCCCAGCATCCGCGCTCGCCGAACCACAACGAGATGCTGTTCATCATCCAGCACCAGACCAGCGAATTGTGGCTCAAGCTGATGCTGCACGAACTGCAGGCGGTGCGGCGCAATCTGCGCGCCGGCGAACTGGCGCCGGCCTTCAAGATGCTGGCGCGGGTAGCGCGCATCATGGACCAGCTGGTGCATGCATGGGACGTACTGGCGACGATGACGCCGCCCGAGTACACGGCGATCCGCCCGTTCCTCGGCGCCTCGTCGGGCTTCCAGTCGCACCAATACCGGGAACTGGAATTCATCCTCGGCAACAAAAACGCCGCGCTGCTCACCGTCCACGCCACCGCACCGGCCGCGCGCACGATCCTCGAACACGAACTGAATGCAGCGTCGGTGTACGACGAAGCGGTAATGCTGCTCGCGCGTAGCGGGTTTGCCATCGCGCCCGGGCGCCTGGCCGCCGACCGGACGCTGCCGACGTACCACGACGACTCGGTCGAGGCCGCGTGGCTGGCGGTCTACCAGGATCCATCGACGCACTGGGCGCTGTACGAACTGGCCGAAAAGCTGGTCGACCTGGAGACAGCGTTCCGCTTCTGGCGCTTTCGCCACGTCACAACCGTCGAGCGCATCATCGGCTTCAAGACCGGCACCGGCGGCACCGCCGGCGTCAGCTACCTGCGCAAGATGCTCGACGTGGTACTGTTCCCCGAGCTGTTCACGCTGCGCACTGCCTTATAAAAAAGCGACGTACAATCGTCGCAATGAGCCAATCACCATATGGAGCTACCATGAAATGCGACGTCCTTATTTTGGCCGGCCTGTGGAATTCAGGCCCGCAGCACTGGCAGACGCTATGGCAGCACAAGCATCCCGGCTGGCAGCGCGCGCCTCATCGCGACTGGAATAATCCTGATTGCCACGAATGGGTGGCCGAGCTCGACGCGGCCATCGCCGCCAGCGAGGCCGGCCCGCCTATCTTGGTGGCGCACAGCCTGGCCTGCCCGCTAGTGGCGCACTGGGCCGCATCCGGCTCGGCGCTTGCGATCCAGGGCGCCTTCCTGGTGGCGCCGAGCGATGTCGAGGCGCCGTCGTACCCGCAAGACGCCGTCGGCTTCGCGCCGATGCCGATGCAGAAACTGCCGTTCCCTAGCATCGTGATCGCCAGTTCCAACGACGAGTATGTGTCGATCGCGCGCGCGCGCGCGTTTGCCGCGGCGTGGGGCAGCAGGCTCGTCGAGATCGGCGAAGCGGGTCATATCAACGGCGACAGCGGGTATGGCAAGTGGGCCGAGGGCGAGAAGATGCTGCTTGAGTTTTGCGGGGAGATTTTGAAGTAGAGCACACCGTGCGTGGCAGCCCCTCGACATCGAGGACGTCGTCCTTGCGAACGCGGGGACCCCATCTGCGCGCGTTCCGCACGGCTTCAATCGCTACATTACAAGCCGATGGATGACAGTGTTGAAGCTGACGGACAAAACCGACTTCGAGCATCGGCAAGTTAAAAAAAAGGCAGAGAATTTCTCTGCCTTTTTCATACGCATCGCTGATGGTTGCAGCGCTTACTTCACGTTTGCCAGCAGCATCTCATTCAAGCGTTTGACGAAACTGGCCGGGTCGGCCAGCGAACCGCCTTCGGCCAGCAGCGCCTGGTCAAACAGGATGTGCGCCCAGTCGCCGAAGCGCGCCCCGGCTGCGTCCTCGTACTTCAGGCGCGTCACCAGCGGGTGGTTCGGGTTGATCTCGAGAATGGGCTTCGATTCCGGCGCGTTCTGGCCGGCGGCCTTGAGCATGCGCAGCAGGTTGCCCGACAACTCGTTCTCGTCGGCCACCAGGCAGGCTGGCGAATCGGTCAGGCGGAACGTGACGCGCACGTCTTTTGCCTTCTCGTCCAGCGCCGCCTTCATCTTCTCGACCAGGTCCTTGTACGAGGTCTCGGTTTCCTCGTGCTCTTTCTTTTCCGCTTCGTCTTCCAGCGCACCGAGGTCGAGCCCGCCCTTCGCCACCGACACCAGCTCCTTGCCTTCGAAGTCGTTCAGGAACGACAGCATCCACTCGTCGACGCGGTCCGTCATCAACAGCACTTCGACGCCTTTTTTACGGAAGATCTCGAGGTGCGGGCTGTTCTTCGCCGCGGTGTAGCTGTCGCCGGCGACGTAGTAGATTTTCTCCTGGCCTTCCTTCATGCGGCCAAGGTAATCGGCCAGCGCCGTGTTCTGATCGGCGTTCTCGTTCGTCGTCGAAGCGAAGCGCAGCAGCTTGGCGATACGGTCCTTGTTGATGGCGTCTTCGCCAACGCCTTCCTTGAGCACCTGGCCGAACTCGGTCCAGAAAGTGGCGTACTTGTCCTTTTTTTCCTGCTCGTCGGCGTTGGCCAGTTCTTCCAGCATGCCCAGCACACGCTTGGTAGAGCCTTCGCGGATCACCTTGACGTCGCGCGACTCCTGCAAAATTTCGCGCGAGACGTTCAGCGGCAGATCGTTCGAATCGATCACCCCTTTAATGAAGCGCAGGTAGGCCGGCATCAGCTGCTCGGCGTCGTCCATGATGAAGACGCGCTTGACGTACAGCTTGATGCCGCCGCGCTTGTTGCGGTCCCACAGGTCGAACGGCGCGTGGGCCGGCACGTACAACAGCTGGGTATATTCGCTGCGGCCCTCGACCCGGTTGTGGGTGTACGCCAGCGGCGCCTGGAAGTCGTGCGAGACATGCTTGTAAAATTCGTCGTATTGCTCCGGCGTCACTTCGGAGCGGTTGCGGGCCCACAGCGCGCTGGCCTGGTTGACGGTGTCGAATTCGTCCTTCAGCACCGACTGGTTCTTCTCGGCGTCCCACTCGTCCTTCTGCATCATGATCGGCAGCGAGATGTGATCGGAATACTTGCGGATGATCGATTTGAGCTTCCAGCTCGAGAGCAGCTCTTCTTCACCGGCGCGCAGGTGCAAGATGACGTCGGTGCCGCGCGAGACCTTCTCGACCGACTCGACGCTGTAGTCGCCCTCGCCCGCCGACTCCCAGCGCACGCCTTCGGAGGCGAACTGGCCGGCGCGGCGGGTGTTGACGACGATCTTGTCGGCGATGATGAAGCCCGAATAGAAACCGACGCCGAACTGGCCGATCAGGGCCGCGTCGGCCTGCTGGTCGCCGGACAGCTTGCCGAAGAACTCCTTGGTGCCAGACTTGGCGATGGTGCCGAGGTGCGAGATGACGTCATCGCGGCTCATGCCGATGCCATTGTCCGAAATGGTGATGGTCCTGGCGTCCTTGTCGAACGAGACGATGATTTTCAGTTCGTGATCGTTGCCGTACAGCGCATCGTTATTGATGGCCTCGAAGCGCAACTTGTCGGCGGCGTCGGACGCGTTCGAGATCAGCTCGCGCAGGAAAATCTCCTTGTTCGAATACAGCGAATGGATCATCAGTTGCAACAGCTGTTTTACTTCAGCTTGAAAGCCAAGGGTTTCTTTTTCGGCGACGGCCATTTGTTTTCCTCTTGTAGGACAGGTTGGGGTGTGGTTGCGATGTTGGGATTAAAAAAGAAATTTCAAGGGCTGGAGCGTGCCATTTCCCGTTCGGGGAATTGCCAGATATGGGGATCTTGCATCGCCGCCACGTTCCGCCGCATGCGGGTCGGCGCTAGCTGGCTGGGCGAAAACAGGCTGCCGACGGCGACGGTGCGCGCGATCTGGTCGATCAGGGTTTTGCCGGTGCCACGCGACCGCAACTGCGCGATGGGTGCTTTTGTACTGGTCGTTTTACCGTAACAGTATCTAAAATTATATCAACAACTGTACAGGCACTGTACTTGTTTTTTAGTCTAGTATAAACCTATCCGCAATCCCGCGACCACCTCGAAAGCCGGCATGAAGCACACTCCCGCGCCAGGCGCCGCCATTTCAGGCAAGCCAGTCTTGTCCGATGAGACGGCCGGCATGCTGCTTGGCCTAGTGGGTGTTGCCATGTTCAGCCTGACCCTGCCTTTTACGCGCATGGCGGTGGCCGAGCTCGATCCCGCGTTCGTCGCGCTGGCGCGTGCACTGGTCGCCGCCGTGCTCGGCGCCATCTGGCTCCGCTTCCACCGCGCCGCTTGGCCGCCGAGGTCGGCGTTGCTGCCGCTGGCGCTGGTATCGCTCGGCTGCGTGATCGGCTTCCCGTGGCTGACGTCGATTGCCTTGCGCACCCTGCCCGCCTCCCACGGCGCGGTGCTGGTGGGCATCCTGCCGCTGGCGACTGCCGTGTTTTCCGCGCTGCGCGGCGTTGAAAAACCGTCCGCCCGATTCTGGGTCACGGCCCTGCTTGGCTCAAGCATCGTGATCGGCTTCGCGCTGCGCCAGAGCGGCGGCAACCTGCATCCGGCCGACCTGCTGATGCTGGGCGCCGTCGTGCTCGGCGCCCTTGGGTACGCCGAGGGCGGGCACCTGGCGCGGACGATGGGTGGGCCGCAGGTGATCAGCTGGGCGCTGGTGCTGTCGGCGCCGCTGCTGTTGCCGCTGGTGCTATGGCTGTCGTGGCCGTGGCCGGGCGCCATCGCTGGCGCGGGCATCCGCGCCTGGCTCGGGTTTGCCTACGTCGCCGTATTTTCAATGTTCATCGGCTTCGTCTTCTGGTACCGCGGCATGGCGCTGGGCGGCATCGCGCGGGTCGGCCAGGTGCAGTTGATCCAGCCGTTCCTGACGCTGCTGGGCGCGGCAGCCTTGCTGGGCGAACCCTTGGTGCTGTCGAATTTCGTCTTTGCGCTGGCCGTGATCGCGCTGGTTGCCCTCGGGCGCAAGATGCAGGTGCGCCGCGTAGCGCTGGTCCGAATGGCCGACCTGGCCCCGGCGCATGGTGGGCAGGCTGGCGGGCTGGACGTACAATACGAGTTTTATCCACGCCAACTGGAATCGTCCATGTCAATTTATCAAAAACTCAACGATCTCAACATCACCCTGTCGGCGCCGGCCACGCCGGCTGCGGCATATGTGATGTACGTCCAAACCGGTAACCTGGTTTTCATTTCGGGCCACATCGCCAAACATGCCGACGGCACGCCGAACGCCGGCCAGCTGGGCAAGAATGTGACGACCGAACAAGGTCAACAGGCGGCGCGCGCGATCGCCATCGACCTCGTCGGCACCCTGCAGGAAGCCTGCGGCGGCGACCTGACCCGCGTCAAGCGCATCGTCAAGCTGATGAGCCTGGTTAATTCGACGGCCGATTTTACCGAGCAGCACTTGGTCACCAATGGCGCCTCCGAATTGCTCGGCGAACTGTTTGGCGACGCCGGCAAGCACGCCAGGTCCGCCTTCGGCGTGGCGCAGATCCCGCGCGGCGCCTGCGTCGAAATCGAGATGATCGTCGAAGTCGCTTGATCTTTTGAAGTCAGCCGTATCCGGACAACGCTTACCCGGCGTCGTCCATTGAAGAAGCCGCCTATCCGGCGTATTGTAAAATGGCCCAGCACACAAGCGGCCCCATCCCTCTGTGAGACCCGCATGAAACTCGATATGGAAATTGAAAACGCTGTCCCGATCACCTGGCGCTTCTCGCAGCGCGCCGCGCAAATGCAATCCTCGTTCATCCGCGAGATCCT
Organism: Massilia psychrophila; assembly: GCF_002760665.1. Taxonomy (GTDB): domain Bacteria; phylum Pseudomonadota; class Gammaproteobacteria; order Burkholderiales; family Burkholderiaceae_D; genus JAFCUW01. The sequence continues at coordinate 54,163 of NZ_PDOB01000020.1, read as the reverse complement.
GAAGATTACCCAGCGCCCGGAGATCATCTCGTTCGCCGGCGGCCTGCCTTCGCCCGACACCTTCCCGGTCGAGCAAATGAAGGCGGCGTTCGACACCGTGCTGACCAACAGCGGCAAGGTGGCGCTGCAGTACGGCCCGACCGACGGCTTTCCGCCGCTGCGCGAATGGATTGCCAATTCCCTGTCCACGGCTGGCTGCACAATTGCGCCCGAACAGGTCTTGATGACGTCCGGCTCGCAGCAGGCGCTCGACCTGATCGGCAAGGTACTGATCGACGAAGGCAGCCGCGTGCTTGTCGAGACCCCGAGCTACCTCGGCGCCTTGCAGGCGTTTTCAGTGTACCGGCCACAATTCGCCTCGGTCGCAACCGACGACGATGGCCTGGTGCCAGGCTCGATCGAGAAGGTCGCCATCGGTGCGCGCATGCTGTACGCGCTGCCGAACTTTCAGAATCCGACCGGGCGCAGCCTGTCGATCCCGCGCCGCCGCGAACTGGTCGAGACCTGCGCGCGCCACAACCTGCCGCTGATCGAAGACGATCCGTACGGCGCCCTCAGCTACAAGGGCGAGCCGTTTCCGAAAATGCTGAACATGAATCCCGGCGGCGTCATCTACATGGGCTCGTTTTCCAAGGTGCTGACTCCGGGCATTCGCTTGGGTTACGTCGTCGCGCCGCTGCCTCTGGTGCGCCGACTGGAACTGGCCAAGCAGGCAGCCGACCTGCACACCGCCCAGCTGACCCAGATGGTGGTGCACGAGGTGATCAAGGACGGCTTCCTCGAGCGCCACATCCCGACCATCCGCGCGCTGTACGCCAACCAGTGCCAGGCCATGCTTGACGCGTTGGCCGCATGCTTTCCGGCGGGCGTGAGCTGGACCAAGCCGGAAGGCGGCATGTTCATCTGGGTCACGCTGCCCAAGCACATCGACACCATGAAACTGCTCGACCATTCAATCGCCGAGCGCGTGGCCTTCGTGCCGGGTGCGCCGTTCTACGCCAACGAGGCTGAAACGAACACCTTGCGCCTGTCATTCGTCACGGTGTCGCCCGAGCGCATCCGCGAAGGCATTGCCATCCTCGGCAAGCTGATCGCCGCACTGATGTAAGCATTGGTGTAAGCACAGGTGTAAGCGCTGCTTGTGCGGCGCTTCGCACAACTTGCGGTGACCTTTGGTCAAACCATGGCTGTCGCCGCCAGGTTGTGCAGTTGCAACAAAAAACTGACCTAACGGCAACATTTATTACCGGCAAAGATCGCGAAGGCGTATTATTTTGCTTCATGAACATGCCAGATTTTACAGTCCCGCCAGCCGCACGCCATCGCGCGATCCTGATCGTCGACGACTCGCCTGCCAACCTTGGCATGTTGCGGACCATGATGATGCAGCAGGGATACCAGACCTTCGTCGCCACCACCGGTGAGCGTGCGCTGTCGATCGCGCGGCGGGTGCGGCCGGACCTGATCCTGCTCGACGTCGTCATGCCCGGCATCGACGGTTTCGAGACCTGCCGCAAGCTCAAGGAACATCTATCCACCGAGCACATCCCGGTCATTTTCATGAGCGCCCGGTCGGAGACCGAGGACATCGTTGCCGGCTTCGACATCGGCGCCGCCGACTACATCAGCAAGCCGCTGCGGATGGCCGAAGTGTGCGCCAGGGTACGCGCGCAGCTGCAGATGCGCAGCGCCAGCGAGGCGCAGAAGGAGCAGGCCGAGCGGCTGCGCCGGATCGTCCACGGCATGGACGAAGGCTTGGTAATCGTCGAGGCAAGCGGGCGCATCCAGTACGGCAATCCGGCCTGCGAGCGCTACCTCGGCTACGGGCCAAACGAACTGGCCGGCCGGCCGCTGTCCGACCTGCTGGGCGGCACGCTGGCGCAGGAATACCTCGACTATTTTGCTGCCTGCGCGACCGATCCGGCGGCGGTGCACCAGGCTGGCGCGCGCGAAGTGCTGATCCGTCACAGCGACGGCGCCTTGCGCGCGATGGACCTGACCTTGTCGCCGATGGTCGCCGACGAGCCCTTGTTCATCGGCTTGTTGCACGATATCACCCATCACAAGCGCTCCGAGACGGCGCTGCAGCACGCGGCAATGGTCGACCAGCTGACCCAGATCGCCAACCGCCGCCATTTCGACCACTTTCTCGAGAAAGAATGGCAGCGCGCGCTGCGCAGCGGCCAGCCGCTGTCGCTGATCGTGCTCGACGTCGACCATTTCAAGCTGTACAACGACGCCCTGGGCCACGCCGCCGGCGACCTGTGCCTGCAAAAAGTGGCGGCCGCGCTGCAGTCGCGCGCGCTGCGCACCACCGACCTGGCGGCGCGCTACGGCGGCGAAGAGTTCGTGCTGCTGTTCGCCGAGACCACGCAGGACGCCGCGCTGGTGCTGGCCGAGTCGATCTGTGCGCTGGTCGAGTCGCTGCACCTGCCGCACCCTGGTTCGCCGACGTCCGAGTGGCTCACCGTGAGCATTGGCGTGGCCAGCATCGTGCCGACCAAGTTCGACCGCGTCGAGCAGTTTTTTGTAACCGCCGACCGCGAGATGTACGCGGCCAAGGCCGCCGGCCGCAACCGCGTCGGCTCGACCGGCAGCGGCGCTGGCTGATCGGTTCGCGACCGGCAGCCCGGCAATCTTATCGGCGTTATAATAGCGGTTTGTTTCGCACCACGATAACCCTGGTACCGCCGTGAATCCATATCTCGAGAAACTGCATCCCTACCCGTTCGAAAAGCTGCGCCAGCTGTTCGCCGACGTGACCCCGAATCGCGATTATGACGCCATCAGCCTGGGAATGGGCGAGCCGAAGCATCCGACCCCGGCCTTCATCCACAAAGCCCTTGCCCACGGCCTGCATGGCCTGGCGAGCTATCCGAGCACTGTCGGCAGCGACCAGTTGCGCGGCGCCATCGCGTCCTGGCTCGAGCGCCGCTACGGCGTGCCGCCGCTCGATGCGGCTACCCAGGTGTTGCCGGTCAACGGTTCGCGCGAGGCGCTGTTCGGTATTGCCCATTGCGTGATCGATTCGACAAAGCAGACGACGCAGACCGGAGCGCCGCTGGTGGCGTGCCCGAATCCGTTTTACCAGATCTACGAAGGCGCCGCCTACCTGGCCGGCGCCGAGCCGTACTTCGTCAATTCGGAACCTGCGCGCAATTTCGCCTGCGACTACGCCAGCGTACCGGACGACGTCTGGCCGCGCGTGCAGCTGCTCTACCTTTGCTCGCCGGGCAACCCGACCGGCGCCACCTTGTCGATCGACGACTGGCGCGCCTTGTTCGCGCTGGCCGACCGCCACGGTTTCGTGATCGCCGCAGACGAATGCTATTCCGAGATCTACCAGGGCAGCACGGCCCCGCTCGGCGCGCTCGAAGCGGCGCACCAGTTGGGGCGTAGCGGCGGCGCCCATCCGTACGCCCACCTGGTGGTGTTCTCCAGCCTGTCGAAGCGCTCGAACGTGCCGGGCATGCGCTCGGGCTTCGTCGCCGGCGACCCGGCCATCATCCGCAAATTCCTGCTGTACCGCACCTACTGCGGCGGCGCCATGTCGCCGCCGGTGCAGGCGGCCTCGATCGCGGCCTGGGGCGACGAAGCCCACGTCCAGGAAAACCGCGCCAAGTACAAGGAAAAATTCCAGCTGGTGACGCCGCTGCTGCGCACCGTGCTCGACGTCGAGCTGCCCGACGCCGGCTTCTACCTGTGGGCCGACGTGCGCCGGAGCGGCCTGTCGGACACCGAATTTGCCCGCCGCCTGTACGCCCAATACAACGTCACGGTACTGCCCGGCAGCTACCTGGCGCGCACCGCGCACGGCATCAACCCGGGCGAGCACCGGGTGCGCATGGCGCTGGTCGCCGAAGTCGACGAAGTCCTCGAAGCGGCGCAGCGCATCGTCCAGTTTTGCACTGCCCTGAAAGCAGCGCAGTCCCCAACCACCACCACCGCCACCTAAAGTCAAGCACACATCATGACCCAACAACTCCAGAATATCATCGACACCGCCTGGGAACAGCGCGCCGAAATCACGCCATCGACTGGCAGCGCCGAACTGCGCGAGGCAGTTGCCCACACCATCGCCGGCCTTGACGACGGCTCCATGCGGGTAGCGCAGAAAACCGGCGCCGACTGGGTCGTCAACCAGTGGATCAAGAAGGCCGTGCTGCTGTCGTTCCGGCTCGAGAACAACAGCGTCATGACGGCCGGCGACGCTCTGCAGTTCTACGACAAGGTGCCGGGCAAGTTCGCCAGCTACAACGCCGACGATTTCGCCCGCGGGGGTTTTCGCGTGGTGCCGGGCGCAATCGCGCGGCGCGGCAGCTTCATTGCCAAAAACGTCGTCCTGATGCCGTCGTTCGTCAACATCGGCGCTTTTGTCGATGAAGGCACGATGGTCGACGCCTGGGCCACGGTCGGCTCGTGCGCGCAGATCGGCAAGAACGTCCACCTGTCCGGCGGCGTCGGTATCGGCGGCGTGCTCGAACCGATGCAGGCAAATCCGACCATCATCGAAGACAACTGCTTCATTGGCGCCCGTTCGGAAGTAGTCGAAGGCGTCATCGTTGAAGAGAACTCGGTCATCTCGATGGGCGTATACATCGGCCAGTCGACCAAGATCTACGACCGCGCAACGGGCGTCGTGAGCTACGGCCGCATTCCCGCCGGTTCTGTCGTCGTGTCGGGCAACCTGCCTTCGGAAGACGGCAAATACAGCCTGTATTGCGCCGTGATCGTCAAGCGGGTCGATGCGAAAACACGCTCGAAGACCAGCATCAACGAACTGCTGCGCGGGGTCTAAAATTCACGACGATATGCCCACCGGAGACGACTGATGGCGATGGACCGCTTGTTCCAGCTGATGAAAGAAAAGCATGCGTCGGACATGTTTTTCGCCGCCAATTCACCGGTGCATATCAAAATCAACGGCAACCTGATTCCGATCAACCAGCAAAAGCTGGAGCCGGAAAACATTCATGCGCTGCTGGCCGAAGTCGCCTCGCCGGCACAGATGGCCGAGCTCGAGCGCGACAATGAGCTCAACATGGGCATCTCTGTGGCGAACCTCGGGCGGTTCCGGCTGTCGGCGTTCCGCCAGCGCGGCTCGATCTCGGCGGTGTTTCGTTTCGTGCCGGCGAATATCCCGGCGCTGGCCGACCTCGGGCTGCCCCCCATCCTGTCCGAACTGATCATGGAAAAGCGCGGCCTGCTGCTGCTGGTCGGCGCCACCGGCTCGGGCAAGTCGACGACGATCGCGTCGATGCTGGACCAGCGCAACGAACTGCGCGCCGGCCACATCCTGACGCTTGAAGACCCGATCGAATACCTTTTCAAGAACAAGAAATCGATCGTCAACCAGCGCGAGATCGGCAGCGACGCCGTTGATTTCTCGACGGCGCTGCGCAACTCGATGCGCCAGGCCCCGGACTGCATCCTGATCGGCGAAATCCGCGACAAGGAAACCATGGCGGCGGCGCTGGCCTATGCGCAATCGGGCCACCTGGTGCTGGCGACGCTGCATGCCAATAACAGCTACAACGCCCTCAACCGCATCATCAGTTTCTATCCCGTAGAGAACCGCCCGGCGCTGCTGCAGGACTTGTCGTCGGCGGTCAAGGCGATCGTCTCGCAGCGGCTGGTGCGCTCGTTTGCCGGCGGCACCCGCCAGGCCGCGGTGGAAGTGATGGTCAACACCCGCTACGTGGCCGACCTGATCGAAACAGGCGCGATCGGCGAGATCAAGGAAGCGATGGAAAAAAGCCTCTCGTCCGGTTCGCAGACGTTCGAAACGGCGCTGCTGCAGCTGGTAAAGAGCGGTTTGGTAACGCAGGAGGAAGCACTGGCCAACGCCGATTCGGCGACCAACCTGCTGTGGCTGCTCAATAATGGGCCGGACAGCAAAAGCCAGCCGCTCGACGTCGAGCCGGCCAAACCGGCCGAACAAGGTGCGTCGTTTACCGAGTTCACGCTCGACACCTGATGCCATCCCATATTCACCCAGCCCGGATAGCCGATAGTTTCGCCTGCCGAAACACGCTGCTCCCATCATTTTTTTAAATATTGTTTTAGCAATTTATACTTATATTTGAGCGAAGGCTCGGGCTAAGCTGCGTCAACGCCGACGCGACACCTGTTTCTTCTGACCAGGAGACTGCATGTTTGGATCCGGCGTTCTCGATACTGTCATCGGCGTGGTGTTTGTCTTCCTGCTGGTGAGCCTGCTCGTCACCACATGCAACGAGCTGATCGCCGCCATGCTCCGCTCGCGCGCCAAATGGCTCGAATACGGCGTCGGCCGGCTGGTATCGGCGCCGCTTCGGTAGCCGACATCAGGGGCGCCGCGGCCATCAGGACAGACCTGCAGCGCTTGTCCGCGATCCTGAACCGGAACGACGCCGGCAACCCCGGCATTGCCCGTAAATCGGGCCGGGCCAGTCGGCAAAGCAGGCCAACGAAAACGCCGCGCTCGCTCGATCCGGACCGCGATGAAGATACGACAGCGCGATTATCCCAGCGCCAGGTGCTTCCTCACATCGGTGACCTTCTCCCCCACCTGCTCGATAGCCCGCGCCAGACGCTCGCGCGGGACTCCCAGTTCCTTCGACCAATACGCAATCTCGGACTCGACCAGCACGTTGATGCGGTCGTAATCGCGCGGCCCCGGCTCCAATGGATTGTCGGACATGTTCTCCCTTTCGCTCTCGTTGAACACGGAGGGTGGCACGGATCGTTGCCGAACTCTGTTAAGTATCCAACATTGGATCCGCACGCATCGACGTACTATTGGATATCCTTCAGGACGAGGAATTCACATGGATTCGATCAACAAGAACCAGCTGGAACAAAATCACCAAGACCTCGACGGTAAAGCGGCCGTCGACAAGCTGAGAGAAGTCGTCAGGAAGGCGGAGACCTGCTTTTTTTCGACCGGCGAAGCGGGTGGCGCCACCTGCGCTACGCGGCCGATGAATGTGCGACTGGTCGACGACGCCGGCAACCTGTGGTTTCTGAGCTCCTCCGACAGCGCCAAGAATGCCGCCATCGCCGCCAACCCCAACGTCAAACTTTATTTTCAGGGCTCGCCGCATGCCGATTTGCTGGCCCTGGAAGGGGTCGCGACGATCACGCGCGAAAAGGCGCGCATCAAGCAGCTGTGGAGCTTCCTGCTCAAGAACTGGTTTACCGACGGCGAAGACGATGCGCGCATTACCGCCATCAAAGTGGTGCCGGCGCGTGCCTACTATTGGGATAACAAGCACGGCAACGCCGTCGCGGGCGCCAAGATCCTGGCCGGCGCGGTGCTCGGCAAAACCCTGGACGACTCGATCGAGGGCAGCCTGATGCTATAGGCCTGCCTAGCGCACCGGCTTCATCGCACGATCTCGGTGAGCACCCGTCCTTCCGCGCCCGCTGGCAGACGCACCCGCAGCAAGTGGGCCAGCGTTGGTGCGATGTCGACCACTTCCGCGTACTGGCCATAGTCGCCCGGCCTGATCCAGCGCTTGCCCATGATCAGTAGCGGCACGTTGGTGTCGTACGTGTATGGCGTGCCATGCGACGAGCCGGTCGTGCCCGTGCCGAAGTACCAGTACGGCTTGACCACCACCATCAGGTCGCCGGAAAGCTGGCGGTTCCACGCGCGCCGCATCAGGATGCCCATGCGGGTGTCGACGACAGCGCCGGTGTCGAACTGGGTACGGGTATAGACTTGGGCCACGCCGGCGTAGTCGAGCAGGAAGCGGGCGGCGGCCTGCTCGACGTCGTCGCGGCGCAATCCGCGTTTCTCGATCGTTGCGCCGTCGAGATGCACATTCGGCAGCGACGTGGCGACCACTAGTTCATCGATGCCGTATTTGGCCGACAGGTGAGCGTTCAAGGCGGCGATCATTTTCTTGCCGTCGAGCCGTTGCGCGTCGATGTGGCGCGAGCGCGAAAACTCCGGCGTGTTGGTGAAGCCATGGTCGGCCGTCAGCACGACGACAACGTTGTCCATGCCGAGGCGTTGGTCGAGGTAGCCGAAGAAGCTGGCCAGCATGCGGTCGAGCCGCTGCAGATGGTCGTGCGACATCTTGCTTTCCGGCCCGAACGCGTGGTTGACGTAGTCATGCGCCGACAGGCTCACGCCCAGCAGATCCGGCACGCCGGCGGGATTTCTGCCGAGGTGTTCGCCTTCGACGGCGGCGCGCGCGAACGCCAGGGTCAACTCGTCGAGGTAAGGGCCGGTCTTGAGGCTTTTGAAATACTCGGTGTCGGGTTTGCCGCTTTTGCTGGAATACAGGAAGGGAAAACGCTGGCTGACGCCCTCCTTGTCCGGGTAAAACGCGTTGCTGGCGTCAAGCGCATACGCTGAATCGGCCAGCAGCGGCGTCCACGCCTGGCCAAAATAACGGTCCTGCGGGCGGCCGGCCCGATAGCGCTGCACCCATTGCGGATGCGACGGCATGTAATAGGTGCTGCTGGCGAAGTTGCCGGTCGCGTCCATGTACATGTAGGCGGTGCCGCTCTTGCCTGCCAACAAAATGGCGCCCCGGTCCTTGCCCGACACGGTGACCACCTTGGTCCGGTTGCCGCTGGCGTAGCGCATCTCGTCGCCGAGCGTGCCGACACGCAGGTTCGCCGGCGAGGTGCCGTCGCCGGGGTTGGTTTTTTCGCCGATATAGGTGTACGCCGTGTCTTCGGTGCAGTACAGCGACTTTTTCGTCGCGGGATCGATCCAGTTGTTGCCGATGATGCCGTGCTGATAAGGATAGGCGCCGGTCAGGACCGCCGCATGGCCTACCGCCGTCACCGTCACGCCATGCGCCTGGTGGGCGTTGCTGAACGACGCGCCCTGATCGAGCAGGCGGCGCAAGCCGCCCTGGCCAAATTGATCGCGGTAGCGCTGCAATTGCTCGTTCGGCAGGCCGTCGACGACGATGACGACCACCAGCTTGGGTTGCGCGCTGGCCGGGGCCGCTGCACCCTGGCTTGCCGCCACGCAGGAAAACAGGACCACGGCGCATGACCATGACCGGAATGGGGAGGAATTGATTTTCATATTGGCTCGTCGGTGAACAGGTTTCGCAGGCAAACCGTAGCCTACCCCATTGAAGTGCCAAGCATGTGTCGGGTGCCCAAAAAATCATTTGGCGCGCTGCCAGTCGCAGGTGGCGGATGTCGAGAAACTGCGAGTTGGTACCGTCCCCCGCTAAGTCTTGAAAGGTCTGCCTCGGTTGCTGCTCCATCGAACTGAATTTCAACGTCGACACGTCGGCGGGTGGCATTTCCGTTGATGCTCTTGACCTTGGGAGTCTTGGCGATGGCGCGCATCAGTGGGACCAATACGATCTCTTCAACGCGCTCGACGGACTGCTCGCCCAAGCGGCAACGCACGACCACGGCCATGTGAGGTGGCAGGACGGCGCTTGCTGCTGCCGAGCCGGCCGGTGAATCCGGGATTGGTGCGCTTTAACGCACCAAAGCGACGCTGAAGACCGACATGTCGCCAAATGCCGTCGCCTGAAATGGCAGGACCCGGGTCGGCAAAGCGCGCAGGTCCGGATAGGGTGCCTCCCCTGCCGTGGTGACCAACGGCGTCGAAGGCACCAGGTACCCTGGCGCATCCGATTCCGGCGCGCCAGCCCAATCGGGGAGTGCGGCGATCGCGCCAATCGGCGCGGCGCACGTTGGCCCGGCGCAAGGGACCGCCGCGGGCAGCCCAGGCACGCCAGCGCCGGCCGGGTCGGTAACGGTGCCGGTGGCGGCAGGCATGGGCGCCGCTGGAACCGAACCTGGCGAGTTTGCGACGACCGCAACAGGCGCCGCGGGCTGGCCGGCGGAACTGACGCCGCCGCAGGCGGACGACAGCGCCGCCAGCGCCAGGGTTGCCGAACAGGCCAGACGGGCCCGGCATTTGCGCCTGAAAAGAGTCGAAGTATTCATCAACGAAAGTGTACATCAATTCCCTGCGGCAACTACCGTTGCAATCATTTTTGTTTTTCCCTAGCAACATCCACGATAGTCCAAATGGCGCAAAATTAACTTTCCGCTTGTTTATAAAAGGATTATCCTATTACATAATTAGCATGTTTTAATCATCAAATAATGCAGTGGCGATAAGGATCGCTGAGCGAACATGGTTGCTAAAGGATGACAATATGACGCGCAAGGCATTTTTTTCGTTTCGGCATGAGCCTGATTACTGGCGGGCCATCAACGTGCGCAATTGCTGGACCAACAATGAGCGTACAGTTGCCGGCTTTTTCGAGCCGACCGAGTGGGAAGGCGTGAAGCGGCAAGCCGATTCGGTCATCGCAACCTGGATCGACGAACAATTGCGCGACACCTCCGTCACAGTCGTCCTGATCGGTATCGATACTGCCAAAAGCAAGTGGATCGAGTATGAAATCAACGCCAGCCTGGCCCGAGGCAACGGCGTTCTCGGTATTTACATCCACGAGATTAAAAACAGCAAAGGCATTACCACCGCGCGCGGCGCCAATCCGCTCGACGCTTTGGTTCCCGCCCGGAGCGGATCGCTCGCCTATCCCGTCTACGACTGGTTCAAGGACGATGGCTATACTAATCTGAACAGCTGGATCGAGGCAGCGGCCTTAGTTGCCGGGAACTAAGCTTAGGGCCGCAGCTGCGGCCGGGCCGGCGCCGCTCACTCTGGCGCCCGGTTCCCATTGCCAGCAAGCAAGCGCTCGAAGGATGCCGAAGACACCGGCTTCGAAAACAGGAAGCCCTGCGCATAGTCGCATCCCATCGTCTTGAGGACATCGCGCTGCTCGGCCGTCTCGATTCCTTCCGCGATCACCTTGAGGCCAAGCTTGTGCGCCATCAGCACGATCGTTTCGGCGAAAACACTGCTGTTCAGATTCGTCGCGATGTCTTTCACGAACGACTGGTCGATTTTCAGGAAGTCGACCTTGAATTTCTTCAAGTAGGCCATCGACGAATAGCCGATGCCGAAATCATCGATCGAAAACTGCACGCCGGTCTGTGCAAGCTGGCCGAGTCTTGCCTGGACGCCGGGTGTATCATTCAACAACAACCCTTCCGTAATCTCGACAGCAATCTGCTTGCCCGCGCGTTCGAACAGCGCCAGGTCGTTGTCCCAGCTTTGGATCATGGCCCGGCCGGTAAATTCAGCGGGCGACTTGTTGACGCTGATCTGAAACGGCGCACCGGCCAGGGCACTCCACGCGCGCGCGCACGCCGCCGCCTGCGCCAGCACCCAGGCGCCGATGTCGTCGATCAGTCCGGTTTCCTCGGCAAGCCCGATGAATTCCTCCGGCAGTACCAGGCCGTGCCGCGGATGGTGCCAGCGCACCAGCGCCTCGGCCTTGACGATGACTCCGGTGTCGAGGTCGACGATCGGCTGGTAAAACACGTCCAGTTGCTGTCTAGCCAGCGCATGCCGCAATTCATCGATCATCTGCAGGCGCACCCATGCGGACTCGCGCATTTCGACTGTGAAGAAGCTGAAGCGGTTGCGGCCCGCCTGCTTGGCAACATACATTGCCTGGTCGGCATTGCGGACCAGGTCGCCGGGGGTGCTGGCGTCCTGCGGGTACAGCGTGACGCCAATGCTGCCGGAAACGTGGACGTCCTTCTGGTCGATCCTGAAGGGCCTGGCCAGCGCGTCGAGCACCTCCTGGGCCAGGATTTCAACATGCGAGAGCTTGTTGACCTCGGTGAGGATCACGGTAAATTCGTCGCCGCCGATGCGCGCGACCGTGTCGGTTGCGCGCACGCATGCGGCGATTCGCCGCGCGCTTTCTTGCAATAACAGATCGCCGGCGGCGTGCCCCGAGCGGTCGTTGACTTCCTTGAAAAAATCGAGATCGACGAACAGCAGGGCCAGCGCATTGCCGGTCCGGGCCGCGTGCCTGACGTCCTGCTCGAGGCGGTCAAGGAACAGCCGCCGATTCGGCAATTCCGTCAAACTGTCGTAATAGGCATTTTTGTAGATCTCTTCGCGCGAGGCGTGCAATTCGGAGATGTTGCGCGCCGTCCCCGTGATCGACTCCACCTGGCCGGCGTCGTTCAAGACCGGCATCAGCACGTAGCGATAGGTAAGCGCCGGACCGGACAGCTGCGCGCAGGAGAGTTCGCCCGAACACGGCGCGCGCGTTTCGATCACGTGCGGCAATTCGCGCGCGAGCTGCGGGCCGATCGTCGGACAACGCCGGGCAATGTTATCTCGCGGCAAAAGCTGTGCCGACGGCTCGCACAGGTGCAGGAAGGCCTTGTTGGCGTAGATCAGGCTGCCGTCGACAGCGAGGATGTATTGCAGGTCTGGCGACGACGACAGCAGCGTGTCGAAGCGGCGCGTGGTTTCTTCCTTCTCGACCGCATAGCGCTCCATCGACTCCGTCAGGGCCTGGTCGATCGCCTCGTTGAAGCGGATCAGCTGTTCGCCGGCGCCGGGCGATGCCGCACCCTCTGCCTCACGCCACAGGTGAAGCACGCTCGCGCGCAGGGCGCGAAATTCGGAAACAGTGTCGTTGACGCTGAATCCCCTGGCGACCCGGTCGGCGCCGTGCAGCTCCGCATTGCTCACGGCCGCCTCGCGCGGCGCACGCCCTTTCGATTTTTCCGCTTGTTCGAAGCTGGTCTGTGCATGCTCCAAATCGTCGGCTATCGCGGTCAGCACGCCGGCGGCATGGTCGCGCAGCGTGTCGGCGTTCATGCCGTGGGCCGATCGGATGCCGCGCGCGAACTGCTCCCAATGTTCAAGTATCGTATCGAGGTTGGCGTGAATGAAATCGGACAGTCCTGGCGAGGCTGCAGTTGAGGTTGCATTTTCGTCCATACACGCTGCTCCAACGGATGATGATCGCCACCTCACAGTAGCGCAAAATGGCAAAAGTCGCAGAATCGTCACCCCATCGTGCGCCACAATCCGCGGCACGTCAGCGTATGCTATGCTCCGGCCTTCCCCGCAATGACCCTGTCCGCCCATCTGGTGCGGCGCCCTCCATGTCGACCATAAAAACAACGCTGTACGGCATTCCCAATTGCGACACGGTCAAAAAGGCCCGCGCCTGGCTTGCCGCGCATAACCAGGATGTGGACTTCCACGACTTCAAGAAACAAGGCCTCGAACGCCCCACCGTCGCCGCCTGGCTGGAACGACTGGACTGGGAAGTGCTGGTCAATCGCAAGGGCACCACCTGGCGCAAGCTGCCCGAGGAGCGGCGCGCCGCCGTCATCGACAAGGCCAGCGCGCTCGCATTGATGCTGGAAATGCCGTCGGTGATCAAACGCCCGGTGCTGGCCCGGGCGGACACGCTCAGCGTCGGTTTTTCGGAGCAGCGCTACGTCGATCTGCTCGGCCGCCAGGCGCAGCCATGAGTGTGGACGCTACGCCGTCACGCACCATGGCGCTGGCCGAACAACTGATCGCGCTGTCCTCGATTACGCCGGACGACAAGGGATGCCAGCGCCGCCTCATCGAACTGCTCGCCCCGCTCGGCTTCGCGTGCGAGACCATCGCCTCGAACGGCGTCACCAATCTGTGGGCACGCAAGGGCACGCGCCCGCCGTTGTTCGTCTTTGCCGGCCATACCGACGTGGTGCCGACCGGGCCGGTCGGGCAATGGCAATCACCGCCGTTCGTGCCGACCCGGCGCGACGGCAAGCTGTATGGACGCGGCGCGGCCGACATGAAGACCTCGATCGCGGCAATGCTTGTCGCCTGCGAAGAATTTATCGCGGCCTACCCGGCGCACCAGGGCTCGATCGCTTTCCTGCTTACCAGCGACGAGGAAGGCCCGGCCAAAGATGGCACCGTCGTCGTCTGCGCCATGCTGGAACAACGCGGCGAGACCATCGATTACTGCCTGGTGGGCGAACCCACCTCGGTGCACTCCCTGGGCGACACGATCAAGAACGGCCGGCGCGGCTCGCTGTCCGGCCACCTCGTCGTCAACGGCATCCAGGGCCACATCGCCTACCCCCAGCTGGCGCGCAACCCGATTCACCAGGCGGCGCCGGCGCTGGCTGAACTGGTTGCCGAGCAGTGGGACAGCGGCACCGACTATTACCTGCCGACGTCTTGGCAGATGTCGAACATCCATGCCGGCACCGGCGCCAACAACGTCATCCCGGGTGCACTGGCGATCGATTTCAATTTCCGCTTTTCGAACGCCAGCACGGCCGAATCGCTGCAGGCGCGGGTCCATGCGATTCTCGATCGCCATGAACTGGACTACGACCTGGCGTGGACCCTCTCCGGCCTGCCGTTCCTGACGCCGCGCGGCGCGTTATCCAGCGCCGTCTCGGCGGCCATCCTGGCCGAGACTGGCATTCGCACCGAATTGTCCACCACCGGCGGCACTTCGGACGGCCGCTTCATAGCGCGGATATGCCCGCAGGTGATAGAATTCGGCCCTCCGAACGCCAGCATCCACAAGATCGACGAGCATATCGAGGTGCGCTTCATCGATCCGCTGAAGAATATCTACCGCCGCACCTTGGAAAACCTGCTGGCGTAAGCGCGCCCAACCGAGAACCAGGCCATGACCACGACTCAATTTACCACCCCGCGCGACCTGCTGCGCTACGCCGTCAGCCGTTTCAACGACGCCAAGCTGTTCTTCGGCCATGGCAGCGCCGAGGCGTTCGACGAAGCGGCTTACCTGATCCTGCACACGCTCAAACTCCCGCTCGACAAGCTCGAGCCCTTCCTCGACGCCAGGCTGCTGTCCGGGGAAGTGCTGCAGGTGCTGGCCGTGATCGAGCGGCGCGCGGTGGACCGGGTGCCGGCCGCCTACATCACCAACCAAGCCTGGCTCGGCACCTACGCCTTCTACGTCGACGAGCGCGTGCTGGTTCCGCGCTCGTTCATCGCCGAACTGGTGCCGGAACGGTTCAGCCCATGGGTGATCGATCCGGACGCGGTCGAAAACATCCTCGAGCTGTGCACCGGATCGGGCTGCCTGGCAATCATGATGGCCGACGCGTTCCAAAACAGCCTGGTCGATGCGGTCGACATTTCGCTCGATGCGCTGGCGGTCGCCGAACACAATATCCGCGATTACAAACTGGAAGGCCGCGTCAATCCGATCGCGTCGGACCTGTACCAGAACGTGCCGTTCAAGAAGTACGACCTGATCGTCACCAATCCGCCGTATGTCAATTCCGACTCGATGAGCCAGCTGCCCCAGGAATACCTGTGCGAGCCGCAGATCGCGCTCGACGGCGGCGCCGACGGCATGGACCTGGTGCGCAAGATCATCGACGGCGCGGCCGATTACCTGACGCCGGAAGGCATTTTGATGGTCGAAATCGGCAATGAACGCGAGTACGCCGAGGCCGCGTTCGGCCACCTCGGCCTGACGTGGCTGACCACCAGCGCGGGCGACGACATGGTGTTTTTGCTGACGGCTGAGCAGCTAAAAAAGTAATCGCAAGAGGGGGCAGACCCCTAACATCAACACCGGGGTCCGACCCCTGCGGCACCGCCCGCTTCATATTTACCTTAGATTGAAAAGACCAGCATGATTCGTTTCCTCAACGTTAGCCTGATGCGCGGCACCAAGCCGCTGCTCGAAGGCGTCGACCTGACCCTGAACCCCGGCGACAAGATCGGCCTGATCGGCGCCAACGGCGCCGGCAAATCGAGCCTGTTCGGCATGCTGCGCGGCGAAATCCACGCCGACCAGGGCGAGATCGACTTCCCGGCCAAATGGCGGATGGCTTACGTGGCGCAGGAAACGCCGCCGCTGGACCGCGCCGCCCTCGATTACGCCATCGACGGCGACGTTACGCTGCGCAAACTGGAAGCCGAACTGGCGCGCCTGGAAAACGAACCGGAAACGCACGAAAACGGCATTGCCATCGGCAACATCTACAGCGCACTGGCCGACGCCGACGCCTACACGGTACAGTCGCGCGGCGAGCAATTGCTGCTCGGCCTGGGCTTCTCGCTCGAACAAATGCAGCAGCCGATCGTCAGTTTTTCGGGCGGCTGGCGGATGCGCCTGAACCTGGCGCAAGCACTGATGTGCCCATCCGAGCTGCTGCTGCTGGACGAGCCGACCAACCACCTCGACCTCGACGCCATCATCTGGCTGGAAGACTGGCTCAAGCGCTACGCCGGTACCCTGATCATCATTTCGCACGACCGCGACTTCCTCGACGAGATCGTCAACGTGGTGGTCCACATCGACGAGCGCAAGCTGAAGCGCTACTCGGGCAACTACTCGAGCTTCGAGCGCCAGCGCGCGGCCCAGATGATCCTCGCCGCCGGCGCCATGGCCAAGCAGGAACGCCAGCGCGCCCACCTCGAATCGTTCGTCAACCGCTTCAAGGCCCAGGCTTCGAAGGCGCGCCAGGCGCAGAGCCGCATGAAGGCGCTGGCCAAGATGGAAGAGATGGCGCCGCTGCGCGCGGCGGCCGAGTTCTCGTTCGAGTTCCGCGAGCCGCTGTCGGCGCCGAACCCGCTCCTGGTGATGGAAGACGTCAACGCCGGCTACCACATCGTCGACGATCACGGCGACAAAGTCGGCGACAAGGTCATCGTCCACGACATCAAGTTTTCGCTGCAGATCGGTCAGCGCATTGGCCTGTTGGGCGTGAACGGCGCCGGCAAATCGACCTTGATCAAGACCATCGCCGGCGAACTCGATCCGCTGACCGGCACCGCCACCATCGGCAAAGGCCTGTCGATCGGTTATTTCGCCCAGCACCAGGTCGAGATGCTGCGCCACGACGAATCGCCGCTGTGGCACCTGGCGAAAATCGCCCCGACCGTGCGCGAGCAGGAGCTGCGCAACTTCCTCGGCGGCTTCAACTTCCCCGGCACCATGGTGACCAGCCCGATCCGACCATTTTCAGGCGGCGAGAAGGCCCGCCTGGCGCTGGCGCTGATCGTCTGGCAGCGTCCGAACCTGCTGCTGCTCGACGAGCCGACCAACCACCTCGATTTAGAGACGCGCGAGGCGCTGACGATGGCGCTGGCCCAGTTCGAAGGCACGCTGGTGGTGGTATCGCACGATCGCCACCTGCTGCGCGCCACCACCGACCAGTTCATCATCGTCGCCGACGGCAAGCTGCAGCCATTCGACGGCGACCTCGACGACTACAAGGACTGGCTGTTCCAGACCAAGCTGGGCAAAGGCACCACGGTGCTGCCGGCGGCCGGCAAGGACAACAAGACCGACTTTCCGGTCGCCTCCGCGGTGGCGCCTCCAAGCGCGCCGGCGGCCACCAGCAAGGACCAGAAGCGCCTGGATGCGGAGCAGCGCCAGAAAGTGGCCGCGCTGAAGAAGCCGATCGAGGGCAAAATCAAGCGCCTGGAAGAACAGATTGCCAAGCGCAATGCGCAGAAGGCCGACGTCGACGCGAAGCTGGGCGAAGCGGGCGCGTATGACGCGGCCAACAAGGCCAAGCTCAAGCTGCTGCTGGCGGACCAGGCTTTCTTCGGCAAGGACCTGGCGCAGCTGGAGGCGGAATGGCTGGAGCTGCAGGAGCAGCTGGAAGGGCTGGCGGCGTAAAGCGGGAGGCGATCACGCCGCCTGCTGCGTCCCCTGGATTGCCACGCGCTGGATCGACATCAGCCTGTCGATATCGATCAGGATCAGGCGCCGGCCGTTGCAGTGGCCGAGGCCAAGCAGGTAATCGACCCTGCCTTCGCCATCGCTGCGCGGGATCGGACGGATCTGGTCGTCGTCGAGGTTGACGACGTCGGTGACGCCATCGACCACCATTCCCATGACGCAGTTCGACAGCTGCAAGATGATGACGTCGGTGTGCGCAGCGTGCGTGCTCGAGTGCCATGACATGGCCACCCGCATGTCGACGATCGGCATGATCACGCCGCGCGATACCGCCACCCCGCTGATGATTTCACCTTCCGAGGCGAAGCGCTCGAGCGAATTAAGCATCCGCAGCTCCTTGACCTTGCTGATATCGAGTCCGTACTCCAGGCCACCAAGCTGAAAGCTGAGAAATTGCGTCTGGCCCTTGCCGGGAACGCGGGTTTCGGTAACGGTCATGGTGATCCTTTCGACTTTGCGAGGAGCGGCGATGCAACGAAGTCCTATCGTAAAACCAAAACCGATTGTCTTAGTTGACTATACTCAACATTTCCCGTTGGTATGAAATGGTCGCGCCCTCACCGGAACGCTTTACAATGCTGATGCGATGCCTGGGAGCCAACATTGGTAGCTCACGTTGCGCATAACGAAGGATGGAACATGTACCAATGGTTGCGGCGATTGTTTTCGGGGCCGGCACGCGCCGGCGCCAGTGCGCTTGCGTTACCCGCGGCAAGGTCGGCGTCAGCAAAGCCGGCCGTAGCGACGCCGCCGGCCATGCCCTTCGACCAGCTCGACCTGGTCAACCGCCTCTATCACCATTGGATGTTCGACATCGAAGGCGAATCGGAGTTCGACACCAACGCCCAGGAAGTCCAGGTACTCGACGCGCTGGCCGCCATCCTCAATTCGCAGCAGTCCGGCTCCGCGCTGGTGCGCCGCATGCCAGGCATGATTCCACAACTGCTGCAAAGCCTGCGCCGCGATAATTTCTCCGGCGCCCAGCTGGCGCGCACGATTTCCAGCGACGTGGTGCTGGTGGCGACCGTGATCCGCGCCGCCAACAGCTCGCTCAACGGCAACGGCGCGATCTCCAGCGTCGACCATGCGGTCATGCTGATCGGCCAGGAAGGTTTGCGCCACCTGATTACCAGCGTTGCGTTCCGTCCCATCATCGACCTGAACTCGGGCCATTTCACGCGTACCCTGGCGCCGCGCATCTGGGACCATTCGGAACGCTGCGCCCAAGCCAACCGCGCGCTGGCCGAGGCGCTGGGGATCGATCCGTTCGAAGCCTTCCTCGCCGGCCTGGTGCAACATGTCGGCCTGATCGTTTCGCTGCGCATCATGGACCAGATGGCAAAAGGCGACAAGCATCTCGGCTCCGAAATGTTCTGCGCCGGCCTGGTGCGCGATGCGCGCATCCTTACCTGCAGCATCGGGCGCGAGTGGAATTTTCCCGCCAGCGTCGTCAACGCCATCGGCGAGCAGGCCGGCATGCAGAAAGGCGCCATCGTTTCGCCGCTCGGCCGCCTGCTGACGTTGACGGACTATATGGGCAAGGTGCGCATCCTGGTCGAAAACCAGCGCGCGCCGTTCGGCGATCCGGCACTGTTTGGCGGCCTGCCGCCGTCCGCCGCCGAGGCTTACCGCTCGCTGCGGGCGATCGATGCGGTTGGCCTGGCGGCGCCTGGCGACGCCGGCGCCGCAAGCTGACGGCACAAGGCAGCAATTGAGAATGGACGCGCAAATCAATCCCGACGAAGTGGCAATGAGTGCGATCCGCGCCCAGGGCCCGGGCGGTCAGAACGTCAACAAGGTATCGTGCGCGGTACACCTGCGCTTCGACATTGGCGCCTCGTCGCTGCCCGACCCGATCAAAGAGCGCCTGCTGGCGCTGCCGGACGGGCGCATTACGCAAAACGGCGTGGTGGTGATGAAGGCGCAGCAGTCGCGCAGCCTGGAACAGAACAAGGAAGAAGCGCTGCGGCGCCTGCAGGAGCTGGTCGACAGCGTCGCCGTGCTGCCGGCGCAGCGCCGCGCCACCAAACCGACCCGCAGTTCGCAGCGCAAGCGCCTCGATTCGAAAGCCCGCAGCGGCCAGACCAAGGCGATGAGGGGAAAGGTAAGCGAGTAGGCCGCGCGCCGTCGTCTCTGCCATTGGCAGAGACGACCCTATTCGCTGACCCAGTCCACCGCCCCTACGCTACCGGAAAAAATCAGCTCGCCGCCGGCCGCGCCGGCGCGCAGGCGCGTCCTGATGTCCTTGGCGGGGATGTCGTAAGTGCTGCTGCCGTCAGGGTTGAAGGTCATCGTGCGCACGACGGTATCGCCGTTCAGCATCCTCACCACGACGCGGCTGACGCCGTCGGTGTCCAGACGCTGCCGTTCAAGCTGCGCGATCAGCTGCTGGCCGGCGTGCTGCTCGATTTCGGCCGCCTTGACGCCCGCCGACGCCTTGGCGATCGCTTTCAACGCCGGCCCCACCGCCAGTGCCAACGTCTGGAACTGCGACAGCTGTTCAGGCGCCAGGATCAGCTCCTTCTTGCGCACTTTCGAGGCCAACGAGACGTACCTGCGCACCTCGGGCTCACTCGTCAACTGCTCCATCCCGGCCTTGCGCTGCGCCGCCAGCGCTTTCAATTCGCCGACCCGCGCCGTCATCAGCGCCAGCACTTCTTCGATCCGCGCGCTGTCCGGGCGTAGCGCGTAGACCACCATGTCGTTTTGCTTGCGCGGACCCGCGAGCTCGATGGTGACGCAGCGTCCGGCGATGGCGCAGCCTTCGGCCTGCTTCACGTTCACTTCGTCGGCCATGATGTCGCAATTGACCGCGTGTTCGACCGTCACCCTGGTGCCGGAGATGATGCAATTCTCGGCGCGCGTCAATACCACGTTGCCGCAGACGGCCTGGATTATCGCGCTCGACGCGATGCCATTGATGCGGATGTCGCCGCGCGCGTTGTGGGCGGCGCCGCCGACCAGGTTGCGGTTCAACAGCACGGTGCCGCCGCGCGAGACGACATGGCCGAAGACGTCGGCATGGATCGTGATGCCTTCGCCTTCGATCACGCGCTTTTCCTGGACCTCGCCGAACTCTTCGTAGTCGCCGGTAAGCTGCAGGTTGCCGGTGGTGCGGGACGACACACCGTCGCGGCTGACGATCTTGGCATCCACCGAAATCTTCCCGCTGTGGACATCGACGTTGAGGAAGCCGCCCTGGCGCGACACCAGGAATTCGCCGCCCGCGGTATGCTCGATGGCGGTGCCGGGTCCGGCCATCGGCGTCATGTCGACATCGATCGGCACGGCAGGTTCGATCGGCATGCCGGACAGCTCGAAGCCGGCCGCGCCAAGCGAGCGTGGCTCCTTCCTGAGCAGCTTGACGTTTGCCAGGATCTGCGGGAACCGGTTCTGGAAGGCCATCAGGTCCAGCTTGCCATTGGCCATCTGGCGCGGCGCGTCGCTGCGGTGGATGCCGTCGGACACCTCGACGAACCGGGCATCGACCCCGGCGACGGCGTCCTGCCGGCGCGCGATGATGATGCGCCCGGCCTTGCCTTGGGCGATCGCCGCGCGCACGGCATCCACGTCGATACCGAAGCGGATCCCCTTCTGCCATACGTCGGCAATGAATTCGTCGACGTCGAGCATGGCCAGCTGCCCCGCTGCGCCGGGGTCGCCAGGGTCGGCCTGGAAGACCGGTTCAAAATAGTACTCGGCCCTGCCCTCGCTGATCCTGACCGCCTTGTACAAGGCGCGCCGGGCCGGATCGAACGGCGCGACGCGCGAGGCAATGCGCAGCATCGGTGCACCGCGCGATGGTGGAGCCGACGAACCCGGGCCGCAATCGTACAGCGCCTTGGTCACCAGCGGGTAGTCGATATCGGCAAAGTAGAAATTGCCGTGGAGGACATGGGCGAAGGCGGCGAGGAAGGTCTTGCCGAACGGGGTTGGATCGGCGTACACGCCGTCACGCCGCTGCACGATGCAGTGCGCCAGCCCCAATGCGTCGAGCCCGCCGATAGGCACGCTCAAGGGGTCGGCAACGGTGGATTCAGTCGGCACCTACGTACTCCAGGCGTCTTTCGCAAGACTTGTCTGCGTGGCTAGGGAATTTCGCCACAACTAATTTTCAACAGAGTAGCATGTTGCGGCTTGCAAATAAACTATCTGGCTGGTGAAAGCCGGCGCTTGTCGATGGGTGGTGCAGCGCAAGGAGATACAACGCGGCAGGCGGGCGCCGCCGCAGCATGCGGGTAACCCAGGCCGTATGGTTTAACGACGCGGGGGGTTCGGGTACAGTTCGACGCCGGCTTCGTTGATCTGGCGGCGCAGCTCACGCCGCTCGTCGACCGTGAGGCGGCCGCCGCGGCGGCTGCCCTGGTCTTGCTGCTGGGCCTGGCGCCGTTGCTCTTCATAGGCATGGGCATCGGCTTGACGCGGATCGGCCCGCTGCTGCTGTGGCGGCTGGGGCTGCTGCTGCGGTGTCGCGCCGCGCTCGGCGCGTGGCGGCGGCATGTCACGGTTCGGCTGCTGCTGCTGCTGCTGGGTATTGCTGCGCCCGTCACGCTCGCGGTCCTGCCCGGCAAACGCCGGCAGGCCGGCGCATGATATTGCACAGCCAAGCACCAGCGCGCGGACGAAGGCCTGACTGCCGCGAAAACGGGCACTTGCTGGTACATGATTGGGTGTGGGCGCGATATTCATGGTGCTCCTCTTCCGCGATGCCGTATAAACAGATAAGCTTGATTGCTCCGATTTCAGTGTATGGCTGATCGTTTCGGGGTGTAAGGCGAATTGGGTAAAGTTTGTAACAGGTTGTAATGAATGAAAAGCAACCCTCTTTGCATGGCGATAAGACGTTACCATAGCAACATGAATATAACAATTCCGGCAGGCACATGAGCTCACAATCGATCCCAAGTACAGGCAACAATACAACGCAGGCCGCTCCCGGTGGCCATTCCGCCAAGATTATGGTAGTTGACGACGACGTGCGCTTGCGCGACCTGTTGCGGCGCTACCTGACCGAGCAGGGCTTCGCCGTCGTCACCGCCGAAAGCGCTCCGGCGATGAACAAGCTATGGCTGCGCGAGCGCTACGACCTGTTGGTGCTGGACCTGATGCTGCCCGGCGAAGACGGCCTGTCGATCTGCCGCCGCCTGCGCGGCGCCGGCGACCAGACCCCGATCATCATGCTTACCGCCAAAGGCGAAGACGTCGACCGCATCGTCGGCCTCGAAATGGGCGCCGATGACTACCTGCCGAAGCCGTTCAACCCGCGCGAACTGGTGGCGCGCATCGGCGCGGTGCTGCGCCGCAAAGGCCCGGACGAAATCCCCGGCGCGCCTTCCGAAACCCCGGCGTCGTTCGAGTTCGGCCAGTTCGTGCTCGACCTGGCGACGCGCACGCTGAAAAAGAATGGCGAAACGGTACCGCTGACGACCGGCGAATTTTCGGTGCTCAAGGTGTTTGCGCGCCATGCGCGCCAGCCGCTGTCGCGCGAGAAGCTGATGGAACTGGCGCGCGGGCGCGAGTACGAAGTGTTCGACCGCAGCCTCGACGTGCAGATATCGAGGCTGCGCAAGCTGATCGAACCCGATCCTTCGAGCCCGCTGTACATCCAGACCGTGTGGGGCCTTGGCTACGTGTTCATCCCTGAAGGCCAGCCGCGCTAGTGTTGGCCGCTGACGCGGGTGCCCGCCGCGCGCGCCGCCTGAACTGGTTCAAGAGCGGCCTGTTCTGGCGTACCTTCCTGCTGCTCGGACTGCTCACGACCTTGTCGATGGCGTCGTGGATCGGCATGATCAATGCCGTCCAGCGCGGCCCGCAGGTCAAGCAGACGGCCGAACTGGTGATCTCGGTGGTCACCATCACGCGCGCGGCGCTGACCCACTCGGCGATCGACCTGCGCAAGGAACTGCTGTTCGACCTGGTCAGCAACGAAGGCATCCGCATCACCGCGCTGATGGACAACGACGTCGTCGACCCACCGCCGGACAGCACCTTGATGCCCGAGATCGAAGCAATCGTCAAGGAAAAGCTGGGCACCGACACGCGGTTTTCGAGCCGGGTCAACGGCGTGCCGGGCTTCTGGATCAGCTTCAAGATCGACGACGACGAATACTGGCTGATGCTCGAGCGCGAACGGCTGGCCGGCCTGTCCGGCGTGCAGTGGCTCGGCTGGGCCGGCGTGGTCGGGATACTGTCGTTACTCGGCGCCGCCCTCATTTCGCGCCTGGTCAACCTGCCGCTGGCGCGCCTGACGGTGGCGGCGCGCGACATCGCCCAAGGCAAGCGGCCGGACCGGCTGCCCGAAAAAGGCGCGCAGGAGATCATCGAGGCGAACCGCAGCTTCAACCAGATGGTCGAGGATCTGCAGCAGGTCGAATCGGACCGCGCGCTGATTTTGGCCGGCATCTCGCACGATTTGCGCACCCCGCTCACGCGCATGCAGCTCGAACTCGAAATGGCGAACCTGTCGACCGAGGCGCGCGACGGCATGCAATCCGATATCGGCCAGATGGATGCGATCATCGGCCAGTTCCTCGACTACGCCAGGCCGACCGAGGCGGCAAGCTTTGTGCCGATCGACATCAGCGATTTGCTGGGCGACGTCGGCCGCGCCGCCGAGCGCATTCCCGGCATGCGTGTGACGGCCGACATCGAGCCCGGCGTGCACGTGATGGGCAATGCCACCGACCTGCGGCGCGTCTTCAACAACGTCGTCGAAAATGCCCGCCGCTACGGCGCCACTCCGGGCCTCGACATCACCGAGCTCGACATTGCCTGCCACGTGAAAACCAACGGCGGCATCAAGCGCGTGGCGATCTGCCTGCAGGACCACGGCTGCGGCGTCCCGGCCGGGCAGATCGAACAGCTGAAGAAGCCGTTCACCCGAATGGACACCGCGCGCGGCCAGGCCAACGGCGCCGGCCTGGGGCTGGCGATCGTCGAGCGCGTGGTCGGCCGCCACAATGCCGCGCTGACGGTACGCAATCGCGACGGCGGCGGCCTGCAGGTCGAGCTGGTGATGGCGGTCGTACTGTAGAAGACCCATTGCCGTTATACTGTCGCACTTCCGGCACAACGAAATGCACACCATGGTCGACCTGGCGCAATTGCAGTTCAGCGAAGTTGAAAAAGCGGCCTTGCGGATCAAGGGCGTGGCCCACCACACCCCGGTACTCACCTCCACCACCGCCAACCGCCTGGCGCGCGCGCAACTGTTCTTCAAGTGCGAAAACTTCCAGCGCAGCGGCGCTTTTAAATTTCGCGGCGCCTACAACGCGCTGTCGAAATTTACCGAAGACCAGCGCCGCGCCGGCGTACTGACCTACTCTTCAGGCAACCATGCGCAGGCCATCGCGCTGTCGGCCAGCCTGCTCGGCATGGCCGCAAGCATCATCATGCCGCACGACGCGCCGGCGTTGAAAGTGGCGGCCACCAAGGGCTACGGCGCCGAAGTCATCGTCTACGACCGCTACAAGCAAAACCGCGAAGAGATCGGCCGCCGGCTGGCGCAACAGCGCGGCATGACCCTGATTCCCCCGTACGACCATCCCGACGTCATCTGCGGCCAAGGCACGGCGGCGATGGAACTGTTCGCAGACACGGGCCCCCTCGACGTGCTGCTGGTGTGTTTGGGCGGCGGCGGCCTGCTGGCCGGCTCGGCGCTGGCGGCAGCGGCCATGAGCCCGGATTGCCGCATCATCGGCGTCGAGCCCGAGGCCGGCAACGACGGCCAGCAATCGCTGCGCAGTGGCGCGGTGGTGCACATCGCGGTGCCCGACACGATCGCCGACGGCGCCATGGTGACCCACCTCGGCGCGCACAATTTCGAAGTGATCCGGCGCGAGGTCGACGACATCGTCACCGTCTCGGACGACCAGCTGGTGGCGACCATGCGGTTTTTTGCCGAGCGCATGAAGATGATCGTCGAGCCGACCGGCTGCCTGGCGGCGGCCGCCGCGCTGCAGGGCGTGGTGGCAGTCGAAGGCAAGAAGGTCGGCATCCTGGTCAGCGGCGGCAACGTCGACCTGGCCCGCTTCGCCAGGCTGGTCGGCTGACCGACGCCGTTGCTTGAAGCGGCCGGCCCGCGCAGCAACACCACCCCACCCATGTTCAATATTAAAAGAAGATATTGACACGTCAATTTGTGGTGTTATACTTTACTACATCACCACTTAAACACATCACCAACACATCAACAACCGGGAGGCAATATGCACGATTGCGCCGTACCCTTGGCCGGGGAGACTGTTTCATGACCATCGGCTGGAACGACAACACGCCAATTTACCGGCAGCTCAAGGAGCGGGTCATCGGCATGATGCTCGACGGCGTACTGAAGGGGGGCGACGCCCTGCCTTCGGTGCGCCAGGTCGCAGCCGAATACCAGCTCAATCCCATCACCGTTTCCAAGGCTTATCAGGAACTGGTCGATGACAATCTCGTAGAAAAAAGAAGGGGAATCGGCATGTACGTCACCGAAGGCGCCAGCGAAAAACTACTTGCAAGCGAACGTGAGCGCTTCGTGCGCGAAGAATGGCCGGCCATGGTCGAACGCATCCGGCGCCTCGGCATCGACCTCGAACAGCTGCTGCGCGCCGCCCAGCCGGGAGCGGCATCGTGAGCGCCGTGATTTCCGCCAGGGGCCTGTCGAAGCACTACGGCAAGCATGCCGCGGTCGACAACGTCAGCTTCGACATCGCGGCCGGCCGCATCGTCGGCCTGATCGGGCCGAACGGCTCCGGCAAGACCACCACGCTCAAGGCGGCGCTCGGCCTGGTGCCGTTCGAGGGCGAACTGAGCGTGCTCGGGCTCGATCCGCGCACCGAGCGCGACGCGCTGATGCAGGACGTCTGTTTCATCGCCGATGTCGCAATCCTGCCGCGCTGGCTGCGGGTGAGCGAAGCGATCGATTTCGTCGCCGGCGTGCATCCCCGTTTCGACCGCGAGAAGGCCGAGCGCTACCTCGCCAACACCAAGCTCAAGCCGTCGATGAAGGTCAAGGCGATGTCGAAGGGGATGGTGGTGCAGCTGCACCTGGCGCTGGTGATGGCAATCGACGCCAAGCTGCTGGTACTCGACGAGCCGACCCTGGGCCTGGACATCATCTACCGCAAGCAGTTCTACCAGAACCTGCTGGAAGACTATTTTGATGAAGGCAAGACGATCATCATTACCACCCACCAGGTGGAAGAAGTCGAACACATCCTGACCGACCTGATGTTCATCCAGGACGGCAAGATCGTGCTGGCGGCGTCGATGGATGAAATCGGCGAGCGCTACACGGAAGTGATGGTGCCTCACGACAAAGTCAACGCCGCCAACGCGTTGCAGCCAATCGACCGCCGCACCGTCTTCGGAAAATCGGTGATGCTATTCGACTCGGCCGCACCAGGCAGCGCCTCGCGCACCCAGCTTTCGGCCATCGGCGAGACCCGCAATATCAGCGTCGCCGACCTGTTTGTTGCAACCATGAAAGGAAGCTACGCATGAAAACGATGAAATGGCTGCTCCGCCGTGAATACTGGGAGAACAAGGGCGCATTTTTCTGGGCGCCGCTGACCATCGCGCTGGTGATGCTGGCCTTTGTCGGCATCACCACGGGGTACGCCCTCGCCACCCATGGCCTGGGCGACTCGGTGAGCGTCAATGGCCACCACATGAGCAAGGTAGAGTTGTTGAATGCGATGCCGCTGACGGTCCGGACGAGTATCGCCGCCGTCGTCGCCAACGCCTGGCTGGCAGCTTGCGCGCCGCTGTTCGGCGTGTTGCCGGTGGTGGTGTTCTTCTACTGCCTGGCCGCGCTGTACGACGACCGCCGCGACCGCAGCATCCTGTTCTGGAAGTCGCTACCGGTATCGGACCAGCAGACGGTGCTGTCGAAAGTGCTGACCGCCGTGTGCGTGGCGCCCATGATTACCATCGCCATCGGCACCGGCGTGTCGCTGCTGATGGTGTTCATCGCTCTGACGGCGGTGTCGTTCAACGGCCTGCACCTGTTCGGCCTGGTGCTGGGCAACCCGGACTTTTACCTGGCGCCACTGCGGTTGGTGGGCCTGTTGCCGGTCTACGTGCTGTGGGCGATCCCGACGGTCGGCTGGTTGCTGATGGTGTCGGCGTGGGCACGCTCGAAAGTGTTCCTGTGGGCGGTCGGCGTGCCGGTCCTGGTAGCGGTGCTGGCCAAGTGGGCCAATTTCATCCTGACCGAATACATGGGCGGCGGCTTCGACGTCAACTGGTTCATCCACAACGTGATCGCGCGCGGGCTGGCCGGGCTGGTGCCTGGCGCCTGGCTGCCGTTCGGCGAAGTTTCGCCGGCCGCGCTGATGAACAATGCCGCGCACACGGTCAACGCCGGCAGCATTTTCACGCAGTCGTGGCTGACCTTGTTGCAGCCGGGCGTGTGGGTCGGCGTAGCGATTGGCAGCGCGATGATCTTTGCGGCGATGCGCCTGCGCCGCTGGCGCGACGAAGGCTGAGGATGGGTCGACTGAGGGCGAGCAGCTTGCTTAGCTACTCGAACTGCTTTTTAAAGCTGTCGAACTGCGCCTTGAGGTCGTCGACCTCGCTGCGCAGGCTGCTCACTTCCTGCTCCAGCTGCGCCACCCGGCTGCCTTGGGCCGGCGCACTCACCGGACCGAAGGCCGACTCCTGCTGCGCCAGCGCGGCGTCGCCGGCCAGCAGGTGGCCGTAGCGCGGCTCCTTGGTGCCAGGCGCGAGCGACAGGCGTGCCACCAGCGGCGGGTATTTGTCGATCAAGAACTGCAGGCACGCTTCGACCTCCAGCGGCGACTTGAACTCATGAAGCCGGCCGCATCGGGCACGGATCTCGCCGGCGGTCTGCAGGCCGCGCAGCATCAGGATCGTCAGCACCGCCATCTTGTCTTGCTCGAGCGACCATTTGATGCGCATGCGGTGCTCGTATTTGGTGACGCGGGCGCCCGCTTGCGTGATGCCGTTGACGAATTTTCGCTGCATCAGCCGCTGCAGCACATCTTGTACCGTCTCTTCGGATAACTGCATCACCGGGTCGCGGCTCGACAGCTGGTTGCAACCGTTGGTCAGCGTATTGAGCGACAGCGGGTAGTTGTCTTGTGTGAGCGCTTCCTTTTCGGCAAGTACCGCGAGCACGCGGATTTCGAACGGGTCAAGCAAGGCGTCGGCGGTGACGGACTCGGGGCCGCCGGTGGTTTCATTAGTCATGCAAATCCTCATTCAACCAGCCTGTTCAGCTGGATAGTGTCGAGTCTGTCACCCTCGGGCATGCTCGGGCAGCACAGTCCGGCTGCCTTCATGGTGGCCATCATGCGTTCGATCTGTTCGTCCTGGCGGGCAGCGTGGTTGATCAGGCCGTGCAGCGCCTTCGACAGCGGATCGTCGCCGTTCGGCACCACACCGTAAGCCGCGAACAGGTGCGCACTGCGCCCGTCTGCATCCTTGCGCACGATATGGGCAGGATTGCCGACCGCGGTGGCGCCGGCCGGCACCGGCTTGACCACCACCGCGTTCGAACCAACCTTGGCGTATTCGCCGATCGTGAACGCGCCGAGCACCTGGGCGCCGGCGCCGATGATGACGCCGCGCTCCAACGTCGGATGGCGCTTGGTCCCACTGGTGAGCGAAGTGCCGCCCAAGGTCACGCCCTGGTAGATGGTGCAGTCGTCGCCGACGATGGCGGTTTCGCCGATCACCACGCCGAAGCCGTGGTCGATGAAGACGCGATGGCCGATGGTGGCGCCGGGATGAATTTCGATGCCGGTGATGATGCGCGCGACGTAAGAGATGAAGCGGCCAATCCACTTGAGCCGGCTAATCCAGCAGGCATGCGCCCAGCGGTGCATCATGATGGCCTGGAAGCCTGGATAGCAAGTGAACACCTCGAAGCCGTTACGGGCCGCGGGGTCGCGTTCGATGATGCTCTTGATATCGTCTAAAAGATTGGGAAACATTGGAAGGGACGGACTGTTGCGATATGGCCATGGTAGCGCATTCGGTTCACGGGTGCTGCGAGCGGGGTCAATTTGGGCTGGGCCATCGTCGCCTTCCTCGCGAATGCGGGGGCCCAATTTCGCCGCATAACGTCGGCTATTGATGCTAACGCTGTGCAAGCGACTTGGGTCCCCGCGTTCGCGGGGACGACGTCATCAGCCTTCGCGCGCCAAGCGTTGGCGGCGCGCTTCGTACAGGCAGACGCCGGAGGCAACCGACACGTTCAGGCTTTCGACCGAACCGAACATCGGGATGCCGACCAGCACGTCGCAGGTTTCGCGCGTCAGGCGGCGCATGCCCTCGCCTTCCGAACCCATCACCAGCGCCGCAGGACCGGTAAAATCGGCTTCGTACAGGCCTTTGTCGGCGTCGTCGGTGGTGCCGATGAGCAAAATGTCGCGCTCCTTCAGCTCGCGCATGGTGCGCGCCAGGTTGGTGACGGTGATGTAGGGCACGGTCTCGGCGGCGCCGCTGGCCACTTTCGCGGCGGTGGCGTTCAGGCCCACCGCGCGGTCTTTCGGCACGATCACCGCATGCGCGCCGACGCCGTCGGCCACGCGCAGGCAGGCGCCGAGGTTGTGCGGATCGGTGATGCCGTCGAGGATCAGCAACAGCGGCGGACCGTCGATCGCGTCGAGCAGTTCATCGAGGTTGCGCGCCAGCGACAGCTCGCTGGCGAAGGCGATCACGCCCTGGTGGCGGCGGGTGCCGACGATCTTGTCGAGCCTGGCCGAATCGACCGGCATGATGCGCACGCCGACTGCCTTGGCGGCGGCGATCAGGTCGTGCATGCGGCCGTCCTGGCGCGACGCGTCGACAAAAATTTCTTCCACCGACGAGGCCTCATGACGCAAACGCGAAGTCACCGCATGGAACCCGAAAATCATTTTGTTCTTCATCTGTTAGCGCTTCTTCCTGCTGGTCTTGCTTGGTGTTTTTACTGAACGGGACGACGGCTTGGCGGCCGCCGCCGCGGTTTTGGCGCGCTTGGCCGGCGCGGCGCGAGCGGCGTTTCCATCGACGTTGGCATCGAGTTCGTAGCGCGACTCGGTATTGGCCGAGGGCTTCCTCGACTTGGCCGGCTTGGCTTCGAGCGCTTTTGCCGCACTGCTCTTGGGCAGGCCAACGCCGGACACTTCGTCGGCGCCACCGGCCAGCACCAGGTCGATTTTGCGCGCTTCGAGGTCGACCCGGGCCACCTTGACGGACACGCGGTCGGTCAACTGGTAGCGCTTGCCGGTACGTTCGCCGCGCAGTTCGTGGCGGGCGTCGTCGTACTGGAAGAAATCGGTGCCCAGCTCGGTGATATGGACCAGGCCTTCGACGTACAGCGCATCGAGCTGGACAAAAATGCCGAAGGTGGTCACGCCCGAGACGACGCCGGTAAATTCTTCGCCCAGCTTGTCCTTGATGAAGTAGCACTTGAGCCAGGCTTCGACGTCGCGCGACGCTTCATCGGCGCGCCGCTCGTTGGCCGAACAGTGCACGCCGAGCGCGTCCCAGATCGTCAGGTCTTTTTCCTGCTTTTGCGTGCCTTGCGCCTTGTCCTTGGCCTGCTTCTTGCGCGTCGCGTTCGACACGTTCGAGTTCAGGCCGGACAGCTCGATGCCTTTCGGCTCGTATTTTTTACCCAGCAAGATCGCCTTGATCGCGCGGTGCGTCAACAGGTCGGGATAGCGCCGGATCGGGCTGGTGAAGTGGGCATAGGCCTCGTAGGCCAGGCCGAAGTGGCCGATGTTGTCGGGGCTGTAGACCGCCTGCTGCATCGAGCGCAGCAGCATGGTTTGCAGCAGCTGGGCGTCGGGACGCTCCTTGACCTGCTTCATCAGCACGGCGTAATCGTTGGCCGCCGGCTTGTCGCCGCCGCCCAGGTTCAGCCCGACCTGCTTGAGGAAGGTGCGCACTTGCGTGAGCTTCTCTTCGGTCGGCGCGGCGTGGATGCGGTAGGTGCCGGGATGCTTGTGGCGGATCAGGAGGTCGGCCGCGCAGACGTTAGCGGCCAGCATGCACTCTTCGATCAGCTTGTGGGCGTCGTTGCGGGTGCGCGGAATGATCTTTTCGATCTTCCCCAGCGCATTGCAGACGATGTAGGTTTCAGTGGTCTCGAAGTCGATCGCGCCGCGCGCCTGGCGCGCCTTGTTGAGGACGTGATAGACGTCGCTCAGGTTCAGCAGGTGCTGCACGATGGCCGGGCGGCGCGCCGCTTCGGGACCGGCGCTGTTGCCGAGGATGTCGGCCACTTCGTTGTAGGTCAGGCGCGCGGCGGAGTGGATCACGGCCGGGTAGAACTGGTAGGCGGTCACCTCCCCGGTCGACGACACGACCATGTCGCACACCAGGGTCAGGCGGTCGACCGCCGGGTTCAGCGAGCACAGGCCGTTCGACAGTTTCTCGGGCAGCATCGGGATCACGCGGCGCGGAAAATACACCGACGTGCTGCGCTCGAGCGCGTCGACGTCGAGCGCATCGTTGGGCCGCACGTAGTGGCTGACGTCGGCAATCGCGACGAGCAGGCGGAAGCAGTCTTCGTTGCCGATCCTGACCGGCTCGCAGTACACCGCATCGTCGAAGTCGCGCGCGTCTTCGCCGTCGATGGTAACTAGCGGCACGTCGCGCAGGTCGACCCGGTCTTCGAGGTCGGCGTCGCGTACTTCAGCGGGCAGCTTGGCGGCCGATTTGAGCGCCGCCGCCGAAAAAATGTGCGGCACGCCGAACTTGCGCACGGCGATTTCGATTTCCATGCCGGGGTCGTCGAGGTCGCCCAGCACTTCGACGATGCGCCCGGTCGGCTGCTTGAAACGCGACGGCTGGTCGATCAGTTCGACGCTGACGATCTGGCCGGCCTTGGCCTTGCCGGGCGAGCCGGCGACCAGCACGTCCTGGCCGATGCGCTTGTCTTCCGGGGCAATCAGCCAGACGCCGTTTTCGTTGAGCAGGCGGCCGATAATGTGGCTGTTGGCGCGCGTGACGACTTCGACGATGGTCGCTTCCTTGCGGCCGCGGCGGTCGGTGCCGGTGACTTTCGCCATGACGCGATCGCCATGCAGCACTTTCTGCATTTCTTTGTCGGACAAAAACAAGTCTTCACCCGGCTCGTCGGGAATGACGAAGCCGAAGCCCTCGCGGTGGGCGCTGACCTTGCCGGCAACGAAGCCGGAATGGTCGGCCAGCTCGAACAGGCCGGACTGGTCCGAATGGATCTGGCCGTCGCGCTGCATCGCATTCAGGCGGCGCGACAGCACCTCCACTGCGTCCGGGTCGACATTAAGGGCGCGCGCCAGTGCTGCCGCGTCAAGCGGGGACTGTGCATCGCGGAAAATGCCGAGAATTTCCTCGCGGCTGGGAATGGTATGAGTAGGTTGGTTCAAATCGTTTTCAGTAATTGTATTGGCAGTGCTCCCGGTATGACGCCCGGATGACTGGCACATTGGTTGGATTGACACGTCTGTTCCGCGTAGTGTACCGGAGGACACCCTATTTCGCCTAACGTGCCGCGCGCCGAAAATACTTGGGCCGGCGCTTTGACATTTCAAATTGTTCCGCTATAATTTCGGTCTTTCGCGGCAGTGACAAGCTGGCACGAAGCAAGCTGGGTAACAGCGGCTGGAATAGCACCAAGGGTAACGAAAGTTAGTCTGGCGCAAAACTCCAAAGGCTAGTATGATAGCAGAAGTTGGCGGTAACGCCGATTAGTTACGAGGCAGTTAGCAACACAATGTAGTAACCCAGTGCCCACGTGGCGGAATTGGTAGACGCGCATGGTTCAGGTCCATGTGCCTTAGGGTGTGGGGGTTCGAGTCCCTCCGTGGGCACCACTACCGGATGTATTTCCGCAGGTTTTAAAGTAAGCATCATCACTGCGCCGTGATCGTTTCAAGATTGCGGCGTTTTAGTTTGAAGCAGTTTGTTTTGGTTGTCGCAGTACCGCAGTAGCAGCATCAGTGCCCACGTGGCGGAATTGGTAGACGCGCATGGTTCAGGTCCATGTGCCTTAGGGTGTGGGGGTTCGAGTCCCTCCGTGGGCACCACTACCGGATAGATAGCCGTAAAACGCCGCCTCCCTTGAAAAAGGGAGGCGGCGTTTTTCTATGGTGCGTCGTTCTTTTATGGGTGCGTCGTTGTGACACGCGCGCACGCTTTGGGCCGATGTTGTACATTGGTCGTGCCGGTGCAGCCGCACCGGCATTGGCTCCGTCGGACTGGACACCCCCATGCTCACATTGCACATTCCCGCCATTAGCTGCGAGCACTGCGCCCGCATCATCAGCGACACCGTCCGCCATCTCGATCCGGCGGCCATCGTGCAGGTCGACGTCGGCGCGCGCACCGCCGTGATCGAAACCCGCGCCGACGCCGTCATCGTGCAGGACAGACTGGCCGAGGAAGGCTACCCGGCCACGCCTGCCTGATTGCGGGTGACGCACGACGTCAGGTTTGTACTACACTGGCGTTCGAAAGTTGCAAGGGAGCGGCAGGGATGGACCTGGACAAGCTGGAAGTAAACTATCACGCCATGCTGATGCAGTGGCCCGATGCGGGCGCCCTGCTCGACCTTGACAGCGGACGCCTGCAGGGCGCCAACCTCAAGGCTGCGGCCTTGTTGGGCGTGGCGAGCGAAAGCCTGGCGCACATGCCGTTGGCGCAGCTGTGCCCGCCAGGCAGGCCTTCCGACCTGCTGCTGGCCCAGTCGCAGCGCGCGCTGGGCGGCGAGAGCGTCAAGTTCGAGACCGAGCTGCGCACTGCCGGCGCCGCGCTTCCGTGCGAGGTGCTGCTGGTCCGGCTGCCGGTACCGGGCCGGCGCCTGCTGCATGCGCGCTTTGTCGACATCTCGCGCCACGTGCGTGCCGAGCAATTGCGCGACGGCGAAGGCCGCGTACTCGAGCTCATCGCGCGCGGCGCGCCGCTCAAGGACATCCTCGACCGCCTGATGCTGCTGATCGAAGCCCAGTCCGAAGGCGTGCAGTGCTCGGTCCTGCTGCTCGACGACGATGGCGTCACCGTGCACCCGATCTCGGCGCCGAGCCTGCCGCCGTCCTACATGGCGTCGCTGGAGGGACTGTCGATCGGCCCGCACGCCGGCTCGTGCGGCGCCTCCATGTTCTTCAACAAACCCGTCATCGCGCACGACATCCTGACCGACCCCGGCTGGGCGCCATACGCGGCGTTGGCCAGCCAATACGGCCTGCGTTCTTCCTGGTCGACGCCGATCGCACCCGACAAGCACACCGTGCTCGGGTCGTTCGCCATGTATCACCACAACGTGCGTAGCCCGACCGAAGACGACATGCACCTGATCGACATCGCCACCCACCTGGCCGGCATCGCGATCGAACGCACCCGCCGCGAACACGAGCTGGCGCAGCACCGCGAGAACCTGGAAGGACTGGTGGCGGCGCGCACCCTGGACCTGACCCGCGCCGTCGAGCACGCCGACCGGATCAATGGCGAACTGTTGCACGCGCTCGACACCCTGTCGCGCGCCCAGGACGAGCTGGTGCGGCGCGACAAGATGGCGGCGCTGGGCGCGCTGGTGGCCGGCGTTGCGCACGAACTGAACACACCGATCGGCAACAGCCTGATGGTGGCCACCTCGCTGGCCGAACGCACCCGCATCCTCGCGGCAGACCTGGCGGTCGGGCTGCGCCGCTCCGCGCTGGAGCGCTACCTGGCCGACTCGGGCGAGGCCGGCGAACTGCTGGTTCGCAACCTCAAGCGCGCCGCAACGCTGGTGGCCGGCTTCAAGCAGATCGCCGTCGACCATGCCAGCCTCGAGCGGCGCGATTTTTCGCTGACCCAACTGCTCTCCGAACTTGCCGCACCGCTGAAGCTGGCCGCCAAGGGCGCGCGGGTGAACCTGGCGCTTGCACTGGAACCTGGCTTGATGATGGACAGCTACCCTGGCCCGCTGTCGCAAGTGGTCACCGAGCTGTTTGAGAACAGCCTGGCGCATGCTTTCCTCGATGGGCACGGCGGCGCCGTGCGGATTACGGCGGCGATGCGCACAGGCGACCTGGTGGCGATTTCGGTAGACGACGACGGCGTCGGCATGGCGCCTCAGGTGCAGGCCAGGGCGTACGACCCGTTCTTTACCACGCGGATGGGGTCGGGCCGCTCCGGCCTGGGACTGCACGTGGCGCACAATATCGTCAGCAACATCCTGGGCGGGCGCATCGAACTGCGCAGCACACCCAGCCAGGGCGCCTGCTTTACCCTGGTCGTGCCGCTCACGGCGCCGCTCGGCCCGGCGCCAACGGCGGCTGGTACGCACCCTTGAGTTGTGCACGCTTGAGTTGCGGCCGCTTGACTTGCAGCCACAAGCGGCTATCCTCGTGCTATGAAAAAATTTTGCATTATTGCAATTGGCCTGCTGCTGACCGGCGCCGGCGCCGCGCTGGTGGCCGCGCCGGCGCCCTGGTACAAGTGGCGCAGCAAGGTCGATGGCCAGCAGGTCTGTGCGCAAACCCCGCTGGGGCCCGGCTGGGAGAAGGCCACCGGCCCTTATCAAGATAGTCATTGCGAAAAAAGAATCGCTGCTAAATAATAGACCAATAACAAGTGGGGAGATTTCTGGAAAGCCGTCCGTTGTATTTATTCCAAACCGAGGAGAAGTCCATGTTTACGAATCCCGAACAATTTGCATCCGCCACCAAGACCTTGTTTGAACTCCAGATGATGACTTTTAACGCGCTCACCAGCAAAGCGGTGCAAGGCGTTCAGCAGGTGGTTGCGCTGAACATGGCGACGGCGAAGGACAAGGTCGAAGAATCGATGGCGGCCGGCAAGGAGATCAGCCAGGCCAAGGATCCGAAGGCGGCACTGGCGGCGGCCGCCACGGCCGCCAAACCGGCCATGGGGGCCGCAGTCGAGTATGGCTCGCAGATCAAGGTCATCATGGACGATATCCGCAGTGAATTCACCCAGGCGGCCGACGCCCACATCGTCGAGGCAAAAAGCGCACTGACGGCGCTGATCTACGACGTCACGCAAAACGTCAAGCCGGGTTCGGAAAACGCGGTGGAAATCATCAAGAAGGCAATCGACAATGCGTTCCAGGGCTACGAGCAGGTGACGCAGGCGACGCGCCAGGCCGTGCAGACGGTCGAAGCGCAGATTGCGCAGGCGACCGCGCAGGTAATGCCGGGAGCTGCCAAGGACAAGTAGTTTCGCCAACCACCAATGACATGCCGCTTTTGGCGTGCTCATGGCAATCGCTGTCCATCACGGCACCGGCGGCACGCCCAGCATCTCCTCGAGTTGGGCGCACACCGCCGGATCCTTGACCACACCGCGCAGCCACACGTGCAAGGACTGTTCGCCCCAGGCAGCGGCGCGCTCGGCCAGGTAGGCGACCGGGCTGTGCGGCTCGGTGTGGCGGAAGTATTGCGCCACCGCGCGCAACTGCGCCAGCGCCTGCGCGCGCGTCTGCGGCGCGCCGGCGGGCAGTGGCGGCTGTAGCTGGCGCGGCGCGGCGGCGGACATTACTTTGGCGCCGCTGTCAACTTCTGACGCCTCCCCTGCCCCGGCCTGATCCTGCGCTTGCGGATCGCGCGCGCCTGGGCGGGCGAAGCGGATCACGTCCTCCAGCGCTTCCCTGGCGTCCTTGAAGCCGGGGCCGTCGTCGCCCAGCCGCTGGTCCGTCACGCGGCGCAGCTGAGCGATCGCGGCCAGGCAGTGCGCGCCGTCGTCCAGCAGCGCCTGGAAAAAGCCGCGCGACGTTCCCAGCTTGGCCGACTCGACCTCCTTGATCGCATCAAGCCCGCGCAAGCGCGCCGCCGCCACGTCGACCAGCGAGAACGCCGTGGCCCGCCCGTCGGTCAGCTTGACTTCGCGCGTCAGCTGCCGGACCCGCGCCTCGAGCAGGCCCATGTACCCGGCGCGCTGCTCGAAGCTGCCCTCGTCCGGCAACGGGTACAAGCCATCCCAGTAGCGCTCGCACAGCGCCGCCACCAGCAGCAAGGCGTCGCCCATGCCGCGCAGTGCGCCGGTCTTGGCGCTCGCTTCGGTCAGCCAGACCGCGAGCTTGAGGTCCTTGCTGCGCGAGCGGATCAAACTGGCGCACCTGGCCGCAACAAACGGCCAGTCGGCCGCCTTCAACGCGGTCTTCCATTCGCCCTGGTCGAGCGTCGGATCGTCGGCGAGGCGCGCCGCTTCGATCGCATCGAGTTCGCTGGAATAGGCCAGGTCCTCGCCGCAGGGATGGTCGGCGCTGACCGGCGCCAGCAGTTCTTCTACATTCAGCATGTCAGGTTTGAACATGAAACGCTCCTCAGGCCGGGTCGATTGTGTACTTGAACTTGCCGGCCTTGGTTGCGCTCACCTTGATGCGCGCAATGGCGCCGCCTTCGGCCATCCTCGCCAGCACGCTGTCGGCGATCTCCGGCAGCAGCGTGCCGTTCAGGATGGTGTCGACATTGCGCGCGCCCGAATCGACTTCGGTGCAGCGCGCCAGCACCGCATTGACGAGCGAGTCGTCGTAGTCAAATTTGGCATGGTGATTATGGTCGATACGGCGCGCGATGCGGTCGAGCTTCTGGCCGATGATACGCGCCAGGACGTCGTCGCCGATCGGATAAAACGGCACCACCGCCAGGCGGCCGAGGAAGGCCGGCTTGAAATGCTTCATCAACTGCGGGCGGATCATTTCGGCCAGCTGGTCCGGGCTGGGCAGCTCGCTAGCGCTCTTGTTCAGGCAGGCCTGCATCATCTGGCCTGATGCCACGTTCGAGGTCAGGATGATGATGGTGTTGCGAAAATCGATCTGGCGCCCTTCGGCGTCGTCCAGCACGCCCTTGTCGAACACCTGGAAGAACAGCTCGAGCACGTCGGCGTGGGCTTTTTCGACTTCGTCGAGCAGCACCACGCTGTAGGGATTGCGGCGCACCGCCTCGGTCAGCACGCCGCCTTCGCCGTAGCCGACGTAGCCTGGCGGCGAGCCCTTCAGGCCCGACACGCTGTGCGCCTCCTGGTACTCGCTCATGTTGATGGTGATCAGCTTGCGCTCGCCGCCGTACAGCAGGTCAGCCAGCGCCAGCGCGGTCTCGGTCTTGCCGATGCCGGAACTGCCGACAAACAGGAACACGCCTTTCGGCTTGTTCGGGTCGTCCAGGTTGGCGCGCGCGGTGCGCACCCGCTGCGCCACCGCGGCGCTGGCGTGCGACTGGCCGAGGATGCGCTCTTCCAGCAGCGCCTGCAGGTTCATCACCGTCTTGATTTCGTCCTTGACCATGCGCCCGAGCGGAATGCCGGTCCAGCTGGCGACGATTTCGGCCACCACGTGGCCGTCGACCTGCACCGGCACCAGCGGCGACTCGCCCTGCACTTCGCGCAGCTCATCGATCCGGGAGCGTAGCGCGCCGTTCTGGCCGGTGCTGCCCTCAACGCTGCCAAGTTCCAGGCCGCTGCGCAGGCGCTGTATCTCGGCGTTGATGGCCTGCTCGCGCTCCCAGCGTTTCTGTACCTGGCGCTGCTCCTCGGTGGCGGCGATGCGCTGTGCGCGCAGCGATGCCAGCCGGGCGCCATGATCGGCACCGGCGCTTTCCTCGCGCGTCAAAGCGGCCGACTGGGCGTCGATCCGCTCGATCCGGCGCACCAGCGCTTCGACCTGGGCCGGCGTCGCATTCTGCCCCAGCGCCACCTTGGCACAGGCGGTGTCGAGCACGCTGATGGCCTTGTCGGGCAGCTGGCGTCCGCTGATGTAGCGGTGCGACAGCCGCACCGCCGCTTCGATCGCGTCGTCATAGACCCGCACGCCGAAATGCTGTTCCATCAGCGGTGCCATCGCGCGCAGCATGGCGCAGGCGGTCTCCTCGTCCGGCTCCTCGACCTTGACGACCTGGAAGCGGCGCGCCAACGCGGCGTCTTTTTCGAAGTATTTTTTGTATTCGCTCCACGTAGTGGCCGCGATGGTGCGCAGTTCGCCGCGCGCCAGCGCCGGCTTGAGCAGGTTGGCGGCGTCGTTCTGGCCGGCCGCGCCGCCGGCGCCGATCATGGTGTGCGCTTCATCGATGAACAGGATGATGGCATGCGGGCTCTTTTTTACCTCGGTAATGACGTTCTTCAGGCGGTTTTCGAACTCGCCCTTGACGCTGGCGCCGGCCTGCAGCAGGCCCATGTCGAGCGTATGGATCTCGACCCCGCGCAGCACTGCGGGTACGTCGCCGCTGGCGATGCGCAGCGCCAGCCCTTCGACCACGGCGGTCTTGCCGACCCCCGCTTCGCCAGTCAGGATCGGGTTGTTCTGGCGGCGCCGCATCAGGATGTCGATCGCCTGGCGGATCTCCGGGTCGCGGCCGATCACCGGGTCCAGTTTGCCGGCCTTTGCGCGAGCGGTCAGGCAGGTGGTGAACTGGTCCAGCGCCGGCGTCTTGTGCGCCGCGCTTGCATCCAGTTCCGACACCGGGTCGCCCGGGCCGAACTCGCCGGCGGCGCTGGTGGCAGTGGCCGTGGTGGGCTCGGCTTCGCTTGACCCGCGCGTGAGCTTGTCGAAGTCGTGCTTCAGGCGCTCGACCGGCACCTGGGCAAACAGCGGCGAGCCGCGCCGGGCCAGTTGTGCCAGGTCGGGCGCCGTCAGCAAGGCCAGCAGCAAGTGGCCGCTGCGGATCTGGTGCGGGCCGGCGCCGTCCAGCGACGCGATCAGCCAGGCATGCTCGAACAGCGTCGGCAAATGCTTCGAAAACACCGGCGTGCGCGCGCTGCCGGTGGAAAAGCGCGCAATCTCGTGGCGCAGGTCGGTCTCCAGGCCGGTCAGGCTGATGCCGCACTGATGGGCGATGCGCACGAAGTCGCAGTTCGGTTGTTCGATCAGCGCCAGGAACAGGTGTTCGATGTCGACCTCGTAATGTCCCTGGCCGACGCAGATGCCGGCGGCGCGGGTGGCGGCGGTGCGGCTGCTGTCGTTGAGTTTTCCAATCAGCGTCTTCAGGTTGATGTCCATCGATGGCGTCCTTGGTGTGAGCGGTTGCGGCACCGGCAAGCACCGCGCCGCGGTTGGTTTGAAGTTGAAATCGATTTCTAGGTGCGCACGGTGCGCGCCGCCTTGCTGATCGAGTAATGCAGCGACGACGGCTGCAGCACCGCATTGAAGTTGACAGGTTCGGCCGAAGCTTCCACCTGCAGCACGGCGTTGATGACGAAATTGAGGCGATTGACGCTGCCCTGCTCGAGTTCAAGCGATGCGCTGACCTCGCGCAGGCGCGGCTCGTGCTGCTCGATGGCCGCTTTCAGGCTGGCGCAGATGGCGGCGCGGTCGTCGGTGCTGGAGAGGCAAAAGCCGGCGAAGTCGATCAGGCCGTAACTGATGATCGACTTGCGGCATTCGGGGAAGAGCTCGAGCATGTCGGGGGCGATGCCGATACGGGTATTGAGCAGCGCCTCGAGGTCGCGCGCAACGCTGTCCTTGAGCTGGTCCATCGACAGGCGCGACACGACCCCGCTGGCAGCGTTGTGCGCGCGTTCGCCGAACAGGCGGTCAAGCAAGCTGGGGACAAAGCCTTTCATGGATCAGCAGGTCGATCCGGGAACGGTTTTCCCGGTCGTCAGGTCCAGGCCGAAATCGCACGCATGGCCCGCACCTTTCCGGTAGCGGCAAGACAATGACTGTAAATGGTCATCGTGACCGACCAGGAATTTGACGCCACGGATCCGGAGGTGGTTAAAATACCCGACATCGACTTCGCCGGAATCCAGAAATAAATCGACAAGCTTCGCGGTTGCATCGTGGTCATACAGCTTGTCAAACCGCGTTACGCGCAGGTTGTTTCCATCCTGCCGCAAAGGCCGCACATCAACGTCCAGGCCACCCCGATGAGAACGGTGATCCTTCATTTTTGTGCCTCCGGCAACGCTAATGTGCCCAATTCCTAGTTTTCGGCCGTCCTCGGCTTGCCAAAAGCTTTCGACTCTACAGATCAAAGAAAGCAGTGTGGGGTGGGCGAACCGGGCAGCACCGCCGCCAGGCGTGCCATTGGTGTAGTACCCAACTTGTTCAGGCCCTTGCGGCAACATGAGAAATCCGCGCGTATCGGCCGATGCAATTTCTTTCATCTGAACTCCCATCGATTCAAAACAGGGGGCTCATCCATACGGAGAGCCACCCCGACCGACCGGCGCGCGAAAACATCCCGGCGCGCCAGCCGGCGCTGGCCGAATCGAAGGCAGCGCCCGATGCGTACGGCGCGCGCCCGCCAATCTTGGCCGGCAACGACGCTGGCTTCGCGCCGCTACCCG
The DNA here is from genome assembly GCF_002760665.1 of Massilia psychrophila. Lineage (GTDB taxonomy): Bacteria > Pseudomonadota > Gammaproteobacteria > Burkholderiales > Burkholderiaceae_D > JAFCUW01. The sequence goes on along the minus strand of NZ_PDOB01000020.1, from coordinate 12,410 downwards.
CACTCGCGCCCACGCCCATCCCCGCCTCTATGCCGGCCCAACCGCAGCTGCCGGCCACGGTCGTCGATGCGCGGCCAGCCCGTACCGATGCTCCCGCCCGGCCGTCGCTGGTCATGCTCAAGCCGGCGCCGGTCAAGGCGGTCGCGGCCGGGCCGGCAGCCATCGCGCCGCGCAAGAGCACCCCGGTTGTCGCAGTCAAGCCGGCGCCGGTACGTGCTCTGGTGGCAAACGCTTCGCGGCCGAAGAAATCGTCGTCGGCGCCGGAGCGGGCCCCGGCCGCGGCGCTCGACCCGGCCGTCGAAAGCGACGTCGCCTTGTTGTCGGCGATCATCATACATTCCAGTCGCCATGCCGGCGAACGGGCGCAGCTCGAAGCGGCCCGCTGCGGCGGCGGCAAAAAGTGCGCCCTCGCTCCCGCCCCGCTGACGTCGCTGAAAGCCACGGACTGAATTTCAAGCACGCCAGCCCGATTTTGCTGGGGACTGCCCGCCTCTTCGGTTATACTGTATGTATGCACAGTGCAGCACCAGGAATTGCGGCAGTCCCACATGAACAAAGTATTCGATAACCAGTTCTACTACCTGGACAACTTCCAGCGCGTACTGGACTGGATCGGCGAGCGCTACAACGACCTTTTGACCGACGACGAGCGGGACTTTCTTGCCACCTTCGCGGTGCTGCCGCAGCCGTCGCGCGCCTTGTTCGTCCGCATGGTCATGCGCAAGGGCAGCCTGTTCCGCGCCAGCAAGCTCAACTATGCCGAGATCGGCTGCCCGGTCGAGGCCGCGCGCTACCTGCCGCCCGCTTGGGTCGAGCCCGACCCGGTGCTTTCAATCGACGACTTGTTCGAGCTCTTGTCCAAACCCGAGATCGGCTCCCTGTTCGGCGTGCCGGCGCACCAGCTATCTGGCCGCAAGGGCGACGTGCTGGCGGCGCTGCGCCCCGGTTTTACTGACGCGCGCCGGTTTTCGGCCTGGCACAGCAACAGCGGCGACCATGTTTTCCAGATCAGCGTCAAGCCGCTGTGCGACCGCCTGCGGTTGATCTTTTTCGGCAATTTTCGCCAGGACTGGACCGAGTTCGTGCTGTCGGATCTCGGCCTGTGCCGCTACGAAACGGTCGAGTTCTCGGCCGCCTCGCGCGGCTTTCGTAGCCGCGCCGACATCGACCGCTACCTTGAACTACATCACTGCAAGGAAAAATTCCGCGCCAACGACGGGTTAAGTGACAACCTGGGCGACCTGCAGCTGCTGCTGCCGTCGGCGCCGTTCGAGAACGACTGGCTCAACAGCCGGCGCGAACGCCTGGTGTTCCAGATCGCCCGGCACTATGAACAACGCAAACAGTGGAGTGACGCCTACGACCTGTACGCGCACTGCAGCTTTCCCGGCGCGCGGGCGCGCGCCATCCGCGTACTCGAAAAGAACAAGCAATATGCCCAGGCTTACCAACTGCTGCTGGCGGCCCAGGGCGCGCTTGAAAGCGACGCCGAGCGCCAGCAACTGCTGCGCATCTCGCCGCGGCTGACGCGCCGACTGGGCCGCCCGACCACCCGCGCGCCGCGCCCGCCCGTCGTCGCCACGCTCGAACTGCGGTTGCCGGTGCCGGTCACTGGCCGCTGGGTCGAGGGCGCCGTGCGCGACCATCTGGCGCGCGTTGGTACCCCCGATGCCCCCGGTGCCCCCGTGTTCTACGTCGAAAACACGCTGATCAACGCCTTGTTCGGCCTGTTGTGCTGGCGCGCCGTTTTCAGCGCCATCCCGGGCGCCTTTTTTCACCCGTTCCACCGCGGACCGGCCGACCTGTACAGCCTCGACTTCTTCCAGCGCCGCGCGGGCGAATTCGGCGCCTGCCTGGCCGAACTCGACGGCGAGCTCTGGCGCGATACCATCCGCGCCAATTTCGCCGCCAAGGCCGGCATCATGTCGCCCTTTGTCGCCTGGGACGCCATCAGCGCCGAGCTGCTCGAACTGGCACTGACCTGCATTTCCGCCCGCGACCTGAAGAAAATGTTCGAACGCATCCTGCAAGACGTCCAGGCCAACCGCACCGGCTTCCCCGACCTGATTCAATTCTGGCCGGCCGAGCGGCGCTACAGCATGATCGAGGTGAAGGGCCCGGGCGACCGCCTGCAGGACAACCAATTGCGCTGGATCGACTACTGCGCCACCCACCGGATGCCGGTCTCGGTGTGCTATCTCGAATGGATCGAGGCGCAAGGGTGAGCGTGAGCTGCGTCGCGCGTTACGTCGTGGCGGTGCGCGCGCTGTGCGACTTCACCGCCAAGGCGGGCGACCTCGACCTGCGCTTCACGCCCTCACCCACCGCCCTCGAAGGCATCAACGGCCATGCAGTGGTGACGGCGCGGCGCGGCCCGGCCTACCAGGCCGAGGTAGCCCTGTCCGGCAGCCACGGGCAGTTGCTGGTACGCGGGCGCGCCGACGGCTACGACCCGGACCAGAACCTGCTGGAAGAAATCAAGACCTACCGCGGCCGCTTGGACAGTTTGCCCGAACGCCACCGCCATCTGCACTGGGCCCAGTTGCGGGTCTACGGCCACCTGCTGTGCCAGGCGCGCGGCCTCGAGCAGGTCAATCTGGCCCTGGTCTATTTCGACATCGCCCGCCAGAGCGAGACCGTACTGCGCGAAACCGCCTCGGCGCTTGAGCTGGCCGCGCTGTTCGCCGGCCAGTGCGAGCGCTTTGTCGCCTGGGCCGGCCAGGAACTGGCGCACCGCGGCGCGCGCAATGAATCTTTGAGCAATTTGCAGTTCCCGCATGCGCAATTTCGCCCCGGCCAGCGCCACCTGGCCGAAACCATCTTCCGCGCCAACAGCAGCGCTCGCTGCGTGCTGGCACAGGCGCCGACCGGCATCGGCAAGACCGTCGGCAGCCTGTTCCCGGTACTGAAGGCGGCACCGGGCCAGCAGCTCGACAAGGTGTTTTATCTGGCCGCGAAAACGCCGGGCCGCCAGCTGGCGCTCGACGCGCTGGCCACCATCCGGTCCGGCACGCGCACTATTCCATTGCGGGTGCTCGAACTGGCCGCGCGCGACAAGGCCTGCGAGCACCCCGACAAGGCTTGCCACGGCGACTCCTGCCCGCTGGCCAAGGGATTCTACGACCGCCTGCCGCAAGCGCGCAGCGCGGCCGCGGCATTACCGGTGATGGACCGGGCATCGCTGCGAACGGCCGCGCTGGCGCACGGCGTCTGTCCCTATTACCTGGGCACCGAGATGGCCAAATGGGCCGACGTCATCGTCGGCGACTACAACTATTACTTCGATGGCGGCGCGATGCTGTACGCCCTCTCCACGGCCAACGGCTGGCGGATCAGCGTGCTGGTCGACGAAGCGCACAACCTGGTCGCGCGCGCCCGCGCAATGTATTCGGCCGAGCTTTCGCGCGCAAGCTTGCGGGCGGCGCGCGCCCTGGCCACGCCGGCGTTGAAAAAATCGCTGGATCGGGTCGCCCGCAGCTGGACTGAACTCGACAAGGCTTGCGCCGCGCCCTACCAGGTGATGCCGGAACTACCAGGCAAGCTGCTCGCCAACCTGCAGGCGGCGGCCGGCGACATCACCGAGTTCCTGGCCGAGGACCCGGCGCCGCTCGAACCGGCGCTGCAGCGTTTCTATTTCGATGCGTTGCATTTCGCGCGCCTGGCCGAATCGTTCGGCGCGCACTCGCTGTTCGACGTATCGCGTGACGAAACACACGGCTCAACCCTCTGCGTCCGCAACATCGTGCCGGCGCCTTTTTTAAAGCCGCGCTTTGCCGCCGCCCATTCGAGCGCGCTGTTTTCGGCCACCCTCAGTCCGTGGCACTACTACAGCGACGCGCTCGGCATGCCGGCCGACACCGCGTGGATCGACGTTGAATCGCCGTTTTCCGCCGGCCAGCTCGAGGTGCGCGTGGTGAACCGCATCTCGACCCGCTTCCAGCACCGCGCCCGCTCGGTGGCGCCGATCGCGGAACTGATCGCCGCCCAGTACCGCGCCGCGCCGGGCAACTACCTGGCGTTTTTCAGCAGCTTCGATTATCTCGACCAGGTGGCGCAGGCGTTCGCCGAACAGCATCCGGCAATTACGGCGTTCAGCCAGTCGCGCCGGATGGATGAGAATGAAAGGGCGGCCTTCCTGGCGCGCTTCACCAGCGACAGCTGCGGCATCGGCTTCGCGGTGCTGGGCGGCTCCTTCGGCGAAGGCATCGACCTGCCCGGCGCGCGGTTGATCGGTGCCTTCATCGCCACGCTTGGCCTTCCGCAAATGAATCCGGTGAACGAACAGGTGAGGCAGCGCATGGAGGCGACGTTCGGCGCCGGCTACGACTACACCTACCTGTATCCGGGGATCCAGAAAGTGGTGCAGGCGGCGGGACGGGTGATCCGCACCAGCGGCGACCGCGGCGTGGTGGTCCTGATCGACGACCGGTTTTCGCAGCCGGATGTGCAGGCGCTGCTGCCAAAGTGGTGGGGACTTGGCACGGCGTAGTCAATGGGGTCCCCGCGTGCGCGAGGACGACGGGGTAAGGTCGTCGTCCTCGCGCACGCGGGGACGAAGGGGTAAGGTCGTCGTCCTCGCGCACGCGGGGACCCCATTTCGCTTCTATCCCAGCAGCGCCCGCAGCTTCTGATACCCGCTGCGGCTGACCGGAACACGTCGCCCATCTTGCAGCACCACGCAATGGCTGTCCTTGCCCGCCGGCTCGATCCGGCTCATGCGCTCGATGTTGACGATGTATGAGCGATGGATGCGCACGAAGCGCCCCGCATCGAGCAGTACCTCGAGCTCGGCCAGGCGCTGGTTCTTCAGCCACGCCTTGCCGCCCGTGCTGATGCACACGTAATCGTCCTGCGCCTCGATGACGTCGATGTCGGCGGTAGCCTGCACTGGACCGGCGCGCGCGTGCGCCAGCGCCACATCGAGCCGCTGCTGGCTGAACGGCTTGAGCAGATAATCGATCGCGTGCACCTCAAACGCCTTGATGGCGTACTGCTCGAAGGCGGTGACGAAAATGACGCGTATTGCTGGTGCCTGGCCTGCCAGTTCCAACACCTCAAAGCCGTTCAGTTTCGGCATCTGGATGTCGAGGAACGCCAGGTCCGGCTGCAATTCGGCGATCGCCTTGACCGCTTCGAAGCCGTTGGCGCATTCGCCGACGATGTCGATGTCGGCATGCGCGCCGAGGTATTCGCGCAGCACGCCGCGCGCCAGTTGTTCGTCGTCGACGATGATCACCCGCATGTCGATGCGCCCTTGATTTCGTCCTTTGTTTCGAACGGAATCGTCAGCTCGACCCGGAACCGGTTACCGCTGCGCGACCAGTGGATCGCGGCCTGCTCGCCGTAAGCCGCGGCAAGCCGCTGGCGCACGTTGGCCAGGCCAATGCCGTTGCGCGATGCCGTCGGCTGGGCGGCATCGACGTCATTTTCCACGCTGAGCCGCAACTGCGAGCCGGCGCGCGCGGCATGAATGCGCACCGCACCGCCTTCAGTCAAATTGCCGATGCCGTGCTTGACCGCGTTCTCGACCAGCGGCTGCAGGATCAGCGGCGGCAGCAGGCAGGCCAGCGCGTCGATCGCCACGTCGCGTTTGACCACCAGCCGTTCGCCGAAGCGCACCTGTTCGGTCGCCAGGAAATGCAGCGCCAGCGTCACCTCGGCGTCGAGGCTGACCTTGCGGTGCGCCTCCAGGCCGAGCGTGTGAACAGTGCGGCGCCACGCCTGCTGGCGAACGGTCCCTGCATCAGTTGCGAACTTCCACACCGCCTATAATGGCGTGACCACGCACGATCAGGCGCTTGCTGTTGTCCGGCGGCGGCGCGGTCTTCTCGGTGAAGCCGCCCATGATCGGCGTACCGTGCAACACGATCGTCCAATCCGGCGGGCACTTGAGGGTGATACCGCCCCACATGACGAACACATTGATCACCGCTTCGCCGTCGATCGACGAGCCGCGCAAGTCGAGCTCGCAGCCGCCCATCACGGCGGTTATTTCGCCGCCCTTGAAGTTCTCCGTATTGATGCGGCGCTCGAAGCCGCCGAGGATGGCAGTGACATCGACGACGTCGTCGGACCCGACCGCGTCTTTTGCCGACGAGCCGACCAGGCGCCGCCCGGCGACGGCGCGGTACACCACCGAGCCGCCCAGCGCAATGAGCATCACCGGCCAGATCGTGCGCCAGCTGAAATACACCAGGCCAAGCCGGTCCAGCATCATCAGCACGCCGACCAGGATCAGCGCGCCGCCGAGAATAACGCCGTCCGAGCTGTTGGTGTCGCACAGCTTGATGACGCCGACCACGATGAACGCCATCGGCCAGAACGACAGGGCGCGACCGAAATTCCAGATGTTCATGTTGTCGAGCAGGAACAGCAGCCCCATGCCGATCACCAGCATGCCGAGGATCACCTGGCGCGACACATTCTTGCTTGGCATTTCAGTTTTCATGGCCAGACTCCCCGGTTGGTGGATTGATGGCGAAGCGCGCGCGGATGAACGGCTTGAGGATCAGCGTGACGCCCCAGGCGATGATGAGGTACGGCCAGCTGGTCCAAAACGTCATCCCGAACGCACGCTCGAAGTTGGCAAACAGCCACAGGCCGATGAACATCGTCCACAGCCCGCTGGTAAAGTCGGCGGCGGTCGGATAGCCGATCATCTTGTTAATGCCGATCACTACCAGGATCAGCGGCCAATAATGCCACAGCTCAACTATCTCGACGACGCCCATCTGGTCAAGCAGGAAAGCGCCGCCCAGCCCGATCAGCAGCAGCCCCCACATCAATTGCTTGCGCCATTGGTAAGAATGAATAGTGTTCACGATCGCTCCCGTTGTCAGAGAACGCCACAATACCGCGGGCGCCATCCGGGCGACAGGGATTTTCGGTGAGTGGCGGCTGGCGGTCGGCGGACGGGAAAAAAACAGGCATAAATAGGCAAAAACGGGCCTAAGCGGGCATAAGCGGGCCTAACCGGGCGTAAAAAAACCCACCGCGTTGCCAGGGTGGGCTACTGAAAAACAGACGAACGGTTATGCCGGCGGCAAGTGCGATGCCATGGGCTGGTTCCGTACCTGGTTTTGGTACCTGGCCCGCGCAATGGCCTGCTTGACCAACTCGCGCGCCTTGTTGGCAGCCTTGATGTCTTTCTTTTCCTGCTTGCCGCGATGTTGGGCTTCGTCTTTGTTTCCAATACGCTTGGTCATGGGCAATCCTCCTGGTGTGTCGAAGGCTTTGACACGATGGTATCGGTCTTGGTTCCCGCAACCAAGTCAATCATCGCCCGTTTGTTGGATGTGGAAACTGCAGCCGCAGGCGGCGCGGGATCATGCGCGCGGCGCTCCAGGTATTCGCGCACGAGAAACTTGGTGGGATGAGCATTGGTGGACATGAGGTCTGCGCTGCCATTATCAGATGCTGCCATTGTTCGGTACTGCGCAAACGCCTGCGCAACCCCGTGATATCTGGTGCCGGTCCTTGAGGCGACCGGCTCACCTGTTGATGTTTTCGCCTTCCTTGGGTCGTTCGACAAGGGGCGTCACTCACACGGCTTCATCTTATCCGCGCACGCTTGGCTTAACCGTTAGATGCCGCACTTTCAACACGGTTTCGATAACGCAAGCCCAATATATTTTCGAAAACGCGTAAAAAAAGGGAGCCGAAGCACCCTTTTCATTTTTTACTTGCTACCACTACCGCTTCACATCAGAACTTGTATTTCAGGTTCAGGTAGAACTGGCGGCCGCTGACGTCGAGCTTTTGCGGTTCTTCTTCGCTGTAGCGATACTGCGCGCGCGCCGTGTTGAGCAAATTGGTGGCATCAAACGACGCCACCAGATTCTTGCTGATGTTGTAGTTCAGCGAGAACGCCAGGGTCGACACGCCGGCGGCGATGGTCGGCGCGGTCGGCATCGCCACACCGTTGATCACCGACAGGCCCTGGCTGTTGGAGGTCGGCGCCGGCGCGGTGCTGCTGCTGACGTACTTGCCGCGGTAGTTGTAGACCAGGCGAGCACTCAGGTCGTCGTTCTCGAAGTAACCGCCGACGTTGGCCGCCCATTCGGACGCGCCGACCATCGGGCGGCCATCGTCGACCTTTGTCCTGGCGCGGCTAACGTTGGACTGGAAGCCGAAACCGCCCCATACCGGCTGCTCGTACGCCAGTTCGATGCCGCTGATCTTGGCGCCTTGCTGGCTTGAGGTGTTCACGAAAAACGGCTTGACTTTCTGGTCGCGCGGATCGACCAGGTCGACCGTGATCTGCGACGCCGTGCCGGTCTTCACGTAACCATCAATCTTCGAATGGAACACGTTGACCGATATCAGCGAACGCGGCTTGAAGTACCAGGACCACGCCAGGTCGATATTATCCGACAGCAACGGGCGCAGGTTCGGGTTCGGGCCGTTGACGGTGCAACCGCTGGCGATGCAAGTCGGCGCGCCAAAACCGGTTCCGAGCACGTTGTAGTTCTGGCGCCCGAGGGTGCGACTGGCGCCGAAACGCACGATCATGTCCGTGTCCATCTCGTAGCGCAGGTTCAGGCTGGGCAGCAGGTTGGTGAAGGCGCGGTTGGTTGGCGTCTTGTAGTACAGCACGCCGCCATTCGGATCGAACGCCACGTTGTCCCGGTAGGATGCGCCGTCGCCGGCGGTGGTGATTGCGGTCGGATAGGCGGCGCACGGCACGGCAGGCTTGCCCGGCTCGGTACGCTTGCAGGTATTGGTCGGGATCGGCGTCGAAATGTTAGCGTCCACTTCAGTACGCACGAAACGCAGGCCGAGGTTGCCCGACCATTTGTCCAGTTCCAGGTTGGCCATCAGGTAAACGGCGCTCTGGCGTTCGCGCATGTCGATTTCGCTGGCTACGCGGCGCTCGAATTCCGGCGTGGTGGTCTTGGTAATGGCCGCAATATAGGCTTTCACCGTGGCCGGGTCGTAGGTGAAGCCGGTGTTGTCCCAGTTGGCGTTGCCCAGGCCGCTGCCGAAGTCGGACGGGTACGGCATCACGCCGGTGGTCGGCGCCGCCGGCAAGCCGCCGCGCAGCGCCGGATTGTAACGGCCGCTGGTGCGCTTATGGTCGGAATAGCGCACGCCCGATTCGATCGACTGCAGGAAGCTCTTGTCAATCTTGTATTCCGCGTCGAACTGCAAGCTGTGTTCGCGGTCGACCGTCTTGATGCCGGAGGCGGCCAAGCCGACCAGCTTGTAGCCGCTGCCGTCCGGGTTCAGGCCAGGGGTGTTGGTACCGGTGCCGAAATACTGCGAATCGGGCGGATTGCCGATGCCGTTCAGGGCGTAGCTGATGCCGGTGCCGTAACGGGCGAAGGTCAGGCCCTGGTCGAGCACGGTCTTGCCCTCGCCGCGCGTCACGCTGGCCAAGCCCTTGACGCTCAGCTCGCTGTTGACGCGGTATTTGGCGTCGAGGTCGAGGAACGCGCTGGTGGCGTTGGCGCCATCGCGGTAGAAGCCTTCCGAGTTGCCGACGTACTGCGGGGTGGTGCCGGCCGGGAAGACGATATCGGCGCTTTTCAGTACTTTCAACGGCAAGCCGTAGATCGAGGTTTGATTGACGATCACCGGATTTTTGATCTGGGCGAAAACCTGCTGGCCGTTCGACGACGTCGGCATCGCGGCGGCCGTAACTGCTCCTACCGGTTCGTTCTTACCGAGCAGCATGCTGTACATCGCGCCCGAGGTAAGCCGGCCGTGGTTGTTCGCATCCATCGACGAGTAAAAACCGGTCGCGGTGATGTCCAGGTCCCTGTTCGGCTTGAACTGGACCGACATCATGCCGCCTTTGCGGGCGCGCTCGCCTTCGACGAATTCCGATGACATGCTGCCCGGCATGCGCACGCCATTGAGATCAGCAGCCTTGAGGCCGGTCCCAGCCAGCGATTCGTCGATGATGCCCTTCATGGTAGCGGTGTTGATGACGTCCCAGCCGCTGCTGGCGCCGTAGGCGAAGCGCGAAGTGGAGTCGCGCCGGCTGTAGCGTTTTTCCTTGAATCCCTGGACGATGACGCCCATGGTACCGGCGTCGTTTTGCCACGTGGCGTTGACGTTCAGGTCTGGGGTGATCTTGTCGGGCAACTGGGCGTAGGCCGCGCCGATCGCTATCGTGCCGCTGAATTTGTCCTTTTTGTCCAGCGGCTTGCAGGTCGTCACGTTGATGGTGCCGGCCAGGCCGCCGTCGGCAATGTTCGCTTGCGACGTCTTGAAGACGATCGCCTGGTTCAGCACCGACGACGGCATCAGCGACAGGCTGGTGCTGCGGCTGCTCGAACCCTGGTCGGCGACATACCAGTCGCCGCCGCTGACGGTGTGGCCGTTGAACAGGATCAGCGACATGTCGGGATTGGTGCCGCGCATCGACACTTTTTCTGCTTCATCGTAGTCGGTACGCACGGCGACACCAGGCAGGCGCTGCAGCGAATCGGCCAGATTCTTGTCCGGCATCTTGCCGACGTCTTCGGCCGTGATGACCTCGACGTTGGCGCTTGCATTTTTCTTGACGCTGAGCGACTTGGCCATCGAAGTGCGGATACCGCTCACTTCGACGGTTTGCATCTGGGGCGCGGCTTCGGTCTGCGCCACCGCCGGCATGGCCGCCAGGCTCCACAAGGCCATCGATACAGCGGCAGCCACCGGCTTTTGTTTGAACATCATTGAATCGTCTCCTGATTTTTATGCGAAGTGAATGCCGGTGTCCCCGACCTAAGGGAAAGTATTGACGATGGTCATTTGAATGAATAATCACTTATATTGTTTAGCCCATAACCTGGCGGAATGCAGGGCCGGCCCGGTGCCACCAAAGCGCGTGCATTCAGAATAAATTTTCTTTTCCAAGCGGCACGCAAGGGGTTAGGATGCAACTCCCACGTGCCAGGAACTTTCATGCGATTAGCCGCCCTGCTGTTCACCGCCGCCGCCATCTCGATTGCCGGCTGCGCGACTCGCCCTGCCGTTGCCCCGGCCACGCCCCATGCCGACGCGTCGGCGGGCAGCGCCAGCCGGGCGGAAAAACCGGTCTACCAGATGAGTCCGGTTGAAGCGGGCCGCTACATCGCCGCCGTCCACCAGGGCGAGCCGGACCTGCGCAAACGCATTGCCGCAATTGGCCGGCGCAACATCGGCCAACCGTACAAGCTGAACCTGCTTGGCGAATTTCCGTACCAATTACACGACACTTTGCCGATGTTCAGCCTCGAGCAGAGCGATTGCGTGGTGTTTGCCGAACATACGTACGCGATGGCGTTGAGCCAGTCGTGGGAAGAGTTTTTCTGGATGCTGCAGCGGATCCGCTACAAGGATGGGGTGGTCGGCGTGGCAAGCCGCAATCACTACACCGAAGTCGACTGGAATACCAACAACAACTGGCTGGTGACCGACATCAGCGCTGACCTGGCCGGCGTTGACGGACCTGCGTACGCATTGCGGGTCGACCGCGCGCGCTTTTTGAAAACGCGCCACCAGACCGACAGCAACCTGCCGCTGCAAACCAGCCGCGAAGCGTTCGTCGCCACCGGGCGAGTGGCGCAGATTGCCGACCAGCTGCAGGACGGCGATTTCGTCAACGTGATCTCGACCCGCGGCGGCGAGCACTGGGCCTCGCACGTCGGCCTGGTGGTGACCGGCGCCGGCGGGGTCCGCAACTTCCTCCATTCGGCCGAGCCGCAAGTGCGCGAAGAATCGTTCGACGCCTTTATTGCCCGCACCCGCGCGCGCGAGGAACGCAACGCCGCCGCCGGCAAGCCCGGCCAGAAGCTGGCCGGCTTCAAGTTCCTGCGGCTGAATGGCAACATCGTGGTGCCACCGGCGCTGCCGCAGCCCCGGCCAGCGTCGGCACCAGCCGGATTCGCCCCAACCAAAACCCAGGTTAGCGCAGTTCCTCCAGCAGCTTGAGCGTCTCGGCGAAGCTCCAGATGCGGCGTACTTCGATGACGTCGTATCTGTCGGCGATATTCGGCGGGAAGGCCGAGTAGCGGGCGTTGAGCCGGATGATGCGGCGCACCGCGTTGTCGGTGTCGGCATTGCCGCTGGAACGCACGATGGTGACGTCCTCGACGCTGCCATCGCTGCGCAAGGCCACGCTCACCAGCGGATCGATGCGGATCCGGTCGCCATCTTGCGACGTAAAACCCAGGCCGCCGTTGCGCTCGACTTTCTGGCGGAAGCTCTCGACGTACATGCGCAGCGGGACGTCGCGCTCGGCGCCGCCGGCCACCATGCGCCGTCCGCCCCGCTGGTCGCCGCGCGGCGGCGCGCCTTGCAACAGATCGATGCCGCGCGTCAGTTCGCGCACCCGGTTGCCGGCGTCGCTGCCCAGCAGGTTTTTCGGCACCGTGGCGCCGCTGCCGCCAAGGCCGGCGCCCGGAGTGCCGGCGCCGGCCGCCGCCGCGGCTGACCGTTCG
>NZ_PDOB01000019.1 GCF_002760665.1 Massilia psychrophila | reverse complement strand
GAATTTCTGCGTCATCCGCTCCTGCCTCGACACGCTGCGCAAACAAGGCCACGGCATGCTCGACGTCTTGCGGCGCGCCTTCAATGGCGATCCAATTCGGCTCGCTGCATAGCGGCTAAATAGTCACCAATGGCATAGGTTTCATGCGAAACAAGTTGATTTGAAATCGTAAGGTTTATCGACAGCCGGAATAGGCACACATCGGCAAATGGCGCCCATCATCAAAAAGGGTAACTGTGTGTTCGTCCCTTCTGCCGGTCGCGACTCTAGCGTGCCAAAGGCGCAAAAGTGCCAGCCCCTTAAAAATGAATCTCAGGCACTCTAGGGTTATTCCTCCCCGTTCCAAGGCATTTCTGGGCATGTCGAGAGGTGGAGTCATGGTGATGGATACAGTGCTATCGCGTTGCTCAAAGAAAAGTCCAGTGCCAGTGATGGCGCGATTGGCATTGCAGCAGGCGTTGGAGCCGGCCTGGAGCGATGAATCGTCCGAGCGCGAGGGCGGTGCGTAATATCAGAGGGGCCGTTATTTTCAACCACGGTGGAGCTGGTGCCGGTGGAAGCGGTCGGACTGCGGCGATCGCTCCACGCCGCAATCGCGCGGATCGCCAAACAACTGCGGCTTTGGCGCGTGGCGATTAACGCAATGCGAAGCCCCTGTTTTGCTTCTGCCGGCGCTCGTTTTATCCTTATATTATCTTGATAACCTGCGGCTTGCGATGCTTCGCCGTGCCATAGACGAAGGCCTGCAGCGACGGCACCCATCGGAATTTTGACCACACGCCGTTTTGCGCTACCTGAAGGTTGGCTTGGCCGCCGCTGTCCGTTGGTGAGTGCTTCAAACTCGCGACCGTACTCCAGGTCCACGTGGCGGTGGCCGGGTTACTTGCTGGCGGCGTCAGCTTGACCACCACCGGCGGCGATACCGACTGGTCCAGTCCAACCACGCAGCCCAGTTCTTCCACCCATTGCAGCCCCATCGTGTCCGGGCGGCGGAAAGTGCCGACGCTGCCGTCATAGCCGTTGGCCACCGATGGCACGATACCGGTTGTTGTCGTGCGCGTCATCGCTCCGGTTTTGAGGTCGCGGATGTATAGCGCGCGAAAGCCGTTGCCTGCGTTCGGCCCGGACGCATAGCCGCCGTCTATGGCAACCAGAAGGTCCAAGGACGTGCACAGGACCAGCGCACCATTGGCGAGATTGCCGCCCACCGCAGGATACTGGCGAATTTCTCCGGTCTTGCTGACGAATAGCGTGTAGTCGGCCGAGCCGGTTGGGGCCGCCCACCAGCCCTGCCTGACACTATCCATTACCGTAATCGGGTAGGTGCCGCTGTCGGCGGATTGCTGGCTGAAGCGGATCATGGTGGGGTCAGCATTTTGAGGTTGGGTGGTGGCAAGTTGCGAATAGCCGTGCGTCTTCACCGACACGTCGGCGATGTTGATTCTGTTGGGTAGCCTGCTGCCGGCCCAAAAAAACGACAACAATGATCCGCGTTTGCCGCCACCCCAAGCGGCAGGACACTCCTGCAGTCCGAGATAAGTATGCGGGCACATGGGGGTGCCGTCGGATGCGAGTCCCTTGGCGCCAAATGTATTCGCCGGATTGGCGTAAACCGGGATATTGGCGGTACTCCACGATAGAGTTGAGAAATCGCAAATCAACGTGAATTGCATATTTGGCTGCGTGTAACTGGCTTCGTGGCCGCCAGCATAATAAACCTGGGCACCGAGCGGGCTGTAGTCACTTAATATCGCGCTGCCACCCCACATAACGAAAGGGCTGTCAGTGCCAAAGCTGTCGCCGGCAAAAATATGCGGCGTCACATCCTGCGGATTGTTCAACATCGGGACATCGGCAAAATAACCGGACGGCGGTACCCATGCCGGAACGGCGCCGGGGACGCGTGGAGGTTGGATCTCCACCTTGAATAAATTGGACGATGATTGCGCCACGAATGGCTGCCTTTCTTGCCGATGGTGTGCGCGGAAGCTCTAGCTTACAACCAAGAGCTAACTGCGCAGCATTTTATTGAGTTCGTGGTACGACACTCCATACAGGTGCGTCATTCCAGCTGCTTTCAAGCGCGCTCCAATTGGGCGCGTTCCGCATGCGGGCGTAAGCGGCTTGGGCTCCTGCGACCTTGTGTTGAACCGCATAGGCAATTGCCGGCTGCAGATTGCCCCAATAACTGGTCGCTTCCGGAAAATTCCCGCCGGTCAGCGGACCGTTAGTGCCGGGATTGGGAGTTTTAATTGTTGCGGCGTAGATTTCCCCCCAGTTCTTGTACCAGGGACCACTGCCATTGATGAAATTGGCGTTTTCTGCCGGCGCGACGGCGACGGTATAGACGCCTGCCTGCGTATACAGATACTCTGTCGGGGCGGTGCCGCCGAGGCGGCCGATGATGCTTTGCGCCTTCCACGCGAAAAAGGCAGCGAGCCGGCCTGCACTCACCGATTGCATCGCCGTTTCAAGGTCAATGGCATATCCGACCGCCGCCGTAAAGAAATCCTGCATCCATGCTGATTCAGAATAGTAGCCTGCGCCCGTGGTGTAGTTGGAGTAGGGCGCGACGAAGCCGAATGGGTTATTCGGCTGGGCAACATAGGTCGCATAATAGAACTCGGCATTCGCAGCCATCGACGCGGCGAATTCGGCGCGCAAGACGATGTCGTTGTCGGGCGTGACGCAAGCCGCTTGCGCAAGGGTGCGGATGGCCCAACCAGCCCCGCGGGTAGTGTTGGCGCCAGCATTTGATTGGAAAACACCGCTGGAAAATTTGCGTTGATGGTCGGTGTTCTTCAAGAAATTTACCGTTGCGGCGAATTGCACCTCCTCCATAAAATAGAATCGACCGGTAAGCAGATAGGCGGTAAAACCCACCGACGGGTGATGCGGGCTATCCCAGGTCGGCGGCGGCGTCCCGCTGGCTGACGGCGTGAAGGTATTTTTGCTCGAGGCGCCAGTGTTCGCAATTCCCGTGCTCGCGCCGCCATCCGTCACCAGGTTGGGGTAGCTGGAAAACCGCAGTGGCCGCTGGGTCGTTTCATCGCGGTAGTGAATACCAAAGCGGCCCGAACTGTACGCGTTGGCGATCACGCCGGCGTAAGCGCGCGCGTTGTTGCTAGCCAAGTACAGCACATCCCATTCGGGCAACAGCCCAATCGCAGTTTGGTACCCCCCCATCCCCATTTCGTTTGAATAATTGCCTTGTTGTAAAGGATTGTAGGTTTGTGCCAGGCTCGACCATACCTTGGCTGACGGCGCAATGGCGGCGCCATACGCGGGCACCAGCCGCGTCGCTTGCAAGTAGGCCTTGTCATGGGCCGGAACGATCTGCGGGTCGATGCCAAGCCAATAGCTGAAACGTGTGCCCGACAGCAGAACGGAACGGCAGTGATTCGGCAGGTTGAAAGTGCTGCGAAAGCGCTCGGTTCCACCCATTGAGAAAACATACTCGGCGTTCTTGTTAGTCGGGCCGGCTAGGTTGAGGTAGCCGTTTTCGATCCAGGGCAGAATTTCGACGACGCCGCCGACGTACAGCCGCACTTCAAGCCACGCGACAAGGTGCAGGTCGCTGCCGACGGGTTTGCGATACACCCACGAGCTCATCTGCGGGCCGCTGATCCAGCTCTGGAACGGCGCGTCCCAGTCGGCGCCCGCCCAAGCGGCGGCGCCGAAACTGCCGGCACTGACGCTGGCTGTGGCGCCGGTCGCGCGCAGCTCCGCGGTGGACAGCACGGTGCCGGCGCCAGCCGCACCGACGCCGAGCTTGACCTTGCGCGCCACGCCGGCGTCCAGGCCGGCGCGTCCAGAAATGGACGCAAACTTGAGCGAGCCGTCCGGCCACCAGTTTTTTCCGACTACCTGCAGCGCCGGAAGGTCGCCGGTCACTTGGGCGCCAGATGGCACGTCGCCCTTTCTGAAAGCATATCCTAAAGCGAACGGCAGGTTGGCGCCGCCGATGGCCGATGTGAGATCGAACGAAGCGACCAGTACCGGCGCCGGCAGGATCTGGATCGAAAAGAGATTGGAGAAGATCTGGATCATGGGGATTAAGCTTCGATTGCGGTCAAAACGTGACCGTCGGTCGCGGCAACGGCGCCGCGGCCATCGTAGTCGAAGGTCCGATTCACGGCGTTAAAAGTGACGCCGGCAGGCAAGGGGAGCGCGTTCAGTGTCAAGGTCAACGCCGCGGCATTGGTTGCAGTGATGTAATCGGCGACCGAGAAACTTGATGGCGAGCCTTGGGTAAATGCAATGGTTGGTATCGACAGCCAGACCGGGGTTGCCGGGGCCGGGGGGGCGACGGGAGGGGCCGGCACCGGCACCGGCGGCGCGACTGGTGTGGTCACAGCAGTGCCACCGGCGCCTCCTCCGCCACAACCCTCGACCGCCAGCGCGGCGGCGCTCACACTAAAGTACCTGATAAAGGAACGGCGCGATGGCGACGCTGCGCTGCGAACCTGTGGGTGCTTGCGGGAAATGAGAGTATTGTCCATTAGCAACTGTGTTGTCAAAAATAAATGGTGTTTTACCAATCACATGACATGTTGTCGTGTGATTTGATTCTAGGCTCTCATGATTAACGGCTTGTTGCTCAAAATCATTAGAAAATTATTTCGAGAAACCATTGTCGTAGGAAATCATGAATAATGCGGGTACGCGAGACCGTACCCTTGGCGCGACAATGTTGTTGTTGCACGAATAAAATTGTCGATAAGAAGTGCTAAAATTGCAGGCTTTACGGTGTGTTGGGCACGCCGCCGCGCCGCGACACTTTTTGTAGGTCGTTACAAAGTGATATTTTTGATAACGACAGAGCGCGTATATTGGCCCAACGTGACACGGACCAAACGTGCGATGCGGGAGGTAATGCGATTGTGCCGGCGATTTAACATCCAGCTAGTGGCGGACAGCATGAACGCCAAAATGCGTTGCGCTTAATTTGACGCAGCAGACTGCTGTTATTCAAATAACTTAATATCGGGATTGTGGTTTCTTTTAGACAAATTCCGTTGCTTTAAATTGAGGCGACTTTATTTCTGTGTTATATTAAAAGTTATTATAATAGCAAAAATTGATTCTCGAACGGAACTCGCTAATGAAATCAGAAGACATCGTAGCAGTAGTAGGACTTGGATATGTCGGCATGCCGCTGGCAGTAGAGTTCGGCAAAAAGCGCACCACGATCGGGTTCGATCTTTCCAGCAGCAAGATTGAAAGCTACAAAAAATATATTGATCCCACAGGCGAATTGTCGACGGCAGAATTGAGAGCGGCCGAACGGCTGTCCGTCAGCACCGATCCGGCCGCGCTGGCCGATGCCAAATATATCGTGGTGGCGGTGCCGACCCCGGTCGACGCCGCCCACAATCCTGATTTTACGCCGCTTGCCGGTGCCAGCAAAACCGTCGGCCAGCACATGAAAAAAGGCGCGATCGTAATTTTCGAGTCGACCGTCTATCCCGGCGCCACCGAGGAAGTCTGCATCCCGATCCTGGAACAGCATTCCGGCCTGAAATGGAAACAGGATTTTCACGTTGGTTTCTCGCCGGAGCGGATCAATCCGGGCGACAAGGAGCACACGCTGACGTCGATTTTGAAAGTGGTGTCCGGCGACGATGACGAAACGCTCGAACTGGTGGCCAAACTGTATGAATCGATCATTACCGCCGGCGTCCACCGCGCTTCCAGCATCAAGGTGGCGGAAGCGGCCAAGGTGATTGAAAACACCCAGCGCGACCTGAATATCGCGCTGATGAACGAACTGGCGATCATTTTCGACAGAATCGGCATCGATACGCTCGACGTGCTGAAAGCGGCCGGCACCAAGTGGAATTTCCTGCCATTTCGCCCGGGCCTGGTCGGCGGCCATTGCATCGGCGTCGATCCGTATTACCTGACGCACAAGGCCGAAATGATCGGCTATCATCCGCAAGTGATCCTGGCCGGTCGCCGCATCAATGACGGCATGGCCAAGTTCGTCGCCGAAAAAACCGTGAAAACCATGATTGCCGCCGGTTTCAACGTCAAGGGTTCAAAAGTAAACGTAATCGGCCTGACGTTCAAGGAAAACTGCCCGGACCTGCGCAATTCGAAAGTGGCCGATATCGTCTACGAACTGCAGTCTTACGGCGTCGATGTCCACGTCTATGACCCGGTGGCGTCAAACGCCGATGCGCAGCATGAATACGGCATCGAACTGGTCAGCTGGGAAGACTTGCCGCGCGCCGATGCCCTTATCGCGGCGGTATCGCACAAAGAATTGCTGGCGCGTCCGCTGGCGGACTTTCAAGCGAAGCTGAACGACGGCGGCTGCTTCATCGACGTCAAATCGCAATTCGACGAGAAGGCGATCAGCGACGCCGGCTTTAGCGTCTGGCGCCTGTAAATCATGGCTTGAAAACGGCGCCGCCGCAGTGATGCGGTGGCGCTGGATATTTGCGGATTACCGCCTGGCGCATGGCGTCGCGCACAATTGAATAAACAGGACAGCACAGTGACAAAATTTAACGACATCCAGCAGCACCTGCGCGCGCACAACTACCATTGGCTGGTGACCGGCGCCGCCGGTTTTATTGGTTCAAACCTGGTCGAGGCTTTACTCAAGCTGAACCAGCGCGTGACCGGGCTGGACAACTTCGCTACCGGCCACCAGCATAATCTCGACCAGGTCAAGGACCTGGTCGGCGCCGATGCATGGCAGCGCTTCGACTTCGTGCATGGCGATATCCGCAAGCTCGATGACTGCGCCAAGGCCTGCGAAGGCGTCGACTATATTTTGCACCAGGCTGCGCTGGGATCGGTATCGCGCTCGATCCAGGATCCGATCGCCACCAACGACACCAACGTCACCGGTTTCCTCAACATGCTCACCGCCAGCCGCGACGCCAAGGTCAAGCGTTTCATTTACGCCGCGTCGAGCTCGACCTACGGCGACCATCCGGCGCTGCCGAAGCAGGAAGCGGTCATCGGCAATCCATTGTCGCCGTACGCGGTCACCAAATACATCAACGAACTCTACGCTAGCGTGTTCGCGCGCACCTACGGCAGCGAGACGACTGGATTACGCTACTTCAACGTTTTTGGTCCGCGCCAGGATCCGCATGGCGCTTACGCCGCGGTGATCCCGCAGTGGATTGCTGCTTTGATCGGTAACAAGCCGCTGTTCATCAACGGTGACGGTGAAACCAGCCGCGATTTTTGCTTCATCGACAATGTGGTGCAGGCGAACCTGCTTGCCGCGCTGGCCGACGGGTCGGACGCCGTCAATGAAGTGTATAACGTGGCGCTGAACCAGCGCACCAGCCTGAACGAGCTGCACGCGATGATGTGCGAACTGCTGCGCGAGCGCTTTCCGCACGTGCGCGAACACAAGCCGCAGTACGTCGGCTTTCGCGCCGGCGACGTGCGCCATTCGCAAGCCGATATCTCAAAGGCGGCGGCCCGGCTCGGCTTCGCGCCGACCCATCGCATTGCCGAGGGCCTGAAACAGGCGATGGACTGGTACGTCCACAGCCTGACGAGCAACAGCAAGTGATCGAGCAAAAGAAAATGCCGCGCAACGATGGCGACCGGGCACGTGCCTGATGTCGCGCGACATGGCAAAGAAGAAATCGGGAGGTTGATGTGTTAAAAATATCCAATCACTATGTGTCGAAAATAGTCTTCGTGCTGTTGTTCGTCGAAGTGCTGGTGCTGCTGGGCGCGGCGTACGCCGGCGCAGCCGTGCGCCTGCTCGACCCGGGCGCGCCGGCAGCACCCCACCTCGAACACTTCTTCACTTCCGCCGTCGCGTTCGCCAGCGCCATCATTTTCAGCATGAGCGCGATGGGCATGTACCAGCTCAATTTCAGCGAAGGGTTGCGCAACCCGTTCTTCCTGAAGCTGATGCCGTCGTTCCTGATGGGTTTCGTCATCCTGACGCTGGTGTTTTACATCGCGCCGGAACTGTACTTCGGGCGCGGCATCCTGCTGCTGGTGTTCCTCATCGCCGCGTCCGGCATCTTCCTCGCCCGTATCATCTTCTTCAAGACGTCCGAGCAGCGCTTCTTCGAGTCGCGCATCATCTTCCTCGGCGGCGGCCCGCTGGCCAAGGAATGCAGCGACCTGGCAGAGCAGAGCAACAAATACCACAAATACGATATTGCCGGCTTCATCGCGATCCCGTCCGAAGAGCTGTGTGTGCCAGCCGACACCTTGTTGAAACTGCGTGACGGCGATTCGCTGGTGTCGCTGGCGAACCAGTACAACGTCACCGAAATTGTGGTGTCGGTGCAGAACCGGCGGGGCGGATTCCCCATCAAGGAATTGCTCGACTGCAAACTGCAGGGCGTCAAGGTTACCGACGCGGCCACCTTTTTCGAGCGCGAGACGTGCCAGATCCGGGTTGATTCGTTGCAGCCAAGCTGGCTGGTTTTCGGTGGCGGCTTCGACCAGAGTTTCATCCGCATCTTCATGAAGCGCGGTTTCGACCTGATCTGCAGCACCATCATCCTGGTGCTGTCGTTGCCGGTCATGCTGCTGACGGCGCTGCTGATCTACCTGGAAGACGGCGCGCCGGTCTTCTATTTGCAGGAACGGGTCGGCCTGGACAGCAAGCCGTTCAACGTGCTCAAGTTCCGCAGCATGCGCAACGACGCCGAAAAAGGTGGCAAGCCGCAATGGGCGGCGCAGAACGATCCGCGCGTCACCCGCATCGGCAAGTTCATCCGCCGCGCCCGGATCGACGAACTGCCGCAAGTGTTCAACGTGTTCAAGGGCGAGATGTCGTTCGTCGGCCCGCGCCCCGAACGGCCATACTTCGTCGAGCAACTGATCGAAGTGGTGCCTTACTACAACGTGCGCCACAGCATCAAGCCCGGCATCACCGGCTGGGCGCAGGTGCGCTATGGCTACGGCTCTTCGGCCGAGGATGCTTTGCAAAAGCTCCAGTACGATCTGTACTATGTAAAAAACAACAGCCTGTTCCTCGACATCCTGGTGCTGATCGATACGCTTAAAGTGGTGCTGTTCCGCAGCGGCCGCTGATCACGGCCGGTGAACTGCGCCCCCTTTGGATGTCGACTTTGATCGAAAATGTTTCATGCACTATGGCTGACGAGATGGATGGTTCACATTGACCGGCATTACTAGCTTCAGCTATTCGATCGCTGCGCTGGCATTCCTGTTGCTCACCGTACTGCTGTCGACCACCTGGCGCGGACGTGCGCATGGCCGCGCACTGTCGTTGGCAGCGGCCCTTACCGCGGTATCGAACGCGGTGCTGGCTTGGCAGGCGCTGCAGCCGACGCCATGGTCGGTGCTCACCGACAGCGTCGAAATCGTGCATAACGGTGGCTGGTCGGCGTTCCTGATCATCCTGATCGGCCATTTTCAGGACAAGGACAGCCGGCTGCCCATGCGTCTGCGGCCGAGTCTGGTCCTGATCGTCCTGTTCTACCTGTTGTTCTTCGGCGCCACCGTCCTCGGCAAGTTAGAGTTCGAGTTCCTCACCGAAACCGGCCTGATGCCGAGTGCGGCCGCGCGGATCGGCGTGGCGGTGCTGGGCATGCTGTTGGTCGAGCAGTTGTACCGCAACAAGCCGGAGCAGGAACGCTGGGCCATCAAGTTTGCCTGCCTCGGCATCGGCGGCATGTTCGTCTATGACTTCTACCTGTACAGCGACGTCATGTTGTTCCACCGTGTTAATCCCGATATTTGGGCGGCGCGCGGCGCGGTCAACGCGCTGACAGTGCCGCTGATCGCCGCGTCGGTAATGCGCAGTGCATCCTGGTCGACCGAACTGGCGGTATCGCGCCGCATCATGTTCCACTCGGCGGCGCTGTTCGGCTCCGCCATCTACTTGCTGGCGATGGGCTCGGCCGGCTACTACCTTCGCTATGTCGGCGGCAGCTGGGGCTCGGTGATGCAGGTGACGTTCCTGTTCGGCGCGCTGGTCCTGCTGGTCGGAATCCTGTTTTCGGGCAGCTTCCGCGCCTGGCTGCGCGTGTTCATCAGCAAGCATTTCTACAGCTACAATTACGACTACCGGGAAGAGTGGCTGCGCTTTACCGGCACCTTGTCGCGCGCCGGGCCGGGCTTGGGCGACCGCGTGATCCAGGCGGTCGCCGCGCTGGTCGAGAGCCCGGCCGGACTGATGTGGGTGCGCCGCGAATCGGGCCTGTTCGAGCCGGCCGCCAACTGGCATGTTGCGCCGGCCACGGCGAGCGAACCGGCGGACTCGTCTTTTTGCCGCTTCCTCGACAGCAAGCAGTGGGTGGTCGACCTGCACGAGTACCAGGACTGGCCCGCCAAGTACGACGACGTGCCGATGCCTGCCTGGCTGCTGGACTACCCGCGTGGCTGGCTGTGGGTGCCGCTGATGATGCAGGGCCGGCTGTTCGGCTTCATGCTGCTGATGGCGCCGCGCAGCGCCATCAAGCTGAACTGGGAAGTGATCGACCTGCTAAAGATTGCCGGCAGCCAGGCTGCCAGCTACCTGGCCCAGTATGAAGCGGCCAATGCGCTGATGGTGGCGCGCCAGTTCGAGTCGTTCAACCGGATGTCGACCTTCGTGGTGCACGACCTGAAGAACCTGGTCTCGCAGTTGTCGCTGCTGATGTCGAATGCGGAGCGGCACAAGGATAATCCCGAATTCCAGCAAGATATGCTCGAGACGGTCAATTATTCGGTGCAAAAGATGAAGCTGCTGCTGCAAAAACTCAGCCGCAGTGTGGCGCCCGAGCGCGCGGCAGCGCTGTCGATCGAACACCTGGTGAAGCAGGCCGTCGCCCTCAAGGCCGGGTTCCAACCGCAACCGGTGCTGAGCGTCACCGATCAGGGCCTGACCGTGCTGGCCGACCGGGAGCGTCTCGAGAGGGTGGTCGGCCACCTGATCCAGAACGCGATCGAGGCCACCGCCAGGGACGGCCAGGTCGGAATCGAACTGGCCCGGCGCGGCGCGGCCGTGCTGATCCGAATTACCGACAGCGGTGAAGGCATGAGCGAGGAATTTATCCGCGAGCGCCTGTTCAAGCCTTTCGAGACGACCAAATCGGCCGGCATGGGGATCGGCGTTTTCGAGAGCCAGGAATATATCCTGGAACTGGGCGGCGAACTGGCAGTAACGAGCGTACCGGGCCAAGGTTCCAGCTTTACTATTATTTTGCCGCTGCTTAAACACCAAGCGCACCAAGTGCACGAAGCGCACGAAGCGCACACGATCAATCAGGCAGCCTGCGTACCTAAGGATTTGCGGTGACCCAAACCAAACAAAAACTGTTGATCATCGAGGACGATCCTGGCTTGCAAAAGCAGCTGCGCTGGAGTTTCGACGCGTATGACGTGGTCGTCGCGGGCGATCGCGAAAGCGCGCTGGCGCAGATCCGCCGCCATGAGCCGGCGGTGGTGACGATGGACCTGGGCTTGCCGCCCGACCCGGACGGCTCGACCGAGGGGCTGGCCACCTTGCAGCAGATCCTGGCGCTGGCGCCGGAGACGCGGGTGATTGTCCTGACCGGCAACCAGGAACGCGGTAATGCCGTCAAGGCGATCGCGATGGGCGCCTACGACTTCCACCAGAAGCCGTGCGACCCGGAGGTGCTGGGGCTGGTGATCGAGCGCGCTTTCTTCCTCAATGCATTGCAACAGGAAAATCGCCGCATGCAGCAATCGCAGGTCGATTCGCCCATGGCCGGCGTGATCTCGCGCGACGCCGGCATGCTCAAGGTGTGCCGCAACATCGAAAAGGTGGCGCCGACATCGGCCTCGGTCATGATTCTGGGAGAAAGCGGCACCGGCAAGGAAGTGCTGGCGCGTGCGCTGCACGCGCTCAGCCCACGCGCCAGCAACCGCTTCATGGCGATCAACTGCGCCGCGATTCCGGAAAACCTGCTCGAGAGCGAGCTGTTCGGCTACGAAAAGGGCGCCTTTACCGGCGCCGCCAAGCAAACCAAGGGCAAGGTCGAGCTGGCCCATGGCGGCAGCTTCTTCCTCGACGAGGTGGGCGACTTGCCGATGGCGCTGCAGGCCAAGCTGCTGCGCTTTTTGCAAGAGCGCGTCGTCGAGCGGGTCGGCGGCCACGAAGAGATTGCCGTCGATGTCAGGATCGTCTGCGCCACCCACCAGCGCCTCAAGGACCTGACCGCGACCGGCCGCTTCCGCGAAGACTTGTATTACCGCCTGTCCGAGATCGTCGTCACCATCCCGCCATTGCGCGACCGGGTGGGCGACGCGGCGCTGCTGGCGCACCACTTCAAGAACAAGTTCAGCGCCCAGGAGTCGCGTTCGTCCCTCCATTTCAACAACGAGGCAATTGTCGCGATCGAAGCGCACGGCTGGCCGGGCAATGTGCGCGAAATGGAAAACTGCATCAAGCGCGCCGTGATCATGACGGACGGCCAGACCATCGCCGCCGACGACCTCGGCTTATCAAGCCCGGCCGCCGAAGACGAGCCGCTCAACTTGCGCCAGGTGCGCGACGAAGCCGAGTACAAGGCGATCGTCAAGGCGCTGGCCCGGGTCGACGGCAACATCGTCAAGGCCTCGGAATTGCTGGGGGTCAGCCGGCCGACCATGTATGACTTGCTGGCGCGGCATGCAATCAAGTCGGCCAGTGCCTGATAACGGTCCGGGTGTGCGCTTGCCGACGACGCCAACACCGACACGCCCGCCTGGCGCGGCCGCCTCGCCGGTACCTGCATATGTGTTCCTGGCCGCGGTGGCAGCTTTCATCATCTACGGTTCGCTGTTTCCGTTCAATTTTGTCAGCCAGGGCTTGCCGGTCGAGCGGTTTTTCGCCGAGTATGGCGTGTTCGCGAACCAGTCTGATGCGCTGGATAATTTTTTCCTGTTCGTGCCCCTCGGTGTCAGCCTGGTGCTGGCGTTTCGCAATGGCGCCGCGCGCGCAATCGCCGCGCTGCTGTCGATACTGCTGCTGGCAATCGGTATCCAGCTGGTCCAGTTGTACCTGCCCAGCCGCGTCGCGTCGCTGGCCGATGCGTTCTGGAATACCGTCGGGATGGGTGCCGGCTTCCTGATAGCGGAATGGGTGCGTCGCGCATTGCGCACGCAATTGGCCGGGCAGGCGGCCGGACGCGACCTGTTCTTGGCAGGGCTGGTTCTGCTGTGGCTGCTGTACGAATCTTTCCCGTTCATCCCCACCCTCGATATCGGCCTGCTGCGCGAACACGTCAAGGGCGCCGTGTTCGCACCGACCTTCGAATTGATGCGCCTTACACAGCACGCACTGGCCGCGGCGCTGGCCGGCATTGCCGTCGCCCGCGTCGGCTTGCTGCGCCGGCCGGCGCTTGGCGCAGTCGCCCTGGCGGCGCTGGCAATCACCCTCGAGGTGCTGGTACCGTACGGCAGCCTGCGGCGCGAAACCCTGCTCGGCATCGCGCTCGGACTGGCGGCCGGCTACCTGGTCGCGCAGTGGCGCACGCCGCGCGCCGCCGGCATCGGCTTCGCCCTGGCGCTGGCGGCCTACCTGATCACCGTGCTGACGCCCTATCGTGGCCAGGCCGTTGACGCCGGCTTTACCTTCACGCCGTTCTCGCACGTGTTGTGGCAAGGCGCCATCAACGAGATCGTGCCGGCGGCCTTCGAGGCGCTGGCAATCGGCAGCCTGCTTTGGTCCGGTATGGCGGCGTCAAGCCGGCTGCGTGCGCGCCCGTACTTGTGGAGCACCGCCGTACTGTTGCTGCTCGCTGCGCTGGAATGGGTGCGCGTCGCGCTGGCCGGTTTGCATGGCGACACCACTGCGCTGGCGATGGCAGCCGTGCTGGCGCCGGCCGCGGTGGCGCTGCGCTCCGGCCAGCCAGCACCGGCACCGGCACTGGCGCAACCGCTGGCCGCCCGCGCCGGACCGGCGCCGGCGTGGGTGTTGGTTGCAGCATGCGCCACCGCGCTTACTGTCGCCATGTGGACCCTGGTGCAACTACCCGGCATCCCCTACAACCTGAAAAAATTGTTTGGCGAGCGGCCGCTGTTGGGCGCAGCCGTGTTTTCGCTGGCTTTGTTGTGGCTCGGCGGCGGACCGTGGCTGGTGGCGCGCGCGGTGCTGCGGCTCGATGCACAGCGCCGCCGCGGTACGCTGTACGGACCATTGCTGGTCGCCGTCATCGCGCTGGTAAGCTATGTACTGGTCGACCTCGCCACCCCCGGCATTATGCTTGAGAAAATCATCGGCGCCCCCGACCTGTACCGCCGCATCGTCGAGGACAACTATTGGGGCGAGGCCTGGCGCGTAGGCCTTGCCGCATGGCCGAGGGGACTGGTCAGTGCGGCGGAACGGCTGGTGCGCTACGTGGCGTTGTATGCCGTGTTCGCCATTCCGCTGCTGCTGGCGCTGCTGGCCGGTCCGCGCCCGGGCCGCAACGCGCGGATCATTGTGAACAGCCTGTGTCTGTTGCCATTCTGGCTGCTGGCGGCATTCGTCGTGCTGCAGTTGGCAGTCACCGACAACATCACCGAACTGGTGGCAGACGGCGGCGCAGTTTTCCTCGCTTTGCTGATTGCCCTGTTTGCCGGCAACGCGGTGATGCTGGCCTGTTACCGCCGCGGCGCGCGCACTGCGCCGGTGCTGGTGCTGGTGACGGCGGCGCTGGTGCTGGCTCGCTGGTGGCTGCTGAACCAGGGAATCGAACCGGTGGTCATCAACAACGGCAGGATTTTCAGCGGCGTGCAATTTTTGCTGGGAGAAAACCGCAACGCGCTGCTGTCGGCGTCAACGCTGCTCATTAGGTGGTGCAGCTTCGATGGCGCCGCGCTGGTGGTGGTGTCGACCGGCGTGCTGCTGGCCAGGCGCCTGCTGCCGCTGTCGGCGCCATGTGCTAACGTGGATTTACCCAAAGTTATTGAGCGTCGCCGTGCGAGGTAGTTACTCGGCGCGGTTGTCCCATTTGCCGGCAGCGGCCAGCTTGTTTTTCAGCCCCGGCAAAGGAAAGCCCAGCGCGTATGCCTTCTTCGCATATACCAACGCTTCGGTATAGTTTTTCTGCTGGAAGTAGGCCAGGCCAAGGTTGTAGTTGATGGCGGCGTTCTCCGGCGCCATCTCGGCGGCGTCCTTGAAGGCAATGAGCGCCTTGTCCCGCTTGCCCAGCGCAAACATGTAGGTGCCGAACTCGGCACGCACCGCGCCATCGTCGGGCGTGAAGCGCATCGCGCGTTCAAAATAGCATTCGACGGCATACTTGGCGCCGGGCAACTGTAGCGACTTGGTCTGCACCGCCACCCGCGCCATCGTGGCCAGCGCGCGGTGGTGGTTCGGAATGGCGCGCAACGTATAGTCGAGGTCGGCGCCGAGTTGGCCGCTGCTGCCTTTGATGCCGTTTTCGATTCCCGCGGTAAAGTGGTCTTTTTCGACTAGGTTGAAGTTTTCCGCATGCGCGGCGCGAGTACGGTAGTCGAACGGGCCATATGCGTTTTTCAGGTCGCCGCAATAACCTGCCGCGCCTGCGGTTGACGCCGTGGCGAGGACGAGGGCAAGGGCGAGGGCGGCCCCGATACACCACATGGTTTTCATATCTACTCCCTATTGTTTGGTCGGACTAGGTCTGGCGGCGTCGGCCGGTTCGAGCGGGCTTTCCAGCGCGATGGCGTCCAGCAGCGCTGCCAGCACACCAGTGCGGGCGCGGCGCGAGTTGGCGTTGATCTTGTCGGGCGAGGCCAGCGGCGCCTGGCCGGCCAGCGCCAGTGCCAGGAAGCGCGACAAGGCGTCCATGATTGCTTCTTTTGAGTCGAGCGGGGCGATGGTGTCGATGCCGGCACTTCGCAGCGTCGCGGCGGTGTCGCCGGCCGGATCGGTCAAGGCCAGGATCGGACGGCGCGCGCGCAGGTATTCGTACAGCTTGGCCGGCACCTGGTGATTGCAGTTGGCCGCCTGCAGGATCAGCAAGCCGCCTGCCGTGACCATCTCGGCCAGCGCGTCGCGGTAGGGCACGTGCGGCGCCAGCGTGACGACGTCGCCGATGCCGTAGCGCGCAATCAGTTCGGCCAGGTAGCCGTCATGGCCGGTAGCGCGCAGCACCAGTTCGAACGTGGCGGCGCCGATCAGCCCTTGCGCCTTCAAGGCGGCCACCGCCGCGAACAGGGGAATCGGGTCGCGCTCGGAAGGATAGATCACGCCGCTGTGCACCAGCGCGAAGCGGCCGGCGTCGCGCGGCGCCGCTGCCAGGCTTTCGGCATCGGCAAAATTTTCTTCGTCGAAGCCGTTTTCAAGCAGCACGAAGCGGGACGCCGGAATGTCCGGGAAGCGGGTGCGGTACGTCCTGATGGTGCCGGGCGTGGTGCATACCGCACGCTGGCAATTGAGCAGCGTTTTCTTTTCGATCCATTGGTAGACCCGGCGCGTCAGCGGGTTTGCCGGATAACCCTCGTCAGTCATCGGATCGCGCAGGTCGGCCACCCACGGGATACCGGTCAGACGGTGCAAGGCGTAGCCGATCACATGGGCGGTGGCGATCGGATAGGTCGACCAGATCACTTGCGGGCGATGGCGGCGGATCAGGCCCAGGCCGGCCGGCACCGCGCCCAGCGCCCACGTGACCCAGCGGTCCGGTAGCGCCAGCCAGTTGGGGTAGCGGCCCTTGATCGACAGGTGGCGCGAGGTGTCGAGGGCGAATGCGCGGTGCACCACCGCCTCGGCCGGAATGTCGCGCAACTGGTCCGGCCCGCTCTGGGCGTAGGCGCGCGGATGGGCCGACAGCACTACCGGCTGCCAGCCGAACTGCGGCAGGTACTGGGCGAATTTGAGCGTGCGCTGAATCCCGCTGCTGCCGCGCAGCGGCGGAAAGTGGAACGCGATCATCAATACCCGCTTCACCATGATTTGATCCAGTCGCCGGTCCATGTCGATACCTGGTCGCGCCAAACCCGGCGCGAAAACGTATGGTCGGCCTCGTCCAGCGCATGGCGGGTGACCCGGCTGGCGCCAAGCAGGCGCTGCCATTTGGCGGACCCTTTCGCCAGGTCGGAAAATTCCCGCGCCGTCAGGTCGCGCCCGCTTAGTATCAACAAGACTTTTCCCTTAAAGTTGGCCAGCCCCGCCAGCATGCGATCCGGCAGCGGCGCGTCCGCGGCGGCGGCGTGACCGACGCCGCTTCCGGTTGCAGCCGGCTTGGCGGCAGCGCCAGCCACGCTGGCCAACGAGCGCAACGCACCGCGGTAGTTGAAACGTCCGCTGACGATCTTGCGCCACAGCGCCGGCTGCAGCAGGCGCTCCAGATAATAGTGCTTGAGGGTCGCCTTCGCATGGCCGCCGCTGGTGCGAACCCAGGGGTTGAGCAGCACCAGGCCGCACACGCGTGCGTCTTCGGCGCCGTAGAACAGGGCCGCCGCCGCCGCATCGCACAGCCCCCAGATCACCACTTCCTGCATGCCGGGAACGGTAACGATGAAGTGGTCGATCGCCGCACGCAGGTCGGGGCCGACTTCTTCGAAGGTGCGCGGCTCGCCGACGCTGTCGCCCATACCGCGGTAGTCGAAACGCATAGCGGGAATGCCTTGCGAAGCGAGGCTGCGCGCCAGCAGTGCGAACTGGCGATGGCTGCCAACGCGGTATTGGGGGCCGCCAACGACGATCAGCACGCCGCGCGCGCCGCTTTGCTGCGGCACGCTGGCGATGCCGTACAAAGAGGCGCCATGGCAGTCGAACGTGATGGCCTGTTCTTCGTAATTCATGCTGCCGCTCCGCTCAAAACCGACGAAAGTACCGACGACGTCGCGGCCAGCAGCGCGGCGCATTCGGTCACTTCCTGGGTGGCCCAGAATGGCGGGCAAGTGACCAGGTGGGTGCGCAGGTCGACGCCGCCGGCCTGCCAGGCGGCAGCGACCTTGACGGCGCCGGGCGAGAGCGCACGACCGTCGGCTGGCACCGCCTCGAACCAATCTACCGGACAGGTGGTCGCCATCAGCGCGGCGGCGTCGAGCCCTTCGATGGCCTCGGCCAGCGCCGGCGCCAGCTCATAGCCGGCGATTTCCAGCGCGACGCCGGCGCGCAGCGTGTCGCGCAGGGCCTTGGTGCCGCCGCCTTTTTCCTTGTCTTCGCCGCGCATGTCGTTGGCGATGCGCAGGCGCAGGAACTGGGTCAGGAAGGTCGCCCCGTTTTGCACCGGTTGCCACAGCAGCAGGCTGGCCGGCGCTTCCGGCGCGCCGCGCGTATAGTCAAGCGCGAGCAGGGCGCCCAGACGCAGTCCCCACAGGATGACCGGGCAGCCGAGCCGCTGCAGCAGCCACTGCTGGCCGAGCGCGAGATCGCATTTCCAGATGTCCCAGCGGGCCTCGGCAAAGTCGCCGCTGCTATCGCCACAACCATACAGGTCGAGCAGCAGTACGCCGAATCCTTCGGCCGCCAATGCGCGCGCCTGCAGGGCGGCCATCCGGCGCGCCTTGTTCATCTCTTCGCCGAACGGCGGCACATACAGCACCGCACCACGGCAGGCGCCGGCCGGCGGATGGAAGAGGCAAAAGCGCTGGCCCGGTTCCGCTTTCAAAAAGAAAGGCTCGGCGCGCGGGGCCGATGAAACTTGCGCCATTACGCCAGTTTTTGCTGGACGAAAGCGTTCAGGCTACCGAGGGTTTCAAACGTGGTGGCGCTGATTTCATCGTCATCGACAACGATGCCGAAGTGTTCTTCGAGCGCGGCAATGAGGTTAACCACTGCCATTGAGTCGAGTTCTGGAATGCTTCCCAGCAAGGCCGATTGTTCGGTCAGGGTGTCTTTCGCCGCGCCGAGACTGAGCACGTCAGCGAGGATGGTTTTGATTTCTTCGAGATACATAATTATTTCATTATTCCGACGGTTGTTTTTCGAGCTGATTTGGTTCGGCCGGCACGGCGTCTGCTTGCGCCAACGGGCGGTTCTGGCGGTTTTTGAGGATGGTGTGCAATCGAAGCAGTATTGGCCATCGATAACTGTTCACATGGTACAGCGTCCTCACCTCGTCGGTCCACCGCAGGTGCCATTCCATGACTTTGCCGTAAAATTCCAAGGTGGAGAACTTTTTCTCCGCAAACATCTGCTGGCAGGTTTCCTCGCGCATCAGGAAAGCCGGCGACAAGTGGCTAGGAACGGTTTCGTCGTAGGTGGTTTTCAGGACGATCAGGCTACCATTGCCTTCGATGCACAAATTCATCGCCACGACCTTGTCGTTCAAGCAGTAGCGGATCACGCTGGCCGCACCGCGCCGGGCGAACCCCTCGAGCATGCTGCGGTAGAAACGTCCCTGTTTATTGTCGGGGTGAATCGCGGTGCCGCCCTGCGCTTTCCAGCCGGCGCTTTCGAGCCGTCCGTAGTCGGCCACCGCCGCGGCCATTTGCTGCGGCGCCCGGCTCGTTTCCATGCGCACGGCGTAGCCTTCCTTGACCAGTCGGGCGCGCTGCTTTTTCAAATTGGCCCGCAGATTCTTGCCGCGTGCGGCCCAGTAGTCGTCGAAGCTGCCCTCGATCTGAATGCGCGCAGTGTCAATATAGTCGAGCGTCTGCAGCGAGGCGCTGTCTGGCGGGCGCGGGAACAGGAACGGGTCGCGCTGGGTCACGCCGATCACCAGCGGCAGGCCGGGCAATTTGCGCATCAAGCCGTTCAGCAAGTCGTCGAGGTCGCAACCTGGCATATTCATCCACATACCTATCGGCGCTTGCGATGGCTGGAAGGTTTCCCATGCGCTGGTGCGGCTCGGCGCCATGATGGCCATCGCCACCACCGCCTGCTGCGATGTACAGATCACCAGCAATTCCTTGCCGGTGCCGAATTCGGCCAGCAGGGGCTGCACGAACTCGAGTTCGAAGAGCGTCGAAGCAGGCCCCTGCTGGTTCAATTTCTGCCAGGTTGCGGCATGGCTGGCAAAGTCGCTCGCCGGCACTAAAGTCCAGTTCATCATGATGGCGAGCGGTGCGAAAGCAGCGCATCCTTAATTTTAATGATCATCCAGTCCAGCTCCTTGCCGCGCAATTCTTGGTGGCAGGAAAACGACATCACACAGCGCGAAAGCTCGACGCTGTTGACGCAAACTGTCGCATCGACGCCGGGCCAAAGGTATTCGCCGAAGCGGATGATCGGCACGCCCTGCGACTTCAAGGTGTGGAATACCGTTTGTGGATGGTCGGTGATCAACGGGAAAACCCAGGGAAACACTCCTTCGGGCAGGGTCGCAAACAGCGGACGGCAGCCGGGCAGGCCCGCCAGCGCCGCCGCAAATTTCAGGTAATTTTGGCGCCGCAGCGCACCCATGCGGGAGCGCGAGACCAGTTTCAACATCCAGCGCGAGAACAGCGAAGAGCGCTTGTCGAGCCAGGCGGGGTCGAAACTGAAGCCGCCCTCGGACGAGCCCGGCACCATCGACTGGGTAGTCGTGATCTTGCGCGCTTTGATCGAGCGCCACAGCAGGTCCTTGCTCGCCAGCGGCAGCCACAGCAGGGCTTTTACCAGCCCGAGCCGGCCATATTGAAAACTGTCTTCGAGCGCATTGAGCGCTGCTTTCGCTTCGAAACCAATGCCGCCCGAGTGCAGCGCGACCGGGGCGAGCGAATGACGTGCCGACAACAGCATGCCGCCTTCGTAAATCGGATAGAACTTCATGCTGCTGGCAATCGCGTAATCGCCGTAGGAACCGACTGGTCGTCCCTGCTGCTGGCCGAGGAAACAATGGGCGCAATCTTCCAGCATCAGCAAGCCGCGGCTGTCGCAAAACGCGCGGATGCCCGACAAATCCTGCGGGAAGCCAAAATAGTTGGTGACCATTATTACCTTGACGTTGCCGTCGATCTTGGCGGCGACATCATCGAGGTCAACCGAGGTATCGGCCTTGATGCGGTAGAACACCGGAATAGCGCCGGCCCAGGTTACCGGTTCGATCATCGAGGCGCAGTGGAACGCCGGAACCAGCACGCAGTCGCCGGGGCCGACCTTCATCTCGCGCAGTGCCAGCGCAATCGCGATGCGTCCGCTAGTGACCAGTTTGGCGTTGCCGACATCCAGGATTGAGGGCACCGGCGGCGCACCGCGTGTGAGAAAAGAGGCAAACGACAGCACCGGTTTTACCGGCGCATGGGCGGCCGGATATTCAGGACGGACCGGCGGCGCGGCCAGTGCCAGGCCCGGCGCGGCGGCGCCACCGACGCCGGCGGGGTGGTGCACAGCCCGGTTGACCGGCTGCTTTTCATGCGTATCCATGATTCTTCAGTTTCCATTTTTACATCATTCTCGAGTATAACCCGGCAGGGCAAAAATTGGCTGCACGGTAATGTAAATGAGCATGGTTTGTTGCAGAAAATAAGGATATTCGATACAAATCGGCAATTTTTTGCTGCTACAATACGAGCCCAGACGCCTGGCCGCATGGCGTTGCGACTCAATCGCGGAAGGTAGCTAGTCCTTGGAAAAAATTAACGACGAAATTGCCAAGGGCGCGATGTGGATGGTGGCATTCAAGCTGATCGATCGTGGGGTCGGTCTCGTCAGCACCATTGTGCTGGCCAGGCTGCTGGCGCCGGCCGACTTTGGCCTGATTGCCATCGCGATGATGCTGATTGGCGCGCTGCAGCTGCTGTTTGCCTTTAATTTCGACGTCCACCTGATCCAAAAGGCCGATGCCGGCCGTGACCAGTTCGACACGGTATGGACGTTCAACGTGCTGTTCGGCATGCTGTGCGCGGCGCTGCTGGCCGTGCTGGCCCATTTCGTCGCCGTCTTTTACCGCGAGCCGCGACTCGAAGCGGTGGTCTATACGCTGGCGGTTGGCTGTTTTGCCGCTGGCTTCGCCAATATCGGCCCCGTCATCTTCCGCCGCGAGATGCGCTTCGACCGCGAATTCAACTACATGCTTTGCAAGCGGCTGGCGCCGGTATTGGTTACGATCCCGATCGCGTTTTGGCTGCGCAGCTATTGGGCGCTGGCGATTGGGCAGTTAACCGGAACGCTGGCGGCGGTATTACTGTCTTATTATGTCAGCGCTTATCGGCCGCGCTTCTCGCTGAAAGCCAGGTCCGAGCTGTTCCATGCATCGAAATGGTTATTCATAAATAACTTGCTGTCTTTCTTGAACGGACGTGCGGCTGAATTTGTCATCGGCAAGTTCGCTGGGGTCGCCGGGCTGGGCATCTACACTGTTTCCTCTGAAATCTCGACGTTGCCAACCACCGAGCTGGTCGCGCCGATCAACCGCGCCGCCTTTCCCGGTTATTCGCGGCTTGCCCACGACATTGACCAATTGCGCAACAGCTTCCTCGGAGTTATTTCGGCCATCGCGCTGTTCGCACTGCCGGCAGGTATCGGCATCGCCGCGGTGGCAGACTTGATGGTGCCCGCAGTGCTCGGCTGGAAATGGCTGAGCGCCATCCCGCTGATCCAAGTGCTTGCTGTCTATGGCGTGTTAACCGCGCTGCAAACAAATATTGGCTACGTCTACCTGGCGGTAGGGCGGCCAAGGCTGATCACGGCTGTCGCAGGAGCCCAGTTCGTCGTATTGTTCACCTTACTGCTGCCGGCGACCTGGTACTGGGGGGCGACAGGCGCCGCCTGGTCGTTTCTCATTACGGCGATCTGCATGGTGCCGGTCAACCAGGTGCTGATCGCCAGGCAACTGCATTTATCGGCGTTTGCCTACGGTGCCCGGCTGTGGCGACCAGCCCTGGCGTCGCTGATCATGGCATTCGCGCTGCTGGGCCTGAAACGCCAGCTCGCGCTGGGCGACGAGACGCCTGCGTATGTACTGGCATTGCTGCTGTGTGTGGCGGCCGGCGCCGCGGTGTACGCCGCCACCTTGTATTTGCTGTGGCGCATGTCGGGCCGCCCCGACGGCGCTGAACGTGCTTGCCTTGACCGCGCCGGCGATGCGGTGCGCAAGCTCGGCTTGCGCCTGAACCTGGTGTAGGCGGCTTCATTTTTCAATGTGCTGCATCCTTTGGAGACTTGCATGCAAGCTGACTGGCGACTGACTGAGATTGAAAGGGCACGCGTAGCCGATTTGATGGCGATGCTTCCCCCGCAAGCAGGCACGGCGGTGGACATCGGCGCGCGCGATGGTTTTATCTCGATGGCGCTGGCCGATCGCGGTGTGAGCGTCACCGCGCTTGACCTGGAGCAGCCCGCCATTCACGACCCGCGCATCACCTGCGTAAAGGGCGACGCTACCGCGCTCGATTTTGCCGACGGCAGTTTCGAGCTGGTATTTTGCGCCGAAGTGCTCGAACATATTCCCAGCGTCTTGCTCGAGACGGCGTGCGCGGAACTGGCGCGGGTGGCGCGCCGCCACCTGCTGATCGGCGTGCCGTACAAGCAGGATCTGCGGCTGGACCGCTCGACCTGTTCGAACTGCGGCAAGACCAACCCGCCATGGGGGCACGTCAACCGATTCGACGAGAAGCGGCTGAGCGAGCTGTTCGCCGGCTGCCGGATTGCACAAACCAGCTTCGTCGGGCAGACGTCGGAAGTTAGCAATTTCCTGTCGACCCGGCTAATGGCGGCGGCTGGCAATCCGTACGGCACCTACGGCCAGGACGAGCCCTGCATTCATTGCAGTGCGGCGTTGGCGACACCGGTCGCACGCACGCTGGCCGACAGGTGCCTTGACCAAAGCTGCCGTGCTGGCCCGTAAGGCGCAGGCGCCGTTCGTCACGCCACGGCCGAAATGGATTCACGTTCTGTTCGAAAAGCATGCCGATTCAAAGAATGCGTCGGCTGGCAGCCACAACTGAGTCGAATCGACCAACGATTTAGATAATAAAATGCTAATATTCGATCTATGTTGCAGTAATTCAAATAATGTTGCGCCTATCTTTGCAAGAAACGACAGAACGCATGAGTGACCTGATCCACGAATTCATCTTTAACTCGGCTAAGCGCACCCCGCGCGCCGAAGCGCTGGTTGCCGGCCAGCGCCGGCTCGACTACGCCACCCTGGCCGATGCCGTCCGCCAGGTTGCCAACGCCTTGCTGAGCGCCGGCCTTGGCCGCGGCGAACGGGTCGCCGTTTACCTCGAAAAAAACGTCGAGAACGTCACGGCAATGTTTGGCGCCGCCGCTGCCGGCGGCGTGTTCGTGCCGGTCAATCCACTTCTCAAGCCCGAGCAGGTCGCTTATATCCTGGCCGATTGCAACGTGCGGGTGCTGGTCACCTCGGCCGACAGGCTGCGCCTGCTGGCGCCGGCGCTGTCGCTGTGTGCCGACCTCAAACTGGCCATCGTTACCGGCGCGGCCGCTATCGACACGCTGCCGGCCATCGAGGCGGTTGCCGTGCAGGCCTGGAATGGTTTCGCCGCCTCGGGCGAGACCCTAAAGCGCGCACACCGGGTGATCGACGCCGATATCGCCGCCATCCTGTACACCTCGGGCAGTACCGGCAAGCCGAAGGGTGTGGTGCTGTCACACCGCAACATGGTGGCCGGCGCCACCAGCGTCGCCAGCTACCTGGAAAACACCGCGTCCGACCGCATCCTGGCCGTGCTGCCGCTCAGTTTCGACTATGGCCTGTCGCAGCTGACGACGGCCTTTTATGCCGGCGCTACCGCCGTGCTGATCAATTACCTGCTGCCGCGCGATATCGTCAAGGCGGTGGTGGCCGAACGTATCACCGGCCTGGCTGCGGTGCCGCCGCTGTGGATCCAGGTTGCCCCGCTGAGCTGGCCGGCCGACTGCACGCTGCGCTATCTCACCAATTCGGGCGGCGCCATGCAGCGCCCGACCCTCGATGCGCTGCGCCGTGCGCTGCCAAATGCCCGGCCGTTCCTGATGTACGGCCTGACCGAGGCATTCCGTTCCACCTTCCTGTCGCCGGAACAGCTGGACCGGCGCCCCGATTCGATGGGCAAGGCGATCCCGAACGCCGAAGTGGTCGTGCTGCGCCCCGACGGCAGCGAATGCGACCCCGGCGAAGCGGGCGAACTGGTGCACCGCGGCGCGCTCGTGTCGCTCGGCTACTGGAACGACCGCGCCAAGACGGCAGAGCGGTTCAAGCCGGTCGCCTCAAACCATCACGGCCTGCCGCTGACCGAAATGGCGGTGTGGTCGGGCGACACCGTGCGCAAGGACGAGGAAGGTTTCCTGTACTTCATCAGCCGCAACGACGAGATGATCAAGACCTCGGGTTACCGGGTCAGCCCGAGCGAAGTCGAAGAGGTGGTGTACGCCCGCGAACAGATAGCCGAAGCGGCCGCCATCGGGGTGGCCCATCCGACCCTCGGCCAGGCCATCGTCGTGATTGCCTTCGCCAGGGAGGGCGTGGCGATTGACGCCGACACCCTGATGGCGGCTTGCAAGCCGCACCTGCCGGCCTACATGCTGCCGGCCCGTATCGTGATGTCCGACACCAGCCTGCCGCGTAACCCGAACGGCAAAATCGACCGCAAGTTGCTCAGTATGCAACTGGAAAATATTTTTATGGAACCAGCACAATGAATGCCGCCCGTCCGCAACACGCGCCGATGACCCAATTCGATGTCGTCGACGATTGCCTCCAGGTCGGCGGCATGGCGCTGACCCGGCTGGCCGAACGGGTCGGCAGCACACCGTTTTATGCCTACGACCGCGCCAAGCTGACCGAGCGCGTCGCCTTGCTGCGCCAGTACCTGCCGCCCGAGATCCACCTGCATTACGCGATGAAGGCCAATCCGATGCCGGCGGTGGTGCAGCACATGGCGTCGCTGGTGAACGGCATCGACATCGCTTCCGGCGGCGAGCAGCGCGTCGCCCTCGACACCACGATGGATTCCGGCCTGATCAGTTTTGCCGGCCCGGGCAAGAGCGATGCCGACCTGTCCTGCGCGATTGCCGCCGGCGTGGTGCTGAACATGGAATCGGAAGCCGAGATGGAGCGCATCGCCGTGGCCGGCAAACGGCTGGCCATACGGCCGAAGGTGGCGGTGCGGGTCAACCCCGATTTCGAACTGAAGTCGTCCGGCATGAAGATGGGCGGCGGCCCGAAGCAGTTCGGCGTCGATGCCGAACGCGTGCCCGCCATGCTTGGCCGCGTTGGCGAACTGGACCTCGATTTCTACGGTTTCCACATCTACAGCGGTTCGCAAAACCTGAAAGCGGCGTCGATCCAGGAAGCGCACGAGAAAACTTTTGCGCTGGCGATCCGGCTGGCCGCGCATGCGCCAAGAGCACTGCGCACGCTCAACATCGGCGGCGGTTTCGGCATTCCGTACTTTCCTGGCGAAGGCCGGCTCGACCTCGAAGCGGTTGGCGCCAACCTCAAGCTGCTGCTGCCCGGCGTATTGCTTGCACTGCCCGGCGTGCAGGTGCAGATCGAGCTGGGCCGCTATCTGGTGGCCGAGGCCGGTATTTACGTCAGCCGCGTCATAGAACGTAAGGTCTCGCGCGGCCAGGTGTACCTGGTCACCGACGGCGGCTTGCACCATCACTTGGCTGCGTCCGGCAACTTCGGCCAGGTCATCCGCAAGAATTATCCCGTCGTCATTGGCAACCGGGTTACCGGAGGCGAGCGTGAAATCGCCTCCGCCGTCGGACCGCTGTGCACGCCGCTCGACCTGCTGGCCGACCAGATGGAAATGGCCAAGGCCGATGTGGGCGACCTGGTGGTGGTGTTCCAGTCAGGCGCCTACGGCCTCACGGCCAGTCCGGTGGCCTTCCTCAGCCACCCGGGCGCGCGCGAAGTGCTGGTCTGAGCACGCCGCTGAGCCATCGAAGAAAGTGTCCGAATGTCTGATTTCGCTGGAGTGTCGCAATGAGTGGTTTGTGTGGATGGATCGGCAATGGAGCCAGCGCGGCCGATAACCGCGGCCTGATCGAAGCGATGGCGTCGCCGATGGGGCGCTTTGACGCCAGCCCTGTCCAGACTTTGCAGGGGCGCAGCAGCGCGGTGGCGGTTGCCGCCGCTGGCGCCAGCGCCCAGCTGTACCAGAATGGCGCGCTGACGGTGGCCTTGTGGGGCCAGGCCTGGCTGGTTGATGCGCGCATGGCACAGCAAGCGGCCGAGCAAGGCATCGGCAAGACGTTAGCGGACGCGTGGCGCAGGTCGCCCCAGCTTGCCTGCGCCAGCCTGTCCGGTGCGTTCGTACTGGCGATCATCGACGAGGCCGCCGGCGAAGCGATGCTGGCGATCGACCGCATGGGTACCCTGCCGCTGTCGTACCAGTTGGCCGGCGAGGCACTGGTATTCGGCTCGTCCGCCGACACCATTGCGCGTCACCCGCTGACGCCGGCCCGGATCGACCCTCAAGGCATCTACAATTATGTGTACTTCCACATGGTGCCCAGTCCGGGCACGGTGCACGCGAACCAGCAGCGCCTGCTGCCGGGCGAATACCTGCTGTACCGCCAGGGCCGCATCGAGACCCACCAGTACTGGCGCATGCGGTTCGAAGAGCATGGCAACAAGTCGCTGCCGGAGCTGAAGGAAGAGTTCCGCGACGTGTTGCGCAGCAGCGTGCGCGCGGCGATCGGTGGCCAGCAAGTAGGCGCCTTTCTCAGCGGCGGCACCGACAGCTCGACCATTGCCGGCACCCTGTGCGAGGTAAGCGGAGCTCCCGCCAAGACCTATTCGATCGGCTTCGAGGCGGAAGGCTACGACGAAATGGAATATGCGCGCATCGCGTCGCGCCATTTCGGCACCGAGCACCACGCGTATTACGTCACCCCCGACGACGTGGTGGCGGCGATCCCGAAAATTGCCGGCGTGTTCGACCAGCCGTTCGGTAACGCCTCGGCGGTGCCGGGTTACTACTGCGCGAAGATGGCCCAGGCCGACGGCGTGACGCGTATCTTCGGCGGCGACGGCGGCGATGAACTGTTCGGCGGCAACGAGCGCTATTCGAAGCAGCACGTGTTTGCGCGCTACGAGCGGGTGCCCGGCTTGCTGCGCAAAGCCGTGCTGGAACCGGCGGTATTCAATTTTCCGGCGGGCGAACATTTCAAGTTGGTGCGCAAGGCGCGCAGCTATA
Organism: Massilia psychrophila; assembly: GCF_002760665.1. Lineage (GTDB taxonomy): Bacteria > Pseudomonadota > Gammaproteobacteria > Burkholderiales > Burkholderiaceae_D > JAFCUW01. The sequence goes on along the minus strand of NZ_PDOB01000019.1, from coordinate 58,943 downwards.
TCGAGCAGGCTTCGGTGCCGATGCCGGCCCGGCTCGAAACCTACAACCTGCTGGGCCGCTACGGGCCGTCGCAGGTATTTACCGACGAGTTCCTGGCCGGCGCCGACGCCGGCACCCCGCTGGCGAGCCTGTCGCACACCTACGGCAAGAGCGAGGCAGGCAGCCTGATCAACCGGATGCTCGAACTCGACCTGAAGATCACACTGGCCGACAACGACTTGCCAAAAGTGGTGAAGGCGTGCGAACTGGCCGGGCTGGAGGTGGCGTTCCCGTTCCTGAACGACCAGATGGTGGCATTTTCAGCGCGCCTGACGCCGCAGCAAAAGCTCAATGGCACGCAGTTGCGCTGGTTTTTTAAGGAAGCGCTGCGCGACTTCCTGCCGAACGAAATCATCACCAAGCAAAAGCACGGTTTCGGCCTGCCGTTCGGCGTCTGGCTACAGCACCACAAACCGCTGCAGCAACTGGCCACCGACAGCCTGACCGACTTGAAGGCACGCAAGATCGTGCGCGGCGAGTTCATCGACCAGCTGGTCGGCCAGCATTTGTCCGAACACGCCGGCTACCACGGTACCATGGTGTGGGTGCTGATGATGCTCGAGCAGTGGTACAAACAACGAGAGGCTTGATATGACCGAAAATATTGCTGTAATTATTCCGTTTTACCAAAAAAACTGGAATCTTGGGCAAGGCCGTTGACTCCGTATTGCGGCAAACAGGAAATTTTAATGTGAGAATCATTGTCACCGACGATTCATCACCAGTGCCGGCAACGACCGAACTTGCCGGACGCATACGGGACAATCCTGGGCGAATCGTGATTATCGAGCAGCCCAACGGCGGGCCCGCAGCGGCGCGCAACAATGGACTTGACCATGTTGCGCCGGGTACCGACCACGTCGCCTTTCGTATACGCCGGCGAAGACTATTTGTTCTGGCTTGAACTAAGTAAGCTTACCAGCAAGATAGCCTTTTCCGACCTGTGCGAGTGCATCTACGGGGAAGGGGTGAACATCTTTGCCGGCTCGGGATGGGGAACGGAAAAGTCGCTGGATCGGTTGCACCACGAAATTAAGTACAAAAAGGCGCTTCCGCGGCTGTTCAGGCTCAACGAAGTGCAGCTGAACGCTAACCAAAAAAGCATCAAGGCGTTGAGGAAAAGCTTTGTCGCCGACCTCGTGCACCGGCTTAGGAATCGCTTACCGGTCCGAGCCCAATTGTTGGCAAACCAGCTGAAAGTTGATCCCCCAGCCGTTTTTCCAATTTATTCCCTTGACGATTGCAATAGCAGCCAAGCGATAGCATTGCAGTCATTTCCAACACGGTGCCACTGAAAGGGCTACATATGACAAACGCGGAGGATTCAATGAATCGCACAGCAGCGTACACCACCGCCCGACCGGATGTTGTTGAGATGGTGCCGACTGCTGCGATGCGCATTCTCGATGTTGGTTGTAGCAACGGGATGTTGGGTCAAGGTCTACGTTCTATGCGGAAAGGCAGGACCGTGTTCGGTGTTGAGATTGATCACGAGTTTGCCCGCGAAGCCGGGACAAAATTGGACGGCGTCGTTTGCGCAGACGTCAATGTGCTTGACTGGAAAACCGTGGTGCCGGGTACACAATTCGACTGTATTGTGTTCGCAGATGTGTTGGAACACTTGACGGACCCGAGTCGACATTTAACAGAAGCGCGACAGCGTCTGGCGCCGGGCGGCTGTCTCGTCATCAGCTTGCCAAATATTCGTCATATCTCATCACTTTATTCTATTTTCTTGAGGGGAACCTTTCCAGCTAGGGATCGTGGAATTTTTGACCGGACGCATGTCCGCTGGTTCACCATCGGCGATACCAAATCCTTGGTATCTGATCTTGGGATGAGCGTTGACTGCGTTTCTTACATATTGCGAATGGGTGACGTCGGCGGCGGGCGCTGGAATCGGTTGGTGAACCGCTTGCCTCAGGCCGTACAACGTTGGTTTCTGTTCCGCGAGTTCTTAACATATCAATTCTGCATAAGGGCAACGTCGTGTTCGTGAAACGCATTAAGGCTGGCTTCGTCCTGCTCTCCAATTCGCTCGACCTTATGCCAAGCACGAGGATTGCGGTTTTCAACATGTTTCCTTATTTGACTGCCGCGAACATCGATCCGCATGTCGTCTTCGATCCTGCGCGTGGCAATGAAATACCAACCGTGGACGGATTGGCCGAGCAGCTAATAGCCGAGAAATTTGACGTCATTGTTTTTCAGAAAGTTCACGGCCCAAGTGTCGAAAATTTAGTGCGCGAACTTTGTGGTGCGGGAATCAAAACCGTTTATAGCGTATGCGATTTGGTCGATGTCGCCATGGCCACGGCAACAGACGCAACCTTGGTAGTGACGGACTATTTGAAGCATCAATACCCCCCAGCCTTGCTGTCGAAAATTCATACCGTCCATGATGGGATTGAACAACCACTCATTAAGAAAACGGAATGGAGCAGTCTCCGCGGGACTCGCCGCAATAAATTGCGCGCGATTTTAATAACGTCTGCACATCTTGACCGCCTACCGATAATCGTCACTCCACCAAGCTGGCTTGAGCTAACAATTGTTGGGCGCTACACGCCAGATATGGTTCTATTTCAACGTTTTCGCAGCGGCGTGGGAACGGTCATGCGTCAAAAAACCAGCGCCGCGCGAACTGAGTGTTTGCGCTTCCTCACCAGCCCAAACATACGGCGGGTTACCTGGAGTCCAGACGTAGCTTATAGTGAAATGTGCCGCGCCGATATTGGAATTATTCCGATAGATACCAATCCAGAGCATTGCCCGGAGGCTGCCGCACCCTTTTGGAAGGTCAAATCAGAGAATCGATTAACCATGAAAATGTGCGTTGGCCTTCCTGTCGTGGCGACGCCAATCCCCTCCTACGAGCCGATCATCAAACAAGGGGTGAATGGTTTTCTGGCACGTACCGCTTTGGACTGGAAGCAAAGTCTTGAAGAGCTGCGCGACCCCGCTGTGCGACGCGGAGTCGGCGAAAACGCTAGGGAAACAGTTATTGACAACTACTCCATGAGCGCGCAGGCGGCCAGTTTGATCGACGTCCTCAACCATATTATGATCGAAAAATGCGGCCTCGAGGATGGAAGGTCGAGATCTAAATGGCCAAGTCCGCCTGGGTGGTGAGATTTCTCGCCATCCGTAATGCGAAGCGCAGTGGCGTACGGTCCCATGGGCTGAAGCGGGGCAGCTGGAAAACGTCGTTGGTATGTTTGCCCGCTCCCCATGCTGTGGACACCGCGCCATCGAAGCCCAGGTCGCGGGTCATGGCGACGTGTTCGGCAAGGTAATCCGCGCCGGGTTTTCCGTTAGGGTAGGCAAATAACCGGACCGGCTCGCCGATGATGTTTTCCAGTGCCTGCTTGCCTTCCGCGATTTCCGCGCGCGCTTTCGCTGGCGGCAATTTGGCCAGGATCGGATGGTTAACGGTGTGGCCACCGATATCCATGCCCCCAGTATTGAGCTCGTTGACCTGTGCCGAGCTCATCATCAGGTTGTCGGGCAAGCCAATCCCGCCGATGTCGACCAGCCGGCTAACCTGATCCAGTCTATGTTCCATGGGCAAATACTTCAGCTGGCCTATCAAGGCCTGGATCGCTTGCTGGCGCCGCGCCGTCGAACCAATTTCGTGGCTGCCGAGGCCAATGGCGCTGGCGTCGATGACGCCCTCCGGATGGCGCCGCACCAGTTCGATCACAGTGTCGTTCCACATCCGGCCCCCATTAAGAAAACCGGTGGCGACGAAAAAGGTGGCCGGCAACTTGTGGCGCTGCAGGACCGGCAGGGCAACTTCCGCATTGTCGGCATAGCCGTCGTCGAACGTGATGCAGGCAGCGCGCGGCGGCAAGCTGCCCGCGGCGATGTGGTGCACTGCGTCCAGCAAGGACATGACATTGAACATCGACTTGATCCGGTGCAGGTCGCGATCGAAGTCTGCCCGGTCGACTTCGGCAGGAAAGAGCGGATCCTTGTGCGGCAGCACGCGGTGATAGATGAAGATCGACAGGCCGCTCTTGCCTCCGGGCGAAAGCATGCGCATCAGTCCTTTACCGAGCATCAGCGAGACGCTGGAATCGCGGTCCGCAACAGGCGCCGCGTCAGTATTGCGCGCGCTGCGGGCGCCGCTGTCAGGATAATCCATTGGCCGCTTTCTGTTGTTTTGGTAGCTGGCTCGCTTTTGCGGCGACTTGCGCCGCCGCCTTGCTGTCGGCCGCCTTCGCTTTCAGGTGCTTTTTTACCAGGAGCCGGGTGGCGATCATTGCCGTCATGACGTAGTAGGGCACGTCGAAATACGCCAGGCTGAGAAAAGCGCCGCCCACGGCGAAGCCGAGCAGGCTTACCTGTAGCATGGGGACGAGATCGAGCGCCCACTTCAGTTCGGGATCATGCTTGCCGTGCTTGAGCACCCAGCTGCCGGAGCGCCAGGTCAGCACACCGATCGCCAGATAAAGGAACAGTCCGATAAAGCCATGCTCGCCGAGAACCTGGAAATAGATGCTGTGGGCGGCGTGGATGTCTTCCGGATTCGGCGCATAGCGGGCAAACACGCCGGCATCGTAAATCTGGAAACCGCCGCCGAGCGGCCGGTCCATCGCGAGGTTAGTGGCCATGTGCCAGGCGTTGACCCGGCCCATCGCCGAAGAGTCTTCCTTGTATTCCTGGATCGTGTCCATGCGCTGGTGCCACTGCGCCGGCATGGTCAGCAACAACACCGGAACAATCAGGATCATCGCCAGGCCGATCACCAGTTTTTCTTTGCTCTTGAACCAGAAAAATACGGTCATTGCGGCAATCGCCAGCAAGGCGCCGCGCGAATAGGATCCCAGCGAGGCAAGGGCACACAAGCCCATCGACGCAATAAATGCATAGCGGCCCCATTTGTTTTTGGTGATCGTCATCAGGTAGAACATCAGCGGGATGACCATCACGAACGCCAGTGCGACTTCGTTGTTGCCGTCGATGAAGGTGCCGGCCGGCCCCCATACGCGGTCGTTGCCGCCGCTGCGGATGGTGAAGATGCCGCCCTTGACGCCGTAGTAGCCGATCGAAATGACGATCGACCAGATCGCCAGTTCGATGTGCTTGCGTTCCTTGAGCAGCATCATGACGACCAGCGTCATGCCGAAAATCTTGACGACCTTGTTCCACTGCTCATACACCTGATCGAGATGGATCGCAAACAGGGAAGTGAGCGACATCCACGCCAGAAACGCGATGAACACGACAATGGTTGGCACCATTGGCAACTTCTTGTCCTCTTTTTGTACGACCAGGCTGACGATGGTGACGGCGGCAATAATCGCGGCGAACGGGAACGTGCGCGCAAAGCCCCAGCCCTGCGCATGCGGGTTCATCACGCTGATCCAGATCCACAGCACCGCGCCCCAGTACGGCCGCTTGTAAATGAGGGGCAGCGTGCCGAACACGATCAAGGTTACAAGGATGTCTCTCATCGGGCGCCCTCTTTCAGCGCGGTTGGGCCGCGTCGACCTTGCTGACAACGTAACGGAATTTTCCGGATTTCTCAGGCAGGATCGCAGCCACCTGCTCGACCTCGATCGCTACCGTGGCGCCGAGCCTGGCCTTAAAACCGGCCTTGATCTTGTCCCGCAGCGCGCCGCCAAGCGGAGCGTCGGCGACTACCTGCACGCGGGTCAGGTCGATCGTTTCCTGGCTGATCTTGAACGCCTTCACTTCCGGCAAGTCGCGCAGGATATACACCAGCGCCAGGCCATGCATCACCGTGCCGTCCTGGGCGATTAAAAAATCAGTGCTGCGGCCTTGGATTTCTTTCAATAGCGGCAGGCCGCGCCCGCAGGTGCACGGCGCGGTGTCGAGCACGCCGACGTCGCCGGTGCGGTAGCGGATGAACGGGAAGTCGCCGGTCGCCAGGTGGGTGACGACAATCTCGCCGGCCTGGTTGCCGGGCACCGGCTGGCCTGACGGATCGAGGATTTCGACGATGATATCTTCGCTGGTGATGTGCATGCCGCCCTGCGGGCACTGGTGGGCGATGAAACCGGCGTCGCGCCCGCCGTAACCGTTGGCCACCGGGCAGCCGAAGGTCGTCGAAATCTGCTGGCGCTGCTCGTCGTACAGCCGTTCCGACGTGACGAAGGCGACCCGGATGCCGAGGTCGTCCATGCGTACCCCTTTTGCCTTGGCGTGGCGGGCGATGTGCGACAGCGCCGACGGGTAGCCGAACAGCATGCGCGGGCGCACCACGCGGATGTCTGCCAGGAAGCCGTCGAGCTTGGCCTCGGACATGGCGAACGCCGGTAGCAGGGCGGTGCGCAACATGCGGTCGCGCACGGCGCGCACCTTGTCCTGCGCGCCCAGCTCGATGGGTGAACCCCAGACGACGATTTCAGCGTCGCCGATATCGACGTTCCACCAGCGCGTGGCGCGCCACTTGGCGGCAACGTCGTGGCTGACCCGTTCCTTGCCGATGTAAAAAATCAGCGGTTCGCCGCTCGAGCCACCGGTGTTAAAGCGGGCCAGCCCGACCGCATCAACCGCCTTCATCGCGTCGCCGGCGGCGCGGATGACGGCCTTGTCGAGCAACGGCAGGCGCCGCAGGTCGGCCAGCGACCGGACGTCGCGCAGGCAATCGAAGCCGATCGCGGCGAACTGGTCGCGGTAATGCGGCACCTGGGCCTGGGCCCTGGCCAGCAGTTGGCGCAGGCGCCGCAGCTGCAGCGCCTCGAGTTCGGCCGGTGGCCACCACTGCGACTGCTCCATACGCTGGCGCACCGCCACCGTGGTGTGGCGCTTCAGGCGTTCGTGCAGCGGAAACAGCAGGCGCGAAACGAGCTGTGTGTACAGGCCGGTTTGAGGCAGTGTCTGGGTGTTCATGGATGGCTGGCGATCTTGGCTAGGCTGGGATGGATGACCGCCCGGTATACTTCAAGCAGCCGCGGCCTTACTCCAGCCCAAGCGTATTGTTGCACATATTGCAGGCCGGCCAGTTTCAAGCTGGACGCCAGTTCTGGCGAGGCGGCCAGGCGCAGCATCGCGTCGGCCATCGCCTGCGGCGAGCGCGGCGGCACCAGCAGGGCGGTCTTGCCGTCCTCCACCAAGTAGGGCACGCCGCCGACATTGGTGCTGACCACGGCGACCCCGCTGGCGAGCGCTTCGAGCACCGAATTTGGCATGTTGTCGACGGTGCTCGGGTTGAGCATCAGGTCGGCGCCGCGGTACAGCGCGCCCATGCCGGCGTTGTCGACCCGGCCGGTAAAAGTTACCGAGCCGGCAATGCCGAGCGCGGCGGCCAGCTGCCCGAGCGAATCGCGCAGCGGGCCGGAGCCGGCCACCACCAGTTGCGCGTCAGGATGCTTTGCCAGCACGAGGGCGAAGGCGCGCAGCGCCGTTTCGTTGTCGTAGATCGGTTCGAGGTTGCGCGCGACCAGCACGCGCAGCGGCTGGCCGAGGGCGCTGCCCGGTGCTGCCGCCGAAAACCGATCGAGGTTGATAATGTTGGGCACCACGCAAGTGGGGACGCCGTACTTGCCAAATACATGTTCGAGGAAGCCCGACGGCACGATGACGGCGTCGGCGCGCAGCAAGCTCGGGCGCACCCAGGCTTGCGATTTTTGCATGAAGGCGTCGGCCTCGCCGCCCCGGTAATTGACTATGACCGGGCAGCCGCGCAGGCGGCCGATCCAGATGGCCGGCGCGGCGTACAAATGCCACGACCAGCCCGAATTGGCCATCACGTGGAACAGCTGGACGCGGCCGGCGCTTTGCCACAAGTGCACCACGAAGGGCAGCAGGCGAAACAGCGCGCGCACGCCTTTCAGCTTTTCCGCCCATGCCGGCCGGTGGGGGGGGTTGACCTGGATGACTTCGACCGCGTGGCCGTCGGCTTCGAGCAGGCCGATCAGCTGCAAGGTCTGGTTGGCCATGCCGCCCGACGGCGGCGGCAACGGCCCGACGACGCCAATCCGGATGGAAGGCAGGGACGAGGGTAGAGATGGGGGCAGGGACGGCAACGCCATCAGGCGGTCGCCTTCCCGGTCACGCCGCCGTACACGCGGTGATAGCGCGCCACGCTGGCCTTCCAGCTGCGTTCGTTTTCGACGAAGCGGCGGCCCTGTTCGCGCAAGGCCGCCCAGCGTTCCGGCGCGTCGAGCAAGGCGAGCGTCTTGTGCGCCATCGCGAGCGGGTCGCCGGCGCGAAACAGCACGCCGGTCTTGCCATCCTCGATCAGTTCCTTGTGGCCGCCGACGTCGGACGCCACCAGCAGCCGTCCCTGCGCCATCGCCTCCAATGGCTTGAGCGGAGTAACCAGGTCGGTCAGCCGCATCTTCAGGCGCGGGTAGACCAGCACATCGACCAGATTGTAATAGCGCTGCACGTCGTGGTGCGGCACACGGCCGGTAAAGATGACCTTGTCGGCCACGCCGAGATCGCGCGCCTGTTGCTTCAGGGCGGCGTCCTGCGGCCCGCCGCCGACCAGCAGCACGCGGATCGCCGGATTTTTTTCCAGCATTGCCGGCAAGGCCTGCAGCAAGATGTTCAAGCCTTCGTAGGCGTAGAACGAGCCGATGAAGCCGAGCACCGCGTGGCCCGCCAGGCCGAGCGAGGCGGCCAGCGTTTCATCGCGCGCGCCGTCGACGGAAAAATCTTTGACGTCGACCGCATTCGGGATTACCGTCACCTTGTGCGCCGGGATGCCGCGCCCGACAATTTCAAGGCGCAAGCCTTCGCAGATGGTGGTGGCGGCGTCGACCCGCTTGAGCGCATATGTTTCCATCGCCCGCGTGACGCGGTAGCGCAACCCCCATTCGCGGGCGGTGCCATGGTCGACTGCGGCGTCTTCCCAAAAGGCGCGGATTTCATAGACCACCGGGATGCCAAGGCGCTTGCCAACCCGCAGCGCGGCCAGCGCATTGAGGGCCGGCGAGTGCGCGTGCAACACGTCCGGCTTGATGTCGCGCGCCACTTCCAGCAGGCGAGCGGCGAGGCGGCCAATGACGGCCAGCTGGTTGAGTACCGGCAGCGTCTTCAGCATGCCGGTGGCCGGCGCGGTGCGGTAAAACGCCAGGCCGTCGACGGTTTCGTGGCCGTGCTCGGCCGGGCCCTGTTTCGGGCTGGTCAGGTGGAAGGTTTCCCAGCCGAGCGCGCGCTGCTGCTGCAGGATCGAGCGGGTGCGGAAGGTGTAGCCGCTGTGCAGCGGGATCGAATGGTCGAGCACGTGCAGTACCCGCAACGGCGCGTTCAACGTGCCGGCCGTCGGCAGCGCGCTCATGCCGACTCTCCTTGTAATTCCTTGCGCAGGAACGCTTCGAACATCAGCACGGTCCAGATCGGCGCGCTGTAGTCGCGCCGGCCCGACTCATGCTGCTCGACCATCTGGGCCAGGTAGCCGGTGTTGAAGATGCCGGTCGAGGCCAGCGTGTCGCCCAGCAGCGACTCGCGTACGCGCTGGCGCAACGGGCCGCGAAACCAGGTCGCCAGCGGCACCGCGAAGCCCATCTTCTTGCGGTACAGGATCTCTTCCGGCAGGTACGATTCGAGGCTTTTCTTGAAAATGTACTTGCCTTCGCTGCCGTTGAGCTTCATCGACGGCGGCAGGCCGGAAATCCATTCCACCAGCTTGTGGTCGAGCAGCGGCACCCGCACTTCGAGCGCGTGGGCCATGCTGGCGCGGTCGACCTTGGTCAAAATGTCGCCCGGCAGGTAAGTTTTCATGTCGAGGTACTGGATCATCGACAGCGGATCGTCCGTCGGCGAATTGGCGGCGTGGCCCTGCATCACGTCGATGGCGCGGTAGCCCTGCAGGTTTTTGCGGAATTTGTCGGAAAACAGCTGGGCGCGCATGTCGTCGGACATGATCGAGACGCCATGAAAGTAGCCTTCCACCAGGTCGCGCGACAGCGCCTCGAAGGTGGTCTTGGCGCGCAACACGCGCGGCGCCCAGTCGGCCTTCGGATAGTATTTGCCGAGCGGCCCAAACACCAGCTTGCGCAAGCCGGCCGGAATTTTCGAGCGTACCGCGTCTTCGGCCATGGCGTAGCGGTAGCGGCGGTAGCCGGCCAGGTTCTCATCGCCGCCGTCGCCCGACAGCGCTACCGTCACGCGTTTGCGCGCCAGCTGGCAGACGCGGTAGGTCGGGATCGCCGAGCTGTCGGCGTACGGCTCGTCGTACAGGTCGGCCAGGGTGTCGAGCAGCGCGTAGTCGTCGGTGTCGACGGTTTCGGTGACGTGTTCGGTCTTGTACTGGCGCGCCACCTGTTCGGCATACGGCGATTCGTCGAACGCTTTTTCCTGGAACGCGATCGAACAGGTGTTGACCGGATCCTTCATCAGGCCGGCCATCATCGCCACGATCGCGCTCGAGTCGACGCCGCCGGACAGGAAGGCGCCGAGCGGCACTTCGGCCTTCAGGCGGATTTTTACCGCATCGCGCAGCCGCTCGATCAGTTCACCCTCGGCGTCTTGCTGGCTCATCGGTGCGTGCAATTTGAACGGCACGTCCCAGAACTGCTTGGGCTGCGGCACCGGCTGGCCGATACGGACGGTCAATGTGAAACCGGGCGAAAGCTTTTTGGCGCCGGCGTAAATGGTTTTCGGTTCCGGCACATAGCCGTAGGCAAAATAATCCTCGACCGCCTGCGGGTCGATCGCGTGCGGCAGGCCGGGATGGGCGCGCAGCGACTTTAGTTCCGAGCCGAAGATGAACATGCCGTCGGCCAGCAGCGCGTAGTAGAACGGCTTGACGCCGAGGCGGTCGCGCGCCATGAACATGGTCTGCTTGTTGCGGTCCCAGATGCACAGCGCGAACATGCCGCGCAGCTTGTGCACGCAGTCCTCGCCCCAGGCTTGCCACGCATGGACGATGGTTTCGGTGTCGCTTTTGGTGCGGAAGACGTAGCCGAGCTGCTCGAGCTGCGCCGTCAGTTCCGGGAAATTGTAGATCTCGCCATTGAACACCACGCCGACGTCGCCGGCGGCGTTGAACATCGGCTGCTGGCCGCTGGCAATATCGATCACCGACAGGCGCCGGTGGCCGAACCCGACTCCCGGCTCGGTGTAAATATCGCCCTCATCCGGCCCGCGGTGGTGCTGGGTCTCGTTCATGCGCTTGAGCAGCGCCGGGTCAACCGGGCGCGCGCCGCGCGTATCGAAGATGCCTACAATTCCACACATGATTTCACTGGCTTTCTGAATTTTGTTTTACGTTCGCACAGGGTGTCGTACAGCGATTTGTAAGCGGCCACCATGGCGGCCATATTGTATTTGCGCAGGACGCGTTCGCGGCCGGCGGCACCTTGGCGGGCCGCCAGAAGTGGATCGCGTACATAAGCTTCCAACGCCGCGGCCATGGCGGCAGAATCGGACGGTGGCACCAGCATGCCGGTGACGCCGTCGTCGATCACTTCGGGAATGCCGCCGACCCGCGTCCCCACCACCGGCAGGCTGCTGGCCATCGCTTCGAGCGCCGAGCCGGGCGTGCCCTCGGCCAGCGAGGACATCACGAAAATGTCGAGTCCGCGCAGGATGTCGGCGACGTCGCTGCGGGCGCCCGGCAGCCACACCAACTCGGCAATGCCGGCCGCCTCGACCTTGGCGCGCAGCGCCGCCAGCAGCGGGCCGGCGCCGACAATCGCCAGGCGCAACCGGGCAGCTGATTGCGGGCAGCGCGCGCGCAGCGCGATGAAGGCATCGACCAGGCCGGCGTGATTTTTCACTTCTTCGACACGGCCGACCGTGCCGATGGTCGTGCAGCCGGGGCCGAACACCGCCAGGTGGCGTTGGCTGCCTTCCAGCGGCGGGTGAAATTTGTCGGCATCGATGCCGTTGCCCAGCAGCCGGCTCTTGGCCGCCGGCACTTTGATCACTTGCCGGTTCCAGTCGACCATGGCGGCCGAATTGGCGTAGCAGCAGTCGTAGAACGGCACCATGGCGCGGCGCAGTGCATTGTGCTTGCGGTTGCGACCCTCCGGATCGGCGGCGTCGCGCCCGTGAGCGCCGTTGATGCGTACCGGTACGCCGGCTAGCAAGCCGGCTGGCGCGTACTCGACAGCCGACAAATTGTAGGTGTGCAGGATTGCCGGCTTCAAGCGGCGCAGCAGCTTCCACAGGTCGACGTGGGTTTTAAGCGACAGGCCGGGCTGCTTGTGCAGGGAATACAGCGCGACGCCCGGTTTCTTGATCTTGCTGGCGAAATCGGTGATCTCGGTGAGCGCCACTACGGCGTGGCGGTACGCCTCGGCGGGCATGCGGTTGATGCGCTCGACCATCAGGTTTTCCAGCCCGCCGAAGTCGAGCCGGTACACCAGGTGGATGACCAGCGGTGCTTCGCCATCGGCATCAATGATGTGCGCGCCCATCTTAGTTTCCCTGAGCCGCCGCCAGTGCCGCCTCGACCGACGCCAGATTGGCATTCATGAAAGCGCGCATCGCCGTGCGCGCCGCTTCGGGATTCTCTTCGTAAGGTGCTGACACCATCACGGCGGCGCCGTCGTCGCCACGGAACATCAGTTTCGCCTGCGCCTGCCGCAGCTTGCCGACGTAGTCGTTGGCGGTGAAGCGGTTGTCGATCCAATTCCAATGCCAGACCAGCATCTTGCCGAATCGGCCTTGCAGCCGCGTTTCGCGCAGCCCGAACGTGGCGCCTGCAAGCTGTTCGCTGTGCAGCGCAGAACCGGTCTGGTGCCAGTCCTGTTGACGGGCCGCCACAACGTTCACCGAACTGATCAGCGCCTTGTTGCTGGCCTGGTTGCGGTAATAAAGTACCGTCAGCCCCACCGGCTGGCCCGGCGCGCCGGTGGCGGCTTGGTAAGTCCCTGTAAAACTTGCGTCGCCCGCCATGTACTCCGGTTTCCATGTCGAGAAGACCGGCGCGGCAGGCCACTTAATGCTGACCGGGCCGAACTGCACCGGCTTGGGATTGTGGGTAACACGGGAGTTGTAGGCGGCAAACGCGGGCCACAACGCGGCAAGCACAATCAGCGCAGCGGCGATGGCTGCAAAGTTGGCGGCGCCGGTGTCGGATCGGCGCGTGGCAAGGCCCGGTGCAGCTGCGGCCGGGGCGGGCGCTTCGTCCTCGCGCCAGTAGCTGCCGATCCAAAACATGATGAACATGACCAGGCCGAAGAACGCCCAGCCGTAGATCAGGTGGTCGACGCCGACGGCCAAGGTCATCCCGCTGAGGTGGCCGATCATGACGATCATGTACGCGCGCAAACCATTGGCAATGATCGGGACAATAACGGAAAAGACGATGAACAGGATGCGCCGCGAGGTCGAGCGGTAAGTGAGGTAGGCATACAGCAGGCCGATCGTCACCGATGAAATCAGGTAGCGCACGCCGCTGCAGGCTTCCACCACCGACCAGCTGCCACTCGGAATCTCGAAGTGGGTGCCGTCGCGCAGCACCGGAATGCCGGTCAGCTGAACGGCCAACACCGTGAAGTCGGCGGTAAACGAGATCAGCGGCCCGATGAAGATCTCGCCGAACGGCACGGCGGCCAGGACGAACAGCAGCGGGAAGGCAAGCGAGCCGGCCAGCCGGCGGCCGAGCACGGCCAGCGCGGTCAGCGGCAGCATCGCGACAAACATATACTGCTGCACGACCTGGACTTCGCCTGCCCGCGCCAGCAGCCAGCCAAAACCGGCCAAGGCGACCAGCGCCAGCGCCGGCCAGTACGGCGTCGGCGGCAGGGCCGTAAAATTGGCGCGCCGGCGCCAGATCAGCCATAGGCTGATCGGCAAGATGATGAAACCGTGCGCGAACGTTTCCGACTTGATCCAGATATCGACGATCGATTTGGCGGTCGCGAAATAAAATATGCACGGCGCCAGCATGGCCAGCACAATCAGCAGGATCGTGGTGGCGTTATGGCGTACGGCGGCAGCCTGGACCAAACCCGGCGGCGGTTTCAAATACATTCAAGCCTCGCTTCGATGCGGGCCAGATTGCTTGGCCAGCTATATAATTTTTCAACCTTGGAACGTGCCACCTGGCCGATTGCCGTGTTGGCAACGGCGAGCAGGGCGGAGACCTCGGCAACGAAGCCGGCGGCATCGATCGCCAGCACCAGGTCGGTACCGGGAATCGCTTCGATCCCTTCGAGCGCCTGCGGCGACACCACCACCGGGGTGGCCATTGCCATCGCTTCGAGCACCTTGTTCTGGATGCCGCGGGCGATGCGCAGCGGCGCCACCGCCACCTGGGCGTGGGCGATGTAAGGCCGCACGTCGGGGACGGTGCCGGTCACCACCACGCCGGGCAGCTGGGCTAGCGCCTGCACCGCGCCGGACGGGCGGGCGCCGACGATGTAAAAGCGCAGGTTGGCAAAGCGCGCCCGCAGTTGCGGCATGACGTCGGCGGCGAACCACTGCACCGCGTCGATGTTCGGCCAATAATCCATGGCACCGGTAAACACCACCGCGCGTTCGCCGGCGGCGTACGGGCTGGCATAGCTGCGGTCGGGCGAAAAATACTCGGTGTCGACGCCGTTGTTGAAAAAGTCGATCTTGGCCGCGCTTTCCGGCGCCAGTTTTTTGAACAGGTCCGCTTCCGGGCTTGACACAAACAGCGAAGCGTCGCACTCAAGCGCAACCTTGCGCTCATAGGCCAGCAGCTGGCGCGCTTCGTGGCGGTACAGCCAGTTCATCGGCCAGGATTTCTGTTCGGCGTACTGGCGCCACTTGTCGGAGTCGACGTCGCAAAAATCGACTACCCGGCGCACGTCGGGAAACGCTTCGGCGTACTGCGCCATGGCCGACGAAAACACGACGATGCGCTTGATGTCGTGCGCCTGCATGGCGTTGGCGGCCCACTGGCGCAGGCCATGGTTGCGGTAATAATCGCGCGACAGCGAACGGTTGGCCAGTAGCGCGCCGAGGCTGCGCACGCGCGCCAGCAGCGCATTGAGCGAAGCGAAATGGCTGCTGGCGCACAGCGCCTCGACGCGCGGCACGTGCTGCCAGTCGTCGGCATCGTCCACAAACGTCGCCAGGTGCACCCGGTAGCTCTGCGCCAGGTGCTTGAGCAAGTGGTAGGAGCGGATCTTGTCGCCCTTGTTGGGCGGGTAGGGGATGCGGTGGATCAGCAGCAGCAGGTCTTCCATGCGCCTCAGCCCAGATTTTTGACGATGTGCGGACCGAGCACGTTGGCCAGCGCCAGCGGCATTTTTTTCCACAGCTTGATGAACAGCTGGTATTTCGGATTGAGCGGGTTGTTGTCGGGCAGTTCAGTCGACTCGTACAGCCGGTATTCGTACGGCAGCGGCTGGGCGGTAAACCCCCAGTTTTTTTTGAAATCGTAGGCGCCGGTGCCGAGTTTACTGCGGCCGAAGTCGAACAGGCGGGCGCCGCGCGCCGCTGCCGCCTGCATCAGGTTCCAGTACATGAAGTCGTTGCCGGCGACGTCGCGCGCCAGCGGCATGCCGCCGCCATAATATGGCACCACCTCGTCGCGCCAGTAAAAACTGAGCACGGCGGCGACCAGCGCGCCATTTTGGGTGATTACCCGCACTTCGCAGGCGTCGCCGAATTCTTCTTTGAGAAGAGCAAAATACTTTTTCGGGAACACGGGCGTGCCGAGCCGGTGCACGCTGCTGGCGTAGGCTGCGAACATGCGATCGACGTTGTCGTCGATTTCGCCGACCAGGCCCAGCTTGATGCCCTTGCGCACCATCGCGCGCTGCTTGCGCGGGATCGCGTTCAGGTTCTCTTCGTCTTCGCCCGAGACGATTTTGCGGAACGTAACGTACAAGTTCTTGGTCTGCCAGGCCGGGTTGCCGGGGTGAGCGGCGACCATGTTGCGGTATTCGAGGTGGCCGACCTTCAGTTCGCGTGCCAGCGCGTCGGCGGCGCCGTCAAGCAGGGCGCGCGCCGCATCGCTGATGGCGGCAACGCCGCCATAGACGCAGAAATGCATCGCCCCGAGCGAATGGCCGAACAGCCGGCTGTTCACTTCCGACAGCGGCAGCACGCCCTGGATCTGGCCGTTTTGCTCGGCATAATAAAACCAGGTTTTCTGGCCGAACGACTGCTCGATCACGCGCTGCCAGCCGGCGCGGTGGAAGAAGGTGGCATCGGGGCAGGCGTCGACGAAGGCGTCCCAGCGGGCGCGGTCGATCGGCTGCATCAGCTTAATGGTCAACAGCGTAGTCAGCGGGCTTGCCGCAACATCGATGCTGGCCGGTGCCGCCTGGCGCGCCAGCGCTTCTGCAATCATCGAACTCATTGCTTGCCTAAAAAAATACGGTCCATCCGGTCCCAGGCGAAGTCGCGCGTGAGCGCCTCGATGCGCTGCTGCGTGCGCGCGAGGTTGACGTAGTGGCGGAACCGGCTCTTGGCGTCGACGCCTTCCGGGCGCGGCTGGCCGGGATCGATTTCCCACGGATGGAAATAAAAAACGGCGCTCTGGCGGTCGCTGGCATTGACCCGTCGCATCATCCAGCGCGACACGGCGTACGGCAGCAGGCGGAAATAACCGCCGCCGCCGGCCGGGAAATTACGATCCATCAAGCGCACGGTGGTGACCGGCACTTCGAGCAGGCCGTCCGGGCCGTTCGGGTAGAACGCGAAGCGCGGCGCGTCGGGCATGCCGTAGTGGTCGTGCTTGATCGGGTAGATGCTCGAGCTGTAACGGTAGCCGGCCGCCAGCAGGGCGTCGAGCGCCCACAGGTTGGCGCTGCCGATCGAAAAACTGGGCGCGCGGTAGCCGAGCACGGCCTGGCCGCCGATGTCCTCCAGCAGTGCCTTGGCGCGCTCAATGTCGTCAGTGAAGGTGGCGAGATCCTGGTCGGAGGCGCGCTGGTGGGCGTAGCCGTGGCTGGCCAGTTCATGACCGCCGGCGACGATGCGGCGTACCATTGCCGGATAGCGTTCGGCGATCCAGCCGAGGGTGAAGAAGGTGGCGTGCACGCCGGCAGTAGCGAGCAGGGCGAGGATGCGCTCGATGTTCGCTTCGACCCGGCATTCGCGCTCGGGCCAGCTGGCGCGGTCGATATGGGGGGCGAACGCCGACACCTGGAAATAATCTTCGACGTCGATCGTCATCGCATTGCGGATCAGCTGGCCAAGCGCGGCGCGCGGGCGTTCGGCGGGGGCGTCCAGCTTCATTCGCGGGTCTCGCTTGTCGGCACCGGCGCAGTGGCGGACCCGGCTGGCGGCGTGGCGACGATTTTCTTCAGGATCGACAGCACCGAGACGATCGATTTTTCCAGCCGCATCATGCGCTCGTCTATCTGGCCGCTGCTGCCGGCCAGTTCCGCCGGCATCGGCTCGGCCGGTTCAGTCGGCGTGGCGCCTGGCGGCAGCTCGAACTCTTCGTCGATATCGCGGATCACGGTATTGACATCGACTTCGGTGAAGGCGTGCAGCTCTTCCAGGTAGCCCATCAGCAGCAGGCGGTCGCACAAGGTGTTGGTCTTGCGCGGGATGCCGCCGGTGTAGTCAAAAATGGCGCCGTACGCGCCAGGGGAAAACGACGGGTCGCCGTTCCAGCCGACGGTGGCCAGCCGGTGTTCGATGTAGGCCTGGGTTTCGGCCGCGTCCATCGGGCCGAGGTGGTAGCTGGCGATGACGCGCTGGCGCAACTGCTGCATGCCGACGCTGTGCAAGGTGGTGCGAAACTCCGGCTGGCCAAGCAAAAAAGTTTGCAGCAGCGGCCGGTCGTCGGTCTGGAAGTTCGACAGCATGCGCAGTTCCTCGAGCGTGCGCGCTGTCAGGTTCTGCGCCTCGTCGACGATCAGCAGGGCGCGCCGGCCTTCCTGGTCGCAAGCGCGCAGGAACCGCTCGAGCCGGGTCAAGAGGTCGGCCTTGCTGACGTTTTCATACTCCAGGCCGAACGCCGACAACACCATGCGCAAGGTGTCGTCCGAATCGAGGTGGGTATTGACGATGTGGGCGGCGATGATCTGCTCGGATGGCAGGTTGTTGAGCAGGTTGCGCACCAGCGTGGTCTTGCCGGCCCCGACTTCGCCGGTGATGACGATGAAGCCCTCGCCTTGCGACAGGCCATAGTCGAGGTAAGCCATGGCCCGCTTGTGGCCCTTGCTGCCGTAGAAAAAATGAGGATCGGGACGCAGCCGGAACGGCTTGGCGCTCAATCCGTAATAGGTTTCATACATCGTTACTCGACTCCGCTATAGCTGATAAGAAAGAGACGCAGTGAGGGCGTTCTCGCGATAGGTGCGCCCGCCAAGGGTCAGCGCGTTGCCTCGGGCGCGGCGCAGTTCGATCGCGCCCTTGAGCTTTTGCTGCAACTGGCGCGTCATGCCCAGGTTTAGCAGAAGCTGGTCGTCCCTCTGGCCGGTCGTCAGCGATTCGGTGCGTGTTTTACTTACCATCAGGGTGGCGCCGCTTCGCTGCGACATCTTATAGTTGAGCGACACTGCGGCGCTGGCCTGTTTGGTGTTGTCGTTCAGCTCGGACCGGCTGTTGCCCGGCAAGCCGATCGCGGCCTGCCGGATCGACAAGGCGTTGCGTTTGGTGGCGTTCAGCGAGAACAAGGTGACGGTGCGGGCGGTGTTGAAGGCGGCCGAGGCGCGGAACTGTTTTTGCAGAAAATAACGATTGCTGAACGCGTTGGTGTTTTGGATTTGCGTCGCAGGCAGGGCGTTGCTGCGGATGTAGGCGTCGACCGCTTGCTGGCGGGCCACCGGATCGCTGATGGTGGCGCTGAACAGGCCGTTGAGCAACGCCGCCGTGTCGACCGCAACCGGCTGCAGGAATTGGCCGCGGGTGGTGGTCACCGCGTCGTTGTAATTGATGCTCCAGACCGAATGGCGGCTGCGGTGGGTGGCCTCGAACGCGTAGCTGTCGCCAAAATAACGCTTGCCCGCGCTGGCCTGGACCTGGGTGCGCAACGACGGCGCCCACGCCAAGCCAATCGAATAACTGGGGCCGGCGGTGGCGCCCTCCAGCGCCTTATAGTCGTACTTGTCGTAGCCGCCGTTGGCGTTCAGGCGTAGCGATTCGGAAACACGCCAGCTGAGCCGGGCGGAAGCGGCGTCCGCGGTCGACTTGCCGCCGCGCGTGCTGTCGAGATTTTGGTGGCTTGCCTGCAGGCCCCAGCCGATGGTGCGGAAAGCGGCGCCGCTGGAAATCGACGTCGACACGGTGTTGCCGATGCTGTCGCCGAGCCCGGCGTTGCCCGACTTGACCGAATCGCGCGCGTAGCGCAGCTCGGCCGTCGCGGTCGAACCGAAGCGGTGCGCGAGATAGGGACTGAGGCGCCAGGTGCTCACTTCGGCGCGGTTGGTGCCGGCATAGCCGTTATTGGCGACCTGCGGGCCGAAGGCCGAAATGGCTTGCTGGGCGATCGCGGCGGTGGCGTCGAAAAACAGCAGGTCTTCGACCAGCCTGGCACGGGCGTTGGCAGCGAGCTGGCGTTGCGAGCTGTTGGTGCCGTCAAGCCGCTGGTTCGAATAGGCGTACAGGTGAGTGGTGAAGGCGGCAGTCAGTTTCAGGCGCGGACCGTGGTTGGCGATCGACAGCGATGGCGCCAGGTCGGTGATGAACTGGCCGCGGGCCAGCTGGTCCGCTTCGAGCTTGACGTTGTCGGAATAGGTTCCGCGCAGGTCGACCGAGGGCGTGATGCTCCAGTCGGCGCGGCATTGCGGCGACATCAACAGGGCCAGCACGGCGACCGGCGCGGCCAGCGGCAGCGCTGCCGGCCTGGATGTGCGCCAGCGCTTAGCCATAGTGGTAGTCATAGGTTTCTTCGATACCGGGGAATTCACGTGTCTTGTTGTAGATGAGGTTGACGTTGCTGCAGCCTTCGAGTTGGCGTAGCGATTCCTTCACTGCGTGCTGGGTGGTGGTTTCGGACTCGACCACCAGCACGATCTGGCCCATATGGGTGGCCAGCACGTGCGCTTCGGAAGTCAACAGCAGCGGCGGCGAATCGAAGATGACGATGCGGTCCGGATAGCGGTGGGCGATCTCGTACAAAAACGTGCTCATCGACTGGCTCGCCAGCAGCTCGGTGGCGCGCGGCGTGCTGGTGCCGGCCGGCAGGATGCTGAGCGTGTCGACGTTGGTGCGCAGCATGACGTCGGCCAGGTCGAGCTTGTCGTCGAGCAAGATGTCCATCAGGCCGGGCTGGGCTGGCAAGCCGAGCGTGCGCAGCACCGATGGGCGGGCGACGTCGGCGTCGATCAGCAGCACGGTGTGGTCCAGTTCCATCGCGATGCTCATTGCCAGGTTGATGGCGCAATAGGTCTTGCCTTCGCCCGGCAGCGAACTGGTGATCATGATCAGGTTGCCGGGCGGATCGCCGTCGATCGGCTCGGCAAAGGCGCGCTTGATCAGCGGCCGTTTGATGATGCGGAAATCTTCCACCAGCAAGGTGCGCCCGCCGGCGGCGGTGACCATGCCCATGTCGCGCATCCGGTTCAGGTCGAGTTCGACGCGTTTGGTGCTTCGCTTGCGCGGCCTGGCCGGCGCGGCAGGCGCAGCGGACGGGCGCGGCACTGCCGCCTGCACGCGCGCGGCCATTGCCGCTTCGATCAGCGGTTGGGCGGCCGGGATTGCCGGCGCATCGGGCCTAGCGGGCGTAACGGGCGTAACCCGGACCGGTTCCCTGTTGTTGTCGATGCGATTTGCGGCTTTTTCAATGATGCTCACGTTGGGCTCCTGGTGATCGCCACGTTACAGCGAAGGACGGATCAGAATTAAGGCCATCACGCTGCCGTAGGCGCTAAACAGCGCCAGTACGGATGCCGCCATGGCGTACAGGCGCCGCCTGCGCTTTACTTTATGCTCATTGGTCCAGTTCATGCCGATGCTGCCGAGGATCGGTACCCCGGTCACTTCGCGCAGCGACCCCTGGCTGAGGAAAGTCGGTCGTACCTGGCTCATCAAGAGCGCCATAGCCAGCCCGGCCACCAGCGCGCCGACGAACACCAGCGAGAACAGGCGCGGCCGGTTCGGCCCGGCCGGCGCCAGCGGCACTGTCGGCGGATCGATGACGCGGAAGGTCAGCATGTCGGTGGCCGAACTAAGGTCGCCCGACAGCTTGGCCGACTCGCGCCGCTCCACCAGTTTCTGATAGTTGTCGCGGTTGACCGCGTAATCGCGGTTCAGCTGCGCCAGTTGCGCTTCGACTTCCGGCGCCGCGTTGCTCTGGCTGCGCATGGCAGCGTTGCGCGCATTGTATTCATCGACGCGCGCGCGCAGCGACGCGACGCGCGCCTCGGCTACCGATAGCGCCACGTTCATCTGCTGCAACATCGGGCTGTAATTGGCGCCCGGGTCGGCGCTGCGCTTCTTTTTCTTCGCCTCTTCCTTCTTGCGTTCCTGGAGCTGGCCGAGCAGACGCTTGGCGGCAAGAATATCGGGATGCGCCTCGGTGTACTGCAGGCGCATCGTGTCGAGTTGTTTGTTGAGGGCGTCGATGCGGCCGTCGAGTTCGGGATTGGGGTCGGACTGCTCAACCGCTTCGGCACCTACCGCCGGCACCGGGTCGTCGCCGGCGATCTGGCGCTTGATGGCGTTGCGCGCCTGTTCAGCTTCGAGCAGTTCCAGTTTGGCCTGGCTGAGCGCATCGGAGACGTCGGCCATCTTGCCGCTGTAATCGCCCTGGCGCGGCAGCAGGCCCATGTTGCGGATCTTGAAATCCTTCATGGCGCTTTCGGCGCTGGCCAGCTTCTCTTCGTACGACTTGATCTGGTCGTCGATGAACTGGACAGCTTTTTCAGAATCCTGCTTCTTGCCGCCGAAACTGCCTTCGACGAAAATTGTCAGCAGCGACTGCACCACTTCCTTGCCAAGCTTCGGATTGGGGTTGTTGTATGTGATGGTGTAGATGTCGTCACGCTCGGTGCCGAGGATCTTGATTTGCGCCATCAGCTCATTAACCAGTTTTTCATGGTCGTTGGCCGAACTGGTCTTGACGTCAAGGTCGGCCATGCGCATGACGCGCTCGACGTTGGGACGGCTGATCAGCGTGCGGCGCATGAAGATCACTTGCTGGTCCAGGTTCGGCAGCGTGGTCATGCCGGCCATCAGCGGCTTCAAAATGCTCTGGGTGTCGACGTATACCCGGGCCGAAGCCTGGTAATCGTTGGGCAGCTTGTAGACGACCGCCCAGCCGATGAGCGCAACGACCCAGGAAATCACCACCGCGTACCAGCGGTATTTTCCTATTGCTTTAAGAAAAGTCAAAATTACGGCTGTCAGTTCTGCCATCTCGTCAATCTCGCCATAATGGTACGACCAGGGTTGGGGGCGCCGATGCGCAAAGGAAATTTAGCATATCATCGCTTGTACTTGGAGCAATTGCAATTGCGTAATGGAAAATGCGGGTACGTCATGCAAGAAAATCCACTTAAAGCAACAGGTGGCGTTGTAAAAAGCGCATATTATTACTCAAAGTCAAGGAATTACGCTGTTTGGAGGTATCGGCTGAGCTTGCCGTCGATGGCGCTGATTGCATTTTTGGCTCGGATAAATAGCAATTAGCATTGCAATAAAAGTAATATATCCAGCCGAAATCGTGGTAATCCATTGTTTTTTACATTCTTATTTTTTATCACGCGAGATCATGCACATCTTCCAATCGCGCGCCGCGCGCGCGCTGGCCCTATCGGCCGCATGCCTGTTTTCGATCCCGCTTCAGGCCGGCGAACTGGTTCGCATCGTCGCGGCCGTCAAGCAATCTGTCGTCGGTGTCGGCACTACCTTGGCCACGCGCAGTCCTGCAACCGTCTTTAACGGCACCGGATTTGTCGTCGGCGACGGCCTGAGCGTCATTACCAATGCGCATGTGGTGCCGCAACAGTTGGACACGGAAAAGCGCGAAACCCTGGGCGTGGTGATCGCACGCGGCGCCGATATCGAATTTCGTCCCGCGGTGCTCATCGCGCTCGACCAGACCCACGACCTGGCACACTTGCGCATCAGCGGCGCACCTTTGCCGGCCATGAAACTGGGCAACTCGGGTAGTGCCGCCGAGGGCCAGGAACTGGCGTTTACCGGGTTTCCCCTTGGCATGGTCCTTGGTTTGCATCCCGCCACGCACCGCGCCTTGCTGGCGGCGATTACACCGATCGTCATGCCATCGATTAATTCGCGCAAGCTCGACGTGCGCGCCATCGCCCAACTGCAGCGCACGCCTTTTGCGATTTTCCAGCTCGACGGCACGGCCTACCCTGGCAACAGCGGCAGCCCGGTCTACGATCCCGCGACCGGCGCGGTACTGGCGGTGATCAACCAGACGCTCGTCAGGGGCCTGAAGGAAAATGCCATCACCAATCCAAGCGGCATCGCCTATGCCATCCCGGTGCGCTACGTAAGCGAGTTATTGCAACAAAAATCGCCGTGAGAAAATATTTCTGATGCGCCTGGGCATAATTCCGGACCACGATGGTATAAAATACCAACGGCAAAAAATACTTAAATAACAATTCTTCTGTGCCGTAGGTGGTGCTTGCGTGCACACAAATCGAATGGCCGGGCGCTTTTGCAGCCGCCACCATATTCAAGGGAACGCGACGTGAACATACTGCAAGTGAAATCGATCAAATGGCTGGCTTTGGCCGCCGTGGCGCTGTCGGCGCTGACGCTCGGCGGTTGCGCCAGCACCCGCACCACACCTGTCGAGCTGCCGAAAGTGGCGACTCCTGACTACCTGATCGGCCCCGGCGATAACGTCAACATCATTGTGTGGCGCAATCCCGAGGTATCGATGTCGGTACCGGTGCGTCCGGATGGAAAAATCACCACGCCGCTGGTGGAAGACTTGCCGGCCAGCGGCAAGACCTCGACCCAATTGGCGCGCGATATTGAAAAAGCCTTGGCCAAGTTTATCCAGCAACCAGTGGTCACGGTGATCGTTACCGGCTTTGTCGGCACTTATGATGAGCAGATCCGGGTCATCGGCCAAGCCGCCAAGCCGCAAGCGCTGTCGTATCGCAGTGACATGTCGCTGATGGACGTGCTGATTGCCGTCGGCGGTGTCACCGAGTTCGCCTCTGGTAACAGGGCGAGCATCTTGCGCAAGGTCGATGGCAAGATGCAGAAAATGCCGGTGCGGCTTGATGACCTGATCAAGCAAGGCGACATTTCGGCTAACGTCAACATGCGGCCGGGCGATGTGCTGGTGATCCCTGAAAGCTTCTTCTAAAAATTTGTCGATTTTTCTTACAGGCTGCTGCCAGCCTGTCGGCACTGAATCCACGAAATTGAACCTTGGCATTGCAAGTGGTTGATTTTTATATAATTTTCTAAAAATATAAGAAGGTGGAGCGAATATTACACAACCGTTCCCGCACCCCTCTGTCCGGCCGATCCGATTGAATTGACGCGTCGCCGTGATCATGCATACAACATTTAGGACTAGACCGTGAATATTCCAGATCAACTTGACGGCAAGGGGGAACTTGCCCCGACACCAGCGCCGGACGCATCGATGAGCGGGGCCGGCGCCGCGCGCCGGCGCTTCGCGCGCGCTGGCGTCGGCGTATCCGGCGTCATTTTGACCCTGGCCAGCCAACCGGGCATGGCGTCTCCCATGATGTGCAAATCGGCGTCCGGGTCGATGTCGACCGGCTTGGACAGCAGGCCATCGAACGTCACCCTGAGGTGCGAGGGCTTGGCGCCCGGCTTCTGGAAAAAAAGCGAACGCACCTGGCCGCCCCCGGCAGCCCGTGAACAGCTGTTTTCGTCGGTATTTCCGCGTGGCGGGACCGGCTTGTACCAGAGCGGCACGATGCTCCAGATGCTGACGAATGATGATCCTGGCATGGATCCGTACAGTTTGGGGATGCATCTGGTGGCAACGTATTTAAATGTGCTTTCCGGGAAAATTTCTTTCCTCACTGTCGATGGGCTGAAGAAAATGTGGCACGATTTCGTCACCTATGGACACTACATTCCGCGCGCTGGAACTTCGTGGAACGCCGAGGCGCTGAGGACGTATCTGGAAAACACGCACGACTAGTACAAGAGTTCATGATCCGATGTGGAAAGTAACAACCGGGCAGACCCTGGGGCATTACGGCTGGGATGAAGAGTTTGTGGTGTACAACAGCCTTTCCGGCGATACGCATTTGCTGGAGTCGTTTGCAATGGAAATATTATTCTTGTTGCAGCAGCGGGGGCCGCTGTCGGCGGCGGCTGTGCTCGATGCGCTCGGTCCGCTTGGCGACACCGGCAACGACCAGCCGGACATCGCCGAATTGTCCGTCGTTCTCGACCAATTGCAGTCGCTTGTGCTGATCGACCGCGTTTGATGCCGGCGGTTTCCACCCTGGCCCGGCCGCAACTCGATGCCTTGTTGCGCGGCAGCGGGCTCTACCTTCGCACAGGCCCGTTCACCACTTGCATCAAGTCGACGATTCCCCATATCATCGACGGCATCGCCCGCATGTATGCCGCCCATCGGTTCGAACCGCAAGCCGATTACGCCGATTTCTATGTCACCCTGAGCGCAAGTGCCGGCTGGCGCAGGTGGTTTCGGCGCCAGGTCAATTTCCATTTCGACGGCGATCACCCTTTCCTGCCGCTGCCGTTGGACCAGGCGTTTCCGATGCTCGAGTGGGTCTTGAACTGGTGCATTACCGGCCGTGCCCATAGCTACCTGATTCTGCATGCCGCGGTGGTGGAAAAGCACGGGCGCGCGGTCATCATGCCGGCGCCGCCCGGTTCCGGGAAAAGCACGCTGTGCGCGGCCCTGGTCAATTCGGGCTGGCGCTTGCTGTCCGACGAACTCACCCTGGTGGGACTCGATGACGGCTTGCTCACTCCCGTGCCGCGCCCGATCAGCCTGAAAAACGCGTCGATCGGGGTAATCCGCGCCTTCGTCGCCGATGCCGTCATGAGCCGCGCGGTTGCCGGCACCGTCAAGGGCACCATTGCGCACCTGTTGCCGCCGGCGGCAAGCATCGCGCGCGCCGGCGAGCGGGCGCTGCCGGGTTGGGTGATTTTCCCCCGCTACCAGGCCGGCTCGGCGCTGGTCATGGCGCCGCTGCCCAAGGCGCGCGCCTTCATGCAGGTGGCCGAAAATTCCTTCAATTACAGCGTGGTGGGCGCGGCCGGCTTCGCGGCCCTCGGCGGCCTCATCGAGCGCAGCGATTGTTATCAATTTACTTATAGCTCGCTGGCCGAAGCAATCGAGCGTTTCGACGCGCTGGCGCGGGGCGCACCGTGACGCCGCGCCCTCACTTGCTGCAGGTATGGCAGGACCCTGGTCGCCTTGTCGCCCTTACGCTGCGCGAGTGGGACTTGATGCTGCGCCAGGCCGACAGTGCCGACCTGGCCGCCAGCCTGCTGTACCTGGTCCAGCAGCACGATTTGCTGGAGCAGATTCCGGCACCGGCGCGGGCCAAACTGGAATGGGTGCGGCCGCATGCGCAGCGCCACCGCCAGGCAGTCGCCTTCGAGGTCGGCAAGATCGGCGCGGCGCTGCGCGGCGTGGGCGTGCCGCTGATCCTGCTCAAGGGCGCTGCCTATACGCAGGCTGGCCTGGCCTGTTCGCATGGGCGCCTGTTTTCCGACATCGACATCCTGGTGCCGAAGGCCGGGCTTGACGCGACGGAAGCGGCGTTGATGATGAATGGCTGGGTGTCCGGGCATCACGACGCCTACGACCAGCGCTATTATCGCCAGTGGATGCACGAGTTGCCGCCGATGCATCACGTGAAACGCCAGAGCGTCATCGACGTGCACCATGCGATCCTGCCGCAGACGGCCGCCGTCTGGCCGGATCCGGATAAATTGCGCGCCGCCGCGGTTGCGGTTGACGGCCAGCCGGACCTGTGGGTGCTGGCGCCGGCCGACATGGTGCTGCATAGCGCGGTGCATTTGTTTTACGAGGGGGAATTCAATCATGGCCTGCGCGACCTGCTCGACATCCACCGGTTGCTGCAGCAATTTGGCGCCGACCCCGCATTCTGGAAGACGCTGCCGCGCCGCGCGGCCGAGCTGCAATTGTCGCGCCCCTTGTTTTACGCGCTGCGTTACGCGGCGCACCTGCTGGGTACGCCGGTGCCGGGCGCAGTGCTTGACGCCATCTCGGCGGGACGGCCGAACGCCCTGCTGCTGGCGCTGATGGATCAGCTGTTTGGCCGCGCCCTGCTGCCGCCGCACCCCAGTTGCACCGACTGGGCGAGTGCGGCAACGCGGTTTGCCTTGTATATCCGGGGCAACTGGCTGCGCATGCCGCCGCTGATGCTGGCGCGCCACTTGTTTCAGAAAGCGTTTATCAGACCCAAGCCGGAAAGCAAAGCGGCAACCCACTAGCAAACCGGCGTGGCGTTGCCAGAGGTGTTCTTCAGCCGCGACGGCAAAGCGGCTGCGACTTTTGTCATAGTTAATATTAAAATATCTCTCCTGAAATTATACTATATCTAAAAAACAACTGCACTTAGCGTGTTTTTGTCGAGATTTCTTACACTCGAGTTCTGAAAATGGCGGCGGTTTTCGGCAAGTGTTTGATGTTAATAACAATTATTTATCTGGCACGGTTACTGCTTATAAGAGATCACTATCGCTATCGCATCACAAGCGACGGAAAATATAGTCGTAATACTCAGGAGAAATACATGGCAAACTTCAAGAAAAATGTCCTTGCTACCGTCGCAGCGCTGGCATTGGCATTCGGCGTATCGTCAGCGGCTCAGGCAGCTTCTTCGCCAACCAACTTCACCGTCAACCCGGGATCGATTGGCGCTGGTCAAATTTCCGTCGTCGGCGGATTTCATATTGATGAAACGCCATTCGTTGCACAGGCGCTCACCGGCAACTCATCCGAACTGTTGCATGCCAATGCGGCCAATAACGGTCACTATGCTGATGGTTATATCAAGTATGGCTTCTTCAACGCCGGCCCAAATAATATCACCTTGTACGATGTTGCTTCTAAAAGGACTATTGACCTCTATGTGAAGTTCCACCTCGAAGATACGACCATCAGCACAATTGGCAGCACGCAGAAGAACGTCGTGACGGCGCTGTCGTTCGATTTTTGGGCCGACATCGGCGGTGACACCATCTTCACGCAAGCCGGCACCAACGCAGGTGGAGGTGGTATCGAAGCCGCCGTTACCAATACCGGCAATGACGTGTTGCTGGGCTCGGGCGCGCTGACGGTGGGTCTGGCTGAATTGAATTTCCTGGGTGGTGCCACGCTGAACGCCAACACCACGTTCACGCTGACCAATGCTGGCAAAAACTTCTTCATCGCGCCAATTCCATTCTTTACCATGTCGTTAAGTGGCTTCAACAACCAGAGCGGCGGTGCGGTGTTTAACAACGATGGCACTGTTGCAATCAATGCTGGCGGCCAAACCTCGTTTAACAACGCTGTCCCTGAGCCAACTTCGCTCGCCCTGATGGGCCTCGGTCTGCTGGGCGTTGGCGCAACGGTTCGTCGTCGCAAGGCTTGATTCGCTGCGTTATACATTCCTGCCCGGAAAGCCCGTCACTGCGACGGGTTTTTTTTCGTGCGCCCAGCATGGGCGCACTCTTGTGGGTGAAAGTCCCGCCGCAAGCTGACCACAGCGAGCGAAGTGAAGCGCAACTGCGAGCCGATGTACAAGAATCGGATGGAAGGCGCTGCCGAGCAAGGCGAGCGGGCGAAAAACCGCGAAGCTTTTGTGGTCGAGGCGAAGTGGCGTAAATCCGGCGGTTGTGCAGTGAAGGAGTGCGTTCTTACCCGGGGAGATCTCGCCTCATGGCTGAAAAGGCCACCGAACCGCAGGAGTCTGGCGCAAGCTCGACGAATGGATGCTGCACCGGATGCGGGCGATTCAACTTAAGCAATGGCGTCGAGGCACGACGATGTACCGGGAACGGCTGAAACTTGGGGCGCCACTCAACGTGGCGCGGATGGTGGCGGCGAATAGCCGCCGCTGGTGGCACAACAGCGCTTTGGCATTGAACAGTGTGCTGACAATCGCTTACTTTGACCGTCTTGGCATGCCTCGTCTCACATGACCTCAACTACTCGAACCGCCCGGTGCGGACCCGCATGCCGGGTGGTATGGCAGGGGAGCAGCTACAATAGCTGCCCCCTATGCCGATGTTCTTCGGATGTTGACAGACGCCGCATTTCGAATCCTCAACGTGTTAGGCTAGCAACGTCGCTATTCCTGAATCGATTCCCATGCCTCCGACTTTTATCGCCGAGCTGGCTGCCGTAGGTGCGCTAGCCCCATCGGCCGACAATGCACAGCCGTGGCACCTGACCTGGAACGGCAAGACGCTGGCGATCAGCTATGCCAAGCGGCACGCCGCGACCAATGTGTTTTCGGCCCGCAGCCATGCAACGCTGATGGGCATTGGCGCCGTGGCCGAGAACCTCGACATGGCGCTCGGCGCAAACGGCCTGCAAGGCAGCTGGGATTGGTCAACTGACCAGCGCCAGCCTTATGGCGCGGTGGCGCTGAACGGCCTTCCTGCCACCTTCACCACACCGGAAGGGCCGCAAAGCCGGCACACTAACCGGCTCGCGTTTGGACGCCAGAAATTGCCGGTGGAAATGGTCGCGCGGGTCGGCGCTTGCCGCGAAGGAGGAAACCGTATCGCTATACTGCAGGATCCGACCGCGCGCGCCGCGCTGGTACGGCTGGTGCGGATCAGTTCGGAAGCGCGGTTTTGCAATCATGACCTGCACAAATGGCTGTTCGGCAGCCTGCGCTACACACCAGCGGAGGTCGCGCGCGGGGATGGCCTGGACATGGACAGCCTGGGCTTGCCGCTGGGCGGCAGGTCGATGCTCGGTTTCATTTCCGACTGGGGCAGAATGCGCACGCTGAACCGGTTCGGCGCTTACAAGCTGCTGGCACGCTCGGAGGTGGGGCTGATCGCGGCAGCGCCGGCATTATTGTGCGTCATCGGGCCGGCCGATAGCGCCGGCACGATCGGCGCCGGGCGCCTGCTGACGCGCGCGTGGACCGAGCTTAATCTTGGAGGGGTTGCGGTGCAACCCTATTATGTTGTGACCGACCAGCTCAACCGCTTGCATGAGGGCACGCTGGCAGTGGGATTCGATGCGCAGGTCAAAGCCGTGGAGCGGCAGTTGCAAACATTGCTGGGACTGGCGCAGTGGGAGAAGCTGCACATGATCCTGCGCGTCGGTTATCCAAAGGCGGCGCCGGTACGCTCGCGGCGGCTGGCGCTGGTGTCGGTATTTACCGACACCAGCGGGGCCTGAAGGCTACTTCGCAGCCTTGGCAAACTGGCGCGTGCCGATCGCAATAGCGAAACGCTGGATCGGGTTGCCGTTGCCACCTGGCCGCCAGGTGTGACTGATTTTGTTGCGATAGGCGTCGAATTGCATGCCGTGCGGTGCGCAACGCACGGGGCCGCGATTGAGCAGGATCTTCAATGCTTCGGTTGCGGCGATGCCGGCGCACAGCTGGATCCCCATGACGGTCGATGGCCCGCGCCGTTCGGCAAAATTGACTGCTGATGGTTCGATCAGGTAACCCCGGTGCAGCCCGGCCGGGGCGAGACCGACGACGAAGCGGATCGCCTTGTCGAGTTCGGGCAAGTCGCCCCAGCGAAAATATTCCTCGAACGTCATCTTGCCTGGCATAAAATTCAGCAATGCCGCGCCCATGCCGAGCGGCGCCACTGTGGTTGCCGGCACCCCAAGCGAGGCGCACAGCGCGAAGGTTTGCTGTCGAATGTCAAAAGCAAAGAAGTCCAGACCGTCGATGTACAAATCGACGCCGTCGAGAAATTCGGGCAGGTTGTCTTTGTTTATGCCGGCGGGGAAAATCTGGATGTCGAGTTCGGGGTTGATATCGCGCGCCATGGCCGCCATCACGTCTACTTTCGGCTGGGCCAAAGTGCTCATCGTAGCGCCGGCCTGGCGGTTGAAGTTGGCGATATCGAAGGTGTCGAAGTCGGCAATGCGGAAGGCGCCGATACCGAGCCTTGCCAAGGTCAGCAGATACTGGCCGCCGACGCCGCCGCCGCCGGCAATCGCCACCCGTTTGGTGCGCAAAATCGCCTGCTCTTCCTGCGTCACCCAGCCGATATTGCGCGAAAACGCCCGTTGATAGGAAAATGGTGCAACGCGCGCGACGCTGTTACGCCGTACGACAGAAAAAGAAGTTGTCATTTTAAAATATTAGCAGGAAGATGAGATGTTAGCCGGCGCCTCACGGTGGGCGGATTGATGTTCGTCGACCAGCAACAGGCAGTTGATGATGCCACGCTCTTCGCGGGGCGAGAAAAAATACGGATAGAACGAACGTCCGATCACGCCGTTGCTGAAGGTGCCGCCGAGCGCATGGATTTGCTCAGTCACGTACTCGAGGTTGACACGCAATAGATAGGCCGGGGCATTCACGCGGGGATTAATGCGCATTTCGCCTTCGCGCTTGAATCCAAGCATATGCTCGTAGAAACGGCGGTGGCGCGGGTTCACTTCGATCAAGATGTCGGTGCAGTGATGGATATCGCGCGCATAAATCACGGCCAAATGAAAAAGGTTAGCGAGCGAAAATTTCGACTGTACTTCGGTATCAAAGGCAAGTTTGGTAAATTCACACAACCGTGCGCCGCACTGCCGGTGGGCATCTATTTCCTGTTTAAAAATCTGGTCAGCCATCAGTCCGATAGGCGAGTCGAGGCCGATTGTCAGCGTACCCACTGTCTTTCCATGGTCGGCAGCGACGAGTGTAATACGGTTTGGATCGTTGCTTAATTGATGGGCGCCAGCATAGCCGCGCCAAGCGTACATCTTGTTGATTAACACGCTGGCCGAGTTCCGGCCTTTTGCGGTGTCGGTCATTCGGATGCCGTATTGATCTTGATTAACAATAACGTCCTCGTATTCATCATATTGAATAGAAAACATATTATTGTGTTGTGCTTGAGTAGTCTGTTCCCCCAGGTCAGCAGTAGTAACACTTACATCTTTTACAGCTGGCACCAGCAGTTCAGTCTCGATAGTCACGGCAAACCTCCCCAAATTTTTTGCTTACAAGCTTAGCCAAGGCACATGGCTAAAGACGCCATCATGCTGAAAACTTTCTCAAAGAAGTTTCAGCAAGGTCTTAGCTTCGTCGATCTGGGGAAAAGGCTTATTGTTTGAAAGCAACGTATTGAGCTCCTGCCGTGCAAGTTTCTTGTCGCCTGACTTGTCGAGCGCCACCGCGAGGTGGAAGCGTAGCTCGGTCGAGGCAGGCTGTAGCGCAACGGCTTTCTGCAATAACGGCAAACCGCGCGTGACATTGCCCTGCTGTACCAAGATCCAGCCCACGGTATCCAACACTGCCGCGCTGTTGGGTGCCAGTTTCAAGGCGCGCTCGGCGGTGTCGAGCGCGCGTGGGTCTTTTTGTTCCTGATAAGCCACGGCCAGGTTGTTGAGCACAGCCAGGTTGTCCGGAGTAACCTTCAGCACTGCTTCGAACTGGTCGATGGCTGGCTTGTACTGCTTGTTGGCCAGGTAGGACTCACCCATGAACATCGCCAGCAACGGATCGGCCGGATGGCTCTGCTGCCACTGGGCGACCCTGGCATCGGCCGCGCTGGCCTTGCCCGACGCGTTCAATGCTACAACCACCTTAAGCAGATTCGATGTCGTCTTGGCGATGGCGAATGCCTGCTCGAACGGCCGGATTGCCAGCTCCGGCTTCTTTTGAACGATAAAAATATTGCCTTCGAGCGTGTAGCCAACCGCCGAGCCGCCATTCGACTTCTGTATTTCACGCGCCAGTGCCAGCGCTTCATCGTTGCGACCGTTGGCCATGGCGAGGTCGATCTGCAGTAACTTGGCCGGGACGAATTGCGGATCCATGGCCAGCGCTTTTTTCACTTCGGCGGTGGCTGCTGGTTCATTTTTAAGCCGCAGGTGTACTGACGCCAGCCGGAGCTGGGCGGCGGGCGACTTCGGCGCTACGCTGACCAGTTTGCTATATGTCTCCAGCGCGCCAGCGGTATCGTTGTTAGCGATCTGGGCCTGGCCAAGCAGGTCGAGCAGGTCGGCATTGGCCGGATTCGCCGTTTGCATCTTGCGTACCACGGTCAGTGCCTTCTGTTGCTGGTTGGTCTGCAAGTAATGCATCGCCAGTTGCGCCGCCGGTGCGATCGCCTCCGGATTTTCGGCGTTCGCTTTTTCCAGCCACGTGGTTGCTTCGGCCGGTTGTTTCTGCGCCAGCGCCAATCCGGCCAGCGCCGTCATCGCAGTCGCGTTCTTTTTATTTTTTTCCAGGAATGCGAGCAGACGTTGTTTGGCCGCATCCGGCTTCTTGTCTTCGATGTCGAGTTGTGCCAGATTTGCGACAGCCGGGTAGTAGCCGCTCTGCAGTGTGCTGGCCCTCTCGAACGAAGCGCGCGCCGCAGCGCGGTCGCCCTTGCTCAGGTAAGCGCCACCTTGAAGGGTGTGCATCATTGGATTGCCCGGCTGCGCCGCGACCAGCTTGTTGGCGGCCATCAGCGCTTTGTCGTAGCGTTTAAGACTCAGCTCGGTGCGCACCAGGGCAACACCGGCCTGCGCCGATTTCGGGTCGATCTCGGTTGCACGCTCGAGTTCGTTGACGGCCAATTCCTGCTGGCCCTGGCCGAGTTTGGACAAGCCGAGCGATGTGTGCAAGGCGGCCGTATTTGGCGCCAGCGCCGAGGCTTTTTCGAAATACTGCGTCGCCTTTTTAAAGTCACGCGTCTGCATCGACGACTCGCCGGCCAGCGCCAGCACTTGCGCATCCTGCGTTCCGTCCTTCAACAGCGGGAAAAGCGTAGCGACTGCATCCGCAGGCTGCGAGCTCCTCAGCAGGGCCTGGGCTAATAGCTTACGTGCGTAAGCGTTGTCGGGATTTTTTTCGAGATACTTCCGCAAGTGCTGTTCAGCCTGCTGCAAGGTGCCAAGGTTTATCTCCACGGCGCCCGACAGTAAGAGCGCCGGCATGTAGTCGGGCGCGCCGCTGAGTACTTTGAGCAGCGATTCGTGGGCTGCGGCGTGCTTGCCTTGCGTGAAGTCGAGTACGGCCTGCGAGTACAGCACAGGCAACGAGTTCGGCGCCAGCTTCCTGGCTGCGTCCAGGTCGGCTTCGGCCAAATCGAATTTTCCGGCGGCGATCTCCATGCTGGTACGCTCGATGCGCGCGTTGATATGATCGGGCTTGAGTTTGATTGCCTCGCTAAATGCCGCCAGAGCTTGGTCCGTCTTGCCCAGTTCGCGCATCAGTGCGCCTTCGAAGAACCACGCCGTGGCGTCTTTTGGATTGGCGCTGGTTGCCTGCTCCATGAAGCGTGAGGCGGCCTCGGTGTCCTTGCTCGCCATCGCCACCCGTGCCATCCCTACCAGGGCTGAAGTTAAACCTGGCTTGGCGGTGAGCGCTTTCTCAAACGATTCCTTGGCTTTTTCCGACTGGTTCAAGCTCAGGTAGGCATCGCCGCGGGTGGCGAGCAGTTCGGCACCCGCGTTTGCGGCGACCGCCTCGGTTTCGTCGATTGCTTTTTGCGCCTTGCCCTGGAGAATTAAGGCTTTAGCCAATTCAGGCGCGGCGCGCGCCTTATCGGCGCCCAGGCTGATGGCTTTGCGGATCTCCTTTTCGGCCGACACCGGGTCGGCTATCTGGTTGTACAAAACGGCAAGCTGCTGCCTGACTTCGGCGTCTTCCGGACTCTTGGTAGCAGCGTTTTTCAACTGGATCAGGGCGGCCTTGTTGTCGCCTTTTTGCTGGTATTGTTTGGCCTCGGCCATCAGCGACGCACTCGACTCGGTCTTGCCGCAGCCGGATAGGCCAGCAGCGAGCATCAGGGTAGTCAGGATGACGGAGGCGCTCAAAGCCTGGTTGATTACACGACGTGGCATAAAAATTCCTTTTGTTTGGGACACCGCGGGCGTGCAGGCGTCGGCCACGGTCTGACAATACATTTCATGGAAGTCAATAATACCTGAAGGAATGAGTTATTCCCCGGCTATTCATCCGTTGTTGCGGAAACGCTCACGGAATGGCGCTTAATCGGGTTTGCGTAGGCGTTGCAGCAGCGCCTCGACACCGTCGCCGACCGGCAGGCCGTGGCGGCGCAGCAGCTGCAGGTGCAGGACCAGGTTTTCCAATACCAGCTTGGCCGATACCGCGAGCAGGGTCAGCAGCCGATCCTCGGTGCTGAAGTTTTCCATCGCGGCGGCCATGTCGCACAGGTGGGCGGCGACCAGTTGGCGCAATTCGTCTTCGGCGAACGGCAGGTCGGCAAAATCGATCGGGTCGTCGATTTCGACTTCATGCATCAACGCGGCAAGTTGCTCGGGCTTGATCGGCATGTTCAGCTCCGCTGGTGGGCATGCTTCCTATTGTAGGACCAGGCCAGCGAGCGCGTATGTTGATGGCGATACGGCATCGAAATCAGCGTGTAATCGTTGCCATTTAAAAAATTGAAGTGGAGAAAGGAGCAGGGCTGAAAACAGGCACTCCGGCCGCCAGCCCTGCCTGACAAACTTTGCCTACATGCTGCGCCGGTACTGGCCGCCGACTTCGAACAGCGCGTTGGTGATCTGGCCCAGCGAGCAGACGCGCACCGCGTCCATCAGCTTGTCGAACACGTTGGCGTTGTCGATCGCCGCCTGCTGCAGGTCGGCGATCGCATGCGCTGCCTCGGCCGCGTGCAGATCATGGAACTGCTCGAGGCGCGTCAGCTGCGACTGCTTTTCGTCGTCGGTCGAACGCGCCAACTCGATTTTTTGCGGAACGTCGGATGCCTTTGGATTGCGGAAGGTGTTGACGCCGATGATCGGCAGGGTGCCGTCGTGCTTCTGGTGCTCGTACAGCATCGACTCTTCCTGGATCTTGCCGCGCTGGTAGCCGGTTTCCATCGCCCCCAGCACGCCGCCGCGTTCGGCGATGCGCTCGAACTCCTGCAGCACCGCTTCCTCGACCAGGTCGGTCATCTCGTCGATGATGAATGAACCCTGGTTCGGATTCTCGTTCTTGGCCAGGCCCCATTCGCGGTTGATGATCAATTGAATCGCCAGCGCGCGCCGTACCGATTCGTCCGTCGGCGTGGTGATCGCCTCGTCGTAGGCGTTGGTGTGCAGCGAGTTACAGTTGTCGTAAATGGCGATCAAGGCCTGCAAGGTGGTGCGGATGTCGTTGAAGTCGATTTCCTGAGCGTGCAGCGAGCGCCCCGAGGTCTGGATGTGGTACTTGAGCTTCTGGCTGCGGTCGTTGGCGCCGTACCTGTCGCGCATCGCGATCGCCCACAGGCGGCGGGCGACGCGCCCGAGCACCGTGTACTCGGGGTCCATGCCGTTACTGAAGAAGAACGACAGGTTCGGCGCGAAATCGTCGATGTGCATGCCGCGCGCGAGGTAGGCTTCGACGAACGTAAAACCGTTCGACAGCGTGAAGGCGAGCTGCGAGATCGGGTTGGCGCCGGCTTCGGCGATGTGGTAGCCCGAGATCGACACCGAATAGAAATTGCGCACCTGGTGGTGGACGAAATACTCCTGGATGTCGCCCATCACCTTGAGCGAAAACTCGGTCGAGAAGATGCAGGTGTTCTGGCCCTGGTCTTCCTTCAGGATGTCGGCCTGCACCGTGCCGCGCACGTTGGCCAGCACCCAGGCGCGGATCTTGGCCGCTTCGTCGTCGGTCGGCTGGCGGCCGTTGTCCAACACGAACTTGTCGACCTGCTGGTCGATCGCGGTGTTCATGAACATCGCCAGGATCGTCGGTGCCGGGCCGTTGATGGTCATCGACACCGACGTCGACGGGCTGCACAAATTAAAGCCGTCGTACAGCACCTTCATGTCGTCCAGGGTGGCGATCGACACGCCGGAGTTGCCGACCTTGCCGTAGATGTCGGGCCGCAAGGCAGGATCGGCGCCGTACAGGGTGACCGAATCGAAGGCGGTCGACAGGCGCTTGGCGTCCATGCCGGTCGACACCAGCTTGAAGCGGCGGTTGGTGCGGAAGGCGTCGCCTTCGCCAGCGAACATGCGGGTCGGGTCCTCGTTCTCGCGTTTGAAAGCGAACACGCCAGCGGTGAAAGGGAACGAGCCCGGCACGTTTTCGCGCATCAAAAATTTGAGTACTTCACCATGGTCTTCATACTTTGGCAGCGCGACCTTGCGGATTACGGTGCCCGACAGGGTGTGCTGGACCAGCCGGGTGCGGATTTCCTTGTCGCGGATCTTGACAACGTAATCGTCGCCGGCGTACGCCGCTTGCATGTCGGGCCACATCGCCAGCAGTTTGCGGGCAGCCGCGTCCATCGCCGTATCGCGTTCCATAATCAGGTCATCGAAGTCGGCGGCGCGCCCGCTTGCGGCCAGCATGCGCTTGGCTTCCAACAGCTGCTGGCGTTCGCGCGCCAGCACGACTTGTTTGCGGGTGTTCTTGTGGTAGCCGCGCACGCTGTCGGCGATTTCGGCCAGGTAGCGCGCTCGGCTTGGGGGGACGATGACGTGCTTGCCGCTCGACTGCTTGTGCGCCACCCGCGCCAGCTTGCCCGGTTTTAGCGCCAGGCCGTGCTCGGCCAGTTTCGGCAGCAGGCCCTGGTATAACGCGGTGACGCCGTCGTCGTTGAAGCGCGACGCCTGGGTGCCGAACACCGGCATCTCGTCGGGACGCGCGCTCCATAGTTCGCGGTTGCGCTGGTATTGCTTGGCGACGTCGCGCAGTGCGTCCTGCGCGCCTTTGCGGTCGAATTTGTTGATGGCGATGAAGTCGGCGAAATCGAGCATGTCGATTTTTTCGAGCTGGGAGGCGGCGCCGAATTCGGGCGTCATCACGTACATCGACAAGTCGACGTGCGGCACGATGGCGGCGTCGCCCTGGCCAATGCCGGACGTCTCGACGATCACCAGGTCGAAGCCGGCGACCTTGCAGGCGGCAATGACGTCGGGCAGCGCGTGCGAAATCTCGGAGCCCGCTTCGCGTGTGGCAAGCGAGCGCATGAACACGCGCTGCTGGCCGTTCCAGTCATTGATCGCGTTCATGCGGATCCGGTCGCCCAGCAGCGCGCCGCCGGACTTGCGGCGCGACGGGTCGATCGAGATGATGGCGATGTTGAGCGCGTCTCCCTGGTCGAGGCGGATGCGGCGCACCAGTTCGTCCGTCAACGACGACTTGCCGGCGCCACCGGTGCCGGTGATGCCCAGCGTCGGCACGGCGCGTGCGGCCGCGGCCTCGTTCAGTTGCTGGCGCAATGCAGGCGCGGCCTTGCCGTTTTCGAGTGCGGTAATAAGTTGGGCGAGCGGGCGGTGGCGGGCGTCCATGTCGCCGGTTTGCAAAGCATCGAGCGAGGTCGGCGACCAATCGGAAAGGTCGATGTCGCAGGCCCGGATCATCGACTCGATCATGCCGACCAAGCCCATGCGCTGGCCGTCCTGCGGGCTGAAGATTTTGGTGACGCCGTAGGCATGCAGCTCGTCGATCTCTTCGGCGACGATGACGCCGCCGCCGCCGCCAAATACCTTGATGTGGGCGCCGCCGCGTTCGCGCAGCAGGTCGATCATGTATTTAAAATATTCGACGTGGCCGCCCTGGTAGCTGGAGATGGCGATGCCTTGCACGTCTTCGGCCAGCGCCGCCGTCACCACCTCGTCGACCGAGCGGTTGTGGCCCAGGTGGACCACTTCGACGCCGTTCGACTGCAGGATGCGGCGCATGATGTTGATCGAGGCGTCGTGGCCGTCGAACAGCGAGGCGGCGGTGACGAAACGCACCTTGTTGGCCAGTTTCGGCGCTTCAGGCGGGGTCAGTTTGGCGGCGGCGGTAATGTCGTTCATGTTGATCCTTGGTGATCTTGTACGGTATATGACGTTTACGTTAACGTCAAGCACGACCATTGCCCTCAAGACCGTCATCCTCGCGCATGCGGGGATCCACAGTGAGCTGGCCGAAATGGTAGCAGCTTGCTCAGCATGGATCCCCGCTTGCGCGAGGATGACGGAGTCTTATTGTGCGGACGGAAAATCTTACGCGGCGCGCTGCTGTTTGTTCATGGCGAGCAGCTGCTCTTTTTCCGC
The DNA here is from genome assembly GCF_002760665.1 of Massilia psychrophila. Classification (GTDB taxonomy): domain Bacteria; phylum Pseudomonadota; class Gammaproteobacteria; order Burkholderiales; family Burkholderiaceae_D; genus JAFCUW01. Next base: position 20,002 of record NZ_PDOB01000019.1, on the reverse strand, counting down.
GCGGAATTTCCCGACCGCCGCTTCCTTCACATGCCCAAACCCGCGCACCTGCTCCGGCAAATTCGCCAGTTCGACCGCGTTGGCGACATTGTCCGCGTTCAGGCCGGCCAGCAAATTTTCGATCATGGTGCGGTATTCGACGATCAGCGCGCGTTCCATCTTACGCTCTTCGCTGTAGCCGAAGACATCGAACGCGCCGCCGCGCAGGCCCTTGAATTTGGCCAGCAGCTGGAACGCACGCCACATCCACGAGCCGAATTCGGCTTTAACGAGATGACCCTTGCCGTCTTTCTTGGCCAGCAGCGGCGGCGCCAGGTTGAGCTTGAGCGAGAAGTTGCCTTCAAATTGTGACTTCAATTGTTCGATAAAGCGACCGTCGGTGTACAGGCGCGCCACTTCGTATTCGTCCTTGTAGGCCATCAGCTTGAAATAATATTTGGCGACCGCGGTCGAGAGCCTGGTGCCCAGGCCCTGGGCCGTTTCCGTCGCGCGCACCTGCGCCACCAAGGTTGCATAGCGCTCGGCGTAGGCGGCGTCCTGGTAGGCGGTCAAGGCTTTGACGCGCTGCTTGATGACGTTGTCCAGGCTTTGCGGCATCTGCATGACGATCGCCTGCGCCGGCGTAGCGATGTTTTCGACGCGCTGCATGTCGACTGCGGCGCGGCGGCCCCACAGGAAGCTTTTCTTGTTCGAGGCGATCGCCACGCCATTGAGTTCGATCGCGCGCAGCAGCGACGCTTCGGTCAACGGAATGCGGCCCTTCTGCCAGGCGTAGCCGAGCATGAACAGGTTGGCGGCGATCGAGTCGCCCATTAGTGCGGTGGCCAGTTTGGTGGCGTCGATGAAGTCGCAGCTGTCAAGGGCCGGCGCGCCGACCGATTCGCCGATCAGGGCGCGCACTTGCGCCGCCGGATATTGCCAGTCGGCGTCCTGGGTGAACGTGCCGGGCGGCTGCTCGTGCAGGTTGATGACGGCCATGGTGCGGCCCGGGCGCATTTTCGAGATGGCGTCGTGGGCGCCGGCGGTGAGCATGTCGCAGCCCAAAACCAGGTCGGCTTCGCCGGTGGCGATGCGCTGGGCCAGCAGGTGGGCGGGCGAACGCGCAATCTTGACGTGCGAGGTGACCGAACCGTTTTTCTGCGACATGCCGGTCATGTCGAGCACCGAGGCGCCCTTCGCCTCGAGGTGGGCGGCCATGCCCACCAGGGCGCCGACGGTGATCACGCCGGTGCCGCCGATGCCGTTGATGAGGATGTTATAGGGCGCATCGAGGTTTGGCAGCACGGGCTCGGGCAGGGCGCCGAAACCGTCGTTCACGTTATCTTTCGTGACCCCGGTTTTTGACTTTTTCAGGGTGCCGCCTTCGACCGTGACGAAGCTTGGGCAAAAGCCTTTGACGCACGAATAGTCCTTGTTGCAGGACGACTGGTCGATGGTGCGCTTGCGGCCAAATTCGGTTTCCTTCGGCAGGATCGAGGTGCAGTTCGACTGCACGCCGCAGTCGCCGCAGCCTTCGCACACCGCTTCGTTGATGACCATGCGTTTGGCCGGGTCGGGGAAGTCGCCTTTTTTGCGGCGGCGGCGCTTTTCGGCCGCGCACGTCTGGTCGTAGATCAGCACCGATACGCCTTCGATCTCGCGCAGTTCGCGCTGGACGGCATCCATTTCCTTGCGGTCGTGCAGGCTGACGATCGCCGGCAGGTGCGAGCGGTCGGTATAGCGCGACAGATCTTCGGTTACCAGCGCGATGCGCTTGACGCCTTCGGCCGCCATTTGCTGGGCGATCATCGGCACCGAGGTCTGGCCGTCGACCGGCTGGCCGCCGGTCATCGCCACCGCGTCGTTGTAGAGGATCTTGTACGTCATGTTGACGTTGGCGGCAACGGTGGCGCGAATGGCCAGGTAGCCGGAGTGGAAGTAGGTGCCGTCGCCAAGGTTCTGGAACACGTGCGGCACTGTCGAAAATGCCGACTGGCCGATCCACGGCGCGCCTTCGCCGCCCATGTGGGTGGTCAGCTTGTTCATGCCAGGGTAGATCGCGGTGGCCATCACGTGACAGCCGATACCGGCCAGCGCAAAGCTGCCGTCGGGGACCTTGGTCGAGGTGTTGTGCGGGCAGCCGGAGCAGTAGAAAGCCGGGCGGAACGGCGTGTCGACGGCTTTCTTGAGCACCGCATCCTTGGCGTCGAGGAAGGCCAGGCGCACGCGGATCAATTCGCAGGTTTTCTCGTCGGTGACCAGCCGTGCAATGCGGCCGGCGATGACGCGCGCCACTTGCGACACCGAAAAATCGGCCTTCGAGGTCAGCAGCCATTCGCCGCGCGGCGCCACCCATTCGCCCTTGTCGTCGAACTTGCCGATGATGTGGGGACGGACGTCGTCGCGCCAGTTGTAGAGCTGTTCCTTGAGCTGGTATTCGACCATCTGGCGCTTCTCTTCGACCACCAGGATTTCTTCCAGGCCCTGGGCGAATTCGCGCACGCTGTCCGGTTCCAGCGGCCATGGCATGGCGACCTTGAACAGGCGCAGGCCCACTTGCGCCGCCATCGCTTCGTCGATGCCGAGCGCTTCGAGCGCTTCGAGGACGTCGAGGTAAGACTTGCCGGAGGCGATGATGCCGAGCCTGGCGTCGGGGCTGCTGATCGTAGTATGGTTGAGCTTGTTTTCGCGCGCATATGCCAGCGCGGCGTAGATCTTGTAGTCCTGCATCAGCGCTTCTTGCTTGCGCGCCTGCATGCCAAGCGGGTCGGACGACAGCCGCGCGTTCAGGCCGCCCTCGGGCATGACGAAGTCCGGCGGGATTTTCACTTGCACGCGGTGCGGGTCGGCGTCGACCGAGGCGCTCGACTCGACCGTGTCGGCTAACGCCTTGAAGGCGACGGTGCAGCCGGAAAAGCGCGACATGGCCCAGCCGTGCACGCCGAGGTCGAGGTATTCCTGAACGTTACATGGATATAACAGCGGCACCATGCAAGCCGAGAAGATATGGTCGGACTGGTGCGGCAAGGTCGACGAGTAGGCGCCATGGTCGTCACCGGCCACCAGCAGCACGCCGCCGTGGCGGCTGGTGCCGGCATGGTTCATGTGCTTGAAGATGTCGCCGCAGCGGTCGACGCCGGGCCCCTTGCCGTACCACATGGCGAACACGCCGTCGTATTTGGCCGGGCCGATCAGGTCGACGGTCTGGGTGCCCCACACGGCGGTGGCGGCGAGGTCTTCGTTGACGCCGGGGACGAATTTGACGTGGTGGGCGTCGAGGTGGCCCTTGGCTTTCCACAGCGTTTCATCGAGGCCGCCGAGGGGCGAGCCGCGGTAGCCGGAAATGAAGCCGGCAGTGTTCAGGCCCGCCGCTTCGTCGCGCTCGCGCTGGATCATCGGCAAGCGCACCAGCGCCTGGATGCCCGACAGGAAAATATTGCCTGACTTGGCAGTGTACTTGTCGTCGAGGCTGACGGTGGCAAGCCGGTTTGAAAGGTCCTGCTCGCTGGCATGCGCGCGCGCCGTGGTGTCTGGCATGGTGAGGCTCCAAAATGGTGATCGGAATAGTGCCCGCCGCCATGCATGCCGGGTAGGCGCGTGGGTGGCAGGTCAGCGTGTCGCGGTTTGCGACAGCCAGCTATTTTACTCTGGCCGAGCGCGCTTGCGGCCGTGTAGCAATGCTATTATTGTAAATTTGCAAATTTTCTTCTTAAAACATTATTCCCCAATGGCAACTAAATCGGTATACTTGGACGGTGCCGCGCCAGCGTGCGCTTTGCCACTTAGGCGGACCCTTCAATGTTAAAAAAAATTGACGCATCGCAGTTAAAAGTGGGCATGTACATCCATGACCTCAGCTGTGACTGGATGACCCATCCGTTCGTGCGCAACCGCTTCGTGCTCAGATGCGAGTCGGAGATCGGCAAGATCCGCGACGCCGGCATCCACGACGTGGTGATCGACAGCGCGCGCGGGCTCGACGTGCGCGACGCGCCGACGGTGGACGAGGCGCGGGCGCGGACCGAGGCCGAGCTGACGGTGATCGCCGCCAAACCGGTGCTCGTCACCCGCGTGTCGCTGGGCGAGGAGCTGCGGCGGGCGGCGGCGATCCGGCACCAGGCCGCCGGGCTGGTGCGCACTGTGATGCAGGACGCGCGGCTCGGCAAGGCGATCGAGCTCGACCAGGTCTCGCCGATGGTCGAGAGCATCACCGAATCGATCCTGCGCAATCCCGGCGCATTGACGAGCCTGTTGCGCGTCAAGACCGCCGACGACTACACCTTTCTACATTCGGTCAGCGTGTGCACCTTGCTGGTGGCGTTCTGCCGGGCACGCGGGCTCGGGGCCGAGACGACTTACCAGGCCGGGCTGGGCGGGCTGCTGCACGACACCGGCAAGGCGCTGGTGCCCAACAAGGTCCTAAACAAGCCGGGCGCGCTGACGGAACAAGAATTTGCCATCGTCCGGCGCCATCCGCGCGATGGTTACGACATCCTGGTCAAAACGCCCGGGATCGGCCCGATCCCGCTTGACATCACCTTACACCACCACGAGCGGCGCGACGGCAGCGGTTATCCGGACAAGCAGGGTGAGGGCGCGATCAGCGAACTGGCGCAGATGGCGGCGATCGTCGACGTCTACGACGCCATCACCGCCGACCGCTGCTATCACAAAGGGATATCGGCGGCCGAAGCGCTGCGCAAGATTTACGAGTGGAGCAAATTCCACTTCAATCCGCAATATGTGCAGGAGTTCATGCGCTGCGTCGGTATTTATCCGGTCGGCACCATGGTCATGCTCGGCTCCGGACGGCTGGCAGTGGTCATTGAGCCGCATCCGACCAACCTGCTGGCGCCGAAGGTCAACGTGTTTTTTAACACCAAGACCAATGTGTACATCCAGCCGCAAACGGTGGATTTGTCGCGCGCCGTCGGTTTTGGCGGTGGCGACAAGATCGTTAGCCACGAAGCGCCCGCCAAGTGGAAAGTCGATCCGATGAGGTTTATCAGCCTGGTTTGAAAAACCCGGATTTGCTTAGAAAAACTCCGCCGTGTCGTTCGACGCCACCGTTGCCAGCAGACCGCTACTAACCAGTTCGTCATAGTGGCAGGTCTGGTTGCGTCCGTGCGACTTGGCGTAGTACAGCGCCTGGTCGGCGTGCCCGAGGATCGCCACCGGCGCATCGCTGACGCAGATGCTGACGAAGCCGACACTGACGGTGACATTGCCCACTTGCGGGAAGTCATACTTAGCGACGTTGCTGCGGAAGCGCTCGATGATGCGGCGCGCGTTGTCCAGACTGGTCGAGCGCAACAGTACGACAAACTCCTCGCCGCCGAAGCGGAACACGCGGTCCTGCGCGCGAAAAGACGATTGCAGCAGGTTGGCGATGAGGATCAGCACTTCGTCGCCGTACAGGTGGCCGAACTTGTCATTGACCAGCTTGAAATGGTCGACGTCGATCACCGCCAGCCATTGCTTTTCGGTGGAAACCGGGTGCCGCCGCTCTTGCGCCAGCGGCATGTCCGCGTGTGATGCGGCTTGCAGCATCTTGGCGAGCTGGTCGTCGAAGGTCTTGCGGTTGAGCAAGCCGGTAAGCGAATCGCGTTCGCTGTAGTCGAGCAGATTCTGGAAGTTGCGGTAGACGCTGACGATGCCTTTGATGACGTGCAAGGTGTCGCTGCTGAACGGGATCGGATGGACGATCTCGAGGCAGGTGTCGGCCTTGTCGCCGATCCAGATCGGCAGCCATAGCGTGCGTGCGCCGTCGGCGCCGATGCGCTCGGCAAGCGTGTCGTGCCGCGCCAGGCATGCTTTCAATTCGGAACAGACGAGAATCGGCGCGCTGGCGCCGTGGTGGTCTGAATGCGCTTCCATGCGCGCCGGGCTGCCGCTGTTAATGATCGCGCGCGAACGGATGAACTGCTGACCGCGCACGGTGGCGATGCTGAACACGCGCGTCTGCGCAGCGCCGGCCAATTCCTGCACCGCTGAAATCACCGAAATATCGAGCATCGTGTGATCGCGGTGGCCGGTCATGTCCACCATGTGTTTCAGAAGGGAATCCATGTCGTCTCAGGAAGAGTGATCGAATCAGCAAAGGCATGCAGGATAGTTTGTTTTTGGGCTGTAGGCAACATATCGTACTGACGGAAATCTTTTTTCTGGCCGGGTCGACATGCCGGCCTTGTGCGCCACGACATCGCGCCGCCAAAACCGGCACCGGAGACGCGCTGGCGCAACACACAATACACCGTTGATAATGCCGAAAAGAAAGCTTGCGTGTAATCAACTCACACATTGGAATCAAACCTTATAGTGATTTCACTGGCGCAGGTAGTGAAGGACAGAAAAATTTAGTTTTCCACGAAAAGTAAGTTGAGGTCAGTTAATTCGCCAGGTTTGTTTTTTCAACCATCACACGGAGTTAATCATGAGCAAAATCGCATCCGCAGTCAAAGCCTTCATCGCTGACGAAAACGGTGTTACCGCAATCGAATATGGTCTGATCGCCGCTCTGGTGGGCGTCGCCATCGCGGGCGCCGTGGGGTTCTTGGGTGACCAGCTCAATACCACCTTTAACACAGTGCGAACCGCGATGTCCCCTGCCTAACAGCCGTTGAGCTTTCCGGATGGGGCCCCGTCCGGATAGCATTTCCCTTGAAAGTGACATCATGCCAATTCCTCTCTGTCTCGACTTGCTGCTGATGTTGATGGTTGTATTAGCCGCCACGAACGACCTGCTGTCGCGGCGCATTCCGAATACCCTGCTGTTGGCCGGTATGCTCGGAGCCGTGACCCTCCATTTATTCTCGAATTTCCCTGCCGACAGCCTGCTGCGCGCCCTTGCCGGCGCCGCCACCGGCTTGCTGGTGTTCCTGCCGCTGTACTGCGTGCGCGGCATGGCCGCCGGCGACGTCAAATTGATGGCCGCCACCGGTTTTTTCATTACGCCGATGGAGGTATTGCAGTTGGCCGTTCTGTCGGTTTGCGCTGGCGGCGTGATGGCGTTGGTCGTGGTGGTGGCCCAGGGCCGCTTGGGCACCGCCACCGCCAACGTCAGCCATCTGCTGCGATCGATCTGGATGCGGCTGGCCGGCGTGCCATTAGCGCCCGAGCCGATGCCGGCGCCCAGTGTCGGCTCGATCCCCTACGGACTTGCCATCGCCAGCGGCACTTTACTATTGCTGGTGCAGCGCCACGGCTGAAGGACGACCGGTTCATCCTTGCTGTAAGTCAAAAAGAATAAATGCCTGATGGATACAATCGACTCAATGATTTCTGGAAATATCCGGCGTCAAAAAAAGTCAAACCTGAAGGAGCATTCCATGCTTGAGGCAGCACCAACCATCGCCGCGGAGTCGCATCTCGCGCCTGCCCGCGCCGCGCCGCCCGAGCCAGACGTCACCGCAATTGTCCCGCCGCAACCGAAGTCGATCCGCGAAACCGGACTTGACCGGCAGCTAGTGCTGGCGCTGCTGGCCAAGGCGATTCACGCACTGGGCAAGGCACACCTGCCGGTATTGGCCGGCAAGCTGCGTCTGTCCATGAGCGTGCTGCGCGAGGCGCTTCAGCTGATGCTCAGCGAGCAACTGGTGGAAGTGGCCTGGCGCGGCGAAACGGACATTGATGTTCAATATAATTTGACCGACGCCGGCAAGGCGCATGCGGCGGCCTGCTTGGCGCAGTGCCGCTACATCGGCCCGGCGCCGGTGACGCTCGATGCCTTTCGGGCCGTGCTGGCGCGCGACTCGGTGCGCCGTGCCGATGGCGGCCACATCAGCCCGGCCGAACTTGGCGCCGCGCTGGCCGACGACGGCATCGACGGCAGCCTGCGCGACCAGCTTGGCGCAGCGCTGCATTCCGGTCGCGCGATGCTGCTGCATGGCCCGTCCGGCAGCGGCAAGTCGGCACTGGCGCGCAAGCTAGGGCGGCTGTTGCAAGGTGTTGTCGTGGTGCCGCACGCGATTTTGGTCGACCAGCAGATTGTCCAGTTTTACGACCCGCTGCTGCATCAGGCCCCGCCGCCGCCGCAAGCGCGCCAGTTCGACGAGCGCCGCAACGACATGCGCTGGGCGGTGTGCCAGCGCCCGGTGGTGCAGGTGGGCGCCGAACTGACGCGCGAGATGCTCGACTTCCGCTTTGACGCGGCCAACGGTATCTATCACGCGCCGCCGCATTTCCAGGCCAGCGGCGGCTTGCTTGTCGTCGACGATCTTGGCCGCCAGCGGGTGCCTGCGGCCGAATTGCTGAACCGCTTCATCGGCCCGCTCGACTACGGCACCGACGTGCTGACTTTGCAGGGCGGGCATGCCGAGACTGTGCCGTTCGACGTTACTCTGGTATTTGCTACCAACCTGGCGCCGCAGGCGGTGCTCGACGAGCCGCTGCTGCGCCGGATCGGCTACAAGATCCATCTTGGCCCGATGAGCGAGGCAGGCTACCGCGCGCTGCTGCGCCGCCAGTGCGTCGTACTGCGGGTGCCGTACGACGAAGACGCCGCCGACTACCTGCTGCACCATCTGCACGCTCCAGCGGCGCGGCCGCTGCTGGCGAGCTACCCGCGCGAGCTGCTTGGCCGGGTGGTCGATTTTGCCAGCTTCGCCGGAACCCCGCCGCGCCTGACGGTTCCCGCGCTGGAGCAGGCCTGGGGCAGCATGTTTGCATGCAGCGCGCCAGTAATTGCCCAGCCCCGTGCGGCCGCGCCGGCCCATGCCATGGTCCTGTTTGGAGAGAGATAATGAAAAACAAACGTGCAATCATGGTGATGGCGGTCGCCATCGTGTTCGGACTTGCTGCCGTTTTGCTGGCCTCGCGGCTGCTACGCCAGTCTGCCGCCTCGGTCGACCGCATTGTCGTCGCTGCCAGCGACGTCAACCTTGGCCAGCGCATCACGCCGGACATGCTCAAGCTGTCTGACTGGCCGATCGGTAACAAGCCGCCCGGCACGGCCGGCGATCCAAAGACGATCGTTGGACGGGTGCTCAAGAGCAGCATCCAGGTTGGCGATCCGGTTACCGAAGCGAAGCTGGCGCCAATGGGCGCTTCGGGCGGGCTGTCGGCCGTGATCACTGAAGGCAAGCGCGCCATCACGGTGCGCGTCAACGACGTTATCGGGGTGGCCGGGTTTGCCCTGCCTGGTAATTATGTCGACGTCATCGTCAGCACCCAGCTAGAGATACTGTCGGGCGACCGTGGCGGCCAGCCGAAGAATATCGCGAAAATCGTGCTCGAACGCATCTTGGTCCTGGCCGTAGCCCAGGAAGTCAGCCGCGACGACACCAAGCCACGCGTGGTCAACGCCGTCACCCTGGAAGTGACGCCAGCGCAGGCCGAAAACCTCGATCTGGCCAGGAGCGTGGGCACCTTGTCGCTGGCACTGCGTAACCAGGTCGATCCGCTCGACGCCAAGACCGACGGCGCGACCAAGCGCACGCTGCTCAATGAAGCCGAGGAGCCGCCGCCAAAGCCAGTGTTAGCGGTTGCCAAGCCGGCGCCGGCCAAGCCGATGTTGCAAAAGGCAGCGCTGGTCAAGCGCGACTGCGTCGGGGTGCTGAACGGCGTAATTATGTCGCAAGAGTGTTTTTGATTTTCAATCGTCTCTTTCTTCAGGATGAACGCAATGGACAGATGCGTCAGACAGCAACGGTTGATCCGCACCCGCCGCGTGCTCGGTAGCGTCACCCTCGCGGTAACGGCCGGCATGGCCTTTGCCGCCGCGCCGGCCAAGAATTCCGCGCCCGCTACGCCGCCGGTGGCACTGCGCGGCGAAGTCGGTCCGCAGTGCAGCGGCGAGGGCGCCAGGCCCGGCAATCTTAGCCTACAACTTGGCAAGTCGGCGATGATGCGCCTGCCCGAGCCGCTGCGTCACCGCAGCGTCGGCAATCCGGGCGTCGTGCAGGCAATGCTGGTCGCGCCCGACACCTTGTATATCGCCGGCATTGATGTTGGCAGCACCAACATGATTATCCAGGGGAAAAGTGGCGCCTGCAGCATCGTTGACATCGTTGTCACGATGGACGCCAGCGCGTTCCAGGCCAGTCTGGCGGCGCTGCTGCCGGACGAGAAAGACATCCACGTGATGGCCGCCGCCGATTCGCTGGTGCTGACCGGGACGGTGGCCGACGCCTCAACCGCGGCGCGCGCCGGCGAATTGGCCGCTGCGTTTGTCCGGCGGCCGCTGCAGCCGCTCAACGCCGTCGGCAAGACCGAGGCATCGACGCCTGCAGGCGCCGCCGCCGCCGCCATGCCGGGTGGTGGGCAAGCCAGCGCGGTGCGGGTGATCAATATGCTCAACGTAAGCGCGCCGCAGCAGGTGATGCTCGAGGTCAAGATCGCCGAGGTGTCGAAAACCCTGCTTGAAAAGCTTGAAGCGGGCGCGACGCTGAAGTACGCGTCGGGGAGCTGGGCTACCACCTTGCTGTCGAATTTCCTGACCGGCAGTGCCGGTGGCTTGTTCGACGCCCGCAAGTCGAACGGTAACCAGTTCACGCTCGAAGCGCAGAAGCAGGATGGCCTGGTGCGTATCCTGGCAGAGCCGAACGTGATGGCGATCAGCGGCCAGGAAGGGTCGTTCCTGGCAGGCGGCAAGATCTTCATTCCGGTGGCGCAGGATAATAACAAGGTCACGCTCGAAGAAAAGGAATTTGGCGTCGGCCTGCGTTTTACCCCGACCGTGCTGGCCGGCGGTCGCATCAACCTGCGCGTCGCGCCCGAGGTGTCGGAATTGTCGCGCGAAGGCGTCGGTTTCACCGCGGCCGGCCTGCCGGGCACCGCAATTCTGCCGCTGATCACCAGCCGGCGCGCCAGCACCACGGTCCAGCTGTACGACGGCCAGAGTTTCGCTATCGGTGGGCTGATCAAAAATAATATGAGCGCCAGCCTGAAGGGCCTGCCGCTGCTGGGCGAGGTGCCAATCCTCGGCGCGCTGTTTCGCAGCGCCGATTACCAGCAGGACCGCACCGAGCTGGTGTTCGTGATCACCGCCCACCTGGTCAAGCCGCTGCCGCCGAACTACACGCTGCCGACCGATGGCGTGGTGCCGCCGAGCCGCGCCGAACTGTTGCTGGGCGGCCGGCTTGAAGGCCGCGCCGCGTCCACCCGCGCTGCTGCGCCGGCGGCGTTGTCGTCCGACAGCGCGCGCGGCTTTGAACTCAAATAAGGAGGTTTTGTGACTTCATCGCTTCGGATTCGCCTTTTGATCGTCGCCGCACTGGCGCTGCTGCTGCAGGGCTGCGCCACCACCACTTCTCAAAACGACGCCCTTTTCGGCCAGTCGGTGCGGGCCACGCTCGCCTCTCAGGTGGCCAATCCGGCCGCCGCGCGCAACACCACGCCGGTGAACGGCATCGATGGCCGCGCGGCGCGCGCGGCGCTGCAGCGCTACGAACACTCGTTCGGCAAGACCGATGCAGCGCCTGCCGCTGCCACTTTCGTCCCGATGGGCGTTGCCGGCCCTAACTGACCGCGGCGCGGCGCAGCGATGGCGTAGCCGCGCGCCGACGGCCGGCGGCTTGTACTTTAGGAAGAAACAGCCAGCGTTCGCATACAAGGAATAGCGATGAAAGCCTTACTGATTAGCCGCGACAGCCAGCTTCACGCGGAAATCGCGTCCCAGGGCGCCGCGCGCATGCCGCCATTGAGCATCGCCACCCGCGCCAGCCTGCCTGACGCGCTCGATCGCCTGCCGCCCGAACCGCCGGCGCTGGTCATTATCGACGCATCTTACAGCGAGGCGACCGACGCTGACTTGCTCGACCGCCTCGGCAAGCACTATGCAGCTGCCAGTTTTATCCTGCTGACAGGGGCCGTGCAACAGCAAGACCTCTTGATCCGCGCCATGCGCGCCGGCGTGCGCGAGGTGTTGCAGCTGCCGCTGGTGCACCTCGCGTTCCATGAGGCGCTTGACCGAATCGCCACCAGCGCCGGTATCGTGCCGCTGCGCGATGGCAAGGTACTCGCCTTCATTGCATGCAAGGGCGGTAGCGGCGCCACCTTCATATCGACCAATTTCGGTTACGCGCTGGCGACGCTGGCCGACAAGAAGGTCATGCTGATCGACCTGCACGGCCAGTTCGGCGACGCCGCGCTGTACGTGTCGGACTTGAAGCCGGCGATGACGCTGTCCGACGTCTGCAGCCAGATCGCCCGCGTCGATGGCCCGTTCCTTGAATCGTGCCTGGTGCACGTGGCGCCCGGCTTCGGCGTGCTGGCCGCCGCCGACGATCCGGGCAACGCCGGCAACCTCAAGCCGGAGCAGATGGACACCTTGCTGCGGGTGGCGCGCCAGCATTATGACTACATCGTCCTCGACGTCGGCCGCCAGATCGACGCCATGTCGCTGCGTGCGCTCGACAACGCCGATGCAATCTACCCGATCTTGCAACTGGCGCTGCCAGACATCCGGGACGCCCGCCGCCTGCTCGACATTTTCCGTTCGCTCGGCTATCCACTCGAAAACACCCGGCTGATCGTCAACCGTTACGAAAAGGGTGGCAAGCTGCGGTTGCGGCTGCAGGACCTGCAGTCGGCGCTTGGCGCCGAGGTGTTGCACACGATCCCGAACGACTACATGGCAGTGACCGATTCGGTCAACCAGGGCGTGCCGGTGCTGCAGCTGTCGCGCTCGTCGGCAGTGGCGCGCAGTTTGGCCGAACTGGTCGAACTGCTGACGGCGCGCCGGGTGCCGGAAAGCAAAGGCCTGTTCGACCGCATCTTCGGCCGCGGCGACAGCGATGTGTAAGCAGAACGCAAAACGGAGTTCAACATGACCTTACGTGAACGGCTGGCGGTCGTCGACGATGCGCTGGCGCCATCGCTGGAGCTGCCTGAAGTGGCCAACCAGGCCTACCAGGAGCTCAAGAAGAGCATGCACCAGATGATCCTCGACCGGATCGACCTGGAGCGCCTTAAACGCCTTACGGCCGAACAGTTCAAGCACGAGCTGGCGCTGCTGATCCAGCGCATCATCGAGGAAGAGCGTATCGTCCTCAACCAGAGCGAACGGCACAACCTGGTACTCGACATCCAGCACGAGATGCTTGGCTTCGGCCCGCTCGAGACCTTGCTGGCCGATCCGACCGTGTCGGACATTTTGGTCAACACCTACGCCAAGGTGTATGTCGAGCGGCGCGGCAAGCTCGAGCTGACCGACGTGACGTTCCACGACAACGCACACCTGATGAAGATCATCGAAAAAATCGTTTCGCGGGTCGGGCGCCGGGTCGACGAGTCGAGCCCGATGGTTGACGCCCGCCTGCCCGATGGCTCGCGGGTGAACGCGATTATTCCGCCGCTGGCGGTGGATGGGCCGATCCTGTCGATCCGCCGTTTCGCCGTCAATCCGCTCACCGTGGATAATCTGCTCGCCTACAAGAGCTTGACGCCGCCGATGGTGCAGGTGCTGCAGGCGCTCGGCTTGGCCAAGATTAATATCCTGATCTCGGGCGGCACCGGCAGCGGCAAGACCACCTTGCTCAACCTGCTGTCGGGCTTCATTCCGGCCAACGAGAGGATCGTCACGATCGAGGACGCGGCCGAGCTGCAGATGCGCCAGCCGCACGTAGTGCGCCTCGAGACGCGCCCGCCCAACATTGAAGGCAAGGGCGAAGTGACCCAGAGGGCACTGGTACGCAACGCGCTGCGCATGCGGCCCGACCGCATCATCCTCGGCGAGGTGCGCGGTGCCGAGGCAATGGACATGCTGCAGGCGATGAACACCGGCCACGAGGGCTCGCTGGCGACAATCCACTCGAACACCCCGCGCGACGCGTTGGCGCGGCTGGAAAACATGGTCGGCATGGCTGGCGCAAACCTGACGCCACGCGCTACGCGCCAGCAGATCTGCTCGGCCGTTACAGTAGTGCTGCAAGTGACGCGGCTGACCGACGGCGCGCGCAAGCTGGTGAGCCTGCAGGAGATCACCGGCATGGAAGGGGACGTCATCGCGATGCAGGAAATCTTCCGCTTCGAGCAGACCGGCGTGAATGCCGATGGCAAGGTGCTCGGCTATTTCTGCGCCACCGGCGTGCGGCCGCGCTTTGCGGAGCGGCTGCGCCTGTTCGGCGCGGCGGTGGCCGAAACCGCGTTCGATCCGGACCGCACCTTCGAATAGCCGGCGCCGGCGGCAGCACTGAATTGGGGGCAACATGGATGGGATCTATTACGGGTTTGCGGTATTGCTATTCGCCGCCACTATCTTGACGATCGAGGCCGCCTACCTGTGGTGGGCCGACAACCACGGCGGTGGCGCCCAGCGCATCGCGCGCCGTCTGCGCATGATGTCGGACGGCCCGCGCGGCGGCGCCGAGCGGATTTCGATCCTCAAGCAACGCCGCTACAGCAAGAGCGAGATGCTTGACCAGCTGCTGCACCGCCTGCCGCCTGCGCGCCGGATCGATGGCCTGCTGCAGCAAGCCGGCGTCAAATGGTCGGTCGCGCAGTTCGGCGCCTGGACCGCCGCCTTGTTGTGCGCCAGCCTGGGGCTGGGGATGATCTGGCCGGTGCCACTGCTGGTTCGCTGCGTCATCGCCATCGCGTTCATGAGCATCCCGTACAGTTTGCTGCGCCACGCGCGCGCCCTGCGCCTGCAGAAGATCGAGATCCAGTTACCCGAGGCTGCCGATTTCCTGGCCCGCGCGATGCGTGCCGGTCACTCGTTTACCAACGTACTGCAGATGGTCGGCACCGAACTGCCGGAGCCGCTGGCGGGCGAGTTCCGCACCGCGCACGAGGAAATCAACTACGGCGTGCCGATGCATGAGGCGCTGTCGAACCTGGCCACGCGCATCCCGCTGACCGACCTGCGCTACCTGGTGATCGCGGTACTGATCCAGCGCGAGGCGGGCGGTAACCTGGCCGAGATCCTTGGCAACATCAGCCACATCATCCGCGAGCGCCTGAAACTGGTGGCCCAGGTGCGCGTTCTGTCGGCCGAGGGGCGCATGTCGGCCTGGGTGCTGGGCCTGCTGCCATTTGCCGTGATGCTGGGTATGACACTAAGCAGCCCGGCATATATCCGCGTGTTGTGGACCGACCCGATCGGCATGCGCCTGCTGTGGTATGGCGCCGGCATGATTCTCATTGGCGTCCTGTGGTTGCGCAAGTTGATCCGTATTCGAATCTGAGGAGACGCCATGAGCGCCGAACATCTGATATTTTTGCTGATAGTGTTTACGATCGTCGCCGCGCTGGCCGGGCTGGCGATGGCGATGTTCTCGCCGCGCACGATCCGCGAACGGCTCGATGTCTTCCTCGGCAAGGCCGAGGTCAGCCAGCTCGAGACTGGCGGCTGGATCGAACGCGTGGCCAAGGTCGCGCAGCCGTTCACCAAGCTGTCGCTGCCCGAGGAGGGTTGGGCGAAATCGGCCCTGCGCACGCTGTTCATGAATGCCGGCTGGCGCACGCCGGCCGCGCCGACCCTGTACTTCGCCTCGAAGACCTTGCTCGCGCTGGGCCTCCCGGCAGCCGTCGCCCTCGGCCTGGCGATCACTGGCAAGCACCCGCCCGGCAAGCAATTCATGCTGATGCTGTTCGCCTGCGCCGCATTCGGCTATTACGTGCCGAACATGGTGCTGGTGCGCATTGCCCGGCGCCGCCGGCGCGAAATTTTCGAAACCATTCCCGACGCACTCGACCTGCTGACGGTGTGCGTCGAAGCCGGCCTCAGCCTTGAACGCTCGCTGATCAAGGTGGCCGGAGAAATTCACATTAAGAGCATGGTGCTGGCGCAGGAACTGCAGTTGGTGCTGATGGAAATGCGCGCCGGCTTCACCAAGGAAAAGGCGCTGCGCAATTTCGCCCTGCGCAGCGGCGTCGAAGACGTCGACACCCTGGTGGCGATGTTGATCCAGTCCGAGCGCTTCGGCACCAGCATGGGCGCGTCGCTGCGGGTGCATTCGGACAACCTGCGCACCAAGCGCCGCATGGCGGCGGAGGAAACAGCGGCCAAGATCGCACTCAAGCTGATGTTCCCGCTGATTTTCTGCATCTTCCCCACCGTGCTGATGGTGCTGATCGGACCGGCGGTAATCCAGATTTTACGTACCCTGATGCCGGCCATGGCCGGCTCCCACTAACTACGCCGCCAGGAGACTGCCATGCGTCCTACCGTGAAGTATCTGTCCTCCGCCTGCGCCGGTGCGCTGCTGTTTGCCTGCGCCGACATCGGGCCGCGCGGCGCGCTGCCGGCGCAGCCCGCACAACTGGCCGGTTCGCCTGACGACGCCTACGTGCTGGGACGCCAGCAGCACCTGGCCAACCGTTATCCGGCGGCGATTGCGTCCTACCAGGCCGCACTGCGGCTCGACCCGCGCCACGTCAACGCCACCAACGGCCTGGCTACGCTATACGCGGAGCAAGGCAATTTTCCGACAGCGATCGCACTATGGCGTGCGCTGACCGACCCGTCCACCGCGCCGTCGGGCCCGGGCGCCGCCTTCCTCTACAGTAATTTAGGCTACGCCCACCTGCTCAACGGCGACTACCAGCAGGCCGTTGCCGCCCTCGAGCGCGCCTGCGTGCTCGACCCGCTCAATTACCGCGCCTGGCGCCACCTTGGCAGCTCTCTTGAGAAGCTCGGCCAGACCGAGCGCGCGCAACTGATGTTCAAACAAGCCAGCACGCTCAAGCAGCACGACTTCAAGGCCGACTATGCGCTGGTCAAGCGCGGCGGGGCGGCCCCGGTTGCCGATGGCGTTGCCGCCGCCACTGTCACCACCGCTGCCGCCGACAGCTGGGCCGCCACCGAAGTGCGCCAGAGCGCCAATGGGATGTTCGAACTGCGCCGCACGCCACCGCCTGCCGCCGTGGCAGCTAAACCGGTGCCGGTCGCCGCGGTCATGTCGGCGCCTGCCGTAGCCGCGGTGGAGCAGAACAAACCGGAACCGGCCTTGGCGGTCGCAGTGTCGGCCGCCGCCGCCGCCGCTGGCGACGAAATCACCTGGCTCGAAATTCGCAACGGCAATGGCATCACCGGCATGGCCCGTTCGCTGGCGCGCAAGATGGGTGACACCAGCTTGCGCGTGGTACGGCTGTCGAACGAGAAGGGTTTTAACGTCGAGCGCACCCGGATTGAATACCAGGCCGGATTTCGCGAAGCTGCTACCCGGCTGGCTGAGCGTTTTGGTCACGCCGACGTTACCGAAGTGGCGAGCTGCAACAACGCCGACATGCGGCTGGTGATCGGACGCGACCTGGTGCGCAGCAAGGCCGAAGCACGGCTCCTTATCAAGGCGGCGCTGGCCAGGGCCGCCAGGGCCGGGTGATTGACATGGCGCTCATCTTGCTCAACCCCTCATTCCCTCATCGCTTCAGTCCCTCGGCCTATTGCCAGCTTATGCCGCCCAGGCCGCTCGCGGTCGACTTGCGATTGGCCGGCTTGCCAAACACCGTCGCCGAGCCGAGTCCATTTAACGACAACGTGGCGTTGGTTTTCGCATAGACCGTCGCGCTCCCCAAGCCCGTCATGCTGAGCTCAACCGTGTCGGCCCGCAACCCGCCAGCCTCCAGGCTGCCAACCCCACCGAGCCGCGCGCGCAACAGCTTGCTGTGGCCATTGATGTCGATCCTGCCGGCCCCGCGCAGGTTCAGTTCAATGCGCTCGGTGTCGCCGGAGTTCAGCGTCATGCTGCCGACCCCACCCAGGCTGGCGTCGATGACGCGGTAGCGGCCGGTCAGCACGACGCTGCCGGCGCCATCGAGCGCCAGCCGGATTTGTTCTCCCGAAAAGCCGCTGATTGCCGTCGTGCCCACGCCCTGCGACACCACTTCACTCAGGTTCGGCAAGGTCAGCTCGGCGCGCAATTGTTCCGTTTTGTTGTTGCCGCCGAAATGAATATGGCGGTTGTTCTCGATATCGATCCGCAACGTGTCGCCCTGCTGCGTCGTGACCACCTTCGGCACATAACGCTGGTCGCCGGCGATCACCAGCGACGCCGTTGGCCCTTGCTTCAGGCGCAAGTCGATGATGCCGCCCAGCGTCACCTTCAGCACCCGCGCATCGATCTGGCGTGTCTGGCTGATTTGCTGGGCCAGCGCGGCGCCCGTAGTTGCCGACAGCGTCGCCACCATGAGTGCAGTACCGATCAGTTTGTGCATTTTTCTTCTCCGCGAAGGTGGCGATCAAGTGCCGAGCTGCGCTTTTTGCGCAGCCTTCAGGCGCTTGCCGGTGATCGTCACCACCGTCATCGGCACTGCCGGTTCAAGGTGCAGGACGGCGGGCGAAGCGGCGCGATGGCGCTGGAGCGCCGCGGCATTGACCAGGCTGGTCGCCGAGGCCAGTGCAAGGGCGGCAATAAAGATGATTTCCATGTTTTTTGCGATGTTCACGTTGGGCTCCTAAGGGCTAAAGTTCGTTTGGTTGAGTGAACTATAGCGACAGGCCCAACGCAGCCCCAGCGGATTGCGACAGACTGCACATTCGCCGTCATGGAGTGCAAAAAACGGCCAGGAGGGCTGCAATAGCGGGCGCTATGACAAGGACTGGCGCAAGCGGCAAGCCCAGACGCGCGGCCGGGGAGGGAATCGCTGCGCGCCTGACGTGCTACTGAATTCGAGCTCTTGCTGCTTAACTGCGGTTCGGATTATTCGGCCGCGCGTCGTCACGGTAAAGTTCTCCAAGTGAAGATTTCTGAATCGTAAATGTGCAATTCATGCGTGCGCTTGCAACATATACATTGCGCCACAAAGGCCGGTGTGTATCGACGCCGTCCCGGGGAGAAGCGTTATCGCGCGCGAACACGGCACTAGCGATGCCTGCCGCCCCATCCGCGGTGATGGCCGTGGTGACCATGGTGGCCGCGATAGCCGCCGTGCGACCGATACCACAAGCCGAGGGAAACGGGCGGGCCGACGTAATACGGCACGCCGGAATAAAACGGCGTGCCGTACGGGTATGGGTCAGCATAGCCGGGGTAGCCCGGGTTATAAACAGCGCATCCACCCAGCGCCGATGCGACAACCAGCGAAAAAATCAGGCGTTTCGCCGCGCCTTTCGAATGCGTGTTCATGGCTGCTGACTCGATAAAATGGGATTGAATAAACGTTAGACTGTGGCAGGTTTTTTTCAGTTCGGAAAAATGACACCATGCGCCTGCTGGCACATGAATATGGCATTTCGACGGCCCGTATCGGCCAGGTCGCGGACGAGCGCCAATGATCGCGTGACTTGGCCGCGAAGATCAGAGGCCGGACTTGGCCAATCTGGACAAGTCGACACGGGACGGCAAGCTGGACGCGAAAAGCAAGATTACCGAAAATTTGGTCGTCGACGTCAATGCGCGGATCCAGACCGACCCCATCCTGCGGCACCAGGCCGACATTGCCCGTGCGCGTAGGCTTGGGCGAATTGTTACGCGCACCTGATGCCAGCAGTAGCAATAAATTGAGTGAGGTGTAAAGCAGGGTAATCGCCTTGCCAAGCCAGGTCGAGGTGATGAAAAAACTGTCCGATACGCTGAGGACCTTGTTCGCCTTGGAGCGCGAAAAATTTGGCATGGATCACGAGACGACCGAGGGTGGCGACGCCATCGAGTCGGTCATCAAACGCGTGATGTCAAAGCATAGCGCTGATAAGGTTTGATCCCCCGCGATTACTGCGCCGGTCGTAATCCCCTGGTGTCACACTAGTGGCCCGTCGACCGCAGCTCGTCCCCCTACATAAATTGAGGGTATGGACATCGTCTGAAAATGGACCTCTTCGACCCGTTCGTGGCAATGGGCGGCTGGCCTGGCCGGTAGAAGAGATTCGTCGCGCGCTTCGAGCTTAGGTCGCAAGGTGGAGCGCATACGACGTACCGATCATGCGCTGATCGTTGATCGTACAGAAGTGGGGTTCCCACAAATTGGCTGGGCTTCGCGCCGGTGACACCTGGCTCGTTGGCGGCGCCTGTTGTCACCGGCTACAACGAGGAAATCAGTTTTGCCCCGCAAGCGGTAACGTCGTTGTGATACGCGTACGGTCTTCCCTTATGCTTGGCACCGTTGCCATCCGGTTTGATCGGAAAGTTTCCTTTGCATTTTGGAC
>NZ_PDOB01000018.1 GCF_002760665.1 Massilia psychrophila | reverse complement strand
GGCCGCGCGCTGCGCGCGCGACTGCTCGATGCGCGAGCGCGCCGCCGACACGTTCGGGCTGGCTGCCTGCGCCGCATCGATCAGCCGCACCAGCAGCGGGTCGCCCTGGCGCTGCCACCAGCCGGACAGTTCGGTCAGGCTGGCGTTGTGGGCGGGCGCCGCATACCATTGTGGCGGCGCCTGCGCGCTCACTTGCGCCGGCGGCGGCGCCAGCGCGCAGGCGCACAGCGCAAGCGGCGCGCAAGCGGCGGTCAAGGTCTTCACTATCTTCATGCTTTTTTCTTTCGTGGCAGAGATTTTGCTATCGGCCTGAGGGTGTGCAGGCGCGTTTGTTCAGCACTGACCATTGCCTCGGCGTAATCGACCAGGCGCGCCATCCAGGTGTCGACGGCGGCGCTTGTCGCCAGCAGCCGCGGGTTGAGCTGGTCGATGACGTCGCGCGAGACCATCATCTGGAACGCCAGGCCGACGACGCAGAAAGCCAGCCGCGCGACGTCGTCCTGCGGCTGGGCGACGCCAAGGTGGCGGCCCAGCACCAGCACCAGGGCGGCGTGAGCGGGCTTGATGCCGTTGTCGATTTTTTCCATCCACAAGCCGGTCGGTTCCAACATTTCGCGGAACCACAGCCGCATTCCCAGGCGCGCCCGGTCGCCCTGTTTCAGGGGGCCGAGCAGGTTGGCGTAGAAGCCCTGCAGCGCTTCGCGCAGGGTGAGCCGGGGATCGGCGAAGGCGGCCAGACCCTCGGCCGGGCACGCCGCATGGTCGCTGAAAGCGGCGCGGTACAGGCCGGCCTTGTCGCCGAAATAGTAGCTGATCGAGGCAATGTTGGTGCCGGCGGCGAGGGCGATCTCGCGCGTCGAGGTATTGGCAAAGCCCTGCTCGGCGAACAGCCGCATTGCCGCCAGCAACAGCCGCTCGCGCGACTGCGCCCCGTCCGAGCGGGTTTTGCGCGTGTCGTCGGCGGTGGTTTGATTGAAATGTTCCATGGGGCGATTACACCACACTTATCAATCGTTTGATATAAGTAAATCGATTGATTAAAATGCGGATGGCGGTCGCGGTAACATTTACTTGCAATTGAAACATGACAAGCTTTAGACCCCGCCATCGATTAGGATATATATCACTAAGCAACAATATCACTAAGCAATAATTACCGACCATACCGCGAGCGCGATCGAACGGTTTCCTCGCCATGAGGCTGTCCATGAAAAAATCACCACCCGCCGCCGCCGCCATCGGCGTGCTGCTGTCCGCGTTCGCCAGTTTGCCGGCATCGGCCGGCGCCGGTGCGGGCTCGCTCAGCGCCGAGCAGCAGGCGGCCCACGTGTTGAACCGGCTCGCGTTCGGCCCCGAGCCGGGCGATATCGAACGGGTCGCGCAAACCGGTGTGCAGCGCTATATCGACGCCCAGCTCAAGCCGCAAAGCCTGGCCTATCCGGCCGCGCTGACCGAGCGCCTGGCTGCCCTCGACGCCGCCAACGCCAGCGCCGGCGACATCGCCGGCCAGTTCGCCGAATTGCGAAAGCAGGTGCGCGACGAGGACGAAGGGGCAAAGCAGCGCCGGCGCGCCGGGCTCGCCGCCATTGCGCTCGAGACGGCCGAGGCGCGCGTTGCGCGCGCGATCGACAGCCCGCGCCAGCTTGAAGAAGTCATGGTCGACTTCTGGTACAACCATTTCAATGTCTTTTCCGGCAAGGGAATCGACCGCGCGCTGGTGGCCAGCTATGAGCGCGACGCCATCCGGCCGTACGCGATGGGCCTGTTCCGCGACCTGCTGGGCGCCACCGCCAAGCACCCGGCGATGCTGTACTACCTCGACAACTACCTTTCCAGCGCGGCCGATTACACCCCCGGCAGGGTGCGTGGCGCGCGGGCCGCCCTGGTACCGGCCGGCGTTCGGCGCCGCCTTCGAGCAACTGTACGCCACCAACCAGCGCTTCGGGCGCGCCTACCGGGACGGCAAGAGCGCGCACAAGGAAGTGATGGAAGCCGCCGCCAACGGCGAAATGACAATGGCCAACGGCGGCGCGCCGCTGCCGAACGGCTTCCCCGCCGCCGCCGCCCGCCTGGGCACGCTGATGCGCAACGATCCGAACATCCAGCTCGCCTTCTTTGCGCTGGGCGGCTGGGACACGCACGCCAACCAGGGCGCCGGCAGCGGCCAGCTGGCCAACCGGCTGGCGCCGCTGGCGCTGGGACTGTCGACCCTGGCGCAGCGCCTGGGGACGCTGT
This sequence comes from Massilia psychrophila, assembly GCF_002760665.1. Taxonomy (GTDB): domain Bacteria; phylum Pseudomonadota; class Gammaproteobacteria; order Burkholderiales; family Burkholderiaceae_D; genus JAFCUW01. The sequence continues at coordinate 85,431 of NZ_PDOB01000018.1, read as the reverse complement.
TCGACGACACCACCGTTATCGTGATGTCCGAATTCGGCCGCACGGCGCGCGAAAACGGCAACGGCGGCACCGACCATGGCCACGGCAACGTGATGTGGGTGATGGGCGGCGCGGTTGCCGGCGGCAAGGTCTACGGCGACTGGCAGGGCATTGGCGACGGCGCGCTCAACGAGGGCCGCGATCTGCCGGTCACGACCGACTTCCGCTGGGTACTGGCGCATGTTGCAGAGCGGCATTTGCGGCTGGGCGACCATCAGCTCGCGCAGATCTTTCCCGCAATGCCTGAGCGTGGGCTTGGGTTCCAGCTGATACGGGGGTAGTAGTTCTACGGTATTGCGGCGCACCATAAATCGGCATATATTGTATCTGTCTCCTCCAATTTTTCCCACATAAATTGGATTGCCGCCCGCACCGCAAGGTCGCGGGCGTTTTTTTACGGTCGTTTTCACCACGGGTAGGACCACATACTCGTCAAAGCGGGGAAGCGCATTCGGTAGCTATGCGGCGAACCTGGATCCCCGCTTGCGCGAGGACGACGCGCCAGCTTTAACTCTTACCGTTCCAGCTTGCTGCGCAGTACCAGCGTAAGCCTGCCGCCCGAGGCCGCCCTGTTTTCGACGATCGGGATGGCGTGACCTTCGGCGTGAATAGCATGCTGTTCCACCCAGCACGCCTTGTGATCGGGGTTTAAAGGGCGCGACTACAGCGGCGGTTGGGGGCTATGGCGGATTTGGCGCAAGCATGGGGCCGGATGTCGCATCCTCGTCATCACCCTGGAACGCGCCCGCGCGCCAGGTCAGTACCAGCGTGTCGCGATGGCCGTTTTCTCCCGTCGGCTGGATCGGCGTCGATTCGTGGATCACGGCGGCATCGTCGAGCAGCAGCATGGTCCACGGCTCGAACATGGTAAATCGCTTGCCGCCATGGCCGGCCGCTTCGAAGATACGCGTTTCGCCGCCCTTGATATTGCTGCGCCCGACCAGCAGCACCGCGACGAAGTCGACGCCATCGCGGTGCGCGCCTTCCGGCGTCGGCCTGCCAATGCCGCCGAGGGTATCGATGCGAAACTGGTGCGCCTCGACGTACCAGCGCTGCTTGCCCCTGACGCTGGAACACACCTGGCCAAGTGCGCGCAGCAGCGCGTTCCATGCCGGCTGCGCGATGGTGGCCGGCTCGATCGGTTCGAACAGCCGGTGCATGCCGCCGTGCAGCGCGTTGTATTGAACCGGCTGCCAGTGGGCGCGGTGCGGCGCCTGCGTCAGTGCCGGTTGCGCGCCGTCGTCGATGAAGCAGGAATGGCGCCGGCGCCGGTAATGACCGCCGTCCTTGAGGTAGTTGTCCAGCGCCAGCCGGTCCCAGCCCGGCGCCAGCGCGTCGAGATCCTCCAGGCCGCAGCCGGCGAGGGCGGCGACGTCGGAGGGGCGCAGCAGCGCGTAGCCGGCGCTGCGCAGTGCATGCGCCACCTGGGCCGGATCGGTAAAAGGAGGTGCGGGAGTCGTCATGCCCGGGAGGGTAGCATTTTTAGCCGGTCCGCGTGCGCCGCGGGCGCGTCTTGACGTCGCGAACCTACCAGTTCTTTACTAGCGTCAGGCGCGCCGAACGCGATTCGACCGGGTGGAAGTGGATGTCGTCGCGCGCCTCGGGCTCGCCGGCCAGGCGCGAGGCGTACAGGTAGTCGATCGCCGAATCGCGCCGGTTGGCCAGGTTAAACCCTTCCAGCTCGACCTTCATGGTCTTGCCGAGCTGGTAGGCAATGCGGCCGTTGAGGGTGGTGCCCGGTTTGGAGCGCACGCTGTTGTTGTCGATGAGCGGGCGGGGACCGAAGTAGCGCAGGCGCAGCGCGCCCGACCAGGGCCCGAGTTGATTGAGCGTCAGCGCCAGCTGGCCGACGCCTTCGACTGCCCCTGGAATGTGGTTGCCTTGTGGCGAAAAAGCGCGCGAACGGGCGCGTGCGAAGGCGACGTCGACGTCGACCGTCAGCCATTTCAATGCCTTGTAGTAGTTGGAAAACTCGATCCCGATGCGCCGGCTCGGACCGCCCGCCTCGGTCGTGCCGGCGTCGCCCACGAACGTCAGTTCGGAATCGAAATCGAGCCGGTACAGCGACAACGCCGTTTGCAGCTTCGGTACGATCTCGGTGCGCACGCCAAACTCCATGCCGCGCGAGCGCACCAGGCCAGGCACTTTGCCGGCCGCCTGCCCCGAGCGCGGATCGATGGTGCTCGAGGTGCCGCGCGCGTCGTTGCTGTGAAAGCCATTGCCGGCGTTGACGTAGAAATCGGTCCGTTTCCACGGCCCGAAAATGAGGCTGAGCGAGGGGCTGAGCAGGCTCGCGTTCGAGGTGCCGGAATTGGCCGCCAGGCTGCTGGCGACGTTGAAACGATAATGGTCGGCGCGCAGGCCGGCGACGGTGCGAAAGGTCTGGGTCCAGCGCGTGCTGTTGTCGACAAACAGACCGACGCTGGTCTCGACGACGTGATCCTCGCGCGTAGTCGAGAGGCGCCGGCGCGCCTTCGTGTTGTGCAAGCCATTGAACACGTTATCGTTTTGCAGCTGCGCGCCGATCGTCACGCTGGACTGCAACCCGGCCGGATGTGCGTGCCAGGTATGGCTGGCGTTGAACCCGCTCGTGATGCGCCGGTCCGGCTGGCTGAACTGGTCGCCATTGACCGGGTCGTCCTTAAAATACGTGAAGTTCGAATACAGGTCGAGCTGGTTGCGGATCAGGTAGGCGCTCGCTTTCGACGACGAGTCGCTGCCGGTCCTGCGCCACACGCCGGACAGGCTGTAGCGGCGGGCGGCGCCGCCGTCGGTCGCGTCGATGGTGTCGAAGCGCGTCAGCGCGCCGGCGTCGACCGCGCGTTGCGGCACCTGGTCGGTGGCGTTCCATGTGGCGCGGTAGGCCATCGCCGTCACCGAAAACCCGTTGTTGGCGTAGCCCTGGCTGTAGCGCAGCACGCCGTTGACCTTCTGGTAGTCGTCGGGATGCCTGAACGGGCCGTCGTTGTGCAGCACTTCAAGCGCGGACAGCAGGTTGCCGCTGCCGCTGCCGAGATTGACCTCCGGCGAAGCGGCGATCGCGGCGCGGGCGTAGCCGTTCTGGCCGATGCTGGCGCTGGCGACGCCCTGGGCCAAGCGGTTGGCGTAGGTGACGGCAGCGCTGCCGGCGGAAGCGAAGTCGCCATGCTGGGCCGAATACGGCCCCTTCCTGTAGTCCAGACGCGTGGCCAGTTCGGGCATCAGGAAATTGAGGTCGGTCCAGCCCTGGCCATGGGCGTGGCTGCGCTGGTTGACCGGCATGTCGTCGAGCGTGGTGCGCAGGTCGGTGCCGTGGTCGAGGTTGAAGCCGCGCAGGTAGAATTGGTTGGCCTTGCCTTCGCCGCTGTGCTGGCTGACGATCAGCCCCGGCGTCGCTTCGAGCAGCTCGCCCGGGCGGTACACGGTGCGCGCTGCCAGCTGCTTTTGGTCGACCGTGCCGGCGTTGGCGGAGTCGGCGACACCGAGCACGCTGGCGCGCGAGCCGCCGACCAGCACGCGCTGGAGCACGTCATCGTCGGCCCGGCAAGGGGCCTGCAGCAGCAGCGCGGCGAGCGCGCAGGGAGTCAAGCGAAGGGTCGGCATGGGGTAACAGTCAAGGTAAACGCTGGCGGCCGGGCGCAATCAGCGCACGCCCTGGTCGGGGTTCTTGCGCTCGAAGATGAGTGTGGTGATCATATCCTTGCCATGCAGGGTGACAGTGTTCGATTGCTCGGCAATGAAGTCAGTCAGCACTTCGTCGTGGATCGCCGCCGTTTTTGACAACGGCGTGTTCTCGATCTCCTGGTAGATCACGACGCTTTCGGCGCCGACCCGCAAGCCGACCCAGCGGATCGGCAAGCGCTGGCTGTCGGCCGACCGCATCCAGAACCGCTTTTCGATGTACTTGCGCAGAACCGCTTCGTGCTCGGGCTGGGTCAGGTCGAACTGGCGCTGGTACAGGTTTGCCAGCAGCGCGTCGATATCGTCCGTCATATAGGTATGGACGATCTCGGTGCTGCCGGTCCTGGCGTTGAAGCTGACGTCGGTGATCCCGACGTGGAACTGGTGGGCCCACGCTGCCGCGCAGCAGCAGGCCAGCACCGTCGCGGCCAGCAATGTCCTCGCGCGGCGCCCGATCACGGCGTTTCCTTCGGCGCCGGCGCGCCGTCTTTCGGCGTCAAAGGCGTATTAAAATCTTTCATCAGGTCGCCGCTACCGCGGTCGAGCTTGAACAGCTCGACGCGCGATTGGCTGATTCTGCGCGGCCAGGCGTTGTTGCTGACGTCGGTGTCGGCGGTTTCCCAATACGGGTCCTGCAGCAGGCCGACCATCGGCTCGTCGGTGACGATCAGCTTGGTGATCTTTTTCGACGAATAGCGCCATACTTCGGCCGGGATGCGCTCGACATATTTTTTCCCGCTTTTAAGTTCGATCTCCAGCACCAGCGGCGTCACCAGCCCGCCCAGGTTCGAAAAATCGACCAGGTAGAGGTGCTTGCCCTGTGCAAGAAGCAGCTTTTCCCACGGTTCCAGCGTCGCTAAAGTCTCGGCGTACTTGTTGCGGTCCTTGTTGGTGACGGTGAAGTCGTCGTGCTGGTTATAAAAATCCTTCAGTTCGGGCTGCGCATCGACGCGACGCGCCAGCGTGGCCTTGTTGCGCTGGTCGGTCAGCGACGTTGGCTGAAGCGCTTTTTGGGCTTTTTTCCACGCCTTTTCGGTCTCCGGGTTCTTGCTGCTGATACCGTATTCGGTGATGCCGTCGACGCTGACGTCGACCGCGTCGGTGGTGTAGAACCAGCCGCGCCAGAACCAGTCGAGGTCGGTGCCGGAAGCGTCTTCCATGGTGCGGAAAAAGTCCGACGGGGTCGGGCGCTTGAACTTCCAGCGCCGGGCGTATTCGCGAAAGGCGAAGTCAAACAGCTCGCGCCCCAGCACCGTCTCGCGCAGGATGTTGAGCGCGGTAGCCGGCTTGGCGTAGGCGTTGTTGCCGCGCTGGAGCAGCGACTCCGAATTGGTCATGACCGGCACCTGGTTCTTGCCGCGCATGTAGTCGACGATTCCACGCGGTTGCGCGCGCGTTTGCGGGAAATTTTCTTCCCACGCCTGCTCCGCCATCGATTGCACGAAGCTGTTGATGCCCTCGTCCATCCAGGTCCACTGGCGCTCGTCCGAGTTGACGATCATCGGAAAATAATTGTGGCCCACTTCGTGGATGATGACGCTGATCAGGCCGTACTTGGTGCGCTTCGAATACGTGATCTCGCCGGTCTTCTTGTCCTTGGTCGGCCGCGGGCCGTTAAACGAAATCATCGGGTATTCCATGCCGCCGACGGGGCCGTTGACCGAGATCGCCGTCGGGTAGGGATAGTCGAATGAATATTTGTTGTACTGCTCGATGGTGTGAATGATCGCCTGGGTCGAATACTTTTCCCACAGCGGGTTGCCTTCCTTCGGGTAGTACGACATCGCCATGACGTCGGTGCCGTCCTTCTTGTAGCCTTGCGCGTCCCAGATGAACTTGCGGCTGCTGGCGAACGCGAAGTCACGCACGTTGTTGGCCTTGAAGCGCCAGGTCTTGGTTGCGCCGTTCGCGCCACTGCGCGATTTTTCCGCCGCTTCCGCTTCCGCCTGGGTGACGATGACGACAGGTTTGCCGGCGCTGCGGGCCTGGCGCAGGCGCTCGCGCTGGGTAACCGTCAACACCGCGTCGGCGTTTTGCAGCTCGCCCGTACTGGCGACGATATGATCAAACGGGACAGTCAGCTCGACGTCGTAATCGCCGAATTCGAGCGTGAACTCGCCGTCGCCGAGGTATTGCTTGTTTTGCCAGCCAGCCGCGTCGTAGTAGGCCGCCATGCGCGGATACCACTGGGCGATCTCGAACAGGTCGTTCTTATCAAAATCGTCGAAGCGCTCGTAGCCGCTGCGCCGCCCCAGCACGTTCAGTTCCGGCACCAGAAAACTCCACGCCATGCTGAAGGCAAAGCTTGAACCCGGCTTCATCGGCTGCGGCAGGTCGATCCGCATCATGGTCTTGTTGACCGTGTAACGCAGCGGCTGGCCGCCGGGCCCCGTGACCGACTTGAGCTGGAAGCCGCCCTCAAAAGTGCGGCTGTCGAGGCTGAAGCGCATTGCCTCGAACTTCAAGCCGTCTGCTTCGGCTTTCGCCGCGCCCCACGCCTCGCGCGAGGGCACGGTGGCGATGTTGCGGTTGTCGGAATCGGCGCGGAACATATTCTGGTCCAGTTGCACCCACAGGTAGGGCAGCGTGTCGGGCGAGTTGTTGTGGTACGTGACGGTGCCGGCGCCGCTGATGGCGCGGTTCTTTTCGTCCAACGTGGCGCGCAGCTTGTAGTCGGCGCGCTGCTGCCAGTAGGCGTGGCCCGGCGCACCGGACGCGGTGCGGTTGGCCCCCGGGGTCGGCAGCAATTCGTCGAGCTGGCGGAATTTGTCGTCGAACGGTTCGCCGGCAAGGGCGGGAATCGAAAGAAAAAAGACGGCGAAGCCGGTCAGGAAGGGGTTGAGGTTCATGGGCTGGGCATGTTGCTAAGGCAGAAATGATAAGCGGCAGCGGCGCGATGGTGATCGCGCCGCTGCCGGCAGCTTACGAGCATGGCAAGCGATTACTCCGCTTTCGGCGTCGCCTTGGGCTCTTTCAGGTCTTTCGGCTCTGTCGGCTCTTTGACGTCCTTCGCGTCCTTGGCATCCCTGGACTTGAGCGGTGTATTAAAGTCCTTCATCAGGTCGCCGACGCCCCGTTCAGACTTGAACAGCTCGACGCGCGATTGGGTGATTTTGCGTGGCCAGGCGTTGTTGCTGACGTCGGTGTCCGCCGTTTCCCAGTACGGGTCCTGCAGCAAGCCGACCATCGGCTCGTCGGTAACGATCAGCTTGGTGATTTTCTTCGACGAATAGCGCCATACTTCGGCCGGGATGCGTTCGACATATTTTTTCCCGCTCTTGAGTTCGATCTCCAGCACCAGCGGCGTCACCAGCCCGCCCAGGTTCGAAAAGTCGACCAGGTAGAGGTGCTTGTTGTCCTTGCGTTTGCCATCGCTTTGAGCCAGCAGCGCCTTCTCCCACGGTTCCAGCGTCTCCAAAGTCTCGTTGTACTTGTTACGGTCCTTGTTGGTGACGGTGAAGTCGTCGTGCTCGTTATAAAAATCCTTCAGCTCGGGCTGCGCGTCGACGCGGCGCGCCAGCGTACCCTTGTTGCGCTGGTCGGTCAGCGAAATTGGCTCGCGGTCCTTCTGCGCTTTTTTCCATGCTTTTTCGGTTTCCGGGTTCTTGCTGCTGATGCCGTACTCGGTGATGCCGTCGACGCTGACGTCGACCGCGTCGGTGGTGTAGAACCAGCCGCGCCAGAACCAGTCGAGGTCGGTGCCGGAAGCGTCTTCCATGGTGCGGAAAAAGTCCGATGGGGTCGGGCGCTTGAACTTCCAGCGCCGGGCGTATTCGCGAAAGGCGAAGTCGAACAGCTCGCGCCCCAGCACCGTCTCGCGCAGGACGATCAAGGCGGTGGTCGGCTTGGCGTAGGCGTTGTTGCCGAACTGGAGCACCGACTCCGAGTTCGTCATGACCGGCACCTGGTTCTTGCTGCGCATGTAGTCGACGATGGCGCGCGGCTCGCCGCGCGACAGCGGATAGTTTTCTTCCCAGGCTTGCTCGGCGAGGTATTGCACGAAGCTGTTGAGGCCTTCGTCCATCCAGGTCCACTGGCGCTCGTCCGAGTTGACGATCATCGGAAAGTAATTGTGGCCCACTTCGTGGATGATGACACCGATCAGGCCGTACTTGGTGCGCTTCGAATACGTCAGTTCACCGGTCTTCTTGTCCTTGGTCGGCCGCGGGCCGTTAAACGAAATCATCGGGTATTCCATGCCGCCGACGGGGCCGTTGACCGAAATCGCCGTCGGGTAGGGATAGTCGAGCGAATACTTGTTGTACTGCTCGATGGTGTGGACGATCGCCTGGGTCGAATATCTTTCCCACAGCGGGTTGCCTTCCTTCGGGTAGTACGACATCGCCATCGTGTCGGTGCCGTCCTTTTTGTAGCCTTGTGCGTCCCAGATGAACTTGCGGCTGCTGGCGAACGCGAAGTCGCGCACGTTGTTGGCCTTGTAGTGCCAGGTCTTGGTAGCGCCGTTGAACCCGCTGCGCGATTTTTCCGCCGCTTCGGCTTCCGCCTGGGTGACGATGATCACGGGCTTGGTCGCGGTACGGGCCTGGCGCAGCCGCTCGCGCTGGGTCGCCGACAGCACTGCGTCCGGGTTGTGCAGCTCGCCCGTGCTGGCGACGATATGATCGGACGGGACCGTCAGCGAGACGTCGTAGTCGCCGAATTCGAGCGTGAATTCGCCGGAACCGAGGAACTGCTTGTGCTGCCAGCCATAGACGTCGTAGTAGGCCGCCATGCGCGGGAACCACTGGGCAATTTCGAACAAGTCGTTTTTGTCGGCATCGTCGAAACGCTCATAACCGGCGCGCCCGCCGAGCGACTTGGCGTCATTGATCTTGTAGTTCCACTCGACGCTGAAGACGAATTTGGTGCCCGGCTTGAGCCCTTGCGGCATATCGACCCGCATCATCGTCTTGTTGATGACGGTGTTGAGCGGCCGGCCATCGGCGCCCTTGACCGAGGTGATGTTGAAGCCGCCCTCGAAGGTCCGGCTCTCGAGGATCGCGCGCATCGCCTCGAAGCGCATGCCGTCCTCTTCGCTGCGGCCCTTCGACCAGGCCTCGCGCGACAGCACGGTACTGGCGGTGCGGTTGTCCGAGCCGGGCGTGAACAGGTTTTGGTCTAGCTGCAGCCACAGGTAGGACAGCGTGTCGGGCGAGTTGTTGTGATACGTGATTGTCTCGGCGGCGCGAATGGCGCGGTTCGGTTCATCGAGCGTGGCGCGGATGGTGTAGTCGGCGCGTTGCTGCCAGTAGGCGTGGCCCGGGGCGCCGGAGGCGGTACGGATCGTGCTTGGCGTTGGCAGCAATTCTTCGAGCTGGCGGAACTTGTCATCGAATGGTTCAGCCGCGAATGCGGACATGGTGAGGCATAAAGCCGCCAGGCTGATCGACAAACGTCTCATGGTTACCCTGTATTTTTAAGTGAATTTGGGATAAGTATTTTAATGCTACCTAACAGTCAATTGCTCGCGGGAATTGTAAAAAACCTGAAACAATGCGCGCGCAGGCAGTATCATGGGCTGGATCGATTGCACAGGGGAAACGGCGGAGATGGACAATAACGTCAAGGCGACCATGTTGAAAGCGGGCCGCGGCGCCCACGACCTTGCCCGGTCCCGCCTGCGTCGCGACCCGATTCGGCTCAACGGTTACCTGGCTTTCGTGATCGGCATCGGCATCACCATCTGGACCTGCCTGGTCGTGATGAATGCCCAGGACGCCCAGATCCGCAGCAATTTCGTGCGCGACACCGACAAAGTCTCGGCCGACACCAGCGCACGGCTGCGCATCTATTTCGACGTGCTGCTCAGCCTCAAGGGCTTGTTCGCGGTCGCCGGTGACGTCGATCGCGCGCAGTTCGCCCGCTTTGTCAAGACGCTGCGGCTAAGCGAGCGCCATCCCGGCTTTCGCGCGATCCAGTTCGTGCGCGCGGTGCCGGACCGTGAACTGGCCGGCTTCGCCGCCGCCAGTCAGGCCGACAGCGCGCCGCAGTTCGCGGTCCATCCAGTTTTCGCCAGCGAACAGCACTTCGTCATCGAGTTCAACGAGCCGATGAAGGGTAATGAAGGCGCGTTCGGCCTGGACCTGGCCAGTCTGCCGCCGCATCGCGCGGCGGTGGAGGCGGCGCGCGACAGCGGCGAGATCGTCGCGACCGGGCGCACGCTGCTGGTGCAGGATGCAGGCCGCCAGCCCGGCTTCGTGGCGCGCGTTCCGATCTACCGCCGGAACATGCCGACCGGTTCGGTGCCGGAGCGGCGCGCCGCCTTTATCGGCGTGGTGGCGATCGCGTTTCGCGTCGATGACCTGATGCGCGAGGTGATCGAACCAACGCTGCTGGCGAACATGGCGCTGGACATTGTCGATACGGGCGATGCGAAAGCGGGCCTGGCGCCGCCAACAGGGGTCGTCGAGACGCTGTTCGACAGCCGCCAGCGCGGCACCCGCATCTTGTCGAGGCTGGTGGCGCAAGGCCATATCAAGGTCGCCCAGCGCCACTGGCTGGTGCAGTACAGGGCCCTGGCGAACAGCCGCTACGCGCGCGACATCACGCCGCTGGTGCTGATCGCCACGGCCGGCATGGTGATCAGTTCCCTGATCGCCGCGCTGCTGGTCGCCTCGCGCCGCAGCCGTTCCCTGGCCGGGAGGCTGCGCGCCACGCTCGACGAGCGGCACGCCAGCCTGGCCGAGCTGGAACGGCAGAAGTCCCAGGTCGAACTGGCGCACGGCGACCTGTCGTCGGTGCTAGTGACGCTCAAGCAGGCGCAGGCCAGCCTGATCACGTCCGAAAAACTGGCCTCGCTCGGCGCGCTGGTGGCCGGCATCGCCCACGAACTCAATACGCCGATCGGCAACAGCCTGCTGACCGCCACCGCGCTGGCCGACATGGTGACCGAGTTCGAGAAAAAATACGCCGCTGGCGGCATCAAGCGCTCGGCGCTCGAAGCGCACATGGCAGACACCCGGCTGGCGTGCGACATCATAGCCAGCTCGCTGAGCCGGGCGGCCGGCCTGATCACGTCGTTCAAGCAGGTATCGGTCGACCAGACCAGCGACATGCGGCGCTGTTTCGCCCTCGGCGAGGTGGTGCGCGACACCGTCACCACCTACGCCGCCCAGCTGCGCCGCGCCAATTGCGCCATCGACGTCGACGTGCCGCCGCAGCTGGTGCTCGATTCGTATCCGGGCGGCTTGGGACAGGTGCTGTCGAACCTGATCAACAACGCCCTGCTGCACGCGTTCGCGGCGAATGGCGCCTCAAAAATCGTCATCAGCGCACGCGAGATCGAGCACGGTCAGCTGATGCTCGACTTCAGCGACGACGGCGTCGGCATGACCCAAAAGACGCTGCACCAGGTGTTCGATCCCTTCTTCACCACCAAGATGGGGCAGGGCGGTTCGGGACTGGGCATGAACATCGTCTACAACGTCGTCACCGGCATGCTCGGCGGGAGCATCGGCATCGCATCGACGCCGGGCAACGGCACCAGCGTCACGATCACGATGCCGAAGAATGCGCCGCGCCGGCTTGAATAGATGCCTCAGCATTGTTTTTCTGACGATATTGCACCTCGACTCTGCCGTGCCCTGAACATCCCTGGCGCAGAGCTTGTATGCATATCGATAATTGCTTGACAATATGCGACCGCTTCATTGAGTATCTCCATTACAAAAAAAGGGAGTGACCATGTCGTCGTTCAACTTTACTCGCCGTACCCTGCTTGCCTCGCTGATGACGCTTGCCGCGCTCGCCGCGGGAGCGTTTGCCCCCGCTCTCGCCGCCGATTTCAAATCCGACCGCATCAAAGTGACGGCCGAGGGCGAGGGCAGCGATGTGATCCTCATTCCCGGCTTGAACTCGTCGCCGCGCGTGTGGCGCGAAATGATCCAGTCGGTACCTGGCTACCGTTACCACCTGGTGCAGGTGGCGGGCTTTGCCGGCCAGCCGAAGGGCGGCAATACGCAAGGGTCCGTCGCCGCACCAGTGGCCGAAGAGATCGCGCGCTACATCGCCGCCAGCGGCCTTAAAAGGCCCGCGGTGATCGGCCATTCGATGGGCGGCACGATCGGCCTGATGTTTGCTGCCCGCCATCCCGAACTGCCCTCCAGGCTGATGGTGGTCGACATGGTCCCCTTCCTCGGCGCCGTGTTCGGCCCGCCCGGCACGACGTCCGGCAGTATCAAGCCGATGGCCGATTCAATGCTGGTGCAGATGCGCGCGCCCGATGCTGCGGCGCGCCTGGCGCGCACGACAGCGATGATCGATGGCATGGTCGACACCGTTGCCATGCGCCCGGGGGCGCTCGACGATTCGCTCAAAAGCGACCCGGACGTATCGGCGCGCGCTTACCACGAACTGATCGTCACCGACCTGGTACCCGAGCTGGGCAAAATCAGTGTGCCGACGACGGTGCTGTACGTGGTGCCGAAAGGGATGGGCCTGACCGATGAAAAAATGGACGGCACGTACAAGGCCGCGTATGCGCCTTTGAAAGGCGTGACGCTCAAGCGCATTGCCGCCAGCGCCCACTTCATCATGTGGGACCAGGCGGAAAAATTCCAGGCCGAAGTGAACGCATTTTTGGGACAGGCAACGCCGTAAGCCTTCCTCACAGGCGCGCGCGGCCGGTTTTCCGCCCTTGGGGCAAGGTTCGGGCACGGCGCCATCCGTGGCGCTGCACATCGGCACGGATTGGATGGACGGTCAATTCCGGTTATCCCTGGCGGTCGTCATTGCAGCATTGGCGGGCATGAGCGGGACGTACAAACTCGCCTTCCGGGCGCGCGCCATATCCCTTTGCACAGCCTTGCGCCGCCCTTCCAACGCGCAGGCTGCCGCTCGTTTTCTTCTCAGCCATGAGATTGAATTGCAAAAAATGTGTGCCAGCGTGCGGCGTAAATGCTGAACTTAACCGCGGTCAATGATTTACAAAATCACTTCTCGGAAAATCAATATGTTGCCGATTAAATTTCATTTCAACTGAACTCTTATGGCAAGTCCAGCGGTCTAAGGGAGACCGACACTGTCTCATCATTAAGGCATCACGCACGTCAACCGGGGAGGGTAATCTCACAGCGCCTCAATTGATCAGCAACTTAGATTTTTTCATACACTAATTTTTAACAAAAGATGCAATGTACACGGCGCGCCCCCAATCGCGATCGGGACAAGAGCACTAACCATGACAATGGAGACATGAAAATGCTAACGAAAAATTTTAACTGTACGACCAACGCGTCGGCAACATCGCGGCACAACGAACCAACCCTTCGAGGAGTGCAGTCATGAGCAACGCGTCCGCAACGCTGCACGAACCAAACACCGGCTCCAGCAATACGCGCTGGATTCAACTGTTGGTCGGCGTCATCTGCATGATTGCCACTGCGAACATCCAGTATGCCTGGACCCTGTTCGTCCCCGAGATTCAAGAAACCTACGGCTGGTCCCGCGCCAAAATCCAGCTTGCCTTCACGATCTTCGTGCTGGTCCAGACCTGGCTCGCACCGATCGAAGGTCACTTCATCGACAAGTTCGGCCCACGGTTAATGGTGGCGTTCGGCGCCATCATGATCGGCTTCGCCTGGTACATCAATTCGCAAGCCACCACGCTGACGGGCTTCTATATCGGCGCTGCAGTTGGCGGTGTCGGTGTCGGCTCGATCTACGCGACCTGCATCAACAATGCGCTCAAGTGGTTCCCGGACCGCCGCGGCCTTGCCGTTGGCCTGACCGCCGGCGGCTACGGCGCAGGTTCAGCTGCCACGATCCTGCCGATTGCCGCGATGATCGAATCGTCCGGCTTCCAGGCTACGTTCCTGTTCTTCGGCATCTTGCAAGGCTCGCTCGCCTTCGTCGCCGCATGGTTCCTGCGTTCGCCAAAACCGAGCGAAACCCATGCGTCGCACAAACTGGCCCAGGCTTCGCGCGACTACACGCTGAAGGAAGCGCTCCACACCAAGCTGTTCTGGCTGATGTTCGCGATGTTCATCCTGGTCGTTACCGGCGGCATGATGGCTGTTGCACAGCTCGGCGTCATCGCGAAAGACCTTGGCGTGAAGGAATTCCCGGTTGATCTGGGCTTTGTCATCATCGCCGCGTTGCCGCTTGCGCTGATGCTCGACCGCATCATGAACGGCATTTCGCGCCCGATGTTCGGCTGGATTTCGGATCACATCGGTCGTGAAAAGACGATGGTCATCGCCTTCACGCTGGAAGGTCTTGGCATTATCGCGTTGGGTTACTTCGGCAGCAACCCGTACGCGTTCTTGATCCTGTCCGGCGTCGTGTTCCTGGCGTGGGGCGAAGTGTACTCGCTGTTCTCGGCCCTCGCCGGCGATGCCTTCGGTACCAAGCACATCGGCAAGATCTACGGCGTGCTGTACACCGCCAAGGGTATCGGCGCGCTGTTTGTCCCGCTGGGCAACCTGATGATGGAGGCGACCGGCACTTGGTCGACTGTTCTGTACACGGTCGCCGCGATGGACCTGACTGCCGCGTTCCTTGCGCTGGCAGTGTTGCGGCCAACCTTGGCCAAGCACGTTGCGTATTCCAAAGGCCTGTTGGAAGACGAAAAGCTTGCTGGGGGCGGCATGCCGATGCCTGCACGGTAGTCGATCAGGAAAACTCCCGGGCAGCGTTGTTGCAAAAGCGTTGCAAAAGCGCTGCAAAAGCGGGTAATAATGTCTTTGCCAACCCCTTAGGGGAATTGGATTCCAAGCCCGCTAGGTAGCGGGCTTTTTTTCGTCGGGGGGCACCACGGCAGGTTGCTCGATCAAGCGCTGCGGCGGAAAAATCCGGCCGTGCTGGATCCAGTTTCCGCCTGACCCCGCTGGTAGCGTCTATACCAGCCAGGCACCGTCCCGGTACACCAGGTCGGCATCGAGATAAACGGCTTCGGTGACGGCGAAGACGTCGACGTGGTAGCGCGCTTCCTTGCGCTTGAAGCCGGGTTTCGGGTAAACGCCGTGCTTGGCGCCGAGCGACAGGTGGATGCCGCACATGCGCTCGTACGTGCCGATGTCGTCGACCCGCCGCTCGCGTGTAAACGCGCGGTTCATGCCGAAGCCCAGTTCGCGCACCCAGACGTCGCCTTCGTCGGCGCGGATGATGGCGAGCAGGCGTTCGAATTCGGGTGTCGCGTTCTCAGCACCGACGACGCGCCCGCGTTCGATCACCAGCGTGATCGGCGTGGCGGGGCGGTTCACCAAATACGAGGTGTCGCCGAACACGTGGATCCGCACGCGGCCGTTCACCGCTTCCAGGTTGTGCGCTTCGGTGAACACTTCGCCGATCGGGAACTGGCCGCCGATGTTGTTCATGCCGCTGTAGTCGCCGATATTGAGTTTGGCCGGCTCGAGCCTGCAGGCGTAGACCAGGGTTTCGCCGCCGCTGTCGACTGCTGCCGAGGCACAGGCGTCGATGCGCGCCTTGAGCGCCTGGCCAACACCGCGGTAGTAGGCCGGATCGTAGGCGAGCGATTCGATGTAATGCGCGCCCTGGGCGCCGGGCATGCGCGACAGGTGGACGTGTTCGATCACTTTAAGCCCCAATTTGAACAGTTCGACCCGGATGCGGAACGCTTCGAGCCGAAAGCTGGTCGACTGGACCAGCACCACCAGGTCGGCGCTGGCCATGCGTCGAAAAGCCGCCAGCACCTCGCCTGGCGCGACGCTGTCGAAGTCGATGAAGGTGGCGCCAGGCAGGTTGCGCCGGTAGCCTTCGGCCAGCGCGCGCGCAAGGGGGCAGCGCAGGTCGGCCACCACCAGCGCGGCGTGGGCGGGAGAGTGTTCGACCACCAGCGCGAGCACGTCGCGCAGGTGGGCCGTGGCGGTGTCGACGGCGTGGGCGGACAGGTCGTCCGAAGCGTTTTCCAGGGCGGATGCGGCGGTGTCGGCAATTAAAGTCATGGGAGGCAAAGGCGGCGAAGGAAGCTGCGATTATACGGAGATGGCGGCCCCTTGCGCTGCATCAAGGCGCTGGGCGCGCTGATGGTGCTAGAACAAATGCTGATGGGGCCGGCGGCGCAGGCGAAAGCCGAGTCCCGGTCCCTGACGCTCACCAGGAGTGATGGCGACTGGAAGATCTGCATGGTGCGGCTGGTCTAAGACGCTGTTTTCCCGATAAATCCTGTTTCCCCTGACGCCGCGTAATCCGGGGCGTTCCCATTCGTGTACGGCCAGTCCCCCGCGCCCTGGCAGCGCGCCAGGCGGTACCCGGCAATCAAACTTCCCCTGCCAGCCAGTTGCGCTATGATTTGAACGGCAAAAGCGGCCCCCTCCGTAGCAAACTCGGGGGGTGTTCAATATGCACGTTTAACATGAATACATCGGCTGGAAAAAATGGCATATCGGTGGGAAACGCCAGCAAGCGTCTGGCTGGAAGACGAAAGCAGCGGTCAGTTCGAACTGGCGGCAAGCGAAGGCTTGTCGCGCATCGACTGGCAGGGGCGCGCCCGCGCCCGCGTGGCCGACGTCGCCCACCTGCTCGGCGCGTCACTGCCGGCCTCCTGCGGCTGCGCGCCGATCTACCCGGAAGGATTCGCCTTTTGCCCCGCTTGCGGGCGCGCGCTCACGAAGCTGGCTGGCCAGCTGAAGCCGCAGCCCCGGACGCAGCCCGATTGGTGGGGGCCGTGGTCAGACCAGGCTTTGCCGCGCCACGTTCCGCAAGGCTTACCGGTGACGTCGCTGGCGCTGGGCGATGCGCTGGAACGGCGGCCGGCCGCACCAAGCGTCGGCCGCAGCGAGGTCGCCATGCCGGCGCCGCCCAACGCGCTGTGCGTGTTCGCTGCCGGCAGTTACGGCTTCGCCGCGCAGCGCCTGCTGGCGCTGGCCTACACCCGCAACGTGCTGCAGTACTGGGATCCGCTGGCGGCAATATGGCACGTGATGACGCTCGACGAGCACAGCGCCGACCTGACGTTTACGGGCGCTGCCTACGGCTGGCTGCCGGTGACCAATCCGCGCCGTGGCGAGGTGGCGCTGGTCCCGACCGACAAGGGCCTGTGCCGGCTGTGGATCGACCCCGTCAGCGAAACCTGCCGCGCCGAACCGGTGTTCGCCGCCGCAGTCGCCAGCGCGCCGGGCGCGGTGGGGCGCCACGTCGCCTGCCTGTTTATCGGTTCCGCCGCCAGCTCTTCCGGCACGCGGCTGTGGAGCGCGCTGGCCGACGGCTCGCAGGTCGAATTGTACGATTGCGGCGATGCGCCGGCGGCTGGCTGGACGCGCCCGGTCAGCTACGACGGCCGCATCCTGTGGCTGCACCAGTTCGGCCAGCTGATATGGCAGCCGGGCGCGCCGCCGCAATGGCTCGCCTGGCCGCGTGGCTTCGCGCCGCGCCTGGAACTGGGCGGCCCGACCCAGAGCCGCGACGGCCGGCTGTGGCACATCGGCCATGCCGGCCAGGCGTATTCGTTCGTCGAATTGGGTAAAGAAAATCCGCAGCTGCAGCCGATCAGCGGCGCGCGCCTGGGCTTTGGCAACTTCCTGTTCCGCCGCGGCCATGCGGTCGTCAACGAGCCGTGGGATGTCGAGAACGTCGAGGACCTGCACGAAGACGACGACCTGGTGCTGCCGCTGCTGCGCGGCTTCAACAGCAACCGCGCCCAGCCCAGCGGCCTGGTGCTGCGCTTCCACCGCTACACCGGCCGCGCCGAAGAAGCGCTGGCGGGCCGCACCATCGCGCGCACCACGGTGGAATGGATCGGCCGGCGCAACGTGATTTTGAGCGAAGTGGTGCGGCTGGCGCGCCCGCTCGAGTGCATGCCGTTCGTGTACGACGACTGCCTGTGGCTGCACCATCCCGACTGGAACCAGGTGCGCGGCTGGCGTTTGGCAGAGCTGCCGTGAAAGCATTGACGGCACCGGCTGCACGATTCGCAGCGCATGCGGCATTGGCCGCGCTGCTGTGCGCGGGTGCGCCGGCCTTCGCGGCCTCGCACGTTTTTCTGGTGCAAAATTCCGGCTGGATGGAGCCCTTCTATACCGATCCCGCCTCGCAGTATAAGCCGTTGGTGACGGAGCTGGTGATGGCGGCCACGCAGCCGGGCGACCTGATGGTGCTGGCCTCGTTCAACCAGGGCCTGCCCGGCGCGCCGTCGCCGAAAGCGATGCTGTCGCTGAAGGTGAACGCCGACCCGGTGTCGGTGCGCACCCAGGTCGGCAGCGCGCTGGCCGGTTTGCAGACGGCGAACAAGCCCGCCAGCGCCGCGCTGGCCGATACCGACCTGGGCGAAGCGGTGAATGCGGCGATTCACCAGGCGCTGGCCGGCAAACCGGGCCTGGTATGGCTGTTCACGAACAACCGCAACAGCCCGAACAACGACCAGGCCACCGCGCAGCGCAACCGCGAATTCTATGCGCTGATCCATCAGGGCGGCACCATCAGCCGCGCGCTGGCGTTTCCCCTCAAAATGCCGGTGCAGGGCGCGCATTACCGCGCCAACGGCCTGATGGTGTACGTGTTTGCGGTTGGCGACGGCGGCGCGCGCGAACTCGACCGGCTGCTGGCCTCCGGCCGCGTCCAGCGCGTGATCACCGAGCCGCCGGCGCGCCTGAAACCGCTCGACCGCGACACCGTGCGGCTGGTGCCGCGCCGGGTCGACGCTGCGCCCGGCGTGTCGTTCTCGATGGGGCCGGGCGGCATGCTGCGCGCCGACGTCGAGCAAAGCGCCCGCACGCCGGCCGCGAAGATCGGCTGGAACCTCGAGAACACGATGTACCCGTACACCATCGTCAGCGCGCGCATCGAGGCGCGCTCGAACCTGGCGGGGCAAAACCTGCCGATCGCCCTGGCCAGCGACACCATCAAGGCGCTGGCGCCCGGTCAAAGCGTACCGCTGCAGTCAAGGATGCAGCTGCCGGTGGCGCAGCTGCCCGGCAAATGGTCGGCCAAGGCGATCGGCTCGGCCGGCTCGGCTTACGTGCTGCCGGGCCGGATCGAGTTGCAGCTGCTTGAGCAGCGGCTCGAACTGTCGCAGGCCTTCCGCCAGCGTATGGCGGCGCTGTTCCCGGGCGACCCGCTGCCGGAGATTTTCACGCCGCCGGCGCGCATCTACGGTTCGACCGCGCTGCTGCCGATCGAGGTCAGGGTGCACTACGGTATCGGCCCGTTGGTGACGCTGATCGGCGTCGGCCTGGCAGCGGCGGCGGCGCTGGGCGGCGCCGTGCTGGCGTATGGCCGCCCGCGCCGTGCCTGGCTGACGGTCGAGGACGAGCTGCGCACCGTGCACACCCGCGCCGGCCTCACCCAAGCGATTTTCGACAAGGGCGGCAACAAGGTCGCCCAGCTCAAGACGACGATGTTCGGCCACCGGCTGATCGACCTGCGCGAAGGCGCGCAAGTCCGGCTGGGCCGTTGATGTACCCTGCAATTTTTGTTGATGTTTATTGCCGAACCAAGGAAACCGGACCACATGCAAAACGACCAGGCCGCCCCCCCAGCCTCCGCTCCCGCCGCCGATCCCGGCTTCAAGCTGCCCGGCCAGTCTGGCTCTCCCGCCGACGCCCTGTCCAAGCGCGGCGCCGTGGCAACCGGCACGCCGATCGAAGTGGCGCCGGCGGCCGCCCCGGTGGCGACCGACACGTCGACGCGCGAGCTGGCGATCGGCGGCGCGGTGTTCGTGATCCTGCTGGTGATCTATTTTTTCGTTCGCAACGCCTACGTTCATCACTTGGTGGTGCGGCGGGTGGCGCCGTCGTCGGCCGGCAGCGCCGGCTGGCTGCTGTTCGTCGGCCTGTGTTTCCTCAGCGCGGCGGCGGTGCTGGCGATCATCAACGCCAGCAAATTCCTCACTTTCGCGGTCACCGGCCCGCTGGTGGCCGTCGGCCTGGTCGCGCTGGTCGCAACGCTGTTCATCGGCCGCCGCTGATCCATCCAATCTGAAAGAACGACATGGCAGAATTTTCGAACATCGCAAGCGTGGAAAAAAAGGTGGAATTAAAAGTCGATCTGCGGCCAACCCTGTTCATCGGCGCCGGTGGCACCGGCATGGAAGTGATGATGCGGATCCGCCGGCGCATCATGTCGGAGGTATGGAACCGGCACAACCCGACCCGGGTCGAATCGATCGCCGAGTTCCCGGTGGCGCGCTTTCTCCACTTCGACCTCGACAACCATGCCATCATCGACGAGGGCAAGTCGCTGCGCACCGACCCGTGGTACGAGCTGGTCAAGCTGACGGACGAGGAACGCCTGGTCGAGCCGTTCGACCTGGCGCAGTATCACGAGTCCGACGACAGCCTGTCGCGTTTCCCGTTGATCGAAAAATGGATGCCGTTGCGGCCGAAAAAACTGCGCTCGCTCGGCATCGACCCGTCCAAGGGCGCCGGCCAGATCCGCGCGCTGGCGCGGCTCTACCTGTTCGATAAATATCCGAAACTGCGCGGCCGCATCAAGGGCGCGCTCAATTTCTTGAGCAGCAATGCCGGCAACGAACGCAAGGAAACCTACCAGCGCCTCGGCCTGCAGGTCGACACCTCCAAGTTCCGCATCGTCGTCATCGCCTCGTGCGCGGGCGGCACTGGTGCCGGCAGCGCGATCGACCTCGGCTGGATCTCGAAGGCGATCGCGCGCCAGGAAGTGTCGGACAACCAGGTCGACCTGGTGATGTTCATGCCGTCCGGCTTCGCCAAGGCCAACAAGGAACGCACCGAGGCGAATGCCTACGCCACGCTGATGGAGCTGGAAACCACCATGCGCGACATGAGCGCGCAAATTCGCTGGATGGATCCGGACAGCGTCGTCGGCAAGGGCGCGCCGTTCGACGACGTCTATTTCGTCGACACCGCCAATCTGGCCAACAAGGCGACCCAGGACATCAAGGACGTCTACCAGATGGTGGCCGACACGCTGTTCGAGGATTTCGCCTCGGCCGACTTTGCCAACCGCAAGCGCTCGATCGCGGTCAACCAGCAGCAGCACAAGCTCGGACCGTTCAACCCGCGGGTACCGGAGCAGCGTTTCGGCGACATGCGGCTGTCGTACTCGAAAGTGTATTCGGCGTTCGGCCAGGCGGTGCTCGACACCCAGCAAAGCCTGCGCGACGACATCCGGGCGTACGAATTGTCGGCGCTGATGGTGAAGGCGTTTTTCGGCCTTGCCGGCGCCGACGGCGGCATCAACGGGATCACCGCGCGCCGGGCCGGCGACCAGGAGCGCGACATCTTCATGCGCGAGCACATGGCGATGCGCGAGCGGGCGTTCGACGAATTTCCCGATTTTAAAAAAGGCACGGCCGACGTCACGCCGTTCCAGGAATACGCGCTGACCGACCAGCTGCTGATGGACAAGGACCAGCGTTCGCTGCTCGAACGCGTCGAGAGCCGGGTGCAGCTCGAGATCGACCGCATCATGGGCGCCTACGACCTGAAAATATGGCGCGAAAAAGTGGCCGAGCTGCTGCCGCAACTCGAGCGCGACGTCATCCGCGAAGCCGGCGCCACCGCCGAAACGAGCGAAGACCGCATCAAGCGCCACACGGCCGAACTGACCGCGCGCTTGAGGGGCCGGTCGCGCGACCAGCTTTACGCGCTGCTGGACGACCGCAAGCAGGGCGGACTCGAATTCGTGCTGTCGCTGCTCGAACAGGTCAAGGCGCGCCTGCTTCAGCGCGACCTCGGCAACGCCGAGCGCAACGGCAAGCGCTACCGCGACATTCGCGATGCGCTGCGCACGCGCCAAGTCGAGGAGTCGCTGGGCAACCTGTCGCAGGCCGCCAATAAATTGTTCGGCAAGGATGCGCAGGCGCGCGAAGTGATGGCCCACCTCAAGCGCGACATCGCCGATTACCTGCGCTTCCACCTGCTGGCGGTGGCCGCCGGCCAGGCAATCGAGGTGATGCGCGCGATGTCGGCCTGGCTGGGCGATCCGCAGTCGCCCGATGAACATGGCCAGCCGCTGTGGACAGGCATCGCCGGCGAGTTCCAGGAAGGGCGGCGCAGCGTGCAGGCGATGCTGGGCGCGGTCGACCAGCGCATCGGCCAGCTGCGCGCCGATGCCACGCACCAGCACGCCACGCTCGTCGTACTGGCCAGCGACGTGCTGGCCGAGCCGGTCAAGCTGTCGGGCGACGTCAGTGCGTGGAGCGAGGAAGTGCTGCTCGAATTCGGCGGTTCGGCGCGCCTGTTCCCGCAACTGGGCGACGACCGGCTGCGCGCCGCTCTGCTGCTGAAATTGTTCCGCCGGGCGCAAACCCAACTCAGCGTCGAACAGATCGGCGGATTTGCGCCTGCCGACCCGCTGCTCGAGCGCCTGGCGGCGATGTCGGTGCAGGAGCGCGGGCGTGTTTTCGGCGAATGGCTGAGGAGCGCCATGCCGTGGATTAATGCCCGCTTCTCGGCCGAGTTCACGCCGCGCGCCGACCAGTTCAAGTGCTTCATCGGCGTCGGCGACGCCAACGCCTGGCGCCGGATGGAAACCGAGATCCGCGCCGCGGTGCCGACCGGCTCCTTCCACGGCGAGCTGGTCAACATCGTCAACACCGGCGTCAACGGCCGCGCGGTGTGCTACATCGAACTGTCCGGCTACCCGATGACGGTGCTGCGCGGCTTGCCGACCTGGCGCACCTCGTACCAGATCGAAAACCCGAAGATCCCGACCCACCTGCATTTCGATTCGACCCGCTTTCGCCACCCGATCTCGCCGTCGATGGACGAACTCAATCGCCTGGCCGATGACTACGAATGGTTTTTGCAGGCGAATGCGCTCGGCGTCATCAAGCGCAAAGCCGACCTGGCCGACCGCGAGGCGTCGTTCCAGCCGCGCGGCCAGTACCTGTTCGAGGTTGAACCGGGCTCCGGCGAATGGCTGCAGATCGGTAACGAGTTCGCGATCCGCTCGAACGGCTTGCCGTCGTACTACCGCGACCAGGTGATCGCCGCGGTGCAGCAAAAATTGGCGGCGTCGGGGCCAAACCAGCTGCTGCTGCTGGCGGTGCTGATGCGCCATTACCAGCAGCGCGTGTACGAGCCGAAGCTCGAAGTGGACGAAACCGGCGCCCAGCTGCCGTCGCCTTCGCTGCCGAACATCACGGCGCGGCGGCTGTACGAGCAGTGGCTGCGGCGCGCCCGCAACATCGATCCGGCACTGCAGGAGCGGCGCATCGACGCTGCCATGACCAGCCTGGCGCAGTGGACCGAGCAGGTAGCCGATTCGGCCAGCGACGCCTATCCATGGGAGGTCGAGCGGGCCGTTGACAAGCGCGTGATCCGGCCGGAAGTGCTAGCCAGCGAACAGCGCGCGGCGCAGGCGGTCGACGCCGGCGTTGCCGGACCGGCCAATGCCGCCGCTGCGCCGCGCTACAAGCTGTTTATCGGCGGCGCCCAGCATGGCCCGTATTCGGCCGACGACATCGCCCAGCGCATCACGCGCGGCGAGGTCACGGCCGACACCCGGGTCTGGAACATGCAGTGGAATCGGCGACTGGACAAGTGGCAGCCGGCCGGCCATCTGGCGGAACTGGCGCCGCTGTTCGCGTTGTTCGCGCTGTTCGATGAGCCGATTCCGGACCCCGATCCCATCGACGACATCCCGGACCCGGAGTGAGGCGCGACGACGTGCACGATGCAGTAATTTACCGTTGTGTGAATGGTGCTTGTGCGAGGCCGCTGCCGCGCAGGGTCAACTATTGCCCGTTTTGCGGCGTCAGCCAGGGTACCGGCCTGCCGCGGCCGGCGGATGGGCCGGCGCCGGCGCCAGTTTCAGTCATCAAACCGGCGCCGCCACCGCCGCCGGTCCTGCCGCCCCCCCCGGTTGCGCCGGCGGTGGCAGCTGCAGCCGCTCCCGCTGAGGAAACGGCGGCGGTACGCCGGCCGCGCCGCGCCGCAACTCCCGCGCCCCCGCCGCAGCGGGGACCGGTGCGCCTGCGCTACTGGCTGCTGGCGCTGGGCTTGCTGTGGGTGATCTGGATCACGCAACGGCCGAACACCAAAAAAATCGAGGAGCGCATCGATTACGCGATCTCGCTGGCCAAATCGTGCAGGTCGGCGCAAGCCCAGGGCGAACTGATCGCGCTCAACGACCGCCGCGCGACACCGGCGCAGATGCAGCGCTTGCGCACGGCCTTGAGCGACGCCGATGCGGCGTGCGAGCGCAAGCGGACGCGCGCGAAGCCGGCCAGGCCGCCTGTCAGAGCGCCGTCGCCGTTACCGTTACCGATGCCGTCGCCGTCGCCGTCACAGTTTCAATCGGCGCGCAACCTGATCGCCGACGCACGGCGCGCGCTTGAGCTGGGCAATTACAAGGCGGCCTCAAGCAAGATGGAAGTGTGCGCCGCAATGGTCGATCCCGACAACTCCGAGTGCCGCGCCTTGAAGGCGAGGGCGGACCGTCTGCTGGGCGAGATGCAGCGCTGCGTGGCGGCCGGGCGCGACTGGATCAGCGAGCGCTGCCAGTAGCATGCGCCGTGGCGGCCGCGAGCGCCGCCAGACCAAGGCCCTACATCGGCGCCATCCGCACCGGCACTCCCGACAACACCGCATTGCCCGACAACGGGTCGCGCAGGTTTTCGTCGAGCAGCGCGTTCAGGTTGGCGCCGGGCCGTTCGACGGCGACGTTCAGGCGCACGCCGGCCAGGTCGTGGCCCCAGCCATGCGGCAGGCTGACCACCCCGGGCATCATCTCGGCGCTGACCTCGACCTGCGCTTCGATGCGGCGCGCGCCATTGGTGATGGCTGCCATGGCGCCGTCAACCAGGCCGAGCCGGCGCGCATCGACCGGGTGGACCAGTGCGGTGCAGCGGAAGGGGCCTTTCGCCAGCGCCGGCAGGTTGTGCATCCAGCTGTTGTTCGAGCGCAGCTGGCGCCGGCCGATGATCACCAGGTCGGGCGGAAGCGCCGCCAAGTCGGATCGCGCGCGCGCCAGGTCGTTCATCAACGCTGGCGGCGCCAGTTCGATTCTGCCCGATGGGGTGCGCAGCGCTTCCGGAATGCGGGCCGTCATCGGGCCGAGGTCGATGCCCGATGGCGCGGCCTTGACCGCGGCCAGGGTCAGGCCGCCCGGATTGCGGCCGAACTGGTCGCCGTACGGGCCGCTGCGCAATCCCAGGTCGAGCAGCCGATCGGCGCCGCGCAACGGCGCCAGCGCCGCCGTGATCGCAGTTACTTCGCTTGCCGCGTCGCCCAGCGATCGCCTCAGCTCTTCTTCCAGCGCGGCGTCGTCGAGGGCATCGACGTCGACCCGCGCGCCAAGTCCGCGGGCAATGGCGCCGATGCGCAGCAGGCTTTCCCACTCATCGGGCTGGCCGGGTGTGCGCGCCAGCACAGGGGGACTGTAACGCGCGTGGTTGCGCTGCGAGAACTGGGTGAAGCTGACGTCGTAATGGGCATCCTCCAGTGGCGACGGGCCCGGCAAAATCACGTCGGCGTGGCGCGACGTTTCGTTGAGATAGATATCGAGGCTGACCATGAAGTCAAGCCCTTTCATCGCGCGCGCCAGGCGCGGCCCGTTCGGCGCCGACAGCACCGGATTGGCCGCGATCGTGATCAGCGCCTTGATCTGGCCATCGCCGGGCGTTTCGATTTCCTCGGCCAGGCAGGTGAGCGGCAGTTCCCCCGACACTTCCGGCGCCTTCGACACTCTTGAAGCGTAGCGGCCGGTGACGATGCCGCGCCCAAAGCCGGGCGCGCCGCGCGTGTTGGCCGCGAACGCCGCCGCCTTCGGGAACATCGCGCCGCCTTCCTCGTCGAGGTGGCCGGTGAGCACGTTGATGACGTCGATCAGCCACGAGGCGAGGGTACCGAACTGCTGGGTGCAGGTGCCGATGCGCCCGTACACGGCGGCGCGTTGGGTAGCGGCCAGCTTGCGTGCGAGGCCGCGGATCACGGCCGCGTCGATTGCGCACCGCTCGGCCACCCGCTCGGGCGAAAAGTGCGCAAACGCCGGTTCGAGCTGCTCAAAGCCGGCAACGTGGCCGGCCAGGCGGCCAAGGCGCACCAACTGCTCGTCGAACAGCGCGTGCGCGATGCCGAGCAGGAAATACACGTCCGATCCGGGGCGGATAAAATGGTGCTCGTCGGCGACGTCGGCGGTCTCGGTGCGACGCGGATCGATGACGACGATCTTGCCACCGCGCGCGCGCAGCGCTTTTGCCTTACCGCGAAAATCCGGCACGGTCCACAGGCTGCCGTTCGAGACCATCGGATTGGCGCCGATGATGAGTAAAAAATCGCTGCGCTCGATATCCGGCACCGGCACCGACAGCCAGGTGCCGAACATCAGGCCGCAGGACAGCATCTTCGGTACCTGGTCGACGCTGGAGGCGGAATACAGGTTGCGCGTGCCGAGCGCGCGCGCCAGGCGCGGGAAATACAGTATCAGACTCATTTTGTGCGAGGTCGGATTGCCCAGCACGGTGGCCACCGCATTGGCGCCGCCGGCGGCGATCACGGGCGGCAGGCGCCGCTCGATCTCGGCCCAGGCCTCGTCCCAGCTGGCCTCGACGAAGCGGCCGTCGCGCTTGATGAGGGGCGTGCGCAGGCGGTCCGGGTCGTCGTGCAACTCCTTCAGACCGATCGCCTTGGGGCACAGGAAACCGTTCGAGAACACGTCGCGCCGGTCGCCGCGGATGCGCACCACGCGCGGTCGCTGGAGATTCACACCCGCACCGGGCTCGACATCGATCTCGAGCCCGCAGCAGGCTTCGCAGAAGGGGCAGATCCGGTACGCGCGGGTGGCTGGCTCGGTCATGGTATCGCTCTCGCAAAAAGGCATGGCGTGGAACTGCTGGGGAAATCGAACGATCGTGCTATTGTCGGGACTGCGACCCACACTGTCAACCGAAAATGCGGCGACGCGTGTATGCTTGACTGCAACTAAAAACCGAGGAAGAAATCATGAAAGCAACTTCAATCTTCAGCGCCTTGTTGGCTGTGGCGCTCGTCGCCGGCGCTGCCGGCTGCACCAAGCGCGATGAGGCGATGGGGCCGGTGCAAAAGGCCGGGCAGGCGGTCGACAACGCCGGCGACAAGGTGGCGCGCGACGTGCAAGAAAAGCTCGACCGCGCCAAACAGGCCGGCCAGCAAGTTGCCGATTCGGCCGAGGAAACCAGGAACAGGATCGAACAAGCGACGGCGGACGCCAGCAAGGGCCTGAACAAGGCGACCGAAGAAGTCGGCAAGAAGGTCGAACGCGCCGGCGAAAAAATTCAGGAAGCAACGAAAAAGTAAGCGCGTCGTTAGCGCCGCTACAAGCGCCGGGCCCGGCCCCCGCGCTTGAACTGCGTCAGGCGGTGGTGGCCAGTTCGGCCAAGTCGGCCGGGTTGGCGATATCGGCCACCTCGGCCGTGGCTGGCGCTTCGGGCAAGGTGCCGAGCACGACCGACAGGTCGACGAAGCCGTCGCGCCAGGCGCTTTCCAGGTCCTGCTCAATGCGCTCCATCGAGGTGCAATCGAAATTGTGGAAGCCGCGCACGCCGTAAGCGCGGTTGCGGCCATGGCCCTTGGCCATGTACAACGCCATGTCGACCAGGTTGACCGCGCGTTCCCACGGCAGCGGGTGCTCGCCCGGCGACAGCGGGAACTGCGCGAAGCCGATCGAGACGTCCACCGATATCTTGCTGCCGTGGTAGTCGATCGTGTTCGACGAGATCCCGGCCAGCAGGCGCCGCGCGACTTCTTCGACGCCGCTGCGCGGAATCGCCGGCAGGAAAGCGAGGAATTCTTCGCCGCCCCAGCGCACGATCATGTCGGTTTCGCGCAGTATCTCGCGCAGGTTTTCGGAGATCATCGTCAGCACCACGTCGCCCGCCGCATGGCCGTAGGTGTCGTTGACGTGCTTGAAATGGTCGACGTCGAGCAGGAACAGCGCGCCGACGATATCTTCGGTCGCGGCCAGTCCGCGTTGTTCGACGGCCACCCGGGTGCGCATGAATTCCTGGAAGTGGCGCCGGTTGTAAAGCGACGTCAACGGATCGCGCGAGCTTTGCTGTTTCAGTTCCAGGTTCTTGACCTTCAGCTGGGCATTGGCGCGCCGTACCTTGCGGTACAAGATGCCGACCATCACCGACGCCATCGCAAACACCACCGCCAGCAGCCACCACACGCGCTGCTGCAGGCGGCGGTTATCGATCTCGGCGGACTTGACCTGGTTCTCGCGGCTTAACAGCTCGATCTGGCGCTGCTTCTTGTCCGCCTCGTATTTCCCGGCAAGCTCGAATACCGCCTTCTGGCGCTGCGTTTCGTACAATTCGTTCGACAGCTTGCGCTCGCGGTGGTAAGCCTCGAGCGCGCCGGCCATGTCGCCGGCGCGCTCGAGCGCCAGCCCATACTCCATCATGACTGCCTGCAGTTCTGGCTTGTCGCCCATTTTTTCATACACCGCCAGCCCCGCTTCGAAGCTGCGCTTGCCGTCAAGCAGCCGGCCCATGCCCAGGTAGGCCTGGCCGATATTGATCCGCGCCGTCGCTTCGGTGCTGGCGGCGTGCAGCGGCAGCGCGGCCGCGATCGCCTGGTTGGCATAGATCAGCGTATTGCCGTAGTCGTGCTCCCTCAGGTAGTTGTCCGACAGGTTCACCAGCGTGGTGCCGATCATCGAGTCGGCGCCGATCTGGCGTTCCAGCGCCAGCCCTTCGAGCAAGGCCTTGAGTGCGCGCTTCGGCTGCTTGGTCTCGATCGCCAGGCCGTACTCGGTGGTTTTCAAGGAGGCGATGCGGCCCGGCGAATTGGTCAGCACGGCGGCCGGCAGAGCTTCTGCCAGCGCGTCGAATCCCCTGTCGTATTGCTTCATCGTGGTGTACAGCGATGCCAGCGCGTTGAGCGCCATCACCGTCTGGATCGGGTGCGCGTACTGGCGCGCCAGCGCGGCGGCGTCCTGCAGCCTGTTCAGCGCTTGCGGGAAGTTGCCCTCTTCGGCAAACGCATTGCCGGCGGTGATCGTCGCGCTGATCCGCAGCGCCATGTCGCCGGTGGTGTTGGCCAGCTTTTCGCCCTCCCACGCAAACTGGTGCGCCGCTTTCGCTTCCTGCATCGACGACAGCACGTAGCCCTTGGCCATCAGCCCCTTTGCCAACGCCACGTTATCGTGCTTCTGCTTGCCGAAGGCGATCAGCTCTTCGGCCAGCGCGAGTGCCTCCGGCCTGCGGCCAACCTTGTTCGTCGCCAGGCATAACTGGTTGATGAATTCGGCCTTGATGGCGGTGTCGGCGGCGCGCGCCTGCGGCGCGATCTTCTGCAGCATCGCCAGCGCCTTGTTCGGCACGAAACGGCCTGTCTCGCCGATGTCGGCCAGCCTTGAGTCGAGGCCCGGATGCGACTGGCCGGCGGCCAGCCCGGAGGCCAGCGACATCGGTACCAGCAGCGCAACGATGCGGCGGCGATGCGATTTGCAGTTCAAATCAGCCAACATCATATCCCTTGGAAATGGAAAACTGCGGCGGCCCCTTCGCGCGACGCTGCGTCGATTATATTCTTGTTGTAAAAAGGAAAAATAATATTTATAATAGTGTGAAAAAGACATCAGTTAATATAAGCACGTCGTCCTCGCGAATGCGAGGACGACGGCCTGCTTCCTACGCCGCCAGTTGCTGCAGCAGATACAGCCGTTGATACAGGCCGCCGTCGATCGCCATCAGCGCCTCGTGCGTACCGGCTTCGGCGATGCGCCCGTGATTGAGCACGACGATGCGGTCCGCATCGCGGATCGTCGAGAGCCGGTGCGCGATGGCGACGATGGTCACCTTGCCGCGCAATTCGTCCAGCGCCACCTGCACGACCTGCTCGGTCTGGCTGTCGATATTCGACGTCGCCTCGTCGAGCAACAGGATGCGCGGCTGCCCGGCCAGCGCGCGCGCGATGGCGATCAGCTGCTTCTGCCCGGTCGACAGGCGCGAGCCGCCTTCGCCAAGGGACGTCGCGTAGCCGTGTTCGAGGGCGACAATGAAATCGTGGGCATGCGCTGCGCGGGCCGCCGTTTCGATCTGCTGGCGCGACAAGCCGCGCCCCATGTCGATGTTATCAAGCGCCGATTGCGCCAGCAGGAACGGGTCTTGCGGCACCAGGCCGACGTCGGCGCGGAACTGGTCGTTGTCGATGCCGGCCAGCGGCTGGCCGTTGATGTCGATGCTGCCTTGCTGCGCACTGTAATAGCGCAGCATCAGCGACAATAAAGTCGACTTGCCGCTGCCGGTGTGGCCGACGATGCCGACGAAATCGCCCTGCGCGACGTCGAAGCTGAGCTGGTGCAGCACGTCCTGGCCTGCCACGTACGCAAAGCTGACGTCGCGGATACTGATTGCCGGGCCGTCGAACGCGGCGGCGTGCAAGGGCGCCGGTTTTCCCGCCGCGTGCTCGGGCGCGCCCGGTTCGTCCAGCAGCGCCGCCACCCGCGCGCTGGCCACCACCGCCTGCTGCAGCCCGCTGAACTGCATCGTGATCTGGATCAGCGGCTCGACCACCCGCGCGATGTAGCTGATGAACGCATACAACACGCCCACTTCCACCGCATTCATTTGGCGTTGACCGAAACTGAAGATGACCACCGCCAGCAGGAGCACGTTGAGCAGGTCGAGCGCGGGGCGCAGCAAAAAGGCGTTGGCGCGCAGTTCGGCCAGCCGCGCCTTGTAATGGGCTTGGTTGGTGCCGGCAAAGCGCTGCGCGAAACGGTCCTGGGCGTTATTCGACTGCAGCACGCTCATGCCGCCGATCGATTCGGCCATCTGGCCATTGATGTCGCTGCGCAGCGCGCGCGCGCGGGTCACCGCCGGCGCCGACATGCGCTGGTACAGCCAGACGATCAGCACCACCGCCGGCACCAGCGCCAGCACGATCAGCATCAGGCGCCAGTCGAGCCACGCCATCGCCGCCATCGTGCCGACCAGCACGATGCTGCTGTCGAGGATCACGAACAGCACCTGGATATACAGCGCCTTGACCGCTTCGGTGTCGTTGGTGACGCGGCTGACCAGCTGGCCGGTGATGGCCTGGTCGAAGAACGCCATCGGCAAGCGCAGCACGTGGCCGTACACCCATTCGCGCAGGCGCTGCACGGAGCGCATCGCCAGCCCCGACAGGCGCACCAGCTGCAGATAGCGCAGGCCGGACGCGATCCAGCCGCTCACCAGCATGCCGGCCAACAGGGCAGCCATGGCCGGCCAGTCGAGGTGGCGCGGCAGCAGGTGGCGGTCGATCAGCGCCTTGCCGAGGATCGGACCGAGCACTTCCAGGCCGGCGGCGATCACCAGCCAGAACACGGCCCAGCCGAGATGGCCGCGGTCGGGGTGCGCGGCGCGGCGCAGTAAGCCGGCCGCGCGCGCCGCCTGGGCGCGCATCGTTGCTGGATTCATTGCCAATTTCGTCGAAGCGTCAGAGTGCATCAAGGCTCGCTTCCAGTTGTTGATAGCGCCACTGGCTGGCATACCAGCCATCAACGGCGAGCAGGGCGTCGTGGTCGCCCGATTCGGTGATGTGGCCATCGCGCAGCACGACGATCAGGTCGGCGCCAGCCACCGCCGATAGCCGGTGGCTGGCGATGATGGCGCTGCGCCCGGGCCGCTCGCGCCGCAGCTCTTCCAGATGTTCGAGGATGCGCGTCTCGGTGCCGGTGTCGACCGCCGACAGCGCATCGTCGAGCAGCAGCAGCGCGCTGTCGGCCAGCAGTGAACGGGCAATCGCCACCCGCTGGCGCTGGCCACCCGACAGCGTGATGCCTTTTTCGCCGACGTGGGAGTCGTAACCCTGCGGGAAGCGCAGGATGTCTTCGTGGATTGCTGCCATGTGGGCCGCATGCTCGACTTCGGCGCGCGTGGCGCCGGGCCGGGCCAGCGCGATGTTTTCGGCGATCGTCGCCGAAAACAGGAACGACTCCTGCGGCACCCAGCTGATCGCCGAGCGCAGCGTGGCGAGCGTGTAGTCGGAAAGCAGCTGGCCCGACCAGGCGACTGTGCCGCGTTGCGGCGTGGCCTGGCGCAGCAGCACGCGCAGCAAGGTCGACTTGCCGGCGCCGGTCGGCCCCACCAGTCCAAGCGTCTGCCCCGCTTGCAGCGACAGCGACACGTTCGACAGCGCCGGGCGCGCCGTCGCGTCCTGGCCGGCGTAACTGAAACTGACGCCGTCCAGCAGCAGCGGTCCCGGCGCCAGCGTGGCCAAAGTGCCGTGGTCGTCGACCGACAGTGGCGCCTCCAGCAGCGGCTGCACTCGCGCGAACGCGGCGCGCCCGTGTTCGATCAGCGACAGCACCCAGCCGGCAGCGAACATCGGCCAGATCAGCTGGCCCAAGTACATCGTAAAGCTGGTGAGCTCGCCGATCGTCAGTTCGCCGTTCCATACCAGGTAGCCGCCCAGGCCGAGCGTGAGTGTGCCGGCCAGGCTCAACGTCAGGCCGACGGCCGGCTCGTAGGCCGCTTCCCACCGCTGCGCCACCAGGCTGGCGTTGGCAGCGCGCGCCGCCAGTTCGCCGAACTGGCGCGCGCTGTGTTGCTCGAGGCCGAGCGCGCGCAAGGTGCGCACGCCCGACAGCGACTCCTGCACATGGTCGTTCAGGGCGGCGAATCGTTCGAGCGAATCGGTCGACGCGGTGTGGATATGCGACGAAATACGCCAGAACGCCAGCGCCATCAGCGGAAACGGCAGCAGGGCAATGGCGGCCAGGCGCCAGTCGACGCCCAGCGTCATGATTGCCACCACCATGATCAGGGTAAGGCTGCCGTCGAAGCCGGCCAGCATCGCTTCGCCGGCCGCCATTTCGATCGCGTCGATGTCGTTGGTAGCCAGCGCCATCAGGTCGCCGGTGCGCTGCTTCTGGTAAAACGCCGGCCCTTGCTTTGATAAGCGCGCGTAGAAGCGAGTGCGCAGCTCAACCCCGAGCTGATAGGCGGCGGCGAACAGGCGCAGTCGCCAGGCCACCCGCAGCACGTAGATAATCACGCCGAGACCGAGCAGCTGCGCCAGCTCGATCCACAGCGCGTGTTCTCCTAAACGATGCGCGGCGAGGCCGTCGATCATGACGCCGATCTTGCGTGGCACCCACACCGTGCAAAGCGCGACGCCAGCGAGCATCAGTGCCGAAGCGGCGTACGATTGCCAATGACGGCGCATGAAGCCGCCGATCAGGCTTGATAAATTCATGAGAGCCTATTTTTGCCTGGAGCGCCCGCAAACGATTAACGGGCCGAAGCCCGCTAATTTACTACCTTTGGAAAACCGGCGCTCCACGCCGTGGCTTTACTTTTTGCGCGCCGCTTTCGCGCCTGGCGCTTGCGCCTTGGCGGTTGCGATGGACGGCGTGGCGGCAGGCGGCTTGGCGTCGACCGGTTTCACCGGCGCCACCGCGATCGGCTGGGCCGAGGAAGGCACCGGGAACGACGCGGCGCTCGGCATCAAGGCTTGAGCATTGCCGACAGCTTTGGTGACCGGCTTCGGTTGCGCAATCGGCGTGGCCTCGACCACGTGGTTTGTCTCGACGACCAGCGTGGATTCGACGACGGCCGCGGCCACCGGCATTTTTTCGGCAAGCGCTTGGGGCGCCGGCGCCGCGAGGACAGCAGCGGGGGCAGCAGCAAAGTCAGCGCCCGGCAGGCTGGCAGTAGCGATGCCGAACAGCTGGCGGCTGTATGACAGCATGCTGTTGAACTGCGACTGGGTCTGGCCGGTGAGGACAAACAGGTCGCGCGGATCCTTAACCGAAATCAACTGGCGCACCAGGTTCGACGACTGATCGAGCGAGACGCGCGAGGTGTCGAGATTGAGGGCGACGAGCTTTTCCGCACTTTCAAAGGCTTTGCCGGTGAGGTCGCGGAAAAAGTTTAATTGCGTTTCGAGTTGCAACTTGCGTGCTTGGGAAAACTGTTCGGAAAAGGGACTCATCGGTATTCCTTATCGTTCGGTTATGGGTTATGGTGCGATGCAATATCGTCGTAGTCTATCGGTGAATTGGGGCGATGAACAGCGTTATTTGATGATTTTTCAAGCGCTGATTCTGCAATGCAGCACAGTTTGCCGGGGTGCAATTGGGAGGGATGCCGTTGCGAAGCCGCTACAATCAGGGCGTCCCAAACGGTCAACGGAGCGCATCATGGATCTTGTCATTCGCAATGCCAGCCTGCCTGACGGCCGGCGCCAGGTCGATATCGCGGTCGAAGGCGGGCGGATTGCCGCCGTCGGGCCCGCGCTGCCGGTGCGCGCGGCGCGCGAGATCGATGCCGGCGGCGACCTGGTGACGCCGCCGTTTGTGGACGCCCACTTTCACATGGACGCCACCCTCAGCTACGGCCTGCCGCGGGTGAACCAGTCCGGTACCCTGCTCGAGGGGATCGCGCTGTGGGGCGAGCTGAAACCGACGCTGCTGCAGGAAGCGCTGATTGAGCGCGCCATGCAGTACTGCGACTGGGCGGTGGCGCGCGGCCTGCTGGCAATCCGCACCCACGTCGATGTCTGCGACGACCGCCTGCTGGCGGTCGAAGCGCTGCTCGAAGTGCGGCGCCGCGTCGCGCCCTATCTCGACCTGCAATTGGTCGCCTTCCCGCAAGATGGCGTGCTGCGCAGCGTGACCGCGTTCGCCAACCTGCGCCGCGCGGTCGACATGGGGGTCGACGTCGTCGGCGGCATCCCCCACTTCGAGCGCACCATGGCCGAGGGCGCACAATCGGTCAAGCTGCTGTGCGAATTTGCCGCCGGGCGCGGCCTGCGGGTCGACATGCATTGCGACGAGTCGGACGATCCGATGTCGCGTCACATCGAAACGCTGGCGTTCGAAACCGGGCGCCTCGGCATGCAGGGCAGGGTGGCCGGCTCGCACCTGACGTCGATGCACTCGATGGACAATTATTATGTCAGCAAGCTGCTGCCACTGATCCGTGAAGCCGGCGTGGCGGCGATCGCCAACCCCTTGATTAACATCACGCTGCAAGGGCGCCACGACACCTATCCGAAACGGCGCGGCATGACGCGCGTGCCGGAACTGATGGCAGCCGGCGTCGACGTCGCGTTCGGCCACGATTGCGTGATGGATCCCTGGTACAGCCTCGGCTCGGGCGACATGCTCGAAGTGGCGCACATGGGGCTGCACGTAGCGCAGATGACCGGACAGGAGGCGATGCACCAGTGCTTTCTGGCGGTAACGCAAACGCCGGCGCGCATCCTCGGACTCGAAGGCTATGGACTGGAACCGGGCTGCAATGCCGACCTGGTGCTGCTCGATGCCGGCAGCACGGTCGAAGCGATCCGGCTGCGGGCATCGCGCAGGCTGGTGGTGCGGCGCGGCGAAGTGGTCAGCGAAGCGCCGCCGGCGGCGGCTGCCTTGAACCTGCCGGGCCGTCCGGCCACGGTCGATTTTCGCCTCAGGCGCTGACGCCGACACGGCGGCGGCAGTATCCCGGCCATTGACCATTGGGGAGGCGAACCGAATGACGCACGTGTTGGAGACCGAACGGCTGCGCCTGCGCACGCTGGCGCTCATTGATGCGGCCTTTTACCTGGAGCTCGTCAATGTGCCGGCGTTCATCGAATACATCGGCGAGCGCGGCATCCGCACGCTGCCGGCGGCGCGCCAGGCTATCGTCGACGGTCCCATGGCGATGCAGAGGGCGCTCGGCCATTCGCTCTGCCTGGTCGAACTCAAACACGACGGCACGCCGATCGGCATATGCGGCCTGATCAAGCGCGACACCCTGCCGCACGTCGATATCGGCTATGCCTTCATGCCGCACTATGGCGGCCAGGGTTACGCCACGGAAGCCGCGGCCGGCGTGCTGGCGCATGCGGCCGCGCTCGGCATCCGGCGCGTGCTGGCGATCACGTCCCCCGGCAACGCCGGCTCGAAGGCGGTGCTGCGCAAAATCGGCATGCGCTTCAAAAAAATCGTCTATCTGGCGCCGGGCGACCCTGAGACGCTGCTGTATTCGTACGACTGTTAGACCTTTGTGCCGCCGCGCGGTAAAAGAGCAGCTCCGCGCCCGTCACGCAGTCCTGTTCGACCATCCAGGCGTCGACCCCGGGTACCTGTCCGGCAAGCGCCGTGGGCAGTGCATGCGAACAGGCGATCACGATCGCAATCGCTGTCAAGGTTGGCCGGATGTCAGAATTCGAGGATGACGGCCGAGCGTGCCGGCAGCGTCAGCGTGGTCGACAGCTCGAACGTTTTGCCGGTGAGGACGTCGACACCCGATGTTGCGCCGTTGAGCATTTCTTGGAACCGCTTTGTACCCAGGCTAACCGGCTTCGGGTTCTTGTTAAAGGCGACCATGATCCGCTTCGTGTCGCGCTTGCTATCGCTGTAGCGGAAGTAGACGTACGTGTCCTGCTCGGGGCCGAACTGCATCGTCTTCCCGTGATGGATCACTGCTTGGGTTTTGCGCCAGTTGACCAGTTTTTTGACAAAGGCCTGGGCCTCGCGCTGCCGGGGCGTGAGGCCGGCGCCGGTGAATCCGTCGACCTTGTCGCCGGCCCAGCCGCCCGGAAAATCGCGGCGGTAGCTGGCGTCGTCGCGGCCCTTGGCGGTGCTGGTCATCAGGACCTCGGTGCCGTAATAGAACTGCGGGATGCGCGGCATCGTCATGGTATAGGCAAGCACCATCTTATACAGGGCGAGGTCTTCGCCGACCACGCTGAACAGGCGCGCTATGTCGTGGTTGCCCTCGAACAGAACCAGCTTGCCTGGATCGGGATAGAGGTAATCGAGCGACAGCGTTTCGTACACCTCGTTGAAGCCCGCCTCCTGGTCCGTCAGCGCGGTGCGC
This sequence comes from Massilia psychrophila, assembly GCF_002760665.1. GTDB lineage: Bacteria > Pseudomonadota > Gammaproteobacteria > Burkholderiales > Burkholderiaceae_D > JAFCUW01. Next base: position 49,076 of record NZ_PDOB01000018.1, on the reverse strand, counting down.
ATCGCGTACATCATGGGAAAATCCATCAGGCTCGGGAGTGAATTGACGAAGCCATCGGCGTTTTGTTTGCCGCGCTGCCAGTGCGATACCACCGCCGGCGACTTGTGCCATTCTTCGCCCACCATGTTCAGCTTCGGGTATTCGTCCATGATGCGGCGCGTGTATTCGGTCAAAAAGGCGCCGTCTGAATAGCCGTAGGTGTCGATGCGCAGGCCCGACAGGCTGGCGTATTCGATCCACCAGATGTTGTTCTGGATCAGATAGTTGGCCACCAGCGGGTTGGTCTGGTTCAGGTCGGGCATGTGCGGGCCAAACCAGCCGCGCGTGAAATTCTGGCGGTCCGCCTCGGCGCCGTACGGGTCCTGCACCGACACCCGATGGTGTTCGGTGCCGACGAATTTGCCGTTGTAGTTGGTCCAGTCCGGCGTCGGCATGTCCTTCATCCACCAGTGCGCAAGGCCGATGTGCGACAGCACCACGTCCTGGATGATGCCGATGCCCCGCTTGCGCGCCTGGGTCGACAGGCGCCGGAATTCGTCGTTGCTGCCGTAGCGTGCATCGATCTTGTAGTGATCCGTCGCCGCATAGCCGTGGTACGAGTACGACGGCATGTCGTTTTCGACCAGCGGCGTCGGCCACAGCTGGGTAAATCCCATCGCCGCGATGTAGTCGAGGCGGTCGATCATCCCCGCGATGTCGCCGCCGTGACGTCCGCCTCCAAGCTGGCGGTCGGCCTTTTCTCGCATCGGCGCGATGCTGTCGTTGGCCGGCGCGCCATTGGCAAAGCGGTCCGGCATGACCTGGTAGATGACGTCGCTGCTGTTAAAGCCGGCGCGCTGCGCCGAGGCTTTTTCGCGCGCCATCAATTCGTAAGGATGGCGCACGCCCGAATTGGCATCGGCATCGGCATCGGCACTGGCAGCGGCGCCGGCTTTGCGCAAGACGATGTCGAATCTGCCGGGTGCGGCCCGGTCGTCGATGGCGAGGTCGACGAACAGGTAGTTGCGGTTCGCCACCCGGGTAACGCTGTCGATGCGCACGCCCGGATAGTCGATCGCCGGATCGAGGTCGGCAATGCGCTCGCCATGCACCATCAGCTGCAGTTTCTGGTGCTTCATGCCGGTCCACCAGGAGGGCGGTTCGAGGTGGTCGATGCGGTAGTCCCTGGCATGGACTGTTGCGACAGGGAGGACGGCGATAGCGGCCAACACTGCGGCGAAGATTTTTTTCATGTGGCGAATCAATTTATTTTAAACACAAAAATGCGGGTTGAAGTAGCTGACGTGAATTCTCGGCGGTCGCTACAAGCCCGTCCACTGAGTGAAAATCATTCACTACATCAATATGATGTGTTTTGCCATAAAATGGTGAAGAACTCGGTAAATGTAGTCCGACTACATGGTGGTGCGCACGTTCTTGTAGCTGAAATACAACGAGTCGCCCCACGGTTCTGAATCAGGACAACAGAAATGCGACATATGCGTAGTTACACGCAACTCCCGTTGACAGTGAATCTAGTTTTAGTACAGAATCTTTAACAAGACGTCTTAGAACGTTTACTTCCGACTCCCGTTTTGTAAGCTTATCCGGCTGTAGTTGCGGGAATAAATGCGATTTTTGATTAAATTAAGGGGACAAATGAAAGTTTTCGCAACTAAGCAGTCTAGGGGCTTCGCCCGGGCGCGCCTTGCATTCCAGTTGAGCCCGGTCGCCGCAGGTTGCGCCGTGTTTGTTTCGGCGTTCGCTGGCCATGCTTTTGCGCAAACCGCCCCGGCCGCACAGGTTGCCGACGTACCGGTGGCGACCGTCGTCGTGAGCGGTATCCGCCGCGGTATCGAAGCGGCCATCTCCGTCAAGAAAAATGCGACCTCGATCGTCGAAGCGATTTCGGCCGAAGACATCGGCAAGTTGCCTGACTCGAGCATTGCCGAGTCGATCGCGCGCCTGCCAGGCCTGACCGCGCAAAGTGTCGGCGGCCGCGCCGTCAACGTCAGCATCCGCGGCATGTCGGGCGATTTCTCCACCTCGCTGCTCAACGGTCGCGAGCAAGTGAGCACCAGCGACAACCGCAGCGTCGAATTCGACCAGTACCCGTCTGAGCTGCTGGGCGGCGTCGTCGTGTACAAGACGCCGGATGCTACATTGATCGGCCAGGGCCTGTCCGGCACGGTCGACCTGCAGACCGTGCGTCCGCTGGCGTTCGGCCAACGCGTACTCGTCGTCAATGCACGCGCGGAGCGCGATGGCCATGGCACCGAGTTCAAGGGGGCCGGCAAGCGCTTCAGCGCGTCCTACATCGACCAGTTCGCCGACCGCACGATCGGTATCGCCCTCGGCGCGACCCGCTTCAGCTCGGACCTGACGACGGCCACTGCGGAAAACTACGACGTCTATACCGGCTCGACCATGATCAACGGCCAGGACGTCAAGGTCGTCAATGGCTTCAAGCTGTTTAACAAGACTAGCAAGAAGACCCGCGATGGCCTGATGGGCGTGCTCGAATACCGTCCAAGCAAAGAATTCCACTCGCAGCTCGACCTGTTTTATTCCAAGTTTGACGATGAAGTGGTCAGCCGTGGCCTGGAGTTGCAAGTCAACGACAGCTGGAAATCGGGCAATGGCGATCCCTTCGTCGCCTCGCAAGCGCCGGCGCTGGCGCCAGGCGCGGTCGTTGCCAACGGCAGGCTCGTCAGCGGCACCTGGCTCAACGTCAACCCGCTGTCGCGCCACATCTACGACCCTACCAAGACTGAGCTGAGCTCGGTCGGCTGGAACAACGAATTACGCTTTGGCGACCAGTGGACGGCAGTGCTCGACTTGAGCACGTCGAGCGCCACCCGCAAGCAATCGATTTCCGAACTGGAAGCGGGCGTTGTCGGCGCTAACGGCCGCCCCCTGTCGGAAGCGGTTGGCATCGTCAATGGCAACACGATTTCGTCGCTGCAGTACAACCATGGCGACCCTGCGCTGGTCAAACTGACCGATCCCGAGTCGTGGGGCCAGAACGGCTATACCAAGTCGATCTCGGTAAAGGACACTATCAAGGCCGGCCGCATGAGCTTCCAAAAGGGACTTGATGGCATGTTTAGCAAGGTCACGTTCGGCCTGAACTTCTCCGAGCGCGTCAAGGACAGGAACGCCGAGGAAGCCAAGCTGATTTTGAAAACGCCACCGTCGGGCGCGTTGCCGGCGGGCGCCGGTTCGGTGCTGGTCGGTAATTCGAAATTCGGCAGCGTTTCGTTCGATCCGGCCGCCGCGTTTCCGGCGTCGTACAACCTGATCCAGAATATCAACGGCGACATCCTGCTTAAAGGGTGGAACGTTACGGAGAAGGTCTCGACCGCCTTTGTCAAGGGTGACCTCGACACCAAGGTCGCCGGCTTCGACCTGCGCGGCAATATCGGCGTGCAGATGGTCCGTACCGACCAGCAATCGACGGCGCCATCGGTCGACGACACCAGGCAGGACATCGTCTCGCTGCACACCATGGGCAAGTCGTATACCGACTTCCTGCCAAGCGCGAACTTGGTGTTTGACATCGGCAGCGACCAGATGGTGCGCTTTGGCGTAGCCAAGGTGCTGGCGCGCGCCCGGATGGATCAGATGAGTGCGGCGCGCCGTTCGGAAATCGATGCCACCACCCGTACTTGGAAAGGCAGTGGCGGCAACCCGCTGCTCGACCCGTTCCGCGCGAAGGCAATCGACGTATCGTACGAGAAATACTTCGGCACCAAGGCGTACGTCAGCGCGGCAGCGTTCTACAAGAAGCTCGACAGCTACATCTTTGAATTCAACGACAACGCCTACTCGTTCACCGGTTTCCCGAACCTGTCCAACCGCACCACGGCAACGCCGATCGGCAAATTTACCCAGCCACGCAACGGCGCAGGCGGCAGCATTAAGGGCATTGAACTGGCAGCGTCGATGCCGTTCAGCGTCATTGCGCCAATGCTCGACGGTTTCGGCGCGCAGGCCAATATGTCGCACAACGACAGCAAGATCAACCCGTTCGGCGATACCGATGTGCGTCCTTTGCCTGGCCTGTCCAAGCAAGTGAAAAGCCTGACGCTGTACTACGAGAAGTTCGGTTTCTCGGCGCGCGTGGCGGCTCGCCAACGTTCCGACTACCTCGGTGAAGTGCAGGGCTTCGGTGCGGCGCGCGAGTATCAGTTCGTTAAGGGCAACACGGTCGCCGATCTCCAGTTGGGCTATGAGTTTCAGTCCGGCATGGCCAAGGGCGCGACCATCCTGTTGCAAGTGCTCAATGCCAACAAGGCGCTGGAACAGCAGTACCAGGCCTCGACCGGCACGATCACCAAGACGGACGACTACGGCCGTACGATCCTGTTCGGTATGAACTATAAGTTCTAATTTGGTGCATTACAATTAAGCCCCTTGTCGTTGAGAAACGACAAGGGGCTTTTTTTGCTGCACGCCGCCGCACGCCGCCGCTGGCCAGTCGCCAGCGCCCATCACGCTCGCTTTACCTCGAACTGAACTGACCCACCATGTCGCTCCCCCATATTCGCAATATCGTCATCGTCGGCGGCGGCACCGCCGGCTGGATGACTGCAGCCGGCCTCGCCAAAGTGCTTACCGGCAATTGGACCATCCGCCTGGTGGAATCCGAGGAAATCGGCACCGTTGGCGTGGGCGAGGCGACCATCCCGCTGATCAACATCTATAACAAGGCGCTCGGCATCGATGAAGACGAGTTCATGCGCGCCACCAACGGCACTTTCAAGCTGGGCATTGAATTTTGCAATTGGGGCAAGCTGGGCGGATCCTACATGCACGGCTTCGGCAACCTCGGTCCGGATATCGGCATCACCAAATTCCACCAGTACTGGCTCAAGGCGCAGCAAGAGGGCTACGCAATGGACATCGAAAACTATTCGATCTGTTCGCTCGCCGCGCGCCATGCCAAGTTCATGCGCGCCCGCCCCGAGCTGGGCAATTCGCCGCTGAGCGAAATAGCCCATGCCTTCCATTTTGACGCCAACCTGTATGCCGCCTTCCTGCGCAAATACGCCGAGCAGCGCGGCGTCATCCGCATCGAAGGCAAGGTCAGCGGCGCCACCACGCGCCCCGCCGACGGCTTCATCGAGGCGATCGTGATGGACAACGGCGAGCGCATCGAAGGCGACCTGTTCATTGATTGTTCTGGTTTTCGCGGCTTGCTGATCGAGCAGACGCTGCATGCTGGCTACGACGACTGGAGCCACTGGCTGCCATGTGACCGCGCCTGGGCGGTGCCGTGCGAATCGGTGGCGCCGCTGCTGCCGTACACGCGCTCGACCGCGCGCGATGCCGGCTGGCAGTGGCGCATTCCGCTGCAAAGCCGGATCGGCAATGGCCACGTGTACAGCAGCAAATTTACCGACGACGCCAGCGCCGTCGACATCCTGATGAACAACCTGGACGGCCAGGCATTGGCCGAGCCGCGCCAGCTCAAGTTCGTCACCGGCAAGCGCAAAAAATTCTGGGACAAGAATTGCGTGGCGATCGGCCTGTCGAGCGGCTTCATGGAGCCGCTCGAGTCGACCAGCATCCACCTGATCCAGTCCACCATCGCGCGCCTGACGACGTTTTTTCCGGACCAAGGATTCGACCAGTGCAATATTGACGAATTCAACCGCCAGGCAAACTTTGAGGTGGAGAAGATCCGCGATTTCCTTATCCTGCACTACAAGGCGACCAGCCGCACCGACACGGAATTTTGGAACTATTGCCGCAATATGGACATTCCTGACTCCCTGCGCAATAAGATGGCACTGTACGAAAGCAATGGCCGTGTCTTCCGCGAGGCGAGCGAGATGTTTTCGGAGATTAGCTGGTTCGAAGTCATGCACGGGCAGGGCCTCAAGCCGCGCAGCTACCATCCGCTGGTCGACGCGCTGGCCGAGGGCAAGATCCGCACCTTCCTGGAAAATGTCAGCAGCACCACCCTGCGCTGCGTCGAGGCGATGCCGACCCATGCCGATTTCGTGCGCGACAACTGTGCGGCGCGGACGTAGGCAGTGTTCAATCCGCATCCGCACATCACGCAGGTGCCAATCGGCGACGGCAATCGATGCGTGGTGATCGACGACTTCCTCGCCGATCCGCAGGCGCTGCGCGCGCTGGCAATCGCCCATTGCGACGGCTTCGATGCGGCGCCCCTGAATGCCTTCCCCGGCCTCGAAATGCCGATGCCGGATGCATTCTCCGCGCGCCTCAATGAATTTTTCATACAGCATGTGCGGTGCCTGCTGGGCGCGCGCCGCACGCTAGAGGTGCATAGCCGCCTGTCGATAGTCACCTTGCACGGCGCCCAGCTGCAACCGGTGCAGCGCGTGTGCCATCGGGACCGCTTCGCAGTCGTGGCCGGCCAGATGGCGGCTGCCTGCGTGCTGTACCTGTTCGACCAGCCGGCGTTGGGCGGCACCAGTTTCTTCCGGCCGCGCCAGCCGCTGGCGGCCACTAATGCGCTGATGCGCGCCCTCTACGGCATGTCGTCGGCCGAGGCCGATGCCGTGCTGGGCGCCGAAGCGGGTTACCTAGCGGCGTCGAACGGCTGGTTCGAGCTGGTGCACACGGTGCCGGCGGCGTGGAACCGGGCGATCTTCTACGATGGCAGCGTCTTTCATTCGAGTCATATCAGCGACGCCGACAGGCTCGCTGCCGATCCCGCACGCGGCCGATTGACGCTCAACGGCTTCTTCGTCTGCCGCCGCCAGGCCGGATGAAACGCGCGTGACAGGCCAGCAACCGCGTCAACGCTGCAGCCGGAGCAAAGCAGCACTGTACGAAAAAGGAACGGCGGAAGCGGCAACAGAGTAAACTGTCGCTTTAAGCGCCAACAAGTGAGCATTTCCATGTCAGACACCCCCCTTCCGCAGTTTTCCGAACTGAACCTCTCCGCTGCCGTACTCAAGGTCATCAAAGAGGTCGGCTACGAAACACCATCGCCGATCCAGGCCGCCACCATCCCGCTGCTGCTGGCCAATCGCGACGTGCTGGGCCAGGCCCAGACCGGAACCGGCAAGACCGCCGCCTTCGCGCTGCCGATCCTGTCGAACATCGACATCAAGCAGCATTCGCCGCAGGCGCTGGTGCTGGCGCCGACCCGTGAGCTGGCGATCCAGGTCGCCGAGGCGTTTCAGACCTACGCCGCCCACATCAAGGATTTCCACGTACTGCCGATCTACGGCGGCCAGAGCTACGGCCCGCAGCTGTCGGCCTTGCGCCGCGGTGTCCACGTCATCGTCGGCACCCCGGGCCGCGTCATCGACCACCTCGACAAGGGCTCGCTCGACCTGTCCAAGCTCAAGACGCTGGTGCTGGACGAAGCGGACGAAATGCTGCGCATGGGTTTTATCGACGACGTCGAGCAGATCCTGCAAAAGACACCGGCAACGCGCCAGACCGCGCTGTTCTCGGCCACTATGCCGTCGGCCATCAAGCGCATCGCCAAGGCCTACCTGCGCGACCCGGCCGAAGTGACGGTCGCCGCCAAGACCGGCACCGCCGACAATATCCGCCAGCGTTTCTGGATGGTGAGCGGCATGCAGAAGCTCGAGGCGCTGACCCGCATCCTGGAGGCCGAGCCGTTCGACGGCATGATCATTTTCGCCCGCACCAAGCTCGGCACCGAGGAGCTGGCCAGCAAGCTGCAGGCGCGCGGCTTCGCCGCGACCGCCATCAACGGCGACATGCAGCAGACCCAGCGCGAGCGCACCATCGAGCAGCTCAAGAACGGCAAGATCGACATTTTGGTGGCGACCGACGTTGCCGCGCGCGGCCTCGACGTCGAGCGCATCAGCCACGTCATCAACTACGACGTGCCGTCGGACCCGGAAAGCTATACCCACCGCATCGGCCGTACCGGCCGCGCCGGCCGCAGCGGCGAAGCGATCCTGTTCATCACCCCGCGCGAGCAGGGCCTGCTCAAGGCAATCGAGCGCGCCACGCGCCAGCCGGTATCGCCGCTGACGCTGCCGACGGTCAAAACCATCAACGACGTGCGCATCGCCAAGTTCAAGGACCAGATCACCGAGACCCTGGCCGCCGGCGGCATGGACGTGTTCCGTACCCTGATCGAGGAATACGAGCGCGAGCTGAACGTGCCGGCAGTGGAGATCGCCGCCGCCCTGGCCAAGCTGGCACGCGGCGACGTGCCGCTGCTGCTGGAAAAGCCGGACCGCGCTGCCAAGGCCGCGCCGGTCTGGGAAGAGCGTCCGGCCCGTGCGCCGCGTTTTGAAGCCCCGATGCGTTCCGACCGTGGCGACACTCCGGCGCGCCAGGATCGCAGCGATCCTCCGGCGTTCAAGCGCGAGCGCGTATCGCGTCCGGCCGAAGAGGGCATGGGTACTTACCGTATCGAGGTCGGGCATTCGCATGGCGTCAAGCCAGGCAACATAGTCGGCGCGATCGCCAACGAAGCGGGCATCGAGTCAAAATACATCGGCCGCATCGAGATCTATGACGACTACAGCACCCTCGACCTGCCGGCCGACATGCCGCCCGACCTGGTCGATCACCTGAAAACGGTGTGGGTAGCGGGCCAGCAGCTCAACATCACGCGCGACGGCGAGACGCCGGCGGTCAAAAAGGCCGGCGGCTTTGCCGGCGCCGGGGCGAAAAACGCCGGCGATCGCCGCTTCGCCGAGAAGGCGGGCTACGCCAAGGGACCGAAAAAGGAGCATCGCAAGGGGCCGTCGAAACCGGAGTAAGCGAAGTAACCAAAGTATTTCAATAAAAAGGGCGCCGTTTCGGCGCCCTTTTTATTGATGCCGGTTGTTCCCCCGCATCAGCTATCGGACCCGGACAATCGGATGCTTAGTTCGCTCAGCGCGGCGGTGGTGGCGGGAACCTGCACGCTCAACAGTTTGCGCGCAGCATCCCAGGCATAGGCCACAGGCTGGCCATCGAGCATCACAGCGGCAGGCTTGCTGCCGATGTGATGCACTAGGACGGCAAAGCTGCGTGGCGCCGCCTGGTAGGCCTTGCCCGTGTGCCGCGCCAATCCTAGCGACAATTGAGTGCCATCGAGCTTGCTGGTAAAGCTGAGCAGCTCGTACTTTCCCTTTTCAAAGGCGGCCGCCGTCTTGCCATCGTCGTCGTACAGCTTGCCGCTGCCTTTCTTCACCGAACGGTCGTGATAATAGTGCAAGTTGACGTGGGCGGTCGAATAGTCGCGGGTGGTCTGGACCAGCGGCGCCATCGGCATGAAGGCGCCGGCGCGCACGAACACCGGAATATGCTCGGGCACCAGTTTGACCGTGGCGGTTGTGCCGGCCGCGTGGCGCCGGCCGCTGTAGAAGTCGAACCAGGCGCTGCCGGCGGGAAAACGGACCGTCTGGCTGGCCTGTCCCTTCCTGACGATCGGGGTGACGAGCAATTCGTTGCCCCATAAGTAGCTGTCGGAAAAACCGTGCATACGCTGGCTGGCCGGCTCCTGGAACAGCAATGGGCGCATCAGCGGCAAGCCTTGCTGGTTGTTCTCGAACGCGAGCGTGTAGTTATACGGCAGCATCCGATAGCGCAGCTCGATTGCCTCGCGCGCCAGGTCTTTTGCCTTCGCGGCGCGCCATACTGGTTCGGACGCCACCTCTTCCTGGCCGTGCGGCCGGAAAATCGGCTGGAACACGCCGTACTGGAGCCAGCGCGCATACAGTTCGTCGTCGACCAGGCCAGCGGCAAAGCCGCCGAGGTCGGAGTGCATGTAGGCTAGGCCCTGCATGCCCATCTGCAGCGCGATTTCAGGCTGTGAATGCAGACCGCCCCAGCTGCGCTCGACATCGCCCGACCATGGGATCAAGCCGAAACGCTGCGAGCCGGACGAGCCGGCGCGCATCAGGATGAAGGGTCGCTCGTCGGGAAAGTCCTGCTGGTAGCCTTCGGCAATCAGCCTGGCCCATTCATGACCGTAGATGTTGTGCACCTGGTCGGCCGATCCGGCCACATGCATCAGCGCCGATGGATGCACTTCAGGCTCGCCCAAGTCGCCCCACCAGCCCGCAACGCCGAGCTTGCGCAAATCCTTGTAGATGTTCCAGAACCAGGTCTTCGCCTCCGGCTTGAAGACGTCGATCAGCCCGGTATTGCCGAAGTAGAAATCGTAGGTGTAGGGGGCGCCTGCCTTGTCGGTGGCGAGCACCTTGCTGTCGACGGCTTGGCGCCATTTTTTGGACGTCGTCAGGATGAAAGGCTCGGTAATGAGCACCGTCTTGACGCCCTTGTCGTTGAAGTCCGCGATCATCCTGGCAGGATCGGGAAAGGCTTCTTTTTCGAACTCCAGGTTGCCCATGGTTCCCTTCATTTCCTTGCCGAACCAATACAGGTCGAAAATGATGGCGTCGACCGGAATCTTTTCGGCGGCGTACTTGTCGAGCGTGGTCCGGGCTTCGGCCTCGCTGTGGTAGCCGAACCGGCTGGCGAGGTTGCCGAGGGCCCAGCGCGGCGGCAGGGGCTGGCGGCCCGTCAGCCCGGTATAGTTGCCTACCAGCTCATTCCAGCTATCGCCCACCACCACCTGGTAAGTTTTGCGGCCGCCGATGGTGGCGTAACGCAAGACGTTGCGCTTCTTGCTGTCAAAGTCGAGTTCGCCGATTTGGGCGTTGTCGAAATGGATGGCATACATTTTCGACGACATCACCAGCGGGATCGAATAATTCAACTGCGTCGAGCGCTCCTGGTAGCCGTAGTGCGCCTTGTTATAAAGCTTAAAGCTGTTGCCGCGGCGGTTCATGCCAACGGCGCGGGCGCCGGCGCCATACAGCGCTTCGCTTGGATCGAGCACGAAATCGATGGACTCCATGTTGTCGGCGCGCGCATAGCCGCGCTTTTCGGCCGTCAGCGTTGTTCCCTTGTAGACGTATGAAATCTGGAACGGTGCCTTGGTGACTACCACGCCGAGGCCTGGCGTCGCATAGTCGATACGCTGTTCGTCCGTGTGCAGTGTCGTCTTGATCGCGCCCGGCGGCATGACGACAGCATGCGACTTCGGATCGTAGTTTTCGCCACGTGGAATAAACGCCGTCTCGATGATCTGGGCGGAGTACGGCCGGATCAGATAGACGCCGTCGCTGGTAACGATCTCGAGATGATCGGCGTGCGCATTGGCGCGCTCGAACTTGCGATCGGCGTTCTGGGCAAGCACTGCCTGACTCACCAGCAGTCCGATCGACAGCAGAATGATGTTTTGGTTTCTCATTAATATGGTCGTGGTTGGTTGTTAGGCGTGCAGCGTGCTGCCACGCTACGTAGTCTTGCTTCCTGGCTCGATTTTTATATTTCCGGCCCTTGTTTGCATGATGCCGGCAATGACGATTACGGCGAAATTCTCTGTTATTTGACTACAATTAGTAAATATTGGAAATGTATTTTTATGTTTTTTGATATGCGATTGTTTAGTTTGACTTCGCCGTAAGCGCATGTTATTTTGCTACAAAAGTCCGCTGCCAGGCCGGTGCCTGCTACCGGTTCGTTTCAGCTATTGAGCAAAATAAAATTTCGGACCGCCCCCCGGTCCGGACACATAAAAAGATTTCGGAGACACAGATGGACATGCAGACTTCGCTTTTAAAACCGCGCCTGTCGTTCTGGCAGTTGTGGAACATGAGCTTCGGCTTCTTCGGCATCCAGTTCGGCTTCGCGCTGCAAAGCGCCAACGTCAGCCGGATTTTCTCGACCCTCGGCGCCGAGGCCGACAAGCTGCCGCTGTTCTGGCTGGCGGCGCCCGTCACGGGCCTCTTGGTGCAGCCGGTCATCGGCTACCTGAGCGACAATACCTGGCACCCGTACTGGGGCCGCCGCCGGCCGTTCTTTTTTGCCGGTGCCATTTTCGCCGCGATTGCCCTGTTCCTGATGCCCAATTCGTCCGCCCTGTGGATGGCAGTGGCGGTGCTGTGGATACTGGACGCGGCCATCAACATCTCGATGGAGCCGTTTCGCGCCTTTGTCGTCGACAAGCTCGATGCCAGCCAGCAGACATCGGGGTTTGCGATGCAGACCTTCTTCATCGGCTGCGGCGCGGTGATCGCATCGCTGCTGCCGACCATGTTCTCCGACGTTTTCGGCGTCAGCAACGTGCCAACGGGCGGCATGGTGCCCGACACCGTGCGCTACTCGTTCTATGTCGGCGGCGCGGTGTTTTTCCTGTCGGTGATGTACACCTTCATTACCAGCACCGAAGCGCCGCCGCAGAACCTGGAAAAATTCAATGCCGACCGCAAGCACGCCATGCGCTTGGGCGTGGCGCTGCGCGAAATCATCAAAGGTTTCGCGCACATGCCAAAGACCATGGTGCAACTGGCGTTCGTACAGTTCTTCACCTGGATCGCACTGTTCGCGATGTGGATCTACACCGGCACCGCAATCGCCGACAACGTCTACGGCACCACGGACGCCCAGTCGGCCGCCTACCAGAGCGCCGGCAACTGGGTCGGCATCATGTTCGCCGTTTACAACGGCGTCTCCGCGCTGGCCGCCTTCATCCTGCCGGTGTTCGCCCGCGCTACCAGCCGCAAGCTGGTGCACACGACGTGCCTGATCATCGGCGGCGTCAGCCTGGCAAGCATCTTCATGATCCACCAAAAGGAACTGCTGATCATCCCGATGATCGGCGTCGGCATCGCCTGGGCCAGCATCCTGACGATGCCGTATGCGATCCTGGCCGGTTCGCTCCCGGCCGACCGCATGGGCTATTTCATGGGCCTGTTTAATTTTTTCGTCGTGATCCCGCAGATCGCCAGCGGCCTGCTGCTTGGCTGGATGACCACCCACATGTTCGGCGGCCACACCGTCAACACGCTGATTCTGGGCGGAGCGTCGATGGTCCTGGCCGGCATTCTGACCCTGTTCGTGACCGACAAAGCCGCAGCGGCAAAGTGATCTTGCGCCACGCTTTTGCCGGCTGACGTATGGTGTCGAATTGATTATAATTCCTTCCATTCCGACCGCCACCAGGAGCCGCGCATGACCATCCTCACCGTAGCAACGACGCCGTTTGCCGGGCAGCGTCCCGGCACCTCGGGACTGCGCAAGAAGGTAAGCCAGTTCCAGCAGCCGGGATACCTTGAAAACTTTGTTCAGGCGATCTTCGCTACCGTCGGCGACTGTCAAGGGCAGACGCTGGTATTGGGGGGCGATGGCCGCTACTTCAACCGCACGGCGGTGCAGGTAATCTTGCGCATGGCGGCCGCTCACGGGTTTGCCAGGGTGCTGGTCGGGCGCGGCGCCATCCTGTCGACGCCGGCGCTCAGCTGCGTGGTCCGCAAGCGCGCCGCGTTCGGCGGCATCGTGCTCTCGGCCAGCCACAATCCGGGTGGGCCGCAGGGCGACTTCGGCATCAAGTACAACGTCGGCAACGGCGGGCCGGCGCCGGAAAAATTCACCGAAGCGATCTACCTTGCGACCTTGTCGATCGCCGCTTATCGCATCAGCGACGAGCCGGCGCCCGACCTCGACCAACCCGGCGTATCGCACATCGAGCAGATGCAGGTCGAGGTGATCGATCCGGTCGGGGACTATTGCGCGCTGATGGCCGACCTGTTCGATTTCGCCGCCATCAGGGCGCTGTTCGCCAGCGGTTTTACGATGCGCTTCGACGCCATGCACGCGGTCGGCGGCCCGTACGCGCATGCCATCCTCGAGGGCATGCTGGGCGCGCCGGCAGGCACCGTCGTCAATGGCACGCCGCTGGAGGATTTCGGCGGCCACCATCCGGACCCGAATCCCGTCAACGCGGCCGCACTGATCGAATTGATGTTCGCCCCCGGCGCGCCGGACTTCGGCGCCGCCTGCGACGGCGATTGCGACCGCAACATGATCGTCGGGCGCGCCATGGCGGTGACGCCGTCCGACAGCCTGGCCATCATCGCCGCCAACGCGACCGTGGCGCCGGGCTACCGCGCGGGAATCGCCGGCATCGCCCGTTCGATGCCGACGTCGACCGCGCCCGACCGCGTCGCCCGCGCGCTTGGCGTGCCGTGCTTCGAGACGCCGACCGGCTGGAAGTATTTCGGCAACCTGCTCGACGCCGGCATGGTCACCCTGTGCGGCGAAGAGAGCTACGGCACCGGCTCGAACCATATCCGCGAAAAAGACGGCATCTGGGCGGTGCTGTTCTGGCTCAATTTGCTGGCCGCCAGCGGCAAGCCGGTCGACGCCATCGTGCGCGAGCACTGGGCGCGGTTCGGCCGCAATGTCTATTCGCGCCACGATTACGAGGCGGTCGATTCAAGCGCCGCCGAAGGCTTGATGGCGCACCTGCGCGGCCAACTGGACGGCCTGACCGGGCAGCAGCAGCGCGGCTTCACCGTCGCCCTGGCCGACGACTTCGTCTACACCGATCCGGTCGACCAGTCGGTAGCGACGAAGCAGGGCGTGCGCATCGTCATGACCGACGGCTCGCGCATCGTGTTTCGCCTGTCCGGCACCGGCACGGAAGGGGCGACCATCCGCCTGTACCTGGAAAAATACGAAGCAGATCTGGCGCGCCACGACATCGACCCGCAGGTGGTGCTGGCGGGCCTTGCCGCCATTGCGGCCGAGTTGTCGCAATTAAAAGAGCGCACCGGGCGCGAACATCCAACCATCGTCACCTGACTTTTCAAAGGACCGCATGAAATTATCCGCCGTTGCCGTCGCCGTTGCCCTCGCATTTGGCACATTTTCCCCGCATGCCAACGCGGCCGCGGCGCCAGCCGTGGAAAAACACTTCTCGTGGGATAACGCCACCATCTATTTCCTGATGACGGACCGCTTCAACAACGGCAACCCGGCCAACGACCGGGCGTATGGCCGCAAGGACGACGGCGCGCCGCTGCGCGGCTACATGGGCGGCGACCTGGCCGGCATCACGGCGAAAATCAGGGAAGGCTATTTCCGCGACCTCGGCGTCGATGCCATCTGGATCACGCCGCCGGTCGAGCAGATCCACGCCGGTACCGATGAGGGTACCGGCAAGTCGTACGGTTTCCACGGCTACTGGGCGAAGGATTTCACCAGCATCGACGCCAGCCTGGGCACCGAGACAGAATTGCGCGAACTTGTCGACACCGCCCACGCCAACGGCATCCGCGTGCTGCTCGACGTGGTGATGAACCACACCGGCCCGGTGACCGCAGTCGACCCGGCGTGGCCGCAGGAGTGGGTGCGCACGGGGCCCGCCTGCACCTACCAGAACGCCGCCACGACGATCGATTGCACGCTGGTGGCGAACCTGCCCGATTTTCGCACCGGCAGCAACGCTGCCGTAACGCTGCCAAGCGCCTTGGCGGCGAAGTGGAAGGCGGAAGGGCGCCTGCAGCGCGAGGTGAAGGAACTGGACACGTTTTTTAAAAAGACCGGCTATCCGCGCGCGCCGCGCTACTACCTGATGAAGTGGCACGCCGACTGGGTGCGTAAGTACGGCTTCGACGGCTTTCGCGCCGACACCGTCAAGCACACCGAACCGGGCGTATGGAAAGAGCTGAAAAAAGTCGCCAGCGCGGCCTTTGAGGAGTGGAAGCGCGCCAATCCGGCCAAGCGCCTGGGCGACGACAAGTTCTTCATGACGGCCGAGGTGTACAACTATTCGATCGCGCACGGCCACAGCTTCGACATGGGCGGCGGCGACACCGTCGATTTTTATGCCAACGGCTTCGACAGCTTGATCAACTTCGGCATCAAATCGGATGCGCGGGAAGGCTATGAGGCACTGTTTGGCGCCTACTCGAAGGCTTTGCACGGCCCGCTCGCCGGTTACTCGGTGCTCAATTACATGAGTTCGCACGACGACTCGACGCCGTTCGATGCCGCGCGTAGCCGTCCGTTCGAGACCGCCAACAAGCTGCTGCTGGCACCCGGCGCGGCGCAGATCTACTACGGCGACGAAACGGCGCGCCTGCTGCGTTTCGATGGCGCCGAGGGCGACGCCAACCTGCGCAGCTTGATGAACTGGGATGAGCTGGCGAACAACGCGCAGCGCACCGGCTACCGCGTGGCCGAGGTGCGCGCTCACTGGGCCAAGCTTGGAAAATTCCGCCGCGCCCACGTCGCCGTCGGCGCCGGCGTGCACCAGATGATCCAGGCTTCGCCCTATGTATTCCAGCGCACGTTCGAGAAAAACGGTATCAAGGACAAGGTCGTGGTGGCGCTTGGCCTGCCGACCGGTGCGCCGACCGACATCCCGGTGCGCGGCGTGTTCGGCGACGGCCAGACGGTGCGCGACGCCTACTCCGGCACCAGCGCCGTTGTCACCAAAGGCATGGTGCGCTTCCCGCTGCACAATGCCGTCGTGCTGATTTCGTACTAGCCGTGCCGGAGCGGGAATGACGTGGGAAGTATGGGCTAACGACAACGCCAGCGCGTTCGACTGCAGCCTCTTGCTCTTTGATGTATTTCATGCAATCGGGTATGCTATGCGCGAACCGGCGATGTTCGTCGAAGCTGCCTACTCTACGCGATGACCAAAGACTTCGACACCGAACAGAAATACAGCCGCACCGCCTACGCCGACGGCCCGCGCCTGCTGGCCGATATCGGCGCCACGCATGCGCGCTTTGCGCTTGAAACGGCGCCCGGCGTGCTACGCGCGGTGCGCGTGCTCAGGTGCGACGACTTCACCGGCATCGTGCCGCTGCTGCACTCGTACCTAGCGGACCACGCCGGCACCCGCATCAACCACGGCGCTTTCGCGCTGGCCAACCCGATCAGCGGCGACCTGATCCGCATGACCAACCGCGACTGGCAGTTCTCGACCGACGAGGTGCGCCGCGAACTGGGTCTGTCGACGCTGTTGATCGTCAATGACTTCACGGCGCTGGCGATGTCGCTGCCTGGCTTGTCCGGCGCCGACCTGATGCAGGTCGGCGCCGGCGAGGCGCAAGCCAACGCGGTCATCGGGGTGCTGGGGCCCGGTACCGGGCTTGGCGTGTCGGCCGTGATTCCGACCGTCGACGGCTTCGTTACCCTGGGCAGCGAGGGTGGCCACGTCAATTTCGCACCGGCCAACGAGCGCGAGTTCTCGATCCTGCAGTTCGCCTGGAACGAGTGGCCGCACGTTTCCAACGAACGGCTCATCTCCGGGCCGGGCATGGAAATCATCTATCGCGCGCTGGCCCAGCGCAACGGCGTGGCCGTCGCTCCCGGCGGCCGCAGCTCGCCCGACATCATCACCGGCGCGCTCGACGAGCACGATCCGCTGTGCCTCGAAACGCTCGAATGCTTCAGCGGCATGCTGGGCGGCGCTGCGGCCAACCTGGCGGTGACGCTGGGCGCCTTCGGCGGCGTTTTCATCGGCGGCGGCATCGTGCCGCGCATGGCCGAGTGGTTCGCACAATCGCCGTTTCGCGCTCGCTTCGAAGCCAAGGGCCGCTTCACCGATTACCTGGCGCAGATCCCGACCTACGTCATCATGACGCCCAATCCGGCGTTCTACGGCGTGGCGACGATACTCTCCGAACACCTGCGCGGGCGCAGCGGCGCCAACACGCTGATGGAGCGCGTGCAGCACCTGCAGCACGAGCTGTCGCCCGCCGAACAGCGCGTCGCCACGCTGGTGCTCGAGCATCCGCGCAAAGTGCTGGGCGAACCGATTGCCGAAATCGCGCGGCTGGCCGAAGTGAGCCAGCCGACGGTGATCCGCTTTTGCCGCTCGCTCGGTTTCCTTGGCCTGGCCGACTTCAAACTCAAGTTTGCCAGCAGCCTGACCGGCACGATTCCCGTACGCCACAGCCAGGTGCGCATCTCCGACAGCACCCACGAGCTGTCGGCCAAGGTGATCGACAATACCGTCTCGGCGATTTTGAAATTTCGCGACCAGCTCGACGTGGCGTCGATCGACCGCGCCATCGCACTGCTGCGCAAGGCCAACCGCGTCGAGTTTTACGCGATGGGCAATTCGCGCGTGGTGGCGCTGGACGGCCAGCACAAGTTCTTCCGCTTTCGCATACCGACGTCGTCGTACGGCGACTCGCATCTGTTTACGCTGGCGGCCGCCCTGCTGCAGCAGGGCGACGTGGTGATCGCAATTTCCAGTTCGGGCGAGCTACCCGAACTGCTGGCGGCGGTCGATACCGCGCGCGCGGCCGGCGCCGACGTCATTGCGATTACCGGCAGCAAATCGGCGCTGGCGAAAAAGGCCAGCATTTGCCTGGCGGTCGATCACAGCGAGGACAGCACCACCTTCCTGTCGATGATCTCGCGCATCCTGCAGCTGCTGCTGATCGATATCATGTCGGTCGGAATTTCACTCGGCGCGCCGGAGGAGGGCGACACCTCCGCCCAGGGCCGCCTGCTGATCTCGCACCTCGACTTGTAGCGCGGCGCTTCAACGGCAACAACAACGGCGCCGGCGCCAGCCAGCTCTACTCGACGAACACCACCGCCGTGCGCGCGGGAATGCTGAAGGTCCCGCTGGCGCTGTCGTAAGTGGCCGCCTTGACGCGCGGGTCGGCCCGCTGCGCCGGATGCAGCCGGTAGCGCCTGGATTTTTCGGCGGCGATGACGACGCTGTGCGCGGCCTTGTCGACGTTGATGAAGTAACTGACGTACTTGTACCTGGCGCCGGCATAGCCCTGGCCGTCGAGGCGGGCGGCGATCACGGTCGGCTGCTGGCTGGGACCGGTGTTGTAAAAGCGCAGGCGCTGGCGAACGTCGGCCGCACTGCGCATGCGAAACAGGGTCGAACTGGCGCGAATTGCCAGCAGGTCGCGAAACACGTCGCGCGCAAAGCCGATGTCCGCGGGCGCGGGTTTCAGCGCGGCGTTCGCCAGCAAGGGCAAGATCTGCGCGTAGTCCTTGCCGTTGTCACCAAACGGCGGCGCGCCCGTACCGAAGTAATTGTCCTGGTAGCTCCAGTCGATCCGGTTGAACCAGTCGCCCGCATTGAAGCTGTTGCGATCGAGCGACTTGGAACGCAGCGTGTCGATGCCGGCGTGGAAGTAGGCCACTCCCTGGCTAAAGGCGTTGATCGCCGCGCCGAGCATCTGCACGCGCGCGCGCTCGGCACCGGTGGTGGCGACCGGCAGCTTGAACACGTTGATGTCGAACAGCGTCTGGTTGTCGTGGTTCTCGACATAGTTGACCGCTTCGCCCGGCTCGCTGGCGTAGCCGGCCGGCTGGCCGCCGTAATCGATGTCCGCCAGCGCGCGCGTGGCGCCGTCGCCCGTGACCATCTGGTAGCGGCGCAGCGAGCCGGCCAGGCCGACCTTGACCATGTCGGCCGCGCGCACCAGGTCCGCAAGCGGACGCTTGGCCGTCAGCGCATTCGGGTCGTACACCAGGCCGTTGATGTAGCCCTGCTGGCTGATCAATTTTTCGCCCGCGTCGCCGGCTGCGCCGCCGCGCATGGCGTCGCGCGCGCGGTCGCTGAAGGTGCCGATGCCGCTGCCGTTCAGCGACAACTGCGACGCCTGCACGAAGCGCTTGCCGTCGGCCACCTCGCCGAAGTTCCAGCCTTCGCCGATCAGCTGCACGTGGCGGCCGCTGGCGGCGTCGACCCGGCGCTGCAGCTGCTCCATCACCGGGCGCGGCTGGTGCCCCATCAGGTCGAAGCGGAACGAGTCGATGCGGTACTGCGTCGCCCACAGCACGGCCGAATCGATCATCAGCTTGCCCATCATGAGGTTTTCGGTGGCGGTATTGGCGCAGCAGGTCGAACGCTCGACGGCGCCGGCCGCGTCCAGCCGGTGGTAATAGCCCGGCACGATCCGGTCGAGCACCGACTTTTCGTCCTGGCCGGCGGCGAAGGTGTGGTTGTAGACGACGTCCATGCCGACCCGCAGGCCGAGGCGGTGCAAATTTTTCACCATCTCGCGCAGTTCGACGATGCGGCGCGCGCCGTCGAGGGGATCGCTGGCGTAGCTGCCTTCCGGCGCATTGAAGTGATACGGGTCGTAGCCCCAGTTGAAGCAGTCGGTGTCAGCGGTTTGTTTCACCAGCGCCTGCTGGGACTCGCCGTCGGCAGCGCCGCCTGGTGCCGGCATCGCACAGCCTTTTTCCGGCACGCTGGCGATGTCGTACACCGGCAGCAGGTGGATGTCGGTCAGGCCAGCGCGGCGCAAGGCGGCCAGGTGCTTCATGCCGTTCGAGCCGGCTTCGCCGAAGGCGGCGTACTTGCCGCGCCGCGCCGCGCTGACGGTAGGGTCGTTGATCGAAAAATCGCGCACGTGCAGCTCGTAGACCACCATGTCGGTCTGCGCCCTGACGGTGTTTGGCGCCGGTATGCGGTCCCAGCCGGCCGGCTTGAGGGCCGCGGCCGACAGGTCGGCGATGTAGCTGCGTTTGGAATCGGTGGTCAGGCTGACCGAATACGGGTCGGTGACAAGGTTGCGCACGACGCCGGCGCCGTCGATGACGACATCGACCAGGTAAGTGTAGTACTTGCCGCTGAGGTCAACGGGCGTCGACGCACTCCAGATGCCCGAGCGCGCGTCCTGCTTCATCGGCGCGATGGCTGCCGCACCAGATTTACCGTTCCCGCTGCCGCCGGCGTAGGTGCACACCGCCACCTGTTGCGCGGTCGGTGCCCACAGCTTGAAGGCGGTGCCGGCTTTGCCGACGGTCACGCCCAGATCGGGCGCATCGACAGCGGCGGCGAACAGGTCGTCGAGCGCGCCGGCCGCTTGCAGCCGGGTCGCCGCCCGCACTTTGCCGCTCTGGTCTTCCTGCACCAGCACCAGTTGCTGGCGGTGCAGCGCGGGCAGGTGAGCCAGGTCGCCGTCTCTGAGCGTCACCACGACGCCAGAGCCGAGATACCTGAAACGGGGGGGATTTGGGTCGGCCGCGACGTCGAGCGTCAGCGCGCCGGCGGCGCCGGTGACGGCAGCGCCAATCCGGGTATTAATCGCGCCGTCGGCGGAGTAATACAGCCTGAAGACGCCCGTGCCATCGGCCCCCGGCCACTTGGCGTGGCGCCGGTCAAGCCATAGCGCGCGCGCGTCGAGGTGTTCGGCGGAAGCGCGCAGCACGCTTTGGTGCGAGGCGCTGTCGCAGGCGGAAAGAGGCATGGCCGAAGCGTAGGCTGAAGCGCAGGTGATTGACAGCGCGCCAACGGCCGCAATGACAGCGCCGGCCCGGCGCGCGTGGCTACTCAATGTAACTCTCCAATAGTGTGATGTTCCAGCTCAAACGCGGTAGTTGTTGGTCATCCGGTAGCGCGTGGCATACCAGCCGAAAACGACGGCGGCGGCAAACGCAAACGCGGCGAAGAAATACATCTGGAAGGCGATCACGCCCATGCCGCTGTGGCTGATGTATCCCAGCACCGCGTCGTGCTTGACGCTGGAGTTGACGATCAGGACCCACAGGCTGCCGACCGTTATCGCCAGGCTCCAGAAAGCCATGATGATGCCTTTCATCGATGGCGGCGCCTGGCTGTAGGCGAATTCGAGGCCGGTGGCCGACACCAGCACTTCGCCCATCGTGAGGATCGCGTACGGCAGGATCTGCCACGCCATCGAGGTCGGCGTGCCGGCGTCCATCGAGCTCTGGATGACGCCGATGACGACCCAGGCCAGCGCGGTGAATGCGATGCCGGTGGTCATGCGGCGCAGCGCCGTCACCTCGATGCCCATGCGGGCGATCAGGGGGAACAGCACCATGTTATTGAAGGGGATCAGGATCATTACCATCAGCGGGTTCAGGGCCTGCATCTGGGCTGGCAGGAAGGTGAACTGGTTGCCGAACAAGGACATGGTATGGGTCATCGAGTTGGCCTGCACGATCCAGGTCGACGCCTTTTGGTCGAACAGGGACCAGAACGGCGTTACCAGCGCAAACACGATCAGGATGCGCAGCACCGCGCGCACGGCGTCGACGGCGGCGTCGGGATGGATCCCGCGCGCGCGTTCGAGCTGCATCGAGGTGCCGATGCCGCCGAACGCGAGCAGCAGCACCAGCGCGCCGCAGGCGCTGATGACAAAGCCCCACTGGAACGACATTGCCAGCGACAGCACGGCCCCCAGGGCACCGAAGATGGCAACGCCCAGGCCAAGGCGCCACCGGCCGGGACGGCGCGCCAGCAGCGCGCTGCGCGCCACGCGCATGAAGGAATCCGGGTCAGGCGGCGCCGGCGGCACGTGGACGTACTTGCGCTTGCCCATCCAGAAAACGATGGTGGCGATGAACATCAGGATGCCGGGAATGCCGAAGGCGACCGACGGCCCGTAGCTTTTCAGGAAAAGCGGCATCAGCAGCGACGCAAAGAAAGAGCCGAAGTTGATGATCCAGTAGAAGGCATCGAACACCAGCTTGGCCTTGTGCTTGTTGGTCTGGTCAAACTGGTCGCCGACGAAGGACGCCACCAGCGGCTTGATGCCGCCCGATCCCAGTGCGATCAGGAACAGGCCGAAATAGAAACCCTTGAGGTTGTCCTCGAAAGCGGCCAGACAGGCGTGGCCGGCGCAGTAGACCAGGCTTAACCAGAACACGGTATTGTATTTGCCAAAGAAACGGTCGGCGATCCAGCCGCCCAGCAGCGGGAAGAAGTAGACGCCGATGACGAAGGTGTGGAACACGTGCTTGGCTTCGCTGGCGCGGTCGGCCACCGGCAGGAACAGCAGCAATGTGCTGATCAGGAAGGGCGTCAGGATGTTGCGCATGCCGTAGAAGCTGAAACGCTCGCAGCCTTCGTTGGCGATGATGTACTTCACTTGCGCCGGCATGCTCCCGGTTCCCGCCTTGCTTGCGGCCTGCGAATCCAGCATAGCTGTCTGCGACATATGCACTCTTTCGTTTTTAACTAGACGCGATCCTAAGCTGAAGCTGCAATACTGGCAACAGGAAAATGCGTTGCGAAAGAAAATTTGGCAAATTAATGTAGTTTAACTACTGTCTGCGTGCTATATGTCGCGCTCCATAATACGAAAAATAGTCGTAACTAATTGACGTATATAGGAATTAGTTGTGAAGCGCGCTTTCGTCGGCGCATTGTGAAAACCGATTTCCTGATGTATATTATGTACAAAATTTTCTTCATTGGACGCACATGCACATTCCCGACTCCCCATGGTGGCGTGAAGCCGTGATCTACCAGGTCTATCCGCGCAGCTTTCTCGACACCAACGGCGACGGCGTCGGCGACCTGCCCGGCATTACGGCAAAACTCGACTACATCGCCGCACTCGGTGTCGACATCGTGTGGATCTCGCCATTCTTCAAGTCGCCCATGAAGGATTTTGGCTACGACGTCTCGGACTACTGCGACGTCGACCCGCTGTTCGGCACCTTGGCCGACTTCGACCGGCTGGTCGCGAAAGCCCACGGCCTCGGCCTGAAAATCATGATCGACCAGGTGTTGTCGCACACGGCGGAAGCACATCCGTGGTTCGCCGAGAGCCGCAACAATCGGGACAATCCGAAGGCCGACTGGTACGTCTGGGCCGATCCGCGCGCGGACGGCAACCCGCCCAACAACTGGCTGTCGGTGTTCGGCGGCTCGGCGTGGCAATGGGACAGCCGGCGCAAGCAGTACTTCCTGCATAACTTTTTGGCCAGCCAGCCGGACATGAATTTTCACCATCCGGCAGTCCAGCAGGCCCACCTCGACAACCTGCGCTTCTGGCTCGAGCGCGGCGTCGACGGTTTTCGCATGGACGCCTGCAATTTCCACTTCCACGATCGCCAATTGCGCAGCAATCCGCCGGCGCTCACGCGCGACACGGCCACCGTCACCGACGTCAACCCGTACGGCATGCAGGCCCACGTGTACGACAAGACGCAGCCGGAAAACATCGATTACCTCAAACGCATCCGTAGCCTGCTCAACGAGTTCGGCGCGATCGCCATCGGCGAAGTCGGCGCCGACGATGCGCTGGCGGTGATGGCCGACTACACCGCCGACGGCGACAAGCTGCACATGGCCTACAGCTTCAACCTGCTCACGCCCCAGTTCTCGGCGGCGCACATCCGCAGCCAGGTCGAACAGTTCGAAGCGCGCGTCAAGGGTGGCTGGGCCTCGTGGTCGGTGGGTAACCACGACAGCGTCCGCGTGATGACGCGCTGGGGCGGCGCGCAGCCGACACCGGCGCTGGCCAAGGTGGTGCTGGCGATGCAGCTCTCGCTCAAGGGTACGCCGTGCCTGTACCAGGGCGACGAGCTGGCGCTGACCGAAGCGGACGTGCCGTTCGAATTGCTGCAGGACCCGTACGGCATCACGTTCTGGCCCGAGTTCAAGGGGCGCGACGGCTGCCGCACGCCGATGCCGTGGACTTCCGATGCACCGAACGCCGGTTTTACGAGCGGCGCGCCGTGGCTGCCGGTCGATCCAATCCACGTCGTCGCGGCGGTGTCGAACCAGGAAATCGATCCCGCATCGACGTTGAACGCGGCGCGCCGCCTGATCGCCTGGCGCCGCAATCAGCCGCAGCTCACCCGCGGCGAGATCGTCTTCTTCGACGCCCCGGAACCCATACTGGCACTGCGGCGCGACCTGACCGGCCATCCAGGGCTGCTGGCAGTGTTCAACCTCGGCCCTGACCCGGTCAGCTTCGCCTGGCGAGAGGCGCAAGGCGCAACCGCGCTCGAAGGCCACGGCCTGCCGGGCAGCGCTGCGAACGCAGTGGTGTCGCTGCCGCCATTCGGCGCCTGGTTCGGCAGCGCGGTTAGTTAGCGCCGGCGCGCTCCATCGGCTTCGTCGCCGCGCGCCATTGCGCCAGCGTCAACGTCTTGTCGGTGGCGGCATCGTCGACCAGGATGTCGTCGCCGGTCTCGGGTACCAAAAAGCTTTCCCAGCGGCGCGCTGCATCGCTGCCGTTTTCGACGAAGCTCAGCTGAAAGTAGCGCTTGCCTTTGATGAGTCTTGGCTGCGGGTCGTATTCGACCAGCGCGCTACGCAATGCGCCGCCGGACGATTTTTCGATCCGGCTCGACCATGCCTTCAACTCCGGCAGCGCCATCAGCGCTTCCATCGCCTGTTGCCTGGTGCGCACCTTGGCGACCGGTGCAACGGGAGTGGCGGGCGTGACGGATGCCATCGCCGGCGCGGCCGGCTTTTCGCCGCGACAACCGAAAATGGTTGCCGTTGCTGCCACAAGCACCAGCAAGGCGGTGAACTGGACTCTTTTGGACGGTGTGTCGCGCTTTTGCCGCATGTGCATGGATAAGCCTTTGTGGTGAACATCCATACTAAACTAACAATGATGTTCAGGCAATATTCATTGGCCTCGGGCGATAGTTTCCTCTAAACCGGGTCTGACCCGGTTTAGTCCACCAGTGTTCGCATCAGCGAGCCGCGGCAGCATCGCTGGCGACGGCGGCAGCGATGGTTGGGCGGCCCATGATCCGCTCGACGTATTGCGTGATTGCGGGTAGTTTGGGCACCAGGCCAAATGCCGTCGTCCACCCCAGCGCGTTGCCCCACAATACGTCGGCCGCGCTGAAGACCTCGCCCAGCAGGTACGGGCCTTTTTCAAGCTGCGTGGTCAAGGTCGAAAGCATGGTGTCGTAGTCGCCATACGGGCAAAGGCCTTGGGGCGCCTGCTCGCGCTTGAGCGAACGGTCGACAACGGCCGGCTCGAAGCAGGAACCGTAGAAGGCGATCCAGCGCAGGTAGGGTCCGCGCAGCGGATCGCCGATGCGCGGCGCCAGCGCGGCATCCGGATACAGGTCCGCCAAATAAAGGTAGATGGCGACTTGCTCGGTCACCAGGGCGCCGCCGTGCAGGATGGCCGGCACCTTGCCCATCGGGTTGAGCGCCAGGTATTCCGGCTTGCGCTGCTCGCCAGCCTTCTGGTCGATCCGGTGGACGGTAAATTCGGCGTTCAGTTCCTTCAGCAAGGCCAGTACGCCGGTCGAGCGGGTTTGCGGGGTATGAAAAAATTCCAGGTGATGCGGCATGTCGAACCTCCTTCGCTTGTGGAAATGCTCAGAATATATGTTGCAATTATAGCATTATGGCAAAACGAAAAGCGAACAGGGCAGGCAATTTTGGGCGTGCCGCGCCTGAATGCAAAAAAGCCTGCACGGCGCAAACCGTGCAGGCTTTTGGATCAGGCAAACAGCAATTACATCATGCCGTCCATACCGCCCATGCCGCCCATGCCGCCCATGCCACCCATGCCGCCGGCTTGCTTGTCTTCAGCCTGCTCGCACACCATTGCATCGGTGGTCAGCATCAGGCCAGCGATCGACGCTGCGTTTTGCAGTGCCGAGCGGGTGACCTTGGCTGGATCCAGGACGCCCATTTCGACCATGTCGCCGTAGGTGCCGTTGGCAGCGTTGTAACCGAAGTTGCCGGTACCGGCCAACACGGCGGCAACCACCACCGATGGCTCTTCGCCAGCGTTTTGAACGATCATGCGCAGCGGCTCTTCCATTGCGCGCAGGACGATCTTGATGCCGGCTTCCTGGTCAGGGTTATCGCCTTTGACGGTGATGTTGGCGCGTGCGCGCAACAGGGCGACGCCGCCGCCAGGCACGATGCCTTCTTCGACTGCGGCGCGGGTTGCGTGCAGTGCATCTTCAACGCGGGCTTTCTTTTCCTTCATTTCGACTTCGGTGGCAGCGCCGACCTTGATCACTGCAACGCCGCCTGCCAGCTTGGCAACGCGCTCTTGCAGCTTCTCGCGGTCGTAGTCCGACGTCGCTTCTTCGATCTGCACGCGCACTTGCTTGACGCGCGCTTCGATCGATTCGGCCTGGCCGGCACCGTCGATGATGATGGTGTTTTCCTTGCCCACTTCGATGCGCTTGGCTTGGCCGAGTTCTGCCAGCGTGACCTTTTCCAGGGTCAGGCCGACTTCTTCAGCGATGACCTGGCCGCCGGTCAGGACAGCGATGTCTTCCAGCATGGCCTTGCGACGGTCGCCAAAGCCTGGGGCCTTGACCGCGCAAGTTTTCAGGATGCCGCGGATGTTGTTGACAACCAGGGTAGCCAGTGCTTCGCCTTCGATGTCTTCGGCGATGATCAGCAGCGGACGGCCGGCTTTGGCAACTTGCTCGAGGATCGGCAGCAGGTCGCGGATGTTCGAGATCTTCTTGTCGCACAGCAGCACGAACGGATTGTCCTGGATCGATACCTGCTTGTCCGGATTGTTGATGAAGTAAGGCGACAGGTAGCCGCGGTCGAACTGCATGCCTTCGACGATGTCGAGTTCGTCGTTGAGCGATTTGCCGTCTTCAACGGTGATGACGCCTTCCTTGCCGACTTTTTCCATCGCTTCAGCGATACGCTCGCCAATCGAGTAGTCCGAGTTGGCCGAAATGGCGCCGACCTGGGCGATTTCCTTGGTGGTGGTGCATGGCTTGGAGATCTTGGCCAGCTCGGCGACGGTAGCGGAAACTGCTTTGTCGATGCCGCGCTTGAGGTCCATCGGGTTCATGCCGGCGGCAACGAACTTCATGCCTTCGCGCACGATAGCTTGTGCCAGCACGGTCGCGGTGGTGGTGCCGTCGCCGGCGTTGTCGCTGGTGCGGGAAGCAACTTCCTTGACCATTTGCGCGCCCATGTTCATGAGCTTGTCTTTGAGTTCGATTTCTTTCGCAACCGATACACCGTCCTTGGTGATGGTCGGCGCGCCGAACGAGCGCTCGATGACGACGTTACGGCCTTTCGGGCCGAGGGTGACTTTGACTGCGTTGGCGAGGATATTGACGCCTTCAACCATCTTGGAGCGCGCTGCGTCGCCGAATACTACATCTTTAGCTGCCATGTTGTTTCTCCGTTGGGGAAATTTGTCGGGAATTTTGTAAAAACGGTGTCAATCCGCGGTAAACCGCGGCAAGTCTGTTTTACTTGACCAGCACGGCCATGATGTCTTCTTCGCGCATGACCAGCAGCTCGTCGCCGTCGACCTTGACGGTCTGGCCGGAGTACTTGCCGAACAGGACGCGATCGCCGACCTTGACTTCCAGCGCGCGAACCTTGCCGTCGTCCTGGACTTTACCGTTACCGACGGCGAGGATCTCGCCCTGGTCCGGTTTTTCGGCGGCTGCGTCAGGGATGATGAGGCCGGATGCGGTTTTGGTTTCCTGGTCGAGACGCTTGACGATGACGCGGTCGTGCAAAGGGCGAAGGTTCATGTAAAACTCCTTTAGTTTGAGTGGTTTGGCTGGCTTGCCGGAAAAACCGGTAACCGATCCGGTGCTTCAAATTGCAGCGCCGGGTAGGCGGCACTGCCTGAACGACTTGTTAGCACTCTCAGCCAACGAGTGCTAATTATAGGGACGATAAGATGGTTTTTCAAGACGCTTATTTGCTTTATTTATCTTGAACCTTTGTGCCAACGCAAGTCTGCACGGCACTTTTGCTGGTTTGCATGTTGCCGCAGGGCCGCGCCATGCGCGCTGTGCGTAGCTGGCGCCGCGCCGCACGGCGAATCCCGCTACTTGCAGCCCGAAACCAATAAAACGCATCATTACTCGGCGCTAACTTACTGAATCTATTGACGGAAATTCGCTCCGGGTTCTATAGTGACGGATGATTTCCGAATTTCAAGATTTATCCGACAAAATTGACCAGCTCGCCGAGCTGACGGCGTCGCTACGCCGTGAAAATGCCAGCTTACGCCAAGCCAATGCCGTTCTCGGCACCGAAAACGCCGGGTACACGGCGTTGCTGGCCGAGGCGCAGCGCCGTGTTAGCGCCCTGATCGAAAAAATTCCGGCGGCCGCTGTTCCAACCGCAACCCATGATGAGGCAGCCCAATGATCCAGCTCGACGTCAGCATCATGGGCAATCCCTACCGCCTGGCCTGCAAGGAAGGCGAGGAGCGCACCCTGAAGGAAGCGGTCGCTTACCTCGACGGCAAGATGTGCGCGCTGCGCGACGCCGGCAAGGTACGCGGCACCGACCGCATCGCGGTGATGGCGGCGCTCAGCGTGGCGGCCGAATTCCTGTCCGTCAAAGCGCCGCAAGGCCCGTTGTCGGACCTGTCGATTTTGGAAGTCAAGCAGAAGATCGAGGCGATGCACACTGTTTTGGACGGCGCGCTCACACCGCAAGAAAATCTGTTCTGAACGGCCAAATTCGTTTGACTTGTGAGTTCATCGGAGTAAACTTCGTCTCACCCTGCGGTGTTCGCGATTGCCATATATTCCTTGAACCATTTATGTGCACCGGTTGCGGGATTATGTTCGATGGGAGTGAGCGTCGCTAGTCCGACGAACCCGAAATTGAACTAACTGTGACCACCTTGAACCGTTTGGTTCGGGATGCCGGCAAAGACGGCACAGGCGGGGCTTTATTTTGCAAAAAACGGTTGTGCGCATTCGATGCGCGACCGTTTTTTTTTGTCCGCGTTGACAGTTTATAGTTCATGCGCGGCGTATTCGACGGAGCGGCGCCCATGCAGTACTGGTTGATGAAATCCGAACCCGACGAAGTCAGTTTCGACGACGTGATGGCGGCACAAGCGCACACGGTGGCCTGGTTCGGCGTGCGCAATTACCAGGCCCGCAATTTTTTACGCGACCAGATGGCCCCCGGCGACGGTGTGCTGTTCTATCACTCCAGCTGCGCCGCGCCAGGCGTCGCCGGCATCGCCGAAGTGGCCAGCACCGCTTATCCGGACCATTCGCAGTTTGAGACGGACGGCAAATACTTCGACCCGAAAGCGACGCCGGATGCGCCGCGCTGGATATCGGTCGACGTGCGCGCGCTGGAGCCGGGCCGCTACCTGCCCTTGTCGGAAATGCGCGCGATGCCCGAACTGGAAGACATGGTGCTGCTGCAAAAGGGCAGCCGGCTGTCGATCACCCCGGTCACCGCCGGGCAATGGCAAGCGGTCCTGAAACGGCTGCGGCAGAGAGCATAAGCCGCGGCCGTAAAAATGATCGACGCCGCCGTGTCGAGCCGAAAAAACCAGTGCACGTTGCGCATCCGGGCGGCACGGTAGAATGCCGCACCCGGGCGCTGCCCGCTCAACTGGAAACACGCTCGATGACCTGGACGCTGGTGCTGGCCTTGTGTGCGATGGGGATCTTCGGCGGCTTCGCGGCGGGCCTGCTCGGCATCGGCGGCGGCATGATCCTGGTGCCGTTCATGACGATGATCTTCACGTCGCTGCAATTTCCGCCGCAACTGGTGGTGCACATGGCGATCGCCACCTGCCTGGCTACGATCCTGTTTACGTCGATTTCATCGGTGCGCGCGCATCACCTGCAGGGCGCGGTGCGCTGGCCGATCGTGCGCCTGCTTTCGCCCGGCATTCTGGCCGGGTCCTGGATCGGGCCGTAGATCGCCAAGCAGATGAACACCACCGTGCTGGCGCTGTTTTTCGGCCTGTTCGTTGCCGTCGCCGCCACCCAGATGCTGATCCCGGCCAAGCCGGCGACCCGGCGCGACTTGCCGGGTACGGCCGGCATGTTCGGCGCCGGCGGCGTGATCGGCGTGCTGGCCGGCCTGGTGGGCGCCGGCGGCGGCTTCGTGTCGATTCCGTTCATGACCTGGTGCGGCGTGCGGATCCATGGCGCGGTGGCTACCAGCGCCGCGCTCGGCTTTCCGATCGCGCTGTCCGGCACCCTGGCGAACATGGTTTTCGGTTCGAACGCGCCAGGCCTGCCGGCCTATTCGCTCGGCTTTGTCTACCTGCCGGCGCTGGCGGTGATTGCCACTGCCAGCGTCATCATGGCGCCGCTCGGCGCGCGCACCGCCCACCGCTGGCCGGTACAGCGGCTGCGCCGGGTGTTTGCCTTCCTGCTGTACGCGCTGGCGATCTACATGCTGTGGAAAGGCGTCGCGCTGGCGCGCCAGGTTGGCTGACGGCGCGCCGCTACCACCATCATGTGTATGTCATCGAGCTGTCGCCGGACGTGCTCTACGAAGCCCGCTTCAAGCGCGCCAACCCGGATTATTTGCCGGCCGCCGGCGCCTTGTACGCGATGCGGTAGACGCGGCCGCGGAAGTCGTCCGACACCAGCATCGAGCCGTCAGGCAGGAATGCGATGTCGACCGGGCGCCCGACCACCACGCCGTCTTGCAGAAAGCCGTCGATGAACACGGTATCGCTGGCAACCTGGTTGTCGGCCAGGGTGACCAGGGCCACCCGGTAGCCGCTCTTCTGGCTGCGGTTCCAGGAGCCGTGCTCGGCGATGAAGAGCTGGTTTTTGTAGGCCGCGGGGAACATGGTCCCCGCGTTAAAATTCAAGCCCAGCGCCGCCACGTGCGGTCCCAGTTTGGCCATCGGCGCCACGAATTCATCGCAGCGCCGGCCGGCCGCGAATTCGGGGTCGGGCAGCACGCCGCCGGCGCAGTAAGGAAAACCGAAATGCAGGCCGGCCTTGGGCGCCAGATTGAGCTTGTCCGAAGGCAGGTTATCGCCCAGCAAATCGCGCCCATTGTCGGTGAACCACATTTGCCGGGTTACCGGATGCCAGGCCAGACCGACCGAATTGCGCACGCCGCGGGCAAATTCCTCGAAGTGCGAACCGTCGGTGTCCATCCGGAAGATCTTCGAGTAGACCTGGTCTTCGTTGTTGCAGACATTGCAGGGCGCGCCGATCGGGATATACAACTTGCCGTCCGGGCCGACCTTGATGGCCTTGGCGCCGTGGTGGGTGTCCTTCGGCAGGTCGGCCTTGATGACCCGGTAGGCCGGCTTGCGCTCGAAGTTGCTGTCAATGCGGTCGAAGCGCAGCACGCGCGCGATCTCGCCGACATACAGGCTGCCGTCGTGGTACGCGACGTTCGGCTGCTGCAAACCTTCGGCGACGACCACGACCTTGTCGATGACACCGTCTTGCTTGCTGCTGCTCAGGGCGTAGACCTTGCCGGCCTTGCTCGACCCAACATAGACCACGCCTATTGGTGACACCGCCAGGCTGCGCGCGTTCGGCACCTGGTCGCTGAACACGCTGATCGAAAATCCGGCCGGCAGGCGGAAATTGGCCAATTCGGGATAAGTCGTGACGGCGGCCGAAGCGACCGGCGCTGTCGTCAAGTAATCGGCGATGGCGCCGATCTGGGCCGCATCGAGGACGCCACGCCAGGCCGGCATGCCTTTCGCGGGCGCGCCGTTGGCGATGATAGCGGCGAGGCCCGCCTGGTCTGCCTTGGCTTTGCCGGCATGGGCCATCAGGCTTGGCCCCACGCCGCCCTGGCGTTGCTCGCCGTGGCACTGGGCGCAGTTCTGCCGGTACAGGCTTGCGCCGTCGGGTGCGCCGGCGGCGTGGACGGAGGGCAGCGCCAGCGCGCCGGCAAAAAATAACAGCGTCGAAAGTCGGTTCATGGTTCGGTGTGCTCTTATCCGCATCTTAAGTTTTCTTGTTGGCGGCAAGCGGCACCGGCGCGCCATGCGGCTCGCGCGAGTAGGCCCAAACCAGCATGGCGAGCGCGCCGACGACCATCGGCAGCGACAGCACCTGGCCCGACGTGATGGGCAGGCCGGCAACCGTCACCTGCCAATCCGGCACGCGGAAGTATTCGGTAAAGAAACGCGCGCAGCCGTACAGCAGGGTGAACGTGGCGCCCACCGCCAGCCGCGGGCGCCGCTTGCGGGCGTACAGCCACAGGATGATGAACACCAGCAAGCCGTCGACCAGCATCTGGTACAGCGGAGACGGGTGGCGCAAGCCTTCGAGGAACACCGGCACCGGATGCAGCGGGAAGTGGGTGTCCGGCCAGCGCATTGCCCATGGCAGGCTGGCATCGGCGACGCGGCCGGGCAGTTCGGCGTTGATGAAGTTACCCATGCGGCCGGCCGCATAACCGAGCGGCACCAGTGGTGCGATGAAGTCGTAGACGTCGAGCAAGTTATGCCCGGATTTCCGAGCCCACAGCGCCATCGCGATGAGGACGCCGATGAAGCCGCCGTGGAACGACATGCCGCCACGCCAGATCATGAAAATCTCGAGCGGATTTTCGAGGAAATATTTCGGCGTGTAAAACAGCACTTCGCCCATGCGTCCGCCGACGATCACGCCGAGCATGCCGTAGAACAGCATGTCGTCGAGGTCTTCCTTCTTCCATCCCTGGGCGGCGATATGCGGCTGGCCGATGCGCACGCGGCCGAGGGCGATGAACATGGCGAACGCCAGTACGTACATCAGGCCGTACCAATGCACGTGTACGGGGCCGATCGAGAACGCCACGGGGTCGGGCATCGGGTGGGTCAGCATGGTGTGTTCTTCCTTAGTAAATCCAAAAAGCCCAGCAGCACTGGCGAGCGGTTGTCGCGGCGCCAGGCCAGGCCGGTTTCCACTTGCGGGGAAACGTCGCGCAGCGCCCGGTATTCTACGCCCGGACGCATCAGGTTGGACACGGATTGTGGCACAAGTGCCAGGCCCATGCCTGCCGACACCAGGCTGACGATGGTTTGCATCTGGATTGCCTGCTGGCCGATCGCCGGCGTCATGCCGGCGCCGCGAAAACAGCCCAGGATGGCATCGTGCAGGCCGGGGGCGATCGGGCGCGGAAAAATAATCAGGGGCAGCGCCGGCAAGTCCTTCAGCCACACCGGGCCGCCAAAGCGTAAGGCGTCGAGGCCGGCGGGAGCGGCCAGGATCAACGGCTCGTCGAACACCTTCAGGTAGTCGAGCTCGACGCGCGCCTTGTCGGGCAGCGGCGGGATCAACAGGCCCGCGTCGACCCGGTTGTGCAGCAGTTCGTCGACCTGCACGTCGGACGTCGCTTCCTGCAGGCTGATTGCCACTTGCGGGTACTGCACGCGGTAGCTGCGCAGGAAAGGCGGCAGCACGCTGTAGTCGGCCGAGGAGACAAACGCCAGTGAAAGCCGGCCCGATTCTCCGCTGGCGGCGCGCCGCACCAGTTCGGGCAGATCGGCCGCCCGGGCCAGCATGCGGCGCGCTTCGGGCAGCAGCGCGCGCCCGGCGGGCGTGAGTGCCACGCTGCGGCGGCTGCGCAGGAACAGCGGCGCGCCCAACGCTTCCTCGAGTGCCAGGATAGTCTGCGACAGCGGCGGCTGGGTCATGTGCAGTCGTGTGGCGGCGCGGCCGAAATGCAGTTCTTCGGCAACGCTGACGAAATAGCGCAGCTGGCGCAGATCAATGTTCATAATATCTGTTATGCGGTGTGTCGATGCGATTGATACATTTTACGACTCACAGACACGCGAATCAACTATTTGACTTGGGGTGGCGGGCAAGGCATTCTCACACCATCGATCAACAGGAGTTCACCATGGCCGACCAGCCCCGCTACAACCGTCGTTCCCGCAACATCACCGAGGGCGTCTCGCGCAGCCCGAACCGTTCGATGTACTACGCGATGGGTTACGAGACAGAAGACTTCGTCAAGCCGATGATCGGCGTCGCCAATGCCCACTCGACCATCACCCCGTGCAACTCGGGCCTGCAAAAGCTGGCCGACATCGCCATTTCGACCATCAAGGAGGCGGGCGGCAATGCCCAGGTGTTCGGTACACCGACCATCTCGGACGGCATGTCGATGGGGACCGAAGGAATGAAGTATTCGCTCATTTCGCGCGAAGTGATCGCCGACTGCATCGAAACGGCGGTCAACGGCCAGTGGATGGACGGCGTCGTAGTGATCGGCGGCTGCGACAAGAACATGCCGGGCGGGATGATCGCCCTGGCGCGCACCAATGTGCCGGGCATCTACGTCTACGGCGGCACCATCAAGCCGGGCCGCTGGAAGGGCAAGGACCTGACCATCGTCTCGGCCTTCGAGGCAGTCGGCGAATTTACCGCCGGGCGCATGTCGCAGGAAGACTTCGACGGCATCGAGCGCAACGCCTGCCCGTCGGCCGGTTCCTGCGGCGGTATGTACACCGCCAACACCATGTCGTCGTCGTTCGAGGCGCTCGGCATGGCGCTGCCGTTTTCGTCGACGATGGCCAATCCCGACGACGAAAAAGTCGGTTCTGCGGCCGAGTCGGCGCGCGTGCTGGTCGACGCGGTCAAGCGCGACCTCAAGCCGCGCGACATCATCAACCGCAAATCGATCGAGAACGCGGTATCGCTGATCATGGCCACCGGCGGCTCGACCAACGCGGTGCTGCACTACCTGGCGATCGCCTACGCGGCTGAAGTCGAATGGACGCTCGACGACTTCGAGCGCGTGCGCCTGAAGGTGCCGGTCATCTGCAACCTGAAGCCGTCCGGCCAGTACGTCGCAACCGACCTGCACAAGGCCGGCGGCATCCCGCAAGTGATGAAACTGCTGCTCGACGCCGGCATGCTCCACGGTGACTGCATCACCATTACGGGACAGACCATTGCCGAGCAGTTGGCCGACATTCCGTCGACGCCGCCGGCCGGCCAGGACGTCATCCGCACCATCGACAAGGCGCTGTACGCCCAGGGCCACCTCGCCGTGCTAAAGGGTAACCTGTCGCCGGAAGGCTGCGTGGCGAAAATTTCGGGCCTGAAAAATCCCGTGATCACCGGGCCGGCGCGCGTGTTCGACGACGAATACACGGCGATGGACGCGATCCTGGCCGACGCCATCCAGCCGGGCGACGTGCTGGTGTTGCGCTATCTTGGCCCGAAAGGCGGGCCGGGCATGCCGGAAATGCTGGCGCCGACCGCCGCGCTGATCGGCAAGGGGCTGGGCGAATCGGTCGGCTTGATCACCGATGGCCGTTTTTCGGGCGGCACCTGGGGGATGGTGGTCGGGCACGTCGCGCCGGAAGCCTTCGAAGGCGGCGTCATTGCGCTGGTGGAAGAGGGCGATTCGGTGACGATCGACGCGCGCCAGTTGCTGATCCAGCTGAACGTGGCCGACGAAGAAATCGCCCGCCGCAGAGAGCTCTGGAAGCAGCCGGCGCCGCGCTACACGCGTGGCGTGCTGGCCAAGTTCGCCGCGCTAACGTCGTCGGCCAGCAAGGGCGCCGTTACGGGGTAAGCGCCTGCGGTACGTCATCCTCAACCGAAAATGCGGTCAGACCGCATTTTCATTTTCGCTTGTTAAACGCTTGCTTGACGCGGTCCTTGCGGCGCTGCTCGTCGGCGTTGTGCTCTTTCTTCTTGTCGAGGCCGAGCATCTTTTCGATGAACTCGAACCAGATGAAGGCGAATCCCATCAGGCCGGCGATCCACCACCAGGACATTTCGGCAAACCGCCACACGTCAAAAAAGCGCAGGCCAACCAGTAGTGCAATGATGATAATCAGCGGCATGGGGGAGCTCCTTGTTTACGCCATCTCTATATTTTACAAAAGTTTCAGTTCCGCGTGGCAATAAATCGCAATCCGCGGGAGTCAAACAGGTCAACCTGTTGCCCATTTCAAGCGTTAAAGATCTAGGTCACCGTTTTTTTGTGTTGCCCAAAACGCGGTAGAATGTGTTTCAAGTTGTCACCTTTGGAGAAATAGATGAAACGTTCACTGATGTTGTGCATGATGCTGTCGGCGATGGTGTCGACCGGCGCGATGGCAAATGCCGATTTGGCGAAAGCAAAAAATTGCATGGCTTGTCACGCTGTCGCCAATAAGGTGCTCGGCCCTGCATACAAGGATGTGGCCGCGAAATATACTGGTCAAAAAGATGCCGAGGACAAATTGGTTGGCAAAGTGCTCAAGGGCGGCTCCGGCGCCTGGGGCGCGGTGCCGATGCCAGCCAATCCACAGGTCAGCGAAGCTGAAGCGCGCACCCTGGTCAAGTGGATCATGGCGCAAAAATAATTTGCATCGAGTTGAACGGCGTAATTAAAAGCAAAAAGCGCGCTGGCCGAAGCCAGCGCGCTTTTTTTATGTCCCCCTCGGCCGCAGCCGCAGGGGACGGGAGTGTTACTTCACTACAATTTACCGCACCACTTCTATCTTGGTCTTCTTGCCGCTTTTGTATGTAAACAGGGTCAGCGAGCCGTCCTTGATGTCGCCGAAGTTGTCGAACTGGACCATGCCAGTGACGCCCTGGTACTTGATCTTCTTCAGTTCCGGCAGGTACTTGGCCGGGTCGGCCGACTTGGCGTTCTGCATTGCCGTCGCCATCACCATTACCGCGTCGTAGACGTACGGCGCGTAGATCTGGACGTCGGCGTTGTATTTCTTTTTGTAGCGTGTCGTGAAGTCTGCCAACACCTTCTCTTGCGCGCCTTGAACGCCGCCCGCTTCGGCGCACGTCACGTTGGCTTCGCCGATGCCGTCGCCGGCCAGGCGCGCCAGTGCTTCGGTACAGATGCCGTCGCCGCCCATGAACTTGGCGTTGATGCCGAGCGCTTTCATTTGCTTGAGCATCGGGCCGCCCACCGAATCCATGCCGCCGAAAAAGATCAGGTCAGGCTTCTTGGCCTTGATCGAGGTGAGGATGGCGGTGAAGTCGGTCGCGTTGGCATTCGTAAATTCCTTGCCGACCATCTTCACGCCCGGAAACTTGGCTTTCGCGCCCTTGATGAATTCGTCTGCCACACCTTGGCCGTAGGCAGTGCGGTCGTCGATCACGGCAATGCTCTTGGCACCAAGCTTATCGACTGCGTAGCGGCCCAGCGTGCCGCCGAGCTTGTTGTCATTGGCAACCACGCGGAACGCGCCCTGGAAGCCTTGCTTGGTGTACGTCGGGGTCGTGGCCGATGGCGAAATCTGTGGAATGCCGGCATCGTTGTAGATGCGTGAAGCAGGCACCGTGGTACCCGAGTTCAGGTGGCCGATCACGCCGTTGACCTTGGCGTCGACCAGTTTCTGAGCCACTGCCGTGCCTTGCTTTGGATCGGCGGCGTCGTCTTCGGTCAGCAACTGCAGGGTGACTTTTTTGCCGTTGAGCATGAAACCCTTGGCGTTCAACTCTTCGATCGCCATCTTCGCGCCGTTTTCATTGTCCTTGCCCAGGTGCGCACTGGCGCCGGAGATGGGCGCGACGTGACCGATTTTGACGACCTCTTGCGCACCGGCAGTACCGGCAAACGCCATGGCGATGGCAAGTGGAATCAGCTTGGTTGTGAACTGCATGGACATTCTCCAATGGGTGAGGGTAAGACAGCGCTCTTGACGCCGATTACGAAATTTTTACTCAGGGCAAAAGGTACAACAAATTACTTGCTTCGCAAAGGGGTAAACGTGGAGAGAGGCTGTTGGGTGGACGCAATTTGGGATTGAACGCTGCCGATTTTGTAAGCAGATGCGTCGGGGGCAGGCGGGTTGGTCCAGCGGCTCGTCCAAATGGGGTCTCCGCGTGCGAGGGTCGCAAAACGTCGAATGGCCGCAATTATCATGTCGTCCTCGCGCACGCGGGGACCCAATTTCTCAAGCATAGCGACGATGCCTGGCTTCGTCCGTTAAAAGTTGATCAGCCTATCGCGCAAACTGGGTCCCCGCCTGCGCGCGCACGACGGATCTAGAGTTGAGCGACCTTTTGCGACACCCTCGTTCGCGAGGACGATTACCGGGAGGTGCGCTATTTCTTCAGCGCCCGAAGGTGCGTCAGTTCCTGCGCGACGGCGCGCACGACGATTTTTTCGATGGTCTGCTGCAGGCTGCGGCGGATTTCGCTGGTCAAACCGGCCATTGCGTGTTGCAGCGCTTCTTCCATGCCGTCGCGCAAGCGCTGTTCGAGCGCGACGTCGACCCGGCCCTGCAACTGCTGCAAGATGCGCGCGCACAGCCGCTGTTCCAGCGTCGCCATTTCCGGCTCCGCCCAGCTCGCCACGGCCTCGGCGTCGTCGGCTGCCGGCGGC
The DNA here is from genome assembly GCF_002760665.1 of Massilia psychrophila. GTDB lineage: Bacteria > Pseudomonadota > Gammaproteobacteria > Burkholderiales > Burkholderiaceae_D > JAFCUW01. The sequence continues at coordinate 10,579 of NZ_PDOB01000018.1, read as the reverse complement.
GTCGGTCTGGCGGACTGATCCTGGAAAACTTCGGTCAATACCGGAATGCTTGCGTCGAACGACGGCTGAGGCTTCATGTTTTTCCCGCGACGAAGTGGGTCAGGGGATAGGATTTTTGCTTGTAGTCGAGGTAGCGTTTGCGGCCGGCGGCGGCATCAATCTCATCGGTGGAAATGATTTCGAAAACGCGCTGGAAGCGCCCGACGTTGGCCGGGATGTGCCGCGTCAGGTTGATCAGCATGTCGCCATGCGGCAGTTCGGCCTGCTCGCTGTTGTCACAGGTGACGATGATCGGCGTCTGCGCCGCCAGCGCGTCGCCCAGCATCACGTGCGGCAGGAAGTCGGTCTCCGACAGCGTCCACAGCGCCTCGTTGACGCTGGCGGCTTGACGCGCGTCTTCGGTCAGCAGCACCAGCTTGCCGCCGGCGGCATACGCCTTGCGCGTCAGGCGGCAGGCGTAACTGAGCTTGTCAACGATATTGGTATGAAAGTCGATCCGGGTCATCGCGGTCCTTAAAATTGAAAGCCCGGTGGGGCATCCGGCGGCGGTTTTGGTCGGTTCGCCGGCGCCGCTGGCGCAGCCGGCGCGTCGGGCACGACGTTGCGCGGCGGTGCTGCCGATATGGCGGCAGGATGTTGCCAATTCGCCGGCAAGCGCCGTAACAAAGGATAGGCGGCGTCGGTAAGCGCCGCGTTCCAGGCGCCGGCTTCGAAACCGATGCGGCGGCTGGTGCCGACCAGCAGCAGCGGCAACTGGCCATCGCTGCCGGCGTCTTTCAGCTTTTGCTGGTCGTCGTTCGATTGCACGGTTTTTTCGGCAAACGGGATGCCGCGCTGGCGCAGCAGGGCGCGGCCCTGGTCGCAGGCTTCGCAAGATGCGGTGGTGTAGAGCACCACCGGGTGCATCTTGGCGGCCTCGGCCAGCGCATACGGCAATTCGGCCCTGGCGCTGGTTGGCTCGAGCGACTTGCGTTCAACCTTGCGGGCGTTGGCCGGCGGCGGCTGGTCGCTGAAACTGACCACGCCCTTGGCATCGGTCCACTTGTACACCTGCGCGCCGACGCCGGCCGCGCACAGCAGCAAGCCCGGACCGAGCAATGCCCAGCGTGCCACTGTCCTGTTCGTTCTCATATATTCCCTTGCAGGCATGCCCCCTTAAGAACTCATTCCGCTATGGCGCAACAAGGCATCGATGCTTGGCTCGCGGCCACGGAAGGCCTGGAACGACTCGAGCGCCGAGCGCGAACCGCCAACCGCGAGAATTTCTTGCTGGAAGCGGTTGCCGGTTTGTTCGGACAGGGCGCCGCCGCCCGCTTCGACCGCTTCCTCGAAAGCGGCGTAGGCGTCGGCCGACAACACTTCAGCCCATTTGTAGCTATAGTAACCGGCAGCATACCCGCCGGCAAAAATATGTCCGAACGAGTGCTGGAACCGGTTGAACGATGGCGGCAACATGACCGAGAATTTTTCGCGCACTTCGTTGATCAGTTCCTGGATCGAGCGCGCGCTGGCCGGATCGTAGTCATAGTGCAGGTGCATGTCGACCAGCGAAAACTCGACCTGGCGCAGGGTCTGCATGCCGGACTGAAAATTCTTCGCCGCCAGCATCTTGTCGTACAGCGGGCGCGGCAGCGCTTCCCCGGTCTTGACGTGGGCGGTCATGTGCTGCAGCACATCCCATTCCCAGCAAAAGTTTTCCATGAACTGGGACGGCAACTCGACCGCATCCCACTCGACGCCGGAAATGCCGGACACCGAAATTTCGTCGACTTGGGTCAGCATGTGGTGCAGGCCATGGCCGAATTCGTGGAACAGCGTCGTCACTTCGTCATGCGTGAACAACGACGGCTGCAGCACGCCATCGATTGCCGCCGGTGGCGTGAAGTTGCAGGTCAGATAGGCAACCGGGGTTTGCAGCATGCCGCCGGTTTCCAGCCGGCGTCCCCTGGCGTCGTCCATCCAGGCGCCGCCGCCCTTGCCGCTGCGCGCGTACAGGTCGAGATAGAACTGGCCGACCAGCTTGCCGTCGCGCTCGATGCGGTAGAAGCGCACGTCCGGATGCCATACCGGCGCGGCGTCAAGCGCGATGCTCACGTTGAACAGCGACTGCACCAGCTTGAACAAGCCGTTGACCACTTTCGGCTCGGGAAAATATTCTTTTACTTCCTGGGCCGAGAATGCGTAACGCTGCTCACGCAGTTTTTCCGACGCGTACGTCAGGTCCCAGGCTTCAAGCGGTTCGATTCCCAGCTCGTCCTTGGCAAAAGCGCGCAGTTCGGCCAGGTCTTTCTCGGCGAACGGCCGCGCGCGGCGCGCCAGGTCCTCCAGAAATTCGATCACGTGTTCCGGACTTTGCGCCATCTTCGGCACCAGCGACACCTCGGCGAAGTTGCGGTAGTCGAGCAACTTTGCCTCTTCGTCGCGCAATTTCAGCAAGGTGGCGATATTGCTCGTGTTATCCCATTTTTCCAGCTCGCTGAAAACGACGCCCAGCTCGGACGCCTTGGTCGCGCTGGCGCGGTAAATTGTCTCGCGCAGGCTGCGCTTGTCGGCAAACTGCAGGATCGGGAAGTAGGACGGAAAGTGCAGCGTGAACTGGAAACCGGCCTTGCCGTCCTTTTCGGCGGCGGCGCGCGCCGCTTGCCTGACGTCGTCGGGCAGGCCGGCCAGCTCGGCTTCGTCATCAACGATCAGCTTGTAGTCGTTGGTGGCGTCGAGCACGTTCTCGGAAAACCGGGTCGACACGGCGGCATGCTGTTCCTGGATGTCGGCGAAGCGCGCCTTTTTTTCTTCCGGCAGTTCGGCGCCGCCGAGGCGGAAGTCGCGCAGCGCGTTCTCGATGATTTTTTTACGCGCTGGCGACAGGTTGACGTAGTCCGGATTCGCCTTGAGTGCCTTGTACTTGGCAAACAGCGCTTCGTTTTGCGCCAGCGCGGTCCAGAATTCGGTGACCTTCGGCTGGTTTTCGTTGTAGGCGGCGCGCAGTTCGGGCGTGTCGACAACGTTGTTGAGGTGGTTCACCACGCCCCAGGCGCGGCCCAGTTTTTCGGTAGCGTCTTCGAGCGGGATGACAAAATTTTCCCAGGTGACGTCTGCGCGCGGCGCCTCGAGTTCGGTGACGACGGCGCTGGCGCCGGCGATCAGTTCATCGATGGCCGGCTGCACATGCTCGGGATTGATGTCGTCGAAACGCGGCAGGGCTGAAAAATCAAGCAGGGGATTGCTGATAATGGTCTGGGTGTTCATAAGCTCTCTTTCGATATTCAATGATTTAACGCTCGGCCGCTTCTACCGTATTCATCAGCAGCATGGTGATCGTCATCGGTCCCACTCCGCCCGGCACCGGCGTGATGTAGGAGGCCAGTTCGCGCACGCCGGCAAAGTCGACGTCGCCGCACAGCTTGCCGTTGTCGTCGCGGTTCATGCCGACGTCGATGACGATGGCGCCATGCTTGACCATGTCGGCGGTGAGCGTGTTGCGCCGGCCGACAGCGACCACCACCACGTCGGCCTGGCGGGTGTGCCAGGCCAGGTCCGGTGTTGCACTATGGCAGATGGTGACGGTGGCGTTAGCTTGCAAGAGCAGCATTGCCATTGGTTTGCCGACCGTATTGCTGCGCCCGATCACAACCGCATGCTTGCCGCGCAAGTCGACGCCGGTGCTCTCGATCAGCTTCATGCAGCCGTACGGCGTGCAGGGGCGGAATCCGGCCAGTCCGGTCATCAGTTCACCCGCGCTCAGCACCGAGTATCCATCGACGTCCTTGGCTGTCGAAATCGCCTCGATGACCTTGTGCGGATTGATGTGGCGCGGCAGCGGCATCTGCACCAGGATGCCGTGGATGGCCGGATCGGCGTTGAGGGCTTTGACGCGCTCGAGCAGGGCGGCTTCGCTCAGATCGGCGTCATATTTTTCGAAGACCGAATGAAAACCGACGTCGGCGCAGGCTTTCACCTTGTTGCGCACATAGACTGCGCTGGCCGGATCTTCGCCGACCAGGATCACCGCCAGTCCCGGCTGCCTGCCGCGCGCGCTCAGCGCCGTGGCGCGATGGCCGATGTCGGCGCGCAGTTGTTGGGAAAGGAGAACTCCGTCGATCAGTTGGGCGGTCATGGTATTTGGCATTTTGTAATAGGCAAGGGGAACCGGGATTATAAAGCCGCTGTCGTTATCGCGCGCCTTTGAACCCGGAACGTCCTTATATTGCCAAGCAATGACTCAGGCAGAAAATCAACTATATTCCGCATTATGAAATTGCATATCGTGATTTGAAATTAACTGAGACTGGTGTTAGAATCCCCACACTAACTTTTCATATTGGTAAATAATCAGTAAACCGGCGCCAGCGAACTGCCGATCTGCAACGAGCAGGGCGCCCATAACCAGGAGACGCAACAATGTCAGCTCAACTCGACCAGTTGACGGCCCAAGCCGCCAACGATCCGGACACGCTCGAAACCACGGAATGGCTTCAAGCCCTCGAAGCCGTCATCGAAAACGAAGGTCCCGAGCGGGCCCACTACCTGATGGAGCGCCTGGTTGACCTGGCCCGCCGCCGTGGCGCCCATATCCCGTTTTCCAGCAACACCGCCTACGTCAACACCATCCCCGTCCACCTCGAACAACACTGCCCCGGCAACCTCGAATTCGAGGAGCGGCTGCGCTCGTGGATGCGCTGGAACGCGATGGCGATGGTGGTCAAGGCGAACCGCGTCGACGGCGACCTCGGCGGCCACATTTCCAGCTTCGCCTCGCTCGCCAACATGCTCGGCATCGGCTTCAACCACTTCTGGCGCGCCCCGAACGAAGAGCACGGCGGCGACCTGCTGTACATCCAGGGCCACTCCTCGCCAGGCATCTATGCCCGCGCCTTCCTCGAAGGCCGCCTGAGCGAAGACCAGCTGCTCAATTTCCGCCGCGAAGTCGACGGCAAGGGTCTGTCTTCCTATCCGCACCCGAAACTGATGCCGAAGTTCTGGCAGTTTCCGACCGTCTCGATGGGCTTGGGCCCGCTGATGGCGATCTACCAAGCGCGCTTTTTGAAGTACCTGCACGCGCGTTCGATCGCCGATACCGAAAACCGCAAGGTCTGGGTGTTCTGCGGCGACGGCGAGATGGACGAGCCGGAATCGATGGGCGCCATCGGCATGGCCGCACGCGAGCGTCTCGACAACCTGGTCATGGTCGTCAACTGCAACCTGCAGCGCCTCGACGGCCCGGTGCGCGGCAACGGCAAGATCATCCAGGAACTCGAGGCCGACTTCCGCGGCGCCGGCTGGAACGTCATCAAGGTGGTCTGGGGCCCGGGCTGGGACGCCCTGCTGGCCAAGGACAAGGACGGAATCCTGCAGCGCGTGATGATGGAAACCGTCGACGGCGAATACCAGAATTACAAAGCCAAGGACGGCGCCTACGTGCGCAAGCACTTCTTCGGCAAGCACCCCGAGCTGCTCAAGATGGTTGCCAACTTGACCGACGACGACATCTGGCGCCTGACCCGCGGCGGCCACGATCCGCACAAGATCTACGCCGCCTTCAAACTGGCGCAGGAAAACAAGGGCACGCCGACGGTGCTGCTGGTCAAAACGGTCAAGGGCTTCGGCATGGGCAAGTCCGGCGAGGCGCGCAACACCGCCCACCAGACCAAGAAGCTCGACGACGACGCCATCCGCGAAATGCGCGACCGTTTCGCGATCCCGATCCCGGACGACCAGCTGGCCGATATTCCGTTCTACAAGCCGGCCGACGATGCGCCCGAAATGATCTACCTGCACGAGCGCCGCAAAGCGCTCGGCGGCTTCCTGCCGCAGCGCCGCATGCAAGCGGACGAAACGCTGGTGGTGCCGCCGCTGAGCGCTTTCCAGAACGTGCTCGATGCAACCGCCGACGGGCGCGAAATCTCGACCACGCAAAGTTTTGTGCGAATCATTTCGACCCTGCTGCGCGACCCGAGCCTGGGCCAGCGCATCGTGCCGATCCTGGTCGACGAATCGCGCACCTTCGGCATGGAAGGGCTGTTCCGCCAGATCGGCATCTTCAACCAGCAGGGCCAGTTGTACGAGCCGGTCGACAAGGACCAGGTGATGTACTACCGCGAAGACAAGGCCGGCCAGATCCTGCAGGAAGGTATCAACGAAGCCGGCGGCATGAGTTCGTGGATCGCCGCGGCGACGTCGTACTCGTCGAACAACCGCGTGATGATCCCGTTCTACACCTTCTATTCGATGTTCGGCATGCAGCGCATCGGCGACCTGGTCTGGGCTGCCGGCGACATGCGCGCCCGCGGTTTCCTGATGGGCGGCACGGCGGGGCGCACCACGCTCAACGGCGAAGGCTTGCAGCACGAAGACGGCCACAGCCATATCTTTGCCGCGACGATCCCGAACTGCATGCCGTACGATCCGAGCTTCGGCCACGAAGTGGCGGTCATCGTGCACGACGGCTTGCGCCGCATGGTGACCAACCAGGAAGACGTGTTCTACTACATCACGCTGATGAACGAGAACTATCCGATGCCTGGCCTGCGTCCGGGATCGGAAGAGGGCATCCTGAAAGGCATGTACCTGCTGCAGGAAGGTCCAGCCGAAGCAACGCTGCGGGTGCAGCTGATTGGCTCCGGCACCATCCTGCGCGAGTCGATGTTCGCCGCTGAACTGTTGCACAACGACTGGGGCGTCGCCGCCGACGTCTGGTCGGCCCCATCGCTGACGATGGTGGCGCGCGATGGCGCCGATTGCGAACGCTGGAACCTGGTCAATCCGACCTCGGAACCACGGGTGCCGTACGCGACGCAGCTGCTGCAGGCGTCGAGCGGGCCGATTGTCTCGACGACCGACTATGTGCGGGCGTTCTCCGAACAGATCCGCGCCTACGTGCCGAAAGGCCGCAATTTTACCGCCCTCGGCACCGACGGCTTCGGCCGCTCCGACACCCGCGTCAAGCTGCGCGAGTTCTTCGAGGTGAACCGCTATTACGTCACGGTCGCGGCATTGAAGGCACTGGCCGATGACGGCGTGATCGAACAATCGGTGGTGGCCGAAGCGGTTGCCAAGTATGGGCTGGATCAAGCCAAGCCGAATCCGGTGACGCAGTAATCGAGTCGTCGTCCCCGCTAAGGCGGGGACCCAGTTTGCGCGAGTCAGCGACGAAATGGGATTGCCGCGTACGCGGCAATGACGGTCTCGAGTGTTGTAGAAAAAAACCAACAATAACGGAGTAATCCCATGAGCATTGTGGAAGTCAAGGTCCCGGATATCGGCGACTTCAAGGAAGTGGAAGTGATCGAACTGATGGTCAAGCCGGGCGACACCATCAAGGTCGACCAGTCGCTCGTCACGGTCGAATCGGACAAGGCCAGCATGGAGATCCCGTCCAGCCACGCCGGCGTGGTCAAGGAACTAAGAATCAAGGTCGGCGACAAAGTGGCCGAAGGCTCGCTGGTGCTGATATTGGAAGCGGCCGACGCCGCGGCGCCGGCCGAAGCTGCACCTGCCGCCGCACCCGCACCCGCACCCGCACCCGCCGCTGCCGCTGCCGCACCCGCACCTGTAGCTGTCGCACCTGCGCCTGTAGTTGCCGCGCCTGCTCCTGCTCCCGCGGCCGCAGCCCCGGCGGTGACGAAATCGACCGCCCACGCATCGCCATCGATCCGCAAGTTCGCCCGCGAACTCGGCGTCGACCTGTTGCGTGTCAACGGCAGCGGACCGAAGGGCCGCATCACCCAGGACGATGTGCAGAATTTCGTCAAGGGCATCATGGCCGGCGGCGCCGAGCCGGCTTCCAAGCCTGCCGGCGGTACCGGCAGCGGCGTCGGACTCGACCTGCTGCCATGGCCGTCCCTCGACTTCAGCAAGTTTGGCCCGACCGAGCTGCTGCCGCTGTCGCGCATCAAGAAGATCAGCGGCCCGAACCTGCACCGCAATTGGGTGATGATTCCGCACGTGACGCAGTACGACGAATCGGATGTCACCGATCTCGAACAATTCCGCGTCGATTCGAACGCGGCGTTGGCCAAGGCCAAGTCGATTGTCAAGCTGACCATGCTCGCGTTTGTGATCAAGGCCAGCGTCTCGGCCTTGAAAAAATACCCGGCGTTCAACTCGTCGTTGTCGGCAGATGGCGCCAACCTGATCCTCAAGCAGTACTACAACATCGGTTTTGCCGCCGATACGCCGAACGGCCTGGTGGTGCCGGTACTGAAAGACGCCGATAAAAAATCGGTGTCGCAGATCGCCACCGAAATGGGCGAGCTGTCGGCCATGGCGCGCGACGGCAAACTCAAGCCGGCCGACATGCAGGGCGCGACGTTCACGATCTCGTCCCTGGGCGGCATCGGCGGCACGTATTTCACGCCGATCATCAACGCGCCGGAAGTGGCGATCCTCGGCTTGTCGAAAACGGCGATGAAACCGGTGTGGGACGGCGCCGCCTTCCAGCCCCGCCTGATCTTGCCGCTGTCGCTGTCGTACGACCACCGCGTGATCGATGGCGCGATGGGCGCGCGTTTCACCGCATATCTGGCCGACGTCCTGGCCGACCTGCGCAAAACCCTGCTGTGATTGGAGCGCACGATGAGCATGATTGAAGTAAAAGTCCCCAATATCGGCGACTTCAAGGAAGTCGAAGTGATCGAACTGATGATCAAAGTGGGCGACACGATCAAGGTCGATCAGTCGCTGATCACGGTCGAGTCCGACAAGGCCAGCATGGAAATCCCGGCCAGCCACGCCGGTGTCGTCAAGGAATTGAAAATCAAGGTCGGCGACAAGGTGGCCGAAGGCTCGCTGCTGCTGCTGCTCGACGACAGCGCCGGTTTAGCTCCAGCCGCGGACGCTGTCAGCCCACCGGCGATGGCCGGGGCGCCGGCGCCGACCTCGAACACCGAGTCGTATGCGCCGGCCGCCCCGGCGCCGGCGGCGCCGGCAACCACGCCGGCGCCGACCGCTGCCAGCTACGCCGGCAAGGTCGACGTCGAGTGCGAGATGATGGTGCTGGGCGCCGGTCCCGGCGGTTACTCGGCCGCTTTCCGCGCCGCCGACCTCGGCATGGACACGGTGCTCATCGAGCGTTATGCCACTCTTGGCGGCGTGTGCCTGAACGTCGGCTGCATTCCATCGAAGGCGCTGCTGCACGTGGCGGCGGTGATCGACGAATCGGCGTCGATGAGCAAGCACGGCATCACGTTCGCCAAGCCCGAGGTCGATATCGACCAGCTGCGCGGCTGGAAAGATAAAGTCGTCGGCAAGATGACGGGCGGCCTGGCCGGCATGGCCAAGGCGAGAAAAGTCAACGTGGTGCAGGGCGTCGGCCAGTTCATCGGCCCCAACCACATCGAGGTGATTGGGGTCGACGGCAGCAAAAAAGTGGTCGCATTTAAAAAAGCGATCATCGCGGCCGGTTCGTCCGTCGTCAAGCTGCCGTTCGTGCCGGAAGATCCGCGCATCGTCGACTCCACCGGCGCGCTCGAACTGCGGGCGATTCCGAAAAAAATGCTGGTGATCGGCGGCGGCATCATCGGTCTCGAGATGGCCCACGTCTATTCGACGCTGGGCGCGCGCATCGACGTCGTCGAAATGATGGATGGCCTGATGCAAGGCCCCGACCGCGACATGGTGAAAGTCTGGCAGAAATTCAACGAGCACCGCTTCGACAAGATCATGCTTAAAACCAAAACGGTCGGCGTGGAAGCGCTGCCCGAAGGCATCAGGGTCACGTTCGAAGCAGCAGAGGCGGGCGCCGTGGCGCCCGAACCGCAGCTCTACGACATGGTGCTGGTGGCGGTCGGGCGCAGTCCGAACGGCGGCAAGGTCAGCGCCGACAAGGCCGGCGTCTCGGTGACCGAGCGCGGTTTCATCCCGGTCGACGGCCAGATGCGCACCAACGTCGCCCACATCTTCGCCATCGGCGACCTGGTCGGCCAGCCGATGCTGGCGCACAAGGCGGTACACGAGGCCCACGTCGCGGCCGAAGCGGCGCATGGCGAAAAGGCGTACTTCGACGTCAAGGTGATTCCTTCGGTGGCGTACACCGATCCCGAAGTGGCATGGGTCGGCATGACCGAGGACGAGGCAAAAGCGAAGGGCATCAAGTTGGAGAAGGGCCACTTCCCGTGGGCCGCGAGCGGACGCGCGGTCGCCAACGGCCGTGACGAGGGTTTCACCAAGCTGCTGTTCGACGCCGACACCCATCGCATCGTCGGCGGCGGCATCGTCGGCACGCACGCCGGCGACATGATCGGCGAAATCGCGCTGGCGATCGAGATGGGCGCCGACGGCGTCGATATCGGCAAGACGATCCACCCGCATCCGACGCTGGGCGAATCGATCGGCATGGCCGCTGAAGTGTATGAAGGGGTGTGCACGGACTTGCCGCCGCCGCGCAAGCGGTAGCTCATTTGATGTCGTCCTCGCGCACGCGGGTGCCGCAAAACGTCGAATGGCCGTAATTGCCACGTCGTCCTCGCGCACGCGGGGACCCAATTTCTCGGCAACAGCGACACCGCCCGGCATCGTCCGTTAAAAGTTGATCCGCTTATCGTGCAAACTGGGTCCCCGCGTTCGCGAGGACGACGGGATATAC
>NZ_PDOB01000017.1 GCF_002760665.1 Massilia psychrophila | reverse complement strand
TGGCGCCGGACCCGGGCGGCGTCGCCAGGCGCCACAGCGCGGCGACGCTGGCGACGGCCAGTAACAGCGCGATGACGAGGCGGCCCCGGGCCGGGCGCCAGGCGCGGCCGGCAGCGCCCTTGCCGGTACTGGCCGGCACTGGCCTGGAACGAGGTGACGATGCCAAGATCTACGCCTGGCCGTCAGGGTGCGGACGGATTGTAGGTCGACACCGCCCAGCCAATGCGCTCGTGGCCGTATTGATTCCAGATAGGACTCTTGCCGCCGCTGAACGCGCTGTAGCGCGCCGCACCGCTGCCGGTAGTGGACCCGAACAGGCCGGAGGTGATGGTGCTGCCGTTGTAGGTCGGGTGGGTGTCGTCGGACTGGATGTAATCGTAGCTGCTGCTCGAGGACACGAAATGCGTGTTGGCGTCACGTATCGTCGAGCGCAGCGTCGATGTGATGCGGGCGACATAGCTCGCTTCGCTTTCACCGGCGACATAGCGCAGGCCATCGGAGTCGACCTGGCCGTCGCCGTTGGCATCGTAGTCGGCGGCCATGTACTGGGCAAAGTTGTCCGCACAGGTAAAACCTTTTTGCCGCGCCACGTCGCACATCATGTAATTCATCCTGGCGAGGGAAGGCAGGAATTTGTCCTGCATTTTGACGGTGGCCCCGGTACTGGCGTCCTTGCAGGAACTCTGCGCAGTGTCCACGGCATAGCCCGGATAGTGCAGGTTGGAGATCACCTTCAGCTTGACGCCAGGATAAGCGTTGGCGTTAATGTAGTCCATCGCCGCTGTCACATACGTCTTGCAGCTACTTTCCGCCGCTGCCATCCGACTGTAATTGCAGGTACCGGTCTGGCTCTTGAAGGCGGCGCGCGCCTGCAGGCCATCGTTGCCGCACATCTCGAAGGTGACGACGCGCGTGTTGCTCGCTTGCATATACGAGCGCTCCGCCACGATCTTGTTGTTGTACACGTCCGAGGCAACCGCACCAGACTTGGTGCGGCGCACACTTTCGATGTCGGCGCCCCACTGCGCCGCCAAATATTCCGCGTTGACCGTCGGCGCCGCGTATTTTGCCGCGCTGCTGACGGAACCGTTGTAGCCGGCATAGATTGAATCGCCGTAGGCCACCGAGCGGAACTTGGTGGTGGTGCCGGCCCGGTCGATGGTCCATGACGCGTTCTGGTTCAAGGTGCTGGCCGCTGCCCCGGGAACTTGAACCAGCAGGGCGAGGGTGGGTAGCAGTGTGCGCAAGGAATGACGAAAGCGGATGCTCATGTAGTGTCTCCTTATAAAGTGGGCCGATATGCCGGGTCCGTTTCTCCAATAAATTTATGCTGCCATCCAATCTATCCCTAATTTCAGCAATAATGCTAAAAAGGAAATCAAACCGCATGATAGCTGTTAACTATTCGAAAATTTGTTGTACGGCGGTGGCAAGCGATGCCGGTCGAATCGGTTGGCAGTGTAAGCTCGATGCGATCGACATTTAACCAAGGGCGGTTGCATGATTGGAAGCGATAACATGGAACCGGTTCGGTGGGGCATCTTGGGCACCGGCAATATTGCCCACGCATTTGCAACGGCCCTGATGGACACGCCTGGCGCCATCTTGGCTGCGGTCGGTTCGCGCAGTGGCAACAGCGCGGAGCAGTTCGGGCGCCAGTTCGGCTCACCCGTTTCGTATGGCTCTTACCAGCAATTGTGCGACGCGCCGGGAGTGGACATCATCTACATCGCCACCCCGCATCCGGTCCATGCCGCGAACGCCACCATGGCCCTCGAGGGCGGCAAGGCCGTCCTGTGCGAAAAGCCGTTTGCCATGAACCTGCGCGAGGCTGAAAAAATGGTCGCGCTGGCCCGTCAAAACAAGTTGTTCCTGATGGAGGCGATGTGGACGCGGTACATGCCGGCGCTGGCGCAACTGCGGCGCATCGTCGCCCTTGGCGAAATCGGCGCGCCGCGCCAGCTGCACGCCGACTTCGGCTTTTACGCGCCGGTTGACCCGGCGCACCGGGTCAATCACCGCGAGCTCGGCGGCGGCGCGCTGCTGGACCTGGGCATTTATCCCTTGTCGATCGCCGCCGCCATCATGGGGCCGGTGACGAAAGTGTCGGCACTGGCCGAAATGAGCGAGACCGGCGTCGATGCGCAAACCGGCTTTAACCTGCTGCACGTCGGCGGCGCCATGTCGGTCTGTTCGTGCTCGCTGCTGGCAAAAACGTCGAACCAACTGACCGTCTCGGGTGCGCTCGGCCAGGTGCGCATGGACGCCAGTTTCCATCGCTCGCCGTCGCTGACGGTAACGTCGGCAAGCGGCTCGACGCGGGTGGTGCCGACGCCGTATCTCGGCAACGGCTACGTGCACGAAGCGATCGAGGCCACGCGCTGCGTGCGCGAAGGCCTGCTTGAAAGCGCGGGCATGCCGCTTGACGAAACGCTGGCGCTGATGCGCGTGCTCGACACCATCCGCGTGCAGATCGGCTTGCGCTACCCGGCTGACGACTAAAGTGCCCGCCAAAAAATAAATGTGCAGGTTGGCTGCCATCACCGGCGCGCTGCTGTGTTGGCCGCCGCTTGCCGTGCTCGCACTGCGGCGCAACGACCGCCTTGCATCGGATCCGGATCCGTTTGCCAAAGCTTCGCTTTTATTTCTCGACGAGTACGCAAATGCCGGGCCAGGCGGCGCCGATGTCGAATCGGCTTGGCGCCTTTACACGGCGCCCTGGATGCGCTGCCACAGGCTTGCGCGCAAAGTGTCGGCCGCGCCGCGGCCCAGGCAGGGAACGTCGAGGGCGCGATGATTGCGTGAGCCACCCTGGGTGTCCGCCTGCAGGTGCACGATGCCGAGGCTGCGGTCAAGCGGCGAACTGTAGAGCCGCAGATTTTGCAGGCGGGCGCCGACCACCACGATCGTCCGTCGCGTCCATACGCCGCTGCGATACAGAAGCACGTCGCCGGTCTCGGCGATAGCGCCAAAGCGCGCCCAGGCACGCGCATGCCACAGCATGGCCAGCGCCAGCAGGGCAGCGATGGCGACAAGGGCCGGCCAAGGCAGCGGCCACGCATAAAAAGCGTCTGCCAAGGCGCAGGCCAGCAGCGCCGGCACTACCCAGCGCGCCTGGCCGAACAGGCGCCGCTTGACAGTGGCCGGATGCAGTGCCCGCCAGTTCAGGCGATCCCAGTCGAGCGCCGGAATGCACACACGCAGCAAGGCCTGGGCTTGGGCGGGCGTGGCGATCGGGGCCAGTTCCTCGAAGCCGGTGTCGGGCGACGCGCCATGTGCATGTTCTTGCCCGTGCCGGGAGCCGGCTACCGAAACCGCCAGGCGGCAACGTCCAAAACGCCGGTGCAACCAGGTCTCTTCCAGCTCCCAGCGCTGCAGGCGCGGCAAGCGCGCGCCGTTGCGCACGACGGTGAGCAGGCCTTGCTGCGCCAGCAGGCGCTCGCCGTCGCGCGCAAGCGTAAATCCATGGTAGCGGAAGAAGGCCAGCAGCACCGACAGCAGGCGCAACAGCAGTAGCATACCCAGCAGGCCGAGGGCTGCGCCGGCCGCCAAAATCCAGGCATTGCCGGATTCGACCTGTGTCTGCATCAGGCGGCCCGTCCAACGCACCAGCGGGCGCACGAGCTTGCCGAAATTGAACCGCAGGGTGTCGTTTTGCATGACCAGGCCGAACGCCACCCCAACCATGATCATGCCGCGGTTCGACACTAGGCCAAGGCGCAGGATTTCCGAAGCCGGCAGGGCGTGCAGAACGGATGACGCGGGCGCCGCGGTTGGCCCGGACAGCGTCGCGGGCGCGGCGCATTTCTTGTCGCGCAACAGCGCTTCCAGTTCGGCGGCGGCCGGCAGGCTCAAGACCTTCATCACCGCTTCCGGTTTGCCGCCGGCAGCCGATTCGATGCGCACTTCCGTGACCCCCAGCAGACGGTGCAGCAGTATGCGGCGCTGGCTGACGCCTTGAATGCGGGTAAATGGAATATGCTTTTGCGCGCGATCGATCACGCCTTCGCGCACCAGCAATTCAGACTCGCCCACCTCGTAGTGGAAGAAGCGCGCGCGCAGCACCGTCCAGGCGCCGACGCCCAGCACCGGCAGGGCGGCCCATGCCTCCCAATTGTTGGCGTCGCGGCCAAAGAACAGCATGGCGCCGAGCGGCAAGGCGATTTGCCTGAGCGCGCTGCCGAGCAGGAATATCGACGACAGCGGATGCAGATGCTTGCGCTGCTCACTCATGCTGCGCCCGCGATTGCGGCAGCAGCGCCGCGCGCAAGGCGTGCGCCCGCGCGACCGGCAAGCCGGCGATGCGGGTCGCGTGGTCGTGGGTGCCGGCGGTTTGCAGCGTGAGCGTCGCCATACCCCAGCGCCGGTCGAGCGGACCCTGGCTCACATCGATGTGCTGCAGGCGCGCAATCGGAACCCATGCTTCGGTGCGCCACCAAACCCCGTCGTACAGGACCACGCCTTGGTCGGCATGCAGTTCGGCTTGGTAGTTTGAATATTTTTTTCCGGCGTAAAGGAAACCAACTGCGCCCAAAGCCAGCGTGGGCAGCAGCGCGAAGGCATACAAGATCATGCTCGCCGCCCCCAGTTTGGCGCACATCCAGGCCAGCACGGCGCCGGCAACCATGCCGCTGATGATGCCCGTGCTCGCATAGACATAACGCCAAACCGTCAGCAATGCCGGTAACTTCGGCAATGACGTTGCGGTGGGAGCGGGCAGGGACGACATACATGAACTCCGTGGTTAAGGCCGGACGATTATTGTACTGCGTGTCAGCGGCTGGCGAGCATGACGCCGGCCACCGTGACCACGCCGCCGACCACCATCGATACCAGCACCGGCTCGCCCAGCAGCAGCGGCGCGCCGAAGCCGACGCCGAACGTCGGCACGAGGTTGTTGAAGACCGCCGCGCGCGACGGTCCCAGGGCTTTTACGCCTTCGTAATACCAGACGAAGCCGATCACCGTGCCGATGGCGCCGAGGTAGCCGACCGCGGCCCAGCTGGTCCAGCCGACAGTGTTCCAGTCGACCTGATTGATCTGCCCGGCGGCGCCGACCGCGAGGAAGAACCAGCCCCACAAAGCCGCATAGGTCGTGGCCGCGATAGGCGACAGCTCGGTAAGCGCGTGGCGCCCGATCTGTGTGTAGGCAGCCCAGCTGCACGCGCTGGCCAGCATCAACAACTCGCCGGCGCCGAGCGAGCTCTTGAAATCATGCACAGTGCCGGCGAAGTCGCCGCGCGTGATGACGATCACCGCGCCGACGAATGCAAGCGCGATGCCGAACCATTTGCGCCCACTCAGCCGCTCGCGCATCATGGCCGCCGCCGCCAGCGGCTCGGCATCAGCCAGTCCGCCGTGTCGCACGCCATCAAGTCGCTGGAAAATGAACTTGACGTCGAACTGGTGTCGCGCCAGCACGCGGCGGCGGCGCTAACCGAGGTCGGCAATCGGCTGCTCACGCGCACACGCGAGATCCTCGGCCTGCTTGATGCGATGACGCAGGAAGCATCGGCCGCGCGCGGCCTGAGCGAGGGTCTGGTGCGGGTCGGGTCGTTCGGCCCCACCTCATCGTTAAAGCGGCTGCCGGCCATCCTCGAGGCCTTTCGCTCCCGCTATCCTGGCATCGCGGTGCAAATCGACGAAGCGCCGGACCAGGAAGTACGCCAGTGGATTTTGGAGCGACGGATCGACATCGGCTTTGTCTTGTTGCCGGATAACGCTTTCAATACCGTGCCGCTGGCCGAGGACGAGATGGTGGCGGTCCTGCCGCACTGCCACCCGTTGGCCAGGCGCGCTTTTGTGACGCCGGCCGACCTGGCCGGCGAGCCCCTGAACCTCTCCGAGCAGTGCGCCTGGCCGCTGGTGCTGCCGGTGTTCGCCGCACACGGGCTGGCGCCGCAAGTGCGTTACCGCATGACGCAGGTGCTGACGATTCTCGGCATGGTCGAGTCGGGCGGGGGCATTTCGATCATGCCGGAACCGGCTTTGCCGGCCGACGTTGCGCGCACCAATCTGCAACTGGCGACGGTGGCGCTGCGTCCGGCTATCCGGCGCCGGGTCGGCTTGCGCGACCTGGCGCGCGCCGCGCCTGCCGTGAAGGCCTTTATCGAGATCGCGCGCAAGAGCGCAACAGAAAGCGCGAAATGAGCGTACACCTGTTTTTTCAAATCGCCGATCACCAAACGGCGGCCAGCGCAGCTGTTTCAGGGAGCAGAAAATGCCAATAGCCGCCACCCCGGCCGCGCCGTATTACGCGGTTATTTTTACTTCGATTCGTACTGCGCGTGACGACGGCTACAGCGCCATGAGCGAAGCCATGGCTGCAAGCGCAGCCCGGCAGCCGGGCTTTCTTGGCATGGAGACGGCGCGCGAGGAAGTCGGCATCACGGTGTCCTACTGGGCAAGCCTGGCAGCGATTGCGGCGTGGAAGGTGCCGGCCTCGCACCTCATCGCCCAGCAACTTGGCCTCAAAGCCTGGTACGCCGCCTATACAACCCGCATCTGCCGCGTCGAGCGCGATTACGATGTCACGGCGATCTGACTTCGTGCGTCCCGGAACTGCCTTCAGGCCATCGGTTGTCCTTCGAGCCTGAATGTTTCACAAACTGCCGATGCGGCTCCAGTCGAGGGCCGCGCTGACACGATAGATCTGCTGGCGGCTCGCCGCATGTTCGACGCGCAAGACGGTCGCCGACGATGCCAGCGCAGCGCCATCGTCGAACGGTAAGCGGGCCGCGCCAAGCTTGAACATCGGGTCGTGGCGCAAGTTGTTCGAGTCGTTCCCGGCCTCTTTACCGCAGCAGAACCGGGCCGAGATCGGACGACACACCGCCGCCGGCGAAATCGGCGCGGACGCTACGGTCGGAATGGATGCAAAACCGAGCTGCTCGGGGGGAGAACGCATGTTGGGCAAGGTGGCATTCGTGTTGGTCAATGTGGCTTAGGGATAAATTACATTTATTCAATCACTTACGCCATTCTTGCTCGCTCCCTCTTTATGCAAAATTCAGGCTAGACACTGCCTTCCTGTTCGACCGCGAGGATGCGCGCCGCGCCACGCGGTAATGCATGTCGACGACCCCGTCGAGGACGGCGAACACTTCGTCGCCGCTGTTGAATACGCTTTCCGCCAGTACGATCCGGGCAGATTCAACTGCATGCGGTTCGCCGGGGTCAACACGCTGTTCGGCGAGATGATTCTGAAACTGCGCGCAGCGCGTACGTGCGCAACCGTGCGCGGCGACGTACGAGAGCATAATAACCAAGAAAGTCGCGAAGGCCAGGAAGCCCGTTGCATATTGCTCAGCCATTGAAAGGAACCTCCATGCTCCCGACTCCAGAAACGCTTGAAGGCAAACCGGTACCGCAGGTCGTCTTCAAGGCCAGGCCCGGCAACCAGTGGAAAGACGTCAGCACGGATGAGCTTTTCAAAGGAAAAAACGTGGTGCTGTTTTCGCTCCCAGGCGCCTACACCCCGACTTGCTCCTCGAGTCACATGCCGCGCTATAACGAGCTGGCGCCGGTGTTCAAGAAAAACGGCGTCGATGACATCGTCTGCATCTCCGTCAATGATGCGTTTGTCATGAATGAATGGCAAGCCGGCCAGGATGCCGGGAATATCAGCTTCATCCCCGACGGCAATGGCGACTTCAGCAAGGCCATGGGGATGTTGGTGGACAAGCGCGACCTCGGCTTGGGCATGCGTTCCTGGCGCTATTCGCTGCTGGTCAAGGACGGCGTCATCCAGAAAGCGTTCGTCGAGCCGGACAAGGAAGGCGATCCGTTGGAAGTGTCGGACGCCGAAACGATGCTCAACTACATCAATGCGAACGCCGACATTCCCGAGCCGGTGGTCGTGTTCGCCAAGCCGGGATGCCCGCATTGCGCCCGCGCCAAAGCCACTCTCGAGCGCGAGGGGTGCGTGTACACTGAAATAATCCAGGACCACAAGATCAACGCGAGCGTACTGCGCGCCGTGTCCGGTCAATCGACCTGGCCGCAAGTTTTTATTGGCGGAAAACTGATCGGCGATGCCGACGCGATCGGCGCCTATTTCAACCAGACCGGTCCGGCATAGCTGCGCAGCGCCGGCTTGCTGAGATTATTCCCTGACAATAATAGGGCGGGTGGTTGAAAAAGCTGATGTTCTCGGCCATCGAGCCGGCCAGCAGCACGTCGTCCTGCATCATCGCGGCAAGCATGGCGCGGTCTTGCCGCAGCCGCAAGGGCCGGTAACGGCCACCGATTCGCCCGGCTCGCGCGCGCCGAACTGGCCGCTGTAGGCAGTGAACGCGATCAGCATGCCGACCGTGAACACGCCATCGAGCACCATGCCGATGCCGAGCCAGAGCGCCAGAGCGCCGGACACGGCAGCGATCATCTGATTGATGTTGCCGAACCAGTGCAGGTTCAGGTGCGCGGGCAGGCGTGTGATAACCCGGCCGCGCGCCTGGCGCCGCCAAGGTGTAGCTGTCACGCCAGGCGGCGACGGTGCTGCAGGTCGATCTTTTCGGACACGGCAGCACGATGGTGTCGATGTGACGCTGCCCGCGCGCTTCCAGCACCTCGCATCGGATCGGTACGCCGTCATCATCGCGTGGCATAACAGTTCTCCCAAAAAAGACGTGCAGCATCGGCCCGGTATAGTCACCAGCGGCGCTGGTTTGATATGTTCAATATGGATTTTTATGTAGTAAGAATGTTGTTGCGGCGTCAATGTTCAGGTCAATGGATGAGTCCGGATATCCGTCCGCGCAAGCCTGATTGATTGATTGGCTGGTTGATGAACCTGTTGAAACGGTCAGTGCTATGATTTGGGTCGTCAAATGCAACATGAGACCGCTTGCAACAGCGGCGTTCGCACCCGCCGCGACGGTCGCGCGGCCGCAGGTTAGAATGGCGATGCGTTCAACCAGGCTCATGCCATCGCAATGTGGTGGCGTCACTTGCCGACCCGGGCAATATTATTTTTATAGCGCAACGACTTCCGTAAAACATGCTGATGACAAACCCTGGTGCCTTGCCTGAACCGGCCGATGCTTCCGCTTCGACTTTTTCCCGTTGGCAATGGATGACGTCAACATTGCGCACGCCTGAAATGCTGGCGATCGCGGTGTTCCTGCTGTCGCTGGCGGCAACTTTTGGCGCCTGGCACGTGGTCGAACAGCAGATCGAAAACAGCCGGCGGGCGGAGTTCGAATTCCAGACGCGGCAGACCGTGCGCCGCATCGAGCAACGCATGAGCACGTACGAACAGGTCGAGCGCGATACGCAGGCTTTCATGCTGGGATCGATGGATGCCAAGCGCGCGGACTTTCGCTTGTTTGTCCAGTCGATCCGGCTCGAAGAGCGCTTCCCCGGCATTCAAGGCCTGGCGCTGGTCGAGCTGGTCTTGCCCGCCGGCCTCGCTGCCCACTTGGCAGCCATCCGCGGCGACGGCGCTCCCGGATACGATATTCGTCCCGCCGGCGGGCGCCCGATTTACTCGTCGATCACCCATATCGAGCCGTTCACCGGCCTGAACCTGCGCGCGCCCGGCTACGACATGCTGACCGAACCGACCCGGCGCGCCGCGATGGAACGGGCCAGGGACAGCGGCCAGGCGGCAGCGTCGGGCAAGGTGCGCCTGATCCAGGAGAACGGGCGCAACGTGCAGTCCGGCTTCGTGATGTACCTACCGATCTATCGCCGGGCGATGCCGACCGCGACCATCGAAGAGCGCCGGGCACACCTGGTGGGCTGGGTCGGCGCGCCGTTTCGCATGGACGATCTGATGACGGGCCTGAACGGCGAACGTTCAGCCGAAGTGAGCCTGTCGATTTACGATGGTGGCCAGCGCTCGGACGCTAGCCAGCTGTACCGCTCCGGGGTGGCGGACAGCCAGCCGCCGGGTTTTCTTCCAAGCTATCGAACCATCCGCACGCTCACCATCGCCGGTGCGCCATGGACGCTCGACATCGGCTCGACGGCCCGGTGGGAATCCAGGCTCGACGACAACCGCCCGCGCTGGATCGCCGCCGGCGGTTCGGTGGCCAGCGGCATGCTGGCCTTCCTGGTCTGGGCGCTCGGCACCGGGCAGCGGCGCGCGGTCGGCCTGGCCAGGCAGATGACGCGGCAACTGAGCGATATTGAATATCGCTGGAACTATGCGTTGGAGGGTGCCGGCGACGGGGTGTGGGACTGGGACCGCGGCACTGGCAATATCTTGTACTCCAGGCAGTGGAAGGCGATGCTGGGCTTTTCCGAGGATGAATTGAGCAACACGGAGCAGACATGGCGCGACTTGATTCATCCGGATGACGTGCAAAGAGTGATGGCGCGGCTGAACGCCTATCTCGACAGCACGACACAATCCTATGTCAGCGAATACCGGATGCGCAGCAAGGATGGCGGCTATCGCTGGATCCTCGGACGCGGCATGGCTGTCACCCGCGATGCAAGCGGGCGGCCTTTGCGCACCATCGGCACGCATGCCGATATTACCCGCGTCAAGGAGAACGAAAACGCGATGCGCGTCGTCAACGCCCAGTTGGCGCATGAGCAGCATCGGTTCGACGTGATTCTCCAGCATTCGCACGATGCGTTCGTCGCCGTCGGATCGGATGGCCATATCACCCACTGGAACGCCAGCGCAGAGCGGATGTTCGGCTGGCGCAGGCTTGACGCGATCGGTTCGCCGATGGCCGAACTGATCGTCCCGGCCGAGTTCCGGGCCCGCCACGCGGTCTGGTTTCAACGTTTCGTCCAGCGCGGCCGCGGGCTTGTCTCGCACAATGTGATCGAGGTGACTGCGATGCACCGGTCCGGGCGCTGTTTTCCGGCCGAGCTGGCGGTGGCCGGCTTTCCTGAAGGCGCCCTGTTTGCGGTGAGCAGCTTCATCCGCGATATTTCCGATCGCAAAGCGGCCGAGCGCAGCGCGCAGGAACGATTGCTGGCGCTCGAGGAGGCGCGGCAAGCTTTGCAGCACGCGCAAAAACTGGAGGCGGTCGGCAAGCTGACCGGCGGCATTGCCCACGACTTCAACAACGTGCTCCAGATCATCAGCGGCAATGTCCAGCTGCTGCAGCATTATCCGCCGACCGACGCGACGTTGCAGCAGCGCTTGCGCAGCATCGGATCGGCCGTCGCGCGCGGCTCGAAGCTGTCGTCGCAATTGCTGGCGTTCGCGCGCCGCCAGCCGCTGCAGCCTGTCGCGATCAACCCCTTGCGCACCTTGCGCGACCGCGACGATCTGCTGCAACGCGCGCTCGGCGAGGCGATCGGCATCGAGTACCGCTACGACGAAGCGCTGTGGAATGTCTTTGTCGATGCCGGCCAGTTCGAGAATGTCGTGATGAACCTGGCGATCAATGCGCGCGATGCGATGGCCGGCGTCGGCGGTGCGTTTTCCCTGGAATTTCGCAATCGCTTGATCAGCGTCGAACATGCACGAATCGACGACATCGTGCCGGGCGAATACGTGCTGCTGAGCTTGTCCGATACTGGCTGCGGGATGACCGAAGACGTGATGGAGCATGCGTTCGAGCCTTTCTTTACCACCAAGCCGGTCGGCCAGGGCACCGGCCTGGGCCTTTCCATGGCGTATGGCTTCGTCAAGCAAAGCGGCGGGCACATCGCGCTGCGCAGCAAGCCGGGCGAGGGTACGGCCATCGATATTCTACTGCCGCGCTCGCATGCAACCGAGCTGCCCGCCCTGGCGGCCCCAGGCATCGACGTCACCGGCGGCGAAGAAACGATTCTCGTGGTCGAAGACGACGACGAGGTGCGCCTGACCGCCGTCGGTACCTTGCGTGAGCTCGGTTACCGGGTGATCGACGCCGCCGACGGCGCGGCCGGCCTGGCGATACTCGAACGGGGCGACCAGATCGACCTGCTGTTTACCGATGTGGTGATGCCCGGCCCGGTCAGCAGCACGCAATTGGCGGCTCACGCCAGGCGCTTGCTGCCGGGAGTGGCCGTGCTGTTCACATCCGGTTACACGCGCGATGCGCTGGCCGTCGGCGGACGGATCGACGGCAGCGTGCAGTTGTTGAGTAAGCCTTACCAGCAAGCCCAACTCGCGCAGCGGCTTCGCGACATCCTCGGCGCGCGCGCGAACGTGCTCTAAAAAACCAGCCAGGCCGCGCCTGATTACCCCAGTGGATCGATGACAAACGCCGGCATGCGGGCGCGCGCGCGCGCGCAGTCGAGAAACTTGTCCGCCGTGATCAACGCTTCGTTAATGGTAACGTCCATGTCGAGATAACGGTAGGTGCCAAGGCGTCCGACGAAGGTCACGTTCGCTTCTTCGCGTGCCACGTCGACGTAGCGCTCGAGTTGCTGCTTGTCGCGCGCCAGCCGGATCGGATAGTAAGGGATGTCGCGCTCCTCGCATTGCCGACTGTATTCGGTGTAGCAGATCGTCCTGTCGTGCTGTTCCCACGGTGAGAAATGCTTGTGTTCGGTGATCCGGGTATATGGCTGGCTGTCGTCGCAATAGTTGATGACGGCGTTGCCCTGGAAGTCTCCCCGGTCGCGGAAGACTTCGAAATCGAGGGTGCGGTAGGGCAGGCGGCCTTCGGAATGGCTGAACCATGCATCGATCGGGCCGCTGTAGAAAACGTGGCCGTAGTCGTGCTTCAGTGCGGGATCGAAGGGCGTACTCAGGTGCACCGCGACTCCCGCGACTGCCAGGATTTTCTCGACCAGCGCGGTGTAACCATTTGCCGGCATGCCCTGGTACTTGTGATTGAAATAGTTGTCGTCGTAATTGAAACGTACCGGCAGGCGTTTCAAGATACTCGCAGGCAGCTCGCTCGGTTGCAGGCCCCATTGCTTGATCGTATAGGTTTTGAAAAAGGCCTCGTACAGCTCGCGCCCGACGAAGCGCAAAGCCTGCTCTTCGAAGGTGGTCGGATTGTCGATCGATTTGTCGCCCAGCGTCAGCAGGAAGGCTTGCGCTTCGGCCGGACGCATGGTCTTGTTGAAGAACTGGTTGATGGTCAGTAAATTGATGGGAAGGGTAAAAACCTTGCCATTCGTGATTGCCTTGACCCGGTTCACATAAGGTTTGAATTCACTGAACCGGTTGACGAATTCCCATGCCCGCTCATTGTCGGTATGAAATATGTGGGGTCCGTAAACATGCAGCATGACGCCCGTATCGTCATCGCGTTCGGAGTGGCAATTGCCCGCGATATGGGGGCGCGACTCGAACACTTCGACGTTGTATCCTGCATGAGCCAACTGATTTGCAATGACGGCGCCAGAAAATCCGGCACCAACAACGGCGATATTTTTTTTCATTAAAATGTCCTGGCTATAGTTTGATGCACGCCACGAACGTGCCGTGCGCACCGGATCGCATTGACCGAAACCTTGGCGTCTCGACAAAAAAGGTTACTATAAAATTCACTAGGGCGGCGCTCCGGTGAATAGCGTATCCGCTGTGAAATCCGCCCGATAGTGAACGCAGTTGCCGGCGCTACTAAACAATCGGCGGGCGTTGCGGCGGCCCGGACGGACCCGGTGGAGCCGCGGTTTACGCAAGCGCGGTATCGAGAATCATCATCACGACGAAACCGGCCACCAGCGCGCCTGATGCGAGCTTGTTCAAGCCATCCTTGTGCGACTCCGGAATGATGTGGTGGCAAATGACATACAACATCGCGCCGCCGGCGCATGCCAGTCCCCACGGCAGCAGTGCGGCAGAGACTTCGATCAGCGCGGCGCCGGCAACTGCGGCAATCGGTTCGATGATGCCCGAGGCAACACCGAGCAGGGCCGAATACACCCGGCCGTAACCGACCGCGCGCAGCGCCATCGCCACCACCAGTCCTTCCGGTATATCCTGAAGCGAGATGCCGGTCGCTAATCCATAGGCCTTGGCTGGGTCGATCCCGGCATAAGCGACGCCGATGGCAAGGCCTTCGGGCAGGTTGTGAATGGCGATGGCGCCGACAAACAGCCATGCCCGCTTGATCGACCTGCTGTCGTGGTTGCCCCCGGTGGTTTCCTCCGCGTGGAGGTCGGCGCCCGCGAGGCGGTCGAGGCTCATCACCAGGGCCATCCCGATCAGGATGGCCGCCGCGGTGATTGCCGCCGCTTCCCACGCGCCCGCGCCCGCCGCCCGGCTTGCCGCCAATGCGGGAATCACCAGCGAAAACGAGGTCGCCGCCAGCATGATGCCGGCGCCGAGCCCGAGAAATCCCTCGCACACTTTCCTGGAAAGTTTTTGCGCAAACAGGACAGGCGCGGTGCCGGCCGCGGTTGCCAGGGCCGCCATGGAGCCCCCTTGCAAGGCGCCCGTCAGGCTCGGCGACAGGTGTAGCAACGGTTTGGCGAGTTCATTCGTCAGTACCAGCAGGCCGGCGACGGCAACTGCGCCGCCGACCAGCATGCAGGGGACCTGGGCCGCGCGTACGTTCATTGGCGATCCATCAATGAACCTTGTCGCCGGCACCGGGCTTGTTATCTATCGCCTGCGTAAAATAGCGCGTTGCTGCCGCCAGCTCTCCCTCGGGGCCGCCGAATTGCTCTGGCATCAGCTTGGCCAGGCCAGGATTCGATTTGCTGACCGGTACCGTGTACTGTAGGCGTTTGTTGTGAGCCAACATAACTTCTTTCCAATTGAACGTCGGCCTTCCGACGGTGGACGTGGGCGACATGCCCTTGCCGCTTAATTATGCCGCCCGCCTGGCGAGGTCATCGTCGGCGCCTTGCTGATGTGAATGTAGGACAGTTGCGCGCAAAGGTGCCGGACGGCATGCCGGCCCAACGACGGCGGGCGCCTGCCGGCCGATACAAGCGCCGCTTACCAGTTGACGTGGTGCGAAGTCGGCTTGGTCGCCATCAGCCACACCGCGGCGATGCGGTCGAGGCCGGCGCCGGCCGGCTTGCCCAGCTCGTCGCTGCGGATGTCGGGATCGATCTCGTCGTAAGACCAAGCAAATCCGGCCCGGTCAAGGCGGCGCGCCACTTCTTCGCCGAACTGGTCGACGCCGTCGACAATGCCGGGCGTCGTGTACAGCAACAAGGTACCGCCGGGCGCCAGGCGGCCAATGGCGGCGTTGACGATGGCGCCTGAAACGGCGGCGCCGCCGTGGCGGCAGGTGAGGGCGGCGTCGTCGACCATGCAGGCCGGATTGGCTACGATCAGGTCGAATGTGCCATCGACATTTGCCAGCATGTGGCTGTACTCCGGCAGCACCCCCGTGGCGTTGGCCAGCAAGGCATTGACCCGCGTCAGTGCCAGGGCAACCGGGTTGGTGTCGACCGCGTGCACCGACGCCGCCGGGCACATGTGGGCCAGCTCGATGGCGCCGGTTCCGGCGGCGCAACCGAGATCGATGCAGCGCGTCACCCGGCCCGCCAGCGCCGGCACGCAGAAGCGCAGCTGGCGCGCGAACCGATAGGTATCGGGACCGAAACAAACTGTGTCAGGGGCAGTACCGGCGTCGGCCTGGCCGGCCGGGTGTGCCGAGTGAAAATAGAGCTGCTCGCCAAGCGAGGAGACCCGCAAGGTACTGCGCAGTCCGTTGCCGGACTCCGCCAGCATGCCGGCATCGCGCATTGCGCTCAGGATGGCGACCGGTATCAGGGCCGGGTTAAACTCGCGGTTCCAGCCGAACACGTCGACAAGGCTGCGCGCCCGCGCGTTGCCCGGGCGGCTATTGACGAGCTCGATCGTTGCCGGGGTCGGGGTGTGGAACCGGTAATTAATCTGCTGGAGTTCTTTGCCCAGATGAACCAGCGCCGCGGCAACAGAAGCAAGCGGACTCGGGCGGGTGACCGTGGGCGGTCTCTTGTGCTCGAATTGCAATATCATGATGCGCTCCGTATCTCGGCAGTCTTGATGGGTGCCATGACTTGGTTCGGACCGCTGCGTGATCATCGTGATCGTCGTGATCGCGGCTTCCCTGCGTTTCGTCGCAAGGTGCAGCAACACTGCAGATGATAGCGAAGCGCCAGCGCTTTTCACGTCGGGGTTCCGGCCAAGTAAGTGTAGGCCACGTCCTATCGAATTTCTGGCAAATAATGGAGGCGATGCATCAGCGGTCCTGGCCGATACATGCGGCGCCGGCACATGCGGCAATTTTTTTTGTACTGCTCAGCTTGAAACGAGGGTCTGCACGCATTACTATTGAGTTCAGCGAGGGAGGTCACGATGGGGCCCAAATTAAACAGCGACGAACTGAACGCATTGCAATCCCTTAATCCAGGCATGGCCAACCCCGCTGCGCGCTACCGCGAAGGGGACCTGCCGCAACGATTGTTTGCCTTCAACCTGGTGTCGCGCCATCCGTGCGGCACCACCGTCCTCACCAAGAACGGCGAGCGCGCCTTGTTCGGCCAGGCCTGCTTCGCCGCGCTCGACGCCATCGACCGCGGCGACACCGTCGAACTCGACGACGACGTGCGCAAATGGTTGCTGGTCAGCGGATTTGTCGACGCCGGCGCGGCGGCGGCTTGTCCTTCGATCACCACCCGCGGCGGGCTTTGGCTGGCGTCATTCAAAGAAGAGGGTGCCTCAGTTTCCCCGGCATTGACCGCGGCGGATTTTGCCGGGCGCCGCGCTTGAGTTCCCACCTGGCGGGCGCGCCAGGATGAACGCCATCTCATGAAACAAGGAGAACATCATGTTTTCGCTTAAAGATATCAGCCCGTCGATCACCGACATGATCCGCTTCGACCATTCGCATGTGATGCTCACCTCGCACCAATATGTGGTGACGAAAAAGTCCACGGTTAAAAAAGCGTTGGCCGAAATCATTTGCGATGCACTGGAAATTCATTCGACGCTGGAAGAAGAAACCTTTTATCCGGCGCTGCGTCAATTGGGCATGGGCGGCTCAGCCCTCGAAAAAAGCATCCCGCAACACCTCGAGATGCGCAACATGATCGCCAAGATTCGCCAAGCCGATCCGGCTACGCCGCGCTATGACCAACTGGTGAGCGAACTGATGCGAGACGTGATGCACCATGTGGCCGATGAAGAAACCATTTTGCTGCCGGAAGCGGAGCGCATGCTGGGCAAAACGCGGCTCAACGAACTCGGGGTTCAAATGAGCAAGCGCCGCATGCAGCTGCTGGGGCCTAAGGCGGGCAAGGTGGCGATGAATACCTTTGTCGGGTTTTCGTCGAGCACGACGGCCGTCGTGCTCAGCGCCGTCAGTGCGCTGCTGGTCGGGCGGTTCCTGACCAAAAAGCTGATGTGACCGGCGTTGGCGGCGCCGGCTCGCGCTCCTGCAGGAACCGGCCGAGCGCGCTGTCGAGCGTGGGCAGCAGGATCGCCCGGTTGCTGACCAGCGCACTGTAACGCGGCCGGGCGGCGATGTAACGGCAGTCGGCTGCCGGCCGGGGTTCGAGCCTGCTGCTGTCCACCCCGGCCCGCGCGGCCGCCCTGGCGGCAAGCCCGGCCCACGTGAGCGGATCGCCGTTGGTCAGGTGCCAGACGCCGCGCTCGCCGTCGATGATCAGGTCCAGGCAGGTATTGACCAGGTCCGGGACATAGGTCGGCGACACGGTGACGTCGTCGGCTGCATAAAACGGCCGGCCCGCCTCGAGCGTGCCGAGGGCCCGGACCACAAAATTATGCTGGTCCCACGGACCGAAAAACGCACTGGTGCGCACTACCAGCGCCTTCGGGCAGGCTTCCAGCACGGCCGACTCGCCCCTGGCCTTGCTGCGGCCGTACATATTGATCGGCGCCATGGCATCGGTTTCGACATACGGCGCGCCACGCCGGCCGTCGAACACCAGGTCGCTCGAAAACGTCGTCAGGTGTACCCCTTCGCGCGCGCAGGCGCAAGCCAGCATGGCCGGGCCGTGCGCGTTTTCGCGGAAGCATCGCTGGACGTTGTGCTCCGCATCGTCGATCCGCACGTAGCCGCTGGCGTTGACGATCGCCCATGGACGGTAGCGGGCGATCGCCGCCGCCACCGAGACTGGATCGGCGATGTCCATGTCGCGCCGCGACAGCAGTCGATGCGACAGGTTGCGCTGCGCGCAGATGCGGGCAAAGGCGCGGCCCAAAGTGCCACTGGCGCCGGAAATGAGGATCGGCGCGCCGGCGGCATGGATGTGGCCGGCAATCTCGGCCCCGGCCAGCCCGGCCAGCAGGCGGCTGCCGCGGCGCCACCAGCCGTCGCCGGCAAGCACCGGATGGTCCGGCGTGCGGCCGGAGCCGAGCTGGCGCAGCAGGGGGGCGAGCGCGGTCGGGCGCGGCACGGCAAAGCGCACATCGAAGGCGCCGGATTCGTAATAGCCTTCGGACCGGGTGACCAGGCTGTTCCAGTCGAACGAGCCGAGCAAGGACCACGAGGTAATGGCGCGCAAGTCGACGCCTTTGGCGCGCACCTCTTCGCCGGCGCGCCATATTTCCAGCAGCCAGCGCAACTGGTCTTCGCGGTGCGCGTCGATGTGGGCCTCGGTGACGGCCAGCGGCAAGCGGTAGCGCTCCCATGCTTCTTCGAGCAAGGGGCCGATGCCCGCAATCGGGGTGGCCCGCACACGCACCGTTTCGATGTCGACGCAAGCCTGGCCGTCGACCAGCCCGGCCAAGTGGGGCGGGTAACGTTCGGTGCGATGGTCGACCCAGCGCTCGCTGGTGACGTAATAATTGACGCCGATGATATCCGGCGGACAGCGATTGACGCGGAACCAGTCCAGCTCGGAGGCGTCGATTCCTGAGTGAATCAGGTAGCGCCACAGCGCGTGGTCCGGATCGACCATGCCGCACAGTAGATCCCATGCCAGCCAGCGTCGTTCGTTATAGAACGTGGCCAGCGCGGCCATCGGTTCGGTACCGCACGTTTTGCCCAGGTCGTCAGGCTGCACCAACTTTGCACGTGGATTGACCAGACGGATTGCGCGCATCGACAGCACCACGGCGCGGCACTGGTTCAACAGGGCGCGGACGAATTGCGCGTCGTTTGCGCCGTGCGGATACCACCAGCCGTACAGTCCGCAAAAGCGCGCGGTGGTGAGCGGCTCGTTGACCGGCGTGTAGTACTCGAGCCACGGGTAACGCGCGGCGACCGCGCCGGCATACTCGGCCAGCCCGGTAGCAAACGTCGGCTCGAGCAGGCTGCTGTGACGCGGTCCGCTGCCATGATGGACCAGGCCGGCGATGACCTCGATCCGGGCTTCGCGCAACGCCGGCAACTGGCGGTCGGGCCAGCCCCAGTCGGCCGCGCCGATGCCGTCAAGCGCGACGCGCTCCCATAGCACGGGGTAACGGATGGCTTTGATGCCGAGCGCGGCGAAGCGCTCGATGTCGCCCGGCCGGCGCTCATGACCGTTGCGCTCGACCTGGTCGAAATAGCGCTCGCCTACCCGGTTGAGCGTGCATTCGACACCGCCCCACAAAGCCAGTTTTTCCGCCCTGCCGTACTCGATGGCTGGTTTCATGATGTTGCCTTGTCTGGTGGAAAAGAAGCAAAGGAAACGCGCCGGCCTCACCCTTGGCGCGTTCATGAATTTTATACATTGCCGTGCCGCCGCACGGGGGCATGACGGGTGTTTGGTCGGTAGGAATCCACCGGAATCTACTGTAAGCATATGACTACAAAATGTTTCCGGTGGTCGAGTTTTGCGATATCTGGACGGTTGAGCGAGGGCGCTGCCATAGGGAAGAGACTGCGTAATAAAATTTAACAAAAATATATTTTTGCAACATTGTGGTGCATAAATGAAACCTCGAAAACACCATTACTGTTACGATTGTTACATTAGTTTTATACGGATGAGCCCCATGATGCATGTCGTTGAAATGGTCAAACCGGACGGTCGGGCGCTTGCGCTGTACAGCCGCGCGCCGATCCAGTTTGCCGCCGCCGCGCCGAGTCCGTTCGCCGACCCGCTGGCGGCCAACCCGCATTTTCGCTGGCATCCGCTGCGCGGCGAATGGGTCGCTTACGCGGCTTTTCGCCAACACCGCACCTTCCAGCCGCCGCCCGAGTACAACCCGCTGGCGGTGACGACCGATCCGGCGGCGCCGACCGAACTGCCGGAAGGCGATTACGAGATCGCCGTGTTCGACAACCGCTTTCCCTCGATGAGCCTGGACGCCCACGATGCGCCCGCGTCGAGCGTGCCGACCGCACCGGCGGCCGGCCACTGCGAAGTCGTCGTGTTCACCCAGAATCCGGCCGATGCGCTGGCCCGGCTGCCGCTTGGCCGCATCGAACTGCTGCTCGCAGTGTGGGGCGACCGCACTGTCCGGGCCGGCCGGCGCGGCGCCATCAAGTATGTGCTGCCGTTCGAGAACCGCGGCGTCGAGGTCGGCGTCACCTTGCACCACCCGCATGGCCAGATCTACGCTTATCCCTTCGTGCCGCCGGTGCCGGCCACGATGCTCGCCAACGAACGCATCTATTACGCCCGGCATGGTCGGGCCTTACTGGTCGACATGGTGCAGACGGAGCTGGCCGATCCGGTGCGCGTGCTGTACCACGGCTTGCACGCGGTAGCCTTCGTGCCGGCCTGCGCGCGCTATCCCTACGAGGTGTGGGTGACGCCGATTGCGCACGTGCCCGACTTCGCCGCGTTGTCGGTCGAGCAGCGCGCCGACCTGGCGCGCGCGCTCAAGACGGTGCTGCTGAAATACGAAGGCCTGTGGCAGCGGCCGTTTCCTTACCTGATGAGCTGGTACCAGGCGCCGACCGACGGCGAGGCCCACCCCGAGACCCAGCTGCATGCGCAGTTCAGCCCGCCATACCGCACGCGCGACCGCCTCAAGTACTTGGCCGGCACTGAACTGGGGGCCGGCATGTTCGCCATGGATGCGCTGCCGGAAGACAAGGCGGCCGAGTTGCAAGCTGTGGTGGTGGCGCCGGAGCTGATGGCATGACAGCGACACTGACACGACCGCCGATGAGCGCCGCCGAGTTTTTCGCCGGCCGCTCTTTCATCCAGGCGAGCGCCCCTGGCAGGGTCAACCTGCTCGGCGAGCACACCGATTACAACGACGGCTTCATGCTGCCGATTGCCACGCCTCAACGCACCACGGTCAGCATGGCGGTCGTTTCGGCGCCCGGTTATCGCTTCCATTCAGCCACGCTCGGCAGCGAGGCGGCGTTCGGTGCGGGTGAGGACGCGCCGTCAGGTTTTGCGCGCTACATCTTCGGCTGCATCCGCCTGCTCGAGGCGCGCGGGGTGGCGGTGCCGCCGCTGCAGGTGCATGTCGACTCGAACGTGCCGCTCGGGACTGGCCTGTCGAGCAGCGCCGCGCTCGAAGTGGCGACCCTGCGTGCATTGCGCCGCCTGCTGGCAGTCGAACTCGACGACGTCGCGCTGGCGCTGCTTGCCCAGCAGGCCGAAATCGCGTATGCGGGCGTGAACTGCGGCGTGATGGACCAGATGGCTTCGAGCCTGGCCGACGAGGTAAGCATGCTGTTCCTCGACGCCCGCACCCTCGCCACCAAACTCCTGCCGCTGCCGGACGCGGCGGAAATCATCGTCATCGATTCGGGCGTGGCGCGCAAGCTCGAAACGAGCAAATACAACGAACGGCGCGCCGAGTGCGAGCGCGCCGCCAGCATGCTGGGCGTGCCGGCGCTGCGCGACGTTGCCGACATCAAGGCCGTCGAGGCGTTGCCGGAACCGATACGCCAGCGCGCCCGCCATGTCGTCACCGAAAATTGGCGCGTGCTGGAAGCTGCCGGCGGCGTCGATGCCGCACGTTTCGGCCAATTGATGAGCGCCTCGCACGCCAGCCTGCGCGACGACTACCAAGTGTCGGTCAACGCGCTCGACACTCTCGTCGACATGTTGTGCGCGGAGGATGGCGTGCATGGCGCCCGGCTTACCGGCGCCGGCTTCGGCGGCGCCTGCGTGGCCTTGTGCCGCAAGGGCAGCGCCGCGGCCATTGGCGGCAAGGTCGTCGAACGCTTCAATGCCGGCGGCGGCAGCGCCGGCTTGCTTCTTCCAAATTCTGCAATTCAATGAGGAACTGATGACCCAACACATGTACCCACGTCCCCAGCTCGTGCGTGACCACTGGCAGTCGCTCAACGGGCCGTGGCAGTTCGCCTTCGACGACGCGCGGCGCTATACCGGGCCGAGCGACCCGATCGAGTGGACCCACCAGATCGTCGTGCCGTTCGCGCCCGAGGCGCGGGCAAGCGGCATCGGCGACACCGATTTCCATACCTGCTGCTGGTACCGGCGCGAGTTCGACATCGACCGCGGCAACGGCCGGGTACTCCTGCATTTCGGCGCCGTCGACTACTCCGCGCGGGTGTGGGTGAACGACGTGTTCGTTGCCGATCATACGGGCGGGCATACCCCGTTTTCAGCCGACATCAGCCACGTCTTGCGCGCTGGCGGTCTGCAGGTAGTGACCTTGCAGGCGCTCGACGATCCGCACGACCTGGCCAAGCCGCGCGGCAAGCAGGACTGGCTGCGCCACGAGCACTCGATCTGGTATCCGCGCACCACCGGCATCTGGCAGACGGTCTGGCTCGAGCGCGTGGCGGCCACCTATATCGCCGCGCTGCGCTGGACGCCGTCGTTCGAAGGCTTTGAAATCGGCTGCGAGGTGCGGGTCGGCGGCGACCTGCGCGATGACCTGATGGTCGAGGTAAAAATCCGCCACGGCAGAACGCTGCTGGCCGACGACCTGTACAAACTGGTGGGCCACGAAGCGATCCGCAAGATCGTCCTGTCGGACCCTGGCATCGACGATTCGCGCAACGAATTGTTGTGGAGCCCGGAACGGCCGACTTTGCTCGATTGCGAACTGACGCTGTTCCACGCCGGACGCCGGCTCGAAAACGTTTATTCGTACACCGCGTTGCGCTCGTTTGCGATCAACCGCGACCGCTTGATGCTCAACGGCCGTCCGTATCCGCTGCGCATGGTGCTCGACCAGGGCTATTGGCCCGAAACGTTGATGACGGCGCCTTCGGACGACGCCCTCAGAGGCGACGTCGAGCTGGCCAAGGCGATGGGATTCAACGGCGTGCGCAAACACCAGAAAATCGAGGATCCGCGCTACCTGTACTGGGCCGACAGACTGGGTCTTCTGGTATGGGAAGAGATGCCTTCGGCTTACCGTTTCACGCCGCTGGCGATCACCCAGCTGGTGCGCGAATGGACCGAGGCGATCGAGCGCGACTACAGCCATCCCTGCATCATCGTGTGGGTGCCGTTCAACGAATCGTGGGGGGTGCCGAACCTGACCTCGATCCAGGCCCACCGCAACGCGGTCGAAGCGCTCTACCACCTGACGAAAACGCTCGACTCGACCCGGCCGGTGATCGGCAACGATGGCTGGGAAGCATCGGCCACCGACATCCTCGGCATCCACGACTACGACTGCGACCCCGCCAAGCTGCGCGCCCGTTATGAAGTGAGCGACCCGGTGCGCACCTTGTTCGACCAGCGCCGTCCGGGCGGGCGCATCCTGACCCTCGACGGCTTTCCGCACCGTGGCCAGCCGATCGTGCTCACCGAATTCGGCGGCATTGCCTACGACAAGGCCGAAAGCGCCATCGTGACGTGGGGTTACTCGCGCGCCAATTCGGATGACAGTTTTCATGAGTTGTACCGCAGCTTGCTGGAGGTCGTCAACACGACCTTCATGTTCAGCGGCTTTTGCTATACCCAGTTCGCCGACACGTTCCAGGAGGCCAACGGCCTGCTGCACGCCGACCGGACACCCAAGATTCCTCTTGAGCTGATCAGCGCGGCAACGCGCAACGTCCGGCTCGAGGAGTAATGCAGTTCTGATTAACTAGCGCCCCACGAGGGCCGAAAGGAAATTGTATGACCAAGATCATTGTATTTTGCCACCTGCGCTGGGATTTCGTGTTCCAACGCCCGCAGCAGCTACTGACCCGGCTTGCCGAGCACTATCAGATCATCATGGTCGAAGAGCCGATCTACTACGACGGCGGCGATTTCCTGAAGACGACGCTCGTCGCCCCCAACGTCACCGTCTGCCAGCCGCATACGTCGTCGCACGCAGTGGGCTTTCACGATGACCAGATTCCGCTGCTGCAACCGCTGCTCGCCGATCTCGTCAGTGACGCCGAAGATCCGGTCGTGTGGTTTTATACGCCGATGGCCTTGCCGCTGTTGCAGGGTCTGCACCCATCGCTGGTGATCTACGACTGCATGGATGAACTGGCCGCTTTCAAGAACTCGCCGAAACAGCTGCTGCAGCGCGAGTCCGCCTTGCTGGGGATCGCCGACCTGGTCTTTACGGGCGGGCCGAGCCTGTTCGAAGCGAAGCGCGAGCGCCACACCAACGCCCACTGCTTCTCAAGCAGCGTCGACGCGGTCCACTTCGGCCGTGCGCTCGAGCGCGCCATCAGCCATCCCGCCCAGGCCGGCATCAAAGGCCCACGACTCGGTTTCTACGGCGTCATCGACGAGCGCTTCGACCTCGACCTGCTTTCAGTGCTGGCCGACGCGCGACCGGATTGGCAGCTGGTGATGGTCGGTCCGGTCGTCAAGATCGATGCGGCCCGCCTGCCGCAACGCGCCAACATCCACTATCTGGGCCAGCAATCGTACGATGCCTTGCCGCAGTTCCTGGCCGGCTGGGACGTCTGCCTGATGCCGTTTGCCCTGAATGAATCGACCCGGTTCATCAGCCCGACCAAAGTACTCGAGTACATGGCCGCGGAGTTGCCGATCGTTAGCACCCCGATTACCGACGTCGCGGTGCCATATGGCCATGTTGTCGCTGTTGCCGACACGTACGACAAATTTATCGCCGCGTGCGACACCGCGCTGGAAATGTCGGAACAGCAAAAGGCAGCAATGGTCGGGACGATGCGCGCCA
Organism: Massilia psychrophila; assembly: GCF_002760665.1. GTDB lineage: Bacteria > Pseudomonadota > Gammaproteobacteria > Burkholderiales > Burkholderiaceae_D > JAFCUW01. The sequence goes on along the minus strand of NZ_PDOB01000017.1, from coordinate 70,958 downwards.
TTGTCGCCGGCACATCGTGGCAGGTGACGGCGGACCGCATGCGCGCCTTGATCGAAACCACCCCACGCTCGATCCCGACAGTGCGCACGCCGGCCGCCGCGGTGCCCAACTACGGCTACCTCACGGCCTGATTCAGGCCTTGCCGACATGTTTACCGCCCGCCCGCCTTGCACGGGCGGTTTTCGGTTGAAACAAGTGTCGCGGGTGTTGTCAACTTACCGCGGTCGGAAAAATTTGCAGAGTGCGGGATGAAAAATTCCCAAACTAGGGCCAGCCGTGGCGTTGCGGCCCTGCACCAAGGAACGCAGCTTTCGTTGCGTCCGGTTTTTCCTTGCTTTCGGGCTACGTGGCGCGTGTGTCGTATCAACTTAATTACACTTGACGTGGAATGTTCACCGATTCATCCGACCACCGAAGGAGTACAACATGCCCCAAACGAAATCTGCCGTCATCAGCTTGCTGATCGCCTCCGCCCTGGCGATCCCCGCCCTCAGCCAGGCGCAAACGTCGGCACCGGCTGCTCCCGCAGCAGGCGCTGCCGCAGCGACCCTCGGCAAGGCAGACCAGAAGGTGGTTGTCGATATGGCGATGTCCAACATGGCCGAAGTGGCCGCCGGCAAGATGGCGCTCGCCAAAAGCCAGAACCCGCAGGTGAAAACGTATGCGCAGAAAATGATCGACGACCACACCGCGGCGCAGGGTGACGTCACCACGCTGGCGCAAGCCAAAGGTGTTACCTTGCCGACCGAACTCGACGCGCCGCACAAGGCGATGGCGGCCAGGCTCGACAACATGTCGGGTGGCGCCTTCGACAAGGCTTACATGAAAGGCGCCGGCGTCTCCGACCATACCAAAATGCACAACAAGCTGGTCAAGGCCGCTTCGAACGCCAAAGATCCGGACGTCAAGGCAGCCGCTGCCAAGATGAGGCCGGTCGTCGAACAGCACTTGCAAATGGCCAAAGAACAGCCTGCCACTGCCAGCGCCGTTGCGCGATAGGCGGCCCCAGGCGAAGCGGACAGAAAGAAGTCATAAAAGATCTGCCGCCACGCGGAGCAATAGCTTATGTTCACATAATCTGTTGCCTGCGCGCCAGCGCGTCCGTCCTGTCAGGGGTGTGATCCCCGGCTTGAAAGTTGCCGCCAGCGGCATTGCTTGGTCACCGGTGGGCATGTCCGATGACGAATGCAATGACTAATGCGATGACTAATTGTAGCGGCTCGCATTTCAAACAGACCGTGCTCGCATTCGGCGCCGATCTCGGCTCAAATTAACTGCAACGGACGGGACGCTCGTGCTCGCGCTATCTGCAAATGAGCTTGCAATCGACGACACTGGCTCGCATTCCACGACTTCTTGCTCACGCTACCTGCAAATACCGCAAGGCATGGATATCGTCTCGCTAGGGCCTGGACAATGGGACGACGATGTCTCAAATGCGACGTATTCATCCATGTGAGACGTGAAAGTGTCTCACTGGCAGTGCCTCTTACAGGTGTACCTGTACGGTACAACCGTCCATACGCAACTTCCGCTTTCGGCCAGAAGCGGCCATAACAGAACGACGTTGGCAAAACACCTTTTGACCAATTCGTTGCACTGACGAGCGTTCCATCCGATGTCTTGTTGTCCGGACAGCTCAGGATCGCCATGTTCTGCACCACGTACGCCCCTGCACGCTGAGCCACTGGGCAACTCCTCCTTTTGCAGATCACCTACAGACATGCGATCTTGACATCCTGAACACATATCCATATATTGTTATATACCGCGTTATATAAAATAGGAAAGGATCTACAGCGATGGATATCTTGCGAGACTACGGCGCCGTCTTCCTTGGCAGCCGCTTGAAACGACTGGGCGACCGGATGCAGGCCGGCGCAGCCAAGGTCATCACCGATGCTGGGTTGCCTGTGCAACCTTCGCACATGCCATTGCTTGCCGCACTCGACAAGCAACCGATGTCGATCGGCCAGTTGGCGCAGGCCGTCGGGGTCAGCCAGCCTGGCGTCACGCGCGCGGTCGGCCAGTTGGTCGAACTGGGTTTGGTGCTTTCTAAGACGGGGGGCGACCAGCGCCTGCGCACGATCTCGCTCACGCCGGCAGGCGAAGCGGCAATGGCGCGCGCGCGCCTCAAGGTTTTCCCTCAGGTCGGGGCGGCCGTCGGTACGCTCCTGCACGACCGGCTCGATAGCTTCATGGCGCAGCTGGCCGAACTCGAAACCGCGTTGGATGCGACGCCGATCGATGTCGTTGCCGCCCAATCAAACCCGCCTCTCCTGACGATCCGTGAATATAGCGACGACTTGGCGCCGTACTTCCACGACATCAACGCCGAATGGATCAACGACATGTTCCAGCTCGAAGCGACCGACCGAGAAGTGCTGGAACACCCGCGCGCGCGGATTGTCGATCGGGGTGGTGTGATCTTGTTCGTTGAAGCCAAGGGTCTCGGCATCGTCGGCACCTGCGCGCTGCAAAAGACCGCCGAACAGAGCTTCGAGCTGACCAAGATGGGCGTGCGGGCGACCGCCCGCGGCCTGAAGGTCGGTGAATTCCTCTTGCGTGCCATGATCGAACGTGCCATGCAAATCGGTGCCGAGCCACTGTACCTGCTTACCAACACCAAATGCGCCGCTGGCATCCACCTGTATGAGAAAGCAGGTTTTCAGCATGACGCCGACATCATGGTGCGATACGGCGCCCGTTACGCACGCTGCAACGTGGCGATGCGCTATTTACCTGGCGCTGCCTGAGCCCATTGGCGCCTCCAATGACGCTTGCTACCGGCAACTTAAGCGCTGAGACGCCTAAGTACCGTTGGATGGCTGCTTTGGGTCTATTGCGTTGACAAACTCTCAGGCAAGAGCAGTCCTGATGAAGTAACTGTACAGGAAAGATGAACGTAAGCGTGCAGCCGGCCTACCTAGGCTGCCGGTTTAACGCCGTGTAGATTTCGCAAACGGCAGCAGAGAATCTATCTGGCTGTTGGGGCAAGTAGGCAGTTTCTCGAGCGTCTCGGTCAGCCAGCGCAGCGGTTCGAGACCGTTCAGCTTGGCCGTGGCGAGCAGGGTTTGTATCGCGGCGGCGCGGCGGCCCGCACGTTCTGAGCCGGCGAACAGCCAGTTCTTCTTGCCCACAGCGATCGGCCGGATCACATTCTCGACCGGATTGTTGTCGATCGGTAGCATGCCCGAATCGGCATAGCGCATCAGGGCCGGCCAGCGCCTGAGCGTATAGTCGATCGCCTTGGCGGTGCCGCTGCCGGTGGCGACGGTCTTGCCGGCGACGAGCAGCCAGGCGTGCAGTTCGGCCAGCGCCGGCCTGGCCTGTTCCTGGCGCAGCTGCAAACGCGCTGGCGCAGCCAGTGCGCTGCCGTGCTGCTCGACGGCGTACAGCAGCCCGATCCGACGCAGCGCCTCGGCCGCGATCGGGCTGCCGTTGGCGGCATGCAGGTCGAAGAATTTTCGGCGCACATGCGCCAGGCATGCCAGTTCCGTGATGCCTGTGGCGAACATGGCTTTGTAGCCGCTGTAATCGTCGACCATCAACTGGCCCTGCCAACCGAGCAGAAATACGCGCGCATGCGCGCCTGCACGCCCGGTCTGGTAGTCGAACACGACGATGGGCGGCCCTTCGTCGAAGTTGTTCGAGCGGTAGGCCCACAGATAGGCATGACGGGTTTTGCCTTTGCCAGGGTCCAGTTGGCGCACGGGCGTTTCGTCGGCGTGCAAACAGGGACGCTGCCGGAGCAGTTCGGCCAGCCGTTCGTTCAAGGGCTGCAGCGCGACACCGATCTTGCCGATCCATTCGGCCAGTGTGGAGCGCGCCAGCGACACGCCCTGGCGTGCACCGATCTGCTCGATACGATACAGGGGCAAGTGGTCGGTGTATTTGCTCACCGCCACCCAGGCCAGCAGGCCTGGCGCGGCCATGCCGCCGTCGATGATGGCAGGCGGCACCGGCGCCGCCGTCACGCATTCGCAGGCGCGGCAGGCGTATTGGGGACGGATGTGGCGGTGCACGAAGAAGCGCGCCGGTTCGACATCGAGCTGTTCGCTGATGTCTTCGCCGATCAACACCAGCGCCTTGCCGCAGGCGTCGCACTGGCACGACGCCGGTTCATGGCGGTATTCGATGCGCTCCAGTTCAGGCGGCAGCGGCTGTCGGCCTGCGCCGCTGCGCTTGCGCTTTGGCGCCGCACCGTCCAGTGCACTGTCCGGTGGTTCCAACTCGGCCAGGATCGCCGCCAGGTCGGCATCGACCGTCTCTTCAAACAGGTCGCGCTGCTCGCCGCTGAACGCTTCGCTTTTGCTGCCGAAGCGGATACGGCGGTAGTACGCCAGTTCCAACGTCAGCGCCGTAATCTTGAAGTCTTTCTCTTTCAGTCTGGCATCGTGCTGCACCAGCTTCGCATCGTTCTGCGCCAGAAGTTGTTTGGCCTTTTCTGCCTGCTCAATCAATGCCCGTACCTGCGCGATCACGGCGGGATCGTGTTCGGTGCGGGTCAGTTCGGTCAGCAAGTCCATGGCTCAATGTTAACCGAGCCGAGCGACGTTTACAACTGCCAATGTGCGGGGGGCTCTGCCGTCAAGCGCTGCCAGTCGACGCCTGCGATCAACCACTGCCACTGCGCATCGGTCAGTGCCCAGGTGGCATCGCCCGCCTGCGGCCAGACGAACTGGCCGCGATGCAGGCGGCGTTGGCACAGCCACACGCCATTGCTATCCCAACACACCACCTTGAGCCGGGTATGGCGGCGGTTGCTGAACACGTAAGCGGTGCCGTCACACGGCGCACGCCCCAGCACCTGTTGCACATGCAGAGAAAGTCCCTCGGCGCCGATGCGCATGTCCACCGGCTGCGTGGCCAGCCAGACCGATTCTGCCTGCAGCTTCATGCCAGGCCGCGCAGCAGCTCTGCCACCCAACTCGTTGGCAACTCGGGCGGTAGCATCACGGTCCACCCGCTGGGGCTGCGCAGGCTCATTGCCGGCGCAGCGCTCACGGCACGCTTGATCGCCACCGGCAGCAGCGCCGGCGTAGCGTCCTGCGCGGCCAGGCGTCGCGCCCAATAGTTGAGTTGGCGCTGCGGATAGCCTTGGTCGAGCGCGAATGCCCGTTGCGACCGCCCACTTGCGCGCCATTGCGCAACGCGCTCTCGCCACAGTACCGCTTTCTCGTCGTTCTCCATTCGCATCTCCGATTCAAAAAAATCGAAGTATGGTCAGATCATTTAAAACTTTGAAGGTGAGTCGGCTGGACGCTTACAGATGAACGGAGTAGCCCATGCTAGGTCCGCTTAACTCATGACTGGTTTCATGTCTTGTTTCGGCAGAAGCAGTTTTTTGGCCATTCGTCGAAGATTTTGCGCCGTTGCCGCCAGCAGAAACTCGTCATGTGCACCGCTGGGCCCGCGCAAGCGCAATTGCCTGAGTTTGAGGATGCGTTTGAGGTGGGCAAACAGCATCTCCACCTTCTTTCGCTCGCGACGTGATTGGCAATACGCCTCTGTCTTGCCGATGGCGCGAGCGACGTCACGTGCAAGCTCATGCGGACTGCGGTCGATTTTACGGATGGCCATGTTGGGGCAGCACTTCGGTTTAAGGTCGCATGGCTTGCAGTCATACAGACTGGCGCGATAGCGAAACGGGTTTTTCTTCTGATCACGCTGAGCCGGTTGCAGGTATTTACCGGCAGGCATATATAGCAGTTGTTGTCGCTATCAAAGATGAAATCGCTGCGGCTGAAAGTGCCGTCGTGATGCTCGGATTTATCCCATACCGGAACGTGTGGAGCGATCTTTTTCTGGTCCACCAGCCAGCCCAGCATCTCAGCAACACCGTAATTGGTGTCGCCCACCAGGCGTTGCGGCTTGATGGCGAATTTTTCCTCGACGCGATCGATCATCGTTTTGGTGGCTTCGACTTCGGCAGTTTTGTTCACGGCCGATCCCTCGACATCGACAATCACCCCCGCTTTCAAATCGATCAGGTAGTTCGTCGAGTAGGCGAAGATAGCCGGCCCGCCGGCGGCCGCAGTCCAGGTTGAAGCCGGATCGGTCAGGGAAACTCTTTTCGGCGGCGCAGGCACTGGATTGGCCTGCTCCAACGCAGCTAGATACTCTCGCACTGGCCGCCTTGCCTGCTCCGGATCGCCCCAATTGATGCCGAGCTCGCCTGGACGGGAGCGGTGGCGTTGGGCGTCAGCCTCGATCATGCTGGCGTCGGTGGCAAATCCTTCGCCCTGCACCAGGCCTTCGGCCATGCAGCGTCGAAGCACAATATCGAACAGCTGGCGAAAAGCGTCGTGGTCACGAAACCGGCCGTGCCGATTTTTTGAAAAGCTCGAGTGATCCGGGACCTTGTCTTTCAGGCCGAGACGGCAGAACCAGCGATAAGCGAGGTTCATGCCCACTTCCTCGCACAAGCGGCGTTCCGACCGGATGCCGTAGCAGTAGCCAATGATCAGCATGCGCGCCATCAGTTCGGGATCGATCGATGGTCGATCTGTATGGCTGTATGAATCTGCCAGGCACAGCCGAAACTCGCTCAGGTCGAGGTACCGGTCCACCGCCCGCAAGAGATGGTCTTCGGGAACGTACTCATCTAAACTGATCATGACGAACAGCTCCCGCTTCGTTGCCTGACGTCCTATCATCGCAGCCTCCGCCCTGTGCCGTAATTTAGATCACGGTGGGCCATGGCGGGGCGATCATCAAGGGGAGTTTTTCAACGCAATAGGCCAAGAGCAGTCATTCACAATTTTGGAAAAAATTGGGCAAGAAGTGTAAGATTTGCAGACCGTAAAGTTTGTCTCGCGAGGCTCGATCTGCTCCGGCTCGCTCGACTTCACCAGTACACAGGCCGCAACCGACCTATTGCATTGAAAAACTCGGTTCCTTTGCGTGCAGGATACAAACAATCGTTACCTCGACTGTCCAGAACTGCCTACATTGAAAGATCACCGGCCGGTCGGACGTTTGATACCTCTAAAAACATGTTTAAATAGTTGCCTCGAAACTTTTTCAACGCAATAGACCCGATGCAGCCGTTTTTAGTTGGGCGGACAAAGGCCTAATTGTTGAGCTTGTAAGTTCGTTCGATTTCTACAGGAGACAGGCTTGACAAGCTCGCCTCAACAACTGCAGGGGACCGAGGTATAGTCCAGATGCGTAAGCGGCGACGAGAGCGCTCAGCCGACATAGTCGCTGCGAGAAGTGCTTCGTCAGCCGTTTCCTGGCTCACTTTCAGTTTCGCTCCACGCTTCCTCTCCACGGTCGGTCGCCTTTCACAGTTGCGCTTCACTTCGCTCGCTGTGGTCAGCTTGCGGCGGGACTTTCACCCACAAGAGTGCGCCCATGCTGGGCGCACGTAAAAAAGCCGTCGTAATCACGACGGCTTTTCCATAATTCCGACGCCGACAGCTGCGTTTAGGCGGAACGCTTGCGGCGCAACGCGGCAAGTCCAGCCATGCCGAGCCCGAACAGGCCCAGGGAAGCTGGCTCCGGTACGGCAGCTGCAGGAGCGCTCACTTCGTCGACCATGACGTTGTCCAGCAAGCCTGCGAATACATCGGTGCCGTTGGCGGCAAGATCGGAAAACTTCAATGTCGAACTAACGCTATTGGCGACAAAGTCGAACGAAAATGTCTTCAAAATGGTGTTTGGATTTGTGTCGTTAAACGTTTTCGAGAACAGGGGATTTGCGCCCGTACCCGAGACCGTCGCCATCAAATTCTGCTCGCCCTTCGCGCTGCCCGGTTTGGTCACGCCAAACTCAAACACCACTTGATACGTTTTGCCGATTGTCGTTGCGAACGATTGCGACAAGATACCATTCGGGGTTGACTTGCCCGTGTTAAACAAGGCCGCCCAGTCGCCGTTCTGCGAATTGCCTGCGCCTTGGTAGAAATTATTGGGAGAGACTCCGTCATCGTGGACGATTTGCACATTATTCAACGCCGTCCATCCAGCCAGGCTACCTGCTTCGAAATTGCCGTTAATGATGATGTTAGCGTTGGCAGCACTGGCGGAGATGACGGCGATTGCAGCAATGATCAGCTTCAGGTTCATGGTGTATCCCATTGTGGTTTAGATTTATTTCCTATAAAGCAAAACCCATGCCAGAAATTTAATTTCTATGAAAATCAATTACTTATGGTTTAACTAGCGACATTGTAATTCCCAACTGTAAGATTTTTCGACAGGATTTATATTATTTCATAGAAATCTTGTAAAAATTATATCTTGGCAGCTAGCAGGTATTTGCTGGGCACCGTCCATACATCGCCGCTGGACAGGAATAACTCGGTGCTCATCAGCAAAAGCATATTGCCCACCCCGTCCCAGCCATAGCGGTCGACTTCGATGCGCGCCATCGCCCTCCGTAGCCCGTTGAACATATTTCCCGCGCAATCCGCGCTCCATGTAAGAACGCTTTGGGCACCGAAACCCAGTCTGGAATGTCCGCAATGGGGTCTATTGCATTGAAAAACTCGGTTCCTTTGCGTGCAGGATACAAACAATTGTTACCTCGACTGTCCAAAACTGCCTACATTGAAAGTTCACCGGCCGGTCGGACGTTTGATACCTTTAAAAACATGCTTAAATAGTTGCCTCGAAACTTTTTCAACGCAATAGGGTCTAGATTGGCCTGTCAACGGTAAGCGATCCATGAACCACAGCCTTGTAGCTTGATCCCGATTTCCGCATGCTTGCCGTTTCAATTTGAACGGGAGCAAGCATGGAAGGCAACACCGACTTCTGGATTTCACACGTCGAGGCATGCCGCCGCGAAGGCAGTGCGGCGAGCGTGTATGCGCGGCGGCACGGGCTGACGCTGGCGTCGCTGTATTACTGGCAGCGTAAGTTGAAGCTGGCCGCCGCAGTCAACGACGATGGCGGCGGCGGTCCGGCGGGCAAGTTCGTCGCACTGCGCGTGATGGACGTGGCGGCAGGCGCACCAACGGGCCCGTGCACACTGGTGCTGCGCTGCGGCCTGCGTCTGGAGCTGGCGGCGCTACCATCGGCGACGTGGCTGCTGGCCTTCGACCAAGCCTACGCGGGAGCGCGCTGATGCACCCGGGCTGCCGCATCGACCAGGTGTTTTTATGCCGCGAGCCGGTCGACTTCCGCAAGTCGATCGGCGGCCTGTCGGTACTCGTCGAGCAGGCGCTGGGACTCGTTCCGTTCGGCAGCGCGCTGTACGTGTTTGTCAACCGCGACCGCAACACGATCAAGGTGCTGTACTGGCACCGCAACGGTTTCTGCCTGTGGCTCAAGCGCCTCGAGGCCGAGAAATTCGCCTGGCCGCGTGCTGTCGACGGCGCCACGCAAGGGGTCACGCTGCAGCAGTTCGAGTGGCTGCTGGAGGGCTTCAATTTATGGCAGAAGCCACCCCATAAAACGCTACATTTCGGTTCTGTTTCATAGGGGAATTTGGTAAACTACGGCATGCCTTACGCCACCGTCAAACCGACCAATCTGCCACCGCGCTACAGTCTGCCCGAGCTGGCGTTGCCGGCCGTGTTGCTGACCGACGCGGCGGCGCTGACGGCGTTGCTGCACTCGGTCATCGCCGCGCATAACGACGTCAAGACACAAGCGCTAAGTCATATGCAGCACATGATGGAGCAGTTCATCCTAGCGCGCCACCGTATGTTCGGCGCCAGCTCGGAGCAGGCATCAAGCCAGGGTCGGTTGTTCGACGAAGCCGAGGACCTGGCCGCCGGCAGCGACGCGTCGCAAGACGTGGCGCCGCTGCCGCCGGCCACCAAGGGCGACGGCAAGGCCGACAACAAGCCGGGACGGGGCAAGCGCGGCCCGTTGCCGTCCGGGTTGGCACGCGTCGATGTTGTGCATTACGTGCCTGCGGCCGAGCGCACCTGCCCGTGCGGCACGCTGATGGTGGCGATCGGCGAGGACGTCAGCGAGCAGCTCGACCTGGTGCCGATGCAGGTGCGCGTGCTGCGTCATATCCGCAAGCGCTATGGCTGCCCGGGCAGCGCGCACGCGCCGATCACCGCGCCCCTGCCGCCGCAGCCTCTGCCCAAGAGTAACGCCAGCGCCGACCTGCTGGCCATGCTGCTGGTAGTTAAATTCATCGACGGCCTGCCGCTGGCCCGCTTCGAGTCCGTGCTGGCCCGCCACGGTGTGACGGGGCCGCGCCAGACGCTGGCGCGCTGGGTCATATGCGCGGCCGGCGTGCTGCAGCCGCTGCTGAACCTGATGCGCGACGCCTTGTTGGAGGGCGCGTTCCTGCACGTCGACGAAACGGTCGTGCAGGTGCTTAAGGAAGCCGGCAAGGCGCCGACCTCGAACAGCTACATGTGGGTGCAGACGGGCGGACCGCCGGGGCGGCCGGTGGTGGTGTTCGACTACGATGCGAGCCGCGGCGGGCAGGTGCCGGTGCGCCTGCTGCACGACTACCGGGGGTACGTGATGACCGACGGCTACAGCGGCTATAGCGAGCTGATGCGCACCGACGGCATTGACCAGTTGATCTGCTGGGCCCACGTTCGCCGCCGGTTCGTCGAGGCCGTCAAGGTGCAGCCGAAAGGCCGGCGCGGGCTCGCCGACGAGGCCGTCGCACTGATCGGCAAGCTGTACGGAGTCGAGCGTAACCACAAGGACACTGGCGACGATGCGCGCCTGCTGGCACGGCAAACCCTCAGCGTGCCGGCGCTGGCGGCGCTGCGCATCTGGCTCGACAAGACGCTGCCGGGCGTAACGCCGAAGAGCGCGCTCGGCACGGCGCTGTCGTACCTGCGTGATGACTGGCCGCGCCTGACGCGTTACACGGAGCGCGGCGACCTGCCGATCGACAACAACCGCGCCGAGAACGCGATCCGGCCGTTCGTCATCGGCCGCAAGGCATGGCTGTTCAGCGATACGGTGGCCGGCGCCAACGCCAGTGCCGTCATCTACTCGGTGCTGGAGACGGCCAAGGCGAATGGCGTTGAACCTTACACGTGGCTGCGGCGCGTGCTGCGTGACTTGCCTGCCGCGAAAACCGTCGATGACGTCGAGGCGCTGCTGCCGTGGAATGTGAAGGATATGCATGCCCCGGATTTAACCAGCGATATGCCTGGCTGAACAGGCTGGGGTTCATGGATCGCTTACTGTCAACGTAGGCATATTTCATTTCAACTAATGGCCGGAACTCGTGACGGCGCCGATCCCCGTTTCGGAGCGAACTTCCTGCGCCTCATAGCCTAGGCGGTCGATGCGCGCCCGATCGCTGTTGTCGAGTACGGAAAACAGCCAGATCCCGACAAACCCGGCAGTCATCGAGAACAGCGCTGGTGAGGCGTAGGGGAAAATGGCGGTCTTGTACCCGAACACATCGACCCAGACCGATTTGGACACGATGGTCAGGCCAACCGCGGTGAACAAGCCGAGGAAACCGCCGATGGTGGCGCCGCGCGTGGTGCAGTTCTTCCACAACACCGACATGAACAGTACCGGGAAATTGGCCGATGCGGCGATCGCGAACGCCAGCGACACCATGAAGGCGATGTTCTGTTTTTCGAAAACGATGCCCAGCACCACTGCGACAATCCCCAGCGCCACCGTGGTCAGGCGCGATACCTGCAATTCGTTGGCGCTGGTGGCATTTCCCTTCTTGAAGACGGTGGCGTACAGGTCGTGCGAAACGGCCGAGGCGCCCGACAAGGTCAGCCCGGCAACGACTGCCAGGATGGTGGCGAAGGCGACTGCCGACATGAAGCCGAGGAAGACATTGCCGCCGACTGCGGTGGCAAGGTGGATCGCCGCCATGTTATTGCCGCCTAACAGTTTGCCGGTCGCATCCATGAAAACCTGGTTGGTGCCGACCAGGACGATTGCGCCGAAGCCGATGATAAAGGTAAGGACATAAAAGTAGCCGATCCAGGTGGTGGCCCAGAACACCGATTTACGCGCTTCCTTCGCGCTTGGCACGGTGAAAAAACGCATCAGGATGTGCGGCAGCCCGGCGGTGCCGAACATCAGCGCCATGCCGAACGAAATGGCCGAAATCGGATCGGTGATGAAGTTACCCGGCCCCATGATGGTTTGCGCTTTCGGGTGCACCTCGACCGCCTTGGCGAACAAGGCCTCCGGGCTGAAATTAAACTGCGCCAGCACCGCCAGCGCCATGAAGGTCGCGCCGGAAAGCAGCATGACAGCCTTGATGATCTGCACCCAGGTGGTGGCCGTCATGCCGCCAAACAGCACGTACACCATCATCAGGGTGCCGACGATGACGACGGCGATCCAGTAATCGAGGCCGAACAGCAGCTTGATCAACTGGCCGGCGCCGACCATCTGGGCGATCAGGTAGAACGCGACGACGACCAGTGTGCCGGATGCAGCGAACGCGCGGATCGGGGTTTGCGCGAAACGGTAGGCGGCGACGTCGGCGAACGTGAAGCGGCCAAGATTGCGCAAGCGCTCCGCCATCAGGAAGGTGATGATCGGCCAGCCGACCAAGAAGCCGATCGAATAGATCAGGCCGTCGTAACCGTTCAGGAAAACGGCCGAGGAAATGCCGAGGAAAGAAGCGGCCGACATGTAGTCGCCGGCAATCGCCAGCCCGTTCTGAAAGCCGGTGATGCCGCCGCCTGCGGTATAGAAATCGGCGGCTGACCGGGTTCTCTTGGCGGCCCAGCGGGTGATGAACAGGGTGAAGATGACGAAGGCAGCGAACATGGCAATGGCGGTCCAGTTCTTCGGCTGCTGTACGGTGGGGCCGATGACGTCGGCGGCGCGCGCGAGGCTGGCTGCGCCGCTCAGTATCAGCAGTGTCAGCAGTGCCAGCAAGGTCGCCGGTGCCGGCAATGCGGCGGCAGGCCGTTGGCGGCGCCGGCGCATCACAGCACCTCCCGGCGGATGGTTTCGGTCAGTTCGTCGAACTGCTTGTTGGCGCGCGATACGTAAATGCCAGTTATCACGACGGTAAACACGATCACGAACAGGCCGGCAGGAATGCCCCAGGTCATGACGCCGCTGCCGATCCGGGTTGCCAGCAACTCCTTGTCGAACGCGATCAACAGGATGAAGCCGTAATACACGATCATCATCAGCGCCGTCAGCGTCCAGCCGAAGACCGTGCGTAGCTTGACGAGCTGTTGATAGTGCGGGTTGGCTACGATTTTTTGTACAAGAACTTCTTGCATGGTTGCCCCTTTTTTTCGTCGAGACGAATACGTTCAATTTCATTTTGATCGCTCGGGCGACGGACAGTTCCCGTATTTAAAAATCACCGCTGGCCAGGCTAGAAACGCAACGCTTGCGGCCCGCCCGCCCGCCCGCACGCGCGTGTTCCGGTTCGCGCGCCCGATATCGACGGCGTAAGATCAGGGCAGGTGTCGCTGTATAGGGGGTAGTCGATCTGCAAACGCTTCACACAACGCGCTGCATGACAAACTGCAAGATCGTCGATCTCGATAGAGGGGCGCTGCGGGAGAAAGGCAAGCCGCCCGGCTCCCGGCTATTACCGGGTGGTCTCGCTGTCGATCGGCGCCGACGCGTAGGTCGCAGTCCTGAAAGTCGGCCGGTACAGGTGGTCGTGCTGACCAATGCCGGCCTGATGTACAACTTGAACCTTGAAGGCACGAAGATCATGCCGGCCGATTTGTAGCCGGCTTGTCCAAACGCGTGGCCGTGCAGGGTACGCCGCGCTTTTGGTTACACTTGATCGTAACGCCTTATCGTTACACCTTATGCGTGCGCTAGCTTCAGCGCCGCTTCGAGGTCGGCAATCAGATCGCCCGCGTCCTCGATACCGACCGACAGGCGCAGCAGGTCGCTCGGTGCCGGCGTGCCCGGGCCCTCGACGCTGGCGCGGTGTTCGATCAGGCTCTCGACACCGCCGAGCGAGGTCGCGCGCTTCCACAATTGCACCTTGGCGGCAGTCGCGATCGCCGCCGCTTCGCCGCTGCGCTCGTTTGTTCCCTTGACCCGGATCGACAGCATGCCGCCGAAGCCGCCCTGCATCTGGGCGGCGGCGACAGAGTGGCCGGCGAACGATGGCAGCCCCGGATAGAGCACCTCGGCAACGTGCGGGTGGGTGTCGAAATACTCGGCGATGCGCTGGGCCGACGCGCAGGCGGTGCGCACGCGCGGAAACAGCGTGCGCATGCCGCGCGTCAGCAGCCAGGCTTCGAACGGGCCCAGCACGCCGCCGAGCTGGGCCCGGATGGCGCGAATGCGCTGCCAGGTTGGCGAGTCGGCGCGCACCGTGAGGCTGCCCGCGATGACGTCCGAGTGGCCGTTGAGGTATTTGGTCGCCGCATGCATGACGATGTCCGCGCCCAGGGTCAGAGGCTGGCTCAGCACCGGCGTGCCGACGGTCGAATCGACCGCCACCAGCGCGCCGGCCGCGTGGGCGATGCGACAGGTGGCGGCGATATCGGTGATGGTCCACAGCGGATTGGCCGGGGTTTCGATCCACACCAGTTTGGTTTTGCCGGGCTGGATCGCCGCCTGCAGCGCGGCGGCCGAATCCATCTCGATGAACTCGACCACCAGGCCCCAGTCGGTGGCGAAGTTTTTCAGCCAGTTGCGCAGCGACCAGTACATCACCTTCGGCGCCACCACATGGTCGCCCGGCGCCAGCGCCAGGAAGACGGCGGTCGCCGCCGCCATGCCGGAGGCGAACAACAAGCTCTGGTGTCCCGCTTCGAGCGCGGTGATGAGCGCCTCGGCCTGGTCGTAGGATGGATTCTGGTCGCGCGAATAGACGCGGCCGGAACGATACTGGTTGTCCTCGTCGCGCAGGTAGGTGGTGGCGGTGTGAATCGGCGGCGCGATTGCCCGGGTGGCTTCGTCGACCCAGCCCAACGCTTGGGCGGCGAGACTTTCCGGCTTCATGTTCTTGGCATCCATGCTGTTCCTGGTAAAAGAGATAAAAAGAGATAAAAAGAGAAAGAAGGGTGCAGGCGCGAACGGGAAACCATCGCGGCAATGCGTTTTTCGTCATTGTAATCGAGAACGTTTTTCGGCCGGCAGTCTCTGAAATCGTCCGGGCAGCAGGTCGGGCCTGCATCGCTGCAGTTTGGAGCAGACACCCCATGTTCCGTATTATCGAAGGAACACCACCGCATTCAGGTATTCTGTCAGCAATCCTATTTTCCTTCCCTTTCATGAACCATCCCGATCTCCAGGCGAAAACCTTCATCCTGCTGCTGGTCCTCGCCACCATCGCTTTCGGATGGATCCTGATGCCGTATTTCGGCGCCATCTTCTGGGGTGCCGTGCTGGCGATCCTGTTTGCGCCGTTTCACCGGCGGATGCTGAGCAAGTTAAGCAAGCGACCCGGCCTGGCCGCCCTGGCCACGCTGGCAATTTGCCTGTTGCTGGTCATTTTGCCGTTGATCCTGATCGCCATTTCGCTGGCACAGGAAGGCACGGCCCTGTATCAAAAAGTGGTCTCGGGCGATATCGATATCGCCGCCTTCCTGCAGAAAATCTTTGCCGCCTTGCCCGCATGGATGCATGACATCATGGGCCGGTTCGGCATGGACAGCATGGGCACGCTGCAGGCCAAACTGTCGGACGCGGCACTGGAGGGCAGCCGGTTCATCGCCACCAATATGCTCAACGTCGGCATGAATGCCTTCGACTTCGTCGTCAGCTTTTTCGTCATGGTGTATCTGCTGTTTTTCCTGCTCAAGGATGGCAATGTGCTGGCCAGGCGCATCCAGCGTGCCGTTCCGCTCAGCGGGGAGAACAAGCGGGAATTGTTCGAAAAGTTCACCACGGTGATACGGGCCACGGTAAAAGGCAATTTCCTCGTCGCCGCCGCGCAAGGCGCCATGGGCGGGCTGGCCTTCTGGATGCTGGGGATCCAGGCCCCGCTGCTGTGGGCGGTAGTGATGGCCTTCCTGTCGCTGCTGCCGGCGGTCGGCGCCGCACTGGTCTGGGGCCCGGTGGCGTTGTACCTGTTCGCCATCGGCGCCTTCTGGAAAGGCGCGATCCTTACCGCCTTCGGCGTGCTGGTGATCGGCATGATCGACAATGTGCTGCGCCCGGTCCTGGTCGGCAAGGACATCAAGATGCCCGATTACCTCGTGCTCATCTCCACCATCGGCGGCATGGCCATTTTCGGACTGAATGGCTTTGTCATCGGACCGGTGGTGGCCGCCTTGTTCATCGCGCTGTGGGACATTTTTTCGTCCCAGAAAAGCAACTCCAGCGCAAGCTGACGCAGGTGGCGGCGGCGCCTGCAATGCCCGGGCCGACTGTTAGCTGCTATCTGCTATCTGCTAGCTGCTGGCCGCGGTTGCCGCGACGGTGCCGACCGATGCCTTCGCGGTGGACATTTTGCCGGACCTTTCTGGTGCCGGCGGCAGTCCAATGCCATGAAGCCGGTCCGCACGAGGCGGTCGGCGCGCGCCGCGCCGACGCATTTCTCTGCGTGTTTTCTACTTGTCGAAAGGCATGTCCATGTTCACCCCTCACCCCGCCCGTTCTCCCGTTGCCAACGCCGGTTACCAGCGCGTCTTCAAGCCCGGCAAACTGACGCTGGGAATGTTTTTCCCGATCGAAGCGTTCGACAGCGACATGCCGTCCATGCACAACCAGGTCGCGCTCGCCCAGCAGGCCGAGCGCGCGGGATTTGCCAGCCTGGCGTTTCGCGACGTGCCCTTGCGCGACCCGCATTTCGGCGATTCGGGCCAGGTATTCGACGTCTGGACATATCTTGGCTACATTGCCGGCCAGACCCGCGAGATCGCCTTGCTGACAGCGTCGGTGGTGCTGCCGTTGCGCCATCCGATCCATGTCGCCAAGGCCGCCGCCAGCGTCGACCAGTTGTGCGGCGGGCGATTCCTGATGGGCGTGGCATCCGGCGACAGGCCGGTCGAATTCCCCGCCTTCGGCGTCGATTTCGACACCCGCGGCGCCACCTTCCGCGAAACCATGGAATTGCTCAAGATATATTGGGGAAATTATTTCCCGCACGTCGAGAGCCGCTTCGGTCACTTGGCCGGCGCCGACGTGATTCCTAAACCGCTCGCTTCGCATGTGCCTTTGCTGGTGACCGGGCACAGCCAGCAAGACCTCGGCTGGATCGCCGCCAATGCCGACGGCTGGATAACCTACCCGCGCGCCCTTGCCAGCCAGGAGCAGGTCGTCAGGCATTGGCGCGAAGCGGTGGCGGCGCTGGCGCCGGGCCAATACAAGCCGCTGGTGCAGTCGTATTTCATCGACCTGGCCGACGATCCGCATGCGCCGCAGACACCGATCCACCTCGGTCACCGCCAGGGCAGGCATGCGTTGAGCGCGTATCTGCGCGCCTTGACGGCGATCGGGGTCGACCACTTGGTGCTCAACCTGAAATACGGCAAGCGCCCGGCGGTCGAAGTGCTGCAGGAACTGGCCGAATTCGTCGTTGCCGAATTCGCCTGACGTCTGTCTGCTGTCGCCGCACGAACGAACGCAATCGACCCGCGATCGCCATGGTGGTGGTGGCGGCAGGGCGCATGGGCGTGATTGGCGCTTGCGTTCCGAAAAAATAGTTTCTTACCGAATATTCTGGAACCCCTTGCCGCGACATTGTTTTTTCAGCGGATATAAATATGTCTTCCTGTGTGATTTCGCATGAACTGAGTACACCGGGTATTGGTCAAATAGCCAGCAACGGCCCGCGGTTGGCAATACGGGCCGTTCCCCCAAGAGCGACTTACACCAAAAAGGAATACAGACATGAACAAAAACATTTTCGCCGTGGCTGCGCTGGCCGCCTGTGCAGGCGCTGCATCGGCTCAGAGCGGCGTCACGATCTACGGCACCGTCGATGCCGGCTTGGTGCGTGAAACCGGCGGCGCCGCCGGCGACGTCAGCAAACTGACCAGCGGCGTCGGCACCTACTCGCGCCTCGGCTTTCGTGGCGTCGAAGACCTGGGCGGCGGCATGTCCGCCATCTTCACGCTCGAATCGGGCTTCCGGGTCGACACCGGCGAGCAAGCCGAGAGCGGCAACCTGTTCAGCCGTCAGGCCTATCTTGGTCTCAAGAGCCCGATCGGAACCCTGACCCTGGGTCGCCAGAACACGCCGTATCACAACACGCTGGTGCAGGTAGGCGATCCGTTCGGCACTGGCTTCGCCGGCACGTCGCGTAACCAGTTCCCCGATTGGGGTACCAACGTTCGCGCCAGCAACGTGCTGATGTACTCGGCGCCGGAAACCATGGGCTTTTCCGGCGACATCATGTACAGCCCGGGCGAACAGGCCGGCAGCGCAACGGCGGGCCGCCAGATGGGCGCCTCGGTCAGCTTTGCGCGCGGCCCGCTGAACGTCCGCTTCGCGTACAACAACAAGAACTCGACGTCTCCAAACCCGGTTCTGAGCGGGGTTGGCACCAACAGGCTGGTCGCTGCCAACTATGACTTTGGCGTGGTCAAGGCCTACGTCGCTTATGGCGTGGACAAAGGCAACAGCAGCGCGCCGCTGGGCAACAACAACAATCCGTTCGGCGCAGCGGTGGCGCCGTTAGCCTCGACCGATGGCAACGAAGTACTGCTTGGACTGACCGCGCCGATCGGCACGGGCAGCCTGATCGCATCGGTGATGCGCAAGAACGACAAGACGTCTTTCAACCAGGATTCGCGCGCCTGGGGTATCGGCTACCTGTATCCGGTGTCGAAGCGTACCCACCTGTACACGGCTTACGGTTCGATTAACAACAAGAACGGGGCAGGCTACACGGTGGCAAACAACACCGAGCCGGGCACGGGCGATCGCGCCTTCAACCTGGGGGTGCGGCACTCGTTTTAAGCGGGCAAGTTGCACCGGCACCAGCATCATCGGCAGAACGGATGACGATGATGCTGGCGCCGGGCGTCATCACGGTGTGTGGCATCGGCACCTCCGCGTCCAATGCTGGCGCGCCACCGCGTGCGTAACTGACGCAATGTGCCGGATCGTGCCGTTGCACGGCGCCAATCCGCGTCCCTGTGCAATTCGCTCGGCAGCAGATCGGGCTTGACCGGGTAGCGGCCAAGGCTCGTCAGGGACGGCTGCATCAGGTGCTTACGCATCACAGGCGTAGCTCAAAAATCGAGTGATGTCCGATCACTTTATTGGTGTGTACCGGATTTCCTTCAATGCAAACAGCCATTGCTTGCACTGCGCCCGCGTGCTGACCGTACTGTAGTCTTGTTGCACGATAAGCAATGACTAGTCAGGATCATGGGATGACCAGCGCGACCGTGACGCGGGCGGGCGCGGCCTGCAAACGGTCGACCTGCGCGTCAGCAGCCACGCCGTGAGCGCAATCGAAGCGGCGCTGCCTGGTCTGCCCGGAAAATTGTTGGGCATGTCGACCTTGTCGCATTGCCGGGCGGTGACCAGCAACGCGACAAGGTCGACATGCTTGGCTACCTGTTCTACCTGTTCTACCTGTTCTACCTGGGCGAGCGTGGCGCCACGGACCTGGAGTACGCCACCGATCCAGGCAATCCCGACGACCGGCTGCGGCTGCGCCACGACAAGGCGATGACGCCGCAAGCGCTGGCGGCCACATTCAAACAAGGAGAAACAGCATGAGCAAAGTCGGATTCATTGGTCTGGGCATCATGGGCGCGCCGATGGCGGCCCACATCCTCAAGGGCGGCCACGCACTGTACGTGCACGACATCAAGCCGCTGCCAGCCGACTTGGCCGGGCAGGGCGCCGTCACCTGCGGATCAGGCAGGGAAGTGGCGCAGCAGGCCGACATCGTCATCATCATGGTGCCGGACACCCCGCACGTGGCGGCGGTGCTGTTCGACGACGGCGGCGTGGCGCAGGGACTCACAAGCGGCAAGATCGTCGTCGACATGAGCTCGATCTCGCCGATCGAGACCAAGCAGTTCGCCTTCAAAATCAATGCGCTCGGCTGCGATTACCTCGACGCCCCAGTGTCGGGCGGCGAAGTGGGCGCGCGCGCCGCCAGCCTGACCATCATGGTGGGTGGCCCGGAACGGGCGTTCGCGCTGGTCAAGCCGCTGTTCGAGCTGATGGGGAAAAACATCACCCTGGTGGGCGGCAACGGCGACGGCCAGACCACCAAGGTGGCCAACCAGATCATCGTCGCGCTCATCATCGAGGCGGTCGGCGAAGCGCTGCTGTTCGCTGCGCGCATGGGCGCCGACCCGGCCAAGGTGCGCCAGGCGCTGATGGGCGGGTTTGCCGCCTCGCGCATTCTCGAAGTGCACGGCGAGCGCATGATCAACCGCACCTTCGAGCCAGGCTTTCGGATTGAACTGCACCAGAAGGACCTGAACCTTGCGCTCTCGAGCGCGCGGGCGATGGGGCTGTCGCTGCCCAATACCGCCACCGCCCAGGAATTGTTTAACAGCTGCACGGCGCACGGCGGCAAAGCATGGGATCATTCGGCCTTGGTGCGCGCCCTCGAGATGATGGCCAATTACGAAATCGGCGCGCCCGTTCCTCAATGATTTTTCGGAGTTGTGCATGAGCGATCCACGTATTGAACCCGGCGTTGAACCGCGTCAGCTGCTGCGAGCCATGTTCGACGCCGCTGTCGAAGCGGCGCAGTCCTCCCACTGCCTGCCGCCGCACCTGCCGCCGCCGCCGCGCGGGCGCACCCTGGTGGTCGGCGCCGGCAAGGCCTCGGCAGAAATGGCCCGCGTTCTCGAGCAGAACTGGGCCGGCGAACTATCCGGGCTGGTGGTCACACGCTACGGCTACGCGGTGCCGTGCGCGCGCATCGAGATCGTCGAGGCGGCCCATCCGGTACCGGACCAGGCAGGGCTGGCGGCGGCGCGCCGCATCCTCGGCCTGGTCGCCGGTTTAAGCGCCGACGACCTGGTGATCTGCCTCATTTCCGGCGGCGGCTCGTCGCTGCTGGTGCTGCCGGACGACGACTTGCAGCTGGCCGACAAGCAGGAGATCAACAAGGCACTGCTCAAAAGCGGCGCCACCATCGGCGAGATGAACTGCGTGCGGCGCCACCTGTCTGCCATCAAGGGCGGCCGGCTGGCGGCGGCATGTTTTCCGGCCAAAGTCGTCACCTTGCTCATTTCCGACGTGCCGGGCGACGATCCGGCCGACATCGCCAGCGGGCCGACCACGTTTGACCGCACCAGCTGCGCCGACGCGCTGGCGATCCTGCGCCGTTACGCCATCGCGGTGCCGGACAAGGTCACCGCGCTGTTGGAAAGCGGGCGCGGCGAATCGGTCAAGCCGGGCGATGCGCGCCTGGCCAACAGCGAAACGCGGATGATCGCCACGCCGCAGATGGCGCTCGAAGCGGCGGCAGCAACGGCGCGCGCGGCCGGCGTGCCGGCGTATATTCTGGGCGACAGCATCGAAGGCGAGGCGCGCGACGTCGGCATCGTCATGGCAGGCGTCGCATTGCAGGTGGCGCGCCACCATCAGCCGTTCACGCCGCCTTGCATCTTGCTGTCGGGCGGCGAAACCACCGTCACCGTGCGCGGCGCTGGCCGCGGCGGGCGCAACGTCGAGTTCCTGCTCTCGCTTGGCGTGGCCTTGAACGGCCAGCCCGGCATTTACGCAATCGCCTGCGACACCGACGGCGTCGATGGACAGGAAGAAATTGCCGGCGCTTATCTCGCACCCGATACGCTGGCGCGCGCATGGGAGAAGGGCATCAAGCCACGCGAGCGCCTGGCCGACAACGACGGCCATGGCTTTTTCCAGGCACTGGGTGACTCGGTCATCTGCGGGCCGACCCTGACCAACGTTAACGACTTCCGGGCGATCTATATTTCGGGCTGACCTACTTTAGCTGCGCTACATCAGGCCCTCGGCTGGACTGTCTGGCAGCTTGGCGCTGGCGCTCGCGCCGTTCGATTGGTACGATGTTGCTCTGCGCGCTACACTGTTGTCGCTCCGGTACAGGTTTTTACCGGAACCAAACGAAACGAAACGAAACTGAAGGAGGCTGGCATGCAAGACAATATGCGCCAGGCGCCGTTTGGCCAGATGCCGGACGGCGCCACCGTTAACCAGTTCACCTTGACCAATGTGCATGGCATGGTGGCGAAGATCATCGATTTCGGCGCCATCGTCACCGAACTGCACGTGCCGGGGCGCGATGGCGTTGCGGCCGATGTCGTGCTCGGCTTCGATACGCTCGAACCCTACGTGGCCGACAATGCGTACTTCGGCGCGCTGATTGGCCGCTACGGCAACCGCATCGCCGGTGCCTGTTTTGAACTCGACGGCGAAACGTTCGAGCTCGACGCCAACGACGGCGCCAACAACCTGCACGGCGGGGTGCAAGGCTTCCACAAGGTCAAGTGGACCGCTCATCCCGATGAGGAAGGGCTGACCTTGCACTACACCAGCGTCGACGGCGAGATGGGTTTCCCGGGCACGCTCGAGGTGACGGTACGCTACGAGCTGACGGACGACAATGAGCTGGTGATGCGCTGCTCCGCGCTGACCGACCGCGCCACGCCGGTCAACCTGACCCAGCACAGCTACTTCAACCTTGCCGGCGCGGGCGACATCCTGACGCACGAACTGATGATCCGGGCCGACATGTTCACCCCGGTCGACAGTGCGCTGATCCCGACTGGGGTGCTGGCGCCGGTGGCCGGCACGCCGTTCGACTTCCGTTCCGCGCGTCCGATCGGCGAGTGCATCGCGTACAGTGACAGTGACAGTGACAGTGACAGTGGCGGCGACGGCGACGGCGATGACGAGGGCAAACAGCAGCTGCGCCATGGCGAGGGCTACGACCACAATTTCGTGCTCGACAAGCTGCCTGCCCGCATGGGCCTGGCCGCGCGGGTGCGCGATCCGGGTTCCGGCCGGGTGCTCGAACTGTTCACCGAGGAGCCTGGCGTGCAGTTTTACAGCGGCAATTTTCTCGACGGCAGCCTGGCCGGCAAGGGCCGCAGTTACCCGCACCGCAGCGGTTTTTGCCTCGAGCCCCAGCATTTTCCGAATTCGCCCAACCAGCCCGATTTTCCCGACACCATCCTGCGCCCGGGCGAGCGCTACATGACCGAATCGCGCTTCAAATTTTCCGTGGAGACCACCGCATGATGCAATTGGCCGTCGATGCCAGGAACGAACTGGGCGAGTGCGCCCTGTGGTGCGAGCGCACCGAACGCTTGCTGTGGACCGACATTCCGGCCTCGACCTTGTGGGCGCACACGCCAGCCCTTGACACCACGTGCAGCTGGCCGCTGCCCGAACGGCTGGCATCGTTCGCGCTGACGCCCGATGACGACCGCCTGCTGCTTGGGCTGGCCAGCGGGCTGGCCTTCTTCACCTTGTCGACAGGAGAAATCGAGCGTATCTGCGACGTCGAGCCGACACTGGCGGGCACCCGCATCAACGATGGCCGCTGCGACCGCCAGGGCAGGTTTGTGTTCGGCATGTTCAACCAGGACAGCGAGCCGCGCGAGGCGGTCGGCAGCTTCTACCGGCTCAACCGCGACCTGACGCTCGAGCGGCTGCCGCTCGGCAAGGTGGCGATTGCCAACAGCATTTGTTTCAGTCCCGATGGCGCCACCATGTATTACTGCGATTCGCAGGCCGCGGTGATCCGCAGCTGCGACTATGGCGACAACATCGGCGAACAGCGCGTGTTCGCCGACCTGAGCGGCGAACAGGGCGCACCGGACGGCTCGACGGTCGACGCCGAAGGTTACCTGTGGAATGCGCGCTGGGGCGCCGGCCGGCTGGTGCGCTACAGCCCGGACGGCAACGTTGAACGGGTCATCATGCTGGCCGCGTCGCAGCCAACCTGCCTGGCCTTCGGCGGCCCCTTGCTCGACACCGTGTATGCCACCAGCGCGCGCCAGTGGCTCTCCAGCGCCGAGGTGGCGAACGCGCCCAAGTCCGGCGGCGTCTTCAGGTTCGCCACCGACGTCGTCGGCCTGGCCGAACCGCGCTTCCAGGGCTGAGTTCCAGGTGGCGACAGCGCCGGCGTCAGACCCCATTTGAAGTCCTGTGCCGTTCGGCCGGATTGCCCAGGCGGGCGTATCGCTCGCTGCGCATCGGTGCACTGGATGTTTGCGCCGCCGGTCACAACGCCGAGCGCATCCTCTCCAGGTACTGCGTGGTGTCCGAAAGAGTGTTGTGGCCGGCGCCGCGAATGACGACCAGCGATGCCGTATCCGGCGCGAACGCGGCGTAGAGGCGCGCCGTGCTGGCGGCGGGAATGATGTCGTCGATCTCGGCCTGCAGGATCAGCGTCGGCACCCGGATCGCCTGGGCGTAGCGCCAGGAGACGAATTTGTCGGTCAGCAGCCAGCGCACCGGGAAATACGGAAACTGCCGCGCCGCGATTGCCTCGATGCTGTCGTACGGCGTGACCAGCACGAGCCGGCTGGCAGAGCGCACCGTGGCGAGCCGGATTGCCACCCCGCTACCGAGGCTGCGCCCGACCAGCGCGATGTCGGCATGCTCGCCGCGTACCTTGTCGAACAAGGCCGTGGCATCAGCGTGCAGCAGCTTCTCGGACGGCTTGCCGGTACTGCCGCCAAAGCCGCGATAATGCATCAGGTACAGCGCGTGGTCCGGGAAAGCGCTCGAAAACGAGGCCAGGTTCGCCGACACATCCTCCGCATTCCCGCCAAAATAGATCAGCGCCTTGGCACCGGCGTGCGGCCTGACCGTGATGGCAAGTTGCGCGTCCTCGACCGCCAGGCGCATGGTGCTGGCGGCGTCGCCGAACGACTTCGGCTGGGGAAAATAGATCAGCGAGCGCTGGAAGGCGAACAAGGCGAGGCAGAGCGCCGCGTAGCAAACGAGGGCGCTCGAGATGAGCAGGATGGCGATTCGCAAGGACGCTTCCTTTTTCGGTTCACGCAGCTCACAAGAACGGACCTGGCATTTTCAAGAACCACACCAGAACCCCATTATTACGCATTCCCGGCCGCGGTGCTGTTACCCTCGGGGCCCGGACCCCATCCCCGGTCTGCCCGCAGGGCCGGCGCCAGGCCCATCGCCGTAGTTCTGTCCAGGCCCGCGCCAGCCCGGTTCGGCTGCGGCCGGCCCGCCGAAGCGGTACGTCAGGCCGAGGTAGGCAATGCGCCCGGCCGAGCGGCGGATGCTGGTCTCTTTCAGCAGGTCGGTATCGGTGATGGTCTCGTTCTTGTTGCCGTTGAAGACGTCGGTGACGTTGAGCACCAGGCTCAGTGCCGGCGTGATTGCGTGGCGCAGGCTGACATTGGTGGTGACGTTCGGCTGGCGGTAACCCTGGCCACTCAGGGTCTTGCCCTGGCCGTTGATGGCTACCTGCAGCTGGTCTTCGCTTGATATCTGGTAACTGATGCGCGCCCGGCCGCTCAGTGACACCGCGTGGCGCGTTGTTTCGCCGCTAGTCAAGCTGCCGAAAATGCGCTGCTCGACGTAGGCCAGGTTGCCGCTGGTGTTGAGCGACAGTTTCGGCAGCAGTTTGCCGGAGAGCGTGAATTCGAGCCCGCCGGACTGGTTGCTGCCGGCGTTGTCCTTGGTGGTGAGGATCACGGTGTCGCTGATGAAGCTCTTGCGCTCCGAGATCAGGCCAGTGTCCTTGCGGTAGTAGCCGCGCAGATTGGTGTCGAGGGCACCCAGGCGCGACTCGTAGCCCAGCTCGAACGCGTCGGTGCTGGTCGGCTTCAGGTTGGGATTGCCCGACGAGACGTTGAATTCGTCGCGGTAGACGACAAAGGGATTGAGCTCGCCCGCGCCCGGCCGGCGGATCCGGTGCGCATAGCTCAGGCGAATGTTGGTCTGGTCCGATATCCGGTAGGTGACGAACATGCTGGGAATGGTGTTGACGTAGCGGTTGCTCGCGTCAGGCTGGCCGTTCAGCTGCAAAAAGTCCATCCTGGTCAACTCGGTGCGCAGGCCGGCAAGGACGCTCCAGTGTTGGTCGAGGCGGAACTGGTACGAGGCGTACAGCGCCACGCTGGTCTCGTCGAGTTCGAAGCGGTTGCTGCGCGCCGTGTTCACGGTTTCGCCCAGCGTTGCGATGTCGATGTCGGTATAGCGCGTATCGAAGCTGTTCTTGTGGCTGGCCAGCTTGTAGCCAAGCTTGACGAAGGCCTGGTCGACCGGACGCTCATAGTCGCCAGTAAAGTCGACGAGCCGGTTCCCGGTCAGGCTTTGCTGACGGCTCGCGTTGTCCAGGGCGCGCGGCGGGCGGATCGCGTACGCGTTCGAATAGGCGCTGGCGCTGTCATTGAGCATCGATGACACGCGCACATCGAATTTTGCCACCTCGCCGGGCAGTTCTCCCTTATGGTCGAAGCGCGCGCCGAGGGCGCCGCTGTCGCTGTAGCCGGAACCGCGGGTGGTGCGCAGGTAGTCGCTATTGGTGACGTCGTTTGCGCCGAAGCTGACGTAGCGGTCTTGCGAACGGCTGTCGTTGGAGAGGCGCGACAACGTCACGTTGGCGCCGAGCGTATCCCTGGTGCCGAGGTTCCAGGTCAGCGCCGTATTGACGCTGGCGGCGTCGCGCAGGCCGCTCGAACTGCCGTCCTGCGCGCTGCGGTTGGCAATCTTGGTGACGGGGTCGGCCCGCACGCGGTCGATGTCCCAGCTTGAATCGCGGCCGTCGCGGCGCACGCTGGCGCCGCCCTGGATGCCGAAGGCGCCGCTGTTGTAGCTGCCTGATACGCCCGAGTTGTAGCGGCCGGCCGTGCCGCCGCTGGCGTTGACGGCGCCAAACCCGCCCGGCTTGCGGTTGCGCCGCATGACCAGGTTCAGGATCGGCCCGCCACCGGCCTCGTTGCCGAACTGCGCGCCGGGATTGTTGATCACCTCGACCGATTCGATGTCTTCGGCCGGCATCGCGTTCAAGGTGGCGCCGCGGTTATCGCCCTGCATCATGGCCGACGGCTTGCCGTCGACGTAGACCTGAACACGGGTGCTGCCGCGCAGCGTCAGCGTGCCGTCCGGGTCGACCGCCACCGACGGCACGTTACCCAGTGCGTCGGCGGCCGAACCGTTGGTGGCACTGACGTCGTTCTTGACGTCGTAGACCTGGCGGTCGATACGATTGGTGGGGCGATTGCCGGTTACCGTGACGGTGGCATCGATGGCGGACTCCGGCGCGTCGGTTTTTTTGACCGGCGGCTTGGCGACAACGACCGGCGCCGCGCCGGTTTGCGCCAGCGCCGGCTGGGCCAGGCCAGCGAGCGCGCCGAGGATGGCGCCGGACAGCGCGCTGCGGGTGAGCAGCAAGGGCAAACGGGGAGAAATCGTCATTGTAGAGTCGGGAAGTGGCGCCAAGCTGGCAGGATAGGCAAATCTTGCCACCAAGTACAGCGACTAAATGTTTCGCGCTTGTAACAAACCGAAATGGTCGCGCTGGTGAGTACGTCGATACGCGCTAAAACGACACTGCTGCAAGCTGTTTCCGACCGCCATGCCCATCCAGGCTGCTGATGCCTGGCATGCGGCCTCTTTGCGCGCTACGCTAAACACCGGTATCGGCAGGACTGGCCAAAAGGTGTCGTTAACCCTTTATAATGATTCCTCACGGCAGCCGGTGTCAGCGCCTTCTGGTTTTCATACGCACCCTTCTGCTACCCGACGAGACGTTGACCTGGGGCGCCCATGCTTTCCGCGGATTTCGACTATGAAACGGCACTGATCGCTTGCTCCCGCGGGAACAAGCGGGCGCTGCAAAGCATCTACGAGCAGGAGAGCTCACGCATGCTCGGCATTGCGCTGCGTATCGTACGGCAGCGGCAGGCCGCCGAGGACGTGCTGCACGACGCCTTCCTCAACATATGGACCAAGGCCGGCAGTTTCGACGCCGCGCGTGGCTCCGGCCGCGGCTGGATCTACAGCATCGTGCGCAACCAGGCGCTCAATGCGATTCGCAGCGGCGAGCGCGAAGTGCATGTTGGCGTAGACGCGATGACCGATATCGAGTCAGCCGAATCGATGCGCCTGGCAGCGGAGCATACCGACGCATTCGAATTGCACACCGACCTGGGGCGCCTGCACGACTGCCTGTCGAACCTTGACGTCGCCAAGCGCAACAGCATCCTCTTCGCCTACGTCGACGGCTGTTCGCACGCCGAAATTTCGCAGCGTCTCGCTTCGCCGCTCGGCACCGTCAAGGCGTGGATCAAGCGCGGCTTGCAGGCGCTCCGGGAGTGCATGACATGACCGGGCCGGTGCCGGACGATCCGGATGATCCGCTAGACTCGATTGACCCAAACGATGTGGCGGGCGAGTACGTGCTGGGCACCTTGTCGGCCAGGGAGCGCCTGCGTTTTGAGGAAGCGCTGCGACGCGACACGTCCTTGCGCGACGCCGTACTGGCCTGGCATGAGCGCTTGCTGCCGCTGACGACGCTGGTGGCGCCGGTTGCGCCGCCGCCGGAACTGTGGCGGCGCATTGAAAGCGCGCTGGCGCCGGTGGCTGCCGGGGCTGCCCCCGTCGCCATCGCCGGCTGGTGGGACAGCCTGAAGCTGTGGCGCGGCCTCGCCGCCGGCGGCCTCGCGGCGGCCATCATGGCAGTGGCAATGACGCCGCGCTTGGCAGCGCCGCCGGCGCAGAAATTCATGGTCGTACTGGCCGCGCCGCAGAACATGCGGCCGGGCTGGATCATCCAGAGCACGGACTCGCGCCACCTGCGTTTGCTGCCCTTGGGCCCCACCGAACTGCCGCAGGGGAAATCGCTGCAGTTCTGGACCAAGGCCGATGGATGGACCGGGCCGGTTTCGCTTGGCCTCGTGACGCCGGGGCAGCCATTGGAGGTGTCATTGGGAAAACTGCCGCCGCTGCAGCCGAACCAGCTGTTCGAAATAACCCTCGAACCGCCGGCCGGCTCGCCGATCGGACGGCCGACCGGCCCGATCCTGTTCATCGGCCGCGCGGTAGCGATCTGACCCCACGGGCTTACTCGACCTGCACGCTCACTTGATCGTGATGGCGATATCGCGCAAGCCGGTACCGCTGCCTACCAGTGACGTCGCCGGCGTTGCCGCGCCATTGACCGGCGTGGCGGCGCCGGTGACCAGGTTGATGCGGTAGAGCGAACTCGGGCCGCCTGCCGTCGTGCGCAGCGCTGCCAACGCCAGGCCGTTGGCGCCGCCGGCGATATCGAGCCCGACGTCGCCGGCCGCGTTCACGCCGAGCGGGCCGACCGCGGTCAGTGTGCCTTCGTTGGGCGGATTTTGCACTGACAGCGTGTCGGCGAAGGTGTCGATGTCCATCAGCATGGTCGTCGTCGTACCGGCAAAGCTGTTGGTGTAGGCGGCGCCGGTCACAACCGGCGCCGTGCCTGCCATGTTGATGGGGCCGTCGGTGGTGGTCGCACCGGTATCGACGTTGATGCGCAGGCTCTGGCCGGTATCGCTGATCACGCGCAACCGGTCCGCGACGGGATTGAAGTCGACCGCAAACGCGGTGCCGATAATGCCCGCATACGGCAGCGTGGTGTCGGCGGGGTCGAGCGCCAGCGTCGCTTTTGCCGTTGCCGCGCCGGTGGCCGGATCGATCGTGTAGATTTTCCCGGCCGACGACAGGCCATACATCAGCCGGTCCTTGGGACGCACGTCAATGCCCAGCAGCGTTTCGCCCGCGGCCAGGCCGGTGACGGTGACGGTGCTGGTGAGGGTATTGGGCGACAGCGGCGCAAAACTGACCAGGCGGTTGTCGTCGGTCAGGCCAACGACAACCGGCGTCTTGACCGGGCGCAGCGCGATGCCGCGGATGTCTTCGGCGACGCCGATGGCACCGATCGCGGTGGCGGCGTTGCTGGCGGCGGTAAGGTTGATGCTGTACAGGTTGCGCGCGCCACCCACGGTGAACACGGCGTAACCGGTATTGGTCACCGCATCGATATCGAAGCCGCCGACGCTGCTCGCATCGACGCCCAGCGTGACCGGCAAACTCAAGGTGCCGTTGTTGGGTGGATTCTGGGTGAACAGGGTGTCGGTGACGGCGTCGATGGCGAACAGCGTTGTCGTCGCGGTCGTGGCGAACGAGTTGGTGTAGGCCGAACCGGTGACGGCAGCGGTGGCGGCGCCGCCGTTGATCGGCCCATCGGTGGTCACCGCGCCGGTATCGACGTTGATGCGCAAATTTAACCCGGTGTCGCTAACCACGCGCAGGCGGTCGGCCACCGGATTGAAATCGACGCCGAACTGCGCGCCGGCCAGGCTGGTGTAGGGCGCGGTGGTGTCGGCCGCATCGGCCGCGAACGTCGACTTGAGCGTGGCGACAGCGGTGGTGGTGTTGATGCTGTACACGCGGCCGGTGCTGCCTACGCCGTAGAGCACGCCGTCAGCGGGGCGGAAGTCGATGCCGACCAGGCTTTCGCCGGAAGCCAGGCCGGTGACCGCGACGTTGGTGCGCACGGTTGCCGCGCTGTCGCGGTTGAACGAGATGAGCTTGTTGCTTGCAGTGATAGCGAAAACATCTCCCGGCTCGACGGCCGACTCTGGTGGCGGCTTGACGTCGTCATCGTGGTCGCCGCCACAGCCGGCAAGGGCGAAGGTGATGGCAGCTGAAATGGCAAGTTTGGTGAAATGCGGTGTGTTCATGGTGCGCGCTCCTGGCAGGTTGGTGGTGAGTGAGTGATAAGTGCTCGAGGGCAACTGATGTCGGCTTGTTCTTGCATCGCCTACTGTAGAACCGAAGGGATGCGTGAACATTGAAAACGACAGAAGTTGACGCTTGTACTACACGCCAGCCAGGTGTTTGGATGCAGTCACGTGAAAATTTTTTTTGGGTTGATACAGTGCGTTGCCGCCGCGAATCGAAGGCAAGTTCAGGCAAGCGACTTTTGTGAGCGAAGTACTTCGCAAAGCATACCGCAGCGTGCAGCGAGCCGCGGTGTGCGCAGCTGGCGTTGGCTGGGCATGAGGCAGGCAGGACACCGGGGTTTGCCCGTCAAGCCTGACGCTACCTGGCCACCGGCTGGCCGGTCAGCACGCCCTCGGACTGCTCCAGGCTGGCGAATGTCGTCGCTGTGCGCACTGCCGCGCACCTTGCCCTGCATTTCGATGTAGCGCTGCATCAGGATGGCGTCGCAAGAAAAGCGTTGCCGTGCGGACTGAAGCGCAGTTCGGTGTAGCGGTCCGCCATTTCCGCCGTCATCAAGACCGTCACGCCCATATCGGTGATCGACGTCACCAGGCGGTACAGCGACTCGCGGAAGTCTTCGCGAAACACCGACGCCAGCGCCATCTCGAAGCCCGACAGGGAATCGATCACCACCCGCTTGGCCTTCATGCGCACGATCATGGCGACCAGGTCATGCAATATCTCGTCGAGCGACAGGTCGAGCGTGCGG
Source organism: Massilia psychrophila (assembly GCF_002760665.1). GTDB lineage: Bacteria > Pseudomonadota > Gammaproteobacteria > Burkholderiales > Burkholderiaceae_D > JAFCUW01. The sequence goes on along the minus strand of NZ_PDOB01000017.1, from coordinate 39,748 downwards.
GGCGCGCGTCGTCAGGCGCGACGCCAGCAGCCTGAAGGCGTCGGACAACGCCATCGGCGGGTGCGGCGCCAGCCACGCGAAGCGGACAGCGGCCTGGTTCAGGGTGCGCGAATACAGCGAGGAGAAGCCGCGCTCGCCAATGATCCCGGTCAATTCGGCCGCCAGGCTTTCCCACCGGACGACGCTGGCATCGGCGTGTTCCTGCGGCAGCGGGCGCACGGCGCGCTCGATCATCTGGTGCCGCTGTTGGTCGGCAATCGCCATGACTAGTATTTCTTTGGCCGCAAGGCGGTGGCCGCATCGCGCTGCCGGCTGGGAGGGTCGCGCAATTGGGTTGCATGCGTGCCGATGATGCGCGTCAGCAGCACCAGGCTCAGCGGTTTGACCAGGTAATGATCGAATCCTGCCTCGCTGGCCCGGTCCATCTGGCCGGCCGTGTTGTAGCCGGTGGTGGCGATAAAGCACGGATAGGGCGCGTCGAGGGCGGCGCGCATGGCGCTGACGACCTGGAAACCGTCCATCCCCGGCAGGCCGATGTCGCACAACACGACATCGAACGCATGGTTCAGGCCGGCGCGCAGTCCGCTCGGGCCATCGAAACAACTGGTAACCGTATGGCCGTCGGCTGCAAGCAGCATGGTCATGACATCGTTGGCGTCGATGTTGTCTTCGATGAGCAGGATATTGCATGGAAGCGTCGGCGACATGGATGCCGCCGCGCTACTGTCGTGTGTCGCTTCAAGCGAAGGCGACAGTGGCAGCGTGATGATGAAGCTGCTGCCCTTGCCGGAGCCTTCGCTGACCACCCTGGCGCTGCCGCCATGTAACTGGGTGATCGAGCGTACCAGCGACAGGCCGATACCAAGGCCGCCCTGGGCGCGCTCGAGCGAGCGGTAGCCCTGCGTGAACAAGTCGAAAACGAAGGGCTGCAGCTCGGCTGCGATGCCGGCGCCGTCGTCGCTGACAGTGACCTCCACCGTATCGCCGACCCGTTCGGCGGTGACATCGATATGACCGTATTCTTGGGTAAATTTGCTGGCATTGATCAGCAGGTTCGAAAAAACCTGCGCCAGCCTGATCAGGTCGCCCTGGATCGTCAATGGCGTCGAAGGCAGCCGCACTTGCAGGCGCTGGTAGCGCTTGTCGATGCCGGGCTGGCTGGTTTCGACCGCATTATCGATGACGTTGCGCAGCAGCACCGGCGCTAGCTGCAAGGTGATCTTGCCGCTGGCGACGCGCGACGCGTCGAGCAGGTCATCGACCAGGCGCTCCATGTGGGCGATCTGGCGCGAATAAACGGCATGCACCCTGGCGATGTTCGGATGCAGCCCGGCGTGGCCGGCCAGCAGGTCGCTGGCCATCGCCATCGGCTGCAGCGGGTTACGCAACTCGTGTGCGAGCATCGACAAAAATTCGATCTGGCGCAGATGGGCGGCTTCCGCGGTCGCCTGCAAGTCGCGCGCGTCGAAAGTAGCCAGCACGAGATGTTGGTTGGCAGCCTGTAGCCGCTGGACCAGCACTGCGACGGCTTCCGAGCGGTCTTTCTCGCGTGCCTGCTCAAGGATGGTGCCCCGCAGTTCGCTGATGGTGCTGCGCAACGACGCTATTTCGTCTTCGTACTGTGCCTGCGGCAAAGCGGGCATTGCCGTGCCGTCGTTGCCGCTTGGCGATTTGGCGCGTAGTGCAAGATCATCGTTTGGCATGTGGGGTTCAATCATTGGCGATCGCTCGGTGGCAGTGTCTTGCGCCGGCGCCACCTTGGACAACGTCGGCCACATGCACCAGCTCGCTTGCTGCACACGGGGAAACTTAAATATTTCCAATACAATACTACCTTTCGCCGTTGGCAGCCGCTCTGTTCGCGGGCGCCTGGCTGGCGGCCCGCTCACTACCCACTACCCACTACCCACTACCCGCTACGCACCGTTCACCACAGGAGAACCGACCATGCATGCCAACGCGCTGTTTCACCTTGCTTTTCCGGTCCGCGATATCGACGAAGCGCGCCGGTTTTACGGCGGCCTGATCGGCTGCCGGGAAGGCCGCAGCTCGGCCAACTGGGTCGACTTCGATTTTTACGGCCACCAGCTGGTTGCCCACCTGGCGCCAGCAGAATGCGGCCACAGCGCCACCAGCAGCGTCGACGGCCACCAAGTGCCGGCCCGCCATTTCGGCGCGATCATCAACCGCGAGCAATGGGAGGCGTTGGGAGACCGGCTGCGCGCGGCGGGTATCGAATTCATCATCGCGCCTTACATCCGCTTCGCCAGCGAGCCGGGCGAACAGGCGACCATGTTTTTCCTCGACCCGTCCGGCAACGCGCTCGAATTCAAGTCCTTCGCCGACCTCGGCCAATTGTTCGCGAAGTAAAATCGCGCAGCAATGACGTGCTCGCTCAGCCGCTGGCGCGCAGCTGCATCGCATGCATGCCGATGATGCGCGTGAGCGACTCCAGGCTGACCGGTTTGACCAGGTAATGGTCGAATCCCGCTTCGCTGGCCCGGTCCGGCTGGTCGCTGGCGCTGTAGCCGGTGGTGGCGATGAAGCACGGATGCGGCGCGGGGAGGGCGGCGCGCATCGCGCTGACGACCTGAAAGCCGTCCATGCGCGGCAGGCCGATGTCGCACACCACGATATCGAACGAGCCGTCGAGGCCGGCGCGCAGGCCGCTCGGGCCATCGAAACAACTGGTGACGGCATGGCCTTCGGCCGCAAGCAGCATCGTCATGACGTCGTTGGCGTCGACATTGTCTTCAATCAGCAGGATCTTGCACGGCGCCACCGGCAGCGCCAACTGAGGGGCGCTGCCGCCCTTCTCCGCTCTCCTCGGGTAGGGCAGGGGCAGCGTGATGGTAAAGCGGCTGCCCTTGCCGGTGCCTTCGCTGGCCACCCTGGCGCTGCCGCCATGCAATTGGGTGATCGAGCGTACCAGCGACAAGCCGATGCCAAGCCCCCCCTGGGCGCGCTCGAGCGAGCGATAGCCCTGGGTGAACAGGTCGAAGATGAACGGTTGCAATTCGGGCGCAATGCCGGCGCCGTCGTCGCTGATGCAGACCTCGACCGTATCGCCGACCCGCTGGGCGACGACATCGATGTGGCCGTATTCCTGGGTGAACTTGCTGGCATTGATGAGCACGTTGGCAAACGCTTGCGCCAGCCTGACCTGGTCGCCGCGAATCATCAACGGCAGCGTCGGCAGCCGCACCTGCAATTGCTGGTGGCGCCGTTCGATGCCGGCCAGGCTGGTCTCGACCGCATCTTCGATGACCTCGCTCAGCCACAGCGGCGCCATCTGCAAGTCGATCTTGCCGCAACTGACGCGCGAGGCATCGAGCAGGTCATCGACCAAGCGCGCCATGTGGGCCACCTGGCGGCTGTAGACGGCATGCGCCCTGGCGATGTCCGGGTGCAGCCCGGTGTGGCTGGCCAGCAAGTCGTTGGCCATTGCCATCGGCTGCAGCGGATTGCGTAGCTCGTGGGCCAGCATCGACAAAAATTCGACCTGGCGCAGGGCTGCCGCGACAGTGAAGTGGTCTTCGTTCGGCATCAGGCGTGTGGCAAGGCGGAATTGGTCAATTTCAATGGAACTTTACGCATGGCGACACCATACTACTTTTCGGCGTACATACTGGTGTTATTTTTTTAGTCAGGTAACGCTGCGCGCGGCAGCGTTACCGTGAACGTGGTGCCTTCGGACAGGGTCGAACTGACGGTGATTGCGCCGCCGTGGGCGTTGATGATATCGCGCGTGATGTACAGGCCGAGGCCGAGGTGATCGGCATCGTCGCCGGCACGCGCGCTGGCCGAACGCACGGCAATCCGCTTGGCCGGGTCGAACAGCGTGCGCAAGTGCGACGGCGCCATCGGCTCGCCCATGTTCTGGATCGTCAGCGTGATGGCATCGAAGCCCTGGACCGAGACCCGGATCGGCTGGTCCTTCGCGCCGTGCTGGGTGGCGTTGGCAACCAGGTTCGACAGCGCCTGGTTGATCCGCACCCGGTCCCATGTCACGTTCAGGTCGCCCGCCAGTTCGAGTTTAATATGGTGCTTCGGGTGGAAGGCGCGGATTTCTTCGACGATATGGGTGCACTGCGGGCCGAAGTCCATCGGCGCCGGCTTGATCGGCATGCCGCCGCCCAAATTGCTGGTCGAAAAATCGATGAGGTCGCTGACAATATCGTTCACCCGCCGGGTGCTGGCAGTGATGCGCTCGGCAATTTTTCGGTGTTTCGATGGCAGCGTGGCGTCGAGCAGCAGTACCTGCGCGCCCATGCCGATCGCGCCCAGCGGATTGCGCACGTCGTGCCCAAGGATCGCAAGGAACACGTTTTGCGTATCGCGCGTCAGTTGCGAGTAGCGCGCAATCGACTCGGTCAGCGACTGATCGATTGCCTCGTTAAAGCGCAGCATGTCCCGCACCGCCAGTTCGTCGGCGCCATTGACGCGGTTTTGCCATAGCCGCAGCACGCTGGCGCGCATGACGCGGTACTCGGCCATCAATTCCTCGATGCTCAATCCCGATTCGAGGCGGTCGGCGGCATGGCTTTCGGCCGCGGTGTCGTTCGCTTCCGCGGGGCCGTTGCCTTTTGATTTTTCGATGCTTTCCTGATCGCCCTGATAAGTGTCGAGGTCGGCGCAGATCACCACCAGCATTTGCTGCGCATGATCGCGCAGCTTTTGCCGGTTCGAACCCACCAGCGGGTGCAGCGTCTCGGCAAAATCTTCCCATTCCTGCAGGATGACCTCGATATTTTCACGGATAAAGGCGGACAGACGCACGGATGGGGCTCTCGGTGGCGCGGTTTGGCGTTCAGTAACAGACCAGCGCCAGCGGCGGTGGGGTATGGTCGTGAAGAGTATAGCAAACTCGCCGGATCGATCAGGCCAGTGCGCCGCAAATGTCCCGATCGGCGTCGCTTCATCATTGCTGCAGCGCGGCCATTCGCCTGCTTCCAATCAGGCAATGCTTCTTGGCGCCGATGCCGGCGCCCACTACAACAGGCAGGGGGCCGGCAGCGTGCCGACCATCGTGTTCCACGGCGACCTCGACTCGACGTCGTTTCCCAGGAAACAGGCGCTGCTGCCGGGCGCGTTTTCACGCGCGACATCTACCGCAGCAAGTCGGGCGGCAGCCGGCGCGGCACCCATACCGACGCCACCGGCCCCGACGCCAGCGAAGAGATGATGCGGTTTTTTATCCAGAGCACGTCGGCCTGGCCGGCATTTCGCGCGGGTGACCTCGACAACACTGTCCTTTCTGGTATGCTTTCAGGCTGATCAGATCAAGAAAGATTGTCATGAAATGCGCGTTGGTGGGATCCCGTTTTTTTGCCGCCTCGGTATTCGAGGCGCTGCGCCATGAAGAGGGGATCGACATCTCGTGCGTCGTCGCCCCGGCCGAGGACGACCGGCTGGCGATTGCCGCGCGCGCCGCCGGCGTGCCGCTGCACGTGCTGGAAAACCCCCGCAACGTGCCGCAGGAGGCGATCGCCGAAGGCACTGACCTGATCATCGCGGCGCATACCCACGCGCGCGTCTCCGACGGCGCGCTGGCGCGCGCGCGCCTGGGCGGCATCGGTTACCACCCGTCGCTGCTGCCGCGCCACCGCGGCATCGCCGCCGTCGAATGGACCATCCTCGAAGGCGACCCGATTGCCGGCGGCTCGATTTATCACCTGGCCGACGGCTGGGATGCCGGCGCGCTGGCGGCCCAGGACTGGTGCTTCGTGGCCAAGGGCGAAACGGCGCGCGAACTGTGGGAGCGCGCGCTGGCGCCGATGGGACTGGCGCTGATCAAACAGGTGGTGCAGCTTGCGCGCCGCGAGGGCGCGCTGCCGGCCTTCCCGCAGGATCCGCGCTTCGCCACGAAGGCCATGATGATCCGCCGCGCCGTGGTGCTGACCGCCGACGATTCTCCCACCACCACACAATTGGTGGTGTCCGTCGTCGGCCCCGATCGGCACGGCATCGTCAGCCTGCTGGCCGACCGCGCCCAGCGCTACGGCGCCAACTGGGCCGCCAGCCGCCTGACCCGGCTGGCCGGCGAATTCGCCGGCACGGTGCATTTCGAGGTGCCGCGCGAACACGCCGATGCGCTGTCGGACGCGCTGCGCCAGCTCGCGTCCAGCGGTTTGCAGGTGGTCATCGCGCGCAGCGACGCCGCCACCGTGCCGGACACGCTACGCCCTTTCGAGCTCGAACTGGTCGGCGAAGACCGGGTCGGCATCGTCAGCAGCTTGACCAAAATGCTGGCCGAGCGCGGCGTCAGCATCGAAAATATCCACACCGAAGTCAATCGCAGCGGCGTGTCCGGCAAGCAGACGTTTAAAATCAACGCGCACTTGCTGGTGCCGGCGGCGCTGGCGATCGACACCCTGCGCCGCGACCTGAGCGCGCTGGCAAGCGAAATGATGCTCGACATTGCGCTTGGCGAGCGGCCCGCGCCGGTCTGAAACAAGCCGCGCTTACTTTGCGCACGGTTTTTCGTGGCTACGCCATCCTGGCCAAGCCGAACTCAATGCAGTCTTGCTGGAGGCGCTCATGCCAGGTTTACTTCCCCATATCGATCCCGACGGTTTGCTCGAATACTCGGTGGTCTACAGCGACCGCGCGATGAATCACATGTCGCAGTCGTTCCAGGGCGTCATGCGCGACATCTCGCGTACGCTCAAGCAGGTGTACCAGGCGCAATCTGCCATCGTGGTGCCCGGCAGCGGCACCTTCGGCATGGAAGCGGTGGCGCGCCAGTTCGCCACCAACCAGCATTGCCTGGTCATCCGCAATGGCTGGTTCAGTTACCGCTGGACCCAGATTTTCGACATGGGCGCCATTCCAGCGAGCTGCACCGTGCTCAAGGCGCGCCCGGCCGAAGCAGGCCGGCAGGCGCCGTTCGCGCCGGCGCCGATTGGCGAAGTGGTGTCAGCCATCGCAGATGAGAAGCCGGCCGTGGTCTTCGCCGCCCACGTCGAAACGGCGTCCGGTATCATGCTGCCGGACGCTTACCTGCGCCTGGTGGCTGACGCGGTGCACGCCGTCGGCGGCCTGTTCGTGCTCGACTGCATTGCGTCGGGCGCGATGTGGGTCGACATGGCGGCGAGCGGCGTCGACGTCCTGATCAGCGCGCCGCAAAAAGGCTGGAGCGGTTCGCCCTGCTGCGCCTTCGTCATGCTGTCAACCGCGGCGCGCGAAAAAATCGACACCACCACCAGCACCAGTTTCGCCTGCGACCTGCGCAAGTGGCTGCAGGTGATGGAAGCCTACGAGGCGGGCAGCTTTGCCTACCACGCGACGATGCCGACGGACGCGCTGGCGGTAACACGCGACGTCATGTTGGAGACCGCCGCCTACGGCTTTGACAAGGTGCGCGCCGAGCAGGAGGAGCTGGGCAGCCGGGTGCGTGCGCTGCTTGCGGCCAAAGGCTTTCGCAGCGTCGCAGCCATTGGTTTCGAGGCGCCGGGCGTGGTGGTCTGCTACACCGACGACGACGGCATTGCTTCGACCAAAAAATTCGCTGTCGCCGGCCTGCAGACCGGCGCCGGCGTGCCGCTGCAATGCGACGAACCGGCCGATTTCAAGTCATTTCGCGTCGGCCTGTTCGGCCTCGACAAGCTGCACGACATCGAGCGCACCGTCGCCACGTTCGCCGCCGCGCTCGATCGCATCCAGTGATTTTATCAATGGCATCTTAATCCCCCCGGGGTCAGTTCCGACATTCGGACACAAGCTGGTCTGTAAGCTGGTCTACGGTTGGCCGTCGGCATCATGCCAGGCGGTATTTTTATCGTCCTGCAGATTGGCAAGGTCGCGCGCGAACATTTCGTTGAGCTCGTCGCGCGACTGCCGGGCCATCGAAATATACTGTTCCTGGTCCTTGTAGTACGGGTAGACCGCCTGCAGGCTCTTGATGTTGTGGGCCTTGAATTTCTGCGTTGCCTGGCGCGCGCGGTAGGCGCCGTAGCCGAGGTGGCGCAGCACGCTCTGGCCGAGTTGCAGCGCCGCTTCGAACGTTTCGCGCTCGATCACGGTGACGCCGCGATCCATCAGGTCGTACAGGTGGGTGACGTTGCGCGCGCGCGCCATGATCGTCAGGCCGGGAAAATTGCGGCGCACGCAATCGACCAGCGCCAGGCTATCTTCGATGCTGTCGACCGCGACCACCAGCGCGCGTGCATTGGCGGCGCCGGCGGCGTGTAGCAGCGCGACCCGGGTGGCGTCGCCATAAAACACTTTCAGGCCGAATTTGCGCACCAGCTCGACCTGCTCTGGATCATGGTCGAGCACCGTCAGCGCGACCTGGTTGGCGCGCAGCAGGCGCCCGACGATCTGGCCGAAGCGGCCGAAGCCGGCGATGATGACGTGGTCCTGCTGGGTTTCGATGGCGTCGAAGGGCTGCTGTTTGGCTTCGCGGAAGCGCGGCGCGAGAAAATGGTCGTGCACCAGCAGCAGCAAAGGCGTCGCCACCATCGACAGTGCCACCACCACCACCAGTATCGCGCTCACGTTGGCGCTGAACACCCGCGCCTTTTCTGCCGCGCCGAACACGACGAAGGCGAACTCGCCGCCTTGCGACAGCAGGAATGCGAACAGCGCTTGCTGGCTGCGCGGCACCGCGAACAGTTTGGACAGGCCGTACAGCACGCCGGCCTTGATCGCCAGAAAGCCGGCCACCAGCATCAGGATCAGCCCAGGCTGGGCGCGCAACACGCCGAAGTCGACCGACATGCCGACGGCAATGAAGAACAGCCCGAGCAGCAAGCCCTTGAACGGCTCGAGGTCGCTCTCGAGCGCGTGGCGGTATTCGGAGTCGGCCAGCAGCACGCCGGCCAGGAAGGCGCCGAGCGCCATCGACATGCCGATCCATTGCATCAGCAGCGCGATCGAAATCACCAGCAGCAGCGCAAAGGCGGTGAAGATTTCGCGCATGCCGGTGCGGGCAATGGCGCGCAGGACCGGGCGCAGCAGGTAGCGCCCGCCGGCCACCACCGCGAGCAGCACGACCGCCACCCGCAGCGCCCCTGACCAGCCTTGGCCGCTGCCCTCGACGGCGACGATGCCGAGCAGCGGCACGACGGCGATCATCGGGATCGCGGCGATGTCTTGGAACAGCAATATCGAGAACGCGGCCGCCCCGGTCGGCGTGCTTTTCAGATTGCGTTCCTCGAGCGTGGACAGGGCGATCGCGGTCGACGACAGCGACAGCCCGAGCGCGCCGATCAGCGCCACTTTCCAGTCGACCCCGAACAGCATGGCGGCGCCGGCCAGCGCGGCGGCCACAAAGCCCACCTGCGCGCTGCCCCAGCCGAAGATCGGCCGGCGCATCGACCACAGGCGTTTCGGCTCGAGTTCGAGGCCGATCATGAAGAGCAGCAGCACCACGCCGAATTCGGAGAAATGCAGGATGTCGCCGACCTCGACGACCAGGCGCAGGCCCCACGGCCCGATGGCGATGCCGGCCAACAGGTAGCCGAGCACGGCGCCCAGGCCAAACCGTTTCGCGATCGGCACCGCGACCACGGCAGCGGCCAGGTACACCAGTGCATTTTGCAGCAGGCTAGATTCCATTGTCCACTCCTGCGCTGTGGCCGAGGTTGAGGGGAGACGGCGCGGCCAGGCCTTGCAGCAGTTCGCCGAAACGCGCGACGTGGGCGTCGAGCGTGGCGGCGTCGACGGCGTGCGCGGCGTGCAAAATGTGCGGGGGAAGCCATTGCATGCCGCACAGCGCGGCGGTTTGCTCGAACGGCGCCAGGAAGTCGGCGAATGGCCGCCCATGGCGCGCGCCAACGGCATAGTCGTCGGCGCCGCTGCCGGTGCTGGCGACCAGCCAAAAGCGTTTGCCGTGCAGTGCTCCGCTGCCCGCGCCGCCGCTGCCTGTGTTACCTGCGCTGCCGCAGGCCCAGCTTTCGGTCAGCACGCAGTCGACCCATTCCTTCATCAGCGCGGGCATGCCGTACCATTGGAGCGGATGCAGGAACACCAGCACTTCGGCCTGCGCCACCAGCGCCTGCTCGCGCGCGACGTCGATGTAAAAGTCGGGATAGGTTTCGTACAGGTCGTGCAGGAACACGCCTTCACTAAGGCGCGCACAGTCGGCCAGGCGCCGGTTCACGCGCGACAGGTGGGGCGCGGCGTGGGCGTACAGCACCAGCAGCCGGTTCGGGTTCATGGCGTCACCGTATCGAGTCGATCGAATGCTCAAACCCGCGCTTAAGCCGATTCAAGCCGACGCCATTTGCCGGATGGCGTCCACCAGCAGATCAAGGTCAGAGGTGCTGGTGTACAGGTGGGGCGTGACGCGCACGCCTTCGGTGCCTTCGGTGGCGCGCACCACCGTGAAGATGCGGTGGCGCGCCATCAGGCGCTCGGCCACCTGCTCGGCTCTGATGCCGTCGATGGCGAAGGCGGCGATCGCGCACGAGCGCGCCGGCTCGAAGGGCGTCAGCACCCGCACTGCCGGCAGCGCCCGCACCCGCGTCAGCCAGTACTGCGTCAGGTAACGCAACCGCGCCTCCTTGTTGCGCGAGCCGATCGACTGGTGAAAGGCAAGCGCGTCTTCGACCGCCAGGATCGGCGCCGGCGGCACCGTGCCGACGTGGCCGAATTTGTCGATGTCGCCGGCAGCGTGGCTGGTGTCGCCGAACAGCGGCGCGATGTCGGCGATGCGCTCCTTGCGGATGTAGAGCAGGCCGACGCCGAGCGGCGCGCCGAGCCACTTGTGCAGGTTGACCCCGGCGAAGTCGGCGCCAAGGTCGGCCAGACGGTAGTCGAGATGGGCAAACGAGTGGGCGGCGTCGACCATGGTGTCGATACCGTGGCGGCGCGCCATCGCGGCAATTTTCGCCACCGGCATGATCTGGCCGGTACGGTGCAGCATGTGCGTCACCAGCACCACGCGAGTGCGCGGCGTGATGCCCGCTTCGTACAGCGCGACGATCTGCTCGTCGCTGTCGGGGTCAAGCGGCAGTTTGACGCGGGTCAGCACCAGCGACTTGCGCGCGGCGACCATCTCGAGCGTTTCGATGACGCTGTCGTAGTCGTGATCTCCCAGCAGCACGCCATCGCCGGCGTTGAACGGATAGCCCTGGATCAGGATGTTGAGCGACTCCATCAGGTTGCGTGTGATGTGCAGTTCGCCCGGGGCGGCGCCGGTGAAGCCGGCCAGTGCCGCCTTCACGCCGGCCAGCCGAGCGGGGAAGTGCATTCGCATGAACCAGGAGTTCTCCAGGTTCAGCTGCGTCTCGTAGCGCCGGAACGCTGCGTGTACGGGGTTTGCCTGGACGCCGAAAAAGCCGTTCTCGAGGTTTAGAAAATCGGCGGAAACGGTGTATTGGGCGCGCACCGCGGCCCAATACGTCTCGTCGTCGGCGGCAACCGGGGCTGGTGGATGATGCAAGGGCGGTGTCCTGATAATGAAAAGAAGGCGGGGTGGTATGCATCCACCCGTGTTCTTATTCTATCAAGATAGTAGCTTGCCCGCCGCTTGCGCTTGCGCTGGCGTTTCGGCTTCGCTGGGGGGGGCGGCAAACATCGGGCAGCAATGCCGCGTACTTTGCAGCGCACGCCGTAGAGCGTCTGTGCGTCATTCAACCGTCAGGCCAAGTGCCGCATGGCCGCTCTTGTTGATGACGGGAAAGCCGGTTATCGGGCGCCGCGTTTGCCGGTTTCTCTCTATACTAATGGGGTTTTTCCGTGGCGTGGACGTCTTGCATCTGTCGTCGCCAAACCCCAACTTCTGTCGAGAGTGCGCATGCGAACCGGGTCTGGCGTTGTCAAACAGGGCGTGTTCCATGCTTTGTCGAGCCTGGCCAGAAGCATTGGTGCGAACCTGAACGTCGTGGCGGCCTGTTTTTTGTCGGCGCTGTTTGTCAGCTTGCTTGGCTGGGCAGTGTTGCTCGGTGACGTCGCGTCGGACCGCAAAGAGGCCAGCCGCGACACCATGAACCAGGCCCGCTCGCTGGCGCTGGCCTATGCGGAGCAGGTGTCGCGCGCGGTTAATTCGTACGACCTGGCGTTGCGCCAGGTTCGCTACGGCTGGCAGCTGTCGGGTAAATCGCTGGCGCTGGACTCGGCCGAGGCGGCCGGAATGTTTCGCTACGCACCGTTTGGCAACGTCGCCGTCTTCGACAAGGACGGCCTGGTCGCCACCACCATGAAGCCGGGTCAGGTGCTGCCGACAGCGTCTGGCGAAGCATTTTTTCGCACCCACGCGGATTCAACGCTCGACCAGCTGGTGATCAGCCCGATCAATGACAGCGGCGGCAACGTGGGTGCGCTGCGCTTCTCGCGCGCGGTCAAGGCCGGTGATGGCCGTTTCGACGGCGTCGTGATGCTCAAGGTTGCCGCCGACGAACTGACCCTCAATGTCTTTATGCACCGGTTTCCGCCGCGCGCCATCGTGTTCCTGGTGCGGCTCGATGGCAAGCTGCTGGTTGCCGCCGCCGAGCCGGACACCTCCCCGCAATCGCGCCTGCCTTTGGCAACCAGCCGTGGCGGCGTCACGCTCGACAGCGGCAGCAGTTTTGGCGACGGCCGCGCGCGCTACGTCGGCTGGCACCACGTCGGCGTGTTTCCGCTGGTCGCCTTCGTCAGTGTCGACGAAGCGACGGCGATGGCGCCGTTCGATGCGGCGCGCAACGGCGCCGTTGCGCATGCCAGAATCGGCACGTTCGTCGTCTTCGGCATCGCCGCGGCGGTCATGGGCTTCATGCTGCGGCTGTCCTGGCGCAAGCGCGAGAGCCAGCGCACCGGGGAGGCCTACCGCATGGCGACCGAGGGCAGCAGCGACGGCTTTTTCATCCTTGGCAGCATGCTCGGCAGCGCCGGCGCGGTGGACGATTTCGAGATCGTCGACTGCAACGAACACGGCGCCTCGCTGTGCCGCCAGCGGCGTGAAACGCTGATCGGCCGGCGTTTTTCGAGCCTGTACCGCGACGACACGTTCGCCCGCCTGATGGATGTGCTGCGCATCGCTTTCGACACCGGCGCCTACGATGGCGAACTCGAATTTCTGCCGCGCGCCGCCACCGGATCGCGCTGGATGCAGATGAAGGCGGTGCGCTCGGACGGCAAGCTGGCCATTACCCTGCGCGATATTTCCGAATCGAAGGCGCACGTCGCCGCGCTCGAGCACCGCAGCAATCACGACGCCCTGACCGGGCTGCCGAACCGGCACTGGCTGCTGTGGTATTTGCCGCAGGCGATCGAGCGCGCGAGCGCCAACCGGCAGGCGCTGGCGCTGCTGTTCATCGACCTCGACGGTTTCAAGGCGGTCAACGATGCCATGGGCCATGCGGCCGGCGACGAACTGCTGCGCCACGTTGCGCACCGGCTGCAGGAGGCGGTGCGCCCGCACGACAACGTGGTGCGCATTGGCGGCGACGAGTTCGTCGTCATCCTCGAGAACTACCTGCGCATCGAAGACGCGGCGATCGTCGCCAAGCGCGTCATTTTCGCGTTCAAGCCGAAGTTCAAGCTGTTGGCCGGCACTGCCGTGCTGGGCACCTCGATCGGCATCAGCACCTTTCCCAGCGACGGCGAGGATGCGGCGACCTTGCTGCAAAATGCCGACGTCGCCATGTATTCGGTGAAAACCGCCGGCAAGGGTAGCTTCCGGTTTTTCGATCCGGAGTTCTACGAAGCCTTGCGCCGCGACCTCGATCTCGAACTGGAGCTGCGTCGCGCCATCGAAATCGACGAATTCGTCATTCACTACCAGCCGCGCATGGACCTGGCCAGCAGCCGCATCACCAGCATGGAAGCGCTGGTGCGCTGGGTCCATCCGACCCGCGGACTGCTCGAGCCGAAAGAATTCATTCCACTGGCCGAGCGGACTGGCATGATCAATCGCCTCGGCGAACTGGTGCTGGTCAAGGTCTGCGAGCAGCTGGCGCTATGGCTGCGCAAGGAACGGGACGTGGTGCCGGTGTCGGTCAACATCTCGCCGCGCCAGTTCAACGAGACCGACATCGCGCGCATTTTCTCGACCATCATGGCGCGCTACGGCATTCCACCGCGCCTGCTGGAAATCGAGCTGACCGAGTCGTCGATGATGGGCGGTGGCAGCCATGTGCTCGAATCGGTGTCGAAAATCCGCGGCCTCGGCATCAAGCTGCTGGTCGACGATTTCGGCACCGGTTATTCGTCGCTGGCGCAGTTGCAGCTGCTCGACTTCGACATCCTCAAGGTCGACAAAGCGTTCACCAGCCGGATTGACGATACCGAGCAGGGCACCATCCTGTTCACCGCCATCGTCACCATGGCGCACGCGCTCGGCATGCGGGTGGTGGCCGAAGGCGTCGAAACGATCAACCAATTGATGATCCTGCGCGAACTGTCGTGCGACGAAGTGCAGGGCTACTACATTTCGCTGCCGCAAAGCGCGACCGAAATGCAGAGCCGGCTGCTGTCGCCGGCGCTGTGATGCGGCGTCAAGCCCGCTGCGTTTATATATTGATTTATTTATCAAGCAATCACCACCATGCGGTTACCCGACGCTTCGACAGACACCTTGACGCCTGCACGGCCATACTCGCTGGCCCGCCTGGTGTCTGCGACCGCGCTGCTGATCCTGATCCTGTTGGCGGCCACGTCCGTCATGTTGTTCGTCAGCTTGCAGGATACCTTGCGCCAGGAAAAAACCAACCTGCGCAATCTGGCGATCGCCTTTTCCGCCCAAACTTTCAGCGTCGCCCAGGCCATCGACAATGCCATGCTGGAGGCTGAACGCGCCATCGCCGCCAATGCCCTGGCTTCGCCGTTGCCGGATGTATTCGACCGTCTTGGCGAGAACAACATGGCGCGCGAGTACCTGCTGGGGATCTACCGGTACGACACGGCAGGGCATCTGGTCGCCGGCGGCGGGCCGGGAAAAGGGGACGGCGAGGCCAGGGCGCCGGTGCCCCCCCCGGAGGGCGATACCGGCGCCGTGCCAGGTGGCTTGCGCATTACCATCAGCAATGTCGACCCGGCTACCGGGCGCGGCGTCATCCACTTCAGCCGGGCGATTGTCGACGCCGGCGGCAAGCGCCTCGGCAGCATCGTCGCCGAAGCGGATTCGAAACGCTTCGAGCGCATCTACAACTTGATCGAGCTCGGTGATGGCGGCTCCGTGACGCTGTTGACCCGCGACGGCACGATGCTGGCGCGTGCCCCTGACTTCCCGTCCAGCATCGGGCGTTCGTTGGCTTCCACCCCCTTGCTCCAGTATTACCTGCCGCACGCCGAGCGCAACGCCTTCGTTGCCGCCAGCCCGCTTGACGGCAAGCGGCGGCTGTACGGCTATGATGCAGTGAGCCGCTACCCGCTGGTACTCATCACCGCCAAGGACCAGTCCGACGCGCTGGCGTCATGGTACGAACGGCTGTGGACGGCCATGGTGTCGCTGGCGCTCATTTCGATTACGGTGATTTTGCTGGCGTGGCGGGTAGCGCGCGACGCCACGCAGCAGTTCAGCCTGATCGGCAAGCTGGCACAGAGCGAGGAGCGCGCCGAAAACAGCGCGGACTACCTGGCGACGATCTTGAACGCGGTCAGTACGCCGATCTGGGTGCTCGACGGCGCGCGCCGGATCGTCATGCTCAACGACGCGTTCAGTCGTTTCGTCGGGCGTAGCGCGCAAGAGCTGGTTGGGCAGCAAGAGAGCAACGTGCTCGACGCCGCCGGCGCGGGCCAACGCGAGCTGCGCTACCGGCGTTACCAAAGCGTGCTGGACGGCGACGCCGACGCCGAGGCGAGCGCCGAGATCGCCGAGATCCTCGATGGTGCCGGTGCGCCGCGCACTGTCATTTTGCTGTCGTCGAAACTGGAAGGCGAGGCGGGCCAGCCCCAGGTCGTCAGCGTGCTGACCGACATCACCGAGCGGCAAAACGCCGAACGGCGCCTGGCCTACATCGCCAACTTCGACCTGCTGACCGGCCTGCCGACCCAGGGCCAGTTCCGCCGCATGCTGGCGGCGGCGCTGGCTGGAGCCAAGGCGCGCCACAGCGCCATCGGCACACTGGTGGTATCGCTCGAGCGGATGCAGGAGATCACCGACCTGATGGGCCATGCGGCGAGCGAGGCCGCCATCAAGCAGGTCGGCGCCGTATTCCAGTCGCTGCTGCCGCGCGCGCAAGGCGTCGCCCGCATCAAGAGCCATGAGTTTGCCGTGGCGCTCGAAGCTGAAGCCGAAGCAGGGCGGGCGTTTTTCGCGCAGTACGCGATCGAACTGCTGGAGCGCCTGTCTGGCGCGCTGAACGTGGGGGGGCGCGAATTCTATCTGGGCCCGGTGATCGGCGTGTCGATCTTCCCGGAGGACGGCGCCGGCGCGGATGAGCTGTTCGGGCGTGCCGACAGTGCGCGCAACCGGGCCGGCCTTGACAATCACGATCGTATCCATTTTTTTTCCGTCCGCGCACAAACCGACCTCGACGAACGACTGACGGTCGAAGCCCAATTGCGCCGCGCGCTCGAGCGCAACGAATTTCGGCTGGTGTTCCAGCCGAAGGTCCAGTTCGCGTCCGGCCGCATCAATGGATTCGAAACTTTGCTGCGCTGGCGTAATCCGGTGCTGGGCGACGTCGAACCGGTGAGTTTCATCCCGATCGCCGAACGCACCGGGCTGATCATCGACATCGGCGCCTGGGTATTGCAGGAAGCCTGTCGCCACCTGCACGGGTGGCAGCAGGCGGGCGCCGCCATCAAGCTGGCCGTCAACCTGTCGCCGCGCCAGTTCCACCAAAGCGACCTGCTACCGATGATCCGCCAGTGCGTCCTGCGCTGGGCAATCGCGCCGGGCAGCCTGGAGCTGGAAATCACCGAAAGCGCTTTGATGAGCCGCGAACAGCAGGTCGACGCGCTGATGCATGAAATCCGTGCGCTCGGCATCGAACTGTCGATCGACGATTTCGGCACCGGCTATTCCAGCCTGGCCTACCTGAAGCGCTTCCCGGTGCAGCGCCTGAAGATCGACCGCGCGTTCGTGCGCGACCTCGGCAAGGACGACGATAGCGCGGCCATCGTGCGCTCGATCCTCAACCTGGCAAACGGGCTGAAACTGGGCGTTGTCGCCGAAGGGGTGGAAACCGGGGACCAACTGGCGATCCTGCGTTCGATGTCATGCGACGAGTACCAGGGATATCTGTTCAGCCGGCCGGTCGAGGCGGGCGCGGTGCAGGCGCTGTTCGAGGCCAACCGCGCCGCGTTCGCCTGAGCCTGACTTGCCCGCTACGCTTCCAACTGCGATGCGTCTTCCAACTGCTCGGCGCAGACACTGTTGCGCCCCTGCGCCTTGGCCCGGTACAAGCCGCGGTCGGCCGCCTCGACCAATGCGCGGGCGTTCTGGCCGCGCTGCGGGATCATGGAATGCACGCCGGCGCTGATGGTGAGGATGCGAAACGGGCTGGCGCCATGCGGGAATTGGGCCGCTGCAATCGCCGCGCGGATCGACTCGGCGACCGCCAGCGCGCCGCCCGGCTCGGTGTCGGGCAGCAGCATGGCGAATTCCTCGCCGCCGAAGCGGGCGGCGACATCAGCCGGGCGGCGCTGGCCGGCCAGCATCGCCCGGCTGACCATTTGCAGGGCGGCGTCGCCTTGGACGTGGCCGTGTTGATCGTTGAATTTCTTGAAGTAGTCGACGTCGAACATCACCAGCGCAAGCGGCGAGCCGTCGCGCATCGCGCGCTTGAATTCGGCGTCGAGGCTTTGGTCGAAATGGCGCCGGTTCGCCAGGCCCGTCAGGCCGTCGCTCAGCGCCAGCAACTGCAGTGCGGCGTTGTTCGCCTCGAGCGCGGTCTTGGCGTCGCGCAGTTCGCGCTGCAGCTGGCCGGTTTGAATCATCTGGCGGATCATGCGCGCGCCGAGCCACAGCAAGGCGGCGAGCAGGATCAGCGTGCCGGCGGCGCTGGCGATGGTGTCGGTGCGCCAGCGCGCCAGTACTTCCTGTTTCGACAGAGCGACCGCAATGAGCAGCGGGTACTGGCGCAGGTGGCGATAAGTATAGAGCCGCTCGACATGGTCGATGCGCGCGACTAGGATGGCGCTGCCGGTAGGCTCGCCGCTTTGCTTCCACAGCGTAAAGACAGGCCCGCCGCTGATATCGAGGCCGATGTCTTTTTCCCTGAACGGTCGGCGCACGACTAACGAGCCGGTGTCGAGAGCGAGGAAGATCGTGCCTTTTTCGCCAATGTTGAAGCTTTCGTAGAACTTCCTGAAAAAATCGATCTCGATCGTCGCCAGCGCGACCCCGGCAAAGCTGCCGTCCGGATTGTCAAGCCGCCGCGAGACCGGCAACACCCACACACCGTTGAAACGGCTGCGCAACGGATTACCGAGGCGCGGCGATAGGTCGGTATGGGTACGGTGGTAAATAAAGTACTCGCGGTCGGCGTTGTTGCCTTTCAGTGCGGTCGCTGGCAGTGAATTGAGCACCCAGTTTCCCGCGGCATCGTATAAATGCAGTCCCTGCAATGAGGGCGTGCGCTGCGTCATCGACACCAGGAATCGTTGAAAGCGCTGGCGATCGTTGCCCAGTTCGCCGGCTTGAAACCGTTCGACCACGCTTGATAAAATGGTGCCGACCAGATCGATGGAGGCTTCGGCATGGTCGGACAGCGCACGCGCCATGTTGACCGTAGAGGTGTTCGCTTCTCTCAGGTCGGTGGCGCGGGACGAATAACTGCCCCAACCCTGGACGGCCGCCAGCGACAGGCAAACCAGGGCCAAAAACATCACCGCAAGCCGCGTCGCCGAGCGGCGGTGCAATGTTGGTGAGGTGGAAGCGGCGGTTGATCTGGAAGCAGTCATCAAGAAAATGTGTTGGGTTGTGTCGCTGCGCTCGCGTGTAGCGCAGGCTATTTGGCGCGACCGAATCGAATCAAATGCTGCCGGGTGGAAAATTCAGGAAACCGATGGGAAGTACCCGAAACTGCGTCGCGCACATAGCGGGCGCACCTGTATGGTACCAAACTTCATTCCACACGGAAATATCCACGCGTGAGAAATCACGGATTCTTGCCGTTAGTGCCGGTCGGAACAACAAGACCGGAACAACCAGGTCAGAACAATGACGTTTCGACCATTGTCTTCGCTTTGATTTTTGTCCGCGGCGGCAGCGGATCGGCGGTGGCGACGAGCCGGTCGGCCGGGAAGGGACGATAGACTTCGGCCTCATTGACCAGTTTGCCTTCGAGCCAGCCGTGATAGTGCGCCGGTTCGAGCAGCACCAGCATGCGCTTTTCGTCGCCCGGTTTGTGGAAGCGGTCCATCAGCGGATGGCCGTCGGCGTTAATGGTGAGCATCGAGAACGACAGCAGCGGCAGGCCGTCGGGGCCGCTGGGGCGCCACTCCCAGATGCCGGCGATGGCCAGCGGCTGCCGAGCGGCGTGACAGATCCGCCAGCGTACCGGTTTGCCGGTCTCGTAACTGGGCTCGTAAATATTTTCCGCCGGGATGATGCAGAACTGGTTGCGTTTCCACGCGTTGCGAAACGACGGCTTGATGGCGACCGTTTCGGTGCGCGCGTTGTAGGTCTGGCGCGCCAGCTTGGTATCGGCCCAGTGCGGCACCATGCCGAACATCGCCGGCACGCACTCGGCGTGGCCGGCAAGGCCGTGCGCCTCGCGCAGGATCGGCGCCATATAGCCTGGAAACGCTTCGGCTGGAAAATTGAACAGCGCGCGCTCAACGCCGTGGTGCTGGCTGATCGCGTCGAGTCGGCTGGGGGTGTAGTTGGCGCACATGGAATTATGGTAACGCTTTTTTGCGCGCGAGTCGCGCGTGCCCTAGCTGTTTTTCGCTTCCAACACACGCGCCACCGCGGCGATGGCCCGCGCGACATCGCGCGCGTCGGTCTGCCAGTTGCACACCGAGACCCGCATGCAGCGTTTGCCGCGCCAGGTCGAGTTGCTGAACAGCGCCTCGCCGTCGGCCAGCACCGCGGCCGTGACGGCGTCGGTCCACGCGTCATGGTCGCGCTCGAGGGCGCCCGGCGCCGGGTCGAGAAAGCGCACCAGGCCCTGGTTGATGCGCGGCTCCCACATGACGGTGGCGCCCGGCAGCGCGCCGATGCCGGTCACCAGCGCATGCGCGCTATCGCAGCAGCGATCGACCAGCGCCTCGACGCCGCCGCGCCCGAGCTGGCGCAGCGCGGCGTAGGCGGCGATGCCGCGCCCGCGGCGCGACCATTCGGGATTCCAGTCGCTTTGCTCACGCACCTGTTCGTTGGTGGCGATGTAACTGGCCGCGTACGACATCGCGTTGCGGTGCGCTTGGCCGTCGGCGACAAACGCGAAGCCGCTGTCGTAGGGTACGTTGAGCCACTTGTGGCCGTCGGTGGCCCACGAGTCGGCCAGCTCGACGCCGGCCAGCAGGTGGCGGTGGCGCGCGCTGGCGTTTGCCCACAGGCCGAAGGCGCCGTCGACGTGGACCCAGGCGCCGTGGCGGTGCGCCAGCGGCACCAGTTCAGCAAAGTTGTCGTAAGCGCCGATGTTCAAATCGCCCGCTTGCAGCAGCACGATGGTCGGCGCGTCGGGCGCGTCTAGCAGCGCGCGCTCCAGCGTGGCCGCGTCGAGCTGGCCGGCGCGTGTGACCGGCAGGCCGGTGACGGCGCGGGTGCCCAGGCCAAGCAGGCGCGCCGCGCGCGTGATGCTGGCGTGGTACTGGTCGCCGCTGATGATGCGGATCGAAGGGGCGCCGCACAGGCCGTCGCGTTCGACGTCCCAGCCGCGCCGCGCCAACAGGGCGTTGCGCGCGGCGGCCAACGCGGTGACATGCGCCATCTGGCAGCCGTTGGTCAGCGCGAACGTGGCACTGCCGGGCAGGCCCAGCAAGCCCTTCAGCCATGCACCGCACACTTCTTCGATGACGGCTGCGGCCGGCCCGCACGCATACGAGGCGGCGTTCTGGTCCCAGGCGCTGGTGAGCCAGTCGGCCGCCAGCGCTGCCGGCAGCGCGCCGCCGATGACCCAGCCGAAGAACCGCCCGCCGGCGCTGCCCAGGATGCCGCCGGCGGTATCTCGCATCAGCTCGTCGATCACCTGTTCGGCCGCCATGCCGTCATCGCCGAGCGGCTTGCCAAGCCGTTCGCGCAGGGTAGCCAGGCTGGCGATGGCGCCCACCGGGCCGTGTTTGAGGTTGTCCAGGTGGGCCAGCGAATGGCGCAGCGCGTGTTCGAGGGCGGGGCGGAAAGCGGAGGGCTCATTCATGCGGAAGGTCCGAAACAAGTTGGCGCACGACTGTACTCTCCCGGCCCGGACCGGCCCGATTGTCTGCTCAGGCACGCCAGCGCCAGTTGCGAATCTCCGGCATGTCCTCGCCGTGTTCGACGATATACGCGCGGTGCGCGCGCAGCTTTTCGTGCACAAACCGGCGCACGCCGGCCACATGATCCGATAGCTGCGGCAGGCGCGACACGGCGTTGGCGAACAGGCTGAAACGATCCAGGCCGTTGAGCACGACCATGTCGAACGGCGTGGTGGTGGTGCCTTCCTCCTTGAAGCCGTGCACGTGGAGGTTGCCGTGATTGGCGCGCGAGTAAGTCAGGCGGTGGATCAGGGCCGGGTAGCCGTGGTAGGCGAAGATCACCGGCTTGTCGGCCGTGAACAAGGCGTCGAACGCTTCATCGGCCAGGCCGTGCGTGTGTTCGTCGGGCGACTGCAGCTTCATCAGGTCGACGACGTTTACCAGCCGCACGAGCAAAAGCGGGAAATGCTCGCGCAGTAGTTGGGTCGCGGCCAGCGCCTCCAGCGTCGGCACGTCGCCGGCGCACGCCATCACCAGGTCGGGATCGCCTTCGCCGGTGCCGGCCCACTCCCAGGCGCCGATGCCGGCGCGGCAGTGCAGCACGGCCGCTTCGATATCGAGCCACTGCGGGGCCGGATGCTTGCCGGCTACCACTACGTTGATGTAGTTGCGGCTGCGCAGGCAATGGTCGGTCACCGACAGCAAGGTATTGGCATCCGGCGGCAGGTAGACCCGGACGATTTCCGCTTTTTTATTCATCACGTGGTCGATAAAGCCGGGATCCTGGTGGCTGGCGCCGTTGTGGTCCTGGCGCCAGACGTGCGATGTCAGCAGGTAGTTGAGCGAGGCCACGCTGTTGCGCCAAGCGACCTGGTTGGCCGACTTGAGCCACTTGGCGTGCTGGTTGAACATCGAGTCGACGATGTGAATGAACGCCTCGTAACACGAAAAAATGCCGTGGCGGCCGGTCAGCAGGTAGCCTTCGAGCCAGCCTTCGCACTGGTGCTCGCTGAGCATCTCCATCACGCGCCCGTCTTGCGCCACGTTGTCGTCGGATTCGTCGATCTCGGCCATCGAACAGCGGGCGGTGACGTCGAACACCGCGTCCCAGCGGTTCGAGGCGGTCTCGTCAGGGCTGAAGACGCGGAAGTTGTGCATGTTCAGCCGCATCACGTCGCGGATGAACAAGCCCTGGATCCGGGTCGATTCGGTGTCCACCGCGCCGGGTGCGGCCACGGCCACGGCATGCTGGCGAAAATCGGGCATCGCCAGGTCGACCAGCAGGGCGCCGCCATTGGCCACCGGGTTGGCGCTCATGCGGCGCGTGCCGGTCGGCGCCAGCTCTGCGAGGTTGGCGCGCAGCTTGCCGTGCTCGTCGAACCGCTCGTGCGGCCGATAGCTGCGCAGCCATTGCTCGAGCAGCGCGACGTGGGCCGGTTGGTTCATGTCAGCGATCGGCACCTGGTGGGCGCGAAAGCTGCCCTCGACCTGCTTGCCGTCGACCGTTGGCGGGCAGGTCCAGCCTTTGGGCGAAACCAGGATGATCATCGGCCAGCAAGGACGGCTGGTAACGCCGCGCACTCGGGCATCGTCTTGGATGCGGCGGATGCGTCCGGTCACGGCGTCGAGCGTATCGGCCATCAGCCGGTGCATGGCGGCTGGCTCATCACCCTCGACGAAAAACGGCTCGTAGCCGTAACCGCGGAACAGCGCCGCCAGTTCGTGGCGCGGGATGCGGGCCAGCACCGTCGGCCCGGCGATCTTGTAGCCGTTCAGGTGCAGGATCGGCAGCACGGCGCCATCAAGCGCCGGATTGAGGAACTTGTTGGAGTGCCAGGCGGTGGCCAGCGGCCCGGTTTCGGCCTCGCCATCGCCGACCACGCAGGCGACCAGCAGGTCGGGGTTGTCGAAGGCGGCCCCAAAAGCGTGCGACAACGAGTAACCCAATTCGCCGCCCTCATGGATCGACCCCGGCGTTTCCGGCGCCACGTGGCTGGGTATGCCGCCAGGAAAGGAAAATTGGGTGAACAGGCGCCGCATGCCGCTTTCGTCCTGGCCAACTTCCGGATAGGTTTCGCTGTAGGTGCCTTCCAGATACGCATTGGCCACCATGCCGGGACCGCCGTGGCCGGGGCCGGCCACGTACAGTACCGACAGGTCGTGCGCCTTGATGACCCGGTTCAGGTGGACGTAAATGAAATTGAGGCCCGGCGTGGTGCCCCAGTGGCCGAGCAGGCGCGCTTTGACGTGGCGGCGCTGCAGCGGCTCGCGCAGCAGCGCATTGTCTTGCAGGTAGATCTGGCCGACCGACAGGTAGTTGGCGGCCTGCCAGTACGCGTGCATGTTGTCCAACAGGGATTGATCGCTCATGGCAGCACTGCGCCGCCTGCCTGGCGTGCCTGAAGCAACTGGCCGACCTGGCGGGCGATCATGCGCTGTTCGTCGGTATGGATCACGCGCACGCTGACGGCGCTGTCGTCCGGCGAAATCACGGCCGCATCGTTCGCATTGCGGGCGGGGTCGAGGACGATGCCGAGAAAGCCGAGGCCGTCGCAGATGCGCGCACGCACTTGCGCCGCGTGTTCGCCGACGCCGCCCGAAAACACCAGCGTATCGATCCCTGCCAGGGCGCCGGCCATGGCGCACACCGTCTTGCGCGCCTGGTAACAAAACAGCGCAACGGCCTCCGCCGCCCGCACGTCGTCCTTTTCGGCCGCCAGCAGCACCTGCATGTCGCCGCTGGTCTCCGAGATTCCCAGCAGGCCGGAATCGTGGTTGACCATGTGGTTGAACTGTTTCGGCGAAAGCTGCTCCGTACGCTCCAGGTACCAGGCCAGGCCCGGATCGAGGTCGCCCGAGCGGCTCGACATCGGCAGTCCCCCGGCCGGCGTCATGCCCATGCTGGTGTCGACGCTTTTGCCGTCCAGCACCGCCGTGATGCTGGCGCCGCCGCCGAGGTGGGCGAGGATGACCCGCCCATGCGCTGCCGGCCGCCCGGCCAGCCGTTCGAGCTCGTCGACCAGGAAGGCGCACGACAAGCCATGGAAACCGTAACGCCGCACGCCAATGGCCTCGTAGCGGCGCGGGATCGCCACCATCCGCGCCAGGCGCGGCATGGCGTGGTGGAATGCGGTGTCGAAGCAGGCGACCTGTGGGGCGGCGGGAAATTTCTGCGCCAGCGTGTCGATCATCAGCAATTCGAGCGGCAAGTGCTGCGGGTCGAACGGAGTCAGCTTGTGCAAGTCCTGGCGGATAGCCGCATCGAGCAGCTGCGGCACCCAGTAGCCGGGACCGCCGTGCACGACGCGGTGGCCGATCGCCGCCAGCGCCCCCGGCGCGACATGCTCGACCAGCCAGTCGGTCAGCACCTGGGCCGCGTTGTAGCGCTCGGGAATGCCGAAGCGGCGCGCGAAAGAGTGCTCGGGATTGGCGGCGGCGACCCGAAAGCAGCCATTGCCGCCGCCGATGCCGTCGACGCAGCCCTCGAACACGGGGGCGCGCTCCTGGTCAAGATGAAACAAAGCGAACTTGATGTTGGTGGAACCGGCGTTAAGCGCCAGGATGTGGTCGGGAGGGGAAGTTGGCATCGGGGCTCCTGGTAAGCTTGAAAGTGTATTGACGCACTTGTGAAAATACCTTGATGTAGATCAAAGTCGCCGAGCGCCTGGCGCTTCTATGATCAGGACCGCGATCAACCTAAACCGGAGGCAACATGGACCAGATGTTCAAGGATTTTGTCCTGCACGTCATCGACAACGCCAACGACCTGACCCTGGCGACCGTGCGCCTGGACGGCTATCCGCAGGCGACGACGGTCAGCTTTGCCCATGACGGGCTGAACCTGTATGTCGGCATCGGCAAGCACAGCCAGAAGGCCAACAACGTCCGCCATAACAACAAGGTGTCGCTGACTATTAACCTGCCGTACGACGACTGGCGCGAGATCAAGGGCCTGTCGATGAGCGCGCTGGCCGAGGTGATCGAAGACGGCGCCGGGGTCGACGCGGCAAAGGCACGTCTGCTGGCGCGTTTTCCGCAGGTTGCCCAATGGACCGATTCCGCGATGCCCGGAGAAATGGCCTTCCTTAAAATCGTGCCGCAGGTGATCTCGGTACTGGACTACTCGAAGGGATTCGGACACACCGAGCAGGAGCTGGCTTAGCAATTGCGCTTACGCAGCGCGCTCGCGCGGCGGTGCGACCAGGCGCAAGGGACGCCGGGAAATGTGGAATACCAGTGGCGGTTTCATCCATGCGGTTTCGCCATCCATCGCCACCTTCACTTGCCGGCGTTGCTTGCGTGCCAGCGGCTCTACGATCAGGCGGGCGCAATTAAATTGCGTAATTTTTTCTGAACCGGAAAGTCGCCCGACCATTGCACGCAGGGCCAGTACAAGGTGATGCAGCACCGGTGCCGGCGGCATGACGAGTACCGCCAATTGTTGCGCCTCTTCCCCGGCCTCGAGCAACCCCACATCTTGAAGTTGCAGCGCGTTGTTGCCAACAAACAGGGTGCAGGCATGCAGGACGTCGGCATCGTGTTTTCCTTCCCCGCCGGAATGCTCGATGCGCAGCAGCATATCGGTCTGCCGTTGCACCAGCGATACCATGGCTGCCCATAGTGCCACCAGGCGGCTGCGGCCATAGCGCCGCTTCATTTCTTCGCGGTCTTCCAGCAGTTGCGGGTACAAGCCGATGCTGGCGTTGACGAGAAAGACCTGGTCGTTGAGCTGCCCAAGCTGTACCAGGCGCTCATCTCCGGCCTGCGCGCTTGCCATCAGTGCTTCTATCGCCGCAAGCGGGTCCTGGGGCAAATTGTTGTCGCGCGCAAAATAGTTAAACGTTCCCATTGGCAATACGCCGAATGCCAAACCCGCGGCAACAACACGCTGCGCCACCGTGCGGATAGTGCCGTCGCCGCCTGCGGCCACGACAATGCCATCGCACTCGCCAGCGCGACGTACCGCCTCGTCAATCCGGTCAGGCAGGAGCCGCGGATGCGGGCACGACAGAAACTCATGCGGCTGGTCGTGCTCCTGCATCAGGCTTTCCAGCTGTTGTTTGGTGGCGGACGCATTGTGCGCGCCGGAACCTGCGTTCATGACAATGAAGAACGGTCGCCGCAGGTTCGGGCGGTTGGCTTCATGAATACTGGAGGGTAGTGTCATTGCGGGTGTCGTTCCGGCAGTTCAATCATCACTTGGCAAATCGCCGCCGTTATTATCCCATCAAGTTTAAATCAGTCCCGTTCGATTCCATCGAGCCTGTCAGGCTGGCGAAAACGCGCATCTCGCGTCTTGCCTCGTTTAATTTGATGCGCGCAGCATCCACACGCCGCGCAGCAGGACACGCTGCACGCCGCGTTATGCGCCATGGCAATTTGAGGATTGGGCACTGGAGGGAGCCAAACATATATACTCGGTACTCGATTTATCATGACGCACGCCGGCGAGCACGCAATGAGACTGACTACCTACACCGATTACGCGCTGCGCAGCCTGATTTTCCTCGGCATGAACCGCGACCGGCTGGTGACGATCCAGGACATCGCCGACCTGCATGCGATCTCGAAAAATCACCTGATGAAGGTGGTGCACCAGCTCGGCGTGACCGGCATGGTCGAAACCTTGCGCGGGCGCAACGGCGGGCTGCGGCTGGGGCGCGAACCGGCGGACATCAACATCGGCGACGTGGTGCGCCGTACCGAGACCGATTTCCACATGGCCGAATGCTTCGATCCCGACAACGTCGGCTGCGCCTATTCGACCTCGTGCACGCTCAAGGGCGTGCTCGGCGCGGCCACCGCGGCTTACCTGAACGTGCTCGACGGCGTGACGCTGGCCGACATGCTGGTCGGCGTCAAGCCGCAGCCGGGCCACTCGAGCCCGGTCGTCTTCGCACCGCGCGCACCAAGGGCCGGCTAGCGCTCAGCGTCCGAACAGCCGGCCCATGCGTCCGACCGCTTCTTCGATGCGCGACAGCTTCGTCGCATACGACAGCCGCACGTGCCTGGCCGGCGCCGCCAAGCCGAAGTCGGCGCCCGGCACGATGGCCACACCGGTTTTGCCCAGCACGTCTAGGCAGAATGCCGCACTGTCGCCGCTATCGTTGTGGGCGACCGCGCTGATGTCGGCGTAGACATAGAAGGCGCCGTCCGGCATCACCGGCACGGTGAAGCCGATGGCGCGCAGCGCCGGCACCAGGAAATCGCGGCGGCGCTTGAATTCGTGGCGCCGCTCCTCATACAGGGCGATCGAGTCGGGATGGAAGCACGCCAGCGCCGCATGCTGGGCAATCGTCGACGGGCAGATGAACAGGTTCTGCGCCAGCTTTTCGAATGCCGGCACGAGCGCCTGCGGCACCACCAGCCAGCCGAGCCGCCAGCCGGTCATGTTGAAGTACTTCGAAAAGCTGTTGACGGTGATGACGTCGGCATCGAAGTGCAGCGCGCTGACGGGCGGATGATCGTACGACAGGCCCTGGTAGATTTCGTCGATGATGGCAAAACCGCCGCGTTTGCGCACTGCCGCCAGCATCTGCTGCATCTGCGGGCCGGTCATCGAGGTGCCGGTAGGATTGGATGGCGAGGCGACGATGACGCCGCGAGTGCGATCGCTCCAGCGCGCCTCCACATCGTCATGCGTGAGCTGGTAGCGCTGCGCCGCGTTCGACGGCACCAATACCGGCTTGCCGCCGAAGGCGGCGACGAAGTGGCGGTTGCATGGATAGCAGGGGTCGGGCATCAGCACTTCGTCGCCAACGTCGACCAGCGCGGCGCACGCCAGCAGCAGTCCGGC
This sequence comes from Massilia psychrophila, assembly GCF_002760665.1. Lineage (GTDB taxonomy): Bacteria > Pseudomonadota > Gammaproteobacteria > Burkholderiales > Burkholderiaceae_D > JAFCUW01. The sequence goes on along the minus strand of NZ_PDOB01000017.1, from coordinate 11,739 downwards.
CGAGGCGCCCGCGGTGACGATGATGCGGCGTGGGTCGACGTCGACCCCGTAGGCGCTGGCGTAGTGGCTGGCTATCGCCTCGCGCAACGCGGGCAGGCCGAGCGCGTCGGTGTATTGGGTGGCGCCGGCGCGGATCGCATCGATCGCCGCCTGCTGCACCAGTTCGGTGGCGGTAAAATCCGGTTCGCCCACGCTCATGCTGATGACGTCAGTGCCGCAGCGCGCCAGCGCGCTGGCCGCCTTGACTACTTCCATCACGTGGAACGGTTCGATCGAATGGACGCGCTGCGCCACTTGCAGCGCGCGCGAAGCCTGGTGTGCTGGAGTGCCCGGTGGGTTTGTCGACATGCTGTTATTCAATCGGTGCTGGTAGGGCCTGCCATCTTATACGAATCCGTGCGGGCCGAACCGCTCAAGGGCCAGTTGGGCGGCGAACTGAATCAGCCGGCCTATGCTGACCCGAAGATGGATCTGAGTGCGCTGGCGCCCTGCGACGTCAAAAGCGAGCCCAGTGCGCCGCAGTTGACGACGACCGTCAACCAGAATGCCGTGCGAAAAGATTGCTTCTTCGATTTGTGGCGCAGTACCTGTTGCGCTACCAGGGCGCCTGGCCAGCCGCCAACGAGGCCCAACGCGTGCAAGGTACTTTCTCGGGTTCTCCTATGATTGTTCCGGGCCGCGGATTTATCGACCGCGTAGGCAATGAACGTGATAACGCTGGCGCCAAGGTAAACGCCGAGGACCAGAAGGGGCAATTCTCCAGCGAGGACAAAAACAGCCATCAGGCTGAGAAAACCGGTTGCGGCGACCAGCGCGCCGGTTCGGGTATGAGGGCGGGCTTGACGTGAGGCCCCGTCACGCACGAGAGCGACATTTTCGGCACGGGGCTGGCCATTTTTATTGATGGTCAGTTGATAGGTGACGATGTCGTTTTCGGCAGGGCGAATCCCTCTGATGGCAAACGATTTTATGTGCGCAAAGACTGCCGGTCCGCCGCCGTTCTGGGCAATAAAACCGAATCCTTGATCAGCCTTCCAGGAAGTTATTTTTCCCTGGTACCGGGGCGTTTTCTGGATTCTCATCGTGGGTTTATTCATTTTGTGATGCGCCAGTGTAATCGGAGTCTTTTTTATCAACAACTATTCATTTGACCATTCGCACTGCGTTCACGGCAGGGCGCCAACGGGGCGCTGCGAACCATCAGTTTCCCTTTGACGGTGTCGCTCAGGGTGCTACCCGGTTTGACAACCGGGCTGCATCCGCGTAGACTAAATCGGTTACGGTCTACAGTTGTATATGAAAATTTCCCGCACATTACGTCTACTGACAGCCATTGTCGCGATCTTCGGTATGCTGTTCATGCAGCTTGCCGCGGCATCGTACGTGTGCCCGGGAACGTCGCCTGAAAATCAACACCACGCCGCTTCGGCTACGCCAATGCCAGCAGACATGGCACACTGCGACGGTATCGATCCGGCGCAGCCGACGCTTTGCCACGTGCATGTGCATGGTGAGAGCGTCAAACATTCGCTCGACAAGACGCCGGTGCCCGATGTGCCGCCGTTCGTGCCTGTCGTGCTGGTGTTGGACCTGGAGTTTTTCGACCTTGTTGCTCCTGCTGTTGCCCGCCAGGCCCGCCCGCCGATCGCTTTGGCGCGTACCTGCGCCCCGCCGATTGCCATCCGCAATTGCTGCTTCAGAATCTGATGTTCCAGGCTGCCTGATTCGTCATCGTGTCGCCCTTGCCGGCGAGCGCGATGTTGTCCGTCGCACCCTGGAGGTTCCATGTCATCCCCAATCTTCGCGCAGGGTCACCTGCGCTCGAACTGTTTTCGCCTCGTATCTCACACCACGCTGATAGTGTCGGTCTTCGCCAGCTTTGGCGAGGCGATCGCCGCCCCGCCGCCGCTCACATTTGGGCAGGCCCAGCAACAAGCGGTCGCCCGTTCGCGCCAGCTGACGGCCCAGGACCTGGCGATCGCCGGGTCGCGCGAGATGGCTGTCGCGGCTGGCCAGCGGCCTGACCCCATGTTAAAGGCAGGCATCGACAATGTGCCGGTCAGCGGTGCCGACCGCTATAGCCTGGGCGGCGACTTCATGACCATGCGCCGGCTCGGCATTTCGCAAGAGCTCACGCGCGCCGACAAGCTGCAGTGGCGCGCCGCGCGGTTCGAGCGCGAGGCGCAAAAGACCGAGGCGCAGAAAGATGTCGTCCTCGCGGCGATCCAGCGCGATACGGCCATCGCCTGGCTGGAGCGCTATTACACCGAGCAGATGGCGCTGCTGGTCGCCCAGCAAGCGGACCAGGCGCGCCGGGAAATCGACGCTGCCGAGGCAGCCTACCGGGGCGGGCGCGGCACACGGGCCGATATTCTCGCGGCGCGCTCCGCGCTGCTGATGCTTGGCGACCGTGCCAGTGAAATCGATCGCCGTGTCGACGTCGCCCGGGTCATGCTCGCGCGCTGGACCGGTGCAAGCGGCGACCAGGTTTTGGAAGGAGTACCGGAACTCGACAAAATCCGTCTCGATAGCGCCACGCTCGACACGGCCCTCGCGCATCATCCGCAGGTCGCGGTACTGAACCGGCAGCAGGAGGTGGCGCGGGCGGACGCCAATCTGGCGCGCGCAAACCAGCGCGCCGACTGGAGCGTGGAAGTGGCGTTCCAGCAGCGCGGTTCTGCTTACTCGAACATGGTCTCGGTCGGCGTATCCGTGCCGCTGCAGTGGGATCGCGCGCATCGGCAAGACAGGGAGCTGGCCGCCAGGCTCGCCACGGTAGACCAGGTGGCGGCCGAACGCGACGAGCTGCTGCGCGAGCACGTCGCCGAAACGCGCGCCACGGTCGTCGAATGGGAAAGCGGAAAAGAACGCGTTGGCCGCTACGAGCGTGAATTGATACCGCTCTCCGGCGTTCGCACGGGCGCGGTCCTGGCAAGCTACCGCGGCGGAAAAGCGACGCTGACCGACGTACTCGCAGCCAGGCGCAACGAGACCGAGGTGCGCCTGCAAGCGGTCCAATTGCGGATGGATACCGCGCGGCTATGGGCGAAACTCAATTACCTGTTTCCCGAGCGCGCAAACGAAGGACATCGCACCATGATCAGCAAGGAATCGAAATGACGAACAACAAGGTTCTGGCGTTGATCGCCGCAATCGCCATGGTGACCGCGGCCGCTGGCTACGGCGCTTACCGCTTCGGTCTGGAGCAGGGTATGAAGGGGTCGAAGGGGGCGAAGGGGGCGCTTGCGATGCCGCAGCCGCTTTACTGGCACGACCCGATGGTCCCCGGCCAGCGGTTCGACAAACCGGGCAAATCGCCTTTCATGGACATGCAACTGGTTCCGGTGTATGGCAGCAGCGGCGGCGACGCGGTTGACGGCGCTGTATCGATCAGCCCGCGAGTCCAGCAGAACCTGGGGATGCGTACGGCCCTTGTGACGAGCGGCAAGTTGTCCGCCGGCGTTGTCGCGGTCGGAAACGTGGCCTACAACGAACGCGATGTGGCGCTGGTGCAGGCGCGCAGTAACGGGTTTGTCGAGCGCCTTTACGTGCGCGCGCCGCTTGATCCGGTAAAAAAAGGACAGAGCCTGGCCGAGTTGTACGTGCCCGACTGGATCGCCGCACAGGAGGAATTTTTGGCGGTGCGTGGCATGGCGGGAAGCGGCATGGCGCCGCTGGTCGACGGCGCGCGCCAGCGCATGCGCCTGGCCGGCATGACGGACCAGCAGGTGCGCCTGGTCGAATCGAGCGGCAAGGTGCATGCGCGCCTGACGATTTTTGCGCCCGTCGGCGGCGTCATCGCCGAGCTTGGCGCGCGCGAGGGGATGACCGTGACGGCGGGAGCGCAACTGTTCCGCATCAACGGCACCCGCTCCGTCTGGATCAATGCCGAGCTGCCGGAAAACGTGGCGGCGAAGGTGCGTGCGGGCGATGCTGTCGAAGCGCGGACGCCGGCGCTGCCGGGGAGCGTCTTTACGGGCAAGGTCGGCGCCATCGTGCCTGAAATAGACGCCGCGACGCGCACCCTGAAAGCACGCATCGAGATGGCCAACCCGAACGGCAAACTGGTGCCTGGCATGTTCGCCACGCTGACGTTTGCCCCAAGCGACGGCGGCATGGACGTCTTGCTGGTGCCGTCCGAGGCGGTCATACAGACCGGTACGCGCAGCGTCGTCATGCTTGCCCGGGAAGGCGGCAGGTTCATGCCTGTCGACGTCGAGACCGGCAGCGAAAACAACGGCCAGACCGAGATCCGCAAAGGCCTGGTCCTCGGGCAAAAAGTCGTCGTATCCGGTCAGTTCCTGATCGACTCCGAGGCCAGCTTGAAGGGAACCGCGCACCGTAGCACCGAAGCGCCGCACACCGCCAATCCGGCCCCGCTGCATCATGGCGAGGGCCGGGTCGAGCGTATCGGCAAAGACGAGGTCACCATTTCGCATGGCCCGATTGCTTCCCTGCAGTGGGGGCCGATGACGATGCCGTTCAAGCTGCCCGCGGGCTTGGCCGGCAAGGTCAGCGTGGGCGAGCGCGTCGCCTTCGATGTCATACGGCGCAACGACGGCAGCTTCGAGATCGCCGCGATGACCCCGATTGCCGCCATCAACATGCCATCAACGCCAGCGGGAGCGAAGCGATGATCGCAAAATTGATCCGCTGGTCGATCGCGAACCGCATCCTGGTACTGCTGGCGAGCGTGTTTGTGACGGCGTGGGGTATCTGGTCGCTGTCGAAAACGCCACTCGACGCGCTGCCCGACCTGTCGGACGTGCAGGTCATCATCCGCACCACCTATCCGGGGCAGTCGCCCCAGATTGTCGAGAACCAGGTCACCTATCCGCTGACGACGACGATGCTGTCGGTGCCGGGCGCCAAAACCGTACGCGGCTATTCTTTTTTTGGCGATTCGTTTGTGTACGTCCTGTTCGCAGATGGTACCGATCCATACTGGGCAAGGTCGCGCGTGCTCGAGTACCTGAGCCAGGTCCAGGCGCGCCTGCCGGTGCAGGCCAAGACAGCGCTCGGTCCCGACGCCACGGGCGTGGGCTGGATTTACCAATACGCGTTGGTCGACCGTAGCGGCAAGCTCGATTTGTCGCAGCTGCGCGCCTTGCAAGACTGGTTCCTGAAATTCGAGCTGAAGGCGGTTCCCGATGTGTCGGAGGTGGCCAGTATCGGCGGCATGGTCCGGCAGTACCAGATCGTGCTCGATCCCGACAAGTTACGCGCCTATTCCATCACGCACGGCAAGGTGATCGAGGCGGTGCAGCGCGCCAACCAGGAAGCCGGGGGGGCGGTGATCGAGCTCGGCGAGGCCGAGTACATGGTGCGCGCGTCCGGCTACCTGCAGTCCCTGAGCGACTTTCGCAGCATACCGCTGACGAGTACGGACGCCGGAGTATCGGTGCGCCTGGGCGACGTGGCGCGCGTGCAGATCGGGCCGGAGATGCGGCGCGGCATAGCCGACCTGAACGGGGAGGGCGAAGTGGCGGGCGGCGTGATCATCATGCGCTCCGGCAAGAACGCGCTGCGCACGATCGACGCCGTCAAGGCCAAGCTGGCCATGCTCAAGCCGGGCCTGCCGGCCGGCGTGGAAATCGTCCCCGTGTACGACCGTTCCAAGCTGATTAAGCGCGCGGTCAATCATCTTCAAACCAAGCTGATCGAGGAATTCATCGTCGTTGCCATCGTCTGCGCGCTGTTCCTGTTTCACCTCCGCTCGGCGCTGGTCGCCATCGTGTCGCTGCCGCTTGGCATACTGATCGCCTACATCGTCATGTCCTATCAAGGCGTCAACGCCAACATCATGTCCCTGGGCGGCATCGCGATCGCCATCGGCGCCATGGTCGATGCGGCGGTGGTGATGATCGAAAACGCCCATAAGCACATCGAAGCATGGAACCGCGCCAATCCCGGCAAAAAGCTGGCCGGCGAGATGCAGTGGCGCGTCATCGGCGACGCCGCCGTCGAAGTTGGCCCGGCACTGTTCTTTTCGCTGCTGATCATCGTGCTGTCCTTCATTCCGGTATTTACGCTCGAAGCGCAGGAGGGGCGCCTGTTCGCGCCGCTGGCGTTTACCAAGACGTACGCGATGGCGGCGGCGGCGGGCCTGGCGGTCACGCTGATCCCGGTCTTGATGGGCTACCTGATCCGCGGACGGATTCCCGCCGAACAAAGCAATCCGCTCAACCGCTGGCTGATCGCGCTTTACCGCCCTGTGCTGGAAATCGTGCTGCGCCGGCCGAAGGCAACCCTGGTGCTGGCCGCACTGTTCGCCCTTGCGACGATCTGGCCCATGGCGCGCCTGGGCGGCGAATTCATGCCGCCGATGGACGAGGGCGATTTGCTGTACATGCCGTCCGCCTTGCCGGGCTTAGGGAGCGGCAAGGTCGCCGAGCTGCTGCAGCAGACGGACCGCCTGATCAAAACCGTGCCGGAGGTGGAAAGCGTGTTCGGCAAGGCCGGCCGCGCCGAGTCGGCGACCGATCCGGCGCCGCTGGAAATGTTCGAGACAACCATCCAATTCAAGCCGCGCGACCAGTGGCGGGCAGGCATGACGACCGACAAACTGGTCGAGGAGCTCGACCGCGTCGTCAAGGTGCCGGGGCTGTCGAACATCTGGGTGCCGCCGATCCGCAACCGCATCGACATGCTGGCGACCGGGATCAAGAGTCCGGTCGGAGTAAAGGTCGCCGGCGCCAGTTTGCAGGAGATCGACCGCATCACGGGCGAGATCGAGCGGGTGGTCAAACGGCTGCCGGGCGTGTCGTCCGCGCTGGCCGAGAGGCTCAATGGCGGGCGCTACATCGATGTCAAGATCGACCGCGATGCGGCGGCCCGCTATGGCATGAACATCGCCGACGTGCAGAGCGTCGTTTCGAGCGCGATCGGCGGCGACAACATCGGCGAGACGGTAGAAGGGCTGCAGCGTTTTCCGATCAATGTCCGCTATCCGCGCGAGATACGCGACTCGGTGGAAAAGCTGCGCGACTTGCCGGTACTGACCGGGCGCGGCGCCCAGATACGGCTCGGTGACGTCGCGGCGATCAGGATCAATGATGGTCCGCCTATGCTCAAAAGCGAGAACGCGCGCCTGTCGGGCTGGGTCTACGTCGACATCCGTGGGCGCGACCTGAGCTCGGCCGTGCACGCCATGCAGCAGGCAGTGGCCAGCGAAGTGAAACTGCCCCCCGGCTATTCCGTGTCCTGGTCCGGGCAGTTCGAATACCTGGAACGGGCGACGGCAAAACTGAAGGTCGTCGTTCCGGCGACCTTGCTCATCATCTTCGTGCTGCTGTACCTGACGTTCAAACGCATCGACGAGGCGGCGCTGATCATGGCCACGCTGCCTTTCGCCCTGGCGGGCGGCGTCTGGCTGTTGTGGGCGCTGGGCCACAACCTGTCGGTGGCGAGCGGCGTTGGCTTCATTGCGCTGGCCGGCGTGTCGGCCGAATTCGGCGTGATCATGCTGCTGTACCTGAAGCATGCCTGGGAGGCCAAACTCGCACGAGGGCCGGTAAAAGGCAGGCCATGCGAGGCCGATTTGCTGGACGCCATCCGGGAAGGCGCCGTGCTGCGGGTGCGGCCGAAGGCGATGACGGTAGCGGTGATCATCGCCGGCCTGGTGCCGATCATGATCGGCTCGGGCACAGGTTCCGAAGTCATGCAGCGCATCGCCGCCCCGATGGTGGGCGGGATGATCACCGCGCCGCTGCTGTCGATGTTCGTGGTGCCCGCGCTTTACCTGTTGATGCGCCGCAGGCAGCTTCGCGCAACGCTTGCCCTGACAGACGTTGACGGTCAAACCGGTAAGAGTCCCGGGTTAGTAGACCTGCCGCTTGACGCACCTTGACTTGCTGCCGGTGAGGGTGCAAGTGTTGCGCACCCTGCCTTCGGTATCCCACACTTTTACCGCCCACTGCTCAGCGTCGGTGCGTTCCATCGTCATGTAGCCGAAGCCGTCGACCCAGGAACTGAGGGTCTCGACCATTGCACCGGGGGCCGGCTGGGCGGTTTCCGGCAGCGTCTCCGGCAACGGTACGATGTCTTCGAGGGTACCGGAAAAACCGCTGATGAACTGGGTGGGATGAGCGCTCGAAAAACTGACCTGTTGCCACAAGTGGACGTGGCCGGACAGCACCGCCTTGACCGCTTTCGGCATCAGGCCCGGGTCGATGGTGCCGAAGGCGTCCTGCAAACCCTTGTCGCCGTTTAACAACGACACCGCGCCGGACTTGTCGCGGGTCGCGCCGAAACCGAGGATCGGATGGTGGAAGACGGCGATGTTGTATGGCGCCTGGCGCGACAGCGCTTCCATCTTGCGGTAGCTGTCGGCAAATTTCGCCATGCGCGCGTCAAGCGGCGCCAGTTCCTTGTAGGTGGTGCTGGAGGTGTCGAACACGATCAACTGGGCGCCATCGCCAAGCGCGACCGGGTACGGGTCGCTGAAGTCGCCAATGCCGTCGTTGGCGGCCTCGTTGCAGTCGCGCCCGTTCTGCAAGGGGCGTGGGTCGAGGAAACGCAGGAACCCCTGGCCTCCGCGCGCGCACGATTCGTGGTTACCGCGCGCCATGACCCACGGCGCCGCCTTCAGCAGGCTTGACGCGGGGGTGAAAAAGTCGGCGTCCCAGGTGTCCCAGCCATAGCCCCAGGGGCTGCCGGCGCAACCCGGGCGGTCGGCCGGGCAGGCGTTTTCGCGGTAGTGGTAGTCGCCCACGTGCACCACCAGGTCCGGCTTCCAGGCAGCGGCGAGGGCGGCGATGCGGGCGAACGGGTAAGCGTCAGGGCGGTTGCAATCCTGGTAGTCGCCGGTGTTTTTGAGCCGGCAGCCGGTGTCGCCGATGACGACAATGCGTTCGGGACTGGCGCGCGGCAGCGGCAGCGATTGCCCGCCCACCGAGGCCCGCGCGGTGCCCGCCGGGATCCGCGCTTCGCAGGCGAGCACGGGAAACGCGCTTGGCTTGGAGTCCTTTGGCAGCGACACGGTCGGCCGCTGGGCGATGGTTGCAGCAGGCGAGCGTACCGACATGACGACGTCAACCCCATCCATGCGGATCGTTGGGCAGGCGGCGCCCGCGGTCAGCACCCGCGCCACGCCGGCACCGTCTTCGCCCATCACGACGAACGACGACAGTGTCGGCTGCGGGGCCAGCGCGGCGCAGCCGGACAGCGTGGCGAAGGCGGCGAGCAGGGCGCCACGGACAGATACTGAAAACAGTGGGGGCATGGCGGATCAGTATAAGGCCACCTCGAATAACCGGACTTTTCCGTAGTAAGGCCGGCAGTCAAGATCGGCTGCGTGACGCGCGTTCGATTTTACTGCTGATTTAAGTAACTCTTATCAGTCGACTGGCTGCTTCGGCAAGCCTTACCACGCGGTTGGCGGCGCGGTTTGACGCTGCTTGCGCGTTTAGAACGCTTTGATGCCTCGTTCTTTCAAATAGACGAGTCGCTGCAAGTTGTAGCTGGCAGTTTTGAGGTGCAGCGAGAAGGTGGCGCCCACGATTCCCATGCAACGCACGAGTTTTCCACCCATGTGACGCATGGCGCCGAAGACGTGTTCGATGCGAGCACTTGGTGTGGCGATACGGCGGTTGCGCTGTTTTTGTGTCTCGGAGATCGGCTTGTTGGCACTTCCTTTGCGCTGGATTTGTAAGCGCTATCCAGCCGCTGTGAGCGTCGCTTCAGGCTCGGCGCTCGGGTAACCTCAGTCGGCATAGACGTCGCGGCTGGTGTTGTTCGGATCGAGCAGATTTTCAAACACGACGCTGTCGGACACGGCGGCGTTGGAGATGATCACTTTACGCGCGAGCTTGTGGCGCTTGTCGATGCTTGCGTGAAGCTTGTAGCCGAAGTGGCTCTTGCCATGCTTCTTCGTCCACTTGGCGTCGACGTCTTTTTGGGCTCGCTTGTGCGCCTTCCAGGCAATCGGCACGGTGCCTTCCTTGACTGTGTCGGCTTCCTCGCGCTTGTTGCGCTGCACCGGTGCCTGTACCAGCGAAGCGTCGATGAGTGGATCGCCCAGCTTCGAACGTCGGTTGCCACGTTCTTCTTCGGCAAACAGGCTGGGCTTGGGCATCATCATCGGTCGGGCTCCTCGTTCAGGTCGGTATCAGAATTTTACCGACTTCGTCGCAGATGCGGCGGGGGGTAGAGGTTGCCTTAATTGTTGAGATCGCCCCTGATTGCCGACCCGGTGGCAATCGCTTTAAGTGAATTGCCGAAAGCGAAGACGGAAGCCGCGAGTAGTCCAAAATCTTTCAGCAAAAATTGGCCGGGCATCACAGAAAGACCAGGAAACCCTATGCTTGGCTCGAATACACCCGGCGTGGAAGCCATGAGCGTCAATGTTATGACAAAGAGACCTGCAGACAGGAACGCGCCTAGTGCGGACAGCTTCGGGGACAGGAAGCGGGCAAGTATCAGTACGCCAATGGAAATCTCCAGTACGCCGAGCAAAGAGGAGAAGGTACGCACCGAGAAAATTCCATAAAGCCATCCGAGTACCGGACTGTTTGAGACAAGCGGTACCAGTCCTTGTGCTTCATAACTGGTGAACTTCATGCCGCCGAACCAGAAATAAATGACAGCCAATGCAATGAAAATGCTTTTGACGCCCACCGCTTCCAGTCTCGCACTGAGCACTTCGGCAGATTGGGAACGCGGCAGGACTGCTCGTGTATTAATGGAGGAATTTGTGTCGCGGGACATAATAGTTTTCCTTATAAAACTAGGGATGCGCTGAATTAATCAATGTTCCCTAGGAGATATCTTAAACTAGGTGCGGAGGATACCATCGGTTTCTGGAGCTAGAGCTAGAGATTTGATTATAGAGCCTTGTGCGGTAGTGCCGCTCGCAGGGATCTGTGCGGGGGGGCAGGAGGCAACTTCTGGCCCAATGTCGTTTCGAGTGGAACTTGACAGGTCGCATTTTTCCCGCCCAGGCCCGTTGCTCATTGGCACGCCGCCGCAGCAACGGCGTTTTCGGTGTAGTCAAGGGCGGGCGACGCCCGGCGCAGCGAGCCCTTGACGGCGTCGAAAATGCCCTTACGCTCAAGGGCTTAGGGTCGGATGCGGGTTTTGCATCCAGCCCACGAGCCCGTCCGGCGGCAAGGACTTCCCCGCCCTCGGGGGCGGGGTTAGGGGGGAATTCACACGATTTGGCAGCACCACGCTTCCGCTGCAGTACAAAGTTCCACTCGAAACGGCATAGATGTCTAGACTCGTGGGATCATGTACCCATCCGTAGCTGGCCTCTTCAGCTTCATTGTCCGCGCCGGCTCGCGGCAGCTTAATCCTAACCCGCCCGCGCGGGCCGGACTGCTCTGCGCGGATCAGCCGTTGGTCGCCGAGCCATAAGGAATAGCGCTTGGTGCCTGCGCGCACCCGGAATGTGTCAATCGCTTTGAGACAATGAAATTGATGAGTTTAGTGTCTAATTCTCTGTATTCCCTCCGCTTTCCGGTGCCGATTTTGGCATGTTAATGCCGGCCACAGTTGGCAATGCGGGCGGGCGTGGCTGCCGATGTTTGAATCGGTTGGGATGGCGTGTAAAGGCGTCTTGCAGAACGATTGCGCGCTGATCGTAGATCGCGGTAGCAACGCCTGCGTGCATGGCCGCCGGCGTCACGTAGCCGATGCCGGAGTGGCGATGTTCGTTGTTATACCAGGCGAAGAACGTTTGGCAGAAGGATCGTGCCTCCTCGATCGACTGGAACCGGGCCGGGAAGCCGGGTCGGTATT
>NZ_PDOB01000016.1 GCF_002760665.1 Massilia psychrophila | reverse complement strand
CGCACGCTTGATGGCGCCGAGTATTTCTGCGTCATTCGCTCCTGCCTCGACACCCTGCGCAAGCAAGGCCACAACATGCTTGCCGTGCTGCAGCAGGCCTTCGCCGGCACTCCTATTCAGTCAGCTGTATAGCGGCTGAATAGTTACGTTGGATTTAAGTATCGTTTTCGAGCACTCTATTGAAGGTATTATTGCATTTAGAAAGAATGGGATTATCCTGAACTGCAACCCGGCTGGCGCACAAATTTTCGGTGAGCCAGCGCAGGCAATTATCGGTCGCAATCTGGCAGACCTTGTCGCTTTCGCTGAAGGCCGCAATTCAGAGGTTCCATTTGCGATTGGTTTGTGGGAAACGCAAGCATTGCGCAATAACGGAACTGACTCTGCCGTCGAAATCACGGTGAGCGAGACGCGCTTGACGGGCGAAATGCAAATGATCGCAATTATCCGCGACATCACCGAGCGCAAGGAGACGCAGGACCGGCTGGCTTTCCTCGCCAACTACGACAGCCTGACAGGATTGCCCAACCGCGTTCTTTTCCGCGACCGCCTGGTACGGGCGATGGAACGCGCGCGGCGCGGCAATCAAGGAATGAGCTTGATGTTTCTCGACCTTGATCGATTCAAAGTCGTTAATGACAGCCTCGGCCATGAAGTCGGCGACCTGTTGCTGATCCATGTGGCAAAGCTTCTCACGTCCACACTGAGGAAGGTCGATACAGTCGCCCGCAGTGACGGTGAAGCATCCACGGTGTCGCGATTGGGCGGTGACGAGTTCACCATTATCGTCGAAGGGCTTAAACATGCGAGCGCGGCAGCCGAAATCGCCGAGCGAATTCTTAAGGAACTGGCGGAGCCCTTCGTTCATGCGGGTCAGGAAATTTACATCTCCACCAGCATTGGCATATCGCTTTACCCGGCAGACGACACCGACCTCGATGGCCTCATTCGCCATACTGACATGGCGATGTATCGCTCGAAGGACTTGGGCCGCAACACGTACAACTTTTACAGCGATGATATGAATGCCACCGTCGCGGCCCGACTTGCGCTCGAAGCCGACTTGCGGCATGCGCTCGAACGCGGCGAATTTGCCCTGCACTACCAACCCAAGATCAACATTCGAACAGGCGCTGTTTCCGGTGTTGAAGCGTTGATCCGGTGGAGCCGCCCAGGGATGGGCACGGTTGCACCGGGGTTTTTCATATCTGCATTGGAAGATACCGGAATGATCGTGCCGGTCGGCGCGTGGGTGATTCAGGCAGCGTGTGCTGAAATTGCATACTGGGACCAACTTGGTTTGCTCCCTCTATCCCTTGCTGTGAACCTGTCAGCGCGGCAATTCCGGCAACATGATCTGGCAGAGATGATTGGGGAAACATTGCGCTCGACGGGCCTACCTGCTAATCGACTTGAGCTTGAACTGACGGAAAGCCTCCGCGCGGGGCGTTTGATCTGCCGGATCAACGAGGCAGCGGCCGCTGGACCTCGTTCTTGCCAGCAGTTGCGCTAAGTACTCGTCGAGAAATAAATGTGAGGTTTTGGCAAACAGAACCGGATGCGATGCAAGGCGGTCGGTGAGCCGCAGTGCGAGCACTGCAAGCAGCGGCCAACACAGCAGCGCGGCGGTTATGGACGCCAAAATGCACATTTATTTTTTTGCGGGTACTTAGCTTGCCAGCGCGGACCTCACTCCCACTCGATCGTCGCCGGCGGCTTCCCCGAAATGTCGTACACCACCCGGTTGATCCCCCGCACCTCATTGATGATCCGGTTCGACACCTTGCCCAGCAACGCGTGCGGCAAATGGGCCCATTGCGCCGTCATGAAGTCGAGCGTCTGCACCGCGCGCAGCGCCACCACGTATTCGTAGGTGCGCCCGTCGCCCATCACGCCGACCGATTTCACCGGCAAAAACACGGCGAAGGCCTGGCTGGTAGCTTCGTACCAGTTGCGCGGCGGCTCGCCCGAATCGATGCCTTCGATCGGCGCGGCCTCGAACACGGTGTTGCGCAGCTCTTCAATGAAAATCGCATCGGCGCGCCGCAGCAGATCGGCAAAGTCCTTTTTGACTTCGCCGAGGATGCGCACGCCAAGGCCCGGGCCTGGGAACGGGTGGCGATACACCATGTCGTGCGGCAGGCCAAGGGCGACGCCGAGTTTGCGCACTTCGTCCTTGAACAGTTCGCGCAAGGGTTCCAGCAGTTTCAGGTTCAACGTTTCGGGCAGGCCACCGACGTTGTGGTGACTCTTGATGGTCTGGCCCTTCTTGCCCTTGCCCGCGCTTTCGATCACGTCCGGGTAGATCGTGCCTTGCGCCAGCCAGCGCGCGTTGGGCAGCTTGTCCGCTTCGACCTGGAAGACCTCGACGAATTCGCGGCCGATGATCTTGCGCTTCGCTTCCGGATCCGATACGCCGGCCAGGTGGCCGAGGAACTGCGCTTCGGCGTCGACCCGGATGACTTTGACGCCGAGGTTCTTGGCGAACATGTCCATCACCATCTTGCCTTCGTCCAGGCGCAGCAGGCCGTGGTCGACGAACACGCACGTCAGCTGGTTGCCGATGGCGCGGTGGATCAGCGCCGCGGCGACGCTCGAATCGACGCCGCCCGACAGGCCGAGAATCACTTCGTCGCTGCCGACCTGCTCGCGGATCTTGTCGATTGCTTCCGTAATGTAATCGGGCATGTTCCAGTCCGACTTGCAGCCGCAGATCTCGTGCACGAAGCGGCCCAGCATCGCCTTGCCCTGCACCGTGTGCGTCACTTCCGGGTGAAATTGCATGCCGTAGAAATGGCGCTCTTCGTCGGCCATGGCGGCGATCGGGCAGCTTGGCGTGTTGCCCATCAGCTTGAAGCCGGGCGGCATCTCCAGCACCTTGTCGCCGTGACTCATCCATACCCTCAGCATGCCGTGGCCTTCGTCGGTGACGAAGTCGTTGATGCCGTTCAGCAGAGCCGTATGACTGCGCGCGCGCACTTCGGCGTAGCCGAACTCGCGCACCATGCCGTTTTCGACCTTGCCGCCCAGCTGGGCGGCCATGGTCTGCATGCCGTAGCAGATGCCCAGCACCGGCACGCCCAGTTCAAACACCGCCTGCGGCGCGCGCGGCGATTCGCCCTCCAGGGTGGAGCTGTGGCTACCCGACAGAATCACCCCGGCGGCGCCGTAGTTGCGCACGAATTCGTCGCTGACGTCGTACGGGAACACTTCGGAAAACACACCGGAATCGCGCACGCGGCGGGCGATCAGCTGGGTGACCTGGGAACCGAAATCGAGAATGAGGATTTTTGAATGCATTGGGAGGAGATAGGTAATGACAAATGTAAGACTGAGGAGGCTGACAATGCAAACGCGGCGAACAAGTCGCCGCGTCGTCGCTGGATTTTTTACTCGGAACGGTAGTTCGGAGCTTCCTTCGTGATCTGCACGTCGTGGACGTGCGATTCGCGCATGCCGGCCGAGGTGATCTCGACAAACTCGGCTTTCTCGCGCAGTTCGTCGATCGTCGAGCAGCCGCAATAGCCCATCGACTGGCGCACGCCGCCGACCATCTGGTAGATGATCGCCAGCACGCTGCCCTTGTAGGCGACCCGCCCTTCGATACCTTCCGGTACGAATTTTTCGGCTTTGGCGTTGGCGTCCTGGAAGTAGCGGTCGGCCGAGCCGTCGGCCATCGCGCCCAAGCTGCCCATGCCGCGGTACGACTTGTAGCTGCGGCCCTGGTACAGGATCACTTCGCCCGGCGCCTCTTCAGTGCCGGCGAACATCGAGCCCATCATGACGGTCGATGCGCCCGCCGCCAGCGCCTTCGAGATGTCGCCCGAAAAGCGAATGCCGCCATCGGCAATGCACGGCACGCCAGAACCCTTGAGTGCATCGGCGACATTCGAAATCGCGGTTACTTGCGGCACGCCGACACCGGCGACGATGCGGGTGGTGCAGATCGAGCCGGGACCGATGCCGACCTTGACGGCGTCAGCGCCGTATTCGACCAGCGCCAATGCCGCCGCCGCAGTGGCGATGTTGCCGCCGATGACGTCGACCTGCGGATACTTGGTCTTGATCCAGCGCACCCGGTCGAGGATGCCCTGGGAGTGGCCGTGGGCGGTGTCGACCACGAGCACGTCGACACCGGCCGCAACCAGCAGGTCGATGCGCTCTTCGTCGCGTTCGCTGACACCCACCGCGGCGCCCACCAGCAGTTTTCCTTGCGCGTCTTTCGACGCGAACGGGTGCTCGTGCGACTTCTGGATGTCTTTTACCGTGATCAGGCCGCGCAGCTCGAACTCGTCGTTGACGACCAGCACGCGCTCGAGGCGGTGCTTGTTCATCAAGCGCTTCGCCTCGGTGGTGTCGGCCTGTTCGTTGACATACACCAGCTTTTCGCGCGGGGTCATCTTGGCGCGCGCCTCGGCATCGAGCTCTTCCTCGAAACGCAGGTCGCGGTTGGTGATGATGCCGACCACGGTCTTGCCTTCGACTACAGGAAAGCCGCTGATGCCGTACTGTTCGGTCAGCTTGATGACGTCGCGGATTTTCATGTCCGGCGGGATCGTGATCGGGTCGCGCAGCACGCCTGCCTCAAACCGCTTCACGCGCACCACTTCGCGCGCCTGCTCTTTCGGCGTCAGGTTCTTGTGGATGATGCCGATGCCGCCCTCTTGCGCCATTGCAATCGCCAGCCGTGCTTCCGTGACGGTATCCATCGCGGCCGACAGCAAGGGAATATTCAAGGAGATATTGCGGGTCAGGCGAGTCTTGAGGGAGGTGTCGGCGGGAAGAACGTTTGAGTAAGCCGGGACGAGCAGCACATCATCGAACGTGAGTGCTTTTTGAAGTAGACGCATAGCATTTTCCTATTGGCGCAAAAGTGAATTATACAGAAACTTCGCCCCCTCGTCCCAGCCGTGGCGCAAAATTGACCGGCAGCCGGGCCTTTGCGCGGCGGTGTGGATTGACAGCGGGCGAAAATCGTGGCGTAGTGACGTACGGCAACTGACCTGGAACCAGCAATGAACCGATTTCTTCGCGCGCGCCTGCTGGCCGCCGGCGCTTTGCTCGTGCTCTCGACGCTGGCACAGGGGCAATACATGTGGATCGACGAAAAAGGCATCAAACAATTTTCCGACCGCGCCCCGCCGGCCTCGGTGCCGCTGAAAAACATCCTGAAAGCGCCCCGCGGCGTGGCGAGCGCGGCAATGGGCCTGGCAACCGCGCCGGCCGGAACTATGGCGTCCGATGGCGGCGATGCGCCCGCGGACGCCAAGCCGAAGCAGGCAGCGCCGACCGTGGCCGAGCGCAACGCCGACTACCGCAAACGCGCCAGGGACAAGCGCGAAAGCGAACAAAAGGAAAGTGACGAGCGCATCGCCAAGGCCGGGCAGCTTGAAAATTGCGAACGGGCACGCTCGGCGAAACAGTCGATCGACTCGGGCGCGCGCATCGGCATCCGGGACAAGAGCGGCGAGCGCGGTTTCATGACGGATGAACAGCGGGTGGTGGAATCGACAATGATCGACACGCTGCTGGCCGGCTGCAAATAATTCAGCCGCCCTTTTTTACCGCGCGGCGGCGCCGGCTGTCCTTCGGGTCGGCCACCAGCGGGCGGTACAGCTCGATCCGGTCGTGTTCGCGCAGTACCGTGTCGAGCGGCCTTTGTTTGCCGAATATGCCGACCGGATGCGCCGCCAGGTCGAGCTGCGGCAACCCGGGCAGCGCACCCAAGGCGGCGATTGCCTGGCCGATCGTGGTGCCGGGCGGGACTGACAATTCGCGCAGGATTTCGATGTCCGGCGTGGCGTAGCACAAGCTGACGTGCACCAGGTCAGTTTCCATACACCGTCTCCGCCCGCTTGCAGAAAGAATCGACCATACTGTTGGCGATCATGCCGAACACCGGGCCGATCAGCTGCTCGAGGAACATGTTGGAAAACTCGTAGTGCAGGTCGAATTCGACCTTGCAGGCGTCGGCCCGGAGTGCCTTGAAAGTCCAGATGCCGTCCATCACCTTGAACGGGCCGTCCACCAGCTTCATCGTCATCCGGGTCGGACGGGTGTTGACGTTGGATGTCGTAAAGCTCTGCTTGACGCCATGGAAATTGATGCCCAGGCAGGCGACCAGCTTATCGCCGGCGTGTTCGAGTACCTTGACGCCGCCGCACCAGGGCAAAAATTTGGGATAATCATCGACCTTAACGACCAGATCGAACATCTGTTCAGCGCTGTAGCCGAGAAATACTGTCTTGTGCACTACTGCCATGAGTCTGCCATTTGCTATGATGTTGGATATGTTGCATCTGTACCGCGTGTCGCCCAGCGCGACACCCTAGTTTAACCGACCCGCGCATTTTATAATTCATGAGCATTGTAGACAACAGAAAAGCCTTTCACGACTATTTTATCGAGGACCGGTACGAAGCCGGCATCGTTCTCGAGGGATGGGAAGTGAAGGCAATCCGCGATTCGCGCGTGCAGATCAAGGAAGCTTACGTGGTCGTGCGCGGCGACGAGCTGTTCCTGTTCGGCGCCCACATCAGCGCGCTGTCCACCGCCTCGTCGTTTAGCCATCCCGACGCGGTGCGCACGCGCAAGTTGCTGCTGCACCGCGCCGAAGTGGACAAGCTGATCGGCAAAATCGAGCGTTCCGGCTTCACCCTGGTGCCGCTGAACCTGCACTTCAAGGGCGGCCGGGTGAAATGCGAGATCGGCCTGGCCAAGGGCAAGAAACAGCACGACAAGCGCGCTACCGAAAAAGAGCGCGACGGCAAGCGCGAAGTGGCCGCTGCCATGAAGACCCACACGCGCTAACGGCAGGTCGCCTTCGCTCGCGAGGACGACCTCAATTGCTCGCCGAAGTTGCCAACTCAACCGGCGCCGAGAACCGTTCCAGCGCACTCAGGCGCCAGCAGATAAAACTGAGCACCAGGCCGGCCAGCATGCCGCAGGCCAGCTTCAATGCGCTGCCGAACAGCATGGGCGCCACCAGGCCCGAGACGATCGCAAAACAGATCATTTGCACGAACGACATCATCGACGACGACAGCCCGCGGTTGTCTGGAAACAGCGCAAACGCGCTCAGCTGGACGGCGGGAATCGCCGCCGCCAGGCCAAACGTGAACACCATCAGCGGCAACACCGCCCACGGCACCGCGGCGGCGAACAGCGCGTTGTAGCCGACGCCAAGCCCGGCCCCGAGCGCCATGATGCCAAAGCCGATCCATTTCATCTTCTTCGGTGCGAGGCTTCCGGCAACCTTGCCGCCCCATGCCGAGCCGAGCACCATGCCGCTGATGAGCGGGATGAACAACCAGCCGAACGCCGTTTCCGGCAGTTGCAGGATTTCCATCACGAAGTTGGCGGCCGAGCCGATATACAGCGACAGGCCGCCGAAGGCCATGCCGACCGTCAATGACAGCAACACGAAGCGCGGGTTGCGCATCACCTTCAGATAATTGGCGGCGATCGCGACCGGATGGAAGGGGTGGCGGTCGGCCTTGGCCAGGCTTTCCGGCAAGGCACGCCAGGCCAGCAAAAACATCAGCGCGCCGAAGGCCGCGAGAAAATAGAACGTCGAGCGCCAACCGAAATGGACGTGCAGCCAGCCGCCCACCACCGGGGCAATGGCCGGCGCCAGGCCGAACACCATCATGATGTGCGACATCATCTTCTGCGCCTGCGCGCCGGAAAAGCGGTCCTGCACAATGGCCGCGCCGATCACCGAGCCGGAGCCTGCCGCCAGGCCTTGCAGCGCGCGAAACACCAGCAACCAGCCAAAGCTCGGCGCGAATGCAGCGCCCAGCGACGCCAGCGTATAGACGGCCAGCGCCACCATGATGACCGGGCGGCGCCCGAAGGAATCGGACAAGGTGCCGTAAAACAGCATCATGAAGGCAAACGCAAACAGGAAGACGCTCAGGGTCTGCTGGACCGCCAGCGGGCCGACGTTGAATTCGCGGCCGATCGCCGGAATCGACGGCAGGTAAGTGTCGATCGCCAGCGCGCCCACCATGCCGAGACAGGCGAGTATTACGGTCAACATTCGCTGCATGTTCAAGTGCCTTGTAAAAATAGTGGCGCCGCACAGTGCGAAACACCGGGCCGAATTCTACCGTCAATCGACGTTTGTTACTTCCTCCAAATATATCTTCACGCGGTCACCTAATTTCATGGCCGAGTCCGGTTTGTTTGGCCGTCCTCAAGGTCCGCCGCCCGGCAGCAGGCACGATTTGTGGTGATGTATTTGTCAATATTTTCGTTTTTTCCTTTCGCTTTTCCCTTTTTTATTGTGAGGATAATCGCCATGAACACGTTTCGCCATCATCACGCCGCCCGCCTCGCCTGCACGCTGGCGCTCGCCGCCACCGCCGCCACTACACCGGCATTGGCCGACACCGCCCGCTACCAGCAGCGCAACCTGGTCGCCAACACGGTTGTGCTGGATGCCCGGACGAGGGCAGAAAACGTCGACCCCAACCTGGTCGACCCATGGGGCCTCGCCTTCAATCCCTTCGGCTTCGCCTGGCTGTCGGAGCGCCATACCGGTGCATCGACCCAGTACAACGGCGACGGCCATCCGCAAGCCTTGGTGGTCACCATCCCGCCCGCCGTGGGGAGTACGGCCGCCAGCGGCAAGCCGACCGGCATCGTCTGGAACGGCGGCCCGGGATTCGTCGTGCGCCAGGGCAAGCAGTCGGCGCCAAGCCAGTTCATCTTCGCCTGCGCAGACGGCAGCATTGCCGCGTGGGCGCCGACGGTGGACGCAACACATGCCGTGCGCGTGTTCCCGCGGTTTTACTCGAGCAACGCGCTCTACACGGGCCTGGCGATCGGCGCCGACGGCGCCCGCCAACTGCTGTTCGCCGCCGACTTCCGTAACAACAGGGTCGATGTATTCGACACCAACTTCGCCTGGATCGTCCTGCCCGGCAGGCCCTTCGTCGACCCGCAACAGGCGCCCGGCTACGCGCCGTTCGGCATCCAGGCGATCAATGGCAACGTTTACGTGACGTACGCGAAACAGGAGGCCTTGGGCGATGGCCGCGTTGGCCCGGCTTCAGGCGGCGGCTTCGTCAGCGTGTTCGCGCCGGATGGCCGCTTCCTGCGCCGCCTCGTCTCGAACGGTCCGCTCGACAAGCCGTGGGGACTGGCGCTGGCACCGGCCGGCTTCGGGCGTTTCGGCAACCGCCTGCTGGTGGCCAATGCCGGCAACGGCGCCATCAATGCGTTTGACTCAGGCAGCGGCAAATTCGCCGGCCGCCTGCGCGGCGCCAACGGTCAGCCAATCGCCATCGACGGCCTGAAGGCCATTGGCTTCGGCCATGGCCTGACCAGACATCCGGTCGGCACGCTGTATTTCAGCGCCGGACCGGGCAACGGCAGGTACGGCTTGTACGGCCGGCTCGACGCCATGGCTTCCAAAGTGCACGAGCACGATGTCGACGTCGACGTCGACGCCGACGCCGACATCAAGTAGGCTGCATCTCGACCAAAAGCGAGACGGTTGACGAACACCACGTCGCCCTCGAACAGGTTGGGACGCATAAGATTCCGAACAGGACCAGGAACAACAGCAAGCTTTTATTGGCACGCCAGACGTTTTTCATTATTCGCGGCCGGCTGCGCCACAGGTAATACGGGACAGTAAGCATCGTGGCGACGATCATGCCGATGTTGAGCCAGCGCGAACGGATGCACGGCCATGAACAGCAGGGCGAACAGCGCCGGCCTGGTCGGTCGCGTTTGCAAGTGAATAAAATTAATTGGATTTAACATCGCAGGTAGCAGCCGGCCTTGCCCTTGAAGGTCATTACCGCAGCCAGCCTGCGCACCGTCTGAATTCACTTTTGTGCTTTCACGATCTGCATCGCGCTGGCGATCAGCCCGCTCATTTCGCCCAGGTTGGCCGGCACGATGATCGAGTTGTTGGTCTTGGCCAGGTTGGCAAAGGCATCGACGTATTTTTCGGCGACCCGCAGGTTGACCGCATCCTGGCCGCCCGGCTCGTTGATGGCGCTGCCGATCTGGCGCAGCGCGGTGGCGCTGGCCTCGGCCAGCGCGACGATCGCCGAGGCCTGGCCCTGGGCGCGGTTGATCTGGGCCTGCTTCTCGCCTTCCGAGCGGGCGATTGCCGCCGCCCGTTCGCCGTCGGCGATGTTGATCTGCTCCTGCTTACGCCCTTCGGAGGCGGCGATCAGGGCGCGCTTTTCGCGCTCGGCGGTGATCTGCGCCTGCATCGCGTGCAGGATTTCTTTTGGCGGCGTCAGGTCTTTGATCTCGTAGCGCAGCACCTTCACGCCCCAGTTGGCGGCCGACTCGTCGATCGCGTTGACGATCGTCGTGTTGATGTGGTCGCGCTCTTCGAACGTCTTGTCGAGCTCCATCTTGCCGATCACCGAACGCAGCGTGGTCTGCGCCAGCTGCGAAATGGCGGCGATATAGTTCGACGAACCGTACGAGGCGCGCATCGCATCGGTGACCTGGAAATAGAGGATGCCGTCGACCTGCAGCTGCGTGTTGTCCTTGGTGATGCAGACCTGCGGCGGCACGTCGAGCGGGATCTCCTTGAGGATGTGCTTGTAGGCGATGCGGTCGATGAACGGCACCACGATGTTCAGGCCCGGCGCCAAGGTCGCATGGTATTTGCCGAGCCGCTCGACCACCCACGCATGCTGCTGCGGCACCACGTTGATCGTCTTGAACACGAATACCATCGCCACCACGAACACCACCAGCGCCACCGTTCCGAAATTGAATTCCATTGTTTTCCTTTTTTTGGATTTTTTGATTTTCTTACATCAGGCGCCGGTGACGATCAGCCGGCTGCCCTGCACTTCGACGATCTTGAAAACGCCTGCCTGCGGCTGCGCGCCCTGCCCCAGTTCGACGTCCCACAAGGCGCCGCGGTACATCACCCGGGCCTGGCCACCCTGCCATTGTTCGACCCGCAGGTGCTGGCCGATGTCGAGGTTGACGTTCGGGTCGCGCGCCGGATTGCCGCGCGCCGGCCGGCCGAAGCGGCTGCGGTGCAAGAGGCCCGTGGCAAGCACGCCGACCAGCGCGGCGGCGACGGTTTGCGCCGCCCCGCTCAAGCCGGCCAAAGCGGCGAGCGCGCCGAAGCCGAGCCCGATCGCGATCATCAACAGGTAAAAAGTGCCGATGAACAGTTCGAGCGCCACCAGCACGCCGGCCGCCACCAGCCAATTGATCCAGTCCGCCATGTCAGTTCCCTTCGATTGAAATCGTGGCCGGTAATTCAGAAGACAAAAACCCCCGTGACCGGCAAGAGGCGACGAGGGTTCTTGTTGCAGTGTGAAGAGTTTCGATGGCTATTTTTTCCAATATTCCAATAGCTTCAGTCTAGCCTGTTTTGCCAGGGAGTCAATCTTTCGTTCCGGAAAGCCGTCGCAGCGCGTGCCATGCGCCCACCGCGACCGGTACCGCCAGCGCCAGCGCGGCGAGGTCGTCCCACCCGCCCTCGCCGACCAGGGCACCGGCCAGGCCGGCCGCGGTCAGCAGCCCCAGCAGGATTGGCATGCCCCATAGCTTCATGCCGCCTCCAGGCTGGCGCCGGCCTGCGCCGCGGCCTTGGCAGCCCTGGCGCGCCTGGCCCACAGGTACAAGCCGCTGCCCAGCATGATCATGGTGGCGACATCGAACAGCGCCCACAGAAACTGCATCGGGGCGCCGCCGTAGTCGCCAAAATGCAGCGGCTGCGACATCAGCAGCGCCACCAGATACCATGGCAGACTGCGGCGATCGGTCACCTGTCCGCTCTGGGCGTCGACCAGCACCGGTTTGTACAGGCGCGCGGTCAGCGCTGTGTCGCCGCGCATGAAGACGCCGTAATGGTGGGTGCTGCTGAACGGCGTGCCGGGAAAGGCGACGAACGCGACCTTCATGCCCGGCTCGGCCGCTTCGGCGCGCGCCACCGCCAGCTGGACCGACGCGGTGGCCGGCGCCGGCGCCATGCCCTGGTACGGCCGCAGCATCTCTGCCACCTCGGTGGTTTGCCAAACGTTCAGCAGCAGCTCGGCCCAGGTGTTGATCATGCCGGTCGCCCCCACCACCAGCGCCCACACCAGGGTGACGATGCCGAGCAGGTTATGCAGGTCGAGCCACTTCAGGCGCCTGGTGCGGTCGCGGCGCACGGTGCCGAAATCGAGCTTGCGCATGAACGGCGCATACAGCACCACACCGGAGACGATGGCCACCAGCAGCAGCAGGCCCATCAGCCCGAGAAACAGCTTGCCCGGCACGCCCGCGTACAGGTCCACATGCAGGTGAAACATCAGCGACATGAAGGCGCCGCCCTCGAAGGCCGGCTCGGCCAGCACGCGGGCGCTGCGCGCATCCACCGCGATCGGCTTGTAGTTCGGATCGGTCGGATTATCGCCCAGGGTCAGGTTCCATATGTCGGGTTCGTCCACTTCCTGCGACATGTACATCATGATCTTGTCGGGATACATCGCCCGGCCGGCGGCAATCACCTCGTCGACGCCGGCCCGCGGCGTACCGGGCGCCATGCGCGGCGCGGCGGCATCGTTGCCGAGCAGGTGCACGATGTCGTGGTGGTAGATCAGCGGCAACCCGGTGATGCAAAGCAGCAGCATGAACAGGGTGCATACCAGGCTGCTCCATTTATGGATCCAGGCCCAGCGGCGCACGGTGGAAGAAGTCATCGGGATTGGCGGCGTGAAGGAATGTAAATAATAATCGTTCTCATTTACAAACACAAGCGTGGTGGGCATAATGAGAACAATTATCATTCACAGGATGGCACGCCATGCATACGCCGCACTTTCCGCTTTCCCCAATAGCGCTCGCCGCCCTGTTGCTCGCCGGCGCCGGCGCGCACGCCCAGCCCCCCGTCGATGCTGAAGCGCTGCCCACGGTCATCATCAGCGCCTCGGCCGACGCTTCGGCACAGGGTTTGCCGCGTGCCTACGCTGGCGGCCAGGTGGCCCGCGGCGGGCGCCTGGGCTTGCTTGGCAACGTCGACATGATGGATACGCCTTTTAACACGACCAATTACACCCAGGCGCTGATCCAGGACCAGCAGGCGCGCAGCGTCGCCGACGTATTGCAGAACGATCCATCGGTGCGGGTCGCGCGCGGCTTCGGCAACTATCAGGAGCTGTACGTGATCCGCGGCTTTGCCGTCAACTCGGACGACCTTGCCTACAACGGACTGTACGGCCTGCTGCCGCGCCAGTTCGTCGCCTCCGAATTGCTCGAACGGGTCGAAGTGCTGCGCGGCGCCAGCAGCTTTCTGAACGGCGCCGCGCCGGGCGGCGGCGGCGTCGGCGGCGCCATCAACCTGCTGCCCAAGCGCGCCGCCAATACGCCGCTGACCCAGCTCACCGTCGGCGTCGACGGCGCCGGCCAGGCCTACGCCGCCGTTGATGTCGGCCGCCGCTTCGGCCCTGGCAACAGCAGCGGGCTGCGCGTCAACGCGGTGCGCCGCAGCGGCGACACCCCGGTGGCGCGCGAGGGGCGCGACCTGAGTGTGCTGGCGTTCGGGTTCGACCACCGGGGCCGCAACTTGCGCGTCTCGGCCGACATCGGCTACCAGGACCACCAGCTCGAGGCGCCGCGTCCCAGCGTGACCGTCGGCGCCGGCCTCGACGTCTTGGCCGCACCAGGCGCGCGCAGCAACTGGGCGCAGCGCTGGACCCGCTCAAGCGAGCGCGACACCTTCGCCACCCTGCGCGGCGAAGTCGACCTGGCCAAGGATGCGGTGGCCTGGGCCGCGCTGGGCGCGCGCTCCGGCGACGAGGCGAACATCCTGGCCGCGCCGACCATCACGCGCGCCAACGGCGACGCGTTCATGGTCCGCTTCGACAACGCGCGCTTTGACAAGGTGCGCACCGGCGAAGTGGGCGTGCGCGCCAGTTTCGCCACCGGCCAGGTCAAGCATACGGTCAGCGCCACGCTTTCCGACTTCGCGCAAAAATCGCGCAACGCCTATGCGATGAGCGATTTTTTCAGCGGCTTCGCCACCAACCTGTACCGCCCGGTCGACGTCGCCGCCCCAGCCGCCGACTTCTACACCGGCGGCAGCCTGGCCAATCCGCTGCTTACCCACAAGAGTATTTTGTCGAGCTACGCGCTGGCCGACACGCTCTCGTTCGCCGCCGGCAAGCTGCGCGTCACCGTGGGCGCGCGCCATCAGCGCATCAAGGACTTCGGCTACGACTACACCAGCGGCGCCGAAAACGCGCGCTACGACCAGAGCGCGCTCACCCCGGTTCTTGGCGTGGTGGTCAAACCGGCCCCTGGCGTGTCGCTCTACGCGAACTACATCGAAGCCCTGCAGCAAGGCCCGGTCGCCGCCGGCACCAACATCGACAACGCCGGCGCGACGTTCGCGCCGTTCACGTCGCGCCAGAAGGAAATCGGCGTCAAATACGACGCCGGCAAACTGGGCATGAGCGCCGCCCTGTTTGCCACCGCGCAGCCGTCCGCTTACATAGTGAACCGCCATTTCGGCGTCTTCGGCGAGCAGCGCAACCGCGGCCTGGAACTGTCCGCCTTCGGCTCGCCGCTGCGCGGCGTGCGCGTGCTAGGCGGCCTGACCTTGCTCGACGCCGAGCAGCGCGTCACCGCCGGCGCCGTCAACCAGGGCAACGATGCCATCGGCGTACCCCGCACCCAGTTCAATGTCGGCGCCGAGTGGGACCCGGCCGGCGTTCCCGGCCTGACCCTGAATGCGCGCACCGTCTACACATCAAGCCAGTTCGCCGACGGCGCCAACCTGCAGAAGCTGCCGTCCTGGGGGCGCCTCGACCTCGGCGCCAGCTACGCCACCCGCTTCGCCGATCGCGCAGTGACGTTGCGCGCGCGGATCGACAACGCCACCGGCAAGGACCACTGGGCCTCGGCCGGCGGTTACCCGGGCGCCGGCTACCTGGTGCTGGGCGCACCGCGCAGCGTGGTGCTGTCGGCGTCGATCGACTTGTAGAGAAAATGGGGTCCTTGCGAAGGCGCGGACCCCATTTCGCTTTAACGTAAAAAAACCCCGCTGCCAGTGAAGGCAACGGGGTTTTTATTTATTCCGCTGTGCCGATTACTTCTTCAGCGACGCCAGCTTTTGCCACGTATCGATTACCGAGTCGGGATTGAGCGACATCGACTCGATGCCTTCTTCGACCAGCCAGGCGGCGAAGTCGGGATGGTCCGATGGTCCCTGGCCGCAAATGCCGACGTACTTGCCGGCCGCGCGGCACGCCTTGATGGCGCGCGACAGCAGCGCTTTGACGGCCGGGTCGCGCTCGTCGAAGTCGGCCGCCAGCAGCGCAATGCCGGAGTCGCGGTCCAGGCCCAGCGTGAGCTGGGTCAGGTCGTTCGAGCCGATCGAAAAGCCGTCGAAAAACTCGAGGAACTCTTCCGCCAGGATCGCGTTGGACGGCACTTCGCACATCATGATGATGCGCAAGCCGTCCTTGCCGCGCTCGAGACCGTGGGCCTTCAGCAAATTGATGACCTTCTCGGCCTGGCCGAGAGTGCGCACGAACGGCACCATGATCTCGACGTTGGTTAGGCCCATGTCGTTGCGCACCCGTTTCATGGCGGCGCATTCCATCTCGAAGGCGCCGGCGAAGTCGGCCGCCAGGTAGCGCGCCGCGCCGCGGAAACCCAGCATCGGATTCTCTTCGTCCGGCTCGTAGCGCGAACCGCCGATCAGTTTCTTGTACTCGTTCGACTTGAAGTCGGACAGGCGCACGATGACCGGCTTCGGCCAGAATGCCGCGCCGATGGTGGCGATGCCTTCGGCCAGCTTGTCGACATAGAAAGCGCGCGGCGAAGCGTGGCCGCGGGCGACCGACTCGACCGCTTTTTTCAGGTCCGCGTCGATGTTCGGATACTCGAGGATCGCCTTCGGATGCACGCCGATGTTGTTGTTGATGATGAACTCGAGACGGGCCAGGCCGACGCCGTGATTCGGGATCGACTGGAAATCGAACGCCATCTGCGGATTACCGATGTTCATGGTGATCTTGACGTCGATCGGCGGCAGTTCGCCGCGCGCCACTTCCGACACTTCGGTTTCCAGCAGGCCGTCGTAGATCATGCCCTCGTCGCCCTCGGCGCACGACACCGTGACAAATGCGCCATCCTTGAGCAGTTCGGTGGCGTTGCCGCAACCGACAACGGCCGGCACGCCCAGTTCGCGCGCGATGATCGCCGCGTGGCAGGTACGCCCGCCGCGGTTGGTGACGATCGCCGACGCGCGCTTCATCACCGGCTCCCAGTTCGGGTCGGTCATGTCGGCCACCAGCACGTCGCCGGGCTGGACGCGGTCCATCTCCGACGGGTCGCTGATGACGCGTACGGGACCGGCGCCGATCTTCTGGCCGATGGCGCGGCCGGATGTCAGCACCGTGCCCTTGCCCTTGAGCTTGAAGCGCTGCTGCGCGTCGGTGGTCTTCTGCTGCGATTTGACGGTTTCAGGGCGCGCCTGCAGGATGTAGATCTTGCCGTCGCGGCCGTCCTTGCCCCACTCGATGTCCATCGGACGGCCGTAGTGATCTTCGATGATGACGGCGTACTTGGCCAGTTCCACCACTTCGGTGTCGGTCAACGAATAGCGGTTGCGCATCTCGATCGGCACGTCGACGGTTTTTACCGAGCGGCCGGCTTTCGCCTCGCTGGTAAATTCCATTTTGATCAGTTTGGAGCCGATGTTGCGGCGGATGACGGGCGACTTGCCCAGTTTGAGCATTGGCTTGTGGACGTAGAACTCGTCCGGATTGACCGCGCCTTGCACCACTGTCTCGCCCAGGCCGTAGCTCGAGGTAACGAACACCACGTCCTTGAAGCCGGACTCGGTGTCGATGGTGAACATCACGCCGGCGGCGCCCAGGTCGGAGCGGACCATGCGCTGCACGCCCGCCGACAACGCCACTTCGGCGTGGGTAAAACCCTTGTGGACACGGTACGAGATGGCGCGGTCGTTGTACAGCGACGCGAACACGTGCTTCATCGCTTCCAGCACGTTGTCGATGCCGACGACGTTCAGGAACGACTCCTGCTGGCCGGCAAACGACGCATCCGGCAAATCTTCGGCGGTGGCCGACGAGCGCACGGCGAACGACATCTCGGTGCTCGAATCGGCGACCAGGCGATCGTAGAATTCTGCGATTTCTTTTTGCAGGCGCGCCTGGAACGGGGTCTCGACGATCCACTTGCGGATCTCGGCGCCGGCGACGGCGAGCGAGCGCACGTCGTCGATGTTCAGGCCTTCGAGGCGGCTAGCGATACGGTCGCCGAGCGAAGCGCCGCCATTGACGGCGTGATCGAGAAAGTCGCGAAACGCCTGAGCCGTGGTGGCAAAGCCGCCCGGCACGCGCACGCCGGCGCCGGCCAATTGGCTGATCATCTCGCCGAGCGAGGCGTTCTTGCCGCCGACCGATTCCACATCGGTCATGCGCAAGGTGTCGAACGAGGCGACATAGACTGCCTCCCCGCCGGTTGCCCCGATGGGGTCCTGCATTGCTGCGTTAGACAAGCTTGTCATAATAAACATCCTTACTGATGATAGAAATCTTCACGTGAGGCTGGCGACCATGTTTTCTTGTTATTCTGGGGCTCGTGCAGCACAATTGAATCTGTTACAGAACATTTTACAGCGTGCGCCGGCAATTTACAGCCCACAATCTTGAAACTATTACAGCACTTAACAAACTCCCATCACATACAACCATGTCTATTGAATCCCGCCCTCCCATGCCGGCGTCGTCCCACACCGTGTTTTTCGTCTCGGACGGCACCGGTATCACGGCGGAAACCTTCGGCCACGCCGTCCTTTCGCAGTTCGACATGCGGTTTCGCCAAATACGTTTGCCGTTCATCGACACCATCGACAAGGCGCACGACGCCGCCCGCAAGATCAACGAGGCGTTTGCCGCCGACGGCCAGCGCCCGATCGTGTTCTCGACCCTGGTCAAGCCCGATTTGTCGGCGGTGATCCGCACCGCCAGCGGCATGCACATGGACCTGATCCAGACGTTCGTGGCGCCGCTCGAGCAGGAACTGGGGGTCAAGTCGACCCACACCATCGGCCGCTCGCACAATATCGTCGACAGCCAGGAGTACAAGGCGCGCATCGAGGCGATCAATTTTTCGCTGGCCCACGACGACGGCCAGTCGCACAAGAACCTGGCGTCGGCCGACATCATCCTGGTCGGCGTATCGCGCTCCGGCAAGACGCCGACCAGCCTGTACCTGGCAATGCAGTACGGCATCAAGGCCGCCAACTATCCGCTGATCCCCGACGATTTCGAGCGCGGCAAGCTGCCGTCGTCGCTGCAGGTGTTCCGCGACAAGATCTTCGGCCTGTCCATCACGCCGGAGCGCCTGTCGGAAATCCGCCACGAGCGCCGCGCCGGCAGCAAGTACGCATCGATCGAGAACTGCCGGTACGAAGTCAACGAAGCGGAACTGATGATGAAGCGCGAGGGCATCCGCTGGCTGTCGTCGACGACGAAATCGATCGAGGAAATCGCCACCACTGTCTTGCAGGAGATCAAACCGAACCGCCGGGATTACTAGTCAGAAACACGCGGGGGCCGGGTCGCCCTTGCGAATGCGGGTGTCGCAAAAGGGCGAATGGCCACAACTGACACGTCGTCCTCGCGAATGCGGGGACCCAATTTTTCGAGAGTATCGACAATGCCTGGCTTCGTCCGTTAAAAAGATGGCCAACTAATCGGGCAAATTGGGTCCCCGCATCCGAGGGGTGTTGCAAAAAGACGAATGGCCACAACTAACACGTCGTCCTCGCGAATGCGGGGACCCAATTTTTCACGAATCTCGACAATGCCTGGCCTCGTCCGTTAAAAAGATGGTCAACTAATCGGGCAAATTGGGTCCCCGCGTGTGCGAGGACGACATCATAATTACGGCCATTTGACGTTTTGCGACACCCTCGCACGCGGCGACCCTTTGCGCTATCAGGCCAGCGAATACCCGACATCACCACTTGAAAGCGGACTGTCCGCCAATCACCGTCTATAGTGGCGGTCCCTCGCGCCGGCGCTTCCGGCATCCGCTTCTATCGTCCCGAGTCCACCTTGATAAAAAAAAGCCTGGTTCCGCTGGCCCTTGGCGGCTTTGGTATCGGTATGACCGAATTTGTGATGATGGGCATCCTGCCCGACATCGCCCACGGCCTGGCTATTACCATTCCCCAGGCCGGCTATCTCATTTCCGCCTACGCGCTCGGCGTTGTCGTCGGCGCGCCGACCTTGGTGGCCCTGCTCGCCAAGCGGGCGCCGCGCAGTGTGCTGATCTGGCTGATGCTCATCTTTACGGTGTTCAACGCGCTGTCGGCGTTCGCCCCCAACTTCCACCTGATGATGCTGTCGCGCTTCATGGCGGGCTTGCCGCACGGCGCCTTCTTTGGTGTCGGCGCAGTCGTCGCCAGCCGGCTGGCCGACGAAGGCAGGAGTGCGGCGGCGGTAGCGACGATGTTAGCCGGCCTGACCCTGGCCAACGTGCTCGGCGTGCCGTTCGGCACCTGGCTAGGCCACAACCTCAGCTGGCGCGCAGTGTTCCTCATCGTTGCCGGTATCGGGCTGCTCACCGCCATCAGCCTGAAAAAGCTGGTGCCGTGGTTCCCGCCCAACCCTGGCGGCAGCTTGCGCCAGGATCTGCGCATCTTCCGCAAGCCCAGCCTCTGGCTGGCCATCGCCATCACCGCGATCGGCACCGGCGGCTTCTTCGCCTGGTTCAGCTACATCGCGCCGCTGCTGAGCGATGTGACCCGCTTCGGAGCGGGCACGATCCCGATCATCATGACCGTTGTCGGCGTGGGAATGACGACCGGGGTCCTGTTTGGCGGCAAGCTGGCCGACAAGTTCGCGCCCCTGCCCGCCATCCTGATCCTCCTGGTGACGATGGCGACGCTGTTGTTCCTGAACGGCGTGCTGGCCGCCTCGCAACCGGCGATGCTGGTACTGGCCTTCGCGACCGGCGCCAACGCATTGGCGCTGGGGCCGCCGATCCAGATGCTGCTGATGGAGCATTCGAAGGGAGCCGAAATGCTCGGTTCCTCGCTGGGCCAATCCGGCTTTAACATCGGCAACGCCACCGGCGCCTTCCTGGGGGGCATTCCCTTGAGCCTCGGCTACTCCTACGTATCGGCGCAATGGGTGGCCACCGGCCTGGCCCTGCTAGGGGTCGCGCTGGCGCTGCTGATGCTCGCGCTTACCGGGAAAGCCCAAGCCGTCAGCGCCGCCGCCTGAACGTCCAAAACAAGACGCCGGCGCGGCTGAGCGTCGGAGCTATATACTACTGCCATGCGCATACAGCTCTTTTCCGACCTTCACCTCGAACGTGATCCCCATTTTCGTCCCTACATCGCGGCCGACACCGACGTCGTCGTCCTGGCCGGGGACATCGGCTCCTATCAGCCGGGCTCGCGCCTCGGCTCCGAAGATTTTGGACTGGAGCGGTTTTCGCCGCTTGGCCCGGGCTCGCAGTGCGCCAACGTCCTCTATGTGCCGGGCAACCACGAGTTCGATGCGCTTGAATTCGACGACACGTATGCTCGCCTGCGCGCCACGTGCGAGCGTCTCGGCATCACCTGGCTCGAGCGCGAAACCGTCACGATCGGGCGCGTTCGGTTTGTCGGCACGACCTTGTGGAGCGACTTCGACGCGCTGGTCGGCAAGGAGCACGATGCGACGAAGCAGATGCAGCAGCGCGAAAAGGCGTACCGGGCCGCCAACTACTATTTAAAAAAGAACACGACGTTGACATCCGGCGAACCGGTGCTGGCCGAGCAACTGCGCGTGATGGCCCTGGAATGCCAGGCCTGGCTTCGCGCCGCGCTGGCCCTGCCCTTCGACGGCGTCACTGTCGCGGTGACGCACTTTGCGCCGAGTCTGCAAAGCGCCGACCCGCGTTACGGTCTGACGTCGAGCACGTCCGGCTTTTGCAACAGCCTCGATGCGCTGTTCCCGCTGGTCGACGTCTGGATGCACGGCCACCTGCATTGCGCCAACGACTACCTTGTTCAGGGCCGCGAAAACAATCAAGCCTGGTCATGCCGGGTGGTCGCCAATCCGCTCGGTTACTTGAGCAAGGGCGAGCAGGCGGCGTTTCGCCAGCATCTCGTCATCGAGGTGTAATCGACACGGTTCAGCGTGACGGTGCTGCCGCGCGCGGCGCGGGCATTACGGCGCCGTCCGGAAAAAATACAGCAGACATCGCTTTGGCACTGGATGCGCTGTTCGACCAGCGAGCCGAAAATTTAAGAAGCCGGGACACCGGCTTGTTGCTGGAACTTTTGACTATTCCGCCACCCGCCGCAGCGATGAATCGCCCTGCAACGCAAACGGCACAGCCCTCGCCCAGCGGTTGGCGGAAAGCGAAAACGTCAGCGCGCGCACCTGGTGGTACCACCCCGCCGGCACATACAGCATCTCCCCAGGATCGACGAGGCATTCGATCATCGATGCCTGGCACGCCAGAGGGAATTTCTCGAAATCCGGCGCCTCCGGATCGAACGGGGAGCCGAACAGGATTGCGTTCGCCTCTCTCGTGTACAGAAATTCGCCGTGGTGCGGCGGCGACAGGAAAATGCGTTTACTGCCCCATATCTGCGCGAAGATATTATCGTCATAGTCGCAGTGCAGCGGCGTCACCGTTCGCGCGGGGCCGATCCAGAAGCGCGGCGGGCCCATCTTGTCGAAATATGCGGGCCAATGGCACATGCTGTTCAATTCGCGCAATTCCAGGTTGCCCAGGTAGGGTGGCGGATATTCGGATCCGTCCGAAACAAGGTCCAGATACTCGCGCATCGACATGTCGCGCATCGCCCGGTCGACGGCGAACGCGGTGTTGATGTAGTCGCCCACCCGCGCGCGCACCGGCAGGTGGCCGAAGCGCTCGTGGAGCAGCTGCGGCGTGAACTGGGACAACGGCCAGCGCCCGACCAGGCCGGTGATCAGGAAAGGCAGGCCGAGCGCGGCGCGCGCGCGAAAGGCCGCGGCATCGAGCTTGCCGACGCGCGGCACTACGGAGATAGCCGGCAGACCGCGGGCGGCACGCCGGATCGCCTCGCGCATTGCGTCGATCGAGGCAACGCCGCGTACCTGCGCATCCTTGCGCTCGCGCGCCTGCTTTCTGGCGATCGCGTCGTCAAGCGACCCGGTATCAAGCGCCAGCGTCGGCGGCAACCGCGACAAGGCGCGATCGGGCGTCGGTTCTTCTTTGTTACCCACGGGATGTCTCTGGTCCGTCACATCTAAAAAAACAAACGCCAGTCTTCCAGCCAGCCTGGAAACGCATCGGCCTCCATCGGCCGCGCGATATGGTAGCCCTGGGCGTAGGTGCAGCCCAACCCCTGCAAAAAATCCCAGTCCTGCTTGGTCTCGACGCCGACCGCCACCGACATCCGGTCCAGGCTGCGCGCCAGTCCCAGGCAGGAACTGAGCACCGTGCCCAGCGCGCGTTTTTTCGAGGCGCCGTCGACGAAGCTGCGGTCGATCTTCAGTTCCGAGAAGGGAATGCGCGCCAGCAGCTGCAGGTTGGAGCGGCCGGTGCCGTAGTCGTCGATCGCCAGGCCGTAGCCGGCCATCCGCAGCCGCACCAGCCGCTCGACGAAACTCGGGTCGGTGGTCAGTACCGACGATTCGGGCATCTCGAAGGTGATGTAGTCGGGCAGCAGGCGGTGGCGGTTGACGCAGGCGCCGATCTGCTGCATGAAGGCCGGATGGGCCAGCGTCTCCGGCGCCAGGTTGATCGAGATCGAGATCGGGATGCCCTGGTCGTGGAACTGGCGGCAGCGCTCGACCGACTTTTCGATCATGCTCCAGTCGAGGAAGTCGATGCGGTTGTTCTGTTCGAGCGCGTCGATGAAAGCCGACGGCCCCAGCACGCCGTGCTCCGGATGGCGCCAGCGCGCGAACGCCTCCAAGCCCTTGACCTGGCCGGTTTGCAGTTCGATCTTGGGCTGGAAAAACGGCTCGAATTGGCGCGCCTGCAGGCCGATCCCGACTTCGGAGAACGTGAAGCTGGGGCCTTTCGGCGTACGGTTGGCCGCCAGCACCGGCGGCGTGTAATTGTCCAGCAGCGAAGCGAGCCTGGCGTTCGACACCGGTTTGGTCATGGTGCCAAGCAGGTCGAAGCCGTAAGCCTGCGCCATCGTCTCAACCGAAAACATCAGGTTGCCGGTCTGCGCGCCGACCACGATCAGGCGCGCGCGGCAGTTCATCGCCGCCAGCGTGCGGATCAGTTCCAGGCCATCCATGCCGGGCAGCGCAAGGTCAATGATCGCCACGTTCACCGTCGGCGTGAACGCGTCCTGGAAACAACGCAAGGCGGTATGACCGTCGTGCACTTCGGTGACCTGTCTGGCGCCGAGCCGGCCCAGCATGTCGACCATGGCCAGCCGCTGCGCCGGATCGGCTTCCGCCACCAAAAAATGCAAATGCGCGATGTCCATCATTACTCCACTATGCTCCAGACGAAAGATTAACCTGTAGCAACCAGCCGCGTCTACGCCTGATTTTGCCGCAACTGCTCAAAAAAACACACTGCGGCGCATGCCGCCACGTTGAGCGACTCGATTTGGCCCAGGTGCGGAATCACCACCTGGTGAGTGGCCAGGGCCAGCAGGTCGTCGGCCACGCCCTGCCCTTCATGCCCCAGCAGCCAGGCGACCGGCTGGCGCAGGTCGACGTCGTACAGGCGCCGTGTGGCGTAGCCGCTGGTGGCCAGCACCATCACCGTGGCGCTTGACACCAGCGCGGCCAGGTCGACGTTCTCATAAATCTCGAGCACGAAATGGGCGCCCATCGCCGCCCGCAGCACTTTCGGCGACCAGCAGAAGGCGGTGCCGGCGCTGCAGTAAACCTGCGTAATGCCGGCCGCCGCGGCGCTGCGCAGGATCGAGCCGACGTTGCCGGGGTCTTGCAGGTTGTCGAGCAAGACCGCCGACTGCGTCAACGGGCCGGCAATCGCACGCACCGGGGCGTCGACCAGGAACATCAGGCCGATGCCATTGTCGACCTGGCTCACCGCGTTGTAGAGCGGGTCCGGCAGCGCCGTCACATGGGCGTGGAGGTCCTCGCAGCGCCGGACGACATCGAGCACTTCCGGATTCGCCAGCGCGCTGTCGGCGACGATGCAATGCACGGGCGCGCCGCGCAGCGTCAGGTAGCCCTGGCATAGGTGTACGCCGTCGAGCAGGGTGCGGCCAGCCTTGCGCCGCGCCTGCGAGCTGGCGGCCAGTTGTTTGAGTTCCTTGTAGAGCGGGTTGTCGCGCGAGGTGATGGTTTTCATCGTGATTCCTCCAGGCCAAAGTCGAGCGGCAGCGACCGGGTAATCAGCTGGCCGGCCAGGGCCCGGCGCACCGGGGCGAACGAGCGCCGGTGCGCCGGACAGGCGCCGTGTTCGGCCAGGCGTTCCATGTGCAGGCGGGTGCCGTAGCCCTTGTGCTGGTCGAAACCGTATTGCGGATACAGTTCGTGCAGCGACACCAAGGCGCAATCGCGCGCCGTTTTCGCCAGGATCGACGCGGCAGAAATCGCGTGTACCTTGTCGTCGCCTTCGACGATCGGATGGCAGCGCACCTGCATCACGGGGCTGCGGTTGCCGTCGATCAGGGCGATGGTCGGCAGTATGGCAAGCGCTTCGACCGCGCGCTTCATCGCCAGCATGGTCGCCTGCAAGATGTTGATGGCGTCGATTTCTTCATGCGAGCATTCGGCGACGGCCCACGCCAGCGCGTACTGCCTGATTTGCGGCGCCAGTTCGTCGCGCCGCGCGGCGCTCAGTTTTTTCGAATCGCGCAGGCCGTCGATCGGGCGGCACGGGTCGAGAATCACGGCGGCGGCGAACACGCCGCCGGCCAGCGGCCCGCGGCCGGCCTCGTCGACGCCGCAGACGACGTCCAGTTCGGTGAACGGATACTGCGAACTTTTAAGGCCCGGGTAGAAATTGATTTTCTTTTTCGTCATAGTGAGGCGCGTGATGAAGATGATGCTTGAATGACGCGCAGGACGGCGGCGGCGCTTTCCTCAGCGCTGTTGCGCAGCAAACTGTGATGCATGTCGGTGAAACGCTGCACCAGGCGCAGGCGGTTCGGCGCGTCGTTCAGCTGGATCCAGACGGCGTCGGCCAGCGCCTGCGGCGTGGCGGCGTGTTGCAGCAGTTCGGGCACGACGAATTCGCGCGCCAGGATGTTCGGTAAACCAATCCACGGCTGGTAGCCCATGTGGCGCATGACGTGCCATGACGCCGCCATTACCTTGTAGGCGATCACCATCGGCTTCTTGAACAACGCCACCTCCAGGGTGGCAGTACCAGAGGCCACCAGCACCGCGTCGGCGGCGCAGATCGCCTCGTGCGAGCGCCCTTCGACCAGCAGGATGCCGACGTCGCCCAAGCCTGCCCGCGCCACCAGTTCATTAAAATGGGCGCGCTGCTTTTCGCCGGCCATCGGCACGATGAAGCGCAGGCCGGGATCGCGCGCGGCGAGCAGCTTGACGGCACCCACAAACGGCGCGGCCAGGTACTTCAGTTCGGCCATGCGGCTGCCCGGCATCACGGTGACGACGCGCGCATCGACGGCGATGCCGAGCGCGCGGCGCGCCGCGTCCTGGTCAGGTTGAAGCGGGATCATCTCGGCCAGCGGGTGGCCGATGTAGGTGACCGGCACGCCGGCCGCTTTATAAATCTCTTCTTCGAACGGGAAGATCACCAGCATGTGCGACACGGCCTTGCGGATTTTGTTGATGCGCCCGCCGCGCCAGGCCCAGATCTGCGGGCTGACGAAGTGCACCGTCGGGATGCCGGCCGCTTTCAGCGCCATTTCCAGCCCGAGGTTAAAGAGCGGGTAATCGGCGCCGATGAACACCGCCGGCCGTTCGGCCAGCAGGCGCTCGCGCAGCGCTGTCTGGATTGCCTTGATGGCGCGGTAACGGGGGATGATCTCGAACATCCGGCCGACCGCCAGCGCCTCGATCGGCAGCTCCGACACCATGCCCTGCTCGATCATGCGCGGCCCGCCGATGCCGCGAAAGCGCGCCCCCGGAAGGCGCGCCCGCAGGCCTGCCAGCAGGCGCCCGGCAAGCATGTCGCCCGACACTTCGCCGGCCACCAGCGCGACCGTGGCGTTGGCCGGGACGTTGGCCAAAGCGTCAGCGGACGATGCCACGGCTGGCCGTTTCCAGAAAGTCGCAAAAAGCGCGCACGTGCGCCGCACCATCGGCGTCGAGCTCTTCGCTTGCCGCCTGCCCGGCCAGCGCCGCTTTCGCTTCTTCCAGCGTCAGGCCGGAGCGGTACACGGTTTTATAGGCGGTGCGGATGGCGTCGATCTGCGGCCGGGTAAAGCCGCGCCGCTTGATGCCTTCGATGTTGACGCCGCGCGCGCCGGCCGGGTTGCCCGACACCAGCACGAACGGCGGCACGTCCTGGGTCAGGCTGGTATACATGCCGACAAACGCATGTTCACCAATTTTGCAGAACTGGTGGACGCCGGCGTAGCCCGACAGGATCGCCCAGTCGCCGACGACGACGTGTCCGGCCAGCTGCGCGTTGTTCGAAAAAATTGTGTTGCTGCCGACCTGGCAATCGTGCGCGAGGTGAACGTAGGCCGAGATCCAGTTGTCGTTGCCGAGCCGGGTCACGCCGGCGTCCTGCACGGTGCCGGTATTGAAGGTGCAAAATTCGCGCACCGTGTTGCGGTCGCCAACTTCGAGCCGGGTCGCCTCGCCCGCCCACTTCTTGTCCTGGGGCGCGGCGCCGATCGACGAGAACTGGAAGAACTTGTTGTCTTCGCCGATCGTCGTGTGGCCTTCGATGACGACGTGCGGGCCGATCACGCTGCGCGCGCCGATTCTCACGTGCGGACCGATGATCGAAAAGGCGCCGACTTCGACCGAGCTGTCGAGCTGCGCTTTTGGATCGACGATGGCGCTTGGATGAATCAGGGCCATGTTACTGCACCGCCGGCTTGCTCGCGTCGCTAGTTCCGCGGATGGTGCACATCAATTCCGCTTCCAGCGCAATGGCGCCGTCGACGGTGCCGACCGCCTTGTATTTCCAGATGCCGCGCGATACGCGCAGGATCTCGACGTCCATCTTGAGCTGGTCGCCGGGGCCCACCGGGCGCTTGAAGCGGGCGTTGTCGATGCCGACGAAATACACGATCGAATTCTCGTCGGGCGAGACGCCCATCGTCAGGAACGACAGCAGCGCGGCGGTTTGCGCCAGCGCTTCGATCATCAACACGCCCGGCATCACCGGCTTGTGCGGGAAGTGGCCGTTGAAGAACTCCTCGTTCGCCGTAACGTTCTTGATGGCAGTGATCGACTTGTTGGCTTCCCACGTCAGCACGCGGTCCACCAGCAGCATCGGGTAACGGTGCGGCAGCAGCGCCTTGATCTGGCAGATGTCGAGGGTCTTGTTGTCAGTTGTGTTCATATCTTCTCTGTAGGCTTTGTAGGTTCGGTCAGGGTCTTGATAGTTTTTTCCAGCGCGCGGATTTTCTCGCGCATGGCGGCCAGGTTGCGCACGATCGCCGCGGTTTTTTCCCACTCGGCGTTTTTCGCCAGCGGATAAAATCCCGTGTACTGGCCAGGTTCGAGGATCGAGCGCGACACCATGCTGCCCGACGAGATATGCACCTTGTCGGCGATCGTCAGGTGGCCCAGCACCATGGCGGCACCGCCAAAGGTACAGTATTTGCCGATCGTCGCGCTGCCGGCCACGCCGACGCAGCCGGCCATTGCCGTATGGGCGCCGATACGGCAGTTGTGGCCGATCTGGATCTGGTTATCCAGCTTGACGCCATCTTCGATGATGGTGTCGGCCAGCGCGCCGCGGTCGATGCAGGTGTTGGCGCCGATGTCGACGTCGTCGCCGATCATCACACGCCCGGTCTGCGGGATCTTGATGTAGACGCCGCCCTCGTTGGCGAAACCAAAGCCGTCGGTGCCGATCACGGCGCCCGAATGGATGATGCCGCGCTTGCCGATCTGGCAGCGCGCATGGAAGGTCGCGTTGGCGAACAGGTGGGTAAGCTCGCCGATGACCGCGCCGCGGCCGATGAAGCAGCCGGCGTCGATCACCGCCCCGGCGCCAATCACGGCGCCGTCCTCGATCGTCACGTGCGCGCCGACGTGAGCGCTCGGGTCGACCCGGGCGTTGGCGGCGACGCTGGCCGACGGGTCGATGCCGGGCGCGGGCGCCACTTCGTCCAGCGCGGCGAAGAACTGCGCGGCGCGGGCGAAATACACGTAAGGGTTGTTGCTGACGATGCGCGCGCCGCGGTACGTCTCGGCGACGAAGGCGTCGTCAAGCGGCGAGACGATCATCGCCGCCGCCCCGCTGGCGCCCGCTTGCGCACGCAGTTTGCTATTGCTCAGAAAGCTGATGTCGGAAACGCCGGCGTCGGCCAGTGGTGCGATCCCGGTCACTTCCAGGTTAGGATCTCCCACCAGCTGGCCACCCAAGCGTTCGACCAATTGACCCAGTCGCGTGCCCATCCGGTTGTCCGTTCGATGTGTTCAGGTGCTACTGATCGAGCAGCCTGATGATTTTGTCGGTGATATCGACGCCCGGTCGCGTCCATAGAACGTCCCGGAACAGCACGATGTCGATTTTTTCCTGCTCGGCGACCTTGCCGATCAGGGCCGCCGCCTTCTGGGCGATCAGTGCGCGCTCCTCGTCCTTGCGGTGCTCGAGATCGTCGCGAAAGCCGGTCTGCTTGCGCTGCACTTCCTTGTCGAGGTCGAGCACTTCGCGCGCGCGCCGGGTGCGTTCCGCTTCGCCCAGGGCCTCTGTGTCGCTGTCGAATTTCTCGCTCAGGCGCTTGAGGCGGGCGAACAGCTCCTGGTTCGATTTGTCGCGCTTGGCAAAATCGGCGGTGATGCGGGCCTCGATCGACTTCGCCAGTTTCGAATCGGCGTACAGCCGTTCGGTGGCGACGAAGCCGACCCGGCCCGGCCCGCCTTGCGCGCAGGCCTTAGTTGCCAGCAAGCTTAGCCCAACGCTCAGTCCAAGGGCGACGATGGCGGTTCTGAAATGAATGGTCACGAAGTTGGCCAGAAAGTTGGTCACGAAGCCGGTCACGTCGTTACTTGTCGAGCAGCTTGATGATCTTGTCGGTGATGTCGATCCGCGGGCTCGACCAAGCCGACTCCTGCAGCACGACGTCGAGCTTTTCCTGTTCGGCGATCAGTTCGATCAACTTGTACGCCTTTTGCGCGATATTGGCGCGCTCTTCGCTCTTACGCTGCAGTAAGTCCTCGTTGAATTCGCGCTGGGTGCGCTGGACGTCTTTTTCCAGCTCGGCCAACTCGCGGTAACGCTTGGTGCGCTCCGGCTCGACGAGACCGGCGTTGTCGGCGTCGAATTTCTCTGACATCGTCTTCAGGCGCGCCAGCATGTCCTTGATCGCCTTCTGGCGCTTGGAAAACTCGGCCTCGATCCTGGCGTCCGCCGTTTTCGCCAGTTTCGACTCGGTCATCAGGCGCTCGGTGAACACGAAGCCGATCCGGCTCGGCGCGCTGGTTTGCACCTGAGCTTGCGCCTGAGCCTGCGCCATCGGGCAGGCGCAGAAGGCCGCCAGGACAAGCGCCCTGGGCAGCAAGGCAGTCAGATTTTTCAACATAATTCTCCGCAATCTGGAAAGTCGACAGGCGTTTTGGATCAGAAACCGGTGCCCATCTGGAACTGGAAGCGCTCCAGGCGGTCGCCCGGCTTCGGGTTCAAGGGTTTAGCATAACTCAACTTGAGCGGGCCAACCGGGGAAATCCAGCTGACCCCAAGGCCGGCCGAGAAGCGCAGCTCGGAAGCGCGTATCTTCTGGCGTTCCTGGTAGACCTGGCCGCCATCGACGAAGCCGAACCAGCGCAGGCTGCGATCGAGTCCGCCGCCGGGGAACGGCATCTGCAGCTCGGCATTGCCGATCACCCGCTTGGCGCCGCCGAGTGCGTCGAAGTTGACCGGGTCGACGACGCCGAGCGACGAGCTTTGGTAACCGCGCACCGAACCGATACCGCCGCCGTAGAAGTTCTTGAAAACCGGGTAGTTGGTGCCGCGCAGGCCGCGGCCGTAATCGAGCTCGCCCTTCAGGGCCAGGGTGATCGAGCGCGTCAAGGGACGGTACCACTGCTGCTCGTAGACCGCGCGGTAGTATTTTGAATTGCCGACCAGGTCGAGCTCGAGGTTGGCGCGCTGGTAGCGGCCTAGCGTCGGCGTGATCGCACTGTCGCGGCTGTCGCGCTGCCAGGCTGCCGTCAGCGGCAGCGAATTGGTATTGGCGCTACCGACCCCACTCGCAATGCCGGTGAACTGGCGCACGTAATTCTTGTACACGGTCGGACTGCTGATATCGGTATCGATGGTGGTGCGCTCGAGGCCGGCGCCGAAGAAGACGGTGTCGTATTCCGAGAACGGCACACCGAAACTCATGCGCGTGCCGGTCTGCTTGACGGTAAAGCTGCCGACGTTGAGCGCCGGCGGTCGCTGGGTACGCAGGTACACCTCGAACGAGCGCGAGACGCCATCGTCGGTGAAATACGGGTTGGTCTGCGAGAACGCAATGGTGCGGCTGTAACGGCTGGTATTGAGTTCGATGCCGACCGTGTTGCCGCTGCCGGCGAAGTTGGCCTGTTGGATCGACGCCGTAAAAGTGAATTTTTCGGACTGCGAAAAGGCGCCGCCGATCAGGAAGTTACCGGTCGGTTTTTCGGTCACGGTCAGGTTGACGTCGACCTGGTCAAGCGTGCCCTGTGCTTCCGGCGTGTCGATCGTGACGTCCTTGAAGAAGCCGAGGCGGTCGACGCGGTCGCGCGAAGCCTTGATCTTGTTACCGTCGTACCAGGAGCCCTCGAACTGGCGGAATTCGCGCCGGATCACTTCGTCGCGGGTGGTGGTGTTGCCGGCGATGTTCATGTGACGCACGTAGGCGCGCTTGCCTGGATCGATGAAGAAAGTGAATGCAACCTGGCGTTTATCGCGGTCGATTTCAGGGTTTGCGTTGACGTTGGCGAAAGCGTAGCCGAAGGTGCCGAGGCGGTCCGAGATGCGCTTGTTGCTCTCGGTGAGCAGCTCGCCCGAATACGTCTCGCCGGCGCGCAGCAGCAGCAACGACTTCAGTTCGTCCTCGCGGCCGAACATCTCGCCATCGAGCTTGACGTTCGATACGGTGTACTTCTCGCCTTCGGAGATGTTGACCGTCAGGTAGATGTCCTTCTTGTCCGGCGTGATCGCCACCTGGGTCGACTCGATGTTCGCCTCCAGGTAGCCGCGGTTCAGGTAGAACGACTTGAGCGCCTCGATGTCGCCGGTCAGCTTGGTCTTCGAATACTGATCGGCCTTCGAATACCAGGTGAACCAGCCGCTGGTATTAAGGGCCATTATTTCGCGCAGTTCCTTGTCGCTAAAGCGCTTGTTGCCGACGAT
Source organism: Massilia psychrophila (assembly GCF_002760665.1). Lineage (GTDB taxonomy): Bacteria > Pseudomonadota > Gammaproteobacteria > Burkholderiales > Burkholderiaceae_D > JAFCUW01. Next base: position 69,907 of record NZ_PDOB01000016.1, on the reverse strand, counting down.
GTTGATACGTTTGATGCGGGCGATCTCGCCTTCATCGACGTTGAACATGACGGTGACGCGGTTACGCTCGATGGGCGTGACGGTGGTGGTGATCTTGACGCCATACAGGCCGTGCGACAGGTACTGGCGCTTGAGTTCCTGCTCGGCGCGGTCGACCGACGCCTTGTCGAAAATCTTGGTTTCGCCGACGCCGATTTCCCTGAGCGCCTTGACCAGCACGTCCTTTTCGAATTCCTTGGTGCCGGTGAAATCGACCGTGGAGATGGCGGGCCGCTCTTCGACCAGCACCACCAGCACGCCGTTTTCCTCTTCCAGGCGAACGTCCTTGAAGAAGGTCGTCGCGTACAGCGCCTTGATGGCGGCGATACTTTTTTCATCATCGAACGTTTCGCCGACCCGCACCGGCAAGTAGCTGAACACGGTGCCAGCTTCGGTGCGCTGGATGCCTTCGACGCGGATGTCCTTGACGACGAACGGGGTGATTGCGAGAGCCTGGCCGGAGCACATGGCGAGGACGGCGGCGCCAATCAAGCTATGGCGAAAAGATGGCAGTGCAAAACGATCTGAATGTAATTTCATTGGCTAAATCAATGTTCAATCATGATTAATGCATGTTCGGGGAAACCTGACTACAGGAGCCGGGAGACGTCGTTGAAAACAGCGAGCGCCATCAACATGACCAGCAAGCCCACGCCGGCGCGTTGTGCTATTGCTCCAATCCGCTCCGGCAAGGGGCGGCCGGTCAAAACTTCCAGCGAATAATACAGCAAAAGCCCCCCATCCAGCATCGGAATTGGTAACAGATTCATCACGCCTAGACTGATGCTGATGAACGCGATAAAGCCCAAAAACACCGAGGGACCCAGGCGCGCGGTCTGTCCTGCGTAGTCGGCAATCGTGATCGGGCCGGTGACGTTTTTCAGCGAGACTTCGCCGCTGATCATGCGGCCGATCATTTTGATGCTCAATACACTGGTGTCCCAGGTCTTGCGGACTGCCTTGCCAAATGACTCCAGCGGGCCGGCGACGACGGTGACCAGCTGCGGCGCCATGCTGGTGGCGACCTTCACCACCCATGCCTTGCGGGCGGCATCGAATTCGGGCCGCACCACGATCGGCTCGACCAGGGCGGCGCCCTCGCGCAGGATCGACAGCGCCAGCGGCCGCCCGGCGCTGGCGCGCACGGCGTCGATCACGTCGATGCCGTCAGCTACCTGCCGGCCGTCGATGGCGGTAATCAGGTCGCCTGTTTTCAGCCCGGCGCGTTCGCCAGGCCCGTCCGCCATCACCTTCTCGATGACCGGTTTCGGACGCGCCATGTCCAGCCCGAGGGTGGTGAGCACGTCGCTCTCGACGTTCAGGCCGGCCAGCTTCGAGGCCGGCACCACGGCAACGAACTGGCCGCCACCCGGCTGCGTGACGTCGAAGCGCGCCTCGCGCTTGTCGACGATGGCCTGCGTGATTTCCCAGCGCAGTTCGGTCCAGCCGGCGACCGCCTTGCCGTTCACCGCGGTGACGGTTTCGCCGCCGCGCAGGCCGGCCTGGAACGCCGCCGAATTGGCGGCGGTGGCGCGCAGCCTGGTCGAAGGTTCGGTCGTGCCGGCCATCGACAACCCGGTAAATATGGCGATCGCCAGCAGGAAGTTGGCAAGCGGGCCGGCGGCGACGATGGCGATGCGGCGCCAGACGCTTTGGCGGGTGAATTCGCGCCCCAGGTCGGCCTGACCAATCGCCGGGGCGTCGGGGTCGCGCGCGTCAAGCATCTTGACGTAGCCGCCCAGCGGCAAGGCCGACACCGCCCATTCGGTCTGGTCGGGGCCGAAACGGCGCGACCAGACGACCTTGCCCATGCCGACGGAAAAGCGCAGCACTTTCACGCCGCACAGCCGCGCTACCGTGTAGTGGCCAAGTTCGTGGAAGATGATCAAAGGCCCGAGCGCGAGCAGGAAGGCCAGGACGGTGGTGATCAGCGTCATCTCGTAACTCCTGCGACGATTTTTTCGGCGGCGCCGCGCGCGCGCGCGTCCTGCGCCATCACCGCCTCGATGCTGCTGGCGGCGCCGTGTTCGAGGTCGAACATGACGCGGGAAATCACGCGGTCGATGTCGCGAAAACCGATGCGACCGTCCAGGAAGGCCTGCACCGCCACTTCATTGGCCGCGTTCAGCAGGGCCGGCGCGGTGCCGCCGGCCGCCAGCGCCTCGAACGCCAGCGCCAGGCAGGGAAAGCGGGCGAAGTCCGGTTTGTCGAACTGCAGCGTGCCGATGGCGGTCAGGTCGAGCTGGGCGACGCCCGATTCGATCCGCTCGGGGAATGCCAGCGCGTGGGCGATCGGGGTGCGCATGTCGGGGTTGCCCAGTTGCGCCAGCACCGAGCCGTCGACGTACGAGACCATCGAGTGGATCACGCTTTGCGGGTGGATCACGACTTCGATCTGGGCGGCGGAAGCGCCGAACAGCCAGTGCGCCTCGATCACTTCGAGGCCTTTGTTCATCATCGTGGCCGAGTCGACCGAGATCTTGCGGCCCATGACCCAGTTCGGGTGCTTGCACGCTTCGTCGGGGGTGACGTGTTCGAGCGTCTCGACCGCGCGCGCCAAAAACGGCCCGCCGGACGCGGTCAGCAGGATCTTGGCGACACCGCAGCCTTGCGGCGAACGGGCGTACGACTGCGGCAGCGACTGAAAAATGGCATTGTGTTCGCTGTCGATCGGCAGCAAGGTAGCGCCATGCTGCTGCACCGCGTCCATGAACAGCTGGCCGGACATCACCAGCGCTTCCTTGTTGGCCAACAGGATTTTCTTGCCGGCGCGGGCGGCGGCCAGCGCCGGCGCCAGGCCGGCGGCGCCGACGATGGCGGCCATCACGCTGTCGGTTTCGGCAGCGGCTGCGACCTCGCACAGTGCCGCTTCGCCGTAGTCGACGTCGCAGCACACGCCGCGCTCTTTCAACAGGGCGGACAGCAGCCGCGCGGCCGCGGCGCTGCCGACTACCGCGCGCGCCGGGCGAAACCGCGCGCACTGCTCGGCCAGCGCCTCGACCCGGCTGTGGGCCGTCAGCGCGAAGACCTTGTATTTATCGGGATGACGGGCGAGCACGTCGAGGGTCGACGCACCGATCGAACCGGTGGCGCCTAGTATGGTTATGGATTGCATGAAACTCTCTCTAGAGCCAGGTGTCGATCAGCGCAGCCAGCGGCAGTACGGGGATCAGGGCGTCAATGCGGTCGAGCACGCCGCCGTGGCCAGGCAGCAGCTTGCTGCTGTCTTTGACACCGGCGCGGCGTTTGAGTTGGGATTCGAACAGGTCGCCGACCACGCTGGCGGCGGTAATGACAATCAAAATGGCGAACAGCGCGGCCCAGCCGAGGCGCTTCTGCACGTTCGCGGCAAAGGTGTCAGCAAACAAGGTGCCCGACAGCACCGACAGCGTGGCCAGCAGCAGCACGGCGACGCCGCCGCCGATCGCGCCTTCCCACGACTTGCCCGGTGAAATCATTGGCGCCAGCTTGCGCTTGCCGAAAGCCTTGCCGGCGCAGTAGGCGCCGATGTCGGCGATCCACACCAGCGCCATCACCGACAGCAGGTACAGCGGCGAATGGCGAAACAGCGCCACGATGGCGGCGAAACAGGCGACGATGGCGGCCGCATACGTCAGGCTGAGCAAGGTATTGCCGCCGGACGCGAGCGGCGGCAGGCCGATTTTCAGCGACGGCGCCAGGCGCAGCAGCCAGACCAGGACGCTGATGGCGAACCAGAACAAGGACTGCGCCTGGACGGCGAAGAAAAAGGCGTACGCGAATGCCGCGGTCCAGGCCAGGCTGATCAGCAAGGCCATGGGCGATCCCGGATTGAACAGGCGAAAACCCTCCCAGATCGCGGCGCCGAAAAACAGCGTGACAACGACGGCGAAAGCGGTCGGATTGGCCCAGTACAGCACCGGCAGCAGTACCGCCAGCAGGACAATTGCGGTGATGATCCGGGTTTTCAGCATCAGGTTTTCTTGGCCAGTTGGGCGCCGGTGCGGCCGAAACGCCGCTCGCGCTTGTGGTACGAGGCGATTGCATCGTCGAGCGACGCGCATGAAAAATCCGGCCAGAAGGTATCGGTGAAATACAGTTCCGCGTAAGCGAGCTGCCACAGCAGGAAATTCGAGATGCGCTCTTCGCCGCCGGTGCGGATGAACAGGTCCGGCTCGGGCGCGTACGCCATCGCCAGGTGCCCGGACAACTGCTCTTCGGTGAAGTCGACCGTGCCGGGGTTGGCCGCGACCATCTTGCCGGTGGCCTGCATGATGTCCCAGCGGCCGCCGTAATTGGCGCAGACGGTCAGCGTCAGGCGCGTGTTGTTGGCGGTGCGCCGCTCGGCGTTGGCGATCATCTCGCGCAGCTTGGCGTCGAAGCGCGACAGGTCGCCGACCACTTTCAGGCGGATGCTGTTGGCGTGCATCTTCGCCACTTCCCGTTCCAGCGCGGTGACGAACAGGCGCATCAGCAGCGACACTTCCTCTTCGGGCCGGCGCCAATTTTCCGACGAAAACGCGAAGATCGTCAGGTACTCGATGCCGCGATCGACGCAGGCTTCGACGCAGACACGTACCGCCTCGACACCCTTGACGTGGCCGGCCACGCGCGGCAACAGGCGTTTGGTAGCCCAGCGGCCGTTGCCGTCCATGATGATGGCGACATGGCGCGGTACCGCGTCAACCTCGGGCACTGCTGTCGTCGAGCTTTTAAAAATCATAAATCCAGACTGTAGTTGCGCATTTATACCGTCAGCACTTCTTTTTCCTTGTCGACCACCATGCGGTCGACGTCGGCGATGAACTTGTCGGTCAGCTTCTGAATTTCGTCGGTTGCACGGCGCTCGTCGTCTTCCGACGCCAGCTTGTCCTTGACCAGTTTCTTGACCTGCTCGTTGGCGTCGCGGCGGATGTTGCGGATCGCGATCTTGGCGTCTTCCGCCTCGTTCTTGACCAGCTTGACCATTTCCTTGCGACGCTCTTCGGTCAGCATCGGCGTCGGCACGCGGATCTGCTCGCCCTGCGACGACGGGTTCAGGCCGAGGTCGGAATCGCGGATGGCGCGCTCGATCGCGGCCGCCATCTTCTTTTCGAACGGCGCCACGCCGATGGTGCGGGCGTCGATCAGGGTCACGTTGGCCACTTGCGTCAGCGCCGTCGGCTGGCCGTAATATTCGACCGTGATATGGTCGAGGATGCCGGTGTGGGCGCGGCCGGTACGTACCTTGGCCAGGTCGGCCCGCAGCGTTTCAATGGATTTGGTCATGCGCTCTTGCGCGTTTTTCTTGATGTCAGCGATGGTCATGCTGCTCTCCTCTGGCTTATAAAATTGCTATTTGTTAGCTGCTGTTTGTTGGGTTGCTGTTTATTAACAATTATTTATCTTACACGTGAACCAGGGTACCTTCGTCTTCGCCCATGATGACGCGCATCAGTGCGCCTGGCTTGACGATGGAAAACACCTTGATCGGCAGTTTCTGGTCGCGGCACAGCGAAAACGCGGTCGCGTCCATCACCTGCAGGCGCTTCGAGATGGCTTCGTCGAACGTGATCGACTCGTAGCGCGTCGCGTGCGGGTCCTTCTGCGGATCGGCAGTATATACCCCATCGACCTTTGTTGCCTTCAAAACAATCTCGGCGCTGATTTCGGCACCGCGCAGCGCGGCGGCGGTGTCGGTGGTGAAGAACGGGTTACCGGTGCCGGCGGCGAACACGACAACCTTGCCCTCTTCCAGGTACTGCAGCGCTTTCGGGCGCACGTAAGGCTCGACCACCTGCTCGATGGCGATCGCCGACATAACGCGCGCGACGATGCCGACGTGGCGCATGGCGTCGGCCAGCGCCAGCGCGTTCATCACGGTGGCCAGCATGCCCATGTAGTCGGCGGTGGCGCGGTCCATGCCCTGGGCGCCGGGGGCGACGCCGCGGAAGATGTTGCCCCCGCCAATCACCACGGCCAGTTCCACGCCCGCCTTCGCCACTTCGGCGACGTCGGCAACCATGCGCTCGATGGTGGCGCGGTTGATGCCGTAAGGATCATCCCCCATCAGCGCTTCGCCAGACAATTTGAGAAGAACGCGTTTATAGGCTGGTTTGGTCATAGAGGCTCCTGGAATGACGGTTGTTCGGTATTAATCGCGGTGTTGATCGCGGTATCGACTGGGGTGCTCACTGCTGTTGACTGTGCTAAATACTGAGTGCTAAATTATCAAGGTAAAAAAACGGGCCTTCCGGCCCGCTTTGCTACTTGCTGCTATTACTGCTTCGAGGCAGCCATCTGTGCAGCAACTTCCGCGGCAAAGTCGTCCTGCTTCTTTTCGATCCCTTCGCCGACCACGTACATCGTGAACGACTTGACGGTGGTGTTTGCCGCCTTGAGCATCTGTTCGATCGACTGCTTGTCGTTCTTGACGAACGGCTGGTTCAGCAACGACACTTCTTTCAGGTACTTCTGGACCGAGCCTTCGAGACGCTTGGCCAGGATTTCCGGCGACTGCGCCGGCTTGCCGGCGGCAACTGCCGCGTCAGCGTCTTCCTGTGCTTTCAGGGCGGCGACCGAGCGCTCTTTTTCGATCATTTCGACAGGCACCTGGTCGGACGACAGCGACACCGGCTTCATCGCAGCGATGTGCATCGCGATGTCCTTGCCGACTTGCTCGTCCGCGCCATCGAAGTCGACCATCACGCCGATGCGGTCGTTGTGCAGGTACGACGCCAGCTTGGCGGTGGTGTCGAAACGCTGGAAGCGGCGGATCGACATATTCTCGCCGATTTTGCCGATCAGTGCGGCACGCACGTCATCGAGCGTCTTGCCGTCGAGCGGCAGCGCCAGCAAGGCAGCCACATCGGCCGGGTTGTTTTCGGCGACCAGGCGGGCGGCATTGTTGGCCAACGCGAGGAAGTCGTCGTTCTTGGCAACGAAATCGGTTTCGCTGTTGATTTCCAACAGCGCGCCGACGCCGCCGGCGATGTACGCCACGACCACGCCTTCGGCGGTGATGCGCGACGACGCCTTCGATGCCTTGCCGCCCAGCTTGACGCGCAGGATCTCTTCAGCACGGGCCATGTCGCCTTCGGCTTCAGTCAGTGCCTTCTTGCATTCCATCATCGGTGCGTCGGTCTTGCCGCGCAGTTCGCCTACCATCGCTGCTGTAATCGCTGCCATGTGTTTCTCCTAAATGTTCGATTGGTGCGACGCCGCACGCGGACGCCGCTGTCGTTTTCGGGGGTGAAAAACAGTATTCTGCTTAAAAAAAAGGGTGAGCTCGATGCCACCCTTTTTGATGCTGCGGCAGGGCTTACCCCGCCGCTACATTATGCCTGCTCGGAAACTTCGACGAACTCGTCGGCGCCCGATTGCTTGGCGAAGTCAGCCACTTCGTTGGTCGCGCTGGCGCGGCCTTCGATGATGGCGTCGGCCACACCGCGGGCGTACAGCATGATCGCCTTGGACGAGTCATCGTTGCCTGGAATGATGTGGGTGACGCCTTCCGGGGAGTGGTTGGTATCGACGATGCCGATGACCGGGATGCCCAGCTTGCCGGCTTCGGTGATCGCGCCCTTGTGGTAGCCGACGTCGACGACGAAGATTGCGTCAGGAACGCCGCCCATGTCCTTGATGCCGCCGATCGATTTTTGCAGCTTGGTCATTTCGCGTTCGAACATCAAGCCTTCTTTTTTCGACAGCTTCTCGACCGAACCGTCTTCGATCTGGGCTTCCATGTCCTTCAGGCGCTTGATCGAGGTCTTGATGGTCTTGAAGTTGGTCAGCATGCCGCCCAACCAGCGCTGGTCGACGTAAGGCACACCGGCGCGCTGGGCTTCGGCGGCGATGATGTCACGCGCCTGGCGCTTGGTGCCGACCATCAGGATGGTGCCGCGCGAAGCTGCAACCTGCTTGACCGTTTTCATCGCTTCCTGATACATCCCCATCGTCTTTTCGAGGTTGATGATGTGGATCTTGTTGCGGTGGCCGAAGATGAACGGCGCCATTTTTGGATTCCAAAAACGGGTTTGGTGACCGAAGTGGACACCGGCTTCCAGCATTTCACGCATTGTTACGGACATTTAATTCTCCAGGGTTGGGTCTGGAATCCGGTCAGTCACCATTGAGGCACCCTTTGCGACCGGACTCGCGATTTAACATTAATTTTGCTACTGCTCTACAAATTACTCGAAAACCAAACCAAGCAACCCGGTATTTTAACTGATTTGGGCCGGCATTTCAAGCAGCCCGCAGAGAAACCTGCAGAGGCGCCCGTGTCGCTGATGACCTGGTGCGGTTTTGCCTGCCGGCACTACGCGCGGCGCGCGCCTCGAAACCGATGGCATGATACCCCCGGCAAGCCACGCCGGACGCGCGCGCCACTTCGGCCCGTATTAAGAGAAGCTTAAGAATCGTGATGCACTATGACGAGTGCGGGCAGTCATGCTGCGCCGCGACACTCACCACGCAAGGAGCTCCACCATGAATTCGAATCTTCAGTCAACCTACGAACAATCAGGCAGCCTGCCGTCAGTACGGCACCGGGTCCTGCGCAACACCTACTGGCTGCTCGCGCTGTCGATGATCCCGACCGTATTTGGGGCGTTCGTTGGCGTGCAGTTGCAACTTCCCATGCCTAGCGGCTTTTTAGGCATGGCGATGTTTCTGGCAGTTGCGTTCGGGTTCATTTTTGCCATCGAAAAAACCAAGAACTCCGGTCTCGGCGTTGCCTTCCTGATGGGGTTCACCTTCTTCATGGGCTTGATGCTGACGCCGATTTTGACCAGAACGCTGGGCTTTTCGAATGGCGGCACGCTGATCATGACCGCCTTTGGCGGCACCGCCACGATCCTGGCGGTGATGGCGAGCGTGGCGACGGTTTCCAAGCGCGATTTTTCCGGAATGGGGAAGTGGCTGCTGGCCGGCGTGGTCGTGCTGCTTCTCGCTTCCGTTGCGAACATCTTTCTTGGCATGTCGGCGCTGTCGATCGTTATTTCCGTCATGGCCATCGCCATTTTTTCAGCGTTCATCCTGTACGACGTCCAGCGCATCATCAATGGCGGTGAGACCAACTACATTACCGCAACACTGAGCATCTATCTAAGCGTGTACAATATTTTTGCAAATCTGCTGGCGCTGCTGGGTATCGGCGGAGGTAGCCGCGACTGACCGGCTATTTGCCGGCGCACCTGTGGTGGCGCGTTGCTGCGCCACCCTTCCCGTTTTTCCCATTCGCAGAGCGGTACGCTGAAAGGCGCATCGCTCTCTTTTTGTACCGAACAATGAAAACTGAAAAATGAGCTGCACCGGCGACGGTTTGACGCTATCCAAACTCTTGCAAGAACTGGCAAACGACACAACAAGAGACCGCGTGGCAGTCGGCGATCTGCTACAAGCCCTCGGCGACCGTGCAATCGGTGCCTTGCTTTTTATTTTTGCTTTTCCAAACATCTTCCCGGTCCCGCCCGGGACATCGGCAATACTCGGCGCGCCGCTGGTTTTTCTTGCGGCGCAACTGACGTTTGGCATGCGGCCATGGCTCCCCGGGCTGATCAGCCGAAGGTCCATGACGCGCACAGATTTCCATGGGGTGGTCAAACGGGTCGCTCCCTGGCTCGAGCGCGCGGAAAAATTGCTGCGTCCACGTGTGAGCGTGCTGACACTACCGCCTCTGGAATACGCCGTCGGGCTGATTTGCCTGCTGCTTGCGACCGTCCTGGTGCTGCCTATCCCCTTCGGCAATATGCTTCCCGCGCTGTCGATCAGTCTTCTTGCGCTCGGCCTTCTCGAGCGCGATGGCTACGCTGTCGTCACCGGGCTGATTGCGGCGGTCCTCTCGGCGGTATTGGTGTCGGGAGTCATCTGGGGAATTGTCAAAGGTATCATTTACATGCTGTCAGACGTGTGGGTATTTTGAAGCTGATGGAGGCGACCGTCTTCGCCAAATATCGACATCCCTTATAATGATGGTATCCGCGCGCGCGCCGAAGGTCGGCTTGAAGCGCACATACCTCATTTGTCGATTGTGATACCCATGTCCTCCATCTCCATCAAGACCTCCGAAGAAATTGCCGGCATGCGTATCGCCGGCCGGCTTGGCGCCGAAGTGCTCGATTACATCACGCCCTTCGTCAAGCCCGGCGTTACAACCGGCGAGCTCGACCGGTTGTGCCACGAGTATATGACCAACGTGCAAGGTTCCATTCCGGCGCCGCTGAACTATTGCCCGCCGGGTTACACGCCGTATCCGAAAGCGATCTGCACCTCGGTCAACGACGTCATCTGCCACGGAATCCCGGGCGACAAGGTGTTGAAAACCGGCGACGTGGTCAACCTCGACATCACCGTCATCAAGAACGGTTTTCACGGCGATAACAGCCGCATGTTTTTCATCGGCGAGCCGTCGATCTTGGCCAGGCGCCTGTCTGACGTCACCTATGAATGCATGTGGCTAGGCATCTCGAAAGTCAAGCCGGGCGCCTACCTGGGCGACATCGGCCACGCGATCCAGCAGCACGCCGAGAAAAACGGCTACAGCGTGGTGCGCGAATTTTGCGGCCACGGCATCGGCACCGTGTTCCACGAAGAGCCGCAAGTCCTGCATTACGGCAAACCGGGCACCCTGGAGCGTCTCGAAGCCGGCATGATTTTCACGATCGAGCCGATGATCAACGCCGGCCGGCGCGAGATCCGCGAAATGGGCGACGGCTGGACCATCAAGACCAAGGACCGCAGCCTGTCGGCGCAGTGGGAACACACGGTGCTGGTGACGGAAACCGGCTACGAAGTGCTGACCGATTCGGCCGGCACGCCGCCGCCGCCGGCCGTCGTGCAAAAGCAAGTGGCACAAGGCGAGGCCCCGGCGGCGGCGGCCTGAGATGGACGCCGCAGTCGACAAAGCGCGGGATAAAGCGCAAACCCGTGACCTGCTCAAGGGCCGGCTGAAAGCCGAACGCCAGCTCCTGACGGACGCCTTCCACGGCGACGGCAAGCCGGAAAAACTGTTGCGCGGGCTGCGGCAAAGCGTCGATGCGGTGCTGGCCGAAGCGTGGAACGGCGCCGGCCTGCCGCCCGCCTGCGCGCTGGTCGGCGTTGGCGGCTACGGGCGCGGCGAGCTTTTCCCCCACTCCGACCTCGACCTGCTCATTTTACTGTCGCAGCCGGCCGACGCCATCACCCGCGGCAAGCTCGAGGAACTGGTGCAACTGCTGTGGGACCTGGGACTGGAAATCGGCAGCAGCATCCGCACCGTCGACGAGTGCATGAGCGAGTCGCGCGCCGACATCACGGTGCAAACCAGCCTGCTCGAAGCACGCCTGGTGACGGGCGACGTGCCGCTGTTCGAACAGCTGCAGCGGCGCTACCAGGAAGAGCTCGATCCGCAGGCTTTTTTCCAGGCCAAGACCGTCGAGATGCGGCTGCGCCATGCCAAATACGAAGACACCGCATTCTCGCTCGAGCCGAACTGCAAGGAGAGCCCCGGCGGCCTGCGCGACCTGCAGGTAATCCTGTGGGTGGCGAAAGCCGCCGCTCTGGCCAATTCCTGGGGGCAGCTGGCGGCGCGTGGCCTGATCACCCAGGTCGAGGCGCGCGCGCTGATGGAAAAGGAAAGCGCGTTCAAGGATATCCGCGTGCGCCTGCACTTGCATGCCGGGCGGCGCGAAGACCGGCTGGTGTTCGACGTCCAGGGCGCGATCGCCGAAACGTTCGGCCTGCAAACCACCGGCGAGGGAGTCAACGCGCGCCGCGCCAGCGAATACCTGATGCAGCGCTATTACTGGGCCGCCAAGACGGTCACCCAGCTCAATACCATCCTGCTGCAAAATATCGAGGCGCAGCTGTTCCCGCAACCGGCCGAAGTCGTCGCCGTCAACGACCGCTTCAACCAGGTCAACGGCTTCATCGACGTCAAAGCCGACGACACGTTCGAATCGGAGCCGTCGACCTTGCTGGAGATTTTCGTCGTCATGACCGAACGTCCCGACATCAAGGGCATGACCGCGCGCACCACCCGCGCGCTGTGGCACGCGCGCTCGAGGATCGACGAGGTTTTCCGTGCCGATCCGGTCAACCGCGCGCTGTTCGTGCGCATCCTGCAAGCTCCGGTGGGCCTGGTGCACGCGCTGCGGCGCATGAACGACATGGGCATCCTCGGCCGCTACCTGCCGGCGTTTCGCCACATCGTCGGCATGATGCAGCACGACCTGTTCCACGTCTACACGGTCGACCAGCACATCTTGATGGTGGTGCGTAACATGCGCCGCTTCACGATGAGCGAGCACGCGCACGAATATCCGTTCTGCAGCCAGCTGATCGCCAACTTCCGTTCATCGTGGCTGTTGTACGTGGCGGCGCTGTTCCACGACATCGCCAAGGGCCGCGGCGGCGACCATTCCCGGTTAGGGGTGGCCGACGCCACCGGATTCTGTCTCGACCACGGCGTCACGCCTGACGACACCGCGCTGGTGATGTTCCTGGTCGAGCAGCACCTGACGATGTCGCAGGTGGCGCAGAAACAGGACCTGTCCGACCCCGACGTGATCCAGGCGTTCGCGGCGCTTGTCGGCGACGAGCGCCATTTGACGGCGCTGTACTTGCTGACGGTGGCCGACATCCGCGGCACCAGCCCGAAGGTGTGGAATGCCTGGAAGGCCAAGCTGCTCGAAGACCTGTACCGCGTGACCTTGCGGGTGCTGGGCGGCGAGCCGCATTCGGCCGACCGCGAACTGATGAACCGCCAGAGCGAGGCGCGCGCCACCTTGCGCCTGTACGGCCTGCCCGAACACGCGCACGAGGCGCTGTGGAACCAGCTCGACGTCGCCTGGTTCCTGCGCCACGACGCCGCCGACATTGCCTGGCAAACGCGCTCGCTGTACGATCGGCTCGACTCGACCAAACCGGTCGTCAAGTGCCGTCTGGCGCCGATCGGCGAAGGTTTGCAGGTGGCGGTCTACATCAAAGACCAGCCGGATTTGTTCGCGCGCATCTGCAGCTATTTCGACCGCAAGAATTTTTCCATCCTCGACGCCAAGATCCACACCACCCGACACGGCTACGCGCTCGACACCTTCCTGGTGACGGAGGACAATTTTGCCAACAGCTACCGCGACATCATCAACCTGATCGAACACGAGATCGGCGAACTGCTGACAAAGCAGGCGCCGCTGCCGGCGCCGGCCCGTGGGCGCCTGTCGCGCCTGTCGCGTACCTTTCCGATTCAGCCGACAGTGGACCTGCGTCCCGACGAGCGCGGACAGTACCACCTGCTGTCGATTTCCGCCAGCGACCGCACCGGATTGCTGTATTCGATCGCCAACGTGCTCACGCGCTACCGCATCAACGTCCACACCGCCAAGATCATGACGCTCGGCGAACGGGTCGAAGACGTGTTCCTCGTCGACGGCGCCGTGCTGTCCAGTTCACGCAACCAGATCCAGCTCGAGACCGACCTGCTGGACGTCCTTAAAGTTTAATGAAATATATTCTATGACTGCCATATCCCATGAGTGCTGTGTTCCATGACTGACTTGTTACGCCTATCCAAACGCATGTCCGAACTCGGGCTGTGCTCGCGCCGCGAAGCCGATGAATGGATTGCCCGCGGCTGGGTGCGGGTCGACGGCCAGGTGGTGTCCGAACTGGGCAGCAAGGTCACGCCGGACCAGAAGGTGACGGTCGAACGCCAGGCCGCCGCCGAGCAGTCCAAGCGCGTCACGGTGCTGATCAACAAGCCGATGGGCTATGTCAGCGGCCAGGCCGAGGACGGCTACACACCGGCGATCGCGCTGATCAAGGCCGAGAACCGCTGGCCCGACGATCCGTCGCCGGAGCAGTTCCATCCCACCCAGTTGCGCAGCCTGGTGCCGGCCGGCCGGCTCGACATCGACTCGGTCGGCCTGTTGATCCTGACCCAGGACGGCCGCGTCGCCAAGACGCTGATCGGCCAGGACACGGCCATCGAGAAGGAATACCTGGTGCGGGTGCAGTACACCAAGCCGGGCACCCTGCCCGAGTCGGAACTGAAAAAGCTGTGTTTCGGGCTGTGGATGGATGGCAAGGCGCTGCTGCCGGCGAAGGTGCGCTGGCAGAACGAGGACCAGCTCAGCTTCACCTTGCGCGAGGGGAAAAAGCGCCAGATCCGCCGCATGTGCGACATGGTGGGGCTGAAAGTGCTGGGCTTGAAGCGGGTTCGCATCGGCAAGGTCAAGCTGGGTGACCTGCCGGTCGGGCAGTGGCGGTATTTAAGGCCGGACGAACAGTTCTGATCGCGCCGGGGCTGGCCCGCCTCGCCCCTGCAGTGCCAACTTGACTTTTTGCGGAGCTTCCATGATGCGTCTTTCCCTCCTCGCCGCCGGCCTCGCGTTTGCCAGCCACACTGCCTTAGCCCAAGCGCAACCGGTGGTCGCCGAAGCACCGCTGCGCGCCCACCTGGCGTTCCTGGCCGACGACCTTCTGGAAGGACGCGGCACGGGCCAGCGCGGCGGCGACCTCACGGTGCGTTACCTCGAGACGCAGGCAGCGGCGATCGGCCTCAAGCCGGCTGCCGGCAAGCTCTACCGGCAATCGGTAAAGATGGTCGGCACCACGACGCTGCCGGGCAGTTCGGCGCGCTTCGACGTCGGCGGCAAGACGCTGGCGCCGACGCTTGGCAGCGACATCCTGTTTGCCAACGCGAACGGCCAGGCGCAGGTGCGCATCGACGCGCCGGTGGTGTTTGCCGGCTATGGCATCGACAGCCATGAGGAGCGCTGGAACGACTTCGCCGGCGTCGACGTCAAGGGCAAACTGCTGATCGTGATGGTCAACGATCCAAAGCCGACCGCGGCCGAGCCGAGACGCTTCGGCGGCAAATCGCTGACCTGGCACGGCCGCTGGATGTACAAATACGAGGAAGCGCTGCGCCAGGGCGCAGCCGGCATCCTGCTGATCCACACCCTTGAATCGGCTTCGTATCCATGGAGCGTTCCGGCCACCAGCTTCGGCCACGAACGCTTCGAACTGGCCGGGGCCGGCAACGCGCTGCAGGGATGGATCCACGAAGACACCGCGCGCACGCTGTTCGCCGCCGCCGGCCAGGACCTCGACCTCCTGCGCGCCCAGGCGGAGGTGCGCGGCTTCAAGCCGGTCGAGCTCGGGATCGTGATGCACGCCGCACTCGACAGCAAAATCCGCCAGGTCGAGCAGTTCAACGTCGCCGGCATCGTGCCAGGCACCGATCCGGTACTCAAGGAACAGGCCGTAATTTACTCGGCGCACTGGGACCACCTCGGCATCGGCGCCGCCAACGACGGGTCGGGCCACGTCGCGGACCATATCTGGAACGGCGCCATCGACAACGCCTCGGGAGCGGCGGCCTTGCTGGCGATGGCGCAGGCGGCGCTGGCCCATCCGGCGCGCCGCACCCAGATCTTCCTGTGGCCATGCGCGGAGGAGCAAGGTTTGATCGGCAGCCTGGCGTATGTACGCAATCCACTGTGGCCGCTGGCAAAGACCGCCGTCGACCTGAACCTCGACAGCATGAATTTTGTCGGCACCACGCGCGACATCGGCGTCGCCGGCAGCGAGCGCAGCAGCCTTCACGCCAGCGCCGAGCGTGTCGCCAAGCGGATGGGCCTGCGCCTGGCGCCGGCGGTGCCCGACCTGGGCGGCGCCTACTTCCGCGCCGACCATTTCATGTTCGCGAAAGCGGGCGTGCCGGCGTTTAACGTCGGCTCGGCGGTATTCTCCGGCGACGGTTCGTTCGAGTTTGCCGACCACCCGGCCGACGCCAGCGCGCGGATGGTCGCCTTCAAGAATCACTATCACCAGGTCAGCGATCAATACAATCCCGCCTGGGACTTATCGGGCATGCTGCAGCAGGCCCAGTTCACGCTGAACCTGGGGTATGCGATTGCGAATGCGGCGTCGATGCCGGTCTGGAACCGCGATGACCCGCTGGGGAAAGTGAAGCGCTGACGCAGGCTTGGTGAGTTTGAGACAGGGATAGATGTCGATCCCCGGATATATTTCACCCCGATTATTAATGGCGATATGCGGGCATCATCCGCGCCCGGCTAATCGCTCAGTTTGAATTTCAGTTGTACGGAAATGCCGCCGTACAAGCGGTCCTTGTACGACGGCACGAAGCCGATATTGACGCCGAAGCGCCGGTACTCGATGGTCGCCATCGGGATCAGGGCGGGGAACCAGCCGCCGCCTTTCATCTGCGGATAGCCGTTGAAGCCGGCGATGACGGCGCCGAGGCGCACCGGCCCGATGGCGTACGGCTGCCAGATCGCACCGACATAGTTCGAATACTGCCGGTCGCTGTTGTAGAAGCGCCCTGCGGTGGCCGCCAGGTCGCCGCGGAACCGGTACTCCGCCCCCAGCCCGCCATTGCCACCGTTGAGGTCCTTGTCGCGGTCGAAGTGGTATGTCGCGAAACCGCTGTCGACCCAGAACTCTTTCAGTGGCGCCGGCTCGACGCGGGTGAACACCTCGCCGGCGTGCGCCAGCGGGGCTACAGCGGCCAGCGCCAGGGTGAGCATCGTCGCCCTCATTGGTCGTCGTCCGGATCGAGGTCGGGGAACATTACGCTGGTGTAGCCGAACTGCGAAAAGTCGGTAATGCGCATCGGGTACAGGATGCCGAGCAGGTGATCGACTTCGTGCTGCACCACGCGCGCATGAAAACCTTCGGCGTCGCGCACGATAGGGCGGCCGTCCTGGTCGACGCCTTCGTAATGCAGCTGCGTGTAGCGCGGCACCACGCCGCGCAGGCCGGGCACCGACAGGCAGCCTTCGAACTGCTCGTCCATGTCGTTCGACAAGGGCGTCAGCACGGGATTGATCAGCACCGTCTCGGGCACTGCCGGCGCGTCCGGGTAACGCTGGTTTTCCTTGAAGCCGTAGATCACCAGCTGCAAGTTGACGCCGATCTGCGGCGCGGCCAGCCCGGCGCCGTTGGCGGCGTGCATGGTATCGAACATGTCGGCGATCAGCGCCTTCATTTCGGGCGTGCCGAATTCGCGCACCGGCTCGGCCACGCGCAGCAGGCGCGGATCGCCCATTTTCAAGATGTCACGTACCGTCATGTTGACCTTGCTCCTTGTGCATTTGATCGAGGAAGGCGCGGAAGCCTTCGCCAGTTTCAGGATGTTTCAGGCCCATTGCCGTCATCGCCTTCAGATAACCGAGCTTGGAACCGCAATCATAGCGCTGTCCGGCATAACGGTAGGCGAGCACCCGTTCGGACACCATCAGCGCGGCAATGCCGTCGGTCAGCTGGATCTCGCCGCCGGTACCGGTGCCGAGGTGTTCCAGATAGTCGAAGATCCTCGGCGAGAGGACGTAGCGGCCCACCACCGCCAGGGTCGACGGCGCATCTTCCGGCCGCGGCTTTTCAACGATGGCCGACACCAATTCAAGGTCCGGGCGGTAAGGCGAGGCGCTGACGATGCCGTACTGGCGGGTATGGGCGCGCGGTACATCCTGCACCGCCAGGATGCTGCATTTTTCGTAGCCGTACAGGTCCGTCATCTGCGCCAGCACCGGCTTCTGGCCGGGCGCGGTATCCATGAAGTCGTCGGCCAGCAGCACCGCGAACGGCTGGTCGCCGACCACCGGACGGGCGCACAGCACCGCGTGGCCCAGGCCCAGCGGCGCCGACTGGCGGATGTAGATGCAGGTGATGCTCTTCGGGATGACGTTGCGGACAAACTCGAGCAGCTCGGCCTTGCCGGCCGCTTCCAGTTCGCTCTCCAACTCGTAGGCTTTGTCGAAATGGTCCTCGATGGCGCGCTTGTTGCGGCCGGTAATAAAAATCATTTCGGTGATGCCGGCCGCGACCGCCTCCTCGACCGCGTACTGGATCAGCGGCTTGTCGACGATCGGCAGCATCTCCTTCGGCTGCGCCTTGGTGGCGGGAAGGAAGCGGCTGCCCAGGCCGGCGACCGGGAAAACGGCTTTGGTGATCTTTTTCATGGCGCTTGTTGCGCTTGTTCGGCTTGTTCGGAATGTTCGGAATGTTCTATTGATGATGACGGCGATGAAGCGGCCAGCAGTTCCAGCAGCGATGCTTCGTCGAGGATGGCGAGACCGAGCTCCTGCGCCTTGGCTAGTTTACTACCGGCGTCCGCGCCGGCCACCACGTAGGCGGTTTTCTTCGACACCGAGCCGGACACCTTGCCGCCGGCCGCCTCGATCATGGCGCCGGCGTCGTCGCGGCCCAGCGTTGGCAGGGTGCCGGTCAGCACAAACGTCTTGCCGGCCAGCGCACCGGCCGGCTTCATGACATGAACGCCCTCTTTCCAGCGCAGGTGGAGGCGCAGCTGCGTCACCAGTTGGGCGTTCTGCGGGTCGGTGAGAAATTCGGCGATCGAGCGCGCCACCACTGGGCCGACGTCGGCCACTTCCAGCAGCTGCAGGCCGCCCTCCCAGCCGGCCGCGTGCAGCAACGCGTCGAGGTTGCCGAAGTGCCCGGCCAGCGCCTTGGCAGTCGATTCGCCGACGTTGCGAATGCCCAGCGCGTAGATAAAGCGCGCCAGGGTCGTCTCTTTTGACTTTTCCAGCGCGGCGAGCACGTTCTGCGCCGATTTGGTGGCCATGCGATCGAGCGCGCACAGTCTGGTTTGGTCGAGCGTGTACAGGTCGGCCGCGGTGTGGATCAGGCCCTTGTCGACCAGCTGCTCGATGAGCTGGTCGCCCAGTCCTTCGACGTCGATCGCGCGGCGCGACACGAAGTGCATCAGGCCGCCCTTCTTTTGCGCACTGCAATGGGTCCAGCCGCCGGAACAGCGCGCAATCGCTTCGTCCTCGAGGCGCACGATGGGCGAGCCGCACACGGGGCAGCCAAGCGGCATGACGAATTCGCGGGCGTCAAGCGGCCGGCGTTCCGGCACGAAGCTGACCACTTCGGGAATCACGTCGCCGGCGCGCCGCACGATGACGGTGTCGCCGATGCGGATGTCCTTGCGCCGCACCTCGCCCTCGTTGTGCAGGGTGGCGTTTTCGACCGTCACGCCGCCGACGAACACAGGCGCCAGGCGCGCCACCGGGGTGATGGCGCCGGTGCGTCCGACCTGCACGCTGATGTCCTGCACCTGCGTCAGCGCTTCTTCGGCCGGGAACTTGTGGGCCAACGCAAAACGCGGCGCGCGCGAGACGAAGCCGAGCTGGCGCTGGTGCTCGAGCCGGTTGACCTTGTAGACGACGCCGTCGATTTCATACGCGAGGCCTGCGCGCCGGTTGCCGATGTCGGTATAAAACGCCAGCATGCCGGCGGCGCCGGTGACCACCGCGCGCTCGTTCGACACCGGCAGGCCGAGCTGGCCGAGCCAGTCGAGCAGCTTTGAATGCGACTCGGGCATGTCGGCCCCTTCCAGCGCGCCGACGCCGTAGCTGAAGAAGCGCAGGTTGCGCGCGGCGGTGATGCGCGAGTCGAGCTGGCGCAGGCTGCCGGCGGCGGCGTTGCGCGGATTGGCAAATTCCTTCAGGCCGGCGTCGCGCTGGCGCATGTTCAGTTTGGCGAAGTCAAGCTTGTACATCAGCACCTCGCCGCGCACTTCCAGCACCCGCGGGATGATTGCGCCGTGCAATCGCAGCGGGATCGCGCGCACCGTGCGAATGTTGACGGTGACGTCTTCGCCGGTGGCGCCGTCGCCGCGCGTGGCGGCCCGCACGAACACGCCGTCCTCGTAACGCAGGCTGATCGCCAGGCCGTCGAATTTCAGTTCACTGGCGTACTCGGTCTGCTCGGCAATCAAGCCTTTGCGCACGGCACGGTCGAAGCTGTCGACGTCTTCCGGCGAAAAGCCGTTATTGAGCGACAGCATCGGCAGCGTGTGAATGACCTGCTTGAACTCGGAAATCGGCGTCGCGCCGACGCGAAAAGTGGGCGAATCCTGGGTGGCGCTGTCGGGATGCGCCGCTTCCAGGTCCTGCAGCTCGCGGAACATGCGGTCGTACTCGGCGTCGGGAATCGTCGGCGCATCAAGCACGTGGTAGGCGTAGATGTGGCGATTCAGTTCGGTCGTCAGCCACGCCATGCGGTCGCGCTGTGCGGGTTCGGTCGTCACGGGGTTCACGGTTGTCACGGTTGTCACGATTGTCACGATAGGACTACCTTCAGCTGAACAGGCGCAGCGCTCGGATCGAGCCGGCCGGGATGTCTGCCGTCGCCATCTCTTCGTAAAATTCCAGCACCTGGCCGTTGATTTCGGCGATCGCCTGGTCCGTCAAGGGCGCGTTGCTGTCGTCGACGATGGTGGCGTCCAGGCGGCCCACCAGTGTGCGCGCGCAGGCGACCATGCTGCCGAAGCCGTCGCGCGCGGGCGCAACCACCGGCACGTCGAGCAGCAACGTCAGGTGCGAGGTGGTGTCGGCGCCCATTGTGACGTTGGTCGAGAGCGAAAACAGCACGCCGCCGTCGCCATCAGGCATGGCGTAGCGGCCGCTCGGACCGACGTCGAAGCCCTGTTTTTCGAGCGCGCCGATGAGGGTCGATATGGCCCACGGGGCGCCGTTCGACGTCAGGTTCACGCCCAGCTGGGCGTCGTGGCCGGCGACGAAACGGTGCAACGTTTTCGCGTCCTTCATCACGTCGATCATGTCCGGGATTTCCGGCTCGGCGCCGATGTCGTCGGCCAGCGTGCGCAGGCGCGTCACCAGCTCCGAGTATTCGAGTTCGTTCAATGCGGTGGTACGGCTGGCCATCTGCACGCCGGCCTGCAGCTGGGTGTAGACGCCGCCGCGCGCAATCGGCTCCCAGTCGCCGGAGACGGCCAGGCCAATGTAATGGATCGGCTTGTTGCCGACGTGGCGCAGGGTGTGCAGCGCGGGCAGCAGCTTGTCGCCACGCGTGGCCGCTTCCAGCGCCAGCGGGATCAGGCAGTCGATCAGCGGGTCGACCAGGCTGGTGGCCAGTTCGCCCGCCCCGGCCTGGCGTTGGTCGTCGCTGTCGTCGCCCATCACCGTGTCGGCCACGGCCGGCTCGAAGCGGTCGACGCCCTCGCCGTTGTCGGCGGCGCCGCCTTTGCCTGCCACGCCGCCCGCACCGGCGAGGTCGAACTTCGGTTCCTGGCGCGGCACAGCGGGCGCGTCGCTGCGCATCAGCACGTCGTCGTGCTCGGACGAAAAGGCGCGTTCGACGCTCTTGCGCGCCTGGTGCTCCTGCCATTTGTTATAGGCGAATACGGCACCGACGAATACCACGGCGCCGCCGATCAGGCTCATTTGAAGTTCTGTCATGCTGCTTGTGCCTCAGTAGCGAAATTTGCGGCGGACTCCATGTCCACCGCCACAATGCGCGATACACCCTGCTCCTGCATCGTCACACCGATCAGTTGATTGGCCATTTCCATCGCAATTTTATTATGCGAGATGAAAAGGAATTGCGTATGCTCCGACATCCGCTTCACCATGCGGCAAAAGCGTTCGGTATTTGAATCGTCCAGCGGCGCGTCGACCTCGTCCAGCAGGCAGAACGGCGCCGGGTTCAGGCGGAACATTGAAAACACCAGCGCGGTGGCGGTCAGCGCTTTTTCGCCGCCCGACAGCAGGTGGATGGTGGCGTTTTTCTTGCCCGGCGGCTGCGCCATCACCTGCACGCCGGAGTCGAGGATTTCGTCGCCCGTCATCACCAGGCGCGCGTTGCCGCCACCGAACAGGATCGGGAACAGTTCGGAAAAATGCAGGTTGACCTGGTCGAAGGTGTCCTGCAGCAGGTCGCGCGTTTCCTTGTCGATCTTGTGGATCGCGTCTTCCAGCGTGGTGATCGCTTCCAGCAGGTCGGCGTTCTGGGCGTCCAAAAAATTCTTGCGCTCGGACGCCTGCGCCAGTTCGTCGAGGGCGGCCAGGTTGACCGCGCCGAGCGCCGCGATGGCGTTCGCCAGGCGCGTCACTTCGCCCGCAAGCCATGACGGTTTCATGTCGGGATGGAGTTTTTGCGACAGCACCGCCTCTTCCTCGCCAACCGCGCCGACCGCCTTCAACGCTTCGGCGAACTGTTCCTGGTTCAGGCGCGCCGCCTGCTCCTTGAGCTGCACTTCCGAGATCCTGTCGCGCTGTGGCTGCAGGCTGCGCTCGGCAAGCATGCGCGACTCCTCGGCATGGCGCAGCTGCAAGGTGATCTGGTCGAGTTCATGGCGGGCGTCGGCCAGCGCCCGCTCCTGCGTGGTGCGGCGCTCGAGCAGGTCTTGCAGGCCGTCGTCGGCGGCGCCGCTCTCGAGCGACTCGAGCTCTTGCTGGCTCAATTCGAGCCGCTCGCCCACTTGCGCCGCCTGGCTGGTCGCGGTGGCGATATTGCGCTGCAGTTCGTCGATCTTGCTGCGCTGCGATTTTTCGGCGAATGACGCTTCCTGGGCGGCGCGTTCGAGTTCGCGCAGCTGCTCACGCGCGTCGGCCAGCGCCGCCTCGCGCTGCAAGAACAAGGTCTGGCCGTCTTCGTGCGCGCCCTGCAGTTCGGCCAGTTCGATGTCGAGCTGTTCGAATTTTTCTTCCGACTCCATGCGCACCTGCTGCTGTTCCTCTTCCTGCATCGCGATTTCAAGCAGGTCGGCGTGGATCTGGGTGCTGCGCTGGTTGAAGCGGGCCTCGACCTCGGACTGCCTGACGACGTCGATCTGCAGCGCGTGCACCGACTGCGTCAGGGAAGCGATGCGCTGGCGGGCGTCCTGCAGGCGGCGCGCAAGGTCCGACACGGCGGCGTCGGCGCGCACCAGGCGCGAACGCGCCTGTTCGGCCAGCAAGGCCTGGGCGCGCAGCTGCTTGCCGAGGTTGTCGATTTCCTGCTGCCGCGCCAGCACGCCGTCCTGCTCGGCGTCGGCGGCGTAGAAGCGCACGCTCGAGGCGCCGACGACGTGGCCCTGGCGGGTAATGAAGGCGCCGCCCGCCGGCAGCGCGCCGCGCGCGGAAAATGCGCTGGCGGCGTCTTCGGCGATGTAGACGTTGTGCAGCCAGCCCTGCAGCACGCCGCGCAGGCCGCCGTCGTTAATTTTCAGCAGGCTGGAAAACGGCGTCAGGCCCGGCACCTCGGTGCTGGCGGCGTTGGCATGCGAAGGTGCATACAGCGCCAGCTTGGCCGGCGGCGCGTCGCCGAAAAAGGCCTTGGCCCATTCGATGTTCGACATCTCCAACGCGGCGGTGCGCTCGCGCAGCACCGATTCCAGCGCGGTTTCCCAGCCCGCTTCGACGTGCAGCTTTTGCCACAGCCGCGGCAGCGATTCGAGTTCGTGCTTTTGCAGCCAAGGCTGCACCTTGCCCTGGCTTTGCACGCGCTCCTGCAACTGCTTCAACGCCGCCAGGCGCGCTTCGAGCTGCGCGTTGGCGCTCGATTCAAGGTTGACCTGCGCTTGCGCTTCGGCGCGCTCCCGCTCGAAGCGTTGCTGCTGCTCGAGTGCTTCTTCGAGCACCATTGCCTGCTCTTCCAGCGCCTGCTGTTTTTCTTCCAGCTGCAAGCGCAGGTTGGCCAACTGCCCGCTGTCGGGCAAATTCAGTCCGTTTTTTTCCTGCTGCAGCCGCTCGCGCCGGGTCGCCAGACCGGCGAGGATGTTCGAAGCGTTGCGCTGGTGGGCCGACGCCAGCTCGATCTGCTGCTGCGCGCTTGCTATCTTCGCGCGCGACTCGGTCGTCTTGTGCCGGGCCTCGCGCCATGCGCCATCCAACGCCGGCAGGTTGTCGGACTGCTGCTCGGCCGCCATCTGCGATTGTTCGACCCGTCCGCCAAGTTCTTCCAGCAGGTAGCCGGCTTCCTCGACCTGCTGCTGGACCTCCCGGGCCTGGGACTGCCACTGGCCGCGCTGGGCGCCGAGGGCGGCCAGCTGGTTCTGCAGCCGGCTGCGCGACTCGATGACGAACTTGATCTGCGCTTCCAGGCTGCCGATCTCGGAATTGGTCTGGTACAGCAGGCCCTGGGCCGCGTGCAGGCGGTCGCCCACCGCAAAGTGGGCCTGGCGCATGTGCTCGAGCTCGAGCTCGACGTAACGCAATTTCGCGGTCTGCTCCTCGAGGTCGGTCTGGCCCTGCGCCATCTCGCGGAAATACCTGGCCTGCTCGGTGTGCGCTTCGTTCCTGCGCAGCAGCCAGAGCAGCTTCTGCTTTTCTTCCTGGTCGGCCTGCAAGGCATGGAAGCGGGTCGCCACCACTGCCTGCGCGTCGAGTTTTTCGAGGTTGGCGTTCAGTTCGCGCAGGATGTCGTCGACCCGCAACAGGTTTTCGCGCGTGTCGCCCAATCGGTTCGCCGTTTCGCGACGGCGCTCCTTGTACTTCGACACGCCGGCCGCCTCTTCGAGGAACACGCGCAGCTCTTCCGGGCGCGACTCGATGATGCGCGAGATCATGCCCTGGCCGATGATGGCGTAGGCGCGCGGGCCCAGGCCTGTGCCCAGAAAAATGTCCTGGATGTCGCGCCGGCGCACCGGCTGGCTGTTGATGTAATAGGTCGAGGTGCCGTCGCGCGTGAGAGTGCGCTTGACGGCGATTTCGGCGTACTGGCCCCACTGGCCGGCCGCCTTGCCGTCGTGGTTGTCGAACACCAGTTCGACCGAGGCGCGCCCGGCCGGCTTGCGATGGGTCGAGCCGTTGAAGATGACATCTTGCATCGATTCGCCGCGCAGCTCCGACGCTTTCGATTCGCCCAGCACCCATCGTACGGCGTCGATGATGTTCGACTTGCCGCAGCCGTTGGGACCGACCACGCCGACCAGTTGACCCGGCACCTGGAAATTGGTGGGATCGACGAATGACTTAAATCCCGACAATTTGATGGAAGAGAGACGCACGTTGCTTGACTTACCTTATAGCCAGGTCGAAAGGGGAATGCCGCCGTCGAACTCGGAAAGACCGGATCATACCATTTGTTGCTTGCATTTCGGCCAAGTGCGGCGGCCACGCCGCGCGATACATCTGCCTGGGCCAGATTGGCCGTTGAACCACTTGAACTTGGGCGGCGTGGGTGCACCAAACAGCTTTTATCCATGTTCTTTCACCCTGATCCGCCGACGGACCCCGGCGGGGATAAGCGGCCCAACGAGCCCGCATTTCGCGCCATCCCGGCGCACCTCGCGCCGTCTGGCGCCATTTCGTCGCATGGCCGCGCGGCACAGCCTGGTTGTGGTTACAGTTCTCGCGTGAACTCACCGGAGACTTCCATGACACTGATTCAGACTCTCTGCTGCGCCGCCTTGCTGGCGGCCGTCCAGGCGCACGCCGCCGACCTGACCATCCATATTGGCGACGTCAAGGAGGCCGGCGGCACGATCCAGGTGTCGCTCTACAATTCGGCCGGCACTTTCATGAAAACGGCAGTTGCCACGGCCGCCATCGCGGCAATCAACGCCGCCAACACGGTGGTGCTGAAAGACTTGCCGGCTGGCGAATACGCGTTCGCAGTGTTCCACGACGCCAATGCGAACGCCAAACTGGACAAGAACATGTTTGGCATCCCGACCGAAGGCTATGGGTTCAGCAATAACGCAATGGGCGCCATGGGGCCGCCCAGTTTCGGACAGGCCAGCTTTACCCTCCCCGGCGCCGGCGCCGCCCTGCGCGTCAGCCTGCGCTAGAGAACAGGGCGCCGAGCGTGAACCGCCGCCGATTACTCGCTTGTAGCGCCGTCCTTGGCCTGGCGCTGGCGCGGCTGCCATATTGAGCGCCAATTTGTTTTCATGGTAACTTCTTGTCGGCCTGACACTTCTAAACTGCGCATATGACCTTCCCTGCCGCCGCGCCCTCCCACCCGCTCGATTTGATTCCGCTGTTTCGGCACTGGCCGTGCTCAACCGCGCGCAACATCGTCTATACCGGCCTGTGGAATACGATGATCGCAGTATTGCTGACCAGCGCGGCCCTGATGCTGGATCGCCGCGCACTGCGGTTCCTGACGCTGCTGCTGCCGGTGTGGCTCATTTCGAACCTGGTCGGTTACCTGATCCATGGCAGTTTTGCCGGCCTGCGGCGGGTGCTGCGCGGCTGGCCATCGCGCGCGCGCGGCATGCCGCGCCTATTGTATCACGTCGGCGTCACCGCGCTGTGCGTCACGCTCGGCGTCGGCACCGGCAACGCCCTGCTGAGCGGCCGCCATCCCTTGCACTACGTCGAGAGCGGCGCGGTGCTGTCGCAGCTGGTCCCTTTCGCCTTGCTGATGGCGGGATTGATGTTCCTGGTATTGATGGCGGGCGAACGGCGCATTCAGAGGGAGACCCTGGCCGCGCGCCAGAGCGGGCAGATCGCCGCCACCGCGCAGTTGCTGGCCGAAGCGCGGCTGCGCGCGCTGCAGGCGCAGATCGAACCTCACTTCTTGTACAACACACTTGCCAACGTGCTCAGCCTGATCGACACCCAGCCGGCCCAGGCCCGCCACATGTTAGAGCGTTTCATCGACTACCTGCGCGCCAGCCTGACCGCCAGCCGCGCCGAGCACGCTACCCTGGGCGCCGAACTGGACTTGGCGGCGGCCTACCTCGACGTGCTGGCGGTGCGCATGGGAGCGCGGCTGCGCTACCGGATCGAGTTCGATGACGCCGCGCGCGCAATCCGCATCGCGCCGATGCTGCTGCAGCCAATTGTCGAGAACGCCGTCATGCACGGGCTCGAGCCGAAGGTCGACGGCGGAGAAATTGTACTGCGCGCGCGCTTCGATGCTCACGCCGTGTGCATCGAAGTGGCCGACAGCGGCGCCGGATTGAGCGCCAAACCGGCCCGGTCAGGGGGCGGCGTCGGACTGGCCAACCTGCGCGCGCGGCTGCGCAGCCTGTATGGCCACGGCGCCGAGGTACGATTGCTCGAAAATCTTCCCTGCGGCATGCTTGTGCGCGTGCTGCTGCCTCTTGATACGGTATCGCCATCGACTATCCCACAGCCCTGATCGCGGACGACGAGCCGCACCTGCGCGATTACCTCGCGGCGCAGCTGGCGCATGTCTGGCCCGAGCTGCGCATCGTCGCCAGCGCCGCCAACGGCCTCGATGCGCTGCGCCTGGCCGACGAACTGGCACCAAGCATCGTGTTCCTCGACATCCAGATGCCCGGCATGACCGGGCTCGACGTGGCGGCGCGGCTGGCAGCCGGCGCGCACGGCCCGTACATCGTTTTTATCACCGCGCACGACCATTACGCGGTCGAAGCGTTCGAGCATTGCGCCCGAGACTATCTGCTCAAACCGGCCAGCGCCGAGCGCCTGGCGCGCACCGTTGCCAGGTTAAAGGCGGTGCTGCGCGACAAGCCCGCCTTTGATGCCGAAGCGCTGCGCGCGCTGCTGCAGCAACTGGGCGCAAAACTGGACGCAAGCCCGGCAACAGCGCCGGTGGCCCAGCCGCTGCAATGGATCCGCGCCGCCCATGGCGGCGAAACCAGGCTGATATCGATCGACGAAGTGGTGTATTTCCAGAGTAACGACAAGTACACCAGCGTCTATCTGCAGGAAGGCGAAAGCCTGATCCGCACGCCGATGCGCCAGTTGCGCGACGGGCTCGACGCGGCGCGGTTCTGGCAAATCCACCGCAGCATCATCGTCGCTGCGAAGTTCATCGAAGCGACCCACACCGATTTTCGAGGACGCCTGATGGTCAAGCTGAGGGGGCGGCCGGAACAGCTGGTGGTGAGCCGTAATTATGTCGAGTTGTTTCGGCAGATGTAGGCAGCGCCGGCCAGGTTGCTGTCGTTGACCGCCTGCCCCATCGCATCCGCCAAGGCGCCCGCCTGGGAAAAAAATGAACAGCGTGGGCGCCGCCGGGGTGGCGAGTGCGAGGGCGGCGGTCCGGGAGCCTGCCCCAAAAGTTGATACGACGCAATAGTTTGCGCCAACACATTGCTTACCATAAGCGATTGCCGATTGCCTCTTGAAGGAACCTCGCCATGAAATCGATTCGCCAGCTGGAAACCAGCACCAAGCTGTTTGCCTGTTTTGCCATCGTGCTCTGCTTGGGCGTGCTGGCGTCGGCGTGGCTGCTGGGGCAGCTTGCCCACATGAGTGAGCTGGCGCTGCAGGCCGGCCAGAAGGCGAACAGCGCGGCCGGCCAGCTGGCGCTGGCCGAATTCGGCGCCGCATGCAACTGGAGCCTGGGGTTCCTGGCACTCGGCCTGGCCGTCGCCACGCTGCTGTGCCGGTGGCTGGCGGCCGAGGTGGCGCGTCCGATGCACGAGGCAGTGGTGGTGGCGCGGCGCGTTGCCGACGGCGACCTGAGCAACAAGATCGATACCAGCGCCGACACCGGCGCGCGCGGCGCGGCCGGCTTGCTGCTGGGCGCCATGCAGCAGATGAACGACAAGCTGGTCGGCATGATCGTTGAAGTGCGCGCGGGCACCGAATCGATCACGGCCGGCGCCGCCGAGATTTCGAGCGGCAGTATCGACCTGTCGGCGCGCACCGCGCAGCAGGCCGCTTCGCTGGAAGAGACCGCCTCTTCGATGGAACAACTCACTTCCACCGTCAAGCAGAACGCCGAGCACGCTCACCAGGCCAGCAAGCTGGCGGTGTCGGCCTCGGAAGTGGCGGTCAAGGGCGGCGAGGTGGTGGCCGAAGTGGTCGGTACGATGGCGTCGATCAACGCTTCGTCGAAGCGGATTGCCGAGATCATCGGCGTCATCGACGGCATTGCATTCCAGACCAACATCCTGGCGTTGAACGCGGCCGTCGAGGCGGCGCGCGCCGGCGAACAAGGGCGCGGCTTCGCCGTGGTGGCATCGGAAGTGCGCAATCTGGCGCAGCGCTCGGCCGCCGCCGCCAAGGAAATCAAGGCGCTGATCGACGACTCTGTCGAAAAAGTCAACGCCGGCACGCTGCTGGCCGACAAGGCCGGCAACACGATGAACGAGGTCGTCACCAGCGTCAAACGGGTCACCGGCATCATCGGCGAAATCGCCGATGCCAGCGCCGAGCAGAGTACCGGCATCGAGCAGGTCAACTTGGCCATCGCGGCAATGGACCAGGCAACGCACCAAAATGCCGCGCTGGTCGAAGAAGCGGCGGCGGCGGCGGCGGCGATGCGCAAGAGCGCCGCCAGCCTGAACCGGGTGATCGGCGCTTTCGTGCTGGGCGCGCAACACAGCCGTCCGGCGGCGCAGATTCAGCGGATCGGCGCCAATTCCAACAATGCCAACAATCTTGGCAAACCGGCACCGCGCAAGGTGCCAATGGCCGCCGCCGGGGGCAAGCGCAGTGCGACCAAACCGGGCGTCGATTGGGAAGAATTTTAAGCAGCTGACCGCGAAAAAATACAAAAATATTCCAATAATGTAGGTGCACCTCCTACATGAGTTCAAGTGATTTTCCTATACACGTCCAATAGTGCAAATTGCATGATCGTGTCACCGAAACGCTACCGAAAAAAACTTTTCCATGGCAACGGCGAACACGACATTTTTACACTTTCGTAAAGGAACGAATATGAACTCGAATCAAAAAAACGGTCAGGGTAACAAACAGGGCGGCAGCCCGGAGCAGCACGCCGAAGCCGGTCGCCAGAGTCACAAGAACGACAACAAAAACGACAACAACAGCGACAGCAACAGCGGTTCGAACAAGCAGTCCGGCCAGGGGTCGTCAGGTTCCGGATTCGGCTCTTCGGGCTCAGGCTCGGGCTCGCGCTCTTCGTCCGGCAGCACACAATCGGCATCAGGCTCGGGCCGCACGCGTGGCGGCACGCCCGAGCAGCACGCGGCAGCCGGACGCCAGAGCCACAAGAATGACGACAAGGACGAGAGTTAAGTACTCGTCGAGAAATTAACCGCGCGTTGTGGAACCGCTGCAGGCAACGCCGACCTCAAACGTTGCGCAGGTGCGCGCCCTTTGGCGGCACGAAGTCGGCGATGTCGGTGATCAAGCCGGCAACCCGGGCGTCGCGCGCAGTCAGGTGCAGGTCGGAATACTGGTGAGTGGCCCACTGTTCCGGCGTGAGCACGACATGCCGGCGCAGGATCGCCTCGGTGCGCGCGTCGTCGGCCCGCAGGCCCTCGACGATGATGTTGAGCGCATCGGGCCGTGCGCCCGGCGACGCTGTCGCGTGCGACTTGTGCACCATGAAGCGCGCGGTCTCGCTGGCGTAACGCGGGCCGCCGGACAGGAACAGGATCACCGCGATCGAGGCCACTGCCCCGCCGTTGTACATGACGAACTCGATCGGTGAGCGCGCCATGAAGTTATACAAGCACAGGCCGTCGCTGACATAGCCGCCGTTCGACTGCACCAGGATGTGCGCGGTGTCGACGCCTTCTTCGGTCATGCACGACACCGCTTCAAACACCCGGTGCACCATATCGCTGTTGACGTCTCCCGATAACGTGAACCAGGCTTGCTTCTGATGTTTCGCTTTTTCTTCACCCATCATGGTCTACCCGCAAAGTGGTTGTTCATTCTAACAAATAGCGGTGGAGAAAGCCCCGCATCGGCGTCAGTCGTGCGCACCCGTGCAGCGTGGCATCGATGGGCGCGCGGGGCGCCGCCGATGCCGACAAGTTGACACCCGGGCTGCGCTGGCATATCCTGCACACTCTTGATCGGGAGAGGACAGCCACGCGCTGCCGCCGAAGGGGCATCACCCAAAAACTCTCAGGCAAAAGGACCGGTCAAGGGTCGGGCGCGCAAGCGGCCGGATCACACTCTGGAGAGCGGCCGCGGCGCACAGCCGGCGGCCCACCGAAGGGGCAGGCGGATGTCAATCCGCTATCTCTCAGGTATCAAGGACAGAGGGGCGCAATCATCGATCGGACTGGCAGCAACGCCAAGTTCGGCGCTGGCTGACGACCCTTGTATTTTTACCTTGCTACCTTTGTTACCTTGCCCGAGGATTCCATGACGCTTAAAGCGACTCCGCTCAATTTTGCACACCGCGCCGCCGGCGCCAAGATGGTCGACTTCGGCGGCTGGGACATGCCCGTCAATTACGGTTCGCAGATCGAGGAACACCACGCGGTGCGCGTTGACGCCGGCATGTTCGACGTCTCCCACATGTGCGTCATCGACATCGACGGCGCCAACGCCCGCTCTTTCCTGCGCGGCCTGCTGGCCAATAACGTCGACAAGCTGCAGGTGGCGGGCAAAGCCCTGTACTCATGCATGCTGGGCGCTGACGGCTTCGTGATCGACGACCTGATCGTCTACTTTTTCAGCGAAGACCGGTTTCGCCTGGTAGTCAACGCCGGCACCGCCGCCAAGGACATCGACTGGATCAACGCGCAGAACGCCGCCACCGGCAGCGCCGTCACGGTGACGCAGCGCCGCGACGGCATCGGGGCGATGGCGCTGATCGCGGTGCAGGGCCCGAACGCCCGCGCCAAGGTGTGGCAGGTGCTGCCGGGTGCGCAAGCGGCATCCGAACCGCTCAAACCGTTCAACGCAACCATCGTCGCGAACACCGCCTTCGGCGAAGTGATGGTGGCGCGCACCGGCTACACCGGCGAAGACGGTTTTGAGCTGGCTTTCCCGGCGCAGCAGGCCGAAGCACTGTGGAACGCCTTGCTCAGCGCCGGCGTCAAGCCGGCTGGTCTCGGCGCGCGCGACACGCTGCGCCTCGAGGCAGGCATGAACCTGTATGGCCAGGACATGGACGACACCGTCAACCCGCTCGACGCCGGCCTGGCATGGACAGTCGACCTGCTGTCCGAACGCGACTTCATCGGCAAGGCTGCCCTCATTGCGATGGGCCAGCGCTACCAATTCCTCGGCCTGATCCTGATCGACAAAGGCGGCGTGCTGCGGGCCCACCAGAAAGTGGTCGGTGCCACCGGCTCGATTGGCGAAACCACCAGCGGCACCTTCAGCCCGACCATGCAGCAGGCAATCGCGCTGGCACGCTTGCCGATGGACGTCGCCATCGGCGACACGGTCAAGGTCGAGATTCGCGACAAGCAGCTCGCCGCCACCGTCGTCAAACTACCGTTCGTGCGAAACGGTAAAATCCTGGTTGCCTGATGTTTACCGAACACCTGATTTGAACCCACCTACCTTGGAGCCATACATGAACATCCCAGCCGACCTGAAATATACCGAGTCCCACGAATGGGTGCGCCTGGAGCTTGATGGCACCCTGACCGTCGGCATCACCGAGTACGCCCAGGATGCGCTCGGCGATATCGTGTTTGTCGAACTGCCGAAAGTCGGCAAATCGTACACCGCCGGCGACGACGCTGCCGTGGTCGAGTCGGTGAAGGCGGCCAGCGACATCTATGCGCCGGTGTCGGGCCTTGTCGTCGCCGTCAACGACGCGGTTGCCGCCTCGCCCGAATCGATCAACTCCGACGCTTTCTCGGTGTGGCTGTTCAAGATGAAGCCAAACGACCCGAATGCGATCAACGGCCTGCTCGACGCCAACGCCTACGGCAAGGCCACTGCCGACTAAACTCGCCCCTCATTTTATGAAACCGGCTGACCGCGCTCCCGAGCGCCGTCAGCCAGCAACTTTTTGGCACCTACCTCATGACCCGCACCAGCCTGACCCAACTTGAACAGCGCGATTCTTTCATCCCGCGCCACATCGGCCCTACCGACACCGAACAGGCGGCGATGCTGTCGACCCTCGGCTACGCTTCGCGCGCGGCGCTGATCGACGCGATCGTACCGCCGAACATCCGCAACAAGAGCCGGCTGGAACTCGGCCAGTTTTACGAGCCGATGACGGAGCAGGCGGCGCTGGCCAAATTGCGCGCGCTGGCAGGCAAGAACAAGATCATGAAGTCGATGATCGGCCAGGGCTATGCGAACACCATCACGCCGCCTGTCGTGCTGCGCAATATCTTCGAGAACCCGGCCTGGTACACCGCGTACACGCCGTACCAGCCTGAGATTTCACAAGGCCGCCTCGAGGCGATCCTGAACTTCCAGCAAATGATCACCGACCTGACCGGCATGGGCATCGCCAACTCGTCGATGCTCGACGAGGGCACCGCCGCGGCCGAAGCGATGACGCTGATCCAGCGCGTCGGCAAGTCCGCCTCGAACGTGTTCTACATCGCCGACGACGTGCTGCCGCAGACACGCGAAGTGATCGAGACGCGCGCCAAACCCATCGGCGTTGAAGTGCGCACCATTGCCGCCGCCGACGTCGAATCGCTCGACGCTGCATGCTTCGGCGTGCTGCTGCAGTACCCCGGCGTGAACGGCGACGTGCGCGACTACCGCGCCGCCTGCGAGAAACTGCATGCGGCCGGCGCCATGGTCGTCGTCGCCGCCGACCTGCTGGCGCTGACGGTGCTGGCGCCGCCGGGCGAATGGGGCGCCGATGTCGTCGTCGGCAACAGCCAGCGCTTCGGCGTACCGCTCGGTTTCGGCGGACCGCACGCCGGCTACCTCGCCACCCGCGACGAGTTCAAGCGCAGCATGGCCGGCCGCCTCGTCGGCGTCACCATCGATGCCCAGGGCAACCAGGCCTACCGCCTGGCGCTGCAGACGCGCGAGCAGCACATCCGGCGCGAAAAAGCGACCTCCAACATCTGCACCGCCCAGGTGCTGCTGGCGGTGATGGCGTCGATGTACGCCGTCTACCACGGACCGCTCGGCCTGGCGCGTATCGCCAACCGCACCCACCGTTTTACCGTCATCCTGGCCAGCGCATTGAAGCAGGCCGGCTTCACGCTGGCCAACCAGACCTTCTTCGACACGCTGACGATCGCCACCGACCGCGCAACCGGGCTGCACGCGAGGGCCGTCGAATACGGCGTTAACCTGCGCCGCGTCGATGACGGCCACGTCGGCGTGTCGCTGGATGAAACCACCAGCCGCGAAGACATCGCGCTGCTGTGCACGATTTTTGGCGCCGCCACGGTCGATTTCGACGCCTTTGACTCCGGCGACGGCGACGACGACGCTTTCCCACCGCAGCTGGCGCGCACCAGCACCTACCTGACCCACCCGACCTTCCAGCGCTACCATGCCGAGCACGAAATGCTGCGCTACCTGCGCCGCCTGGCGGACAAGGACCTGGCGTTGGATCGCACCATGATCCCGCTCGGCTCATGCACCATGAAGCTGAACGCGACGTCGGAAATGATCCCGGTGACCTGGCCGGAGTTTTCCAACATCCACCCGTTCGCGCCGGATGCGCAGACCGTCGGCTACCGCGAAATGATCGGCCAGTTGGAAGACATGCTGTGCGCGCTGACGGGCTATGCCGCCGTGTCGCTGCAGCCGAACGCCGGCTCGCAGGGCGAATACGCGGGTCTGCTCGTCATCAAGGCTTACCACGAGTCGCGCGGCGAAGGCCACCGTAACATCTGCCTGATTCCCTCGTCGGCGCACGGCACCAACCCGGCCTCGGCCAACATGGTCGGCATGCAGGTCGTCGTCACGGCGTGCGATGCGCGCGGTAACGTCGACCTGGCCGACCTCAGGGCCAAGGCCGAACAACACAGCGCCAACCTGGCGTGCGTGATGGTGACCTACCCGTCGACCCACGGCGTGTTCGAGGAGGGCATCGACGAACTGTGCGCCATCATCCATTCGCACGGCGGCCAGGTCTACATCGACGGCGCCAACATGAACGCGCTGGTCGGCGTCGCGGCGCCGGGCAGTTTTGGCGGCGACGTCAGCCACCTGAACCTGCACAAGACATTTTGCATTCCGCACGGCGGCGGCGGCCCCGGCGTCGGCCCGATCGGCGTCGGCGCGCACCTGGCAAAGTTCCTGCCGAACCAGCGCTCGAGCGGCTACATGCGCGACGACGCCGGCATCGGCGCGGTCAGCGCGGCGCCGTTCGGCTCGGCCTCGATTCTGCCGATTTCGTGGATGTACATCGCGATGATGGGCGGCGCCGGCCTCACCGCGGCGACCGAAGTGGCGATCCTGAACGCCAACTACGTCGCACACCGGCTGGCGCCGCACTATCCGGTGCTGTACTCGGGCCACGACGGCCTGGTCGCGCACGAGTGCATCCTCGACCTGCGCGCGCTGACCGACGCCACCGGCATCAGCAACGAAGACGTTGCCAAGCGCCTGATGGACTTCGGCTTCCACGCGCCGACCATGAGCTTCCCGGTGCCCGGCACCTTGATGATCGAGCCGACCGAAAGCGAATCGAAAATCGAGATCGACCGCTTCATCGATGCGATGATCGCCATCCACGCCGAGATCGTCAAGGTCGGGCGCGGCGAATACGACCGTATGGACAACCCGCTCAAAGGGGCACCGCACACGGCAGAGGTGGTGATGGCCGACGACTGGCAGCACAAGTACAGCCGTGAAGTGGCGGCCTTCCCGGTCGCCTCGCTCAGGCGCCAGAAGTACTGGCCGCCGGTCGGGCGCGCCGACAACGTCTATGGCGATCGCAACCTGTTCTGCGGCTGCGCGCCGATCAGCGACTACGAGTGAATTTGGCCGGTGGCTAGGCCCGCCTCGACGCCAGCCGCAAGTGGTTCTTGCGTCCGCTGGCGCGGTGGCGCAGCGGCGCCAGCGGCAGCAGTGCCGCTTCGTCCAGGTTGAAGCCGGCCACCGCGCGCGCCAGGCCGGCGGCTTGCCGCTGGAGCCTTTCGGCGGCGGCCGCCGCGTCCGTCACCAGCGCCGAATTTTTTTGCGTCATCTGGTCCATCTGGACAATCGCCTGGCTGACCTCGAAGATCCCGCTGGCCTGCTCGGCGCTGGCGTAACTGATCGCGCTGATGATGTCGCCCACCTTTTGCACCGAGGTGGCCAGGTCGGTCATGCTGTGGCCGGCTTCGAGCACCGACGCGCTGCCGCCGTCGATGTCGGCAACCGCCTGGGCGATCAACTCGCGGATCGCGCGCGCGGCCGTGGCCGTTTGCCGCGCCAGCATCCGCACTTGCGACGCCGCCACCGCAAAGCCGGCCCCGTGCTGGCCGGCGTGCGCCGCTTCGACCGCGGCATTGAGCGCCAGCACGCCGGTCTGGCTGGCGATGCTGTCGATCAGGGTGGTGATGTCGACCACTTTGCTTGAACTGCTGCGGATCGACGTCATCAATGCCACCAGGCGTTCGACCGTACCGCTGCCGCGCAGCGCCACGCTCGACGCGTTCTCGGCTAGCCGGTTGGCCGCTTGCGCGTTGCTGGCGGTCTGGCTGATCACCGTCGTCATCTGCTCCATCGTGCAGGCGGCCTGCAGCAGCGAACTGGCCTGCGCCTCGGTGCGCGACGACAGGTCGGCGTTCCCGATCGCCATCTCGCGCGAGGCGGTGTCGATCGAGCGGGCCGACGCCAGGATGCCCTTGAGGGTGGCATTCAGGTTGCGAATGCTGGTGTCGAGCACGCGCGAGGTGTCGGCAATTTCATCGTTGCCGTATTTGCGGGCGCCGACCATCAGGTTGCCGTTGGCCAGGCCGACGGCGGCCTCGCCGATGCCGGTTATTTCGCGCAGCAGCGCCCGCCGCACCGCCATCGTGACTGCCAGCGACAGCACGATCGACAGCGCGATCACCAGCGGCATCAGGATAGAGATGGCGTGGAAGTCGGCGGCGGCGGCGTTTGACGCCTGCTCGCTCAGTTCCTGCTCGAGGCGCGACAGCTGGCCCAGGCGCGCCGACACCACCTCGAATTCCCGCTCGGCTTTCGACATCGCGCTGGCGCTGGTGGAATGGTCGGCCTGCGACAGCTCGATCACGTCGAGAATGGCCTTGACGTAGGTGGCATGCGCGCTCGCGGCCTGCGCGATGAAACGCCGCTCTGCGCTGCCGGCAGCGCTCAGCCCGGCCAGGCTGGCGAAGCGCTGCTTGATGGCGGCGTGGCGTTGATGAATGTCGGCCGCCAGCGCATCGACCCGCGCCCTTGAAAAACTGGCACTGATCCAGGTCAGCAGCTGGTACATCTCGGTGTGTGCCTGATGGGCCGAGGCGACCAGCGCGGCGGTGTCGCGCAAGTGCGCCGCGCGCTGCTGCACGATGACTTCGAGCGACTGGTTCTGGCGCACCATGGCATAGTAGGCGCCACAGGAAAGCACGATCAGCAGCAACAGCACGATTGCGGGCGCGAGCAGAAGTTTGGGGCCGATGCGCAGTCGCGCAAGCATGGTGGAGAGCCGGTTTGCGAGCTTGGAAACGCTGGCATCGAGGGCGCTCTCGCCGGTCCGCAGCAGGTGGGTGATTTTCGACAGGACTGTCACGGAGCTTCCTCACGAATCGATGATCGTTCGCGCCGGCGGGTATGATTGAAACCGCGCTGCCAGCCGGGGTGCGCCTATTACACATCTATTGCGAATTTATTGCCTAAGCGCATGGGAGAATTTACCCCGACGGTGCTGCCGCGACTTGCGCCCGCGCAAACTGCAGGTCCATACAAAAAAAGGAGTCGAATGAATCGTTCGGTCAAAGCGGCATTGATTTCGGCACTGGTATTCCCCGGTGCCGGCCACCTCTATCTCAAGCGCGGCGCGCGCGCCTGCCTGTTCCTGGTGCCTACCCTGGTGTTGGTGGTGGTGTTCCTGAACGACGCGATGGAGCAGGCCACCGAGATTGCCGGACAGATCATGGCCGGCACGATGAGCGCCGACCCGGTGGCGATGGCGGCCCGCCTCGAGCAGCAAGGCGGATCGACGCTGGCGACGGTGGCCGCAACGGTGATAATTGCGTGTTGGATCGGCGCCACGGTGGACGCCTACCTGCTAGGTCGGACCTAGTCGAATTACCCCAGCTTGGCGGCGTGCTCGCGGGTGGCGTGGAATGTCAGCTTCGGCCAGCGCTCTTCGGTCAGGCGCAGGTTGACGTTGGAGGTGGCGAGGTAGGCTAGGTTGCCGGCCGCGTCGTAGGCGACGTTGTGGCCGAGCGCCGCTTCGAAATCGGCCAGCACCCGCTTGTCGTCGCCGCTGACCCAGCGCGCGCTGCTGATGCTCGCACCCTCAAATACGGCGTCGACGCCGTATTCGTTCAGCAACCGGCTGGCGACGACTTCGAACTGCAGCACGCCGACCGCGCCCAGGATCAGTTCGCCGCCCTGCACCGGCTTGAACACCTGCACCGCGCCTTCTTCGCCGAGCTGTTGCAGGCCTTTGTGGAGCTGCTTGATTTTCAGCGGGTTACGGATCCGCACCGAGCGGAAGAAGTCTGGCGCAAAATACGGAATGCCGGTAAACGTCAGCATCTCGCCTTCCGAGAAGCTGTCGCCGATCTGCATGTTGCCGTGGTTCGGCAGGCCGATGATGTCGCCGGCGAAGGCTTCCTCGACCTGCTCGCGCGACGACGCCATGAACGTCACCACCGATGACACCTTGATTTCGCGCCCGAGGCGCAGGTGCTTGACCTTCATGCCGCGCTCGAAGCGCCCCGAGCACACGCGCAGAAAAGCGATGCGGTCGCGGTGGGCCGGGTCCATATTGGCCTGGATCTTGAAGACGAAGCCGGTGAACGGCTGCTCGTTCGGCGCCACCACGCGCACCGTGGCGTCGCGCTCGCGCGGGGCCGGCGCCCAGTCGACCAGCGCGGACAGGATTTCGCGCACGCCGAAGTTGTTGATCGCCGAGCCGAAAAACACCGGGGTCTGGATGCCGGCCAGGAAGCGTTCGAGGTCGAACGGATGCGAGGCGCCGTGCACCAGCTCCACTTCGTTTTTCAGCTGCTCGATCTCGAGCGGGAACATCGCGGCCAGGCGCGGGTTGTCGATGCCCTTGACGATCTCGAAGGCGCCGTCGGCCTTTTCCTCGCCTGCCTTGAACAGCATGATCTCGTCGCGCAGCAGATGGTACACGCCGCGAAAATTTTTGCCCATGCCGATCGGCCAGGTCACCGGCGCGCACTCGATTTTCAGCACCGATTCTAGTTCGTCGAGCAGTTCGAGCGGATCGCGCGTTTCGCGGTCCATCTTGTTCATGAAGGTGACGATCGGCGTGTTGCGCATGCGGCAAACGGCCAGCAGCTTGATGGTCTGCGCCTCGACGCCCTTGGCCGCGTCGATCACCATCAGCGCCGAGTCGACCGCGGTCAGGACCCGGTAGGTGTCTTCCGAAAAGTCCTGGTGGCCCGGCGTGTCGAGCAGGTTGATGACGTGGTCGCGGTGTTCGAACTGCATCACCGAGCTGGCCACGGAAATGCCGCGCTGCTTCTCGATTTCCATCCAGTCGGACGTCGCGTGACGCCCGCTCTTCCTGGCCTTGACGGTGCCAGCCATCTGGATCGCGCCCGAAAACAGCAACAACTTTTCGGTCAGCGTGGTCTTGCCCGCATCCGGGTGGGAAATGATGCCGAAAGTGCGGCGGCGCGCCACTTCACGGGCAATCACGGCAGGCAGCTTGCCGGCGGCGACTTCGCCGCTATCGCTGCTGTCAAGGTGGTCGGAAGTCGGTAACGCTTGTTCGATGGACATAGTCTAGGCCGTAGGGTGGCAGATTGCGAAAAACCCTCGATTTTACCGAGTGTTGCGTCGATTGTGTGAACTGATTGGACAAAGCGGACTGGGCTTTGATGCCGGAATTTGCATTTGGAACGACTTTGTCAGCGGTTTGTCAGCATTTCTTCAGGGAAATGAAAGCATATTCATTTATACTGGGCAACATTCCCGCAGTGCATCCAACCGAGAGGCTCTCATGATCCGCACCAGCATGCCGTATGCCGCAGCGCGCCGGGCCGCTGGCTTCAGCCTGATCGAACTCATGGTGACGGTGGCCATTGTCGGCATCCTGGCCGCAGTCGCCTATCCGGCGTACGGGAACTACCTGGCCAGGGGTCACCGCGCCGCTGCCCAGGCCCAGATGCTGGCAATGGCGCTGGCCCAGAGCCAGTACCTGGCCGACAGCCGTGGCTATGCAGCCACCCCGACGACGCTGGGCATGGTGCCGCCTGCCGAAGTGTCGGCCAGGTACACCATCAGCATCGCCGTCGTCGATGGCCCGCCGCCAACCTACACCATCACCGCCACGCCTGTCGCAGGCACCAGCCAGGCCGCCGACGGCGTGCTTTCCATCGACAGCGCCGGCACCAAATTGCCGACTTCGACATGGTAAGCGCGCGCCGCGCCGCCGGTTTTACGCTGCCCGAGTTGATGGCGGTGCTGGCCATTATCGCTGTGCTCAGTGCGATGGCGGCGCCGTCGTTCGGCAGCATGATCGCCGCGCAACGCACCAAGGGCGCCGCCAGCGACTTGTTTACCGCGCTGACGCGGACGCGCAGCGAAGCTATCAAGCGCAACACGGAAGTGTCGCTGACCCCGGCCAGTACCGGCTGGCAGGGCGGCTGGCACATCCCGAATCCGGCCGATACCGGCAACCTGCTGGACGACCATGGGCCGCTGACAGCGCTCACCGTGAGCGGCCCGGCCAGCGTGGTGTACCTGGCCAACGGCCGCCTCAAGGGCGCCACCCTGCCTTCTTTTGAGCTTGCCGCCGGCGACACGACGGCGCGCTGCATCAAGATCGACCTGAGCGGGCGGCCGTTCCAGACCGCGACAGCTTGCGCGGCACCATGACCATCCTCACCCTCCCCCGCCAGCGCGGCACTTCGCTGCTCGAAGTGCTGATCACCATGGTGCTGGTGGCCTTCGGCCTGCTCGGCATCGCCGCTTTCCAGGCCAAGGCCCAGGTTGGGTCGATCGAAGCGTATCAGCGCGCCCAGGCCGTGCTGCTGCTGGAAGACCTGCAGTCGCGCATCAGTGGCAATTCCGGCCAGGCCAACGCCTACCTTACGACCACCGCGCTTGGCACCGGCGACGCGCTGCCGCTTGACTGCGGCAGCGTCGCCGCCGGCAGCACGCGCGACTTGTGCGAGTGGAGCGCCGCCCTGAAGGGCGCGTCGGAGGTAAAGGCGGGCGCCATGATCGGCGCCATGATCGGCGCGCGCGGCTGCGTGTCGCAGGTCCAGGCCAAGGACGACAGCCCCGGCGTCTGCCGCCACGCCATCTACCTGGTGACAGTGGCCTGGCAAGGCATGCATCCGACCATCGCGCCGGCCTTCGCCTGCGGGCGCGACGCCTACGGCGCCGATACCAACCGCCGCGCCATTTCGGTGCGCGTCGCGGTCGGCCTGCCCAACTGCATCTAACCGAGCTGCCGCCCCATGCACATTCACCGACTCCGGCCGCGCGCCTGGCGTACCCAGCGCGGCTTCACGCTGGCCGAACTGATGATCTCCGTCACCCTTGGGCTGATGATCCTGGCCGGCATGACCACCCTGTTCGTCAACAACACCCGCGCCCAGGGCGAAATCGAGAAGGCCAACCGCCAGGTCGAGAACGGCCGCTTCGCCGTCTCGTTAATGACGGGCGACCTGCGCAACGCCGGCTTCTATGGCGAGTTCGATCCGCAGGCGATTGACACGCCGGCGGCGCTGCCAGATCCCTGCGCGCTGACGGTAGCGGCACTGAAGGGAGCGCTGCCACTGCACGTGCAAGGGGTCGACAACGTTGGCACCGCCAACGTGCCGGGCTGCATCGACGACGTGCGGGCCGGCACCGACGTGCTGGTGGTGCGCCATACCCGCACCTGCGTTGTGGGCGAGGGCAATTGCGAGCCGGCCAGCGCCGGCGGCCCGTTCTTCCAGGCGTCGTTGTGTAACAACCCCAACGAGCTCGATTCGGGCGACGTCAACGACCATTACGCGCTCGCCCTGACGACCGGGGGGATGACGCGCCACAGGCGCGACTGCACCCAGACCGCCGGCAGCGGCACACCGGCGCCGACGAGGGTCTACGAGACACATATTTATTTCGTCGCCAACAACGGCAATCCCGGCGACGGCATCCCGACCCTCAAACGCGCCGAGCTGGGCACTGTCGCCGGCGCGCTCGGCATGACCGTCGTGCCGCTGGTCGAAGGGATCGAGAACCTGCAGATCGACTATGGCATCGACACCGGCAGCGACGGTGTCCCCGACGTCTACGGGGCCGCCCCCGAGACGCCCGGCAACTGGCGCAACACGGTGGCGGTCAAGCTTTACCTCCTGGCGCGCAACCACACGCCGAGCCAGGGCTATACCGACACCAAGTCTTATCAGCTGGGCGCCAACACGGTGGCGGCAGCCGGTGACCATTACAAGCGGCACGTGTTCCAGGCAGTCGTCAACCTGCCCAATCCGGCCGGAAGAAAGCTGCCATGAAGATGCTGCACCGCCAACAAGGCGTCACGCTGGTCGTTGCGCTGATCATGCTGGTGCTGCTGACCCTGCTCGCGTTGACCAGCTTCAACGTCAGCAAATCGAACCTTCAAGTGGTCAGCAACATGCAGCAGCGCGATGAAGCGATCGCCGCGGCGCGCGAAGTGATCGAGGAAACCATCAGCAGCACGCGATTTTTTGAAACCCCGAACAATGTGCTGGCCGATTCATGCGGCGCCCCCAACCAGCGCTGCATCGACACCAACGGCGACGGCAGGTCCGATGTGACGGTGGCGTTGACCCCGCCCCCAAGCTGCGTCAAGGCGCAGTCGATCAAGAGCACCGAACTGGATGTCACCATCGACGATGACGCCGGCTGCACCATCGGCACCCCGCAGATCTTTGGCGTCGCCGGCGCCGTGACGGGCAATTCGGAGTGCGCCAACAGCATCTGGGAGGTGACGGCCGTGGCCACCGACCCC
Organism: Massilia psychrophila; assembly: GCF_002760665.1. GTDB lineage: Bacteria > Pseudomonadota > Gammaproteobacteria > Burkholderiales > Burkholderiaceae_D > JAFCUW01. The sequence goes on along the minus strand of NZ_PDOB01000016.1, from coordinate 27,496 downwards.
ACCACCCAGGCAGCGGTCACCGTCACCCAGGGCATCGCGGTACGCGTGGCGAAAGACGACGTCGCCACCAATTGCCATTGATTTTTCCGTGAAAATGTCCGTGAAAGAGAACGCCATGAAACGCAGCACCGGCTCGAAACTGATGGCGCTGTCGCTGTGCGCCAGCCTGGGGGGCACGCCAATCATGGCAGCGGCCGACGACATCGACATCTTCACCGGCGCTTCGGCCGGCGCGGCGATCAACCCGCGCATCCTGATCGTGCTCGACAACACGTCGAACTGGTCGCGCCAGAGCCAGAAATGGCCGAACGGCGACTCCCAGGGGCAATCCGAGGCGCACGCCATCAAGACCGTACTGCAGGACCTCGACAGCACCGTCAACCTCGGCCTGATGGAGTTCGTCACCGGCGGCAACGCCAACCAGGACGGCGGGTTCATCCGCTCGGCGGTGAAACCGATGGCGGCGGCCAACAAGACCGCGTTCAACAACCAGCTCACGACCATTTACAACAACGTCAACAGCCCGGACGAGAAGCGCAACTCGAATACGCCGTACGGCAACCTGATGTACGACGCCTACAATTATTTTGCCGGTGAAAATTCGCTCAATCCCAGCGCGGTCGTCGCCAGCAAGGCCGACCCCGCCGGCTACACCAGCGCCTTTGCCCGCTTTGCCAGCCCGTTGACGGCCGACAATACGTGCGGGCGCAGCTTCGTCATTTTCATCGGCAACCCGAATTCCAGCGGTCCCTCCGCCGACAGCGCGGCCAACACCGCCGCGCTAACCGCGCTGACCAACAACCGCTCGGCCACAGGGGCGCTGCTGCCGGTCACCCAGCTCGGTCTGCCCAACTTCAGCAGCCAGAGCGTGGCCACCGACAGCACCGTCGGCGTTACCGGCGCCTGTTACGCCACCCCGGCCGCCGCCAGCGCCGGCATCACCCCGTTCGCCGCCGACTGCGCCACCTATACCGATGGCTGCAAGATCGGCCCGGCGGCGGTCAACGGTGGCCCGATTGCCTGCCCGGCCGGCACCCGCACCTATTCCGTGGTGCAGTCGGCGTTCACGCCGGCCAGCGGCGGCACCAGCAGCACCGGCACTGCAGTCATCACCAGCGCCCCGAGCACCGGCTATTACAACGCCGCCACCGAGGTGCCGGCAAGCGACCACGGCAGCTTGAACTGCCCGGCCAGCAGCGGCAACACGACCTATGCCTGTACGTATACGGTCGGCGCCGCGATCGGCAGCAACAGCCCGGTCAGCTCTAGCGCCCCGACCAACGCCTGCTACAGCGGGGTCGGCACCGGCAACAACAACTGGACCCCAGGCACCTCCACTGACCGCGGCGGCCTGACCTGCCCAGCCAATAACAGCTGCACCTATGCCGGCGTGTTGAGCACCGACGCCACCGGCTGCAACGGGCAGCGCAAAAAAGTCACCGTCACCCAGACCTCTACACCGAAGCGCCAGTTCACCATCAACCAGCGCGCAGTGCCGACCACCGTCACCACTGGCAGCGGTGGCACGCCGGCCTCCACCGCCACCAACCTGCTCGGCAAGACGGAACAATGCTATGCATCGCCGCCGGCCAGCACCACCGATTTTGCCGCGTCGTGCACCGGTACCAATATCAGCTGCAGCTACGGCAATGCGCCGACCGCCACGTCGATGGATAGCTGCCCGGCCGACACCAGCGTCTACAACGTGATCGGCACCAACACCGTGCTGACCAACGTGCCGACCGGCACCAGCAGCACCGACACCGCGCCGCGCAACGCCGACGAGTGGGCGCGCCTGATGCATGACAAGGGTATCCCGGTGCCCGGCACCACCATCCGGCCACCGGTGACGACCTATACCATCGACGTCTACAACGCCCAGCCGGACGCGACCCAGACGTCGCTCCTGATGAGCATGGCCAAGGCCGGCGGCGGCAAGTACTTCGCCGCCAAGAACGAACAGGCGATTGTCGACGCGATCAAGCAGATCATTGTAGAGATCCAGGCGGTCAACACCAGCTTTGCCTCGACCAGCCTGCCGGTCAACGCAACGAACCGCTCGCAGAACGAAAACCAGGTGTTCATCGGCATGTTCCGGCCCGACGCCGATGCCAAACCGCGCTGGTTCGGCAACCTCAAGCGTTATCAACTGGTTTCCGCCGGCGCCAACATCGAACTCGGCGACGTCGAAGGCAAAATCGCGGTCAACACGCTGACCGGCTTCGTCACCCCGTGCGCCCAGAGTTACTGGAGCGGCGACAGCGGCAGCTACTGGGGCGGGATGGGACTCAATCCCGATCCGGCCGGCACTTGTACGCTAGGCGTGATTACCAATCCAGCCAACCCGACCGGCCCTAAGGTTGCCGTCAGCAGGTATTCGGATGCGCCGGACGGCCCGCTGGTGGAAAAAGGCGCCGCCGCCCAGGTGCTGCGCCAAGGTAACGTCGGCGGCGCCAGCGGCGCCAGCATTAGCCACGCGGTCAATCGCAACATGATCACGCTGAGCGGCACCAGCTTCACCAGCTTCGACACCGCCAGTTCGGGACTCGACGCCAGCGTGGTCAAGTTCATCCGCGGCGAAGACGTCAACAACGAGAAAGGCACGGGCGATCTCACCTCGGCCCGGCCATCGATCCACGGCGACGTGATCCACTCGCGCCCGCTCCCGGTCAACTACGGCGGCACACGTGGGGTGACGGTGTATTACGGCGCCAACGACGGCACATTGCACGCGGTGAATGCCGAAACCGGGGTCGAACGCTGGTCGTTCGTCGCCCCCGAGTTTTTCGGGCGGCTCGCGCGGCTCAAAACCAACAGCCCGCTGGTGAACTACCCGGGACTGTCCGACGCGATTTCGCCGCCGCCGGCTCCAAAAGACTATTTTTTCGACGGCTCGACCGGTCTCTACCAGAACGCCGACAGTTCGCAGGTGTGGATCTATCCGAGCATGCGGCGCGGCGGGCGCATGATCTACGGCATCGACGCCACCAATCCGGCGCTGCCGCGTTTCATGTGGAAAGCCGGCTGCCCCAATCTCGGTAACGATACCGGCTGCACCACCGGCATGAGCGACATCGGCCAGACCTGGTCGACCCCCAACGTCGCCTTCCTGCGCGGCTACCCGGGCAAGCCGGTGGTGGTGGTCGGCGGCGGCTACGATGCCTGCGAGGATGCCAACAGCAGTACGCCTGCCTGCAGCGGCCGCAAGGGCGGCATGATTTATGTGCTCGACGGTGAAACCGGCGCCGTACTGCGCAGCTTCGCCACCGATCGCGCCGTCGCCGCCGACGTCGCGCTGGTCGACATCGACAATGACGGCAAGCCCGACTACGCCTATGCGGCCGACACCGGCGGCGGCGTATACCGGATCAGTTTTATCAAGAGCGCACTCACCAAGGAAGCAGGCACAGCTGCGGAATGGAGTTTCCGCAAGATTGCCTACACCACCGGCGGCGGACGCAAGTTCCTGTTCGCGCCGGCGCTGCTGGCGGCCCAGGGCAAGGTCTACGTCGCCCTCGGCAGCGGCGACCGCGAACATCCTTTGCAGTCGCAATACCCGTATGCCGACGTGGTCAACCGCTTCTATGTCTACAAAGACGACCTGTCGGCGCCCGCGCTGACGCTGGCGACGGACATGGACACGATGGAAAACTACACCGCCGCAAGCAGTTGCACCACCACGCCGGTGCTGCCGGCTTCGAACCTGTCCGGCTGGTTCATGGACCTGAACCAGTACGGCCAGGGCGAACAGGTGGTCACTTCGGCGCTGATCGCCAGCGGCATGGTGACCTTCAGCACCAACCGGCCGATTGCCCCAAGCGCCGGCACCTGTTCCAGCTCGCTCGGCCAGGCCCGCGGCTACTGGGTCAACCTGTTCAACGCTTCGGGTGCGATCAATGTCGCCGGCGCCTGTGGTGGCGGGCGCTCGTCGGTCTTTGTCGGTGGCGGTCTGCCCCCTTCGCCGGTGTTGGCGTCAGGCGTACCGATCGACGGCAAGTCGGTGTCGGTGGTGATCGGCGCGGTGCAAAAAGGCGGCGCCTCGGCAGCCGGCACCAGCGTGGCGATCAGCCCGCAGCGGATCCGCCCAACCAACCAGCCCAAGCGCAAACGGGCCTACACGTACGTGTCGGGGGAATGAACGGGTCACGCTGACCGGGTCATGTTCGAAACAACGGCTCCCGGACTGTCCAAAAAACCATGCCGGCACTGCCGCGCATGGTTTTTTGGTTGCCGCGGCCGCGCTCAGGCCAGAAAGCGCACCCGGAACAGCGCGCCGCTGCCATCCTTGCCGGCATCGACCGTGATGCGGGCACGGTGCGCCAGCGCGATGTCGCGCACGATCGCCAGCCCGAGTCCGCTGCCGGTGGTCTTGTCGTCGAGCCGCACAAAGCGGTTGAAAACCCGTTCGCGCTCGGCGCTGGCGATGCCGGGACCGGAATCCTCAACCTCGAGTACGCCGAACTGGCCGTCGTGCAGGCAGCGCACCGTCACCGCGCCACCGGCCGCCGTGTAGCGCAGCGCGTTGTCGACCAGGTTGTCGATCAGGTCGCGCAGCAGGAAACGGTCGCCGGCGATGGCAAGCGGCGCCAGCTCGAAACCGAGGTCGATGCCTTTCCTGAGGGCCTGGTCGACGAAATGCTGGATCGACTCGGCCACCAGCGCCCCCAGGTCGAGCGTTTCAAGGCGGGTTTTTTCAAAGTGGCTGGGCTCGGCGCGCGCCAGTGCCAGCAGCTGGTTGGTCTGGCGGATCATCCGTTCGTTCGATTGCAGCATCAGGCCGATCGAGTGGCCGCTGCCGGCGTCGCCCGGATGGCGCGCCGCCAGCCATTCGAGTTGCAGCTTGATACCGGCCAGCGGCGTGCGCAGCTGGTGCGCGACATTGGCGAGAAAGTCATGCCGGGCTTGCCCGCCGGCCTGCAGCTTGACCAGCAGGTCGTCGAACGCGCGCACCACCGGCGCCAGTTCGTACGGCACGTCGTGCTCGCCGATAGGCGCCAGGTCGTCGCCGTCGCGCGCGTTCAGGTTAGCGCGCAGCCGCGCCAAAGGCTGCAGGGCGCCGGTCACCGAAAACCACACCAGGCCGGCCAATATCAAGGTAAACAGGGCTTCGAGCAGCAGCATCGCGCGCACCGTGTCGCCACCCACCTGGCGCCGCTTGCGCAGCGTCTTGGCGACACCGGCGACGGCGCCGCCAGGGGTGCTGTCGACTTTTAGCGCCATCACCCGCACCGGCTCGCCCCGCATGAGCGCGTCGTAGGCGCCGGCGCCGGGGCGCAGCGGCGGGAAGTCGGCGTCGCCGGCCAGCAAGCGGGTGCCCGCGCTGCCATCGCGCACTGCAAAATAGACGGCGTCGACCGGATCGGCGCGCAGCGCCCGCTCGGCCTGCGGCGGCAAATCGATGCCGGTCCGGCCACCCGGTCCGGCCGCGCCGTGCAGCCGCGCCAACAGGCTGGCCGCGGCGTCGCCGAGGCTTTGGTCGAAGGCCAGCTGGACCGGACTCCACGCCAGCAAATAAATCAGGCTGGCGCCGGCCAGGTTGACCAGCAGGATCGGTCCGATCAGCCATTTCAGCAGGCGTACACGGATACTGGTCATGAAGTGATCATTTACCGGTCACGCTGCCCGTTCGAGCATGTAGCCGAAGCCGCGGATGGTGCGGATGGCGACGCCGGCGTCGTCGATCTTCAGGCGCAGGCGCGACACGTAGACTTCCACCGCGTTTTGCGTCAGGTCGTCGCCCCACGGCAGGATGGCGTCGATGATCTGCTGCTTCGACACCACCCGCCCGCCGTTGGCGAGCAGGTATTCGAGCACCGCCCATTCGCGCACCGACAGCTCGATCACGCGCTCCCTGATGCGGGCGCGCTTGGACGCGCTGTCGAGTGTCAGGTCGCCCAGGCTGAGAACGGTCGGTTTGGGGGTGTTGCGGCGCGCGAGCGCCCGAACGCGCGCCACCAGCTCGGCGGTAGCAAACGGCTTGACCAGGTAGTCGTCAGCGCCGATCTCGAGCCCGCGCACACGGTCTTCAACGGCATCGCGCGCCGTCAGCAGCAGCACTGGCATGGCGCTGCCACGCGCGCGCAGGCGGCGCACCACTTCGAAGCCGTCGATGCCGGGCAGGCCGATATCGATCACGGCGACTGCCGCCTCGGAATGCTGCAGCACCTGGTCGGCCACGCTGCCATTGCCGAGCACTTCGACACGCATGCCGTGGCCTTCCAGAATTCGGCAGAGACCGTCTACCAGGACGGCATCGTCTTCGACCAGTAATACATGCATGTGGGTGAACCCCGGTTGCAAGAAATTGTCCATTATGCGGTGTTTTGGTTCGAGTCGAGGAAAACCCTTGGAAATTGGGCAAATGCTCCCAGTAGGACTAGACCTACAAATCTCTATGCATCGGGCCTACACGGGGGCGACTGCTAATCTTATGTTCGCCAACAGACGAAACCATTAATCTTCACACATCGCGAATCGGCACCCGTACAACAAGCCGCCACGCTCCTGATGCATAGAGATAATGAGGATAAATATGAATAGCACTCAACTTGTTACCACGCAAAAAGCGCAAACGGTAAATCAAATTCCTGGCAACGCACGGGAATTAAAAGTTGCGTCCAAACCCATCGTCAGTTACAGCGGTACTCAGCAGAATGAATTGCTGGCCGCCTTGCCGCGCCACGACCTGGAGACGCTGTTCGAACACCTCGAACTGGTTCCCCTGCCGTTTGGCAAGGAATTGTTCGAATACGGTAGCAAGCTCGAGAACGTGTACTTCCCAACCACCGCCATTGTTTCCTTGTTATATGTGATGGAAGATGGTGCCACCACAGAAATCGCGGTAATCGGCCATGAAGGCGTCGTCGGCATGTCGCTGTTTATGGGCGAGCGCGCCATGTGCAGTGCCGTCGTGCAGAGCGCTGGTTACGGCTACCGTCTCAAGACCCAGTTTTTGCGTGATGCCTTCAACCAGGGCGGCGCCCTGCCCCAGTTACTGATGCGCTATACCAACGCGCTGTTCGCCCAGATGGCGCAAAACGCGGTCGGCGGACGCCACAGCTCGATCGAGCAGAAACTGTGCCGCTGGCTGCTCGACCGCCTCGACCGTTCGCCATCGAACGAATTGAAGGTGACCCAGGAACTGATTTCGATCATGCTGGGCGTGCGGCGCGAATCGATCACCGCGGCAGCCGGCAAGCTGCAGGACGATGGCTTGATCCAATACCGCCGCGGCAATATCACCGTCATCGACCGTCAAGGTCTCGAGCAGTACGCGGGGGAGTGCTACAAGGTGGCAAAGACGGAATATGACCGCCTGCTGGAAGACGTGGCACGGTAGTTGTAACAACTAAGTGATAACGCGGCGTCGATAACGGCGCCGTTTCACCCGCAGCGGCGATTTTCCTGTTTCATCAGGGTAGTCGCCGCCTTGTTGTATATACCGCCAATATGTGCGCGGGGGCGCACTGGCAGGCGCCTGTGCCGCCATACTGGCCTGCCATAACGCTAATCGAGCAAATTGTTCTTCATCGCATAATAGGTCAGGTCGCTATTCGACTGCAGGCCCATCTTTTCCATGATGCGGGTGCGGTAGGTCGACACCGTCTTGATCGACAGCGACAAGGCGACGCCGATGTCGGATACGGTAGCCCCTTTTGCCAGCCGCAGGAAAACCTGGAACTCGCGGTCTGACAATTCTGTGTGCAAGGCGGTATTCGGATCGCGGTCGAAACTTTGCGCCAGCAGTTCGCCGACGGTCGAGGACACGTAACGGCGGCCTTGGAACACGGTGCGCACGGCGGTTTTGAGTTCGTCCGCTTCGCATTCCTTGTTCAGGTAGCCGTTGGCACCCATCTTGAACAAATTCAGCGCGTACTGCTGCGCGGGATAGCCGGACAGGATCAGCACCGGCAGGTTTGGCTGACCCTGGCGGATGGTACGCAGGATATCGATGCCGCTTTGATCCGGCATGGCGATATCGAGCAGCAGCACGTCGCAGATTTCGCGGCGTGCGATGTCGAGGGCTTCGCGTCCTGTTGCGCCTTCGGCGACGACCGTGAAGTCATCGCCAGACGTCGAAAAAATCTGCTTGAAACCTGCTCGTACAATTTGGTGATCGTCACAAATGGCAACGCGTATCATTGTCTTTCCTTAATTTTTCCTGGCACAGGAAAGAGCCGAAGCGAACCCCACGCCCGGTACTGCGCATGCGTTGGTCGGCTACACTACCATAATAATATTCTATCACCCCGAGGGCCAATCCAACAGGTGCCACAAACGGCCGCGGTGGATTGAACCCTGTCGGCGCGTGGCGTCGGACTAGGCGCCCTGCTGCAACAACGTCAGGATAGCCATCAGTTCGCTGCGAAGCATCGCGTTGCCGGGGTACTCGCCGCTGGCGCCAGTGCCTTCGCCAGCCGGTTGGACGTCCCCGCCGCCAACGCCCTGGGCCGGCATGGCTTCGCCGCTACGGCTGTCGAGCTTGTTACGCGCGCCGCTGATGGTAAAGCCCTGCTCGTACAACAGCTCGCGGATTCGGCGGATCAGCAACACTTCGTGGTGCTGGTAGTAGCGCCGGTTCCCACGTCGTTTGACCGGCTTAAGTTGCGTAAATTCCTGCTCCCAGTAGCGCAACACGTGCGGCTTGACCCCGCACAATTCACTGACTTCACCGATGGTGAAGTAGCGCTTGGCAGGAATCGGCGGCAGCACGATCAAATCGGTCTTGCTCGGGCGATCGTTCATGATGTATTTCAGGCCGCTTTTGCCAGCGGACTGGTCGCCTCGACCATGGCTTTAAGCTTCTGGCTTGCATGGAACGTCACCACGCGGCGCGCGGTGATGGGAATTTCTTCGCCGGTCTTTGGATTGCGGCCCGGGCGCTGCGGCTTGTCGCGCAGCTGGAAATTGCCGAAGCCGGACAGCTTGACCGCTTCGCCGCGTTCGAGCGCATTGCGGATTTCGTCGAAAAAAGTTTCGACCATGTCCTTCGCTTCGCGCTTGTTCAGCCCGACCTGCTCGAACAAAAGTTCGGCCAGCTCGGCCTTGGTGAGGGTCGGCAAGTCTTTCTCGGCCTGCTGGCGCACCTTGGCAACCAGCATGGCGCGATGCAGGTCGGCCGCCAATGCCGATTGGAGTACGGCCGAATCAACGTCGTTGTTATTAATTTTGCTGCCCTGCCTTATCAATCAAACGTTTTTAAACAAGCTTACTTACGCATGGTTGCGTGGTGTTTTTGCCCGGCGGCGGCGGCCATCGCCATCATCAGCGCATCGACCGCATCGTCCTGCAAGGTGGTTTGAGTATCTTGCAAGCTAAAGCGGAATGCAAGGCTTTTTTCATCTGCCTCCACCCCTTTGCCGCGATATTCATCAAATAAAACAATGGCTTGCACGATGTTTCCCGCAGGATTTGAATGCTTCTCAGCAATGAAAGCGTCCATCACGTCTTGCGCGGCAACGTCTTGCTTGACTACCAGCGCGAGATCGCGGGTGGCGCCCGGGAACTTCGAGATGTCGTCGTATTTCGGCGTCAAGCGTTGCTGCAGTGCCAGCACGTCGATCTCGAACAGGACCGGCGCCTGTGCCAGCTCGTATTTTTGCAACCAGCGCGGATGCAGTTCGCCAATGAAGCCGACCGGCTTGCCATCGAGTTCGATGGCGGCCGAACGTCCCGGATGCAGCGCCGGGTGATCGATTTTCACGAAGCGCGGCAGCATCGGGGCGAACATCGCCTCCAGGTCGGCCTTGACGTCGAAGTAGTCGATGACGCGGGACGGCACGCCCCACTGCTCGTCAAGCGCCGGGCCGTAGGCCATCGCCGCGAGCCGCTTCGGCTGGTCGAAGCCGGCGATCGACAGCGCGCCGTCGAGCGCGAATGGATTACGCTGGAAAATGGCGCCGATCTCGAACACGCGCACCCGGCCCGCCTTGCGGTTCAGGTTGTAGCGCACATTGGCCACCAAGCTGCCGATCAGCGACGAGCGCATCACGTTCATCTGGCTGGCGATCGGGTTCTGCAATTTGATCGGGTCGCGGTTAGCAGAAAAGTCAGTTTCCCAAGCCGCGTCGACGAAGCTCATGTTGACCACTTCCTGGTAGCCGAGGTCGGCCATGCGATGGCGCATCGCGAACAGCGAGCGGATGTGCTCGGGCGCGGCGATCATGGCGCTGGCCGCTACCGGCGGGCGCGCCGGGATGTTTTCAAAGCCGTACACGCGCGCTACTTCCTCGATCAGGTCTTCCTCGATCTCGATGTCGAAGCGGTACGACGGCGCCGTCACCGCGAACTGGCCCGGCTGCTGCGTGAACGGCAGGCCCAGGCGGGTGAAGATGTCGGCGACGACCTCGTCGGTGAGCGGCACGCCGATCACTTTTTGCGCGCGCGCCGTGCGCAGCATGACCGGCGAGCGTTGCGGCAGGTTGACCGACTGGTCGTCGACCGGGCCAACCACCGTGTCGGCGGTGCCGCAGATTTCGACGATCAATGCGGTGATGCGCTCGATGTGCTCTACGGTGGTGGCGAAATCGACGCCACGCTCGAAGCGGTGGGCCGCATCGGTCGAGAAATTGAAGCGGCGGGCGCGGCCCTGGATCGCGTTCGGCCACCAGAATGCCGCTTCCAGGTAGATGTTGTCGGTGTCGAGCGAGACGGCAGTGGCGTCGCCGCCCATGATGCCGGCCAGCGACTCGATCTGGCGCTCGTCGGCGATGACGCCGACCCAGTCGTCCACCGCGACCGTGTTGCCGTTCAGGAGTTTGAGCGACTCGCCCTTGATGCCCCAGCGGATGTCGAGGCCGCCGTGGATTTTATCCAGGTCGAACACGTGCGACGGCCGGCCCAGTTCGAGCATGACGTAGTTCGAGATGTCGACCAGCGCCGACACCGAACGCTGGCCACTGCGCTCGAGGCGCTGGACCATCCACGCCGGCGTTTGCGCCTTGGCGTTCAGGCCGCGGATGACACGCCCGGTAAAGCGCCCACACAGGTCCGGCGCGCTGATTTTCACCGGCAGCACTTCGCTGCCGTTGACCGCCACGCTGCGGCTGCTTGGGGCCACCAGCGCCGCCCCGGTCAGCGCCGACACTTCACGCGCCACGCCTAGCACCGACAGGCAATCGGCCTTGTTCGGGGTCAGCTTGATGGTAAATTTCAAATCGTTGAGCGCCAGGTAGTCGCGAATGTTCTGGCCCACCGGCGCATCGGCCGGCAGCTCCATCAGGCCGCCGGCGTCATCCGACAATTTCAGCTCTTTCGCCGAGCACATCATGCCCTGCGACTCGACCCCGCGCAGCTGGCCGACCTTGATCTCGAACGGCTTGCCGTCGGCGCCGGGCGGCAACAGCGCACCGGCCATCGCGCAGACCGCCTTCATGCCGGCGCGCACGTTCGGCGCCCCGCAGACGATGTTGAGCAAGCTGCCGGTGCCGACGTTGACGGTGCACACGTTGAGACGGTCGGCGTTCGGATGGCGCACCACTTCCAGCACTTCGGCGACGACCACGTTCGAAAACGGCGGCGCCACCGCCTCCACTTCTTCGACCTCGAGGCCGGACATGGTGAGCAAGTGCGACAGCTCATCCGACGTCATCGAAGGGTTGACCATGGTGCGGAGCCAGTTTTCTGAAAATTGCATATGCGTGCCTTGCTGCGAATAGTTTGCGGAAAATTTAATTAAACTGCTTCAGGAAACGTAAATCGCCCTCATAGAACAGGCGCAAGTCGTTAATCCCGTAGCGCAGCATCGTCAGGCGCTCGAGGCCGGAGCCAAACGCGAAGCCGATGTATTTTTCCGGATCGAGGCCGAAGTTGCGCACCACCGTCGGGTGCACCTGGCCGGCACCCGACACCTCCAGCCAGCGCCCCTTGAGCGGCCCGCTGCCAAAGGCGATGTCGATCTCGGCCGACGGTTCGGTGAACGGGAAGTACGACGGCCGGAACCGCACCTGCAAATCGTCGGTCTCAAAAAAGGCCTTGACGAAATTGAGGTACACGCCCTTCAGGTCGGCAAAGCTGATGTCCTCGGCAATCCACAGGCCTTCGACCTGGTGGAACATCGGCGAGTGGGTGGCGTCGCTGTCGACGCGGTAGGTGCGGCCCGGGGCGATTACCTTGATCGGCGGCGTATGCGTGCGCGCATAGCGCACCTGCATCGGGCTGGTATGGGTGCGCAGCAGCAAAGGCTTGCCGGTGCTGTCGTTGCCCTCGATATAAAAGGTGTCCTGCATCGAGCGGGCCGGATGGTTTTCCGGGCTGTTGAGGGCGGTGAAATTGGTCCAGTCGTTTTCGATTTCGGGGCCGTCGGCGACGTCGAAGCCGATCGAGCGGAAGATTTCCTCGACCCGCTCCCAGCTGCGCATCACCGGATGGATGCCGCCGATTGAACGGCCGCGTCCCGGCAGGGTGACGTCGATCGCCTCCGCGTTCAGGCGCGCTTCGAGCTGGGCGTTGGCGAGCGCGTCGCGGCGCGCGCTCAAGGCGGCCTCGACCTGCACCTTGGCGGCGTTGATCAGCGCGCCCTGGATTTTTTTCTGGTCCGGGTCCAGCTTGCCCAGGCCCTTCATCTGTTCGGTAATCTGGCCGCTCTTGCCAAGATACCTGGCCTTGGCGTTTTCGAGTGCGGCAGCGTCTTCGGCGGCGAGAAAATCAGCCTGCGCGGTGACGACGAGTTGTTCCAGGGAGTTCATGCTGTGTGGTTTCCTGTCGGGGTGCGACGCGTCGGCGGCGCCACAATCAAAAACGGGGCACAGGTTTGAACCTCTGCCCCGCTCTTTTTACGCCACCCGCAGGCGGCGCTTGACAATCGATCGCTGCTTACGCGGCGATCTTTGCCTTGACGGCGTTGACAATCGCGGCAAAAGCCGGCTTGTCCATCACTGCCATATCGGCCAGGACTTTACGGTCCAGTTCGATAGAGGCTTTCTTCAAGCCGTTCATGAACACGCTGTACGTTACGCCATGCTCACGGGAAGCGGCGTTGATACGGGCGATCCACAGGCGGCGGAATACGCGCTTCTTGTTGCGGCGATCGCGGTAAGCGTATTGGCCAGCGCGCATGACTGCTTGCTTGGCAACACGGTACACCTTGCTGCGGCGACCACGGTAGCCTTTAGCTTGGACAAGAATTTTCTTATGACGGGCACGAGCTGTAACCCCACGTTTTACTCTAGGCATAGTAACTCCTTAAATTGAGTGGTGAGATTAAGCGGTTGGCATCATGCGCATGACGGAACGTACATCCGCAGCGTCGACGTTCGTGATTCCGCGCAATTGGCGCTTGCTCTTGGTCGTTTTCTTGGTCAGGATGTGACGCTTGAAAGCGTGGCCCGCTTTAACGGTTCCACCTGGACGCACGCGAAAACGTTTTTTCGCAGAGCTTTTGGTCTTCATTTTAGGCATAGCAGTTCTGTCCTGTAGACAGCTCCATTATAGGATTGCAGGTGGCAACAACTCGCTGCGCTTAGATGCCTGCTTTCACATTATTTCCATTCCCCTGAAGGAAGGAAGCCGCGGATTATAGCACGGCACCCGGACTGGGGTCGGACCGTTTTTTCTTTCTGGGCCTGACACCGGCTTTGTTGGCTGAAAGCCACCAAAAAAAACAAAGCGGATGAGATGACTCACCCGCTTGCGGTCCTGAACCGGGCTCAGGCCCCTTAAAAGCAAAACCGGGCCTGACCCTGGCGTTATGCCTTCTTCTTTTTCGGCGACAGGATCATGATCATCTGGCGGCCTTCCATCTTCGGGAATTGCTCGACCTGGCCGAACGGCTCAAGATCTCCCTTCAGGCGTTCGAGCATGCGAAAACCGATGTCCTGGTGGGCCATTTCGCGGCCGCGGAAGCGCAGCGTGATCTTGGTTTTGTCGCCCTCATCGAGGAACTTGATCAGGTTGCGCAACTTGATGTTGTAGTCGCCATCATCGGTACCCGGACGGAATTTGACTTCCTTGACCAAGATGATTTTCTGCTTCAATTTCGCTTCGTGAGCCTTCTTCTGCTCCGAATATTTGAACTTGCCGTAGTCCATCAGGCGGCATACCGGCGGCTGCGCGGTTGGCGCAATCTCTACCAGGTCGACGTTGGCCTCTTCAGCCAGACGAAATGCTTCGGCGAGGCTCACAATGCCGAGCGGCTCGTTTTCGACCCCGGATAAACGCATTTCGGGGGCCGTGATTTCGCCATTGATGCGATGCGACTTGTCAGTAGCTATGGTGTTTCCTTATAAAGTCTGGTAATTCGGCCATGCTTTACGCTTTGGATGCGATCTCTTGCTTGAGACGCTCCACGAGGGCATCGACGGACATCACACCCAGATCGATATTGCCACGTGCTCGCACGGCCACAGTGTTTGCATCCCGCTCTTTATCGCCTATCACGAGGATATACGGCAATTTTTGGACAGAATGTTCACGTATTTTATAGGTTATTTTCTCGTTCCGCAAATCAGCGTGAACCCGGAACCCGCTTTTTCGTAACTGATCAGCAACACCTTGCGCAAACTCAGACTGCGCGTCGGAAATATTGAGCACCGCGACCTGCACCGGCGCCAGCCACAGCGGCAGGGCGCCGGCGTGGTTTTCGATCAGGATGCCAATAAAGCGCTCCATGGAACCGACGATCGCCCGGTGCAGCATCACCGGCACCTTGCGTGTGTTGTCGACCGCGACGTATTCGGCGCCAAGCCGGCCCGGCATCGAGAAATCGACTTGCATGGTACCGACCTGCCAAGGGCGGCCGAGACAATCCTTCAGGTGGTATTCGATTTTCGGGCCGTAAAACGCGCCCTCGCCCGGCAATTCGGTCCACTTGACGTCACAGGCGCCGAGCGCCGAACGCAACGCGGCCTCAGCTTCGTCCCACACGTCGTCCGAGCCGATCCGGTTATCGGGGCGCAACGCGATCTTGATGTCGATGCTGTCGAAGCCAAAATCCTTGTACACCTCCATCGCCTGCGCATGGAAGGCGATCACTTCCGGCGCGATCTGCTCTTCGGTGCAGAAAATGTGGCCGTCGTCCTGGGTAAAACCGCGCACGCGCATGATGCCGTGCAGCGCGCCGGACGGCTCGTTGCGGTGGCACTGGCCGAATTCGCCAAAGCGCAGCGGCAGGTCGCGGTAACTCTTCATGCCGGCGTTGTAAATTTGCACATGACCGGGGCAGTTCATCGGCTTCAGCGCATACGAGCGGTTTTCCGACTCGGTCGAAAACATGTTCTCGCGATAGTTCTCCCAGTGGCCGGTCTTTTCCCACAGCGTGCGGTCGAGGATCTGCGGCGCCTTTACTTCCTGGTAGCCGTTGACCTGGTATTTGTGGCGCATGTACTGCTCCACCTGCTGCCAGATAGTCCAGCCTTTCGGGTGCCAGAACACCAGGCCTGGTGCCTCGTCCTGGAAGTGGAACAGGTCGAGCTGCTTGCCCAGCTTGCGGTGGTCGCGCTTTTCCGCTTCTTCCAGGTTGTGCAGGTACAGTTCCTGGTCTTCCTTTTTCGCCCAGGCGGTGCCGTAGATCCGCTGCAGCATTTCGTTCTTCGAGTCGCCGCGCCAGTAAGCGCCGGCCAGCTTCATCAGCTTGAACACCTTGATCTTGCCGGTCGACGGCACGTGCGGGCCGCGGCACAGGTCGGTGAAGTCACCCTCCGCATACAGCGACACGTCTTCGCCGGCCGGGATCGAGGCGATGATCTCGGCCTTGTAGGCTTCGCCGATTGACTTGAAGTAGGCCACCGCCTCATCGCGCGGCATGACGGTGCGCGTCACCGGCTCGTCTTTCTTGGCCAGCTCGGTCATCTTCTTTTCGATCGCCGCCAGGTCGTCCGGGGTGAACGGGCGCTTGTAGGCGAAGTCATAATAAAAGCCGTTTTCGATGACAGGACCGATCGTCACCTGCGCGTCCGGGTACAGCGACTTGACGGCATAGGCCAGCAGGTGGGCGGCGGAGTGGCGAATCACGTCGAGGCCTTCGGGGTCCTTGTCGGTAATGATGGACAGGTCGGCGTCGGCATCGATCAGGTGCGACGTATCGACCACCTTGCCGTCGACCTTGCCGGCCAGCGCCGCCTTGGCAAGGCCGGTGCCGATGCTGGCGGCAACCTGGGCTACGGTGACCGGGCCGTCATACTCGCGGGCGGAACCATCGGGAAGGCGGACTGAGATCATGCTGTTCTCCATCTGGCGCAAGGCGCCGAATAATTGGTAATGATTGGTAATAATTGGCAATAAGAGGAAAATCGAAAATGCGAACGAAAAAAAGCGCGGGCTAGCCGCGCTTGATCTTTTCGTTGAGCGAAAGAATCCACCTCGACTAGCGTCGCTGGAACAACTCCGTCGTAGTTCGCGGTGTCATAACCATGGTGCCTTTCTCACTCTTATATTGCTATGCTGCCAAATTCTGGTGGGCGGTGAGGAATTCGAATCCCCGACCCCTTGGATGTCGACCAAGTATTCTAACCAGCTGAACTAACCGCCCGAAGACCAGCATTATAGAGAGGCGATTCGGGAATGACAAGGGCTATTTTTGGGATGGGCGCAAAGTCCAAGACAAGCGTGGGCATATCAGAAATCCATTACACTTCGCCTCTATCGATCGTCATCGCCGCCATATGCAACCACCCGCTCCCGCCCCCTCTTCCGCCCACCTGCACGCCCACCGCGCTGGCGACGCCAAAAATGCCCACTTCGCCCCCGCGCGCAGCCAGAAAGCGCTGGCCTGCGCGCTGGTGCTGACGTTGCTGTTTGCCGTCGTCGAAGTGGTCACCGGGTTCATCTCGAACTCGCTGGCCCTCATTTCCGACGCCGGCCACATGGTCACCGACGCCGCCGCGCTGGGTCTCGCGCTGCTGGCGCAGCTGATCGCCAAGCGCCCGCCGTCGGCCCGTCACTCGTTCGGCTTCGGCCGCGCCGAAGCGCTGGCCGCCTTCGTCAACAGCCTGGCGATGCTGGCCCTGGTATGCTGGATCGTGTTCGAAGCGGCGCGCCGCTTCGCCCATCCGGAAGCGGTGCAAGGGGCGGTGGTCATGACGGTGGCAACGGTCGGCATCGCCATCAACCTGCTGGTGGCCTGGATGCTGTCGCGCGACCACCAGAACATGAACACGCGCGCAGCGATGGTCAACGTGATGGGCGATCTGCTCGGCTCGGTCGCCGCGGTGGTGGCCGGCGCCGTCATCTATTACACCGGCTGGATGCAGATCGACCCGCTGCTGTCGGTATTCGTTTCGCTGCTGATCTTGAAATCGACCGTCGCCGTGCTGCGCGAGTCGTACCACTTCCTGATGAAGGGCGTGCCCGAGCAGATCGATTACCTCCAGGTGGGCGCCGACCTGGCCGCGCTGGACGGTGTCAGGTCGGTGCACGACCTGCACATCTGGGAGATGACGCCAGGCGAACCGGCCTTGACCGGCCACCTTGAAATTGCCGACCTGGCGTCCTGGCCGCAGGTGCTCGAAGCGGTGCAGGCCATGCTGCTCGAAAAGCACGGCATCGACCACGTTACCTTGCAACCGGAGCCGCCCGACGCGCCCCCCTCCTCCCTGTCAATGTAAGCGCGCCTTGTAAGCCTCGATACCGTCAACGGCCAGTGCCACGAGTTCGACGTGATATACGCGATGCCGGGCGAAGAGGCGCGCTCCGCACTGGTGATATCGCCGTCGACGCGCACCAGGCCATCAGCCGCCTGCCCGCTTCGGGCTATGGCCGTAGCTTTTCAACGTCGCCATCACCAGGTCGCAATGGTCGCCCTGCACTTCGATAACGCCATCCTTGACGGTCCCGCCGCAACCGCAGGCCGTGCGCAATTGCTTGCCCAGCACAGCCAGCGCGAGCGGATCGAGGGCCAGCCCTTTGACAACGGTCACGCTCTTGCCGCCGCGCCCCTTGGTCTGGCGCGACACTTGTACGACGCCATCGCCACCAGGGACGGCCTTGGCCCGCGTCTTGCAGGCGCACTGCGCGAGCGCCTGGCGGCAATCGGGACAAACCCGCCCGAGTTCGGTGGAATACACAAGGCCGCCTTGGGAACCGCTTTTCATCATTTGCTTGCCCGAAAAAGTTTAAAAAATAGGTCGCGCGGCACGACTTTGCAGACCGCAAGAAGGTGTTCGAAGGTCTCCAAGGAAAAAAGGCAGCATCGGGACCAAGGTTGTGTAGCCCTTGCAATCACCGCGGCGAGACTGGCAATTTGGCCATCCAAGCTGGTCAGCGCGACGACGCCAGTGCGATGCGCCGTTCGATCCGTGCCAGTTCGACCATATCGCCGATGGCTTTCGCGCGCTGCGCCGCTATCCCCAGCCACGCCAGCAAGGGCCGGCGCCAGCCCTGGGTCGAGGCGGTGTCGGTGGCGGTGACGATATCGATTGGCCCGATGCGTCCGGCCTGCAGCATGGCACCGGCCGCGACCAGCCGCGACAACGGGTCGGCCACGCCGGCCAGACTGCCGGTACCGCTGGCGATCGGGCGATGCTGCTCGGGAAGCAGCGCCGCATCGAGCCCTTGCCACTGTCCCGCCAGAAAAGCCGCGTAGGCCCGGTGTGCCGCACCGGCATCGCGCGCCAGCGGCGCAAATCCTTCGCACTCGCCGCCATCGATGCTGGCCGTTTTCACCGCGCAGCGCACCAGTTCGGCGTGCGCGACCAGGTCGGCGCGTCCGGTGCCCGTCATCTCGCGGCGCGCGCGCGCAAAATCGACCGCGGCGATCGCGCTGTCGCCTTTTAAATAAGCGTCGCTGAAACTGTCGAGCGCGCCGGTGGCGTTCGGCCGCCACGACGGCTCGACCTGTTTGGCGGCGCAGGCGGCCAGCATCGCAGCGAGCAAGCAAGTGGCGATCGTCTTCATGGCAGTTTTAACTCCGATTTGTGGGCAAATGGCCATTTCCGATTGATCTCGTCGACCAGCCGCGAGGCCTTGCGCAGGCTGCTGTCGACTTCGGCGCGCAGCACCCCCAGATCGTCCGTGGCGACGCGCGCATTCTTGCCGACCGCCTGGGCCTCGGCCAGCACGGCGTCGAGTTTTTTCAGGCTGGCGCTGGCGCCTTGCAACACGGCGTTCAGCTGGACGACAGCCGCTTGCGTGTCGTCGGCGATACCTGCTTTGCCGAACACGCGGCGGTCGGCGCTGGCCAGCAGCGCGTTGACCCGGTCCAGCGCCAGCATTGCCTTGCGCGCCTGCTCGTCGCCGCCCAGCGCACCGCCCAGCAGCCCGTATTTGCCGCCCATCCGGTTGGTTGCGGCCTGCACATTGGCCAGGCTGGCGTTCAGGCTCGAGTCCAGGCGCGTCATCGCCTCCAGATTTTCAAGCAATGTGCGGGCGCTGGCCACCAGCTTGGGAATCTCGGCGCCGGTGTCGCCGCGCAGTACCGTGCGGGTGGCGCCGTCCGGCAGCGGCGGGTCGGTCAGGATCCCGGTGTAGGCCTTGATCTTCGGATCGCCAACCAGCCCGCGCTCGAGCGTAAACACGCTCGACACGCGCAGCCAGTTGGCGTCCTTGCGCGGCACGTCGACCAGGATACGGGCCTTGCCGTCCGGCGCCAGCTCGACCCGGCGCACGCGGCCGACCGCAAAACCGGCGAACGTCATGTCCATGCCGGGGATGATGCCTTCCGAATCGTCCGACACCAGCACCAGGCGCTGGGTGACTTCGAACACGCCGCGCGCGTACATCACATACAGCAGGAAAGCGGCAATGAGCGACGTCATCAGGACCAGCAGGATAACCGCCTTGATTTCGATATGCGGCGGCGCGGCCATGGCCACGTCGGTTTGTGCGTCAGTTGTTGCATGGATGGCCGGATCGGTCATGGCGGGTCTTCCTTCAAAAGTATTTGACGGCCAGCGACGCCGCCTCGATCACCGTCAGCACGAACAGCAGGCGCACCGCGCCGGGCTGCGTGGTCGACTCCCCATTTCTGCCAAAGCGCTGGATTTCCATCATGGCGGCGGCGGGAATCACCGCCACGGCCAGGCCGAACAGCAGCGTCTTGATGCCGAAGCCGATCGCGACCGTGGGCTCGAATACGCGCCCGACCGTGCGGGTGTAGTCGTCCAGCCCCCACGGCGAGAGGCCGTACACATTCAGGTAAGCGAGCACCAGCACCAGCACGCTGCTGACAATGGCCAGGCTGAGCACCGCGAACGCGTTGCCGGACACTTCCGCCACCAGGTTACGCCGCAGCCGCCATGCCGCTTGCTCGGACCGGTCCGAAGCGAGCGGATCGAGGACGGCGGCATTGAAGGCCATCCCCGCGCGCAGCGCCACGAACATCGCCGCGGCCAGCGGAATGAGTTCGAGCACCAGCACCCGCACCACCATTTCGAGGCCGAAGCGCGACAGGCCGTAACTGAGCGCGGTCACCAGCACGATGCGGATGATTACCAGGCTGATCAGCGCCGACAGCGCCGTGAACCAGGGCAAAACCTGCCAGGCGCCGAGGTAGATCTGGCGCGCGGTGGCGCGGCGATGCTCGCGCGTATAGGTCGACGGCGAAAACGCCAGCACCAGCGCGATGGCGCCGAGCAGCAGCATGCGCCACCAGCTGGCGGCGTAATGCGCCAGCTGGTGGCGCCACTGCTGCGGTTTTGAATAGAGGAAGGAATTGTTCGGCATGCGTGGATGATAACTCGGCCTCGCAAAGGCGGGCTCGCCGTTTGTCGCCGTTTGTCGCCGATTGCAGCAGGAACCAGCGCTGCGCTGTGAGCGCGCAATTGCCCCCCGCCTTGGCGAGGACAAGGGCAAGGGCGCTTGTGCCAACCACTGTTCTCTCAATGGCGCCGCGCTTGCTGCACCCCGCCCACCTCCATGATCGCCAGCAAGGCTTTCTGCAACTGGGCGGTCGAGCCGATTTCGGCGGTGAACGTCATGCGCGCCTGGCCTTTCGTACTTTGGGTATTGACGCCGATAACATTGATTTTCTCGCGCGAAAACACTTCGGAGATATCGCGCAGCAAACCCTGGCGGTCGCCCGCGAGGATGAACAGATCGATCGGGTAGACCGTGTCCTGCCCGGCGCGTCCCCAGTCGGTGTGGATCACGCGCTCGGGCGCCTTGCGCCGCATTTCGGCAAAATTCTTGCACGTGGCGCGGTGGATCGACACGCCCTGGCCGCGCGTGACGAAGCCGACGATGCCGTCCGGCGGCGCCGGCTTGCAGCACCTGGCCAACTGCGTCATCAGCCCTTCGGTGCCGACCACCAGCACCCCCGATTTGGCGCCCTGTTCGACGCTCGACGCGCGGCTCTTGTTCAGCACCACCGCGTCTTCGGGTTCGGCCGCCTCGCCGTTGTCGTGCAGCGCCTGCTCGACGTGGCGCAGGCTGAATTCTTCCTTGCCAACCGCGACGAACAGGTCGTCGACCTTGGAAAAGCCGAGTTTATGCGCCAGCGCTTCGAGGTTGACGGCGGTCTTGCCTTCGCGCTGCAGCGACTTTTCCACCAGCGCGCGGCCGTGGGCCAGCGTTTCCTGCAAGTCGATGGCGTGGAACCAGGCGCGTACCTTGGCGCGGGTGCGGGTGCTGGCGGTGTACTCGGCATTGAGCCAGTCGCGCGACGGGCCGGCGGTGCCGGGCGCGCCCTTGGCGGTGATGATCTCGCAGGTCTGGCCGTTGCGCAGCGCCGTATTGAGCGGCACTATCACGCCGTCGACGCGCGCGCCCCGGCAGCGGTGGCCGACCTCGCTGTGCAGGTAGTAGGCGAAGTCGATCGGCGTGGCGCCGACCGGCAACTCGAGCACGCGCGCCTGCGGTGTCAGCACGAAAATACGGTCGTCGAGGGTGGTCGACTTGAGTTTTTCGACCCATTCGCGTTGGGTGTCTTCCTGCACGACGACGGCGTCGGCGACGTCGCTCTTCCACGCCAGTAGTTGGCGCAGCCAGGCGATTTTCTCGTCGTACTTTTGGCCCTTGAAGTCGGAGCCGCCCTCTTCCTTGTAACGCCAGTGGGCGGCGACGCCGTACTCGGCAAAGCTGTGCATTTCTTTTGTGCGGATCTGGACTTCGAGCGGGCGGCCGTCGTCGGCGGTGACGACCGTGTGCAGCGACTGGTAGCCGTTCGACTTGGGCCGCGAGATATAGTCGTCGAACTCGTTGGGGATCGGTGTCCAGATATTGTGCACCAGGCTCAGCACCGCGTAGCATGCCTTGTCGTCGGCGACGATGACGCGGAAGGCGCGCACGTCGTAGAGGTCGGTAAAATCGAGCTCCTTGCCGCGCATCTTGCTCCAGATGCTGTAGATGTGCTTGGGCCGGCCGAACACCTCGGCCGCGATGCCGGCCGCCGCCAGTTCGTTTTGCAGCCGCGTGATGGCCGACTGCACGAAGCCTTCGCGCATCATGCGTTTTTCTTCGAGCATCTTGGCGATGCGCTTGTAGGTTTCCGGCTCAAGAAAGCGGAATGACAAGTCCTCGAGCTCCCACTTCAGCTGCCAGATGCCGAGCCGGTTGGCGAGCGGCGCGTACAGGTCCATCGTCTCGCGGCCGTAATCGCGCGTCATGTCGTTGAACAGGCGCTGGTCGGCAAAATAGCGCAGCGTCGTCACGCACGAAGCCAGGCGCACCAGCACCACCCGCATGTCGCTGGCCATCGCCAGCAGCATCTTGCGCAAGGTTTCGACCTGGGCCACCGCCTGCTGGGCGGCGCCCTTGCCGCGTCCGACCGGCTGCTGGCCGCCCTGGCCGACGGTCATGTCGCGCAGCCGGATCAGCTGGCGCACGCCCGTCACCAGGTCGGTCACTTCACGGCCGAAGCGCGTCTCCAGCCCGGCCGCCGCGGCCGGTTCGATTACCGTCATCTCGAACATCAACCCGGCGATGCGGGTTTCGGCATCGCTGCGCAGGAAGGCCAGCGTACTGGCCACGCCAACTGAAAACTCCAGCGCGCCCTGGCCGGAAGTACACAGCTTGTCCTGGTAGGTCTCGGTCGCATGCGCCAGCGCCGCTTCGACCCGTGCGCTGTCCTCCGGCCCCAGGCCCTGCACCAGTTCAGCCGTTGCGCTACCGAGCGCAGCAATGGCGACCACGCCGCCCTAGCGCAGGGCCGCGGTGACGACGATCTCGACCAGGCAGGCCGGATCGGCCAGCTTCGCCTCGACCGTCGCGCGCGGCGGTGAGTGACCGCCCGTCACCCATTCGTCCCACACCTCGTTCATGCCGGCAAAATTGGCCATGTCGGTAATAAAAATCTGGCACATCAAGATGCAGCTCTTGTCGCTGCCGGCCTCCATCAGCAAGCGGTCGACGTGATCGAGCACCTCGCGCGTCTGGCCAACGATGTCGGCCGCCGTGTCGACGGCGACCTGGCCGGCCAGATAGACGGTGCCATTGTGGATCGCGGCTTCGGACAAGCGTTTGCCAACGTGCAGTCGGGTAATTTCCATGGTATTCAATTGCCTTTTGTAGTAGTGGTAAGAGGGTATCAGCCGACCAGGAACTTGCGAGCGATCGCGATCTGGTCGGCATGGATGAAAGTCGGCGCGTGGCCGGTGTTGGCAATCTCGACCAGCTGCGGCTTCGGGCCGCGCGTCAACATCTGCTGCGCCGTCGCATGCGATAGCAGGTCGGAATTGGCGCCGCGCACCAGCAAGGTCGGGCAGCGGATCGCATCGTAGGCGGCCCACAGCATTGCCTCGTCAGCCTTGGCTTTTTCCGCCGTGGCGCCGCGCAGCGGTTCGGCCAGGCCCATGTCGTAGTGGCGCACCCACTGGCCGTCGTCGCCTTCGCGCAGCACGTCGGCCGCCAGCTTGTGCCATT
This sequence comes from Massilia psychrophila, assembly GCF_002760665.1. Taxonomy (GTDB): domain Bacteria; phylum Pseudomonadota; class Gammaproteobacteria; order Burkholderiales; family Burkholderiaceae_D; genus JAFCUW01. The sequence goes on along the minus strand of NZ_PDOB01000016.1, from coordinate 3,766 downwards.
GTTCGTCGGTATGCTCGCCGAACGACGCCGACACTTCGCGCACGAACGCGGCGCCCTCGGCGAAGCTGGCAAAACGCAGGTCCTGGGCAATATAGTCGCCGATGCGCCGCAGCGCCACCGGGTCGAGCGTCGGGCCGATGTCGTTGAGTACCAGTTTGCCGATCGGATTATCCGGCAGCGATGCCAGCGCCATGCCGATCAGGCCGCCCATCGACGTGCCGAACCAGTCGACCTTGCCGCTGGCTGAGTTGGCGGTGACGCGGGCGACCAGCGTCACCATGTCGCTGACGTATTGCGCGATCTGGTACAGCTGCGAATTGCCCAGTTGCCCGGAGCGCCCGCGCCCGACCACGTCTGGACATATCACGCGGTAATGGTCGGACAGCGCACGCGCCAGTGCGTCGAAATCGTCGCCGACGCGGGTGACGCCGTGCACGCACACCAGCACGTTCGGGTTGTCGGCCTCGCCCCATTGCTTGTACGCCATGCGGTGCAAGCCCGCCGGCGAGATGCATTGCACTGATTTAAATGTTGTTGCGGTCATGCCGGCTCCCAGGTTCGACGCGGTGCTTCAATTTTTTCCAGAACCGACATTTTACCGGGCGTTGCGATTAAAATCCTATTCACGTGGTGCCTGTCGCGCTGCAACCTTCTGTTATCTCCTATCCAGCCCCCTTTTTTTTCGAGGAAACAATGAAAAGCAGCATGTTAAGCGGCAAGACGGCACTCGTGACCGGTTCGACTTCCGGCATCGGCCTGGGCATCGCCCGCTCGCTGGCCGAGCAAGGCGCCAACATCATCTTCAACGGTTTCGGCGACGCCCAGATGATCGACAAGCTCTACAACGACATCGGCGTCGAGTTCGGCGTTGGCACCGCGTATCATAATGCGGACATGTCCAAGCCGGCTGACATCGAAGCGATGATGGGGTTTGCCTTCGAGAAGTTCGGCGGCGTCGACGTGCTCGTCAACAACGCCGGTATCCAGCATGTCGCCAACATCGAAGACTTCCCGGCCGACAAGTGGGACGCGATCATCGCCATCAACCTGACTTCGGCCTTCCACACCTCGCGCCTGGCGCTACCCGGCATGAAGCGGAACAACTGGGGCCGCATCATCAACCTGGCATCGGTCCACGGCCTGGTTGGATCGGCCCAAAAGTCGGCCTATGTGGCGGCCAAGCACGGCCTGGTCGGCTTCACCAAGGTCACCGCGCTCGAAACCGCCCACACCGGCGTCACCTGCAATGCGATCTGCCCGGGCTGGGTCCTGACCCCGTTGGTGCAAAAACAGGTCGACGACCGCGCCGCCAGGGAAGGCATCAGCAATGAGGCGGCCAAGAAGGCGCTGCTGGCCGAAAAACAGCCGTCGGGCGAATTCGTGACGCCTGAGGAACTGGGCGCGCTGGCAGTGTTTTTCTGCAGCCCGGCCGGCGACCAGGTGCGCGGCGTGGCGTGGAACATGGATGGCGGCTGGGCCGCGCAGTAACGCTTCAATGGCCGTCCTCGCGCACGGGAAACGCATGCCCCCCAGTTTGCGCGATAAGCTGAGCAACTTTTAACGGACCAAGCCGGGCGTTGTCGCTGCGCCCGGGAAATTGGGTCCCCGCATCCGCGAGGACGACGGTCTTTAAGTCAGCGCAGAAACTGCATTTGTCTTCAGCTATGATTGCCCCTTCCCCATTCGGAAGGACCACGACGCGCTTATTGCTGATTTCCCTCTCGCTGCTTGCATCGCTGGCCCATGCGGCCGAACCGCGCCCCGTATTGCTCACCGCCGAGCGCGTCTGGACCGGCGAGGGCGAAGCACACATGGGCTGGGCGGTGCTGGTCGCGCAGGGCCGCATCCAGGCGGTCGGCCCTGCCGCCGGCAAATGAAGGCGATGGTGCAGGCGGCCCGCGTCACCGGCCGCAAGGTCGCGGTCCACGCCAGCACCGACGAGCCGACGCGCATGGCGGTGCTGGCCGGCGCCGACACGATCGAACACGGCTATGGCATCACGGAACCCACTTTCCGCCTGATGGCCGAGCGCGGCACTGCGCATATCCCGACCTTGACCGCGCCGGAAGCGATCGGCGAATATTTTCAAAAGCATGTGCGCGGCGGCGCGCCGACCACCGCCATGCAGCAGGCGGCGCAGGCGTTCCGGCTGGCGCGCAAAGTCGGCGTAATCATCGGCAACGGCAGCGACGTCGGCGTGTTCGCCCACGGCAGCAACGCGCGCGAACTTGAATGGATGGTCCGGCTCGGCATGACGCCGCTTGAGGCGCTGCGCGCCGCCACCACGGTGGCCGCCGCGATCCTCGGCAAATCGAACGAGCTCGGCCAGCTCAAGCCATCGATGCTGGCCGACGTCGTCGCGGTCGATGGCGACCCGACTCTTGACGTCAACGCGCTGCGCAACGTCGGATTTGTCATGAAGGGCGGCGTCATTTATCGTCGGCCGTAGCGCTGCGGCAAATCAGGGATGCGTCAATACGGCGCCTGACATTCGACCATGTCAATGCCGGCACGGCGCGCCTGCCGGTGCGCACGACCGCGCAGCCATTGAATCGGCTCAATCGTATATTGGCGGATTGCGCCCTGACGTGGTCCGATCACCGCCATCGACTAGGAGCGGCCATCAACCACGCCATTGTGAGAATTTCGACTTCCACGACCACGACCACGTCCACGACGTGGCGGTGGCCGCCGGCGACGACGAAACCGCGGCGCGCAGCAAGGGCCTGGGGCCAGACCTGACCCGTGTCAGCCGCAGGCCTTGCGTAGCGCCTGCACCTGGCCCTGGCGCAGCTTGTCGATGGCATTCTGCCGTTGCGACGTTTCGAATTGCGCATACCGTTGCGCCGCCAGCGCAAGGTAACCGCAGGCGGCGGCGATCTGGTTGGCGCGCAGGCCGATTTCACCGGTCTGCTGCCACGCCAGCGCGCTTTCGCGCAGTTGATGGGCGTCGGCCGGATCCTTCTCGGTCTGCGCCAGCAGTTGCCCCAGGGCCTGCTCGGCCGCGGCGTAGGCCTTGGCCGGCGTGCCACGCGGCTGGATGTGCGCGTCGAGCAAGGCGATGCGCGCGCCGACATGGGAATCGATTGGTGTGCCCGCGCCGCGCGCCAGCGCATGCAGCGCGGCCAGCGAGGTAACGGCGTCGCGTCCGTGGCGCTGCAGGTTCTGCACCGCAGCGCGCGCCATCTGCAGCTCGATCAGGCCGGCACGCACGCCGGCATCAGCCGGGCGGGCGCGCAGTTGCGCCGCGTAGGTGGCATGCGCCGGCGCCAGTTCCTGCTCGGCAGCGGGGTAGTCGCCGGTCGCCATCAGCGCCCAGGCCAGCGCCGAGTGCGCATCGGCGACGTCGCGCTCGGCGACGTCGCTGCCCGCCTGTTTCGCCGCCAGTTCTTCGCGCAGCGCCAGCGCCTTGCGCATTTCGGCCAGCCCGTCGGCGCTGCGGCCCTGTTCGACCAGGACGGCGCCGAGCTGGCCGCGCGCGACGCCGAACTCGCGCCGCGAGCGCACATCGTCGGCGTTCTGCATTAGCTGTTTTTCGGCCAGGCCGAGTGCCATTGCCGCCGCCTGGTGCGCAGCCGGCAGGTCGCCGGCGCCGCGCCGCGCCGCGGCCAGCTGCAAGTAGGTCGCGGCGCTGGCCACCGGCTTGGCGGTGGTGGCGGTGGCGGCGGTGGCGGCCGGGGCGGCGCGCTGTTCGGCCGCAGCTCGCGCCTGGTCGGCCTCGCGCGCATGCCACAGCGCGGCGACCGTGACGGCCACCAACGAACCG
>NZ_PDOB01000015.1 GCF_002760665.1 Massilia psychrophila | reverse complement strand
GTATTTCTGCGTCATTCGCTCCTGCCTCGACACCCTGCGCAAGCAAGGCCACAACATGCTTGCCGTGCTGCAGCAGGCCTTCGCCGGCACTCCTATTCAGTCAGCTGCATAGCGGCTGAATAGTTACTCCAAAATTTGGTCGACAGTAGGTATTAATAAATTCACGTACGCAAGTTTTTACGGCTGAGCCAACAACTGTCGCTGCGGCGCATTACTGACGACTTCATGATGGATTTGAATAACGTAGACCAATAGATACCGCGACCGAAAAAATTTTGGTCAGGCAAGACTTTATAAGGGCGCCATACAGGAGGCCAAAAAGCGGGTGACTCAGCAGCAGCAAGTTTTAGCCGAGTCAACGCTGTCAGATGTGGATCAGTCGTCGCGCTGCTGCGCATATCACACAATCCGATGCTGGACCAGGCGGGCAAATATTTGCACGACAAATATGGCGCGCGCACGGGCAACCTGCCGGGCCTGCTAAGCGGTTTAACATCCCCGCGCCCTCTTCGTACGGCCGAGGCAAACAAGGAAGAAGGCGAATTCAAAGTCCACGCCGGGATTTTCCAAACCAGCCGTATCCTGTTCTCGCGTCAAATTGCGTACCGGATGACCATGTACAAGCTGCGCCCCATACTGCCGACTTTTCGGGTGAGGCAGTCGCAGCGGCAGGGCCGACAGTTGGGAAGGTTTGATCGGTTTTCCCCGCCTGACCAGCGCCGCCTTCGATGCGCACGAGATGCGGCAGCGTGCGGCCACTTGTAAGGCGTTTGCGCTCTCCGTACTGGACGGCAGCGATCCGCGTTCCATCCCGCGCTTGTCGGGAATGGCGATGAAGAACCCTGACATTCGCCGCATTCTGGAAACAGCCGCCCGGAACTACTACGCAGGATCGCGCGAAAGCAGCAGGCGTGGCTCCAAAAGCACTCGGGCGCTAGTACACATCGTTGAGCTTGTATGACAATGCCGGCACGAGATTTGAAAATCCTTGTGTCGGTGGTTCGATTCCGCCCCGGGCCACCAAGAATATACTGCACGCAACGCCCACTCATGCAAGTGGGCGTTGTCGTGTCTGGAGCTCGCAGTCCTTGTATCCGGTCTATTTCCGTGCTGGAAGATGCGCGCCCACAAAGGTCCCTACTTCGTCACGTCGATTACGACCTTGCCGAAATGCGCGCCGGATTCCATGTACCGGTACGCATCTTTCGCTTGGGAAAATGGGAATACCCGATCGACCACGGGGGTTATTCCGGCTCCGTGAATGAAACGAATTACCTGTTCGAGCATGGCCCTACTGCCGACAAAAATCCCGACCATGCGCTTGGCGCCGGTCAGCAGCGTAGCGGGAGAGACTTCGCCGCCAAATCCACTGACGCCGCCAATAATGGCAATCGAGCCGCCCACGCCCGTGGAGGCGACCGAACGATTGATTGTTCCCTGGCCGCCCACTTCGAGTACCACGTTCACACCCTCGCCGTTTGTATGACGCAGTACTTCCTGGTGCCACTCCGGCGCGGCGGTGTAGTTGATAGTCACGTCCGCGCCAAGCGCACGCGCTCGGGCCAGTTTTTCATCGCTCGACGATGTGATGATCGCTCGCAAACCAGCCGCCTTCGCCAGTTGCAGACCCAGCACCGAAACACCACCGGTGCCTAGCAAGAGAACGGAATCACCGGGACGGGTGGCGGCTGACACAAAGATGGCATTCCATGCAGTAACGGCGGCGCATGGCAGGGTGGATGCTTCGATGAAGCCGAGCTGGTCCGGGATCTTGACCAGCGCATCTTCATGCAGTGTGACCTCTTCGGCCAGCATCCCATCGATGTCGCCGCCGAGCGCGCTGCGCACCTTGGCGGAAGTTGGCCCGCCATCGCGCCAATACGGGAAAAACGATGCTGTTACCCGGTCACCGGGCTTGACTTGCGTGACTGCTGAACCAACCTCGACGACTTGTCCCGCGCCGTCGGAGCACGGAATGATCGGGTCGTCTAGCTTTACCAGATAATTGCCTTTGGCGACCATCAGGTCGCGGTAGTTGAGCGATACAGCATGGACCTTCACGCGCACTTCATGCGGTGCAAGTGGTCGTTCTGGAATGTCTTTCAAATATAGTCCGTCAATGTCTTTCCCTGGCAGAATGCGGTAGGCCTTCATGTCGTCTCCTCGAATTACGTAAAACGCGGCGAAGCTGGCGCGGCTTGCGGCGCCAGCTTCGAGTTTGAAACTATGCCCCTGCGTCGAAACCGGAAAGCACGATCTTCCCGCGCGCCCGGCCACTCTCTATCAGCCGGTGGGCACGGCGCATGTTGTCTGCATTGATGGTGCCGAAACGCTCGGTCAACGTCGACTGCAAGACACCCGCCTCGATCATTTGAGCGACGGTGGTGAGCAAGCGATGCTGCTCGATCATGTCGGCTGTGGCGAACATCGAACGGGTGTACATGAATTCCCAATGCAGGGAGATGCTCTTGCGCTTAAGCAGCGTGACGTCGAGCGAGGCAGGATCGTCAATCAAACCGAGCTTGCCCTGCGGCGCCAGCGAGGCGACGATCTCCGGAAGATGCAGATCCGTGTGGGTCAGGCTTGCGACATAGTCGACCTGGGGTATGCCGATCTTCTGCAATTCTTCCGATAAGGGACGGGTATGGTCGATCACATGGTCGGCGCCCAGATCCCGTACCCATTGCCGGGTTTCGGGACGCGAAGCGGTGCCGATTACCGTCAGGCCGGTGAGCTTGCGCGCCAGCTGCACCATCATCGATCCCACGCCACCGGCGGCGCCGACAATGAGCAGCGTGCCGGTTGCCGACGGCGCAAAGCGGGATATCTGCAACCGGTCGAACAGCATTTCCCAGGCCGTGATGGTGGTCAGCGGCAGCGCAGCAGCCGCTTCAAAACTCAGGTTCGTTGGCATGCGCCCGACGATGCGCTCGTCCACCAGGTGCAATTCGCTGTTAGTGCCGGAGCGCAAGAGGTCGCCAGCATACATGACCCGGTCGCCCGGCTTGAACAGGGAAACTTTGTCGCCGACCGCGCGCACAATGCCGGCCGCGTCCCAGCCCAAAATCTTGGTCGCGCCATTCTCGGGGGCGACGTTGGCGCGTATTTTGGCATCGACCGGGTTAACCGATACCGCGCGCACCTCGACGAGCAGATCATGGCCCGTGGCGATGGGTTCGGGCAATTCGAAGTCGATCAGCGATGCCGGATGATCGATGGGGAGCGATTGTTGATATCCTACTGCTTTCATTTTCTCTCTCAATATATCAGTCTGGCGGTGGCGGCCGGGCCGCCTTCGGGCCGACCCGCGCAAGACAATGGATGCAACTGGTTAGCCATCAGTGTAACCTTTTGCGTCGCTGGTTCGATTGCGCCCCGGGCCACCAACAACAGCGTTCACGCAACGTCCAGAAAGAGACGTCTTGACCGAAGTCCAAGCACAGGTCAGAAATGTTTACCGAAGTGGTGACAATCCGCCCAAAAATAGCATCAGATCTCACCTGCTGCCTGCACTAGCCGGTTGCATCATCGCTCTCGATATTGCCGTCCACTAGCTCGATCATGCGGTCGCACTGCCCGGACAGGCGCGGATCGTGAGTGACCAGCAGAACCGCGCAGCCGGACTCCCGGTTGAATTTGCGGAACAGCTGGAACACTTCGGCGGCGGACTTGGTGTCGAGGTTGCCTGTGGGTTCGTCGGCCAGCAGCAGCGCCGGGCTGGTGACCAGCGCGCGGGCCACGGCGACACGCTGCTGCTGGCCGCCCGAGAGCTGGTCGGGCTTGCGCTGGTCGAGCCCCTCCAGGCCCACCTGGGCAAGCAGGCTGCGGGCGTGTTCAATCTGTTCGCGTGTGGGTTTGCCGGTGGCGACCATGAGCGGCATGAGCACGTTCTCCAGCGCGGTGAAGGCCTGGATCAGATGGTGGAACTGGAACACGAAGCCGATTGCGCTGCCGCGCAGCGCGGTACGCCGGGCGTCGTCCATGTTGCGGGTAGGCTCACCAAGCAGGAACAGCTCGCCCGCTGTAGGCCAGTCCAGCAGACCGATCACGTTGAGCAGCGTGCTCTTGCCCGAGCCCGACGCACCCACGAGCGCCGCGAAATCGCGGCGTTGCAGGCGCAGGTCCAGCCCGTGGAGCACTTCCACTTCGGTGGGCTTGCCGACGTTGTAGCTTTTTCGAAGGCCTTGCAGGCGCAGTATCTCCTCGCTGGGGTCATGCTCAGACATGGCGAATCGCCTCCACCGGGTCGAGGGAAGCGGCGCGGCGCGCCGGCACGGCTGCAGACAGAATGCCGGTGACCGCTGCCAGTGCCATCGCGGCCACCGGCAGCCATGGATCCACCGGAATGTAGAACAGCTTTGGGCCGAAGGTGTTGAACCCGGCCACCAGGCCATATCCCGCCGCGGCACCCAACAGCGAACCGGCCAGGCCGAACAGTGCGCCCTGGATCAGGAACACGCCCAGCATCTGTCGCCGCGTGGTGCCCATCGCGCGGAGGATCCCGATCTCACGCGTCCGCTGGACCACGCTCACCGACAGCACACTGGCAATGCCCAGCGCCACGCTCAATGCCACGAAAACGCTGATCATCCGCGTCGAGAGGTTCTGCGAGCGCAAGGCGTTCATCAGCTGTGCATTGGTTTCCATCCAGCTTTCCGCCTTCAGCCCTGTAAGGCGGGCGATACGCGTGGCGACTGCCTGCGCGGCGAAAATATCATCCACCGTCACGTCGATGATCGTCGCGGCGCCAGGCAGGTCGAGCAGGGACTGCGCTTGCTTCATGTCCAGGTAGACGTAGCGCGCATCCAACTCGCGCACGCCCAGTTCGAAGATGCCGGCGACGTTCACCACGCTCTCCCGTCCCTGGCCACCGTCCAGCCGCAGCTTGTCGCCGACGTGCATGCCGAGGTCGGTCGCCAGCTGCTTGCCGATCACGGTGTCGCCGGCGCCGATGCGGAACACGCCGGCGACGATGTCATCCTGAATCGGGATGATGCGCAGGTAGCGCGGCGCGTCAATGCCGACCAGCGCCACCGACTGCAGTGCCTCGCCGCGCCGCGCGAACGCCGGCCCGGAGATCAACGGCGACACGGCCGTGACACGCGGCAGCGTGTCGAGCACATCGCGCACCTGCTGCCAATTGTTGATCGACCGCAGGCGCTGGGCGCGCTTGCTCTCCAGTAGCAGGTGCGCGCTTCCCGAAGCAGACGGCAAGATGCGGTTGCGCTCTTCCGTGGGCTGTACCTTGATGTGGGCCTGGGTGCCCAGGGTACGGTTGATGATGTTGACCTGCAGTCCGGTGATCAGCGCAGTGAGGAAAACAATCACGGCGACACCCACGGCGATGCCGACCAGGATCAGGGTACTCTGCGTCTTGCCTTCACGCAGGAACTTGGTGGCGATGGTCCATTCGATCCACATCGGCATCAGTCCAGCTTGACCGGCAGTTCTTTGCGCGTGGCAGGGTCGACCGTCATGCCGGTGGCCACCACGCGCACGCGCTCGCCCTGTGCCAGCACGGCCTGCGCGTCCGCCAGTACCCACTCTCCGGCCCGCAAACCGGCCGTGACTTCTGTTTGAGTCAGGCCACGCAGCCCGAGCTGTACCTGGCGCCGCGTGGCGCGGCCATTCACGACCAGCCACAACGCGGCGTGGTTGCCGTCCGTGACAGCCAGTGCGTCGTTAGGCACGACGATGGCGCGGCCCCGGCGGCCCGTTTCCACGTTCACTGAAACGGTCATCCCCTGGCGCAAGAATCCGGGCACCGGGGCCACGGTGAGGCGAACTTCTACCGTGCCGCGCTGCGGATCGACGCTGGGAGCGATGAAGCCGACCTTTGCCGGGAACGGCCGCCCAGGGTAGGCGTCGGCGATACATACGGCCGCCTGACCGATGGCCAGCACTTCGAGGTTTTTTTCATCTAGCGGCACCACGACTTCGGTGTCGCCGCTGCGAGCGATTTCGAACAGGATGCGACCGGGCTGCACCAGGTCGCCCGGCTCAGCGTTGCGGGTCAGCACGGTACCGGCGACTTCGGCGCGGATCGTGGTCTTGGCCAACTGCGCTTTGGCGCTGGCCACCCGGGCGCGCGCCGCAGCCTCGCTTGGATTGCCGGTCACGAAAGAACGGGCAGTCAGTAGCGCCTGCTCGGCTGCGGTGCGGCTGATCGTCTCGGCTTGTATGGCCTGCTCCATCGTCTCGCGGGTGATCATGTGCTGCTGGAAGAGATCGCGACGACGCTGGGCTTCGCGGCTGGCCTGGGCCAACCGCGCTTCCGCCTCGCGCAGGCTGGCTTGCGCCTGCGGACGTGTCGACTGCTGCAACTGGGCCAGGGCGGCCTGCGCTTCAAGAACTGCGGCCTCGAGGTCGTCGGCACGCAGTACCGCCAATACGTCGCCAGGCTGTACTAGGTCGCCCTCCTGCACGCGCCGCACGACTACCACCCCGGTCACCGGGCTGCCGACCTGGGCGCGCGATACGGCCGCCACGCGGCCGGTGGCCACGACAGTCTGCACCAGTGGCCGCGCCGTCACTTCGTAACCGGCCAAGGCCGGCCCTCGCATTTTCTGCACCAGCGCCCATCCCAGGGCGCCGAAGGCCAAGCAGCCGACGGCGATAAAAAAGAGGGTGCGTTTCATGGTGTGACTTTGAATAGGCATGGTGCCACTATGTTAACCGATTGTTCCCATGGCCTTGCCGTGTGCATCCACGCCGTGGACCTGGAATGAATTCTTTGCCAGGTCGATTCCGATTGTCGTCGTCTTGATGCCGACGCCTTCCGCGGTTCAAGTGGTTGTTCGACACTGCCACTTTGGCGCGTTCGATGCCGTTACGGGTGGGGGCGTCCATCCGATTGACTTCCTGCGCGCTGGCGATCGTGCTGTCGGCCTTGCTAGATGTGCAGCGCGACAAAAAACCCGAAAACCTGCTTCAATACGCCCTAAAACCGCTTCCAAGCTGCAAAGGACTGGACCATGCCGCAAGCCGCAAGCCGCAATCGCAGCATCGTGCTGCAGCAGCGCCCGCACGGCGCGCCCGACGCCGGCACGTTTCGCCTGACCGCCACGCCAGTACCGGCGCCGCAGGGAAACCAGGTACTGCTGCGCACCCTGTTCCTGTCGCTCGATCCGTACATGCGCGGGCGCATCAGCGACGCGCCGTCGTATTCCGCGCCCGTCGAGATCGGCGCCGTGATGGTCGGCGCCACCGTCTCGCGCGTCGAAACCTCGCGCCACCCCGACTTCGAGGTCGGCCAGCTAGTGCTCGGCTACAGCGGCTGGCAAGACTACGCGCTGTCGGATGGCGCCGGCCTGAACAAGCTCGGCGACGACGTGACGCTGGCCTCGCGTGCGCTGGGTGTGCTCGGCATGCCCGGTTTCACCGCCTACATGGGCCTGCTCGACATCGGCCAGCCGAAAGCGGGCGACACCGTCGTCGTGGCGGCCGCCAGCGGCGCGGTCGGGTCACTGGTCGGCCAGATCGCCAGGATCAAGGGCGCGCGCGCAGTTGGCATCGCCGGCGGCGCGGACAAATGCCGCTATGTGGTCGACGAACTCGGCTTCGATGCCGGCATCGATCACCGCGCGCCCGATTTCGCGCAGCAGCTCGTTGCAGCCTGCCCGGCCGGCATCGATGTGTATTTCGAGAACGTCGGCGGCGCAGTCTTCGACGCAGTGCTGCCCTTGCTCAACACCCTGGCGCGCATCCCCGTCTGCGGCCTGATCGCCGACTACAACGCCACCGAACTGCCGCCCGGCCCGGACCGGCTTGGCCTGCTGGCCCGCACCATCTTGACCAAGCGCATCAAAATGCAGGGCTTCATTATTTTTGACGACTACGGGCCGCACTTCGGCAAATTCTTCGCCCAGATGAGCCAGTGGCTCAAGGACGGCAAGATCAAATTCCGGGAAGACATCGTCGACGGCCTCGAGAATGCGCCGCAAGCTTTTAACGGACTGCTCGAAGGGAAGAATTTCGGCAAGCTCGTCATCCGCGTCACCCAAGACTGAACGACTCACCAAGGAATTCACATGAATATATTAATGGTAATGACCTCACACGATCAACTCGGCAACACCGGCAAAAAAACCGGCTTCTGGCTGGAGGAGTTCGCCGCGCCCTATTACACCCTGACGGATGCCGGCGCCAGGGTGACCGTCGTCTCGCCGCTGGGCGGCCAGCCGCCGCTCGATCCGAAAAGCGACGAGCCGGACGCGCAAACCGACGCGACCCGGCGTTTCAAAGGGGACGCAGCCGCACAAGCCACGCTCGCCTCGACCGGCAAGCTGGTCGAGGTGAACGCGAAAGACTTCGATGCCGTGTTCTATCCTGGCGGACACGGCCCGTTGTGGGACCTGGCGCAAGACAAGGCATCGATCGCCCTGATCGAAGCGATGGCCGCCGCCGGTAAGCCGGTCGCCGCGATTTGCCACGCACCGGGGGTCCTGCGCCACGTAAAATCCGCCGACGGGACTCCATTGGTCAAGGGCAAGAAGGTAACCGGTTTCACCAACACGGAAGAAGAAACGGTTGGCCTCACCAAGGTAGTGCCGTTCTTGGTCGAGGACATGCTCAAGGAAAACGGCGGCCATTATTCGAAAGGTGCCGACTGGCAGTCGTATGTTCTCACCGATGGCAACCTGGTCACCGGACAGAATCCGGCCTCGTCGGAAGAAGGTGCGAAGGCGCTGATCAAGCTGCTGGCCTGATCGAATAATGTTCTTCACGAAACGCCAGCCCGCACCGGCTGGCGTTGTTGTTTGTGGACTGCGCAGTGCTCGTGTCCGGTCAATTTCCGGTCCAGAGCCCAGGCCCAGCTCGCAGGGATGCCAAGTGACACCAAAATAGTGAGATTGCTAAAACTTGGAAAGTGTTATGTCCTCATTGCACTTTGCCCGCGCCAAGCTGCCTCGGCTGCATCGGCCCGCATGGGCTTGAAATAATAGTAGCCTTGTACAAAATCGGCGCCCATTTCCCCTAACAACTTAACCTCGGCGACCGTTTCGGCCCCCTCGGCTACCACGTCCATGCCCAAGATGTGAGCAAGCATCATGACCACTTCGGCAATCTGGCGCTTGTCATCGTGCAGGTCCATCTGGCTGACGAAGGAACGATCGATTTTCAGGGTGTCGATCGGCAGGCGCCGCAATTGGCTCAGTGAAGAATAGCCGGTACCGAAATCGTCGAGCGATAGCTTGACGCCCAGTTGCTTTAACTGCAGCAATATGCCCAGCGCGTGCTCAGGGGCGGCCGTGATCGCGCTTTCGGTCAATTCCAGTCTCAATGTGCCTGCAATGATGCCAGTCTCGTTGAGGGTCTGTTCAACGAGCGCGACCAGGCCGTGGTGGGACAGCTGCATGGCCGATAGATTCACACTCATCGTCATCGACCGTCCGCTGTCATGCTGCCAGGTGCGCAGCTGCCGGCATGCATGCCGGAGGATCCAGGAACCCATCGCGCTAATCAGGCCGATCTCTTCGGCCACCGGGATGAATTCGGCCGGGCCGACCGCGCCGTAGATAGGGTGGTCCCAGCGTAGCAGCGCCTCGAAGCCGCAGATCAGGCCATCGCGGGGGCTGACGATCGGCTGGTAGGCCAGCCACAATTCACCCCGTTCCTGCGCCAGGCGCAGTTCCGATTCGAGCTGCAATCGACGCAAGGCCTTCTGCTGCATGGCGGTGTCGAACATGACCCAGCGCGCCCGGCCCTGCTGCTTAGCTTGATACATGGCGATATCGGCGTCGCGCAGTATGTTCTTCACGTCCTCGTAACCGCTCGCGCTTTGGACGATGCCGATACTGGCCGTGACGATGACCTGCTGCTCATCCAGCACGAAGGCTTCGGCCATGACGCTCATCAGCCTTTCGGCTACGCGCACTGGGACCTGCTCGCAGCTTATATTGTCGAGCAGGATAATAAACTCGTCGCCGCCCATGCGGGCCACGATATCGTCGCCGCCATCGTCCTCATCGCCGCGCGTTACCAGATCGATCTGGCGCAGCGCAGAAGACAAGCGGTTGGCGGTGGCGATGATCAACTGGTCACCTGCTTGGTGCCCCAGGCCATCGTTAACCGATTTGAAACGGTCCAGATCGACGAACAGTACGCTGAATTTGTAGCCTGGTACACGCTTTGCGCGTCGCTGAGCCTGCTGCAGGCGGTCGAGGAATAGCTTACGGTTTCCCAGTTGGGTCAGCGGATCGTGATGCGCATCGTGCATCAGCTTGGTCTTGGTGCGGTTGCGTTCGATCACGCGTCCGAGCTGGATGCCGATTTGGGCCATCAAGCGCAGCAGCGCCTCGTCAGGCGTCTGGTGCTTCATGCTGAAGAACTCGAGCACAGCCATTACATCGGTGCCGATCATCACAGGGAACGCAAACAATGAGCGCAGGCCTGCGCGCTTCGCTTCCGGCAGGCGCGGATAGGCATCCGCATCATGACTGCCGACATTGACCCAAGCCGGCGCACCGCTGTCAACTACCCGACCAGGCAGGCCGGTGCCATTGCCGAACGCGATCGATTCAGTCAGCGCACGCAAGGCGTCGTACTGGCCATTGCTTTCGTCATGCCAAATGGTCGTGGAATGAAGCGTGCGGCCAACGCCGTCATCGGACAACAGCAAATGGCCCAGCGGCCAGTATGCGAACTTACATACTGCGGCGAGGGCGTGGCACATCGCGTCTTCCACGCTGGTAGCCTGGTTCGCTGCCGTGGCGATCGTTTCAAGCAGGGCAATCTCCTGCTGCCTTTGGAACAGGTCGCGCAGACCGCGTTCGGCGATCGCTTCGGCTTCATGGCGCGCGGTAGTCGCGCGCAGCAGGCGTCGGTTCAGGCGGGCGATTTCGGCGTTGAGCGCCGCCGCGTCATTGATGGAATCGGACATGGAACACACATTTGGAAGCGCCTTCATGCATGCATTGTTGCTGCTCGATCTCCGCCTGCTCATGGAAATGCTCGGCGGCGCCCTTTATGAAGCCTTCCGCTAATGCGCACAACTTGCGCGGCGAGCTGTAGCCAATAATTAAGCCGCCATCATCGTCGACCCCAAAATCGAACACCGGCGTGATCGCACCGGGATACAGTTTGTGCACTTCTGGATGAATGATGTTGTTCAGCGAAAGCAGGAAGCTGCGTGTTTCGGCATGGTCGCTGAAAAAGCCGGAATGACGGGCGAACAGCAAGGGCATGGCGCGTTGGCCAAACCAGCGCAGGACGTCGGAGGGCGGAAGGTTGAGCGTCTTCGACGCCACGCCGACCAGGGCGACGATCTCGTCGTCGGCATAGCTGCCGAGGGACGTGTAGGCACCCGACAGGTTGGCTTCATCGAGCAGCTTGTCCCAAGTCTCCTCGCCGAACTCTGTGCTGACGGCTTTCTCGAGCAAATTGAAAACGATACCTTTCATATAGCCCCTGTATTTTGAGAAATATGGCAATAATATTGCAAATTAGAAACAATAGTTAAACTGGCATTGTCAACTTGGCGAACCGACGGGACGAGCCAGGAAAATCGAGGCCGAACTGCCTGGATTTGGAGGAAGGAAGTGCCGAGCTTACAAGGGATTGCGTACACCAGTGACCTCATTCCAGAGAGAAAATGCCTGAGTGCGGAAGTCGCGGCACTGCTGGACGACAGAGCGTTGCGCTGACACCGGAAAGCATTGTTGATCTGACCGTGTGGTGACAGGAAGCGCTGTGCAGACCGGGGAACTTGAAGCGGCGCATCTGTCGTTCTCCGTTGTCGCGTCGGTTGAGGAGCTTGCGCAAAAAGCGTTTTGCTGCCTGCCGGTTGCGCCGGCTCTGCATGAGGATATCGAGCACATGGCCGTCCTGATCGACTGCGCACCACAGGTAGTGATGCTTGCCCTTGATGATTAGCACCACTTCGTCAAGATACCATTTGTCCCCCGCTGCGGCTGACGCCAGCGCAGTTCATTGGCATATCCCTGGCCGAACTTCAACGTCCATTGGCGGATCGTCTCGCAGGTGACGATGATGCCACGACTGGCCATCAATTCTTCGATATCGCGAAAACTCAGCGAAAACCGGAAGTAGAGCCACACCACGTGGCTGATGATTTCGCCGGCAGGCCTACAACCTGACGCGCATGGCGACAATTTTTGGTTGGCGTTTGTCGACCGTATAGGGCGGAATCCGCCCGGAGAGCGCCGAAAGGCGTGAAACCGCGCGAGAACCGCCCTGAAAAGCGGCCAGAACCACAGCGATTTCAAGGCTGCATACGGGTTTGCGAACGACAAATTCGACTAATCATCGATAAAACCCGCAGGTATTCATGCCTTTTTCAACGTCCTGCTAAGTTGACAATACCGTTAACAGTATCCCGCGCAGCCATTCCATAAGAACCGAAAGACGCGCCTATTGTTTCCCGACGTAAGCTTCCGGATCGATATCGTTGGGAACTATTCCATTAATAAATTCCGCCTTACATACGACGAATTGGATGGCCAGCTCATGTCGCTTGGTCAAACCCAATCCACCCAAGTTAAGGCATTTCAGCAGTTTTTCTAAGTCATCTTCTTGTGTGGTTTTGCACCTGGCTTGCTTGGCTTCGAACGATTGTCTCGATGTCGATAGGTCTTCCCGGCAATTAGCCGTAGCAGGCCGCGCAGCAGCGTTCCAAGCTTTCTGCCGATTTTTTCACCAAGCAGAAGTATGGGCATCAGCGGCTTGAGCGCGGTGTGGGCGTAGGCATGGTTGATGCGTATATTTTTGGATAAATCGGCGTCGGCATGGGCGGTCATCGAGACAAGGGATCGAAGATTGTCGCGAAGGATTTTGGCGGCAACGTCCTGAACCAGGCGGTGCTTGGGACGGTTGAACGCTTTTTCGATGCCCCAGCGCTTGTAATAGAACTCGCCCACGCAGGTGCAGCCGCCGGCGTTAGTGTCGTTTGGTGTCTGCATCCGTCATGCTTGCCGCACACTGGCGCACAGTGTGCGTCTGCGTACGGTTCCATGGGGCCGGTACTGGCAACCTCACTGCATCGATATGCTCAAGGCTGGAGAAGCGATCATGCATCACGTGCGGCGCGGCGCAGGAAAGCCTTTGTTGTTAATCCACGGTCTCGGGGGGACATGGCAGTCCTGGCATCCCATTTTGGACGATCTTGCTGCACACCGGGAAGTCATCGCAGTCGACTTGCCCGGCTTCGGCCAGACGCCGCGCCTGGCCGGAGAAACCTCGATGCATACGCTGGCCGACGAAATGAGCAAGTTTATCAATGCCAATGGTCTCGCCGGAGTCGACACGGTTGGCAGCTCAATGGGCGCGCGGTTAGTCCTTGAACTGGCGCGGCGCGGCGGGGTGGTGGGCGCAGTAGTGTCGCTTAACCCGGGAGGGTTTTGGCAAGGGTGGCAACGACACGCGTTTTACAGTTCTATCTACCTGTCGATTCGGTTGCTGCGGCTGCTGCGCCCTGCACTGCCGCGCATCACCGCAAATACGGTTGGCCGAGCGCTACTGCTGGCACAATTTTCCTCAAGGCCCACCCACGTGCCGGCGAACATTGCGCTCGATGAGCTGCGCGGTTATGTCGCCGCTCCCGCTTTTGATGAACTGTTGTACCAGCTTGCATACGGTGAAGAGCAACAAGGCGCACCAAGACATGCACTCTTGCACCCGCTTGTCATTGGATGGGGAAGACAGGACCGGGTGTGCTTTCCCGGACAAGCCAAGCGCGCCCTGGAACTGTTTCCGGATGCCCGCATGCATTGGTTCGAGCGATGCGGTCACTTCCCACACTGGGACGCGCCGGCGGAAACGTCGCAACTCATTCTGAGCGCTTTCGCGCCAAAGCCTGGCCATGCCTGACCACGCCGCCGCTGCGTAAAAAAGCCCGACCGAGCCGGCTTCCATGCCCGTTGGAGCATGCAGCGCGTGATGTCCGAGTAGTCCCTGCAGCCTGGCTTTTTTGCTTTCCGGGCAAAAAACGCCAAGGCCGGGGTACCCTGCACCCTATGAAACTTAATCATCTTCCCGTACACACCCTGGAACTGCGCGTTCGCGAACTGCAGCAATTGTTCAATTCGCTCGACCCATCGCCATTCCTGACCAAGGACCTGGCCCGTTCGGCCGAGGCCTACATCGAAAGCTGGGCCCTGCCGATAGCGCGGGGCAGCCGGCTGCAGCTGACCATCCACGTCGAACAGCTCGACAAGGTGCAGGAAGCGAGCGACCTGATGTCCGAAGCCATCCACAATCACTACGGCTACAAGTCGGACCTGGTGCGCGCCGAACTGCGCCAGCTGCTACGGCAGGGCAGGATCAGCCTGGCCATCGGGCTGGTCTTCGTCGCGGCCTGCCTGCTGGCGGCCGAAATGCTCACCCACCCCACCCAGGGCGCAGCCGGCAGCATCGCACGCGAAAGCCTGACCATCATTGGATGGGTGGCGATGTGGCGGCCAGTGCAAATTTTTCTATACGACTGGTGGCCGGTGGTCGGCCGCATCCATGGCTACGACAATTTGAAATTCGCCCGTGTCGAGGTGGTGGATGCGGCAGAGGGCGAGCACTTGCTTGAAGAAGCGGGCTAGTTACTGTGAAAGATGGCATTGGCCGAAAATCAGTCCTGCTGTAATGCCGTCCCTTGACCTGGTAGCTCGGTCGCGAGAGCAGAGGATTGAAAATTTTTGTACAAGGTCAATTGCATGACCATGCAAGGACCGTACGCCAACGAATGTGTCATCAGGGCCAACAAGCCAAAGCATGATCGGCGTTTCATCGTCTGCCTCGGTGTGGGTATCGGTGTATAGCTCTGGTAGCGAAGATAATGCGATGCGCCAGTATCGTCAACCCCGCGCAATGGATCGGCAGCCCAACCTCGCTGGCCCGCAGGTGACGTGCTGCGAAGCTATCTTGCGCTCCACAGCCGCCGATACGCCCCGTCAGCATCATACTCACGGGCCTGCTTCTGGAGATTGAATCGTCTTCCACTGCGCGGATCGGTGCCGCGGCCAGCAATATATAACCAGTTGCCTTGATTACTGTAGACGTCGTAATCGATCAATTGCGCCTCGAACCAGGCCGCGCCTGCGCGCCAGTCGCAGCCCAGGTCATGCACCAGGTAACTTGCGACAATCTGGCGCAAGCGGTTCGATACATAGCCGGTAATGCGCAGTTCCGCCATCCCCGCATCGACCAGCGGTTCTCCGGTTCTGGCTTCGCGCCAGGCGTCGAACCGGCGCGTATTGTGGCTAGGCTGGGGCAAGCTCGTCAGGCCTTGTGCGCGGTAAAGCTGCACGCCGTACTTCAGGTGCAGCAGGCGGAAATAGTCACGCCACAGCAACTCGAACCAGATCCAGTAGGTGCTGTCGTTAGCGCCGTGCTCCGCCTCGAATTGTTTCAAGGCCGCGTAGGCGGTGCGTGCGGACAGCGCTCCGGATGCCAGCCAGGGCGAAAATTTAGTGGAATAATCGACGCCCGTTACACCATTGCGTGTCTGCTTGTAGGTGTGCGCCAGCTGGCGATCGAAATACTGGCGCACATGTTCAGCAGCAGCACTTGCGCCGCCAGAAAATCGGGATGATAAATACGGAAACGATGAGCGGGTGCCGGCTTGAGGTTCAATTGCTTCGGCCTCGGCGAACCCGGACGAGATCGCGCCACTGGCCGCCCCCCATTGTTCGGCCACGGCCGCATACGCCGGCGGCAAGGCCGGGATTTTTTGCGGTGTTGCCAGCGGCGGCGGCGGCAGCACGCGGTGGCGCTCGACCGTCGCACGAAAGCTGCTAAAAACGTCGGGTAAAGCATCTGGCACAAAAGGTAAATTGGCCGGGTCGAGCAGGCTCGATTGCCACACTGTCTTCACCGTCAAACCCGCGGCACGTAATGCGGCAACTTCTTCTTGCTCTTCTGGAGCGGCAATTTCTTCGCAATAGACCGTGGTCGCACCAATTGCACGCGCCAGTACAGGCAGCAATGCTGTCGGGTTTCCTTCCACCTCCAGCAAGTCGCTGTCGTGCGACTTCAGTTGGATTGCCAGGTCAGCCAAGGTGGATGCCAAAAACTGCTGGCGATGCGCACTGGTGCGCGGCACATTCCAGCGCGTCATTTGCCACGCGGTGGAGCTGCGGCAATAGACGAGCAATAGATTATTTGCTTGTTGGCAAGCCTGTATCAAGGCCGGATTGTCATCCAGCCGCAGATCATTGCGGAACCAATAAATGAGCGTCGCAGAGGGAGATGCGGCGGCGTCGGAAGCGGCAAGCGGTAGCGATGGATTCATACTTTGCGTTTGCTATCCTGGCGACAGCGATCTGAACAGTATTTCACGTCGAACCACACTTTTTCCCATTTTTTTCGCCAGGTAAATGGCAGATTGCATTGCTGACAGAGCTTGCTCGGGAGGTCGGATTTTTTTCGCATGCGCATTTGAGCAATCCCTGGCTAAGCTCGTACTTGAAGGGGCGCTACCATACACCGACAGGCCCCGCGTGATCTTATAACACAACGTGCGAGGCCGTCGACTGGCCCGTGCGGTGCCGAAGAACGTGCATTGTTCTGACGTTGTCTCCGGCTATGCCGCGACGGTTTCCGCGTTTGTAGCGCACAATGTAGACCACTCATTTAGCAAAGGAAAAAAAATGGCAATGCAAACTGAAACCGCCATTCTGGCAGGCGGCTGCTTCTGGGGTATGGAAGAACTGCTGCGGCGCATTTCCGGCGTGCTGTCCACACGCGTCGGCTATACCGGCGGCGACGTGCCCAACGCCACCTACCGCCACCATGGCACGCACGCAGAGGCGCTCGAGGTCGTGTTCGACCCGCGCCAGATCAGCTATCGCCAGATCCTGGAATTTTTCTTTCAGATCCACGATCCGTCGACGGCGGACCGCCAGGGCAACGATCACGGGACGGGCTATCGCTCCGGCATCTACTATCTTGGCGACGAGCAGAAGCGCATGGCCGAACAGACCGTCGCCGACGTCGACGCTTCCGACCTCTGGCCCGGCAAGGCCGTCACCGAGATCGTCCCGGCGGGGCCTTTCTGGGAAGCCGAGCCGGAACATCAGGACTATCTGGAACGCAATCCGAACGGGTACACCTGCCATTTCATTCGGCCGGGTTGGAAGCTTCCCGTCCGCCAGGGATCGGATTAAACCGGCCGGGCAGCTCAGTGGCCAGCGAATGTCGGCACAAGCTGGCAGACGCATCGGCACATACGCATCCGAGCAG
This sequence comes from Massilia psychrophila, assembly GCF_002760665.1. Lineage (GTDB taxonomy): Bacteria > Pseudomonadota > Gammaproteobacteria > Burkholderiales > Burkholderiaceae_D > JAFCUW01. Next base: position 90,020 of record NZ_PDOB01000015.1, on the reverse strand, counting down.
AAGGAGATCAAGCTCGATCCTGCCCGCCTCGATGCTTTCGTCGGCAGCTCCGCACTCAACCCATCTTTCGTGATCGGCACCACCAAGGAGAACGGCCAGCTGATGACCCCGGCCACCGGCCAGCCCAAGTTCCCTGTATTCGCGCCGAGCGAGCGCACCTTCTTTCTGAAGGTAGAACGCCGTCACTGACGGTGCGCCGGCAAGGGCCGCGCTTGAAGAAAAATTCAATGCGTGGCCTACACGTTCATCTGCGAGCCGGGAGATACCTTGAAAATATGCCTGCCTGCGAGAAACGATTGCGATAAGGCCGAACCGGCGTCATGGCGTCCGGCGGTGAGCATGCCGCAAGTCCAGCCCGGCACCGGTGCGCGTGAAAATCCAGGTGCGGGAACGCCCGGACTGGCCAACGCCTTCGATGCTGGCTCCGGTACGGCCGAAGCCACTGCTTCGAAGCTCAGGTCGTCGGCACCATACAGTCGGTTGGTGGTAAAACGTGCGGACTTGATGTGGCCGACGTTCGATAGCGAAATGGCGCCGCCGAAGCCAATCCGCTATACACTACTGGATTGCACAGAAGGCATGTCGCTGTCTGATCGACGCCCATAGTCGACGGCCCGTCCTTGACGGCAGCGAAACGACAATCACCGCTGATGAACCGTGATTGACCCGATTATTACGAATTTCATCGCGAATCCCGTTGGACATATCTTGTTTTCTTCACTAATATCAGGTTTGTTCCGGTTCAATTCCGGTTCAAATATGCAGTTGGCCTCGTGCTACGTCGTGACAACCCTCAGAAACCCGCATTGTGCGTTGGTTCAATTACAGGAGTTTGAAATGAAGAAATTTCTTATGGCAACAGCATTGACCATGGCGTTTGGCGCGGCAAGTGCCGCCGACATCGTCGATACGGCCAAATCGGCCGGCACGTTCAACACGCTGGTGACAGCCGTTGAAGCGGCGGGCCTGGTCGACACGCTCAAGGGCGCGGGGCCGTTCACGGTATTTGCGCCGACCGACGCGGCATTTGCCAAGATACCGAAGGCCAAGCTCGATGCACTGCTGAAGGATAAGGCAGCGCTGGCCAAGATCCTGACTTACCACGTGGTACCAGGCAAAGTAATGGCCGCTGACATCAAGCCGGGCATGGTCAAAACAGTCGAAGGCAGCTCGGTGACCGTCAAGGCGAAGAGCGGCAAAGTCATGGTCGACAAGGCGAATGTCACCAAGACCGATATCGCCGCCGACAATGGCGTCATCCACGTCATCGACACCGTGCTGATGCCCAAGACGTAATCGGCATCTGCCACATTGTGCGGCAAGCAGCGTCAACCTGGAGGTTGGCGCTTTTTGAATCAACCAATCTTGCGAACAGCGCGGCTCACGATGATGGACAGCCTTCCCGACCAGTTTCACGCATTGGTGATAGGAGCATCCGGCACGATCGGTGCAGCCTTCGTCGACTTGCTGACAGCCTCGCCGCGCTGCGCGTCGGTGCAAGGCCTGCATCGCCGCCTGCCGCCATACGTCGACTTTGCAGACGAAGACAGCGTCGCCCAAGCCGCGCGCGAACTGGCTGCCGGTCCGCGTTACCACCTTGTTATCAACGCCGCCGGCTTGCTGCACACCGAGGCGTTCATGCCGGAAAAACGCCTGGCCGACCTGAACTACACGCAGATGCAAGCGATTTTCCAGGCCAACACGTTCGGTCCCGCGCTGGTGCTGCGCCACTTTGTGCCACTGCTTGATGGCGAACGCGCCATCATGGCCATGTTGTCGGCGAAAGTGGGCAGCATCGGCGACAATCGGCTCGGCGGCTGGTACAGCTACCGCGCATCAAAGGCCGCGCTTAACATGCTGATCAAAACGGCCGCTATCGAAGTGGCGCGTAGCCAGGGCAACAGCGTACTCGTCGCGCTGCATCCGGGCACGGTTTCCTCGCGCCTGTCGCAGCCGTTTCGCGGCGAGACCATCGGGCGCCCCGCACACGCCGCCGCCGCCGACATGCTGCATGTGCTCGATCAGCTCACGAGCGCCGACAGCGGCTCGTTCAGATCGTACAACGGCGCCGAACTGCCCTGGTAGCGCTGGGCCGTGATGACACACGTCATTGACAAGTCATCGACCTGACGGTGCTCAGCGCCAGCCTTGCAGCCATTGGCCGGCGTCGTTCAGTTCGCGCCAGCGCAAAATAAAACTGCGCCCTGTCAGCACCGCCTCCATCGTGACGGTATCGACTTGGATACCTGGCACATCCGGCGCAATCAGGCTTGTCACCATAAAGTGTTTTTCCCTGTCGACCGGGACGGTGGCCGTCCATTTGCTGTGCAGCAGCTTGGCCGGCTGCAGGCCCAGCAGCGTTCGCTGCCTTGATTCGTGCTCTATTCACGACAGCGGACCAGCGACAGAAACTCGCCGCGCAGCGCCGCATCGTCGCGGAACGCGCCTCGCATCACACTGTTGGTCATGCCGGCGCCGCTGTCCTTGACGCCGCGCCATTGCATGCAAAAGTGATCGGCCTGCATCAATACCGCCAGGCCGTCCGGCTGCATCTTTTGCTGCAACAGGTCGGCTAGCTGTATCACTGCCTCTTCCTGGATCTGCGGACGGCTCATGATCCACTGCGCGATGCGCGCATATTTGGACAATCCGATCAGGTTCGAGTGCTTGTTGGGCATGACGCCGATCCAGACCTTGCCGATGATCGGGCACAGGTGGTGCGAACAGGCGCTGCGCACGGTGATCGGGCCGACAATCATCAGTTCGTCGAGGGCGGACGCATTCGGAAACTCAGTTACCGGCGGCATCGCCGTATAGCGGCCGCCGAATACTTCGTGGATAAACATCTTGGCGACGCGCCGGCCGGTATCGCGCGTGTTGTGATCTGCCCCGGTGTCGATGACCAGGCTTTCCAGCACGTCTTGCAGCCTGGCGCCGACTTCATCGACCAATTCGTCGAGCTCACCGGGCTCGATGCAGGCGGCGATATTATCGTTGGCGAAAAAACGCGTCTGGCGCGCGAGTAGCCGGTCGCGGATGCGGTGCGAGACCTTGGTTGGCGCAGACTTGAAAATAGCAATGGCGTCGTTCGGCATGGCGTTCCTTGTGAATGGCTGCTGCCTCACATCCCGGCAGGCAAAGGCAGGCCGTCGGCCCGCGCAAGCCGCTCGAGCGCAGCCTCGAGCAACTGGCGGGCGTAGCCGGCGGCGTGGTTCAGTTGCTCATGCAGCAGCGCATCGGCAGGCGATTTCGACGCGCACTGGGCGCTGTAGCGCTCGAAGCTGCACAGCATCAGCAGGATCTCGCACAGGTGGCGCGGGCAGTCGCAATAGACGCTGTTGCTGGCGGCGGCCAGGTTGGCCAAAGCCTCATCGTCGAACCGGCGTGGGGCCGGCGCCACCAGCCGCGGCGATGCCGCTTGCACTTGCACTTGCGCCACCGGCACGGTCGCCAGCGCCGCCTGGCACAACAGCACGATTTCAGCAATATCGGCTGGCGCGCGCGCGACGAGGCAGCCGTGTGTGCGCAACTGGCGAATGGTGGCACTGGGGCAGAAGCGGTAAAGCACCACCACGGCGACGGCCAGCTGCTGGCGCAGCGCAACAATCGCCGACACCGCGCTGTCGTCCAGTTCCGGCATTTCCATCAGCAGCACCTCGGCGCCAGCGCCGGACAACGCGGCTGCCACGCCATCCAGTTCCTGGCAATTGGCAACGATGTCGAGCGCTTCGCGTCCGCCGCCGGCCAGGCGCCGCGCCAGCGCCGATCCCACCAGTGCCACCCGCAGCGGCTGCGACGGCGCACGCGGCGCCGGCACCACTGCCAGCGCACGCAGCTGTTCAAATGCCAGTTGTACCAGCGCGCCGATCGAGTGGCCCTGGTCAACCAGGTGCTTTATCAGCCGCAGCCGGCGCACCTGGGCATCAGAATACAGGCGCTGCCCGTGCGCGGAGCGGCCGGTGTCGGAGATAGCGTAGCGACGCTCCCAGACCCGCAACGTTTCGACCGGCAAACCGGCCAGCCTGGCGGCGGTGCCGCTACGATAGCGCCCTGCCTGGCCGTCGACAACTTCAATAGAGTGGGTTAATTGAGCCATGATATGAACCGAAAGTGAACCGCGAGTAGATAAGCTTAACCCAATAAATACGTTCAATTGATTAAATTCTCACATAATACCGGTACAAAACCTGTTCATCGCAGGGAGTTCCTGCTTGTGCGCTTGCATGCGGCGTGGACTGCTACGATGGCGAACTTGACAAGTGGAGGTAAGCATATGAAAGCGCGCGTGATCGCACCCATATTGATGGTATTTGGCTTGAACACGGGCGCTGCCGACGCGCCGCCTGGCAATGCTGCCAAACCGCTTGCCACCATTGCGGCGCTGGACGTGCCGCGCTATATGGGAACCTGGTACGAAATCGCGAAATTTCCCAATCGATTTCAGAAAAAATGCGTCGGATTCACCAAGGCGACGTATTCCGCCTTGGCCGATGGCACGCTGCAAGTGGTGAACCGCTGCCGGACCGCCAATGGCAAAACCGAAGAGGCCATCGGCGCCGCACGCCAGGTCGGGGGGCCGGACTCGCCCAAGCTGAAGGTGCGTTTCGCCCCGGCGATGTTGTCCTTCCTGCCGATGGTGTGGGGCGACTATTGGGTCGTCGACCTGGACCCCGGGTACCAGCTGGCCGCCGTCAGCGAAGCGAAACGCGAGTACCTGTGGATCCTGTCGCGCTCGCCCAAGGTCGACAAGGCAAGCTACGATGCGCTTGTCGCGCGCCTGGCCGGACAAGGACTGGACGTGAGCAAACTGGTTTTTACCGACCAGCAATAGCGAGTACGTTGCGTCGCGGATGACGCCCGAAGTACTCCAGCGCCCGTCCTACAGTGGGTCGTGGCCCCAGTTCATCAGCGAATAGCGCCAGTCGCTGGTTGCCATCTCATGCTTGCTCGGTCCTTGCGCCATGTGTCGGTGTACATACCCGACAACCTTTCGCATGTGCAGAAAATCGTCGTCGACCAGATCGCCGGCAGGCGTGGCGAGCAGCTTGACGATCCGCTCGCCGGACTGGTGGCCCACGGATTGGCCGCCGTCGCTCTTGAAACCTACCCGTTTCGAATCATCGGACTTCAGCCATTTCTTCAGGCTGTCCGGGCTCATGTTGACGGCCTTATTAAAATCGGCAGCGATCTGCTTGCGCTCGGCGTCCGTCAGCGCAGGCGAGTGAGTCGGATCTTGTGTAGTCATTGCCGTCCCTTATCTGTTTTAAAAGCAGTCGCTTGTGCGCGGCTGCACGATGTCAGCAAAGATGTGAGTCGCGTTTCCCAATAGAGTTCCGCCGCGCCCGAAGCCGATCGCAGCTAACAAGGCGCAAGCGTGTTCTATCAAGACCGATCATCGTCGTCAAAATCGGGCCGCACGGCAGGCCGATACGACTGGCACTCTCGCGTTCGATCTCACGCAGTTGGCCGTTGAGGATCTTGTTGTACTGCTCGATTCGATTCGCACTCAGGTTGCCAAGCCCGGCCTGGTCGGTGTCGATTTCCGCACCAGGCAACGGTTCCAGCATGACCGTCAACGCGGCGCCCTGCTGCTCGACCTCGGCGTCGAAGTCACTACCGCTGTGACGGTTGCAAATATCCTTGAGCTCGGCATCGTCTCCCTCCACGCGGCCAGCCGCGAGCGCATGGCCGCCAGTTTCCTGATCAGCGTAGTGCACCGCTTGCGGGCACGCGACACGGCGCCGGTCGCGCCTGGCTCGGTGATGCGCAGGGAATGCTGCGCATTTGCTTTCATGAAGTGTATCGGTAGAAAATCGGTAGAAAATTCGACAGTGGCGACCGAAGCCGCGGCCACACCTTGCGGCAGACGCCACCGGTTATAGCGAACATCCAGTGCGCCTGGACGCGCACCGTGACGTAAACGAGCATGCGAGTCAGACGCAATATCGTTAATCAGCCCTCGAACTTAAAACATCTCAATGGCGTCAAACGAAAGCGAGCAAAACTATTATTAAATCGGGACGAAAAAGTTTACAACCCTTCCTGGAGATATCGCATGTCTTCTCTACTTCTCGGCAGGCGCGTCTTTATCGGCACGTCCGCAATCGCCGCCGCATCATTGTCTTTTCCCCGCCTCGGCTTTAGTCAAGCGGCAACCCAAACCCGGCTTGAATGGCAACAATTTAAAACCACGCCGCAATATGCCTCCTTCCTCAATGCTTTACGCAAAATGAAGGCAAATACGAATGCAGCGAGTTCGTCGTCGTGGGCATACTGGACCAATGCCCACGTAAATTACTGTCCGCATGGCACTCCGTACTTCCTGGCTTGGCATCGTGGCTATCTGCATTTTCTCGAGCAGCAGATGCGCCTCGTCTCCCAAGATAATACGCTCAGCATGCCGTACTGGAACTACTACAAATTTCCAAAAATGCCAGTGGAGTTCACCGACCCGACCCCAGGCAATCCCTTATATATGCCGCGCACTGGCACCAATGTCTACAATGCGCTGACGATGTCGCCGTTCGCTTCCGGCGTCTGGAATTTCCAGCATGGGACGATGAATGCCTTTGAGCCGAAGATCGAGTCGGCACCGCATAATCCGGTACATAACCTGATCGGCGGTGCAATGGCGACCATGACGTCGCCGCGGGACCCGATCTTCTTTCTGCACCATGCCAACATTGACCGCCTCTGGCATGCATGGGCGCTGCCTGATGGCAAAGGGATACCAGGTACCAGCAATCCGTACAGTGCATCAACGAGCAGCCCCTATTGGGCAGGCAATTTCACTTATGCGCCCGGACTGACGATGCCGCGCTACCGAACTTACTATCCCGGCTGGCTAAACTTCGGCTATAGCGACAATACGAAGCCGACCGCACTTCCGCCTTTGGCGCGCGCCAACCCTGACAGCCCGATCAAGCTGGTGCAAGCCCAGGCGGCGTCATTGCTGACCCGTCCCGGTACCGGCGATTTCCCGGCGACGGCCGCGCGCGCCGTTTCTGCCAACCAACGCTCGCTTGGCGGCGTGTCCGGCGTGGTTCTTGCCGAAACCTCCGTCAGCGCGCGCTTGCCGCTAGCCGCGTCAAGCCTGCAAATGTTGCAAGACACCATAACCGTGGCAGCCAGGCCGCCGCCACAAATCCCGTCAGGCAACTTTCAGTCGGTCGTCGTCGTGCTGGACAAGTTGCTGCTGCTCGGCGCTGGCGCCAAGGGCGGATATTTTTATAATGTCTATATCAATCTGCCTTTTATCACCGATGCCGAGCGTGCCCGCAGGTACTTCCTCGGCACCGTAGGTGCGTTCGAGGTCGCAGGCGCCGCGCACCATGGGCTAGCCAAGCTGGAGTACCAGGCTACCGACGTGCTGTCGCAGCTCTCCGCCTTCGAACTGCAGGATGTCACTGTCTCGCTGGTGCGGATCAGCGGCGAAAACCATCCCCGCGGCGCGGTACTGAAGCTAGGGGACGTACGCATCGAAGTATCGACTGTGCCGCCTTGGGATGCCAGCCCCCGGGGCCGGCCGGGACCGTGCTATTGCTAAGTTTGCCGCCGTGCCCGGCACTTTGGCACGGCTGTCGTTATTCAGTGACTTCGGGCAGGCCGCGACCCTGGCCCACCCAATTACTGCCGCAGCATGGATTGCGAATGCTCCGCCGCGTCCACTCCTAGAAGGAGAAGCGCCATTTTCAGTTTTTCTATGTGCGGTTCGTAATATAAAATTCCTCGGACGCCGTCCATCCTGACGGCGCTCCCATTGGTCAGCTCCGTTGCGCCCAAAGCGTGGCGCAATGCCGCAATCAGGATGGCGTCGCGCTTGGCATGAAGAATAAAATCTTTTCCGTCCATCGACTACTCCACGAATTTGCTGATAAAAGTCGGACCATTAGCCCAACCACCCGACGCGGCCTGACAAAAAACGGCGGTGCACGTTTGGTTTGATCCAAATCCTGCAAACGTTTGGAGAAGCCAGATCTAACTCTAAACGCCGTCCTTACGTGCGCGCAATTGAATTTTTACAAGCGATTACAACGCGGCCGGTTCTTCAGCTTTTAGGTCGAGTCGCGCGAAACGCGTGACCACTCGCCCCGGATTGCGCCATTGGTTTGAGAAGACGACGATCCGTCATCAAGCTCGCTTCTGCGGTGCCCGGCATTTCCGCGCTGCCCATGTCGGCGACTCCCTCCTTCGAGGATTAACGGCTGGCCAGCGAACCAGTGGATACCTGCCAGGCAATGTCCCTGCCGGCCGTCCAGTGACCGTTCCTTCATGCTTTTTTAAGCGCCGAGGCCTTGTGTGCGGCTTCAGCGCCCGACTTGTCGCTGACGACCAGGAACTCCGGGTTCTCGGGCGAGGCGGCAACTTCGTGGCCCTTGATGGTCACGGGCGAAGTCAGCCTTTTCTTGATCGTGCCCTGTATTGTTCCTTGCGGTGAATGCCATTGAACCTTGTCGCCAACCTTGAATGCGTCCGTCATGGTGCGCTCCTTGAAGTGATAACCATGCGAGTCGCGCTTGCCGATTTAGTTCCGCAACCCGAAGGCGCAGCTGGCGGCCCCTGGTTGCCATGCTCCTGATAAACTCGGCTGACGCTAAACCGTATGCGCCGTCAGCGAAGAGCCTGGACGTAATCAATCGAGATCGACGCGAAGGCCAAGGAACAAGCGATCCGCGACCTGACGCACTGGCAATGCCGGCAGCGCCGACACCTGAGAGGCGCACGTTTGAATAGCGTTTGACGCGCGCCGTGCTTTCCCTAGACTGGTCGGATTGACCAATCAAAAGGAGAAAACCATGAACGCCAACACCCAACCAGCAGACCTGCTGGCGCCGTACCAGTTCGGCACATTGCAACTGAAGAACCGCATGGTAATGGCGCCCCTGACGCGCAGCCGCGCCGAGCCGGGTAACCTTCCGTCGGCCATGGCCGCGGCCTACTACAGCGAGCGCGCCGGGGCCGGGCTGATCATCACCGAAGCGACCCAGGCCAGCCCGGACGGCCAGGGCTATGTCGCCACGCCGGGCATCCACAGCCTGGACCAGGTCGCGCACTGGAAACAGGTGACCGACGCGGTTCATGCCAAGGGCGCCCTGATCTTCATGCAACTGTGGCACGTCGGCCGTATCTCGCATCCCGACTTCCGGGACGGCCAGCTGCCGGTGGCGCCGTCGGCGATCGCCCCGCGCGGCGTGCAGACCTATACAGCCGAGGGTTTCAAAGACATCCCGGTCCCGCGCGCGCTCGCAACGAACGAGCTGCCGCGCGTTGTCGCCGACTTCCGCCATGGCGCCGAAAATGCAAAAGCGGCCGGTTTCGACGGCATCGAAGTGCACGGCGCCAATGGCTACCTGCTCGACCAGTTCCTCGAGGACGGCACCAACCAGCGCACCGACGAGTATGGCGGCAGCGTCGAGAATCGCGCGCGCCTGTTGTTCGACGTGATCGACGCGGTGAGCGAGGTATGGGGGAGCGAGCGCGTCGGTGTGCGCCTGTCGCCTGGCGGCAGCTTCAACGATATGTGCGACTGCCATCCGCAAGCCACCTTCGGCTACGTGGTGCGCCGCATGGCAACGCTGAACCTGGCATACCTGCACCTGATCGAGCCGGCGATAACGCAGGGCGAGCATCCTAATGCCGACCTGTCAGCCAGCTTTTTCCGCCCGTTCTACCCCGGCACCATCATCGTCGCCGGCGGTTACGACCAGCAACGCGCCGAAGAGGCACTGCGCGAAGGAAAAGCCGACCTGATCGCCTTTGGCCAGCTGTTCATCGCCAACCCCGACCTGCCCGAACGTTTCCGCCGGGGCGCGGCGCTCAACAAGCCGAACCCGCAAACCTTCTATGGCGGCGGCGCCGAAGGTTACATCGATTATCCGGCAATGAACGCAGAGCAGTCCGAAGCCGACCTGGAAGCGCATCCGACCTAGCAGTCGTAAGCCGCAGCAAGACGCCCGCACATGCAGACACCAACCAGCTCGGTTGGTGTTTGCACGATGCTTACGATGCGGCCGCACTGCAACTGCACGGTCGCTCACTGCTGGTTAGCGCCCGCTACCGCTGGGTGTACTGGTCCCGCTGGTTCCGCTGGTTCCACTGGTTCCACTCCCGCTGGTCCCGCTGCCGCTGGTTCCGCTGCTGCCGCTTGAGCCGGAACCCATCGAGCCGCCTGAGCCGCTCGATCCATTGGTGCCGCTCGATCCACTGGAACCGCTCGAGCCGGAGCCCATTGAGCCGCTTGAGCCACTGGAACCGCTCGAACCAGTGCCCGTCGAACCACTCGAGCCGGAGCCCATTGAGCCGCTTGAGCCGCTTGAGCCACTGGAACCGCTCGAACCAGTACCCATCGAACCACTCGATCCGGAGTCCATCGAGCCGCTGCTGCCGCTGCTGCCGCTGCTGCCGCCCGCGCCGCTGGTGCCGCTGACGCCGGTGGAGCCGCTGGAGCCGCCCGCGCCGCTGGTGCCACCGACGCCGCTCGAGCTGGTGCCGCCTTCGCCTATCGAAGCCCCGGTGGTACCGGGGCTGCCGCTGCTGCCGCTGCTGCCGGAAGCGGCGCCATACTTCTTCTGCTTCTTCTCTTTCTTGGTAGGGGTACCGGTCATATCGCCGGGCGAGGCGCCCGAGCTTTGGTCGGTTGCCTGCGAACCGCTGGTGCCGCTCGATCCGCTGGAGCCTGACGATTGCGCTTGCGCCGTGGACGTACCGAACATGGCGGCGACGATCGATACGCCCAGTAATGCTTTCAATTGCTTATTCATTGCCGATCTCCTGATGGGGGTTGGGGTTTCTCTAGGCACCTTTGCATCGGCGCCGATTTTTCATTGATTCCCACCCCGCCCGGCCGCAATTGCAGCCTGAAGTAACTGGGTAATGGATGAGAAAACTCAACAATATCAATGACATAGATTGAAAGCTCGGAGTTTATAGCGACCAGCATAAATGCAGCGCTCCGTAGCCCCTTCGCAACACGCCGGCGTCGCACGCACGCCACAAACACGGGCGCGGCCACCGGTCAACGGCAGGTAATCATTTGCCTTGTTACACCACGCGCCGGATCTCGCCCGTGCGCGCGTTGCGCTCGGCGCGCACGCCGGCGTAGCGCGTCAACGCGTCCGACAGCGACGGCAACAGCGGCGCGCGTTCGCTGCCGAGCGCGCTGTAGGCAGGCCGCCTGGCGAGGTAGCCCAGCCGCGCCGATGACATCGCCTCCACGCACGACCCGTCGACGTCAGCCGCCTCGGCGGCCATCGATGCCAGCTGCGCCCACGTCACGGCAGTGCCATTGCTGAGGTGCCAGATGCCGTGTTCATTGTCGATCATCAGGTCCAGGCACGTGTTCACCAGGTCCGGCACATAGGTCGGCGTGACGATCAGGTCGGCGGCGGCGGCGAACGGGGCGCCATTTTCCATCGCGTCGAGCGCCAGGCTGACGAAGTTGTGACCGTCCCACGGGCCGAAAAATGCGCTGCTGCGGATCACCAGCGCCTGCGGGTTGGCGTCCAGCACGCGGCGCTCCGCCTCCGCCTTGCTCTGTCCGTACACGCCAACCGGCGACGTCGCGTCCGACTCGACGTACGGCGTGGTTTGCTTGCCGTCGAACACCAGGTCGCTCGAGAACGTCGTGAAGCGCAGGCCATGGCGGATGCAGGCCAGCGCCAGGATGGTCGGCGCCGTCGTGTTGTCGCGAAAGCAGCGCTCGGCATCGGCTTCGGCCTGGTCGACCCGCACGTAGCCGGCGGCGTTGATCACCGCCCACGGCCGGTAGCGCACGATGGCCGCCGCCACCGCGGCCGGATCGGCCATGTCCATTTCGGCCCGCGTGACGATGCGGTAAGCCAGGTGGCGCCTTTCGCACAGGCGCGCAAACGCGCTGCCGAGGGTGCCGCTGGCGCCGGTGATCAGGATCGGTTGCTGAACCTGGTTGCGGCCATGGTGGCGAAACGTGGCCAGGTCGGCCACCTCGCCCGGGGTTGCCACCGGGCGCACCAGGAAACGCCCGGGGCGGCGCCACCAGCCCTGCCCCTGCAACACCGGGCTGGCGTGCGGCCGGCCGGTCGCCAGTTCGCGCATCAGCGCGGCGAGCGCGGTCGGGCGCGGCTGCTCGCCGCGCACGTCGAACGGTCCCGGTTCATAGTAGCCATTGCACTCGGTGACCAGGCAGTTCCAGTCGTACGAGCCGAGCAGCGCCCATACCGTCACCGCCCGGATGTCGGCGCCGGCCTTGCGTTCGTTGACGGCCGCTTCCCAGATTTCCAGCAGCCAGCGCAGCTGGTCCTCGCGATTGGCGTCGATGTGCGCTTCCGTCACCGCCACCGGCAGGCTGTAGCGTTCCCACACTTCGCGCAGCAAGGGCCCGATGCCGGCGGTCGGCGTGGCCAGCACGCGCGACGTCTCCATGTCGGCATGGTGGACATCCCGGTAAGTGTGGCGATGGCTCGCCGGGAAGCATTCGACCCGGTGGTCGAGCCAGCGCTCGCTGGTCGCGTAATAATTCACGCCGATGATGTCGGGCGGGCACGGATTGTCACGCAACCAGAGAAGCTCGGCCGGATCGATGCCAGTGCCGACCAAGTAATCCCACAGCGCATGGCGGCTGTCGACCATGCCGCACAACAAGTCCCAACTGAGCCAGCGCCGTTCATTATAAAAATGTACCAGTGGCGCCATTTCGCGCGTCCCGTACGTTTTGCTGATGTCATCGGTCTGCACCAGCTTGGCATCGGGATTGACTTGCCGTATGGCGCGCATCGCCAGCACCGTGCCGCGGCATTGGTTCAACAGTGCCTGGACGAAGGTGCGGTCGTCGCTCCCGTGCGGATACCAGGCACCGGCAAGGCCGCTGAAACGGGCGGTGGTAAGCGGCTCATTGACCGGCGTATAAAATTCGGCCCAAGGATAACGGGCGGCCACCGCGCCGGCATAGGCGGCGAGTTTGTCGGCAAAGTCCGCGGCCACCAGGCTGGTATGGCGCGGCCCGCTGCCATGGTGCAGCAGGCCGACGATCGGTGTGACGCCCAGATCGCGCAAGGCCGGCAGCCGCTCGTCGGACCAGGTCCAGTCGGCGTCTGCCAACGCTTCCGGCGCGGTGCGCTCCCACAAGACCGGGTAGCGGATGGCGCGCACGCCCAGCGAGGCGAACCGCTCGAGGTCCTGCAAGCGCTCGGCGTGGCCGTTGCGCTCCATCTGGCTGAAATAATTGTCCCTTACCCGGTTCAGCGTGCACTCGAGCCCACCCCATAGCGCCATCGCCGGTGCCGCACTGCCAGTCGTCTGAATCCTCATTGGATGATCCTTGGTTAAAACGAGGGAAATAGCTTACACAGGCATGCGTATGCATGTCTGTATTAGTCCATACATATGAAGTGAAACGGCTGAATTAGCGCTAAATTCGCGCGAACCAATCAAGCACTGGCAGGTCCAACTGTGGGTAAGACACCCCCTTCGAACCAGGCAGGCCGCCGCCCCTTTTCTACTAGCCGATCGCGCCAATGTCCACGCTTTCTCCCTGCCCTATTGCGGGCGGCAACCAGTTGCTTGCCAGCCTGAGCGAGTCCGAGTACCGCGAGATCGCCCCTGATCTCTTCCCCGCCCACCTGCACAGGAAGGCTGTTGTCGGAGAACGCGGCAAGCCCGCCACCAATGTATATTTTCCATGCGGTGGCGTATTGTCGGTGCTGGCCTTCATGGAAAGCGGCACCGCGGTCAAGGTCGGGACCATTGGCAAGGAGGGGTTTTTCGGAATCGAACTGCTGGTCGGCGGCGACGAGTGGATCGAAACCACTGTTTGCCAGGTCGAAGGACCGAGCCTGCGCATGCCGGTCGCCGCTTTTCGTGCTGCGATTGCCGGCGACACGCCGCTGCGCCGCGTTACCCAACGCTATCTGCTGGCCTACCTCTCGCAGGTGTCGCAGTCGGTCGCCTGCAACCGCTTGCACAATGTCGAAGAACGCTTCGCGCGCTGGGTCCTGATGACGCACGACCGGGTCGACGGCGACGAGTTTTTCCTCACCCAGGACTTTATCGCCGACATGCTCGGCGTACACCGGCCAAGCGTGAGCCTGGTGGCAGGCGCTTTTCAACAGGCCGGATTCATCAAATATAGCCGGGGCGCAATGATGATACTCAACCGCGAGGGCCTCGAAGAGGCCAGTTGCGAATGCTATGCGTCGAACGTCGCCCAGTTCGCAAGGCTGATGGCGGCCTGATTTTTATTTTTTATTTTTTACTTAAACACGGGCAGGACACTGCCTGGCGGGAGACATTGATGACCCAGCAAAACAAGGAAGAAAAGCTCGGCCAGCAGCAGCACAATACCGCCGGCGTCGGCGCCATTACACCAGGCGCATCGCCGGCGCCGAGGGTCGAAGGCGACGAAACGCGCGATGTTCTTACCGACGAAGTCAGCCCGGACGAAGCGGTTACTGAGCAGCAGCAAACCACTGGCGACGCTCAAGCTCCCGCCGGTGAACGCAGCGAGTCCCTGCTGCCGAAGGTGGAAGGCGACGAAACGCGCGACGTCGCCGAGGAAGTCAGCCTGGACCAGCAATCGGACCGGGTACGCGAACTGGGCAACCTGCCAGCGGACGGCGGAAAAACGCCGGCCGGTTCGGTCGCCGGTGCGGTGGCAGATAGCCTGGCCGGCAAGCCGGCGCCGCGCAAGTAGGCAGGCTACAGCTTGTCGACCGGGCCTGCGTTACCACATCAGGTCGTCGGGGATTTGGAAAGCGGCGTACGGATCGTCGGCGTCGACCTCGGTGCTGGCCTTGCTGACCCGCACCACGAGCGAGGCATCGCGCTCGGCGATCTTGTCGGCGATGATCCGCGGTACCAGTTCGGTGGCGCCGCCTTGGCAGACGATCACCAGGCGCCCCGCCATCAAGTGCGCCTGGACCGTCGCTGAAACATAGATCCGTTCGATCTTCTTGTCGTGCGCAAAATTGTAGGCGATGTCGCCAGCACCTTTGTTCTGGCGATTCTTGTTCACCAGTTGGGCGATTTGCGCCACGATCGCTTTTTGGGTGGCAGCCGCGTCGCGCTGGGCATTGAGTTCGCGCGCCCGCTCGGCATTCTTGCGCTGCGTCTCGAGCGCGGCCAAGCGTACTTCATCGACATTTTGGGTACCGGTGCGGCGCTCGACCTTTTTCTGCTTGCTCTTGTCCTGGTTGGCCAGTTTGGCTTTGTTCTTGTCGACCAGGCCGGCTTTTAAAAACTGATCTTGCAAAGATGCCATGGTGCTGCTCCGTTAACAGGGTAAGCCGGCACGGGTGCCGCGCCGGAGATTCGAAGACGCTAGCATAGCAAATCCGCAGCCGCCCACCCAGCAAGCGCCGATCCAGGGCAATCTGAAACAATAAATAGGGAACCATAATGAAACGCCTCCACACCAAGCCACCAGCTTTGTTCCTTGCCACTTTCCTGAGCGCGCTGCTGGCAGTGCCCGTTTCGCCGGCGCAGCTGGCTCGGCGCGCCCCCAGGCGCCGGTCAAGCTCGGTAGCGTGAAAAACCTGTTCGCGAAAGAGCGGCGAATTGCCCTGACCCGGTGCGCGCTGGTGTGCGCCATGTTGTTCGCTGCTGTGGCAGCGCACGCGCAAAACCCGCAAAACCGGCATCGCCATCAGTCGCTGGCCGACCTCATCAACGCGTATCGCGCCGCGCCCGGTAGCTGCGAGGGACGCCCGGCAGTTCCGGTGGCGCCGCTTGCGCTTGAACCGGCCTTGTCCAGGGCACAAGTTGCGTCAGGCATGTTTCTGGAGCAGGCACTTGAGCGCGCCGGCTACCCGGTTGCGCGCGCCGAAGCCATTTATGTGGAAGGCCCGCTCGACGAGCACGCCGCCATGGCCGCCATCGCATCCACATATTGCCGCACGCTGCTCAGCACGCAATTTTCCGCGATCGGCGCCGGTCGCAGCGGCGCGAGCTGGCTGGTCGTGCTGGCGCAACCGGCGCCGCCATCGCCCGCGTCGCAGCTGGCCGGTTGGCAGCAAGCAGGTAAAGCCATCCTCGACGCGGTCAACGCCGCGCGCTCGTCGGCAAGAAGCTGTGGCGAGCAGCAGTTTGCGCCCGCGCCCGCACTGGCCTGGAACGCGGCGCTTGCCGATGCGGCGCTGGCGCACAGTCTCGATATGGCCACCCATCGATCTTTCAGTCACCAGGGAAAGGATGGCCGCGTGGTCGGCGACCGCGCTTTGCAAGCGGGCTATCGCTGGCGGCGGATCGGCGAAAACATCGCGTCCGGACAAGACTCCCCTGGCGACGCGGTAGCGGGCTGGTTATCGAGCCCGGGGCACTGCGCCAATCTCATGCACCGCGGGTTTACCGACATGGGCGCGGCGTACGCCGTCGACAGCGCCCGCGCGAGCACGCGGGTGTACTGGACCCAGGTATTTGGGACGCCGCATTGACCCGCGCTTAAGAGAACCTGGAATACATCGGAGGTGTTGCGGCGCTTGCCCCAATGGCTGACTAATTGCGTCACTGCACATTATTTAAGCGATAATTAATGCACCTATATTAACGGCCGCTGCCATGCCGCACTCCTCCCGCCCTGTACCGACGTCGCGCGCGTCGCGTCTGTACGAAGTGATGGACTTGATGCTCGACTCGCTGGGCGACCCGCTGGCGCTTAAAACGCTGGCGGCGTCGGCCAGCTATTCGTCGTTTCACTTCGGCCGCATCTTTCGCGAGCTGACCGGTTTTTCGGCCGTCGAATACCAGCGCAAGCGGCGCCTGCGGCGCGCCGCCCACTTGCTGCGCCATGAACCGGACGTCGCGGTGTTTCGCATCGCCCAGGACTGCGGGTTTCCGTCCAACGCCGCCTTTGCCAAGGCCTTCAAGCAGCAATTCGCGATGTCGGCCAAGGCCTGGCGCGAAGGCGGCTGGCGCACTTTCATGGACCAGCAGGTCGGGCGCGAGAGCGATGTCAGTTTTTTCGTCGCCGAGCCGGATAACCTGGACGTGATCTTGGCGCCGTATTGTCCACCCGAGCCGGGCAGCATCGCCGCGCGCATCGCGGTGCGCGCCCTGCCCCCAATCACGCTGCGCTACCATCGCTTTTTCGGCCAGTCGGGAGCGGCGCTTTCACTGGCCTGCAACGACGTCATCTGCGAAGCCGAACGGCGCGGCGGCGCGGCGCCGGGCACGCCGTGGTATGGCGTGTTCGACGAAGATCCGGGTTTTACGGGCGCCAGCGAATACTGCTACGATTTCGGTGCGGCCGCCGCCCCGGCAGGCGACCCGCGCTTGGGCGTGCGCATCCTGCCGGCCGGCAACTACGCCTGCCTCGACTTCCAGCGCGAGTGGCCGCGGTTTCGCTCGATGTACGAAGACTGGCTCGACCAGCAAGCCGCGTGGCGGCTCGATAGCACCCGCCCGCATATCGAAATGGTGGAGCGCTGCGACGCCGGCCAGTGGCGCGGCTGGCTGGCGCTGCCGGTCAAGAAGCGCTAAACTTCACGCCGCTCGAGTTCCACCACGCGCGTCAGCAGCAGCACCGGCAACGCCGCCAGCAACACCCACAGGAAAAAATGGCGGTAGCCGAGCGCTTGCTGGATGTCGCCGCTGATCATCTTGGAGGCCACGAAACCGAGCTGCATGAAGCCGGTGCCCAGGGCATAGTGCGCCGTCTGGTAACGGCCGCTGGCGATCACCTGCATGATGAACAGGATGATGCCGACAAAACCGAAACCGTAGCCGAACATCTCGATCGCGAGCGCGGTGGCGATAACGCCGAGCGAATCGGGTTGACTTACGCTGAGGTAGTAAAACACCGCGTTCGGCAGGTTCATCGCCAGGATCAAGCACGGCATTGCGCGCTTGAGTCCAAGCCATGACGTGAAATAACCGCCGGCGATCGAGCCGGCCAGGAAGGCGATGGTGCCGGCGGTGCCGTAGACGGCGCCGACTTCGCCGGTCGACAGCCCGAGCCCGCCGAGTTCCCGGGCGTCGCGCAGAAACAGCGGCCCGATGGTCTGGATCTGCCCTTCGCCGGCGCGAAACAAAATAATAAACAGGATCCCGATCCAGATGCCCGGCTTGGCAAAGAACGCCTTGATGACGTCAAACAGGGTGGCAGCGACCGCGCCCGGCGACGCCGCGCGCGCGTGGTCTGCCGTGTTGTGCCCTGGCGGCAGCACCCACAAGTGGTACAGCGCGAGGGCGGCCATGGCGCCGCCCAGCAAGCAAAACACGGCGATCCACGCCGGCCGCGCGCCGATGCGTGGCTCCAGGTAGCCGGCCAACATCACCAGCGCGCCCAGCGAGAGGAACTTGGCGGCATTGAAGAACGCGCCCTGCCAGCCGGCATAGGCGGCCTGCTGGCGCGCCGACAGGCTGGCGATGTACAAGCCGTCGGCGGCGATGTCGTGGGTGGCCGAGGCCAGCGCGACAAGCGCCAGCAGCGCGATGGTGCAGGCGAACCAGGCCGGCATCTGCAGCGCCAGCGCGACGCCGGCCAGGCTGGCCGCGCCCGTCAGCTGGAAGGCGATTACCACCCGCTTCTTGCTGCGCGCCAGTTCGAGGAACGGGCTCCACAGCGCTTTGAACACCCACGCCATGCCGAGCAGCCCGGTCCAGCGGGCGATCTGGTGGTTCGGCACATCCATGCTCTTGAACATCAGCCCGGCCACCAGCGCGACGGCGTAAAACGGCAAGCCCTGCGCCAGGTACAAGGTCGGCACCCACGCCAGCGGATGACGGGCGGCGCACGGCGCCAAGGTTGTGGACACGGCGGCGGCGGCGGAAACATCATTCATGGCTGCGGCTCCAGGTCGAGGGTGACGCTGCGGCTCTTGCGTCCGCGCGTGTCGAAGGTGGCGATCTTAAATACCGCACACCCGTTTGCCGCCACCGGATCGCGGTAACGCGCGCTGGTTTGCGCCGGTTCGCTGCCATCGACAGTGTAGTGCAGTGCCAGCCCCGGCAGTGCAACGTTGGCGAGGATCGTTCCGGCAGCGGCGTCCAGCGCCACTCCCGGCGGCGGCAGCCGGTAGCCGTAGGCCAGCGGCGCGCAATCGAGGCGCGGCAAGTCGCGCTGGCCGAGGCGGTTGGCAAATTCGTTCCAGTCGCGCTCGATGCGCTGCCCACGCCGCGCCGGATCGAACATCAGGTGCCAGCCGGGGTCGGGTGCCCACGCGCGTTCGGCCAGTGCCAGCAGGCGTGGCGCCACCATGTATTCGAGGCGTTCGCGCGACGGCGTGTTCTCGCCCCATAGCTGGCCTTGCAGGCCGGCGATGCGCGCGGCGCCAGCCGCATCGAGCCGCCGCATGGCCGCCAGCGTCGGTGCCGCCACCGGCTGGCCCATGGCGTCAAAACCGGCGGTGAGGGTGGCGTCGAGCGGGCAAAACGTAAACGCGTTGCGCGTTTCGACGAAGCCGGCCCAGTAGTAGCCCGGCTCCTCCGGGTCCTTGGCACAGGCCAGGTCGAAGTACAAATGGGCGGCGTTGGCCAGCACCACGCTGTAGCCGGCGTTCGCCAGCCGGTACGCGCCGTCTTCCATTCCAGAACCCCAGGCGTTGTTCCACACGTAGAGCTGGAAATTCGGTCCGGCCTCGACGGCCCGCGTCAGGTCACCTGCGGCCGGCACGGCTTCTTCCCAGCCGGCGAAGCCGAGGCCATGGCGTTCGAGGATGGCGCGGCAGCGCCGGACGAAGTCGTCGCGCAGCTCGCCGACGCCGGTCCAGCCGTGCTCGGCCATGCGCCGGCGGCACAGGGGCGAGCCGAGCCAGGCACCGGCCGGCACCTCGTCGCCGCCGGTATGGATGGCGCGCAGCGGCGCGCCGGCGGCGCGGAACAAGGCGCAGACGGCGTCGACGACGCTATCGATGAAGCGATCGACCGACGGGCGCGCGATGCAGATGACGTTGTCGCGCCACAGCTGCACCGACTGGTAGAGCGACGCATCGTCCGGGTCGCTGAGCAGATATTCTTCGGCGGCATTGACGTCGCCGGCTGCGCGGAGGCGGTCGTGGCGCACCCGCATCGCGACCACGGCGGCGCGCGCGTGGCCCGGCAGGTTGAACTCGGGGATCACCTCGATATGCAGACAGTGGGCATGGCGCAGGATGGCGATGAAGTCGCCGGCGCTGTAGAACCCGGTGCCGGCGGAGGTTTCGATGTCCGCGCCCGAGCCGAACGCCGGCGGCAGGCACGGCTGGCCATCAAGGGCCACGCCGCGCCGCGCGCCGACCTCGGTCAGCTCCGGCAAGCCCGCAATCTCGAGGCGCCAGCCCTCGTCGTCGGTAAGGTGAAAGTGAAAACGGTTGAGCTTGTAGCGCGCCATGCAGTCGAGCAGGCGCATGACCGTGTCGACGCTGGCGAAATGGCGGGCGACGTCGAGCATCATGCCACGGTAGCCGAAGCGCGGCGCATCGATCACGCGCCCGAGCGGCGCCGTGCCGGTGGCGGCGCACAGTAACTGGGCCAGGGTCTGGATGCCGTTGAAGACGCCGTGCGGCGAAGCGCCGCGCAGGCGCAGCGTGGCCGTTGTCAGCTCGAGCAGGTAGGCTTCGTCGCCCGGTGTGCCAGGTTCGCCAAGTTCAAGCACAATCGTGGCGCCGCCAGCCGCCGGCAGGCCAGGCAACCCGGCCAGCAGGGCGCGCAGGTAGGCGGCCTCGCCGGCCAGCGCGCTGTCGCACACGAGATCGGTGTCGCGCGCCAGCACGCATTGACCTTCAATAAACACCGCCGACAACGGCTTCGGCGTAATGCGCCCGACCTGCTGCACCGGCAGCAGGCGCGCTTGCATATTCTGGCAAAAGCGCGCGCTGGCGTCCTGCACCGGCACGCGGTCATTAAGGCTGCGGCGCAGCTGCTGCGGCCGGGTGAACGGGACGATGCGCGCGTCGCCCAGATCGATGGCCGGCCCGCCATCGCCCGGCACCAGGTAAAACCCGAGCGGGGCGTCGGTAACGCTGATGGCCCAGAACCGGGCGCGGTAATTGATCGCATGGACCTGGCCGGCTTGCCAGGCGCATGCGCCGGACCGCGTCAGGCGGAACAGGTCGCCGTTGACATGTTCGATGATGAAGCCGGCGTCGGCGCTGCCCTCCACGACCTGGCGGCAGGTATTGAAGTACAGCGCCCAGCCCGCCGCCAGCGGCGCGCCCGAGACGTTCTGCAACGTCAGCGTTGCCGCGAACGACTCGCCCGGCCACTCGTCCGTTCTGCCGTTGGCCAGGCACTCCCAGCCAACGGTGACGCTCTTGGTTGTCGCCATCGTTGTCGGACTCAATTACAGCTTCGCGCGCAGGCCAACATAGAAAGTGCGCCCGTTCGAATAGAACGCGCGCGGCCGGTCGCTGTTCTCGGCGTACATCGCGATGGTCTTGTTGGTGAGATTGAGCGCATCGAACGTCAAGGTCAGCCGCTCGCTCAGCTTGAAGTTCAGCGATGCTGCCAGCGATGGCGAGCCGTCGACGTGCTGGCTGGCGCCGCGGTCGACCCCGGCCTTGTACGCCGAGCGGAAATTGTAGGCCAGGCGCGCGCTGAGGCGCTCGTCTTCGAAGTAGCCGGTAACGTTGTAGGTGTTGCGCGACGAGTTGAGCAGTTCGCCGCCGCCGTCGAGCTTGCCGTCAGCGTACGTATAGTTGACGAGCGTGCCGAAATTGCCCCACACCGGCTGCTGGTAGCTCAGCTCGACGCCCTTGTTGGTGCCGCTGGTGTTGTACGGCGACGTGATCTGGTACACCGTCTGCGCGCTGCGCTTGTTGTTGTAGTAGGTGCCCGATGACGTGCCCTGCGCCACGATCGAGCGCAGGTCCATGTAAAACAGGCCGGCCGACAACAGGGACTTGGGCGCGAAATACCATTCGGCCGACAAATCGACATTGGTCGAGCGTACCGGGTCGAGGTTGACGTTGCCGCCGCTGCCGCTCAAGGCGTCATCGTTGAGCGACACCGAGCCGCCCAGCGCGCTGTAGTCCGGCCGCGCGATGGTCTTGGCCACGGCGGCGCGCACCACCAGGCTTGGTCCCACGTCGAACTTGACGTTCGCGCTTGGTAGATAGTCGCGGTAGGTGCGCTCGAAGGTGGTTGGCGTGTAGGACCCGAACGCCGAACCGGTGACCGGCGCCGGCCCGCCCGCCAGATTGACGACCGTGCGCTGGCGCGTCTGGATGGCGCGCAGGCCGAAGTTGCCGCTCCAGCCATCGCCGCCCAGATTGGCCATCGCATACAGCGCGGCGGTTTTCTCGGCGACCTGGAATTCGTCGGTCCAGTTATGCCGCAGCGTGTAGTCGAGCAGGCGGTTGCCCGGCACCGCGCCCCAGGCGCCAAGGGCCGCGCCGTCGTACTTGAAATAGCTCGAGGACAGGTTGCCGCCCAGGTTCGACGCAAAATCGGACGGGTACATCTGGCCGCTCCAGGCCGGGCCCGGATTGCTAAAGCCCAGCGGGCCCGGACGCGTCTCGAGCGGATGCTCGGCGCTGCGGTGGTGGTCGGTCAGGCGGGCGCCGAACTTGAGCGAGGTCAGTGAAGTAAGTGAGGTGAGCAGCGAGTCGCGCGGCCGCCATTCGGCATCGATCTGGCCATACTGTTCTTTGTCGACCGACTGCGCTTCGCCGCCGCCGGCCCACGCCGTCGAGCCGGGCGAGATGGTGTTCCCGCCGGGATAGCTGACGCTTGCCGGCGACAGGCCGTTGAGCGCATATGTCATGCCGCCGTTGACGTTGTTCTGGTAGTACACGTCCTTGCGGTCGTAGCCGACCCCGTGCGTGGTACCGAGCTTGCCGGACACGGTCAAATTGTCGTTCACGCGCAGCTTGCCGTTGAAGTCGAGATACCACGCTTCGCCGCCCGCGTCCGGCCGGTAGATGTTGTCGACCTCGCCCGAGTTGCTGGCAAACGAGGCCGCCACCAGCGTGTTGTTGCGCACGGTGGCGCTCAATGGCACCAGGTTGCTGCCATTGAGCGAATTGGCCGGTGCTGCCAGCCAGTTGGTGTTCTGGTGCGGCGCTTCCAGTTTCGAGTAGAACCCGTTCAGGTCGAGCATGAGCGCACGCGATGGCCGCAGCTCGATGTCGAAGGCGCCGCCGGTGCGCTTCTTGACCTGTTCGAACAGGCTGGCGCCGATAAACGTCGGCACGACGACACCAAGCAGCGCCGGATTGGCCAGCGCCGCCGCGCTGGTGGCGCTGATCGGCGTGTAGCCGAGGATTTCCTGGCCGTCGCGCCGCACCGACGATTTTTCGGAGAACGCCTGCAGCAGCACGCCGGCGCTGTTGTCGGCGTTCTTCCAGTTCATCAGCGCGGACAACTGCGGTTCGGTCTTGCTTGACAAGTCGTTGTAATTGGCCTGCACCGAGCCCTCGACCGTCAGATGGCGGCGGAAATCGAGCGGACGGCGGGTGATGACGTTGATGGCGCCGGACACGCCGCCTTCGACCAGGTCAGCGGTGGCGCTCTTTTGCGCCACGACCGAGCCGACCAGTTCGGAAGGCAGCAGCGAAAAGCTGCTGGAACGGCCGACGTTGCCGCCAATTTGGTTCAGCAAAAACCAGTCGCCGGTGCTGATGGCGTGGCCGTTGAACAGCGTCTGCTGCAGGCTCGGGCTGGTGCCGCGCAGGCTGACCCTGTCGTTCTCGCCGAAGCCTCCTTCGCCGCCGGCCGACGACTGCGTGTTCACGCCGGGCAAACGCTGGATGGCGTCGGCGACGTTCTTGTCGGGCATCTTGCCGATGTCTTCTGCGGTGACGATGTCGACCACTGCATCGGCGTCGCGCTTCTGGCGCAACGACTGTTCGAGGGCGGCGCGCACACCGGTGAAGACCACCGTCTGCGGTGCGGTTGGCGAGGTGTCCGCCGCTTGCGCCTGCAGCGCCGTCCCCATCGCCAATACCGTCACTGCGGCCGCGATCGCGGTTTTCGTGTGCTTGTGCCGTGCCATCGACTGTTTCATATTTTCTCCAAAATACAGGTGGGGGATCGGTGCGGCCGACAGCCTGGCGCGCCATCGGCGCAGACCCTTGGCGTGCAGTCGTCGAATGCGGCGCACGCTCAAGCGTCTCTGTCCTTTTCGCATTGACCGCATTGTGTGGTGATCCGCCGGTCCATGTTTGTCAAATCGTGCTGTGCGTGCGGGTTTGTAGTTTTTCACGTAGGATAAAACGGCGGATACCGGAACGCGACAAGCGTAAACAGGAGCCAACATGCGCACCACCAAATTTTTATCTGGCGAGCAAGTGCCCGTGCTCGGCCAGGGCACTTGGTACATGGGCGAAGACGCCGGCCGCCGCCAGGACGAAATCGCGGCGCTGCAATTCGGCCTCGACAGCGGCATGACACTGATCGACACGGCGGAAGCGTATGGCGGTGGCGCGGCCGAGGAACTGCTGGGCGAAGCCCTGTCTGGCCGCCGCGACGACGTTTTTTTGGTCAACAAGGTGATGCCCCACAATGCTAGTCGCGCCGGCACCGTCAAGGCGTGCGAACAAAGCCTGCGCCGGCTCGGCACCGACCGCATCGACCTGTACCTGCTGCACTGGCGCGGCAACGTGCCGCTGGCGGAAACGCTGGAAGCGTTCGAACACCTGCAGCGCCTGGGGAAGATCCGTCACTGGGGCGTGAGCAATTTCGATGTGGCCGACATGGAGGAACTGGCCGGCCTGACCGGCGGCCCCGCGGTTGCCACCGACCAGGTGCTGTACAACCTTACGCGGCGCGGCATCGAGTACGACCTGCTGCCGTGGTGTGCCGAGCGCGCCATTCCGATCATGGCCTACTCGCCGCTGGAGCAGAACCGCCTGTTGGGCAAGCCCCAGCTGCAAGCTGTCGCCGACCGGCATGGCGCCACGCCGGCGCAGATTGCCTTGGCTTGGGTGCTGCGGGGCGACGGCGTCATCGCGATTCCGAAAGCCGGCACCCGCGATCACGTCGAGCAGAACCGCCGCGCCCTCGATGTTGTTTTGTCGACCGGGGACTTGGCAGCGCTCGACCAGGCCTTTCCACCGCCGGCCAGGAAGCGCGCGCTGGAGATGATTTGAAAGCGCGCTGCCGGCTCGGCGGATATGCTTACTTGCCCGGTTTTAAAATCACCTTGGTCCAGCCGTCGGCGCGCTTGCCGAAGCTTTCATAGGCTGCCGGCGCTTCATCCAAAGCCAGCTCGTGCGAAATGATCATCGACGGCTTCGTCTTGCCGGCGTGGATCAGTTTGCACAGGCTGCGGTTGTAGGCCTTGACGTTGGCCTGTCCATTGGCAATGTGCTGGCCCTTGAACCAGAAAGAGCCGTAGTCGAAGGCAATCTTGCCTTCCTTCGCCAGCGCGTCGGCTGCGCCCGGGTCTTCGGGCAGGAACACGCCGACCACGCCGATGCCGCCAGTTGCCTTGACCGACTGCACCAGGTTGTTCATCGTCAGGTTCGGCACCTCCTTGCCGTGCATGTTGCAGCACTGGTAGCCGACGCATTCGCAGCCGCGGTCGGCGCCCTGCCCGCCGGTCAGGTCGAGTATTTTCTTAACGCCGCCGCCCTCGGTGTCGTCGATGGCGACCGCGCCGATCTTCTCGGCCAGCGCCAGGCGATCCTTATGCATATCGACGACGAACACTTCGCTGGCGCCCTTGATGAAGGCGGAGGTGGCTGCCATCAGGCCGACCGGCCCGGCGCCGTAGACGACGACGGATTCACCCGCTCGCACGCCGGCCAGTTCGGTCGCGTGATAGCCGGTGGGTAAAATATCGGACAGCATGACGTAATCGTTTTCCTTTTCCATGGCGTCTTCGGGCAGCACCAGGCAATTGTAATCACCATACGGCACGCGCAACAGTTCGGCCTGGCCGCCGCTGAACGGCCCCATCCCGGCGAAACCGTAGGCGCCGCCGGCGCTGCCCGGATTGACAGTGAGGCAGTAGCCGGACAGGCCGCGCTCGCAATTGGCGCAGAAACCGCAACCGATGTTAAACGGCAGGCATACCATGTCGCCAACCTTGACGCGGTCGACCGCCTTGCCCACTTCGATCACTTCCCCCATGTTTTCGTGACCGAGGATGCGGCCGGCCTCCATCCCGGTCCGCCCTTCGTACATGTGCAGGTCGGAGCCGCAGATATTGGTCGTCGTAATGCGCACCAGTACGTCGGTGTGTTTTTCGATCTTCGCGTCCGGCATTTCCTTGACCTGCACGTCGCGCGGGCCGTTATAGACAAGTGCTTTCATGAGATTTTCTTTCAAAAAAAGTTAGCTGCGGGCGCCGCTGCGCTCCAGCGCGAAGGCGGACCGGGCGCAAGGGCGGAAAATCAGTGGCAGTGCGGCCCGCGCGAGACGCTGCAAAATGCAGGAGACACTCGAGGATCACTGTGAGCGCAAACATATGCGCGATCTGTGCGCTGTTTAACGGTGAACCGCTCGCCGAATTTCTATAGCGGCGCGAGGATCGCCTGCCGCTCGGCCAAGCGGGCGGCGTCGAGTCGCCTCGCCGACAGGGTGGCGTCGACCGCCGCGGCCAGGCAGGATTCGATGCGCCCTTCCTTCAAGCACAGGCGCAGGTCCATCCCCATCCGCCCCATCAGGAAATCGGGCTTGTTGAAGGCCTTTTCCATCTGCGCCAATTCGTCCGGCAGCAGCAACCCCCGCACGTCGGCGGCGCTATCGGTGGCGCGCAACAGGCCGCGCAACGCGTGGGCGAAGGCGATGGCGCGGTACACCATGCGGACCCGGGCGTCGCCCAGGCCTTCGCTGGCGCAGGCCGGCACCGGGTAGTCGATCAGGCTGGCGCACTGGCGCGAAAAACTGCGGCTGTGATAGACCAGTTCCCCCCACAACTTGCGTCCCTCCCAGAAGCGGTCGTAGGCGGCGTTGTTCCTGAAACCGAGGAAGATGGCGATCGGCAGTCCGATCAGGCTGAACGGAATCGCGGTCAACGTGATTTTCAGGTTGAACAGGTCGCCGTGCGAGAACGTGACGAGGGTGGCGACGACGATGTTGACGATCAGGGTCAGCAAGATGCGCGGCATGATCGATCCGCGCAGCACCAGGAACAGGACGAGTCCGGAAGGGCGTTCACGAACGATCATGGCCAATGCCGCATGTACCCGGCTACAGGCAGCACAGCGGCGATGACGATGGCGTCGGCATCGTCGGCCGAAGGTGCCCCGGATACGGCAGGCAGCACGCCGTACGCCGCCAGCGGCAACCGCAGCCAGGCGATCTTTGGCATCGGGGCTTACAATTCGACCAGGTTTTCGAAGCCGCCATAGATCATGCGCTTGCCGTCGAACGGCATCGATCCGGCCTGCATGAATTCGGCCAGGCGCGGATCGTTCATCACCTTGTGGTTGATGGCATCGCGCTCGGCGCGCGAATTAAACTCGATCCACGAGAACACCACCACCTCGTTTTCCTCGAGCTTGACGGCCTGGGGAAACGACGTCCACTGACCCGGCTTGACATCGTCGGCGATGCATTCGCGAAAGCTCAACGCGCCCAATTCGCGCCATACCGCGCCGCATGCGCGCGACATGTCGCGATAGGCGTCGATCTTATCTTTGGGTACCGGAACTATAAAACCGTCGACATATGCCATGGTGTTCTCCTTGATTATCGTTGTATGAACGATGGATAGCCTAGGTTAGCAGCCCTTGGCGAAAAGGCAAGAGGGGCCCTTAAACGTGCTGGCCGAACCGGCTCGGAAGCGGCTGCCGTTGGCGAAGGATTGGGTTCGGAAATAGGCGACTTGTCATTTTCGTCATTGTGTCGCATCATGAGTTTCACCATCATCGGCGTGCCCACCTGCGCCATCACCCCGGGATACCATCATGAAGAAAATCTTAATCGCCTGCGTCGCCCTGTCGATGTCCGCCGCCGCCTTTGCCGCACCAGTCGCAACAGTCGCACCAGGCGCAGCCACGGCCGCGCCAGCGGCCAAGACTGCCCAGCAAAGCAAGATGGTGACCTGCAACGCCGATGCCGCCGGCAAAAAAGGCGATGAGCGCAAGACCTTCATGAAGACCTGCCTGTCGGCGCCGGCCCCGATGACCCAGCAGCAAAAAATGAAGAGCTGCAACGTTGACGCCACCGGCAAGAAAGGTGACGAGCGTAAATCGTTCATGAAGTCCTGCCTGAGCGCTGCGCGGTAGCTCCCCCGTATGAAGCGGCCAATTGCGCCGCTTCGTCAGGAGAAAGCCAACCTGCAACGGTTGGCTTTCTCCTGCCTGGCCCTTACCCTTGCTAGCCGCGCCGCGACCATGCCCAACTTCGCCTTGCACCACCTGCTCATTGGCGTCCTGGCCTTGGCGGCAGGCTTCCCCGCCCAGGCGCAGCCACCGCCGCAGCAGAAGGCGCGGACGATGACGGTCCACGCCGAACTCAGTTATTTAACCTTCCTGCCGAAAACGTACTCGGCGAAAGGTACTCCGGTGCCGCTGATTGTCTTCCTGCACGGATCGGGCGAACGCGGCAACGACCTGGACAAGGTAAAGACCTGGGGGCCGCCGGCGCTGGCCGACAAGGATCCGGACTTCCCGTTCATGGTGGTGTCGCCGCAGGTGCCAAGCGGCGAATGGTGGCACGCCAACCTGCTCAAGGCCATGCTCGACGAGGTGCTGGCAAGGTACAACGTCGACCGCAGCCGGGTCTACCTGACCGGCATCAGCATGGGCGGCTACGGCGCCTGGGACCTGGCGATGAACTACCCGGGTTATTTCGCCGCCATCGCGCCGATCTGCGGCGGCGGCAACACGCTGCGCATCGGCCAGTTGAAAGCCGTGCCGGCCTGGGTGTTCCACGGCCTGAAGGACAAGTCGGTGCCCGAGCGCGAGTCGGCCAGCATGGTGGCCGCGCTGAAGGCGGCCGGCGGCGACGTCAAATACACGGTGCTGCCCGGGGCCGGCCATAGCGACGCCTGGGTTTATGCGTACGGCGAAGCCGGCCTGTTCGACTGGTTCCTCGAGCACCGCAAGCAATGAGCCTGGTTGCGCTTTACGGATGCGACTTGGCCATCTTGAAATCGAAGCCCAGCGCCGCCGCGTCCGGCTCGCCTTTGTAGCTGAGGCGCCGGTCCGCTTTTTCGTCAGTGTCGCCGTTGCGCTCCAGGTAAAATACAGCGCCTGAACAGCCCCGCCGGCGTGGTGCCGGCGGGGCTGTCGTTTTTGTACCGCGTGGCTTACTGCACCGGATTACCGTCAACGTCGATCTTGCGCACTTCGCCCAGCTTCATCTCGCGGATGCCCGCTTCGACCCGGCTCATGTCGCCCACCACCACCCACACCAGCTTGCCCGGCATGATGGTGCGTGCCGCCAGGGCATTGGTCTGCTCCGGCGTCATTGCCATCACCGTGCCGGTGTAGGTATTGAAGTAGTTTTCAGGCAGCTTGTACTGCAGGATGGTCGAATAGGCGCTGCTGAGCTGGCCGGCCGTCTCGAACGAACCCGGCAAGCCGAGGGTGGCGTTGGTCTGCGCATCTTGCAGCTCGGCCGCGGTGATTGGCTTGCCGCCGGCGACGTTGGCGTATTCCATCACCAGCTCATGGAGCGACTCGCGCGTCTTGTCGGTCTGCACGGGCGAGCTGCTCATGTAAAGCCGCTGGCCGACCGCCGGCGGCAACTGCGAGCCGACGCCATACGACCAGTGCTTGTCTTCGCGCAGGTTCATGTTGATGCGTGAACTGAAGCTGCCGCCGAAGATGGTGTTGACCACCCCCAGCTGCACCGAATCGGGCGAATTGCGCGGCGGCGCCAGCTGCACGCCGTAGATCACGCTTTGCTGCGAACCCGGGCGATCGATCAGGTAGACCACCGTTTTGGCCGGCTGCGCCACCTCGACCACATTCTTCTTCGGCACCGCGCCGGCCTTCCAGCCGCCGAACGCCTTCTCCAGCAGCGGCGTCACCTCGGCCAGCGTGGTGTCGCCAACCACCAGCAAGGTGGCGTTGTTGGGCTTGAACCAGGTCCGGTGGTAGTTGACCAAATCATCGCGCGAAATGCGCGCCACCGAGGTTTCAGTGCCGGTCCCGCTCATCGGCAGCGAATAAGCATGGTCCTTGCCGTACAACAGGCTCGGGATGACCCGCAGCGCCATCGCATTCGGATTGCTTTTTTCGCGCTGGATCGCCGCCAGCTGGTCCTTCTTCAAACGCTCCAGCTCGTTTTGCGGGAAGGCCGGGTGCAGCACGATGTCGGCGTACACGGCGAGCGCTTTCGGCATGGTCGCCTTGAGCGCGTTGAGCTGGACGAAGCCGCCGTCGAGGTTGCTGTTGGCCGAAAAATTGGCGCCCAGCGATTCGAACTCCTCGCCGATTTTAAGTGAGCCGCGCGTCGGCGTGCCTTCTTCCAGCATGCGCAGCGACAGGCTGGCGACACCGGGCAACTCGGGCGAATCGGCGGCGTAGCCGCTGTCGACCATCATCGAAAAATTCACGACCGGCGCCGCATGGCGTTCGGCCAGCACCACGTTGAGCCCGTTCGACAAGGTGGTTCTTTGCATCGGCGGCAAATTCAAGGTTTCCGGCGCGCCCATCGCCGGCTCCTTGCTGCGATCGAGCTTGGCGGTGCTCGACAGGCCGGTCGGGAACGGCTTCACTTCAAGCACGTAGTCGCCGTCGCTGAGCCATTCATTCATCGCCTGCTTCACCTGCGCCGGCGTGGCCGCCTTGATGCGCTTGAGGTAGTCCTTGTAGCAGTCGGGGTTGCCGGTAAAGGTCGCGCACGACGCCAGCAAGTCGCTCTTGCCGCCGAAGCCGCCGACCCGCTCGACAATCCGGGTATAGCGGGCCAAAATCGCTGTCTTGGCAAGCTCCAGTTCGGCCGCGCTCGGACCGCTTTTCATTAACGTGCGCAACTCTTCGTCGCCCGCCGCTTCGACGCGGCCCAGGTCGACGCCGGGACGCGCGGTCAGCGTCAGCTCGAACTGGCCGGCGATTTCGGACGAGTCGTTGCTGGCCGAGGCGCTGGTGGCCAGCTGCTCCTTGTAGACCAGCCGCTTGTAGAAGCGCGACGTCTTGCCGCCGCCCAGCACGTGGGCCGCCAGGTCGAGCAAGGGCTCGCTCGCGGTATGCGCGCCCGGCACGTTCCAGACGCGGTACAGGCGCGCCTGAGGCACCCGGTCCTGGACCAGGCCGCGGTGGGTGCCGGTGCGCTTGGCGATCCACGCCGCGTGCTTGGCCAGCGGCGGGCCGGCTGGAATGTCGCCGAAATATTTTTCCACTTTTTGGCGCGCCACGTCCGGCGTGATATCGCCGGCCAGCACCAAGGTCGTGTTGTTCGGTCCGTAATTAGACTTGAACCACTCGTGCACGTCCGGCATCGACGCCGCATCGAGGTCTTTCATCGAGCCGATCACGGTCCACGAATACGGATGGCCGGCCGGCCAGGTGTTTTCCGTCAGCAGCTGGTAGGCAACGCCGTACGGCTGGTTTTCGCGCTGGCGCTTTTCGTTTTGCACCACGCCGCGCTGCAGGTCGAGTTTTTTCTGGTCGATCACGCCGAGCAGGTAGCCCATCCGGTCGCTCTCGGCAAACAGCGCGTAGTCCAGCATCGAGGTCGGCACGTTCTCAAAATAATTGGTGCGGTCCTGGTTGGTGGTGCCGTTCAGGTTGGTCGCGCCGATGCGCTCCATGGCGTTGATGTAGCCTTTGTTGAAATTCTCGCTACCGCTGAACATCAGGTGTTCGAACAGGTGGGCAAATCCGGTCTTGCCGGCTTTTTCGTTTTTCGAGCCGACGTGGTACCAGGTGTTGATCGCCACCACCGGCGTTTTGTGGTCTTCATGCACCAGCAAAGTCAGCCCATTCTTGAGGACGAATTTGGTGTACGGCACATCGGGAATGGCAATGTCCATCTTGCCGGCCGGCTGGACTACGGGGGCGCCGTGAGCCACCCCTTGGGTCAGGCCGCCGGCGACGATCATGGCAATCGACGCCGCCAGGATGCTGGTGCGGATAAACGTGGTCATGCTTTACCTCCATAATTTCGGCTGGGTAAGCCGATTGGTGCGACGAAAAATTAAAATGAGCCAGCGCGCCGGTCTGGATCCAGACCGGTGCGCATGTCACTTTATTGCCTTTTCGCCTATGCAATGTGTAAATATTTCCACGTCACCCTACCAAATCAGGCGCTGCCGTCGCGCACGCCCGCGGTAATTTCATACGAGCGCAGCCGCGCTGTCTGATCGAAGATCTGCGACGTCACCATCAGCTCGTCGGCGCCAGTGCGCGCGATGAACGCTTCCAGGTCGCGCCGCACGGTGTCGGGCGAACCGATGGCCGAGCACGACAGCACCTGTTCGAGCATGCCGTGTTCCTGCGGCCCCAGGCTCTCGAGGTAGCCCGGCTTGGGCGGCTGCAGCTTACCGGGACGGCCGCTGCGCAGGTTGACGAAGGCTTGCTGCATCGACGTTGCCAGCAACTGCGCCTGTTCGTCGGTGTCGGCGGCGAACACGTTAAAGCCGAGCATCACGTACGGCTTGTCCTGTTGGGCCGATGGCTTGAACGTGGCGCGGTACAGCGCCACCGCCTGCATCATCTGCTGCGGCGCGAAGTGCGACGCAAAGGCGTACGGCAGGCCGAGCGCGGCCGCCAGCTGGGCGCCGAACAGGCTCGAGCCGAGTATCCACAGCGGTACTTTCAACCCCTGCCCCGGCACCGCCAGCACCTGCTGGCGCGGCGCGTCGGACAAATAATCCCGAAGTTGGGCGACGTCTTGCGGGAACTCGTCGGCGTCGGAACCGAGGTTGCGGCGCAGCGCGCGCGCGGTAAGCTGGTCGGAACCGGGCGCGCGGCCAAGGCCAAGGTCGATGCGGCCCGGATACAGCGACGCCAGCGTACCGAACTGCTCGGCAATGACCAGCGGAGAATGATTCGGCAGCATGATGCCGCCGGCGCCGACCCGGATGCGGCTGGTGCCGCCGGCGACATGGCCGATCAGCACGGCGGTGGCGGCGCTGGCGATGCCTTGCATGCCATGGTGCTCGGCCAGCCAGAAACGCTGGTAATTCCAGCGTTCGGCGTGCTGCGCCAGCTCCAGCGAATTACGAAACGATTGGGCGGCATCGCTGCCTTCGGCAATCGGGGACAGGTCAAGCACGGACAAGGGAATCATGTTTTTGCGATGTACAATGAAAAAAGGGAGAACCAATTTTAATGCGGATGGTTTTTTCCCGCCGGCCACGGCTGCTTTTCTGCGTAACAATATTGCCATTAAAACATTTACAACAGCCAAAGCGGCATGCCTGTATGATGGATTCTTGTGAACCTGCGTGAGGAAGTATCATGAACCACCGCCGCTCATTTCTAAAAAGCTCCGCCATGCTCGCTTCAGTGCTGGCCGCTCCCGCCATAGTGCGCGCGGCGCCGGCAGCGGCGCCCCTGCTGGCGACGCCGCACGAACGCACCCTGCGCATGTACAACACGCACACCGGCGAATCGCTGCGCACCGTGTTTTGGGCAGAAGGCCAATTCGTGCCCGGCGCGATGGACGACATCAACCAGCTGCTGCGCGACCATCGCAACAACCAAGTTGCGCCAATCGATCCGAAGCTGCTGCTTTTGCTTGACCAGGTCAGCAGCGCCGTCGGCGCCAACAGCGTCGTCCACATCATATCGGGCTACCGTTCGCCGGCCTCGAACCAGCTGCTGGCCGAGAAAACCAGCGGCGTCGCCAAGCACAGCATGCACCTGGACGGCAAGGCGATCGACGTGCGCATTCCGGGCCGCGACCTGGCGTCGCTGCACAAGGCCGCGCTGCGCGTCGGCGGCGGCGGGGTCGGCTACTATCCCGATTCGCAGTTCGTCCATATGGATACGGGCCGCCTGCGCCACTGGTAAGCGGGCTGTTCAGTGGTGCGTCCCGCCATCGGCGATCGGCGATCGGCATATTATTTGAGCATGATGTTTATTTACTTGCACCATCCGAACGCCCTCATCGCCTGTGCCCTCGTGCTGGCCGCCTGTTGCAACGCACCAGCGCTGGCCCAGGAGCCGCAGCCGATCCAGAGCGTCACCGTGTCGAGCACCCGCGACCCCGTCGACAAATCCTACCGGAAAATGATAAAAGGGATGGAACGCTTCGAGCGCGAACATGCGCTGGCGCCTGCCGCGACGTTGCGATTCCGTCTGCTGCGGCGGATATCGACGGCGAAAATGACCGGCATTACGTTGCGCATTGCCGGCGACACCGTTACCGTGCCGGTGCCGGTGGCCGACGACAACAGTTTCGTGCTGCCGCGTAACGAGCAAGCCTTGCGCGAAGACGCCGCCGTGCTGGCCAACCGCAAGACCGACAGCATGACGTGGCGCGTATCGGTGCGCACTCCTGGTTTGCTCGACGGCGTGCGCCGGCTCGGCGACCTGCGGCTCGAATGCAAGGCCGGCATGGACGCCGGCCTGATCTCGAACAGCGCGCCGGTGTTCGGCTGGCTGTCGAACCTGCTGACCGACACCGACCAGGTCTGCTCCAGCCCCGAAGGCAACTACCTGTTCTTTGCCGAGCGGCCGATCTACGGCGTCACTGTGCGCTTTGGGACCCGGGTGGAAGCGCTGCCGTTCACGATGCTGTACGCGGCCGGCGACCAGACGGCTGAAACGCTGCCCTACTGCGATTGCCAGGTGCTGCTCGAGCGCAGTTATTACGCGCCGATCTGGGACCGCAGCTGGCCCGACGACACGCTGGTCGAATTCGACTTCATCGACGACCAAGCCGGGAAGACGCCATGAAGCGCTTTTGCGCTCGCTTGTACGTTCTCATGTGCGTTCTCATGTACGTTCTCATGTGCGCGGCGATTTTGGCCGGCTGCGCCACCACCCTGGCGGCCCCACCCGGCACGGTCGTGCCGATTGACGCCATCGACCAGGCGGTGCAGCCAGGCGTGACCACCCGGGCAATGCTGCTGGCCCGGTTTGGCGCCACCACCGCGATCCGCTTCGACAGCGGCGTCGAGGTATGGCGTTACCTGATTACAACGCCGGCCGGCTACGGCGAATACGTTGTCGTGTTTGACGCACGCGGCGTCGTCGCCAGGGCGCGCCGCGCGCCAACCGTGTATCGGTCGCCGCCCCAAAAATAGCCGAAACCGAATCGCGCCCGAAGTGTCCAAGTAGATTGATGAGGTCAGGCAGAACATTCATGGGTGCGCATACCGTACAGTTTTACGACAACGAGACTTTTCTTATCAAAGTCTTGGCGGACTACGTCGGCGCCGCGCTGATCGGCGGCAACCGCGCTATCGCCGCTGCCACCGGCGAGCACTTGGCGCAGCTCGAACGGTTGCTGGCCGGGCGCGGCCTGCTGGACGCCAGCGGCAAGGCCACCGAAGGCCACTACACCAGGATCGACGTCAACGTGGCGATGGCGTCGTATATGGAAGACGGCCATCTCGACGAGGAGCGCTTTCGCGCCAGCATCGGCGACCTCATCCTTGAGGCCACCCAAGACCGCGCGCGCGATTTGTTCTTCTGCGGCGAAATGGCGGCGCTGCTGTGTGTCAGGCCAGGCTGCGCGCATTGTCCGTCCGACATCGTCCACGACACCGCCGTCCGTGCCGAGCGCTATATCAACCTGCTGCTCGACCAAGTCGATTTCAACATGCTGTGCGCCTATCCGTTGTCGGCCTTTCCTTCGGCCAGCGACACCGGCATCTTCCACGACGTGTGCGCGCTGCACAATGAGGTGCTGCCGGCCGAAAGCTACGATCCCGCCGCCCAGCGCGACGCCCTGCAGCGCACCGTGGCCGGTCTCCAGCAGCAGGCCCATGCCCTCAGCCGCGAAGTGCACGACCGCCAACTGGTCGAGCAGGCGCTGCGCGAAGTGAACATCGACCGCCTCACCGGCCTGCCCAACCGCAGCGTGTTCCAGGACCGGATCGAGCTCGACATCAAGCGCTCGCAGCGCAGCGGCTTGCCGCTGGCGCTGCTGTTCATCGACCTCGACCATTTCAAGGAAATCAACGACACGCGCGGCCATGAGGCCGGCGACCTGCTATTAAAAGCGGTCGGCCAGCGCCTGTGCGGCCACGTCCGCCAAAGCGACACCGTGGCCCGGCTCGGCGGCGACGAATTCACCATCACGCTGGCTCACTTGCACGACATCGAACTGGTGACCGACATCGCGCAAAAACTGTGCGACGACCTGGCGCGGCCCTTCATGATCGGCGCAGAAACCGCCTACATTTCCGCCAGCATCGGCATCACCATCTATCCGCGCGACGCCGCCAGCGCCGGCGAGCTGCTGCGCAACGCCGACCAGGCCATGTACCGCTCCAAGGAACGCGGACGCAACCGTTTTACCTATTTCAAGTCGAGCATGCAGGACGCGGCGCAAAACCGCATGGCGATCAGTAACGAGCTGCGTCGCGCATTGGAGAACGGCCAGCTCGAAGTGTATTACCAGCCGATCGTCGACCTTGTCAACGGCAAGGTCCGCAAGGCCGAGGCGCTGCTGCGCTGGCACCATCCGGAACGCGGCGACATCAGCCCGGCCGAATTCATCCCGATCGCCGAACATGCCGGGCTGATCTCGCGCATCGGCAACTGGGTCTACGAGCAAGCGCTGGCCCGGGCGCGCCACTGGCGCACGCGCGATCCGCACCTGACCGTCAACGTCAACGTGTCGCCCTTGCAGTTCTACGAAGGCAACGGCGCGAACTGCCGCAACTGGCTCGGCACGGCCAAGCCGGGTGAGGTGCCGGCGGTGCCGGAAATCGGCATCGAAATCACCGAGGGCCTGCTGCTGTCGTCGGACGCCGAGGTGCTCAAGCAGCTGCTGGCATTCCAGCAGGCCGGCGTCGAGATCACGCTCGACGATTTCGGCACCGGCTATTCGTCGCTGTCCTACCTGCGCAGGTTCGCCCTCGACTTCCTCAAGATCGACAAATCGTTTGTCTACAACCTCGAATGCGACGCCGCTAACGTCGCGCTGTGCGAAGCGATCATCGTGATGGCCCATAAGCTCGGCCTGCGGGTCATCGCCGAAGGGATCGAAACGCGTCAGCAGGCCGAATTGCTCAGGCGCGCAGGCTGCGACTTCGGCCAGGGATTCCTGTTCGGCCGTGCCATGCCGGCGCCGGAATTCGAAACCATGCTGGCGTCCTGACGGTTTTTCCGGACGACACAACACGGCACAGTACAATCGTCGGACGCAGCCGCGCGCCAACCCACCGCCCCAACGCCATGACCGCAATCGACCCTGCTACCGCCTCTGCACTTGACCCCGCAACCATCGTCCAGCGCCAGCTCGACGCCTACAACGCCCGCGACCTCGACGCCCTGCTGGCCACCTACGCCCTGGATGCCCGCCAGTTCGCCCATCCCGCCACGCTGCTCGCCAGCGGCGCGGCCGACCTGCGCGCACGGATGGCGCAGCGCTTCGCCGAACCGAACCTGCACGCCCGCCTGCTGCAGCGCGTGGTGATGGGCAACATCGTCATCGACCACGAAGAAGTGACCCGCACATTTCCCGAAGGCGCCGGCCGGGTCGACATGGTCGTCATCTATGAAGTCGTTGATGGCAAGATCCAGTCGGCCTCGGCCCAGGTCAGCAACCAGCGCCTGGATGCCGCATGAAGCGCGCCATGATCCGCACCGCGACCCGTCGTGCGTTGGCGCACAGACCGCGCGCGCCGCACGGCATAAAGTTTTATCTGCTTGACCACACAGGGAAGCATCCATGCAGGTCGGACACACGCGTGCTGTAGGGCGGCTACCGGTGGCGCGACTGGGGAGCTTGCTGGCCTTGCTGGCCGGCTGCGGCGGTGGCGGCGGCATGCCCGGCAATGCCGACGCGCCGCTGCCGGCGCCCACGCCGACGGCGCCCTTGCTGTTGGCGGCGCGCCAAGTCGCAACCGGGCTCGACAGTCCAGTATTTCTCACCGCGCCGACCGGCGACCCGCGCCAGTTCATCGTCGAGCGCGCCGGCCGCATCCGCATCTTGCAAAACGGCGCGCTGCTGGCCTTACCCTTTCTCGACGTCAGCGCGCGCGTGTCGGTCGCTGGCGAAGGCGGGCTGCTGTCGATGGCGTTCCATCCGCAGTTCGCCACCAACGGCAAGTTCTTCATCTACTATACCGACCGCGCCGGCGATATCGTCGTCGAACGGCGCAGCGTGTCGCCCAATCCAGGCCTGGCCGACCCGACCGCGGTGCTGGAAATCATCCGCATCGCTCACCCCGGCTTTACCAACCACTACGGCGGCCTGGTCGCCTTCGGCCCCGACGGTTTCCTTTATCTTGGCACCGGCGACGGCGGCGGCGCGGGCGACCCGGCCGGCAACGCGCAGAACCCGGCCAGCCTGCTCGGCAAGCTGCTGCGGCTCGACGTTGGCGCCGCCACCGCCGGCGCGCCGTACACCATCCCGCCCGGCAACCCATTCGTTGGTCAAGCCGGCCGGCGCGCCGAAATCTGGGCCTCCGGGCTGCGCAATCCCTGGCGCTTCGCTTTCGACGGCGGCAACTTGACCATCGCCGACGTCGGCCAGGGCAGCCGCGAGGAAGTCAACATCAGCCAAGTAGCGCAGGGCGGCTTGAACTACGGCTGGAACATCCGTGAAGGAACGCTGTGCTTCAACGCCGCCAGCTGCCCCGGCGCCGACGCAGGGCTGGCCGCGCCGGCCTTCGAGTACGACCACGCAACGGGCTGCTCGATCATCGGCGGCTATGTCTACCGCGGCCGGGCGATTCCCGAACTGGCGGGGCAGTATTTCTATTCCGATTACTGCGCCGGCTTTTTAAAAAGCGTTGTCGCCAGCGGTACGGCTGCCAGTGCCGGCGTGCGCGCGCAGGCCGACTGGGACGTCGGCAAGCTCGGCGCCATCGTCTCGTTCGGGCGCGACGCCGATGGCGAGTTGTACATCATCAGCGCCGCCGGGATTGTCTACAAGCTCGTCCGCGCCGGCGCGGCCCCAGGCTAACTTCACGGCGGCAATGTGCACATGGCACGCTTGTATCTCGACTTCGCCGGAGACCAGTACAGCTAGGCAACGACGCGATGATCTCGATGATTTCCGAAACCGAGCGCGACGGCAGCGGCATGATCGTCACCGACCTCGCCACCATCTACCGCGCCGAAGCGCACGCGCACGGTGGCCTGCTGTTCGACGTGGGCGTCATGGATTTTAATAAATACGGCGGCGACCTCACTTTCCGCATCACCCGGGCCGCGCGACAGGACGCTGGTAGCGATGGCCAAGTCCGGCTTTGTTTTTTATAACTACAAGGCATCAAGGCCGAGGGCAAACAGCGCAGCTACGAGATTGCCGCCGGCGAAATCGGCAACCGCAATGCCATTACGGTGTCTGACGAGAGCTGGTATGCGCCCGAATCGAAGGTGACGCTGATGTCCAGGCACAGCGACCCGCGCGCCGTGCCGTTGCCGTCATCACCCCTGCCTGCGGACGACAAACTTATTTTTAAACCAATCGCCGATCATGCGCTTTTCATAGCGCAGCGTATCGCCATCGGAATAGCGGTTGATGCGCTCCAGGTAGGCCATGTCGCTCAGGTTTTCCTCACCGCTGGAGATGACCCGGCCGTTCGACTCGAGGCTGTAGCGCAGCGCCATGCGCGGCCAATCGGCAC
The DNA here is from genome assembly GCF_002760665.1 of Massilia psychrophila. Lineage (GTDB taxonomy): Bacteria > Pseudomonadota > Gammaproteobacteria > Burkholderiales > Burkholderiaceae_D > JAFCUW01. Next base: position 50,533 of record NZ_PDOB01000015.1, on the reverse strand, counting down.
GGCCGCGCAGGACCCGCAGGTCTTGTCCACGGAAATTGGGATAGATTCGTCCGGCCATGTCGAGGTCGGTCACTTCCACGCGCAGCTCCTGCCCCGGCGGCAAGTCGCGGCTTAATGAGACGAAGTACTCGCCTAGATCCTTAAGTACCTGTTCGCGGTCGCTCGGCGAAAACGGCAGGTCGCCGTACTTTTCGGGATGCGAAAACGCCACCGTGACGGCAGCCGAGGCGCCGCCGGCCGATAGCGCGAACAGGCCTGCCAGCGCCATCTTCTTCAATAACATGTTCATGGTCGATTTCTCTCACGCTGCGTGCCAGCACCTTAATATACGCCGTTTGCCAGCTGCCGGAGATGCCTGGCTTGCGTTAGCGCGCGACATTGATGTTGTTAATGGGCATTTCTCATACTACAATCAAGCTAAAGCCTGCATACAGGCAATATGTTTTATTGTCGCGTTAAAATTTTACCGGTATCGGAAATTGTTTATGTCCTTCCTGTCGCCTGCCGCGCCCAAGCTCGTCCCATGGAAAGTCTTGCTCGTCGACGACGAGCCGGATATCCATGACGTCACCAAGCTGACGCTGGCCCGTTTCCGACTTGACGGCCGGGCGCTGGCTTTCCTGCACGCTTACAGCGCCGCCGAAGCGAAGGAAATCCTGGCGCGCGAAACCGATATCGCGCTGGTCTTCCTCGACGTCGTGATGGAGAAGGAAGACAGCGGGCTGGAAGTGGCGCGCTGGATGCGCAAGGAGCACGGTAACCAGTTCACCCGCATCGTGCTGCGCACCGGCCAGCCGGGCCAGGCGCCGGAAGAACGCGTGATCGTCGATTACGACATCAACGATTACAAGGAAAAAACCGAGCTCGACCGCACCAAGCTGTTCACCACCACCTTCGCCGCGCTGCGCGCCTACCGCGACATCATGAAGGTCGAAGACGCACGCCTGGCGGCGGTAACTTACCGTGAGGGCCTCGAGCGCGTCATCGCCGCATCCGCCCATATTTTCCAGCAACGCAACCTGAAAGACTTCGCCAGCGGCTTGCTGCAGCAAGTCGTCGCGCTGCTGCACCTCGAGCAAAGCATGCTGCTGCGCCTGTCCGGTGCCAGCCTCATCACGGGCGAAACCGAATACGAAATCCTCGCCCAGATTGGCGAGCTCGGCAACGACGTGATCTGCCCGGAACTGATCGCCAAGCTCGACGAGGCGCGCCACAATCGCATCTCGCGCTTGCACGGCGACACCTACGTCGGCTTCTTCCCGAACAGCAGCGGCAAGGCGTCGCTGCTGGTGCTCAAGGGCGTCGATGAGATTTCAGACATCGACGCCCAACTGCTCGAAGTGTTCTGCTCGGGCGTGGCAATCGCCTTCGACAATATCCTGCTGAGCCAGGAGATCACCGACACCCAGGCTGAACTGATTTTACGGCTGGGCGACGTCGTCGAGTCGCGCTCCAATGAAGCGGGCAACCACGTGCGCCGCATGTCGCAAGTGTGCTTTTTGCTGGCCCAGGCATCCGGCCTGCCGGACGACGAAACCACGGTGCTGATGCACGCCGCACCGATGCACGATATCGGCAAGATTGCCACGCCCGATTCGGTGCTGCTCAAACCGGGCAAGCTGACCCCGAGCGAGTGGGAAATCATGAAGCAGCATCCGGCGGTCGGCCTGTCGATCCTGGAAGGCTCGTCGCGCCCGATCCTGAAAGCGGCCGCCGTGATCGCCTACCAGCACCATGAAAAATTCGACGGCAGCGGCTATCCGCAGGGCTTGAAGGGGTACGACATCCACCGTTACGCGCGCATCGTCGCCGTCGCCGACGTGTTCGATGCGCTTAGCCACAAGCGCTGCTACAAAGATGCCTGGCCGATCGAGCAAATCACCGCCCACCTGCGCGACGTGTCGGGCCACCACCTGGACCCACAGTACGTCGAACTGCTGATCGCCAACATGGACAAGGTGCTCGACATCAACCGGCGCTGGCCGGATTGAAGCGGCGTTTCGCCGCCAAACTCAAGACCGTCATTCCCGCGCAGGCGCGAAACCCATTTTATCGTGTTGCCACGAAATGGGGTCCCCGCATCCGAGGGGTGTCGCAAAAAGACGAATGGCCACAACTAACACGTCGTCCTCGCGAATGCGGGGACCCAATTTTTCACGAATCTCGACAATGCCTGGCTTCGTCCGTTAAGAAGATGGTCAACTAATCGGGCAAATTGGGTCCCCGCATCCGAGGGGTGTCGCAAAAAGACGAATGGCCACAACTAACACGTCGTCCTCGCGAATGCGGGGACCCAATTTTTCACGAATCTCGACAATGCCTGGCTTCGTCCGTTAAAAAAATGGTCAACTAATCGGGCAAATTGGGTCCCCGCGTGCGCGAGGAGGCGTTTTCGCCAATGGCGAGGACGACGGATCTAGAGTTGAGCGGCCTTTTGCGACACCCGCGTGCGCGAGGAGGCGTTTTCGCCAATGGCGAGAACGACGGATCTAGAGTTGAGCGGCCTTTTGCGACACCCGCGTGCGCGGGGAGGCGTTTTCGCCAATGGCGAGGACGACGGATCTAGAGTTGAGCGGCCTTTTGCGACACCCCTCATCCGCAAGGACGACATGCACAATGTGACGGTTTCGGGACCCGCCGCCGCGCCGCCTCACACCACCACTGTCTCCTTGCGCCTACTGCGCGGAAACCGCAGCCGATAGCGCAATCCCTGCCCCGGCGCACTGTTCACCTTGACCGTTCCGCCCAGCGGCCCGGTCACCAGGTTGTACAGGATGTGCGCGCCCAGGCCGCTGCCGCCGCTGCCGCGCCGCGTGGTGAAAAACGGATCGAACAGCTTGGCCAGCGTGTCGGCATCCATGCCGGCGCCGTCATCGCTGTAGTCGAGCACCACTGTTTCTCCGTCCCGCGCCGCTTTTATCACGATCGATCCGGCCTGCTCGTGCTCGAAGCCATGCACCAGCGAATTGACCACCATGTTGGTGAGGATCTGCGACACCGCGCCCGGGAAGCTGTCGAGCACGATATCGGGCGCGCAGTCGACCTCCACCAATACCGGCCGCCCTTTCAGTTTCGGCTGCAGCGACAGCAGCACCTCGTGCATGTATGTTTTCAGGTTGAAGCTGCGGATGGCGTCCGACGACTGGTCCACCGCCACCTGCTTGAAGCTGCGCACCAGCGCCGCCGCGCGCTGGGTGTTGGTGGTAAGAATGCGCAGCGACTGGTCGACGATGCCGAGGAACTCTTCCAGACTGTCCTGCGTCATCGCGCCGCCGGCCAGTTCTTCGCGCGTGAGCTTGAGTTCCTGCACCAAATGACTGGTGGCAGTCACGCAAATTCCCAGCGGCGTGTTGATTTCGTGGGCGACGCCGGCCACCAGCCGCCCCAGCGAGGCGAGCTTTTCCTGGCGCACCAGTTCGGACTGTGCTTCGCGCAGCGCCGTCATCGCGGTAGAGAGCGCGGCGTTCTGCTGCTCGAGCATGGCGGTGCGCTCCTGCACCGCGCGTTCGAGCCGGTCCATGCTCTGCATGCCCTGCAGCGCGTTCGAGACATGGTTGGCCAGCAGCGCGAACAGCGCCTGATCCTCGTCGCTGAAGGTATATTCGGGCGAGTAGCTCTGGATCACGATCACGCCCAGCGCCTGGTGCTGCTGGTCGAGCAGCGGGCAGCCCATCCAGTGCTCGGCGGTGCTGCCAACGCCCCAGCCATTGCCATCCGGCCCGCGCGCGTTGTGTTCGGCGGCCGTCATCACCAGGGTGCGGCGGTTGAGCATCACCCAGGCGGTGGGCGATTGCTCGGGCGAGGCCAGCGTAATTTTTTCTTCCGGGTCGGGGGCGGCGTCGGCCTCGTCGACAAAATAGACGAAGCGCACGGTGCCGTCATCATGGTCACCCAGCGCCACGTAAAAGTTGGCGGCGTACATGATGCGGCCGAGGGCGCGGTGCACCGCGCCAATGAATTCGGTAATATCGCTGCAACTGGCCGACAGCTGCCCGATCTCGAGCAGTGTCGCCTGGACCGTTTCGAGACGATTGAGACGGTTTTCCATCTATTTTCCTTAAATCAATAAATTAAGTAAATATTAACAGTTCCCCGGCCGGGTCGCCGGGGCCATCGTGCAAATTGGAAGCTGGTAGGCGTAAAAGTGTCGCTTTTCAGCGCGGCGCGCGAAAATCTTTTTCGATCCACTCGGTGGCGCTCGACGGCGACAGCTTGAAGCTGGCCGCCACCCGTACCTGGGCTAGGCGCTCGCCGGCGTCGTCGAACGCGCTCAGCAAGGCGTAGGGATGCTCGTCGTCGGGCACGATATCGAGCGTCACCTTGAGCTGTGCGCCATTGGCGTACACATAGGTGTTCTTGTGCAACTGGGCGTGCAACTGCTGTTCGTGGCGGCGCAGCACTTCATTGGCGGTCTTGACCAGCGTGTGGAAGGCGTTGGTGTCGAGCGGCTTGGGATTCTTTTTGTCGCGGCCCATCGTCCACGGCCCGACCAGCGCCGGCTCCGGCTCGCCGTCCTTGATCATGGCGACCGCCCAGCCTTCGTCGTCGTCGTTCTTGATCACCCGCGCGGTCCAGCCGTTGCCCTTCCACAGTCGTGGTTCGTTGACCAGTGCGTCGGCATCCGGTTCGTTATCTTGATCCGGCTCGTGGCCTGCTGCGTTGTCTATCATTGATTCCAACTTTCGGTAACTGAGGGTGCCGCGTTGACTCGGCGGGCCGTTCGAAGTCCCATTTTACCTAATCGGGGAGCCTGCGTGCGACCATGCGGGTTTTGCCGCCACGAAAAAAAACCCGCGCAAGGCGGGCAGTGTTCACAGGCGCTGGCGCGGGCGCGGCGGCGGCATCAGCGGCGGCCCGAGCGGCGGCACGGGCGGGTCGATCGCCGGTGACGGCGAATGGTAGCTGAATGGATTGATAATGATCGGCGGTATCGCCGGCGGCGCCGATGGCGGCCCTTTCGGACCATCGAGGCCTAACTGCGCAGGCCACCGTCCGTGCGGTGCGTGAAAGACAACGTGCATGGCATCCCCTTCGACAAAGCAAGGGTTCAGTATAGGCAGTGTGATGCGTAATTCAAGGCAAACCGCCGATGCGTCGAAATTTACGCCGATTCACGCCGGTGCGATTGGTCGGCGCCCGGCCCGGCCCGCAAAACGTGCAGCCTGTCGCCACCACGAGGCCCAAACATGAAAAAGATTCGCCCCTTCGTCGTCCTGGTGCTGTTTTTCCTGCTGGCGTGGCACGTTTTCGGTGATTCGTCCGACGCGACGTTCGACTTCGACGGCGAGGAGATCGACGCCCCGCCCGGCGTCATGATCGTCACCGCCCTGGCGCTGGTAGTGGCGGCGCTGGTCTCGCCGCTGTTGATCCCGCTCGCCATCATCTGGTTTTTCGTTGGCCGCGCGCGCCGCAACCGCCTCAAGCCGAATCTCAGCTGAACCCGGGTCTGCACAGCCTCAAATGCCTTCGATCAGGCGCATCGCGAGCACGATCGGCAGCCCGGAGGCGATCACCCGGCGCGCCGCCGCACCATGGTCGTACGGCACCCGGAAGTACGTCAGCTCGCGCGTGACGTCGTCGTACATGGCGTAGCACGCCGCGCAATTGCCGTCGCGCGGCTGGCCCACCGCCCCTGGAATCACCAGGTACTGGTGCTGCGGCTTGATGGCGATGCGGTTGCCCGGCGCCGGGGCATGGCTGCCCATGCGGCCGTCGTCGGCGCGGCGGTACAGCGCCGGCGTGTGCACGTGGCCGCAAAACACCATCCGGCTGCGCGTGGCACGCAAGCTGCGCTCGGCCTCGGCGACACCGGTCACGTATTCCCATTTGACCGGCTCGAAGGCACTGGCGTGCACGAACAGCATGTTGCCACGCTCTTCCGTCAGCGCCAGGCCGGCCAGGAAGGCCAGCTGGCCGGCGTTGAGCTGGCCGCGCGTCCAGTCGATCACTTCGCGCGCTTCGGCGTGCATGTGCGGACGGGTGTCGCGCGTGACCGAATAATCGTGGTTGCCCTGCACCGCCGCGGCGCCATGGAGCACGTAATCCATCACCGTATCGACCACCCATGCCGGATCAGCGCCGTAGCCGACCAAGTCGCCGGTAAACGCATACTGGTCGGCCTTCTGTTGTTCGGCGTGCGCCAAGCATGCGCTCAACGCTTCGCGGTTGGCGTGCAGGTCGGTCAGGATGGCGAGGCGCATGAGGTGGTTCTTTGCACGCGTGGCGTACGTTGGACTTTGATGGCGCCCCGTAGTTACATCACCTGGAGCTGGGGCAAGCATCATACCATGCTGCTTGCGCGGCATTGCGCCCTCGGTTTTGACCGAATAAGCGCCGGCGCGGACTAAGAAACTGGTGCCGCTGCAATCACGCCCGCCATGCCGGCCGCAAACTGCGCGTAGCCGCGCGCGCGCAATTCGCACGCCGGGCAGGTGCCGCAACCATAGCCCCAGGCGTGCAGCGCGCCGCGCTCGCCCAGGTAGCAGGTGTGGGTCTGCTCGCGGATCAGGTCGACCAGCGCGCTGCCGCCGGCGCTTTTTGCCAGCTCCCAGGTCTGCTTCTTGTCGATCCACATGAGCGGCGTCTCGATCTTCAGGCGCGTCGCCATGCCCAGGTTGAGCGCCACCTGCAGCGCTTTCATGCTGTCGTCGCGGCAATCCGGATAGCCGGAAAAATCGGTCTCGCACATGCCGCCGACCAACACGTTGAGGCCGCGCCGGTAGGCCAGCGCGGCGGCAACCGTCATGAACAGCAAATTGCGGCCCGGCACGAAGGTGTTCGGCAAGCCGTTTTCCTGCATGGCGATGTCGACATTGCTGGTGAGCGCACTTTCGGAAATGCGGCCGATCACCGACAGGTCGACGACGTGGTCTTCGCCGAGGCGCGCGTCCCACTCATGCGACAAGGCGCGCACGCCGGCCAGCACGGCCGGGCGCACGGTCAGTTCGATCGCGTGGCGCTGGCCATAGTCGAAGCCGATCGTCTCGACGCGCGCGTAACGCCCAAGCGCCCAGGCCAGGCAGGTGGTGGAATCCTGGCCGCCGCTAAACAGGACCAGGGCAGTATCGGTGTGCAACATGAATTGGATTTTCCGCAAGGTGAACCGTTCGCCATCAATTTTGCCGATCCGGTAAGATGGGCTCAGCATTTTCCCGAATGGAGCGACATGTTTCTCGCACGACCAAACCACCGATCCCTGCCAGCGCCCCGAATTCTGGCACAAATCGGCGTGACCGTGTTCACCATGCTGGCCAGCGCCAGCGCGTACGCGCAGGGCGTCAGCTACACGGTGCGGATCGACGCGCCGCGCCCGCTCGAAGAACTGCTGCAAGATAACCTCGACCTGGTGCGCTGGCGCGGCAACCCGCGCCTGGACCGCGACCAGTTGCAGCGGCTTGTCAAAAACACGCCGGACCAGGTGCGCACCCTGGTCGCCACCGAAGGCTATTATTCGCCGAACGTCACGGCGGCACTGAACACCAGCGGCGCCGCACTGGAAGCGCGGGTGATGGTCGACCCGGGCCAGCCGGTGCTGGTGGGCGACGTCGACCTGGTGCTGCAAGGGTTCGAGCCGTTGGCGCCGACCAGCGTCAAATTCGACGCCGACGCTTTGCGCCGCCGCTGGAGCCTGGGCGTCGGCCAGCGCTTTCGCCAGGCCGACTGGGAAGTGGCCAAGCGCAACCTGCTGCGCCAGGTAATGCAGACACGTTATCCGCGCGCCCAACTGGTCGAATCGAACGCCACGGTCGACCCGGACATGCGCCGTGCGCTGCTGCGCGTGGTCGTCGACAGCGGCCCCGAAGTGCAGCTGGGCGGCCTGCGCATCGAAGGGCTCAAGCGCTACCCGCCCACCGTCATCACCAACCTGAACCAGATCAAGCCGGGTGACGAATACGACGAGGCGACGCTGCAGGCGTTCCAGGCGCGCCTGCAGGACACCGGCTACTTCAGCGGGGTCGAGGTCAGCGCCGACATGAGCGCCCTGCTCGACGAATCGATCGAGACCATGACCGACGAGCAAAAGGGCGCCGCGCCGAACGCGCCTGCTGCCGCTGCCGCTGCCGCCGGCCCGGTCACCACCCCGGTGCTGGTGCGGGTCACCGAAAACAAGCAGAGGAACGTTGCCGCCGGCCTCGGTTACTCGACCAACACCGGCAACCGCGCCCAGCTGACGTACGACGACCTGAACGTGCGCGGGCTGCGCCTGAAAAGCAAGCTCATTTTCGAGACGCTGCGCCAGACCGCGCGCGCCGACTTCTATTTTCCCACCACGCCGAAAGGCTACAACGACAGCTTCGGCGGCGGCTTCGAGCGCAACGACCTGCGCGGCGAGCGCACCAACGTGACGACAGTGGCCGCGCGCAGGTCTTGGGGCTCGCCGCTGCTCGAGCGCAGCCTGACCGTCGAAGTCCTGCACGAGAAGCGCCAGGTCGACGACCTGCCGGAAACAAGCAGCAAGAGCGTGCCGCTGACCTATAGCATCACCAGGCGTGCGCTCGACAACCTGCTCTCGCCCACCAGCGGCTACGTCTTCAACGCCCAGTTCGGCGGCGCCGTGCTGCCGGTGCTCACCGACGAACGCTTCCTGCGCGCCACCGGCCGCTTCGTCAACTTCCGCCCGATCGGACCCGCCGGCACGCTGGTCCTGCGCGCCGAGGCCGGCGCCGTCGTCTCGAAGCGCAAGCTCGGCGTGCCGAGCACGTTCCTATTTCGCGCCGGCGGTGACCAGTCGGTACGCGGTTACGCCTACCAGGAACTGGGCGTGCTCGAAAGCGGTGCCATCGTCCCCGGACGCTACCTGCTCACCGGCAGCGCCGAATACCAGTACTGGTTCAGGCCGCCATACGGCGTCGCCGTGTTCGTCGACGCCGGCAATGCCGCCGACTCGCTGCGCGACCTGCGCCCAAAAGCCGGCTACGGCATCGGCGCGCGCTGGCGCAGCCCGGTCGGCCCGATCAACGTCGACGTTGCCTACGGCCAGGCGGCCAAGCAAGTCCGCCTGCACTTCTCACTTGGATTCACTTTCTGATGGCCGCTACCGATACCCCGCCGCATCCACCCGCAGGCAAGGCGCTGCCACCGGTCCGGCCACGGCGCTGGCCGCGCCGGGTCGCCGTCGGCGTCGTCGTCACCGGCGCGCTGCTGGCCGGCGCCTACTGGTACCTCGGGCGCGAATCGACACTGCAGACGCTGGCGCAGAAAATCGCCTCATCGAGCGGCGGCAATATCGTCATCACCGGCGTCAGCGGTTCGCTGTACGGCTCGATGCACCTCGGCCACGTGGTGTTTCGCAGCCCCGACCAATTGATCACCGGCGACAACATCGACATCTCCTGGTCGCCGTTCCAGTACCTGTCGAAAGGCATCGCTATCAACCAGCTGCGCGTGGCCAGTCTCACCATGCAGACGCTGCGCGACAGCGGCCCGGCCAAGATGCCTGCAAGCCTGGCGCCGCCGTTCGAACTGGCGATCCTTGACGCGCAACTGGCGAAGCTGACGATGATCCCGCTCGCGCCTGCCGGCACCAATGCGGCGACCACTTTGGGCGCCAAAGGCGCCCCCCCTGTCGGCACGGTGCTGTCGGACGTGCGCTTCAAGCTGCATGGCAACACTCGCCAGTGGCTGTTGGAGGACGCCAGCGCGACGACGCCGGTCGGCCTGGCAAAGGCGAACGGCAGCATCGGCGTGAACCGGCCGTTCAAGCTCGACGCCACGGCCAGCCTGACCGGATCGACGCCGCAATCAACGCCGCAATCGACGCCGCAATCAACGCTGAAAAGCGGTCAGAAACCGGCGCAATTGAACCTGCGCGCCAGCGGCGACCTGACCGCCACCGAGCTGGCAGCGAACGGCCAGTCGGGCGCGGCCAGCGGCGACGCCACATTCTCGCTGGCGCCGTTCGAGCCGATCGCGCTGCGTGCGCTGACGATCAACGGCCGCGGCATCGACCCGGGCTTTTTCAATCCGGCCCTGCCAAGCGCCGACCTGACGATCGCGATCGCGGCGCGCATTGGAGCCAATCGCGACGTCGCCGGCAGCGTCAGCGTCGACAACGCGGGTCCGGCCGGCACCCTCGACAAACAGCGCCTGCCGCTGCGCGCGATGCGCGGCAAGCTCGAAGGCAGCTTGAGCGCGCTGCAAATGAGCGACGTGCTGGTCGACTTCGGCGTGGCCGGCAAGTTTACCGGCGCCGGCACGGTGGCGCGCACGGCCGAGGACAATGGCATCGGGACCGCCGAATTCGCGCTGCACACCGACCGCCTCGACCTTAAAATGTTGCACAGCCGGCTCAAAAGCACCAGCATCGCCGGCGACATCAAGGTGGCCAATGCCGGCGCCACCCAGACTTTCACCGCGCGCCTGGCCGAGTCCGGCATGCGGTTGGACGCCCTCGCCACGCTGACCGACAACCTGCTCACCGTCGAGCGGGCGCAGCTGGCTGCCGGCACCGGCAGGATCGACCTGGCCGGCACCGCCGCCCTCACCGGCGAGCAGGCTTTTAAAATCACCGCCAACGCCGCGCACTTCAATCCGGCGTCGTTCGGCGACTATCCGCAAGCCGACATCAACGCCGGGATCAACGCTAAAGGCAGTGCGAACGCGGCCGGCGATGCTGCCCCGGCGTGGAACGTGGCGGCCGATTTCGCGCTGCGCCCGAGCCGGCTGTTCAACCAGCCGTTGTCGGGAAAAGGCAAGTTCGACGCCGACGCCGCTCACGTCAGCAACGTCGTCGCCACCCTGGCGCTGGGCCGCAACACGGTCGACTTGCGTGGCAGCTTCGGCGCGCCGGGCGAACGCCTGCTGTGGAAGGTCGACGCCAAACAACTGAGCGCCGCGCGCGCCGACCTGTATGGCGTGGTGAGTGCCAACGGCGCCGTCACCGGCACCCTGGCCGCGCCGCGCACCAGCTTTGTCGTCGACGCCACTGGCCTCGGCTGGGCTGCCGGCACCCGCAAGGCCGACAACGGCCTGCTACACGCCAGCGGCGAAGCGTGGCTGACGCCAGCTGGCCCTGGCCGCGTCGTCGAACTCAAAACCAGCGGCAGCGCGCAGCGCTTTAATCCGGCTGCCTTCGGCTCGCCCCTGGCAGGCAGCATCAACGGCAGCTTCGACGCCAGCGGGCGGCTGGGGCCCGACTGGCGCGGCGCGGTGAACCTGGCCTTGCAGCCGTCGACGCTGTCGAACGCGCCGCTGTCGGGTTACGCAAAATTGACTGTTGACAAGCAGCGAGTGTCGAATGCCGACGTCGACCTGCACATCGGCCCCAACGTACTGGCTGCCCGCGGCAGCTTCGGCGCCGCGGGCGACGCGCTCGACTGGCGCATCGACGCCGGCCAGCTGGTCGCGCTCGGCCCCGATTTCAGCGGCGCTTTGAAAGGGTCGGGCAGGCTGTCAGGCAGCATGCAGGCGCCGGCGTTGAAACTCGCGTTGGAGGGACAAAATCTGCGCCTGCCCGGCAAGCACCAGGTCGGCTCGCTGCGCGCCAGCGCCAGCGTTGGCAGCGGACAAGGCGCGGCCGATCCGTTTATTAGCGACGTCGAAATCACCAACTATATAGGTGGCACAAGCGGCGCAGCTACCCGGGTCGCCAATGCCCGCCTGCAAACCACCGGCACCCGCGGCGCTCATACCATCCAGCTCAGCGGGCGCGGCGAGAACTTCAACGCGCTCGTCGACGTGCACGGCGGCTGGAACGCCGGCGCCTGGACCGGCAGCATCGACAAGCTGCAAAACACCGGCCGCTACGCCCTCGCGCTGCAGGCGCCGGCGCCGCTGCGCCTGGCCGGCGCGCCTGGCTCGGGCGTGATGGGACTGGCGCGGCCCGGGCAGATTTCGCTGTCGAACGCGGTGATCAAACTGCCCGAGGGCAGCGTCACTGTGCAGTCGCTGGAAAAGAACGGCGCGCGCTGGACCAGCAAGGGCATCGCCACCGGCGTGCCGCTAAACTACCTGGCGCAATTTTCGCAAGGGATGCGCGACAACCTGTCTGGCGACCTGACGCTGGGCGCGCAATGGGGGCTCGACATGACCGGCGCGCAAGTGGCGGGCGGCGCGCCGGCCTTGAGCGGCATGGTTCACGTGTTCCGTGAAAAAGGCGATCTGGTCGCCGGCACCGACGTGCCAGTGGCGCTCGGCCTGCGCCAGTTAGATGCCCGTGCCGACGTCGCCGGCGGCGTCCTGCGCATGCAGGTGGACATCGACGGTGCGCGCGCCGGCCGTGCCAGGGTCGACGCTACCGCGCAGATGGTGGCCGGCCGGCTCGGCAACGACAGCCCGCTCAAGCTGAGCGCCAAGGGCGACATGGGATCGATTGCCTGGCTCGCGCCCTTGACCGGCCAGCCGGCGCTCGAACTCGACGGCACGCTCAAGTTCGAGCTGGCCGGCGCCGGCACCGTCGGCGCGCCGAGCCTGAACGGCAGCGTGAGCGGCGACAACCTCGCGCTGCGCTGGACCGACCAGGGCGTCAAGCTGCGCAATGGGCAACTGCGGGCGCAACTGGCGGGCGACCAGTTGCTGCTGCAGCGCTTGAGCTTCGATGGCGTGCAGGGCCGCGCAATCGCCGATGGCGCGGTGCGCTTCGCCGGCGGCGAGGCGAGCATGAACCTCAAACTCGTGGCCGACAAGCTCGAGATACTGTCGCGTCCCGACCGCACTCTCGTCATCACCGGCCAAAGCACGCTCACGCGCGACGCCAAGCGCTTTGCGCTGGAAGGCAAATTCAGGGCCGACCGCGCGCTGGTCGAACTGGCGCCGCAAGGCCGTCCGGTACTGTCAGATGACGTCGTCGTGCTCGGCCGCGGCAAAGCCGGCCTGCCGGTCAAGGAAGCGCCATCGATGCCGCTCACGGTCGACGTCGAGGCCGACCTGGGCGACGCTTTCCGGCTGCGCGGCATGGGCGCCGACGTCGAACTGGCCGGCGTGTTGCGGATCCGCGCCGCCGGTGGGCGGGCGCCGCGTGCCAACGGCACCATCCGCGTCGTCAGCGGCAAGTACGATGCCTACGGCCAGAAGTTGTCGATCGAACGCGGCGTGCTCAGTTTCAGCGGCCCGCTCGACAACCCGTCGCTCAACCTCCTGGCGGTGCGCAAGCGCCCCGAAGCCGAGCAACTGAGCGAGACGAATGTCGAAGCCGGCGTCGAAGTGCGCGGCACCGCCTTGGCGCCGGTCGCCAAGCTGGTGTCGACGCCGTCAGTGCCGGATAGCGAAAAGCTGTCATGGCTGGTGCTGGGCCACGGCATGGAAGGCACGTCGGGCAATGAAGCGGGCGTCCTCAGCGCCGCCGCGGGCGCGCTGTTGGGCGGCAAAGGCGGCAGCGGCGGCTTCCAGTCGCGCCTGGCCAATTCGCTCGGCGTCGACGAACTGGGCCTGTCGCAGGCCAAGGGACTCGAGTCGACCGTGGTCACGGTCGGCAAGCGGATTTCGTCGCGCGCCTTCTTGAGCTTCGAGCAAGGCGCCACCACCGCATCGAGCCTAGTCAAACTGCGCTACAAACTCAATCCGCGCATCACGCTGCAAGTGCAGACCGGCACGAATACAGCGTTCGACGTACTGTATTTGTGGGCGTTCGATTAGCGCCTTGCGAGCAGCTGAACGAGACGATCGGCTTCGGGTCGTCGACCGGCGAGAGGTCAGACCCGATTTTGCTTCTAAAGGGTCTGACCCAGGTTGAGCTGAAGCCGGCAGACCCGATATTCAAGCGGTCCGATAGATCCTTATCTCGGCTTCATACCTGCCATCATCCTCATCGTTACCGATCAGGTGAACGAGACGATCGGCTTCGGGTCGGGCACCGGGTCGTCGCCCTGCGGGGTGTGGACCGGCGGATGGTGGGGGTGGGGATTGTCGAACGGCTCGGGCGTCGGCTCGTCGGCCGGCACCGGGTCGGGCGCGCGGTGCGCCTGGATAACTGATGGATTCATGGTCGTCGCTCCCGTTGGTTGAGGGTTGACGTTACCATAATTGGACGGCGGGGACCGGTACGGAAGGGCAAGGAGGCGGGCGTGCGCTGCAGGCTGAAGCCAGGTCGGATCGCTCAAAAGAAAAATCTTATCCGTGGGCTTTAGCTCAACCGGGGTAAGGTTGAGATGGTCCCGATTTGGTAAATATCCTAATAAAGGACAATATGGCCTCGAGGGGTTCCATGAAGAAACGGTTAAGCGCCTCACCCCCCTTAAAGATGCAACTTGTACTTTTTGAAAAACGCTCATTCGATATTTAAACCACCAACTCTCCACCTAATCGAGATACCGATTAGTGCCGGCACAGCGTCAGTCCGATAACGAACCGAAAGACTTGTTTTGCACTACGCTTGCGAATGCTCAAGCGCGAAATGCAAGCGCGCGAACACTCCATGCATAAAGTTTCGTCAAAGGGGCGGCGCCAATAAGTTTATTGCGCATGAGCAATTTGCCGGGAGAATACCGCCCAATAATAAGGAGTGGCCAATTCTACGGAGGAACTATGGCGATCGACGTGTATCTGCACATCGAAGGCATCAAGGGCGAATCGACTGACGACCGGCACAATGGCTGGATCGAGTGCCAGTCGGTAAACTGGGCCATGTCCCAGCCGGAAGAATGCGACATCGTCCACAGCAGGCGGGCACTCGGCCGAGCGCTGTGACATGACCGATATTTCTCTCATCAAGATCGCCGACCTGTCATCGCCGCTGCTGATGCAGAGCTGCGCGTCCGGGCGCACTCTTCCGAAGGCCAAATTCGAGTTCTTGCGCGCGGACGGCGCCGGTGAGCGGGTGCTTTACTTTGAAATCGAGCTGACCAGCGTCCTCATTGCCCACGTTGCGCCCGCGATCGAGCCCGGTGCAATCCTGACCGAACTGGTGGGAATCAAGTTCGCCAAAGTGAAGTGGAAGTATTCACAGCAGAAGGTCAGTGGCGGCTCGGCCGGCAATACGGCCGGCGGCTGGGACTTGTCGAGCAACAGGATTTGCTAAGATGCCCTACATCTACCCAGGTGTGAGTACCCTTGGCGGTACCCCGAAAGTGGGGAATACTGAGTGCGTCGCGCTCGTCCAATTCTACGCTGGAGTGCCAAATCACCGCGCATGGAAGCCCGGAGATAAAGTGCTGGATAATTCTAATATCCGACCAGGAACTGCGATCGCAACATTCGTTCACGCCCGCTATCCAAACAAGGAAACCGGCAATCACGCTGCGCTTTTTATGCGACACGGCGCGCCGGGAACAGGGTTTTGGGCAATGGGTCAGTGGTCGGACAAGCTGGACCAAAAGCCGCGGCCCGTTAAGGAGCAATTCATCCCTGCGCGTCACATGAAGCAGAATACGGACGGGTCTTGGTGGAACGCCAGCAATACCGCTGAGGCTTTTTCTACCATCGAATCGAGGTGACGAATGAGCGTGCTGACCATGCTCCGAAATATTTTCATCGTGCTGGCGATTGGATGGTGGGCAATGCACGATGCCCACGCTACCGAGCAGCGCATCGCATGTCCGAAGGAGCTCCCGCGCGAGGCCATTCAGATAACCCGCTCGCCAGCAGGGTGGCAGGGCTTCGTGCCTTTCGAGTATAGAAAGGCTGTGCTGCTGACTGGAGCCGGCCTGATGTACGGCCCGCCATCGATGATGGCAGAGCAGAAACCGTCAGGTGCCGGCCGGCAATCCGAGGCCGTGTGGACGGACATGCGGCCAGGACCAGAGGGAAATTGGATGGCCTGCTTCTACGGCGAGGGGCAAGATTTTATCCTATCCCAGCGGCTCCCCGATTCGACCAAGGAGTGCCGGATCGCCTATTCCAGGGACGCGAAAAAACGCTACAAAATGGATATACGCTGCCGATCGTAGCCTTGCGGGTTTCCCCGCGCAATGTAGACGTCGCCAAGCCCGCGCAAATGGCCGTAAAATTCGATTCGATTCGATAGTCTGAAAAACTGTCACTTGTGCAACGAGTTCCAAAAAGGCACTTTCAAGGGGATCGAACAATAGTGAATCGCCAGCGCATCGCGCGCCAGTGAATTGCATGCTTTGTGCGAGCAGGGGGCGCAGCGTGAACCGGACATTATCCTTCCGGAGTGGACTTGGGCACTTGCCCCCTGATACGCCTAATGCTGCAGGCCGACGTTAGCAATCGGCCACTATCGAAATGGCGGCAAGCCACCGCGGAAAGCCCAGGCGACGCCATATCGCCCGGGCTTTTTTATGGGCCGACTCAGTAGACGCCGCTCATCACACCGAATTCAACGCGAGAGCGGTGACTGATAAGGTAGCGCAACGGGGCAGGACCGGGTGTGCGCTGCCGGCCGATGCAGGGTCGGAGCGCCTGAAATACCAGGGCTGCCGGCTTCGGCGCAACCCGTGACTTGGCGTTCCCGTCAGACGAGGACGCCAAGCCCCTAAAAAACAAAACCAGGGCCTGCCCCAGGTTTGCAGAAGCTCAACCGGGGTCGGATACGTTGAAAGCGCTATCGGGTCTGCCGGCTTCAACGCAACCGGGGTCAGACGGGGACGCCGAGCCCCTAAGAAAACAACACCGGGGTCTGACCCCTTGCCTGCGCCTACCTGACCCTACTTGGCGTTCTTGACGTATTTGTCGAGCCAGGCGTTGGTTTCGTGCAGCATCTGCATGATCGATTCGCGCGCGCGGTAGGCGTGGCTCTCGTTGGGCAGCATTACCAGCCGCGCGGTGCCGCCCAGGCCTTTGATGGCCTGGAACATGCGCTCGCTCTGGATCGGAAAGGTGCCGGGATTGTTGTCCTGTTCACCGTGAATCATCAGCATCGCGTCCTTGATCTTGTCGGCGTTATTGAACGGCGACATGGCGTGGTAGACCTCTTGCGCCGTCCAGAACGGCCGCTCTTCCGACTGGAAGCCGAACGGCGTCAACGTGCGGTTGTAGGCGCCGCTGCGCGCGATCCCGGCGCGGAACAGACGGGTGTGCGCCAGCAGGTTGCCGGTCATGAAGGCGCCGTACGAATGGCCGCCGATGGCGATGCGGTGGCGTTCTGCCACGCCGCGCCGCACCACTTCGTCGACCGCCGCCTGGGCGTCGGCCACCAGCTGCGCCAGGTAGGTGTCGTTCGGTTCGGCGTCGCCGGCGCCGACGATCGGCATCGATGGGTTGTCCAGCACCGCGTAGCCCATCGCCAGGAAGGCCGCCGGACCCCAGAAGCTTACCGCATTGAAGCGGTACGGCGAACCGGTGGTCTGGCTGGCCGCGCTGGCGCTCTTGAACTCCTGCGGATAAGCCCACATCAGCATCGGCAGCGGGCCGTCGCGCCTGGCCTCGTAACCGGGCGGCAGCAGCAAGGTCGCGGTCAGGTCGACGCCATCGGCGCGCTTGTAGCGGATTTGCTCTTTTTGCACGTCTTTCAGTTGCGGCGTCGGATGCGGGAAACGGGTCAGCGCCGTCAGTTGCGCCGCGCCGCTTTGTGTCAAATCGCGCACGAAAAAATTTGGTCGTTCAAGCGGCGACTCGCGCGTCGTCAACAAGCGCGTGCCGTCGTCGTTCAATACCGAGACGATGTTTTCGTAAAATGGCGCGCTGCTCTGGAACAGACGCTCCTTCTTTTTGGTGGTAAGACTGAAGCGGTCGATGAACGGCCGGTCGCCGTCGTTCGACGCGCCGGCGCCATCTAACAAGATGGTGGCGTCAGGCCCGATCAGCAGGCGCGGCAAGCCGGCGGCGTCGGGCTGCATCACCGGGTGGCCGGGATTGTTGTAGCGGTCCTCGGCCGAGTAGGCGAACACCGGTTCGGGCTTGGCTTCCGGCTGGTCCGGCGCGATGCGCCACGTCTTGACCGCGCGCGTCTTGTACCAACCTTCCGACAGCAGGGCCAGGTCGCCGCGGCCCCACTGGATGCCGTCGAAACGCGAACCTAATTTCGCCAGCACCACCGGCTTGTCGGCGAACGGCGCCGCTTGCGCGTAGACGATGTCGCGGATTTCCGCCACTATTGCCGGGTCGCCGCCGTCTTGCGCTTCGGCCCATACCAGCGTGGCCGGCGCATCGACGCGCCAGCTGACATCGCGCACGCCGGTCGATACCGCGTCGTTCCCCGGCGGCAGGCCTTCCTGGAGCGGCTTGTTCGCCACCAGGTGCACCGCCTTGCCGGACAGGTCGCGCACATCGATGCGGCGGGCGAAACCGGACGCCGGCACCACGTACGAAAAGGGCCGCTGCATCGCCTGCGTCAGCAGGTACTTGCCATTTGGCGCCACGCGCGCGCCGATGAACAGATCGGGCGCGCCGATCATCCGGGTCTTGCCGGCCAGGTCGACCAGCGCCAGTTGAACGGTCGCGTAATGTTCGAACAGTTTTGCGTCTTCCTCGTTCTTGAGCAGGTCGGGATAGGTACGCAACTGGCGCGCACCAAGGTTCGCCTGGCTGTCCTGGGTGGCGGGACCGCTCGGAATGCCTGTCGCCAAAGGCACCTTGCCGATGGCGGCCGGCTTCAGGTTGACCAGCAGGGCGCTCGAATCGGGCAGCCAGCTGAAACCGGCGCCGGCGACGTACGACATCGGCTGGTGAGTGAGTCTTTTTGCCATGCGGGTAGCGATATCGACCAGCCACAGCTCGACCTTCGATTCGGCGGTCTTGTCGGAGTACGCCACATGGGTGAACGCCAGGTAGCGCTGGTCCGGCGACCAGGCGCTGTCGGCCAGGCGCAATGGCGCCGGCAGGCCGCCTACCTTGCTTTCGGCCTGCGTGCCGACGTCGAGCAAGGCGAGGTCAAGTCCGAAGCTGAAGCGACTCGGCGAATAGGTGCGCGGATTGATGCGCATGCCGGCCAGCTTCAGTTCAGGCTGGGCCACTTCATTGATGCCCGGCAACGCCGGGGTGGCAATCATGGCGACCAGATTGCGCCTCGGCGACAGGCTCATGCCTGGTGCGCGCGGCGCGTCGACGATTGCCTGCAGCGGCGCCGGCGGCAGCTGGTATTGGGCGTACGCCTGCGGCATGGAGGCGATCAGGGAAAGAGTAAGCGGCACGATAGTGAAGTGTTTTTGCATGGATGGTCCCCGTATGATACGCCGTCGTGCGCGGCGTGTTTTGGATCACGCATGTTGCGCATTCGTGGACACCTTGTCAATCGATGAAGTAGTCGCATGGCCGCCGCGGGCGCCGCAAGCGCTACAGTCGGCGCGTTCTGTCGATTACAATGGCGCCGTCGATGTCCGGCGTCCTTGCCGGCGACTACATGACGTACGCGGCCCGCTGCGCCGGCAGGGCGGCGCCCCCCTATTGCCCTTGCCACATGAAATCCGAATCGATGAACCTGACCACCCTGGCCCTGCTGGTACTGACCCCGTTCCTGGTATGGCGCGTCTACTCGCGCTTGAAGACGATGATGGCGCGCCAGCGTTCGATCATGTCGCGCCACTGGACCGGGCTGGGGGTGTTCCTGGCGATGGTGCTGGTGCCGGCGTCCGAACTGGTATCGCGCCCGCCGATGCTCGGCTGGCTGGCGCTCGGCGCCGTTTTTGGTGTCGCCTACGGCGTCTGGGGCCTGCGCCTGACGCGCTTCGAGGATACCGACGAAGGCTGTTACTTCACGCCGAACGCGCGCCTCGGCATCCTGATCGCGATGCTGTTCACCGCCCGCATCCTGTACCTCGGCTTCGAGATGTACGCGAACCAGGGCAGCAACACGCCGCCGCCGCGGTTTACCGACAGCTTGCTGACGATGCTCGCGGTTGGGGTGACCGGGGGATATTTCGGCACGTTTTCGGCAGGGGTGCTGCGCTGGCGGTTGAGGTTGAAAAAGGCGGCGAAGGCGGGACTGCCGTAAGCTGCATCGTCCTGGCGAACGTTCGCCAGGACGACGCAGCTTCACGCTGCCGTTTTCACCGGTGCCGCCACCCGCCGCTGCAGCACAAAAATCGGCTGCGCCCACGGCGCGTCCTTTTTCTTCTTGCTGGTAATTAAAGTCAGCTCGGACGGGTCGTAGACGTCGGTATTGTGCGTCAGCGGCGTTGTCATCAGGTATTGCGCCTCGGTGTTCTTGAGGAACTCGCCGACCAGCTGGATGTTGCGGATGTCGAGGTGGGCGAACGGTTCGTCGATGAAGACAAAACCGCCGGAACCGTCTTCCGACTTCAACAAGCCGATCAGCAGCACCAGCGACTTCATCACCTGCTGCCCGCCTGACGCCTCGCCGTCGTTCATCCCGATCTGGTCCTTGCCGTCGAACTTGAAGCGCACGTGCAAGCCTGCCTGCGACAATTGCACGTCGTCATTCTCCAGCCGCACCGGGTCGGCATGGACATCGATGCCGGCCAGTTCGCCCAACTCCTTGATGTTCTTGCTGTAGGCCTTGACGGTGTAGCGCAGCCGCTCGATGTAGGCGCCGCGCGCATTGCCGGTCGCCTCGATGGCACGGTTGTTCTGGTAGCGTCGCTCGTCGGTTTCATTCTGGCGGCCCTGCAGCTGTTCGCCGAGGCGCCCGTGCTGGTCGATAACGGTGGCGTCGAGTTCCCAGTCGTCGCGCGCCAGGCTGTGCTGCAGCGACGACACGCGCAGGTCGACCTGGTGGGCGTTCTGGTGTTCGGCCACCAGCGACGCCCGGCGCGCCGGGCGGCGCCAGGAGTACGGCAGGTGGCGCCAGGCGCGGCGCAGTTCGGCCAGCGTTTTCGCGTGCTCGACGCGTTGCTCGATCTGGCGCTTGTGGCCGAGGCGCAGCCCGGCTTCGGCTTCCGACAAGGCCATGCGGGCGTTTTGCCACACCGTGTCGGCGCGGGTGCGCGCAACGATGGCGGCCTTGGTCAGCGCCTGCAGTTCGCCCAGGCGCGAACCGACAGTCAAGCGTTCGGCTTTCAAGGGCACGCTGTTGCGCGCCGCTTCCTCGAATTCGGCGTGGCGCGCCGCCAGCTCCTTGGCCGCGTCGACGCCGGCGATGCGCGCCTTCAGCGCGCCCACTTCGCCAGCCAGTTTGCTGATTGCCAGCGTCAGCGTATCTTCCTGCGCTTCGAGCGCCGGCAGCGAGCGCAGCAAAGCTTCGAGGCGCCCGGTGCGGCCGGCCTGGCCAAAACGATAACGCGATGCTTCGACGAACAGCGAGCGCCCGCCGCGCCGTTCGCGGTGGTAGGCGTCCGGTGTGATCCATTCGTCGGTCGACAGTTTAAAACCGGCTTCGACCGAATCGACGCGGTCGATGCGCGCCAGCTGGTCGATCAGCCACGACGGCGCCGGCGCCGAGAACCGCACCACCGACAACAGGCTGTCGTCTTTCGAGACCGGGGCGCTGACGCACTCGGGCACGATGAAGTGGCGATAGCGCTCCCTCTCGGCCAGCTTGTAGGCGGCGGTGGCGTCTTTCGAATGCTCGAGCAGCACCACCGACGCATAACCGCCAAGCACGCCTTCGACCGCGCCCTGCCACTTGGCGTCCGTCACTTCGACGATGTCGGACAGCATCGCGTGGGCGATGCCGGCGTCGCGCAGCGCCCGGCGCATGCCGCGCACCGCTTCCGGTTCCGGCATCGCGCTCTTGCCCTGCAGCGCCGAGACGGTCGATTTGTCGCCGGCGATGCGTGAAGCCAGCGTATCGCGCGCGCCCTTCTGACGCGCCAGCTCAGCCTCTTTGGTGTCTAACTGGGCCGCTACTTCGGCGATGTCGGCGCCCGCATCGGCCGCCAGCTTGCGCAAGCGCTCTTTCTGTTCAAGCAAGCCGTCGAGCGGCTTGAGTTTGCCGTTCACCTGCGCCAGGCGGCTTGCCAGCACCGCCGCTTCCTGTTCGAGCAGGGTTTCCTGCTGCTGGGCGTCGGTCAGCGCGCGAACCTGGCTGGCCAGCGCGTTGCGCTTGTCGATCAGCTGCGAGTCGGCCTGCGCCATCGGTTTGCGGGCGTCGCGCAGCTGGCGGCTGGCCGCGCCGGCCTTTTCGCGCGCCTCGTGGTATTCAAGGCTCGGCAGCACTTCCTCGAGCAGGTTGCGGCGCTCCTTGTGCAGGTCTTCCCACTGGTGGAAATTGGCCACCCGCAGGCGCAGGCCTTCCAGGTTGGTGCGCGACGCTTCCAGCTCGGTCTCGAAGCGCTTCAGCTCCGTTTCGGTATCGCGCTGGTGGCGCTTGGCTTCATCGTAGGCGTCCAGCACCTCCTTGTCGCCGAACACCTGGAACACCAGGTCGAGCAGCTGGCGCGGCGCATATTCGCACAGCTTGTCGGTCTCGCCCTGCTCGAGCGCCAGCACTTTCGCCATCGCCGGCGACAGGCCGGCATTGGCCAGGCGCTTGCGGTAGTTCTCGACGCCGAGCCAATCGCTGGCATCGGCCACTTCCTCGATCTGGATATTCCCCGGGCGCATCAGATACTGGCGCTTCCAGTCGCCGCCGTTTTTCTGGATCTGGCAGAACAGCGTCACTTCGTCGTCGCTGAAAAAGCCCGAGCTGCGAAACGGCCGGTTCGACAGCTGGCGCCCGACCGCCTTGTTGTCGACCACGGCGCGGATCCACGCGTTTTGCTGGCCGGAGTGGCGCGCGTAATGCTTATAGGTGCGGCCCATCGAGCAATCGAGGCCGAACAGGGTGCGCAGCGCATCGAGCAAGGTGGTCTTGCCGGAGCCGTTCTGGCCGGCGATGGTAATGATCTTGGCGTCGAGCGGAATGTTTTTGATGCGCTGCCAGTAATCCCAATGGACCAGTTCTAGCGATTTGATGTGGAACATGGCGGCTCTCAGGTTGGGGTGTCGGCGGGATCGAAGGGATCAAAGGGTTCAATGGGTTTAACATCGGCCTCGGCCTCGGCATCGACCGCAAGGCCGGCCACCGGATCGGCGCTCACCGCGCGCGGCACCGCCACCATGATCGGCGCGCGCTTGAACACGTCGGCCAGTGCGCCGTTGATGATGCGCTCCTTGAGCGTGTCGGTATCCATCATCAGGTCGAGCAGCGGACCTTCCAGAATCAGATCGGCGCGCCGCTCGATGAAACCGAGCTTGGCGAGCGTGCCGAGGTTCATGTCCATCCGGGTTTTTTTGCCCAGCTTGTCGCCGAAGTCCGACAGCAGCGCGGTGTACGAGATGCCGATCGAGGTGTCTTCGGCACGCGGCATCGGGCGGTCTTTGTCGAACAGGTCGTTCTGGTCGTCGTCGGCGTTCTGGTGGGTTTCCTGGCGTTCGCGCTTGGGCAGGATGATCTGCGCCCACAGCACCACCAACAGCGCCACGCCGTCGCGCGTGAGGCCGAAGTTATTGTTTTGCCAGATGTCCTTGGCGCCGAAAATCTTCGGCTCGACCGCGCGGTGCAGCGCCAGCGTGACGTGGTCGGCGTAGACGTTGTCCAGCAACTTGAGGCCCGACTCGAGCAGACGCTTGTCGACTTCGGCGCGAAACAGTTCGTCCGACAGCACGCGCTTGACCATCTTGTCGTCGCGGCGCAGCGTCTGGTGCGTGAGCAGGCGCGCAATCAGGATCTGGGAATCGTCATTCATCGAACGGGCCGCTTTCGAGGTCTAGTGAGAGGGTGGCCAGCGACATGGCGGCGACGTGCGGATCGTTCAGCTCGACCATGTCGTCGGTGGCGGCAAACGTGATCGGCAGGCGCGCCAGTTGCGCGGTGGCGCCTTGCAGGCTCGCTTCGGCGACGTCGCCTAACAGCGGCAGCAGCGAGGCGCGGTACGAGGCGATGGCAAAACTGGCCGGCAGCAGCGAATCCTGGATCGGCACCGACTTGGGGCCGTGCCCGGAAAAGCTGGGAAAATTGCCGAGATTGGCAAAGTCCGACAGGCGCGCCAGCCAGTCGTCGAGTTCGACCTGGATCGCCGGCGCGTCGTTGACGGTGAGCGGCGCATCTTCGCCCGTCGGCAGACAGGCCGGGCCGGCCACGCTGCTGCGCTCGGCCAGCAGTTCGGTTTCGGCGACGTCGATCATCTCGGCCGGGGTGCCGAACAGCGGCACCAGCGGGCGGTCGATCGCGCCCCGGGCCAGGCTCGACAAGTCGTCGTGCGCCAGCAGCCAGCGCTTGACGTCGGTAGTCGACAGCCCGGACTGGCCAAGGTGTACGCGCTGGCGCTCGATCTGGTTCAACGCGCGCGAAAACATGCCTTGCATGTTCAGCAGCGCGCTCTGGGCGCGGCCGATGGCCTGGGCCGCCTTGTGAGTGGCGGCGTCGGCGCGTTCGTCCGAAGTGATCGCGCGCAGGATCAGCGAGCCTTTTTCGACCCAGTCGCAGGCCATGTGCCACTTCGCCTGCGAGGTGCGCAGCCGGAATTCGGAGCCGGAGGCGATCGCATCGCGGAACTCCTCGGTCAAGTCGACCAGGCGCCCCAGCAGGTGCTTGAGCTGCTCCACGGTGACGCCGCCGACGGCCTGCGCGCCGGCCACTTGCGACAGCAAAAAGCCCATCTCGGCCTGGTCCTCGGCGGCGCCCATCGACAGCAGCGTGTCGAGCGCGGAGAGAACGTTGCGCGCCATCGGCGTGACGCGGTAGACCCCGGCTTGCGCGTCCCAAGCCAACAGGCCGTGCGAGCGCAGGCGCGTGAGCACGGTCTCCAGGCTTTCGGGGATCAGGTAGGCCAGGCGCTGGTTAATGTCGGCGCGAGAGAAGGCCGAAGCGGTGCTGTCGGCGGCCAGTTCGCGCAGCACCAGCAGGCGAATCAGCACGCCGTCGGCGCCGCCGTGGAACAGCGCGGTGAACGCCTGCAAGGTCGGCTGGGCGCGCTTGAGGTGGAAAACCTGCTCGATTTCGTCGGCGGAAATGCCGGCGTGGAAGTGCGCCTGCAGCGAATCGGCGGCGGCGGCGGCGTCCTGTCCCGCTGTCGGTGAATCCGCGGCCAAGGCCGCACCTGCCGTAATGTCGATCATCGTGTTCGGGGTACCCGTGTCATACGCGCCGAACCGTCGCCCTGGAGGGACGAACACCAGCTCGCTCGCGGGGCGTCAGTATATCAGCTAGGGCTGAGCCGCCAGGGAAAAAAGGCGCTTGAAAAAAGAGCAAGCAAAAACCCGGTTATTGTCGAGCGTATGCCTTATTTCTTGACGATCTTGTCGAGCGTCTGGTCGATGAATTCGTCGTCGCTGTCGGAAAAACGCAGCCGCACCGGATACCACTCGTGGGACGGCGCCAGCCAGATGTCGAGCGTCTGGCCTTTCGAATCGGGCGGCGGCAGTTTGACCAGGTGCAGCGCCGCGACCGGCCCGAGCCCGGTGCGCACGTTTTCCCGCTTGACGACCTTGAAGGTCCACGGCTCGGCGTCGCGCCGGCCGGCGACAAAAAACGTCCATTCCGAGCCGGGGATGAATTTTTCCGGCGCGGCGCGGGCGACACCGACCAGTTGCCACGACACGCTGGTGCGGTCCTGCTCACCACCCTTGATCGGATACGTCTGCTTGTCTTCGGTAAAGCTGATGGTCTTGCCGGCGCGGTCGAACGTCGTCGTCCACGGTTCCTTGCGGAGGCGCTTTTCGTAAAACTGCACGGGGGCGATGCCGAAACTGTCGATCACGCCTTCGCTGCGGCTTTCGACGATGCTGCCGAACAGCTTGGCGCGCGTATCGGCGCGCAGCGTGTACGCGGCGCCGCTGAGGCGCCAGCTGACGAGCGCCTCGCCGCCGATCGAAAAACCTTTTTGGCGCGCTTCGATCGTGTAGCTCAGGTCGGCCGAGGGCGGCAGGTCGACCGGGCGCTTGATGGCAACGTGTTCGGCCGCGCCGGCGCCAGGCGCCGTCGCTGCCAACGCAATTGCTACAATCAAGCCGCCGGCAAGATGGTTGATTAATTGACTTCGCATCTTAGAATTCCGCATCCGTTATGACTATCTTGTTGGCCGTCTGGGTCGTTACCGCCCCGCTCGCTTCGATGTTCCTGATCTGTACCGGATACCAGCCGTAATCCGGCGCCAGCCAGATGTCGAGGCGCGAGCCATAGGCGCCGGCCCTCGGCGGACGCGACAGATGCCAGGTCGGCAGCTTGCCAAGCCGGGTATCGAGCAATTCCTGCCCCAGCACGACAAAGCGGTACAGGCTGGCGTCGCGGTCTGCGCCCACCGGCACCTCGATGCCGCCGTCGATCTGGCCGCTGCCAGCGCGCGCGATCGCTGCCAGTTGCAGCGGCAGCGTCGCCTTGTCCTGCGCGCCGGGCAGCAGCGCGGCCGCAGAGCCGTTTGAAAACGTGATGCGCCCGTCGCGCTCGCTAAAATGCGTTGTCGTCGGCGCGCGACCGCGGCGTTTTTCGATCAGCGTCGCTGGCGCGAAGCCAGTCTCGCCTACCTTGCCTTCGCTTTCCAGCACCACCAGGTTAATCCTCGTTACCAGCACGCGCACCCCCGCTTCGACCCGCATGCGATAGCTGTCGCCATCGAGACGCCACGCGATGACCGCTTCGCCGGACCAAGCCGTGCCGTCGGCGTCGGTACGCGCGACGTCGAGCGTGATGCTGGCCGAAGGCGGCATGTCGACGCGGTACGGCTGCGGCTGCGGCTGCGCCAGCGGCGCTGCCGCAGGCAAGGCCGGCTGCGGCTCGGCAGATTCTGCAGATTCTGCGGATTCTGCCACCGCGCCAGCGGCCGCGATGGCAGGCCCGCCCGCCTCGACAGTTATCGGCTGTTCCGATTGTACGTCCGATACAGTTTCGGCAGCGCCGCCTTGGCGTGACGCGAGCGCCCCGCTCGCCGCGGGTTTGGCCGCTGTCGCCGGCAGTTTGCGCACCCGCTGCGGTTCCGGCGACGGCGCCGCCACCAAACGCACCTGTATCGCCACCGGCAAACGAGGTTGCGGCCGCGTCCCGGCCGCGCCGATGCGCGGCGCCGTCCACCACAGCGCCGCCACATGCAGTCCTACCGACAAGGCGCACAGCCCCAGCGCACGGCGGCGGCTGGAAAGGAAGAAAGCGATGGTCATGCAAACAGTCTAACGTGTCCGGCGCCGAAAGTTGGCCTGGAGCGCGTCTGCGGCGCGGGGCGGCGGGCCGCAGACGCGCCGTTACACGCAACATCTTTGAACCGATGTTAGTTATCTGCTACGCTAGAGCCTACATAAAATGGAGAGTCACCATGCCTAATTCTCAAATGCCCAATGTCCCCGGTGTTACCGACACGCTCGACTTCGTCAAGAACCTGTGGGGCAGCATGGGTGTGCCGGGCATGTCCATTCCCGGCCTCGGCGCGCCGACGCTGTCGGTCGACGACTTGGACAAGAAAATTGCCGACCTGAAAGCGGTCGAATCGTGGCTGAATGTGAATGTGTCGATGTTGCGCGGCACGATACAGGCGATGGAAATCCAGCGCGGCACCCTCGCCACCCTCAAGTCGATGGGCGCAAGCCTGGCCGACGCCATGAAACAGCCCGGCGCGGACCAGAAATCGGTGCTGGCAGCGTCGCCCTTCGGCGCCTTCTTTGGCCAGCCGGCAGCCGCGGTGGCGCAAGCGCCCAAGCCGCAGGGTCAACCCGCCCAGGCGGCCCAGGCTGCTGAAGCGCCCCCTCCCGTCGGCGCGCCCCTCATGCCCGATGCGACGCTGTGGTGGAATGTACTGCAAGATCAGTTCACGCAAGCAGTGTCGGGCGCGATGTCGCCCGACACCATGGCCAATGCCGGCATCAAGATGCAGGACGCCGCGGCGAAGATGACTGCGGCGGCAACGTTCAAGCCGGCTGCGGGGGACAGGAGCGCAGACGCCGGAGCGGCCGATGCGGGGGCGAAGCCGAAGGCGGCGAAACCGAAGCCGCCCGCCAAGAGCTGATTGGCTGCAGCTACAGCGTCACGCCAAGCGCAGGATCCGGATCGATTCGATCAGTCCGTCTTCCTGGCGCTTGACGCTGGAAATCGAAATCAGGCCTTCATCGGCCATCTGCCGGGCTTTCTCATGGGTTTGCTGGAATGACGCCACCGTGTCGCCCTTGGCCGACACCGGACGGATCCACGCCGTGCCGCCGACCTTCATTTTTTCGTAAACTTCCATTGCGATATCGCGCATTCGTTGTGCCTTTCTTGAACATGGGTATTGACCCACAAGGTTTGCAGTTTATCACCAGAGCGGATGGCGCGCGGGACGGCAGGCATTATCCGATTGCCGGCAGGGTCCGGCCGGCAGGAATGAAGACAGACGCGCCCGGCTAATCGGCCGGATCGCTGTCCGGCCCAGCCACCGGCGCCAGCCTGGCAAGCTGCTCCATCAGCTGGGCAAACCGCTGCTGCCCAGGCTGGATCCGGTCGACGTGCATCAGCACGTCGAGGGCCTCGGCCGCCAGCGCCTCGTCGTCGCCAATCTGCTGTAGGTGCGACAGCAAGATCTGCGCCGCATTGAACAAGATGCGCAGGTTGTTGGGCAGCAGGCGGCGCGCATGGCGCATCCACGCCACCGCGTCAGCCAGTTTGCCGGTCTTCCACAGCAGCACGCCCTGGTTCATCAGGTCGGACGCTTCTTTTTTCGACGAGCGGATCAGCGCCATCCCCTCCTCTCCCATGCGGGCCTTGTCGAAAATTTTCTGCACCTCGTCAAGCAGCAGGCTGTTGTCGTGATTGTTGCGCGTCACGTAGCACAGCAGCTCGACCGGCGCTTCTTTCACGCCGACCGCCAGCAGCAAGGTCGCCATCGCCAGGCAGGTTGGCGTGTCCGGGCGCGCGGCGTTCGCGTCAAGCAATTCCTCCAGCTCGTCGCCGGCCTTGCGCGCACGCCGGAAGTCGCCGCTTTCGTGGTGGACCAGGCCTTCGGTGATCTTGAATAGGCATCGGGCTGGCGCTCGGCCGCGCCGATCACCGATTCGACGCTTTTTTCGGCCGACACCATCATCCACACGCTGCTTGGCAGCAGGTAGTTGCGCATGCGCGCCTCTTCCAGCACCTGCTGGCCGTTTTTGCCTTCACCGAGGTTGTAGTCGCATAGCACCACGTCGTAGCGGATGTGCGCCAGCAGCGCAATCGCTTCGCCGCCGCTGGACGCCTGGCCGATATTTTTTGCCGCCAGGTTGCGCAGACTTTCGCGCAGCAGCTGGCGGATGCCGACGAAGTCATCCACCACCAGGTAGCTCTTGGCGGCCCAGTCGACCTGCTCGATGGCGCCCATGGCACTCATGGCAAGGTCAGTACAAAGCAGCCGCCGCCGTACGAGCCGCCGTTTTCCAGCCGCAGCGCGCCGTGGCGCTCGCGGTGCTTGTGCATCTTCGCCACGTCACTGGAGAAATACAGGCCCAGGCCGGTGCTGACCCCGCTCATGGCCGAGGCGCCCGCCTCCAGCATCGCCGCCGGGTAACCTGGGCCATTGTCCTCGACCCGCAGTTCGAGGCAGCCGTCGACGGTGGCGATCGCCAACCGGATGGTGTCGGCAGTGTAGTCGATGGCATTGTTGATGGCGTGGCCGAGCACGCCGATGACCAGGTGGCCGATCGCCAGCAGCTGCATCAGGTTGTCGTTGAGGCGACGGGTCTGGTACAGCATGTGCGCCATTTTCGAATACGCCGGCCCGACGGGGGGCGAAGCGTCGTCCAGCAAGCCTTCGAGCGTGCCCGACAGCACACTGATGACATTTTTCATGTCATGCACGGTCGACGCAAGGAACAGGAAAATCTCGTTCGAACCTGCGGTATCGGTATCGGTATCGGCCATCGTCCATCGTCAGGAAACCTCCGACCGGCCGGCGCCCGATGCGAATATTACCGTGAAAAAATTATAACCGCTTCCCGCCGCACGTTGCCCGAATGCGTCAGGCTGGTCTGGATTGACCTCGGCGGCGCCGTAACTGGAAACGGCCCGGGTCGAGCGCGTCGGCGAGACCGGTTTCAAGCGGCAGCGGTTCGCCTTCCAGTCTGGCGGCGAGCAATTCTGCCGCCAGCGGCGCCCAGGTCAGCCCGCGCGACGCGTAGCCCAGCAAGGCGTACAGGCCGCCCTGGCGCGGCAGTTCGCGCAGCCGCTCGGCGCCGATTGGGAACGCCGGATCGGGCAGCGCGCCGACCAGCGGCAGGCGGTCCGGCGCCACCGAACGAACGCCCACCCGCCCGCGCAGCGGCGCATCGATGCCGATCGCAGGATTGCCCAGCATCGAACGCAGCTTGTCGAGGTTCTGCTGCTGGCTTGACATGCGCAGGGCCGGATCGTCGTCATCGTCGTAGCTGGCACCGGCGCTGCGCACGCCGCCAAAGGCCGGCGTCAGGTAGGCTTCGCGGCACAGCACCAGGCCGAGGTTCGGCGGCAAATCCGATGCATCGGCGTCCAGGTGGGTGACCTGGCCGCGCACCCGCGTCAAAGGCAGGAAAGCTGCTTGCGCCAGTTGACTGGCGCCGGCGCCATTGGCGACGATCACGGTCGGCGCCTGCGCGATTATCGCGCCGGCGGCATCAACCACCCGCCACTCGTCGCCGCTCCGTTCGAGCCCGACGCTGCCGACGCCGAAACGCCGCTCAAGCCCGGGGCCGCAAGCGTCCAGCATGGCCTGGCAGGCGCTGGCCGGCCGTATCCAGCCGCCTTGCGGGAACAGCCAGGCGCCGTGGGGCGCGAGCGTGCCGTAACGGGCCGCCGCCGCTTCGCTGTCGAACCATTCGGCATACCAGGGCGGCAAGGTGCGGGCGCCGGCAATGGCGCGCTGCAGGCCGGCGTGCGCCGCGTCTTTTGCCACCAGCAGCACGCCGCAGCGCGCCCCTTCGATGGCCTCGCCGACGCCGCCCAGGCGGTGCCAGTAGTCGAGGGCGAACAGGTAAGCGGCGCGCGACAGCCGCGAAGCGATGTTGTCGTCCTTCGACAGCAGCGGCATGGTGATGCCGGCCAGGTTGCCCGACGCTTCCATTGCCGCCTGCGGGTGGCGTTCGACCAGGGTGACGTCCCAGCCGCGCGCGCACAATCGCTGGCAGGCGGCGGCCCCGGCCAGACCCGCACCGAGCACGATCGCGCGCCGCTGGGGCGCCGGCGCGATTGGCGCAAACGGCTTACGGCTGGCATAGCGGGCCGACTGAGCGCCGTCGAACACCCAGCCGGTCGCCGCCAGCGCCGCCGTTTGCTGGGCGCTGAGTCGGTCCGCGTGGAGCACGGCATTTTTCGCCAGCAGCCGCGCCAGGGCGCGTGCAAAGCCGCTGCCGGCGTTGTTCAACCCATGCAGGTGGACCGCGTCGAAGCGGGCTTCCAGTTGCGCCAGCGCGGCCTCGACCGGCGCATGCAGCAAATCAAGCGTGATGGCCGGGTCCCGCTGCAATGGTGGCAACATGCGCCGAAAACCCGGCAGCTCGCCACGGGCAATGGCAATCACGTGCAGGCGGGCCGGGCGCCGCGGATCGCCGCGCCAGGCTTCCACCCACGCCGAAAACGCGGCGCCGTCGCCCCAGTCGGCGTCGAACACGACGAAGCGTTCGCGATCGCGCCAGTACGGCAGTAAATCCATACCGCAGTCCATGACGGTCAGGGCGCGCCGCGCCGCATGCATGACAGGTCGTGATCGTCGACCATGCCGATCGCTTGCATGTAGGCATAGACGATGGTCGAGCCGACGAACTTGAAGCCGCGCCGGGCCAGGTCTTTCGCGAGCCGGTCGGACAATTCGGTTTTGGCCGGCCGCGCGCCGCTCGGCCAGTGGTTGACGATCGGCGCACCGTCGACGAACGCCCACAGGTACTGGTCGAGCGTGAGGCCGTCGTCGCGCAGACGCAGGTAAGCCTGGGCGTTGGTGATCGCCGCGGCCACCTTCAGCCGGTTACGCACGATGCCGGAGTTGGCCAGCAGTTCGGCGACCTTGGCAGCGTCGTAGCGGGCAATTTTTTCCGCATCCCAGCGGTCGAAAGCGGCGCGGTAGTTGGCCCGCTTGTTGAGGATGGTTTCCCAGCTCAGGCCGGCCTGCGCGCCCTCGAGGTTGAGCATTTCGAACAGCCGGTTTTCATCGTGGCATTCGACACCCCACTCGTGGTCGTGGTAGTCGAGATAGAGGGGATTGGCCATATTGGCCCAGCTGCAGCGGGTCGGAATCATCGGCCAAGTATAAAGGATTGAACCCGGGCTGGCCGGTCTGACGGCAAGATAGGCCCGCGACTTTGCTTACGGAGTGATTTCGCCGGCCGCAAGACCGAGCCGGCGCTTTTTCGGCCCGGTCGGCAGCGCCGGGTTTTCGAGACTGGTCACCAGCGTCACTTCGCCCGCGTCCAACGCCTGGTCGAGATGGTGCATCAGGCGCGGGAACAGGCCTTCAGGGCGGGCCTGGTCGGTGGCGTACACCGCGGCCCACGCATTGCGCCCGGATCGCTTGGCCAGGTACAGTCCCTGGTCGGCCAGCTCCACCACTTCCGACCAGCTGAGATGGCGCGGTGCCGACGGCAGGAACGGAAAGCAGGCGAAGCCGATCGAACAGGTCTTGTGCAGGCGGGTGCCGTCGGGCAGGATGAACTCGCGGTGAGCGACCGCGTGGCGGATCCGCTCGGCCACCACTTTGGCGTCATCGCGGCGGGTGGCGCGCGCCAGCACGAGAAATTCCTCGCCGCCCCAACGGATCAGGTAGTCGGACTCGCGGAACACTTCGCGCAGCCGCTCCTGCATCTGGATCAGCACCGCGTCGCCGCCGGCATGGCCGTAGCGGTCGTTGACTTCCTTGAAATGGTCGAGGTCGACCATGAAAAACACCAGGTCTTTGCCGGGCACCGACTCGTGTTGGGCGCGGCCCGGGTGCAACGGGTCGTCGTAGCGCCGAAGGCTCATGCCGACGTCGGCGTCGACATGCTGCAGGAAGAAACGGCGGTTGCGCAGGCCCGTCAGCTGGTCGGTCAGGCTGACTTCTTCGAGCGCCTGATAGGCCTGTTCGAGTTCGACGTTTTTCTCGAGCAGCTGGGCCTGGGTAGCGCTGAGGGTGCGCAAGGTGGCGGCGACCTGGCGGTAGGCGCTGGCGTTGTCGAGCGCGATGGCGCCGTACGCGCACAGGGTGCGGAAAATGAGCCGCTCGCGCTCGCCGTAGGCGCCTCGCTGCAGCGACTGCACCGTCATCGCACCGAGCACGCGCTCGCCCACCAGCAGCGGCGCAAACAACAGGCTCATGGTCGGCAAGGTGCCGGGGATCAGGTTGGGGGTGCATGATTCGGCATCAAGCTCGACCAGGATTTCGCGCCGCTCGCGCACGCAGCGCGCCGAGTTGGCGTGCGGGTCGGACAGCGCCAGGCACGTCGCCGGCAGCACCTTGCCGGCCTCGATGCCGAACGCGCAGCGCAGCGAGTTGCTGTCGGCGTCGATCAAAAATACCGAAAAATGGGTGGCGTCGAGCAGGCCGTGGACGTGGCGGTCGAGCGCGCGAAATACCGCTTTGGCGTCGAGGTGGGCGGTAATCTCCTGGCCGATCGCGCTGAGGTGCTCGAGGGTGGCGCTGATCTGCTGCAGCGCCTCGGCGCGCCTGGCCTCGGCCGCTGCCAGCTGGCGGTGATGTTCGCCCTCGGTATGCGCGCGCTCGGTCTGGTGCTGCACCTGCATCGCCACGGCGCGGTTGGTCGCGTCGGTGCTGTAGATTTTCTGGCGCGCGGCGCCGGCGCGCAGCGCCACTTGGTAGGCCTCTGCGAAGTCGCCGATGCCAGCGTACTGGCGTGCCAGGGCGTCGAGCAGTTCGCCCGGCATTGTGTAGCCATCGATGGTGGCGGCCAGCGCCATTGCCTGCTGCAGGTAGTGCAGCGCGGCGTTTTCGGCCGGTTCGAGCAGGCGGTGGCGCGTGTGGAGGTCGGCCAGCACCTCGAGCGCGGCGATCTGGCTGTACGCGTCGCCCCGTTCGCGTGCCAGCGCCAGGGCCGACTCGGCCATCGCCAGCGCTTCCCGCGGGCGGTTCAGGTGCGACAGCGCGTGCGCCTGTCCGCGCCGCGCGCTGCTCTGGAAATCGACCTGGCCGAGCGCCTCGCCGCGCACTTCGAGGCAGGCAAAACTGTCGAGCGCGGCGTCATAATCGGCGCCGTCCAGCGCCAGGTCGCCCTGGTACTCGAGCGCGACGGCGTAGGCGCGCGAGCCGGCCAGCGGCGCCATGGTCGCCAGCGCCTGGTGCAGCAGTTGGCGCGCCGCCGGGCGCTGGCCCAGCTGGCGCAGCGTCTCGGCGGTCTGCATCAGGCCGAGGCCGACGCAAAGCGGCCAGCCGGTCGGCCGCGCCAGGTCAAGCCCGCGCTGCATCCATTCAAGCGCGGCGTGGTGGGCACCGAGCATGGTGAAACCGTTGCCGATGTTGGTGGCGAGGTTGACCGAGCGGCGTACCTGGCCGGTGACCATTGATGCTTCGAAGCTGCGGATCAGCAGCGGGATGGCGCCGCCGAACTCGCTGGCCTGGATCGCGCAGGTGCCGACATAGTCGTCGATCCAGCCGCGCGCGGCCGGGTGCAGGCTTGCGGCGGCGGCATCGAAGCGCTGGTCCCAGCGCGCCTTGGCCGCGTGCACGTCGCGAAACACCTGTAACAGGGCGCTAGCGGCGTCGCACACGTCGATACGCACGTTATCGCCGGCGCGGCGCGCGGCGCCAGCGGCATCGGCCAGGGCTTGGTCGCCAGCGGCCGAATTGCCGCGGTCGATGTCGATCCAGGCACGCAGCCAGTAGGCGTCGGCGCGGCCGGCGGCGTCGTCCGCCTCGAACATGCCCATCGCCTGGTCGGCCAGCGCGGCGGCGGCATCGAGTTCGCCGAACAGCCATTGGGCCTCGCCCTCGACCAGCAGGAGGCGGGCATTGCTGCCGCCACGTCCGGGCGCCGGCCATGCCGCCACCAGCGCGCCCGCTTCGAGGGCGATGCCGCGCGCGCGCGCCGGATCGCGCTGGCGATAGTGCCAGGCCAACGTCACCAGGAGATCCAGGCGCGCCGCGCCCTGCAGGTGCGCCAGTTGCGCCTCCCACACTGCCAATTCCTCGTCGAGTGCAAACATCTGGATCAATCGAAGCCTCCATTTAATCGCGCGTGCGGCCGTCATATGTTGCCCACGCTTCTCATTATTTCACAAATCAAGGTCGCGTTCACGATTGCAGTGCCCGCAAGCACGAAAACCGCGACGAAAAAAACCAGCAATAGCGGGGGGAAATGCCGATGTCAGGCCGGGCCGATTCTCCCTACCTGCCGGCGTCGGTGGCGGCAGATGGCTTCTCGGCGTTCGTCAAGCCCTTCTGGCGGTCCATCTGTCGGGCCGCTTTCAGGTGCTGGTCGACGGTCGGCAAAATTTTCGCAGCCAGCGCCTTGAGGTCCGGGTCCCTGGCCTTCTTTTCGGCGCTAGCGAGCATGCTGTGCATTTTCTTGTGATCGGCGACACCGCCCTGCGCCATATACGCCTTGTCAAAGGCACCGCCCGACTTGGCGTCGAGCTTGCCAATCATCGCCTTGCGCGCCTTGTCGAGCTCGGCCGGCATGCTCAAGCCCCTGGCGGTGGCCAGCTGGTGCACGGCGCCCAGCGCGGCGGTATGGTCGTCGATCATCTGCTGGGCGTAGGTCGTGACCTGCTCGTTCCGACTTTTGCCCTGAGCCATCTTGCCCATTTCGATTTCCGCCATGCTCCCGTGCGCCATATCCAGCAGAATTTTTTGGTCAGCCTTGTTCAATGCGGCGCTGGCGGCAGCAGGCGCGCCGCCGCTGGCTGGCGTAGCGGTCTGTGCGGCCTGGGTGGCGCTGGCCGGCGCGGCGGCGAACAGGACAGCGGCGGCTGATACGCCTGCCAGGAATGCCAGAATCGGGTTGGTGCGCATGTCGGTCTCCTGTCCGGGCTTTGCCTCCGCGAACCGCGATATCCGCACAAGGTCGGGGATAGCGGCATGAGGCAGAGCGCAGTGTAGGCTTGCCTTGCCGGGCCTAGCGCCGGTTAGCCTCCTGGAAACTTTGGGCAGACCGACTGCGGTCCGGTCGTTGGATCTCACATAAAATGAGATTATTCAGATTGCCCGTTTATTGAGCAACTGCACCATCGGCCGTGGTCTCGTCGCGGAATTGTCAATCAAATTGGAGGGCTGCCGGAGGCGAATTCATCGGCTTCAACGCCGCGTTCAAGCCTCAAGAGGAAGCTGCCAACAGCCGCCGGTGTGCCGTTGACGCAAAAGACAATCTCGTCAGCCCAACAAAGACTTTTGTCATACGCGCAACCGGCGACTAAGTGGAAATGAAATTCGCGCGGGTTTGTCGGGGCCGCTTGGTCTCCAGCGGGCCTACGCCGTACCAGATCCGGCACGGGTACCTGATCGCGTCGTGATGATTGGCAATTGTTTGGCCGGGGTTTCCGGTCAAAACTGATCCATTGGATTACCGGGGCGCTACCGCCAGCAACGGTGCCAAGGAGGAGACGCGGAACATGGCCACGTAAAAATTAGGCCGCCCTGCCGAGGCTTCAACCGTGAACATCGAGCTGACATGGCCGGGAGCGGCGTCTCCGCCAAGGCAAGTGCCCGTGCCGGGCTTCCGGATTGCTAACTCTAGTGCCGCTAAAACAAAAATATGCTTCCTACTCAACTGGAAAGTTGCAAATAGGTATTTTTCTATTCGTTTTTTTTGTGAGACACTAGGGCGCGTCATCAAATAAGCCAAATAGCCGCAGCGGCCAAGTGGATGCCTCCGAGGAAGTTGCAGGCGGTTTTGTCGTAGCGGGTGGCGATCGCGCGATATTGCTTGAGCTTGGCGAAGAAATTTTCGATCAGATGGCGCGCTTGGTAAATATGATGGTCATAGTCACGGACCTGCTTTCGAGAGCGGGTCGACGGGATAACAATGCCTTTGTTCGCATTCTCCAGAGGGGTAATCACCCGTTCCTGGGCGTCATAGGCCCTGTCCGCGATCATGGGTTCCCCCTGCGTCTGAGGCAGTAACACGTCAGCGCCTTCAAGATCGTGAGCTTGCCCTGGCGTTAGGTGAAATCCGGTGGGATTGCCTAAGGCATCCACCGTAGCGTGAATCTTGGCGCTCAGTCCACCCCGGCTGCGACCGATTGCATGAGCTGCAGCCCCCCTTTTTTCGCGCCTGCGCTGTGTTGATGAGCACGTACAATCGTCGAATCGATCATGGCGTATTCATTGCCGGCATCCTGTGCCAGCACCTGAAATATATGTTTCCACACCCCGCTCCTACTCCAGCGTGAATGTCGGGTATGAACGACGCGAAAGTCGCCAAAGCGTTCTGGCAGATCCCGCCATGGAACTCCTGACCGATAGCGATACAACACTGCGTTAACGAATAGACGATTGTCCCGCGAAGTCCTGCCAACATGCGCATCCCGTCCCGGGAGCAAATCTTTGATCTTCTCCCACTGATCATCCCGCAATTCATAACGCTTTGTCATCTCAGTTGACCTCTCGCATGCAGCACAGTTATTCCAAAGATAGGATTGGCCATACGAAGCCTAGAGAGTTCAACTCAATTGATGACAGGCCCTAGTCGTACGTCATGGTCTTGCGCATCACCGCCGGCTCGCGGTTGAGCACCGCCGCGAAGCTGTTGACGACGGTCTTGGTGGTGGCATTGTCCATCTTGGCAAGCACCACGAATCCTCAAACCGCTACAGAGGTCCAAAAGAAATTCCAGTCTCAACTTGTGCGAGACAAATCTCATCGTATGCGAGATTAATCTCAACTTATGCGCAACTCAACGGCCGGTCGCGCTTCGCACACGCCGCCCTTACGCGAACTTCGAAAAATCCGGCTTGCGCTTGTCAAAAAAGGCGGTAAACGCCTCTTCCGCTTCGGGCGCGCGCAGCATGGCGCTGAACAGTTCGACTTCGGCCACCAGCGCCGCCTCGATCTGCGCGGCGCGCGGCTGCTTCATCAGCGCCTTGGTGGCGCGCACCGAGGCCGCCGGCAGCGCCACCAGCTTGGCGGCCTGGCGCGACGCGAACGGGATCAGCTCATCTAACGGCAGCACTTTCGACACCAGCCCCATCTGGAACGCTTCCTGTGCCATGAACGCTTCTCCCAGCAGCAGCTTTTCGGCCGCGCGCGGGTAGCCGGCAATGGCCGGGAACAGCACGCTCGAGGCGAACTCCGGGCACAGCCCCAGCTGCACGAACGGCATGCTGAACTTGGCGTTGTCGGCGGCGTACACCAGGTCGCAATGCATCAGCAGCGTGGTGCCGATGCCGATCGCCGCGCCCGCCACCGCCGCCACCACCGGCTTGGTCGAGCCGGACAGCGCGCGCATGAACTGGTAGACCGGGCGCGACATGTCGGGCACGCCATCGGCCGGCGCATTCTTGAGGAAGTCGTCGAGGTCGTTGCCGGCGGTGAAAATCTCAGGTTTGCCGGTGATCAGGATTGCCCGCACCGCGTAATCCTGTTCGGCATCGACCAGTGCGTCGGCCATGCTCTGGTACATCGCCCCGGTAATCGCGTTCTTGCGCTCCGGGCGGTTGAATTCGATCGTCAGGATGCCGTCGGTCTTGCGGGTCAGGATGTCCATGCGTTTTCCTTGTGTGTGGCCATGAAAAGAAGGGCGCCAGGTGGTCCCGGGCGCCCTTTGTCGTTCATCGTTCGTCGTTCGATCCGGCCTTGTTACACCCGCTCGAAAATACCCGCCGCCCCCATGCCGGTGCCGACGCACATCGTCACCATGCCGTATTTAAGGTTATTGCGGCGCAGCGCGTGGATCACGGTGGCGGCGCGAATCGCACCGGTCGCGCCGAGCGGATGGCCCAGCGCAATCGCGCCGCCCATCGGGTTGACCTTGGCCGGATCGAGACCGAGGTCGCCGATCACCGCCAGCGCTTGCGCGGCAAATGCTTCGTTCAGTTCGATCCAGTCGAGCTGGTCCTGGGTGATGCCGGCCGCCTTCAAGGCGGCCGGAATCGCCACCTTCGGGCCGATGCCCATGATCTCCGGCGGCACGCCCTTGACGGCGAACGACGAGAATTTTGCTAGCGGCGTCAGGTTGTGCTCGCGCAGGATTTTCTCGCTGACGATTAACAATGCGCCAGCGCCGTCCGACATCTGCGAGCTGTTGGCGGCGGTGACGGAACCCTTGGCGGCGAACACGGGTTTCAGTTTGCCGAGCGACTCCATGGTCGAATCGGCGCGCGCGCCTTCGTCAGTGTCGACGGTGCGCGTCTTGATGTCGACCTGGCCAGTAGCCAGGTTCGGCGTGCGGGTGATGATCTCGACCGGGGTGGTCTCGTCCTTGAAAAAGCCGGCCTGCTGGGCGGCGATGGCGCGGCGGTGCGACTCGACCGCGAAAGCGTCCTGCTGCTCGCGCGAGATCTTCCACTGCTTGGCGACGTTTTCGGCCGTCAAACCCATGCCATAGGCCATGCCGACGTTTTCGTCGGTGAACATGTTCATGTTCATCGATGGATGGTGGCCCATCATCGGCACCATCGACATCGATTCGACGCCGCCGGCGATCATCACGTCAGCCTGGCCGACGCGGATGCGGTCGGCCGCCATCGCAATGGCGGTGATGCCGGAAGCGCAGTAGCGGTTGACGGTGACGCCGCCAACCGTCTTGGGCAGACCGGCCAGCAGCACCGACATGCGGGCAATATTGAAACCCTGCTCCGCTTCCGGGAACGAGCAGCCGATGATGGCGTCGTCGATCAGGGCCGGATCGAGGCCCGGCGCCTGTGCCATGGCGGCCTGGATCGCGCGGACCAGCAGGTCGTCCGGACGGGTGGTGCGAAACATCCCGCGCGGCGCCTTGCCGATCGGGGTGCGGGTGGCGGCGACGATGTACGCGTCTTGAAGTAATTTGCTCATGTTGTTCTTTCAGTGGTCTCGAACGTCGATCAGTTGCCGATCAGTTGCGGACGGGCTTACCGGTTTGCATCATGCCCATGATTCGTTCCTGCGATTTCGGGTTGTTCAGCAGTTCGAGGAAGGCCTTGCACTCCATGTCGAGGAACCACTGCTCGTTCACTACGCTGCCCTGGTCGACATCGCCGCCGGTGACGATCTCGGCGATCATGTCGCCCAGCTTGTAATCGTGCGCGGAGATGAAGCCGCCGTCGCGCATGTTGACCAGCTGGGCGCGGATAGTGGCCCAGCCGTAGCGCCCCGTCACTGCAACCGTCTTTTGCAACGGCGGCCGGTAGCCGGCGTCGAACATCGCGCGCGCTTCCACTTTCGCCACGTGCAGCAGCTCGTAGGCGTTGAACACGATGACGTCGTCTTGCTTCAGATAGCCCATCGCTTTCGCTTCCAGCGCCGACTTCGACACGTTGGCCATTGCCGCGTTGGTAAAACCGGCTTTCAGGAAGTGCAGGACATCGCTGCCTTTCGCGTCGTTCGATGCGCGCAGCGCCGCTTCCTTGAGGCCGCCGCCGGCCGGAATCAGGCCGACGCCTACTTCGACGAGACCAATGTACGACTCGATCGAGGCGACGCGTTTGGAGGCATGCAGCGCCATTTCGCAGCCGCCGCCCAACGCCAGGCCAGCCACCGCGGCCACCACCGGCACGCTCGAATACTTCATCGCCATGAAGGTGTTCTGCAGCAGCTTGATGCCCGGCTCCATCGCCTTGGCGCCGCCCTGCATGAACAGCGGCAGCGCGGCCTGCAAGTCGGCGCCGGCCGAAAACGCCCCGCCTTCGGCCGCATCGGTGTTCCAGATGACCAGGCCCTTGAAGTTTTTCTCGGCCTCGGCCTGCGCCATTTTCAGGCCGTTGATGACGCCTTCGCCGATCACGTGCATCTTGGTCTTCAGGGAGATAACCAGCACCTCGTCGTCCATGTGCCAGATGCGTACCGACTCGTCTTCGTGGAAGGTGGTGCCGGCGGTCTTGCCGTCGATGGCGCCGGTGCCGAATACTGGGGCGCGAAACGGCTGGCGCTGGTACACGGACAGTTCGGAGCGCGGCACGAAAGCGTTCTTCGAGGCCGAGTACGAACCTTCAGGGGTGTGCACGCCGCCCTTCTCTGCTACCTGCCCGCTGGTGACCCAGCCTGGTAACGGCGCGTCGCACAGGGCACGGCCTTCGGCGATATCCTGATTGATCCAGGTGGCGATCTGCTGCCAGCCGGCCGCCTGCCACGTTTCGAACGGGCCGACGTTCCACCCAAAACCCCAGCGCATCGCAAAGTCGACGTCGCGCGCGTTGTCGGCCACTTCGCCCAGGTGCACGGCGATGTAGTGGAACGCGTCGCGGAAGATCGCCCACAGGAACTGCGCCTGCGGGTTGGTCGATTCGCGCAGCGCCTTGAATTTCTTGACCGGATCTTTTTCTTTGAGGATGCGGGCGACGATGTCGGCTGCCTTGCCGCCGCCGGCGACGTACTCGCCGCTGGCAAAGTCGAGGCGCAGGATGTCCTTGCCGACCTTTTTATAGAAGCCGGCGCCGGCCTTTTGGCCGAGTGCGCCGCCGGCCACCAGTTTGGCCAACACGTCAGGCGTCTTGTACAGGGCAAAGAACGGATCGTCGGCCAGGTTGTCCTGCATGGTCTTGATCACGTGGCCCATCGTGTCGAGCCCGACCACGTCGGCGGTACGGAAGGTGCCGGACTTGGCGCGGCCCAGCTTGGCGCCGGTCAGGTCGTCGACGACGTCGACCGACAGGCCGAATTTTTCGGCTTCATGGATGGTGGCCAGCATGCCGAAGATGCCGACCCGGTTGGCGATGAAGTTCGGCGTGTCCTTGGCCCGCACGACGCCCTTGCCGAGCGTGGTGGTCAAAAAACCTTCCAGCTGATCGACGATCGCCGCGCCGGTGGCCGCCGTCGGGATGATCTCTACCAGGTGCATGTAGCGCGGCGGATTGAAGAAGTGGACGCCGCAAAAGCGCGCTTTCAATTCGGCGTCGAAGCCGTCGGCCAGTGCGGTGATCGACAGGCCCGAGGTGTTTGACGCAAAAATCGCGTTTGGCGCGATGTGCGGCGCGACCTTTTTGTACAGGTCGTGCTTCCAGTCCATGCGCTCGGCGATCGCTTCGATGATCAGATCGCAGCCGGCCAACAGCGCGAGGTCGTCTTCGTAGTTGGCGACTTCAATCAGGGCCGCGTCATCCTTGTTGGCGAGCGGCGCAGGGCTGAGTTTTTTGAGGTTCTCGATCGCGCGCAGCACGATGCCGTTCTTGTTGCCGTCCTTGGCCGGCAGGTCGAACAGCACCACCGGCACCTTGGCGTTGATGCAGTGGGCGGCGATTTGCGCGCCCATCACGCCGGCGCCCAGCACGGCGACTTTTTTGACGATGAAATTGGTCATGATTTTCCTTTTAATTTCGATATCGCTTGCATCGTCGTCCCCGCCTGCGCGGGGACGGCGGACTAATCAGAACAAATCAGCGTCGAGCGCCAGCAGGTTGGCCGAGCCGGACCGCGCCTGGCGGATCAGCATGGCGGTCTCGGGTTGCAGGCGGGCGAAATAAAAGCGCGCGGTGGCCAGCTTGGCCTTGTAAAAGTTGTCGCCCGAATCCTGCTTCTCCAACGCGATTTTTGCCATCTGCGCAAAAAAGTACGAGTACACCAGGTGGCCCAGCACGCGCAGGTAAGGCACGGCGGCGGCGCCCACTTCGTCCGGATTCTGGAACGCCTTCATGCCGATTTCCATGGTCAGCTTGGTGAGCTTGTCGCCCAGGTCGCCCAGCGGCGTGATGAATTCCGACAGCGCTTCATCGGTGCCGTTTTCTTCAACAAAAGCCTTGATCTTTTCGCCGAACTTGCGCAGCTTGGCGCCGTTGTCCATCAGGACCTTGCGGCCCAAGAGGTCGAGCGACTGGATCGTGTTGGTGCCTTCGTAGATCATGTTGATGCGGGCGTCGCGCACATACTGCTCCATGCCCCATTCGG
This sequence comes from Massilia psychrophila, assembly GCF_002760665.1. GTDB lineage: Bacteria > Pseudomonadota > Gammaproteobacteria > Burkholderiales > Burkholderiaceae_D > JAFCUW01. The sequence continues at coordinate 7,979 of NZ_PDOB01000015.1, read as the reverse complement.
CGATGTAGCCGTGGCCGCCGTAGACCTGCATCGCTTCCGACGTCGCGATCCACGCGTTGTCGGTAATGAAGGCCTTGATTACCGGCGTGAGCAGCGCCACTTCGTCGGCCGCTTCCTTACGCACGTCGGCGTCCGGGTGGTGCAGTTCGCGGTCGATCTGCAGCGCGACGTACGACGAAAAAGCGCGCGCGCCTTCGGCGTAAGCCTTGGCCGTGAGCAGCATGCGCCGCACGTCCGGGTGCACGATGATCGGGTCGGCCGCCTTGTCGGGCGCTTTGACGCCCGACAGGCTGCGCATCTGGATGCGGTCGCGGGCGTATACCAGCGCGTTCTGGTAGGCCACTTCGGTCAGGCCGAGCGACTGCATGCCGACGCCGAGGCGAGCCGCGTTCATGAACACGAACATGGCGTTCAGGCCCTTGTTGGGCTCGCCGATAATCCAGCCGCGCGCCGAGTCGAGGTTGATCTGGCAGGTCGAATTGCCGTGGATGCCCATCTTCTCTTCAATCGCGCCGCAGGTGATCGGATTGCGCTCGCCGATGCTGCCATCAAGGTTTGGCAGGAACTTCGGCACCAGGAACAGCGAGATGCCTTTCGAGCCTTCCGGCGCACCGGGCACGCGCGCCAGCACCAGGTGGACGATGTTGTCGGTCATGTCGTGCTCGCCGGCCGAAATGAAGATCTTCGAGCCGGTGATCAGCCACGAGCCGTCGTCCTGCGGCAGCGCTTTCGAGCGCAGCATGCCCAGGTCGGTGCCGCAGTGCGCTTCGGTCAGGCACATGGTGCCGGTCCATTCGCCCGACACCAGTTTCGGCAGGTAGGTCTTTTTCTGCTCGTCGGTGCCGTGTTCCTTCAGGCACTCGTAGGCGCCGTGCGACAGGCCGGGATACATCGACCAGGCCTGGTTGGACGAATTGAGCATCTCATAGAACGAATTATTGAGCACGATCGGCAAGCCCTGGCCGCCGTATTCCGGGTCGCACGCCAGCGCCGCCCAGCCGCCGGCGACGTACTGCTTGTAGGCTTCCTTAAAACCTTTTGGCGTCGTCACCGATTTGGTCGCTGCGTCGTAATGGCAGCCTTCGCGGTCGCCCGAGTGGTTCAGCGGGAACAGCACTTCCTGGGTAAATTTGGCGCCCTCTTCCAGTACCTGGTTGATGATGTCGGCATCGACATCCTCGAACTTTGGCATCAGTTTCAGCTCTTCCGAAACGTTGAGGAATTCGTGCAGCAAGAACTGCATGTCCCGAAGTGGCGCGACGTATTGACCCATGGTGATTCTCCTGGCGAAGGTAATAATGGTGGCTGAACCGGCTTGGCGCCAAGTTCAGCTGACTTGTTTCTTAGGCGGATTTTTGGTAATTCTCTATCAAGCGCTCGAAGCCGACCCGGGCGCGGTCGACGCTGCCCGGCATGCGCAAAAAGCGCGCGTCATGGTGCAGCGCCAGGATCATGCCGTACATCTCGTAGACCAGCTGCTCGGCGTCGGTGTCGGCCTTCAGGTCGCCGATCTCGATGGCTTGCTGGACGCAGCGCAGCAGCGCGCCTTGCCAGGCCCGCACCATCGACACCAGTTCTTCGCGGATCGGGCCGGGACGGTCGTCGTACTCGACGGCGCCGCTGATGTAGATGCAGCCGGAGGCAATCTCGACGCTGACACGCTTGATCCAGCGCGAAAACATCGATTTCAGGCGGGCAATACCGCGCGCTTCCTGCACGCTGGGGAAAAACACCTCCTGCTCGAAGCGGTGGTGATACAGCTTGAGCACCTCGAGCTGCAAATCCTCGCGCGAGCCGAAGTGGGCGAACACGCCTGACTTGCTCATGTTCATCTTGTCAGCGAGCAAGCCAATCGTCAGGCCTTCGAGCCCGTTCCGGCTGGCCAGATCGAGCGCGACATCGAGGATCGCAGCGCGGGTGAGCTCGCCCTTGCGCATGAATTTGACTGAAGTGTTGATAAGCTTACCCAATATGATTGACGGCGCCGCGCCATGCGCGAAAAATCCGAACGCTCGTACTATTATCCAGCCACGGGCAAATGTCAAACACGAAGTTTAGAGTTCAAGTTCTATTCGCTGGCCTTGCTCAGGGCGCGGCGGTCGTGCTTGCTCGGGCGGCCCTTGATCATGCTGCCTGGCTCGCGGTACAGTTTGCGTCCCTCCGCCTCGTTGGCGCGCCTGGCGATGCTCGCCTCGGTCTCGGCATACAGCAGGCGCGCCACCGGCGCGGCGCCGCGCTTGTCCGAAATTCCGATGACCGCCACTTCCCAGTTCTCGGCGCCGTTGTCGATCGCCAGCAGGTCGCCAGCCTTGACGGCGCGCGCCGGCTTGATGCGTTCGCCGCCGAGGCGAACCTTGCCGTTGTCGACGGCGTCGGTCGCCAGCGAGCGGGTTTTGAAAAAACGGGCGGCCCACAGCCACTTGTCGATGCGTACGTTGTCCATAATGTCTCGTCAGGCGTAACCGATGGTGAAAATGCGCATGGTAACCCGGTATAGGAAATACGCCGCTCCGTAGCCCAGGCGCCTGAAGCGGCCGACGTGGGCGAAATGGTCGGCATGGATCGCCACGCCGTCGGCCATGCCGCGTTCGATGTGGGCGCGCATGGTGCGCGCAAATTGCGCGTCCTTGACGACGACGTTTGCTTCCTGGTTCAAAAACAGCGACAGGCCGTCGCAATTGCTCGAGCCGACCGTCGACCAGTCCTCGTCGATCACGGCCACCTTCGCATGCAATTGCGTCTTGCGGTACTCGATGATCTGCACGCCGCAGTCGAGCAGCTTCGGATAGAACGAGCGGGCCACCATGTCCTGCAGCCAGAATTCGCCAACGCCGATCAACAGCCTGACCTCGACCCCGCGCTGGGCCGCATGCGACAGCGCCTCGCGGAACTTGCGGCCCGGCGCAAAGTAGGGATTGGCCAGCAGCACGCTGTGGCGCGCGCGGCCAAGCGCGTGCAGATAGGCGCGCTGGATCGTGCGGCGGTTGCGCAGGTTGTCGCGCACCACGAACCCGGCCTGCATCGGCGCCAGGCCAGCAGGCAACGGGCGCTCGCGCATCTCGCGCAGCAGGCTGAGCCGCCTCACAAAACCGAGGTGGCCGACCCGCGCCCATTGCGCCTGCGTCTCGCGGTGGATTTGCGCCACCAGCGGGCCGTTCACCTGCACCGCGAAATCCCAGCGCGGCGCCGGCAGCGGTTCGTGCGGCCTGTAATCGCGCAGCATGTCGTCGTTGATATTGATGCCGCCCACAAAGGCGACTTTGCGGTCGACCACGACGATCTTGCGATGGGTGCGGGTGACGCCGCGCCTGAACCAGGGGTTGAACGCGCGGTAAAACACGCCGGCTTCGGCAAACGCCTGGCCGAGCAGTTTTGCCTGCCTGCGGCCGGTGCCGAACCAGTCGGTCACCACCCGCACCTTGACGCCGCGCCCGGCGGCGCGCACCAGCGCCGCCCGTACCGACAGGCCGGTGGCGTCGGCGCCGAAGATGTAGGTTTCGAAATGGATATCCTGACGGGCGCCGTCGATGGCGGCGATCATCGCCGGGAACAAGGCCTGGCCGGACTCCAGCAGGCCGACCTGATTATGTCCGACATAATTTACCGAATGCATAGGCAAGTAAAAAAGTTGCGGTAGCCTCAGGACAGCTTGAGGGTGGCGACGATCGGCGCGTGATCCGACAGTTTCGCCCACAAGCTACCATGCAATACCTCGGCCGTGTCAACCTTAAAGCCGCGCACGTAAATCCGGTCGAGGCGAAACCACGGCAGCATGGCCGGGAAAGTGCGCGCCGGACGCACCGGCTGGACGCCGCCGATCAGGTTGCGCACCCGTGTGCCAAACCCCGTGCCGGAGCCCTGCTCGTCAAATACCTCAACCACGCCGAGTTTGTCGCGCAGCTTGGCGCTGAGGGTATTGCGCCAGTCGTTGAAGTCGCCGGCGATGATCACCGGCTCGCCGTTCGGCGCCGACGCCATCACCGCCTCGATCAGCGCCGTGGTCTGGCGCCCCCGGCCCGATTCGAACAGGCCGAGATGGACAACGTAGCAGTGGACTGGCCCGTTTGGCGTTTCGAGGACGCAATGCAGGATGCCGCGCTGTTCGTACGCGTGATCGGAAATGTCGTGGTTGCGCTGGTCGCCGATCGGGAACGCGCTCAACAACGCGTTGCCGTGGTGGCCGTGGTCGTACACCGCATTCATGCCGTAAGCCGAATGATGGGATTCTCCAGCGAAATACTCGTGCTGGGCCGCTACTGGCCAATGCCGCTTGCCGTTGCTTTCCTCGCCGAACTTGGCGGAAAACTTCTCGTGCTTGCCCTGCACTTCCTGCAAGAACACGACGTCGGCCTCGAACAGGGAGATGGCCCTTTTTAACGCGAGAACGCGTGGCCGGCTGCCAATCGACGACACGCCTTTGTGGATGTTATAGGTTGCGACACGAAGTTTCATGAGAACATTTTAACCGTATCCGACGATGTTTTTTAGCAAGCACGTCTATCGTGCGCTGCCCGCCCTGCATCCACGACCGCCCCTGAAATTGTCTTGATGCGCGGAGCTTCAGACGGTAGTTTCAAAAAAGAAGATTTGTGGAACTAGCCCAGATGGCGTTTTAGCTGCAGGATCGCTTCCGCGTTGGACGACGAAAAACAGCGGTCGGCCGCCTCGACCCGGGGCAGCCAGGCATAATTTACGTGCTCGCGGGGACTGAGGGTGATGACGGTATCAATCGGCACGCAGACGCTGAACACGTGCTCGGTGTTGTGGCTGACGCCAGGGGCGTAGCGGTGGCGCCAGAGCGGATAAATTTCGTAGACGTTGGACAGCTGCCAGTCGCGCAGCACAATGGTGGCGCCGCCGGCGACGATGCCGGTTTCTTCGAACAGTTCGCGCACCGCCGCATTCGACAAGGGCTCGTCGGGCGCATCGAGCGAACCGGTGACCGATTGCCAGAAGCCCGGCTTGTCGGCGCGCTCGATAAGCAGCACCTGAAGGTCAGGAGTGTGGATGACGACCAGTACGGATTCGGGGATTTTGTGGGGCACGTTGGCGACCAGGTTCGTAAAAAAAGATATCGGTCTGCGTCGTCCTCGCGAACGCGGGGGACCCCATTCATGCGCATCATCCGTGGCTACCGAGGCGAGCCAACGGTCTTCGCGCAACTTGGGTCCCTGCATTCGCGAAGACGACGGCGCATGAGTCAACGGCTAGCGTTCACACAGCCCCCCCAAAAAAAGGGCCAGTCTGATTTTCGCACAACGCGCGAAAAAAAGCCTGGCCCCTGATTGTCCCGCGCCGCAGGTGTTATGCCACCTTCGGCTCTGCGTTACGCAAACGGATGTGCAGCTCTTTCAACTGCTTCTCGTCCACTTCGGACGGCGCGTTGGTCAGCAGGCACTGGGCGCGCTGGGTTTTCGGGAAGGCGATGACGTCGCGGATCGAGTCGGAACCGGTCATCATCGTGACGATGCGGTCCAGGCCGAACGCCAGGCCGCCGTGCGGCGGCGCGCCGTACTGCAGCGCGTCGAGCAGGAAGCCGAACTTCAATTGCGCTTCTTCGGCGTCGATCTTCAGTGCGCGAAATACCTTGCTTTGCACTTCTTCGCGGTGGATACGGATCGAACCGCCGCCCAGTTCCCAGCCGTTGAGCACCATGTCGTAGGCTTTCGAGATGCACGCGCCCGGGTCGGTCTCGAGCATGTCTTCGTGGCCGTCTTTCGGCGCCGTGAACGGATGGTGGGTGGCGTTCCAGCGGCCCGACTCTTCATCGTGCTCGAACATCGGGAAGTCGATCACCCACAGTGGTTTCCAAACGTCGTCGAACAGCCCGGCCTTCTTGCCGAAATCCGAATGGCCGATTTTCACGCGCAAGGCGCCGATGGCGTCGTTGACGACCTTGGCCTTGTCGGCGCCGAAGAAAATCAGGTCGCCGTCCTGGGCGCCGGTCAGCGCGATGACCTGGGCCAGCGCCGCGTCATGCAGGTTCTTGACGATCGGCGACTGCAGGCCGTCACGGCCCTTGGCCGCTTCGTTGACCTTGATGTAGGCCAGGCCGCGGGCGCCGTAGATGCCGACGAACTGGGTGTAGGCATCGATTTCCGAGCGCGGCATGCTGCCGCCCTGCGGTACGCGCAGGCCGACCACGCGCCCGCCGTCCATGTTGGCGGCGCCGGCGAAGACTTTGAAGTCAACGTCCTTCATCACCGCCGTCAGGTCGGTAAATTCCAGCTTCACGCGCATGTCCGGCTTGTCCGAGCCATACAGGCCCATCGCGGCGTAGTAGTCCATGACAGGGAACGGGTTCGGCAGGTCGATGTCGAGCGTGTTCTTGAAGACGACGCGGATCATGTCCTCGAACAGGTCGCGGATTTCCTGCTCGGACAGGAACGACGTCTCGCAGTCGATCTGGGTAAATTCCGGCTGGCGGTCGGCGCGCAGGTCTTCGTCGCGGAAGCACTTGGTAATCTGGTAGTAGCGGTCGAAGTTGGCCACCATCAGCAGCTGCTTGAACAGCTGCGGCGACTGCGGCAGCGCGAAGAACTTGCCGGCGTTGACGCGCGACGGCACCAGGTAGTCGCGCGCACCTTCGGGCGTGGACTTGGTCAGCATCGGTGTTTCGATGTCGATGAAGCCGAGCGCGTCGAGGTATTTTCGCACTTCCATCGTCACCTTGTAACGCAGGCGCAGGTTGTTTTGCATCTGCGGGCGGCGCAGGTCGAGCACGCGGTGGGTCAGGCGGGTGGTCTCGGACAGGTTGTCGTCATCTAACTGGAACGGCACGGCGACCGAGGCGTTCAGCACTTCCACGTTCGACGCGGTGATTTCGATTTTGCCGGACTTGAGGTTGCTGTTGACGGTACCCTCCAGGCGGTTGGTGACGACGCCGGTAATGCGCAGGCAGTACTCGTTGCGGACCGCCTCGGACGCCTTGAAAACGTCGGCACTGTCCGGATGGCAGACGATCTGCACCAGGCCTTCGCGGTCGCGCAGGTCGATGAAGATGACGCCGCCGTGGTCGCGGCGCCGATGCACCCAGCCGCACAGGCTGACGGTTTGGCCCAGCATTTCTTCAGTGACGAGGCCGCAATAGTGAGTACGCATGGTGGACATATTATTCTCGATCCAGGTTGGTTAATTCGTTGGGCGCCGGCGCCGGCGCCGGTGTCGACCCGGCTCGTTTGGCCGGCGTCTCGGGAGCGACGACGCCCATCGAGACGATGTATTTAAGGGCGGCGTCGACCGACATGTCCAGTTCGACGATCCGGCTGCGCTCCATCATCAGGAAGAAGCCCGAGGTCGGGTTCGGGGTGGTCGGCACGTACACGCTGACGTAGTCGCCGGACAGGTGGTTCTGGACGTCGCCGCCGGGCACCCCGGTCAGAAAGCCGATGGTGTACGAGTTGGCGTGCGGGTAAGGCAGTAGCACTGCCTTGCGGAAGGCGTTGCCGGACGACGAAAACAAGGTGTCGGACACCTGCTTGACGCTGCCGTAGAGCGAGCTGACCACGGGAATGCGGTGCAGCAGGCGCTCCCACAGCCGGACGACGTAGTTGCCGACCAGGTTGTTGGTCAGCAGGCCGGTGAGGAACACGATGGCGATCGTCAGGATGGTGCCAAGGCCGGGAATGTCGAAGCCGATCAGGGTGCGCGGCTGCCAGCGCTCAGGAACGATCAACAGCGACTGATCCATTGTGCTGATTACCAGGTTCAGGACCCAGGCCGTGATGGCGAGCGGAACCAGAATCAGTAATCCGGTAATGAAATATTTACGCATTGATTTCTCAGGTGGTTGTCAGGCGAACCGGCCTGCAGCCGGTTCGCTTCAAGTGGTGCTGTTAGTGGTACTGCCGCCGGTCGGGGCAGCCGGCTTGGCGCTGGCAGGCGTGCTACCGCCGGCGGCGGCTGCGGGGGGCGCCGCCGCAGGGGCCGCAGCCGGCCCGGTGGCGGGCGCACCACCTTCCGGGGCAGCATTGGCGGCA
>NZ_PDOB01000014.1 GCF_002760665.1 Massilia psychrophila | reverse complement strand
GGATACAAACCAAGATCACATCGATCGGAAAACGCATCCCTTTGAGGTTGAGCATGTCGATTCGTTCAAAGCCACGGCATCGCAGTCTACCTCAAGACCGACAGGAATCCGCTAATGCGACGGAACCGGGTCGATTGCAGGTGCCGCACCCGCTGCTGTTCTCTCACAGCCAAACCAAAAGTCAACCCTGCACACACAATAAAAGATAGCTCTTGCAAAACTGGCATCCGGCTAGTACTGTTCATGCATACAGTAGTTTTAAGCGGATCCCTCATGACTCTTCACCAATCCATTACCGCGCCGGAAGCCTTGCACCCCTCGCTCTGGCTTGCCTCCCAGCTAGCCCATTCGAGCGCGCGCTGCGTCGATACCGGCCATCCGGCCCTGTCGAGCCAGTTGCCGGGCGGCGGTTGGCCGACCGGCACGCTGATCGACCTGATGCTGCAGCAAAGCGGCATCGGCGAGCTGCGCCTGTTGCGCCCGGCCCTGGCGGCGGCGCGGCGCCGCATCGTGTTGCTGCAGCCGCCCCATCCGCCGCAGGCGCTGGCACTGGCCGCGCTCGGGCTGGCGCCGTCGCAGCTGATCTGGATCCGTACCAGCCGCAGCAGCGACGCGCTATGGGCCGCCGAACAGGTGCTGCGCAGCGGCAGTTGCGGCGCCGTGCTGTTCTGGCAAAACCATGCGCGCGGCGAAACGCTGCGCCGGCTGCACCTGGCGGCGCAAAGCGGCGAGACCCTGTTTTTCATGCTGCGCCCGCTCGCGGCGGCGCAGGACAGTTCGCCCGCGCCCTTGCGCCTGTCGTTGCGCCCGGCCGTTGGCGGGCTCGACATCGAATTCGTAAAACGCCGGGGACCGCAGCGCGACACGCCGCTGTTTTTGCCCCTCCCTCTACCCCTGACTCCTTCTTTACTGCAACGCCATGCGACTTTGGATCGGGCTTTACCTGCCCCAGTTACCGCTCGAAGTATTCTGCCCGAACTGGTCCAGTGACAGCGCCAGCGTCGTGCTCGAGCAGGAGCGCGTGCTGGCCCTGTCGGCGCTAGCGGGGGCGGCGGGTGTGCAGGCCGGGATGCGGCGCGGCGGGGTGCTCATGCTTCACCCTGAAGCGCGGCTGTACGAGCGCTCGGCCGAGCGCGAAGCCGAGGCCCTGCATGCGGTAGCGATGGCGCTGCTGCAGTACACCCCGCTGGTGGCACAGGCCGAGGAATCGACGCTGCTGATCGACATCGGCGCCAGCTTGACCCTGTTTGGCGGCATCTGCGCGCTGAGCCGGGCCGTGCGCGCCAACCTGCGCGCGCTCGGCTTCACCGCCGCGCTCAGCTGCGCCCCGACGGCGCGCGGCGCCTGGCTGCTGGCGCGCCACGGCGGCGGGCGAACCGTAAAAATGGCGTCGCTGGTGCGGCGGCTCGATCGCCTGCCGGCCGCCTTGCTGCCGCCGGCGCGGCCGTTCGCCGCATGGTTCGAAGGCATCGGTTGCTTCAGCCTGGGCGACATGCGGCGCCTGCCGCGGCCCGGCCTGCAGCGGCGCTGCGGCCGGGGGCTGCTCGACATGCTCGACGCCGCCCACGGCATGACGCCCGAACTGTTCGACTGGATCGAGGCGCCTGCCACCTTCAGCGCCAAACTCGACCTGTTCGACCGGGTCGAGAACGCCGAAGCGCTGCTGTTCGGCGCCCACCGGCTGCTGTTGCAAATGACCGGCTGGCTGTGCGCGCGCCAGTTCGCCGTCGAGCGCATCAGCTTGCAGCTCGAACACGAGCGCGGACGGGTGGCGCGCGTGCCGACAGTGATCGAGATCGTGCTGGCCGAGCCGACCTGGCGCGACGAGCACCTGGTGCGCCTGCTCAAGGAACGCTTGGCCAAGCAGGTGCTGGAAGCGCCGGTGATCGGCCTGTGCCTAGCGGCGTCGCAGGTGCAGCCGATGGCGCCGCCGAGCGACTCGCTGTTTCCCGAGCCGGGCGGCAGCGAGCAGGATCAGTTGCGCATGTTGGAGCTGCTGGTGGCGCGGCTCGGCCCCGACAACGTGCTGCAAGCGGCGCCGCAAGCGGACTACCGGCCCGAACTGGCCAATGCCTGGGTGCCGGTGCACCAGCAGATCCATGCTGCGGCGCGCGCGGCGCAGATGCCACCCAATGTGCTCAGCCTGCCGCGTCCGACCTGGCTGCTGATCAAGCCGATTGCGCTGCTGATGCGCAACGACCGGCCGTTTTACGGCTCGCCCTTGAAAATGACGTCGACGCCCGAGCGCATCGAAGCGGGCTGGTGGAGCGAATCGCTGACGCGCGATTATTTTATTGCCGAGGGCCAGGACCATGCGCATTACTGGGTCTATCGGGAGCGCCTCGTCGGGGCAGGGGAGGATGCCGCGCCGCGCTGGTTCTTGCATGGTTTGTTCGGCTGAGATCCTTGCGCAAACGGCGGTTCGCTCGTCCGAATGACCTTGCGCATGCGCGAGGGTGACGTGCTAAAGGTCGACAAAGGGCCCGGATGAAAGCAGAAGTACCCCCCATCACTCGTCGTCGAATTCCTCGGCCAAATTCTTCCACCCTTTTTTCTTGGCGAAATCGCTGAACTGCTCCGGCGCTTCCAGCACGATCAGCTTGCTGTCCTGTAAACCCGGATCGCTATGCCCGAAGTTGGGGCCGACGTATCCCAGGGCGCGCAGGCGGTCGATGATGTTGCCGACCAGTGTGGTGTCCTTGTACGACCCGGCCTCGACCGGGGCGGCAAAATCCACGTACACGTCAATAATCCCGTAGCCCTCGTCGAAAATGCGAATTGCCTTGACGTGGTGGGAACGGCCGCTGCTGTCGCTGGCCTTGAACGGTCCACTCAGCTCGATGTCGGTATCTGTAATCATGCGATCAGCATACACCAACCGCGAATTACTTGAGCGGCTTGAGGATCGTTGCGAGCCGGTCACGGCTTGCCGGAATTCGCTCGAGGTGCGGGTAGCGCAGGCCACCGTGGTAATCGAGGGCGATGGTGCGGTAATTGGCGCCCTGTTTCACCAGCAATGCGATCGGCGCCTTGCTTTCTTTCGCCGCCTTGACCGCCGCCTTCAGCACTTCTCCCTTGTAGGCGCGGTTGTTGACGGCGACGATGGTGCTGTTGCCGGCCAGGCCGGCGCGAAAAGCCACGCCGTCCCACTGCACCGCTGCGACCCCACCGTCAAGCTTGACCGCCATCCCAAGCGAATAGCTGAAATCGGTCGACTTGCGCTGCTCATCGACCGATTTGCTGTAGTCGCTCGGCGTGTCGTTATAGACCAGTTTCCAGCCGGCGCGCGCCAGGCCGTCGAGCGGCGCGCCGCTGGCGTGGCCGTCAAGGCGACTGCGCAAAAACGGCGCCCAGTCGAACGGCTGCACACGGTTCAACGCCGCGACGACGTCTTCGAAGGTGTAAAAAACCGGCACGAAGCTGCCGTTGTTGACACCGTAAAACGCCCGCGCGAAATCGTCCAGCGAACGCGTCTCGTTCGACATCTCGCGGATCTTGGTGTCGACGTCGAGCCAGATGAACATGCCCTCGACGTAATAATCTTCCGAGCGCTGCCAGTTGCTCCAGCCTTGCGGGCGGCGCATGTTGATGATCGGGTCGTTGACCGTATCTTGCACCGCGCGCCATGAGCGGCCTTGCACGTTGTCGTAAAAGGCGGCCGCCGCCGCAATGCCGTCGCGCGTGCCTGTTTCGCTGATCAGACCGGAGCGCGCCGACAGCACCTTGCCCCAGTACTGGGTCTGGCCCTCGTACACCCACAATAATTCATTTTTCAGCGGCACGTTGAAGTTCGGCACGTCCTGGCCGGCCGGGCGGCGGAATTTGCCGTCCCACGAATGGACGTACTCGTGGGCCAGCAGGTCGCGCCCGGCCTCGCCCTTGGCCCACTCCGTAAAATAACCCGGCTTGACGCCGTTTTCGCTCGACTGGTGGTGCTCGCGCCCGATGCCGCCAAAATCGTCCGACAGCGCGAACAGGAAATCGTAGTGATTGTAGTGGTGCGAGCCGAACAGCTTGGCGGCCTGTCTGACCATTGCCCGGTGCGGCTCAATTTGCTCGGGCTTCGCTTCCAGGCTCTCAAGGTTGTCGGCCACGATGTTGAGGAACACCGGTACCTTGGCGCCCGGATCGAGGTCGATGCGCTTGAAATGGCGGCCGGCGAACAGGGGCGAATCGATCAGCGTCTCCAGGTCGAGCGGCTTGAAGACGATTTCATTGCCGCTCCGCGCGGCCGTTTCCAGCGCGCTGCCGTACTGCCAGCCTTCCGGCAAAATCAGGCTCGGCTGCACCGTGATGCGGCGGCTGCTGTAGCCGGCCGGATACAGCGTCACCGATGGCCACTGCACGCCAAGGATGTCGTTCGTCATCGTGATGCGGCCTTGCGCCGTGTCGAGCGGCGACAGGAACTGGTACTCCGCTTCCACCGTGGAAACGCCAGCCGGCACTGTCAGGTGAAAAGCGTGCACCTGCACCGGGTCGCGCACCCAGCCGATCGGCTTGCCGTTGCCGGAAAATTTCAGGCCGGCCAGTTGCGTCAGCGGGCCGCTGGGCCCGTGGTTGCCTGGCAGCCACTGCGGATACAGCATCGTCAGCGGACCCGGTTTGACGGGGATCGACATCTGCATGCGGAAGATCTGCTGGCTCAGGTTGGTCGCATCGACTTTCAGCACGATGGTGCCGGGATATGGCTGGTCGAGCACCGGCGGCACGTCGGCGCGGGCCGGAAGGACGATCGATGCGAGCAGGGCGACGATCGGCAGGAGGCGGTGCAGGGGGCGGTAACTGAGCTGTGCGGTCATTGGCAGGGAAATAGTCGATGAGTCAAATACATTGGGTTTCGGAGTGTAGCACGGGGTAAATAGTGGGCATGTATCGAAAAGTTTCAGCAAATTTTTCTCGGTCCATTGGGCGAAAATCCGTCTTTTTCAAGACCTTGAAATGACGCGATCCGATCACGAGATTGAACTCAACGGATGCTCATCAGAGGTCCGTCAACTTATCGCTTCACTCTCTACAAGGATAGCTATCATGCGACCATTCGACCTTACCCCTTTGTATCGTTCGGCCATCGGTTTTGACCGCCTGGCCCACCTGATCGAGCAGCGCGCCGACGCCCAGCCGAGCTACCCGCCGTACAACATCGAGCTCGTCAGCGAGGACAAGTACCGCATCGTGATGGCGCTGGCCGGCTTCGAGCGTTCCGAAGTCGATATCGTCAGCGAGCGCGATGCGCTGCACGTCACCGGCCGCAAGCAGAAGGATGAGCAGCAGCGCACCTACCTGCATCGCGGCATCGCGGCGCGCGACTTCGAGCAGCGCTTCCAGCTGGCCAACCACGTCAAGGTGACCACCGCCTCGTTCGACAATGGCATGCTGACCATCGAGCTGGTGCGCGAAGTGCCGGAAGCGCTCAAGCCGCGCAAGATCGTCATCGACGGCGGCGACACCGTGCAGACGCTGGAGCAGCGCCAGGCCGCGTAAGGGCGAGGGTCTGACCCGCTTGCCGGGTCAGACCCCGGTTTTCGCTGCCGATCAAGGGCGCCCGTAACACGAGGCGCCCTTTCGCATGGACTTAAGCAAACTCTAAGTCTGCAGGTTCACACTAATAAAAAACAAGGCATCAACAACCATCATCAACCCATCACTCAATCGTAGGAGTACGACAATGCAAAATCAAGGTGCCGTCACTGCCATTACCGCCAAGCGCCTGACCTTGGCCCTCGCCGCCGCCGGCGTTATCGGCGGCGCGATAGGTGCGATTGCAGTCAACCATAATAATGTGGTGGCTGCCAACGCTGCCAACGCTGCCAACGCCGCCGCCCAGGCCAACTATGTCGCCGCACCAACGCCGGCGCCGCCGGCCGCGCCCGGATCGCTGGCGCCGCTGGCGTTGCCGGATTTCACGCAGATCGTCTCGCGCATGGGTCCTGCCGTCGTCAACATCCGCGTCATGGGCAGCACCAAGACCGCCATGGCGGGACCCGGACGCGGCCAGCAGCTTGACGAGGACGATCCGGTTTCCGAATTTTTCCGTCGCTTCCAGGGGCCGCAAAACCCCCGTGGTCAACCACGCGACACGCCCGTTTTTGGCGCTGGTTCCGGATTCATAGTCAGTCCGGACGGCGTCATCCTGACCAATGCGCACGTGGTGCGCGACGCCAAGGAAGTCACGGTCAAGCTGCAAGACCGGCGCGAGTACCGCGCCCGCGTGCTCGGCGCCGACGCCAAGACCGACGTGGCGGTGCTCAAGATCGACGCCAAGAACCTGCCGGTGGTCCCGATCGGCAAGTCAAGCGAATTGAAAGTAGGCGAATGGGTGCTGGCGATCGGCTCGCCCTTCGGCCTTGACAGTTCCGTGACGGCCGGCGTGGTGAGCGCCAAGGGCCGCTCGTTGCCGGATGACAGCGCCGTACGGTTCATCCAGACCGACGTCGCCGTCAACCCTGGCAACTCGGGCGGGCCGCTGTTCAACACGCGCGGCGAAGTGATCGGCATCAATTCGCAGATCTACAGCCAGACCGGCGGCTACCAGGGCCTGTCGTTCGCCATTCCGATCGACGTTGCCTACCGCATCAAGGAGCAACTGGTGGCGACCGGCACGGTCAAGCATGCCAAGCTCGGTGTGACGGTGCAGGAAGTGAACCAGAGCTTTGCCGATTCGTTCAAGCTGGAGTCGCCCGAAGGCGCGCTGGTGGCCAATGTCGAACGCGGCGGCGCTGCCGACAAGGCCGGCATCAAGTCGGGCGACGTGATCCGCAAACTGAATGGACAGCCGATCGTCGCCTCCGGCGACCTGCCGGCCATGCTCAGCATTGCCACGCCGGGCGACCAGGTCAAGCTGGACGTCTGGCGCGACGGCAAGATCGTGCAGATCGGCGCGCGCCTCGGCGACGCCAGCGAGAAGGTGCAACCGTCCGAACGCGCAGCGGTGGCCGGCGCCGACGGCCACGCCAGGCTTGGCCTGTCGCTGCGTCCGCTCGACCCGATGGAGCGGCGCCAGTCGGGCATCGCTTCCGGGCTGGTGATCGAGGATGCCGGCGGCGCCGCGGCGAGTGCCGGCGTGCAGCCGGGCGACGTGCTGCTGTCGATCAATGGGCGTCCGGTGACCAGCGTCGACCAGGTGCGCGCGGCGGTCGGCAATTCGACCAAGTCGGTGGCCTTGCTGATTCAGCGCGGTAGTGACAGAATCTTCATACCGGTGCGGATCGGGTAACGACGAGCGACAAACAACAACGATGGGATGGGATGGCGATGCGGCTTTTGCTGGTGGAAGACGATGTAATGATCGGCGAAGTGGTGCTCGACCTGCTCAGGGACGAGCACTACGCCGTCGATTGGGTCAAGGACGGCGAGATGGCCGACACAGCACTGGTGCAGTCGCAAAGCTACGACCTGGTGCTGCTCGACCTCGGCCTGCCGCGCAGGGATGGCCTCGACGTGCTGCGCGCCATGCGCGCCCGCAAGGACCGCACCCCGGTGCTGGTGGCCACCGCGCGTGATTCTGTCGGCGCCCGCATCGCCGGGCTCGACGCGGGCGCCGACGACTACGTCCTCAAACCCTACGACCTCGACGAGCTGCTGGCGCGCATCCGCGCCTTGCTGCGCCGTTCCGCCGGCCGCGCCGAGCCGGTGTTCGAATACAAGAACATCACCATCAACCCGGCCACCCGCGAAGTGATGGTGGACGGTGCAGCGGCGACGCTGTCGGCGCGCGAATGGGCCGTCCTCGAAGCGCTGATCGCGCGGCCCGGCGCCGTACTGTCGCGCCCCCAGCTCGAGGAAAAGCTGTACAGCTGGCGCGATGAAGTCTCCAGCAACGCGGTCGAAGTCTACATCCACGGCCTGCGCAAGAAACTCGGCAGCGACCTGATCCAAAACGTGCGCGGGGTTGGCTATATGGTGCCGAAGTTATGAGAGCGATGCGATGAAGGCGACGTTATGAAAGTAACCCATTCGCTACGCGGGCGTCTGCTGTGGTTCCTGCTGGCGGCGATCAGCATCGCCGCCATCGCCCAGGCCACCATCGCCTACCGCACCGCCCTGGGCGACGCCGACGAGATCTTCGACTACCACATGCAGCAGATGGCGCTGGCGCTTGGTTCAAGTGCGCCGCTGTCGAACCGGGAAGCAGCGCGCGCCGGTATCGACACCGACGGCGAAAACAACGAGCTGGTGGTGCAGGTGTGGACGCCCGACGGCGTGCAGGTGTTCCGCACGGTGTCGCGCGCGCAGTTGCCGCAGCGCGCGGTGCTGGGTTTTTCCAGCGTCAAGGCGAACGGCACCACCTTCCGCATTTTTTCGGTGCAGACCAGCAGCCAGACGGTGCAGGTGGCCCAGGACATGGCGGTGCGCCGCAACATGGCCGGCAACCTGGCGCTGCGCACGGTCGGCCCGATCGCGGTGCTGATGCCGATCCTGATGCTGGTGGTGTGGTGGGTGGTAAGCGGCTCGCTCGAACCGGTGGCGCGGGTGCGCGCCCAGGTGGCGGCGCGCCAGGCCGACGACCTCTCGCCGGTGTCGGAAACCGGCCTGCCCGACGAAGTGCGCCCGCTGGTGCATGAACTGAACCTGCTGTTCGGCAGGGTCAGGACGGCGTTCGCGGCGCAGCAGAATTTCGTCGCCGACGCCGCCCACGAACTGCGCACGCCGCTCGCCGCGCTCAAGCTGCAGGCCGTGAGCCTGGAGCGCGCCGAAAGCCTTGACGCGCGCCAGGTAGCGGTGGGGCGTCTGACGGCCGGCATCGAGCGCGCCACGCGGCTGGTCGAGCAGTTGCTGGTGCTGGCGCGGCAGGAGGCCAGCGCAGCGGGCGACTCAAAGGTGCAGCAGGTGCTGCTCGATGAGCTGGCGCGGCGCACCGTCGGCGACCTGGTGGGCATGGCGCAGCACAAGGGCGTCGACCTAGGGCTTCAACACGCCGACGAGGTCAGCGTGAGCGGCCAGGCCGATGCGTTGATGATCCTGATGCGTAACCTGGTGGAAAATGCGATCAAGTACACGCCGGCCGGTGGAACGGTCGATGTCGCCGTGCGTGGCGCGAGCATTATCGTGGAAGACAGTGGACCGGGGATTCCGACGGAGGAGCGCGAACGGGTGTTCGACCGTTTCTACCGCATCGCCGGCAGCGAGACCGCGGGCAGCGGGCTGGGGCTGGCGATTATCAAGGCGATCGCCGAACGGCACGGCGCGACGTTGAGCCTGGGGCAGTCGGCGCGGCTGGGGGGCTTGTCGGCGGTGGTGGCGTTCCCGAAGAACGCCTGATAATACGTTGTTACGTTGTTACGTTGTTACGTTGTTACGTCGATACGTCGATACGTCGAGCGTCGTTTCTACCAGCGGTAAAAACGACGCTCTTAGTTCGACCGGCGCTTAAAACTTATGCCACAGCCGTGCAAAATACGACGTCCCGTTCAAACCGAACTGCACGCTTTCGTACTTGAAACCGTTGTCGGTCTCGTTCGGATCCTGCGAAGTCGGCTTGGCGTTGAAGATATTCGCCGCGCCCACCGTGAACTTGGTTTTCGGCGTGAACGCGTAGGTGAACGCCAAGTCGGCCGACGTCTTCGACGCGTATTCCATGCGCGGTGTCGGCGGGCCCGAAAACGTGCCCAGGGTCTGCGGGCCGAAGTGGATGATCTTGAAGTTGGTCCCGACCTTGCCCAGCGTGTAGTCGAAATCGAGGGTTGCCTTGCGGCGCGGGCCGCCCTGTTCGATGAACAATCGCTCACGCTCGGACAACAGCACACTCTCGAAGCCCTTGAGCGAGGCCGGCGCCTTGACGTTGGTGACGTCGGTGGAACTGAAGTTCATGGCCAGGAAGGTGGCGAGTTTGCCACCCAGCAGATCGCTCTTGTTCGACACCGTCAGGTCCAGGCCCTGGGTGCGCGTGTCGATCGAGTTGACGAAGAACTGGGCCGACGCCACGCCGAGGTTGAGCAGGATGCCGCCCAGCTTGGGGTAGTTGCCCGAATCGAAGCGGCCCGACAGCACGATGCGGTCGTCGATGTCGATGCGGTACAGGTCGGCCGTCACCGAAGTCGAGACAGTCGGCGTCCAGGTTGTGCCAAGGGTGAAGCTCTTCGATGTTTCTTCCTTCAGTTTCGGAATGCCGGCAGCAATGGTGACTGCGCCGCCGTTCGGCGCGAATACCACGTCCTTGGCGACGCCGCCGACGAAGTCGGTAAAGGTCGACGAGAAGTACACCTGCTGCAGCGACGGCGCGCGAAAGCCGGTGCTGGCCGAGGCGCGCAGCAGGACCGCGTCGGCCACGCGGTAGGAACCGGCCAGCTTGCCCGTCACGGTCGCGCCGAAGTCGGAGAATTTTTCGTAGCGCAGCGCCGCTTGCAGCTTGGCGCGCTGCGTCACGTCGGCCTCCACATCGAGGTAGGCGGCGCTGCTGTGGCGGTTCTTGTCGGTGGCGTCGCTCGGCTGAAAGCCGGGGAAGCCCTGGCTGCCGGCGTTGCCGCCGAAGCCGAGGCCGTCGACGTCGTTGTAGGAACCCGGCTCGCCGGCGAAGATCTTGTAGTTCTCCCTGCGGTACTCGGCGCCCGCCGCGATGTTCAGGCCGCCCAGGATATCGCCGTAGAATTTGCTGAAGTCGGCGTTGCTGGTGTATTGCGCGAATTCGAAGCCGCCGGCGTCGAAGCGGTTCGGGCTGATGCCTTTGCCGCCGGCCAGCAAGTCCTTGTTGGCGATCGATGCGTTCAAGGTGTTGCTGATGTTGTAGCGCATCTTGTTGACGCCGTAGGTCTGCGAGAAATCCGCATTCCAGTCGCCGGCGCGGGTGCGGTAGCCGACCGTGGCGTAACGGTCATCGACGTCGGCGTTGATGAAGGGCGCGAAGCCGTTCGGGTACATCGCGGCCGAGTTCTTCGACGGGATGTCATCCGAGCCGATGCCGCCGCGCCCGAATGCAGCGCTGGAGCCGTAGCGGTCCTGCACGCCGGCGGTGAAATACACTTTACCGTCCGCGCCCACCGGCACGTCGCCGTTGACGTACAGGGTGCGGTTCTTCACCAGCGAGTCGCCGATGATGCGCGGGCTGTCGGCGTCGGCGCGGTTCGAGCGGCCGCGGTTGAGCACTTCGCCGGTGATGCCGATGGCGCCCTTGTCGCCGAGCTGGAAGCCGCAATAGGCCGAGCCCAGGTAGTTCTTGCCGTCGCCCGCGGAATATTTGCCGGCGCCAGTTACCGCCTCGCAGCCGAGGCTCTTCTTCATCTCGATATTGATCACGCCAGCGATCGCGTCCGAGCCGTACTGGGCGGCGGCGCCATCGCGCAGCACCTGCACGTTCTTGATCGCCAGCAGCGGGATCGCGTTCATGTCGGTGCCGGTGTTGCCGCGGTTGCGGGCGCCGAAGATGTTGACCAGCGCGGTGGAGTGGCGGCGCTTGCCGTTCATCAGCACCAGCGTCTGGTCGGAACCCAAGCCGCGCAGCGCCGCCGAATCGATCAGGTCGGCGCCATCGGCACCGGTCTGGCGGGTTGAGTTGAACGACGGCGAGATGTACGTCAGCGTCTGGGCCAAGTCGAACTGGCCGCCTTGTTCGGCGACCTTGGTCATCGGGATGAAATCGACCGGCACCACGGTTTCAGTGGCCGACGTATTCGAAACACGGCGCGAGCCGACCACGTTGACAGTCTGGACCTCGTCTTTGACGGCGGCAGTGGCGCTTTGGGCGGAGGCCGCTGGCGACAAGCCGGCGAGGGCAGCACTGCCATACAGGCTCAGCAGAACGGCCTTGCGAAGGGTACTTGGTTGGAACACGCGACATCTCCCGAATGAAAACCCCCATTTTAAGCACTTGCAGGTCACGCAATTGTAGAAGTGTGGAAATGTTGCAACGTAATGACGATATAAGTTAACTGCACGGCTTGCCCGGCCTGAAACGTGCTAAAGCCAACGCCAGGGTCAGCCCCAATCCCGTTTTTTCATAGGGGTCTGACCCGTTTAATTATTGGAAATCCACCGATCTGCCGTTTTTTAAACGGGTCAGACCCCTTTATTTTTCAACGGCTGTGACCCGTTATCCGGTGCTGACATTTGCTATGCCAACACCCGCATTATCGGCAAATTCGCTGCATTTTTTAAATGGGGTATGACCCGTTTATTGCATGGCGATCCGCCGATTTGCCGTCTTTTAAACAGCCGGTCACTTCGCAATCGACTGCGGCAGCAGGAAACCTTCATGCCGGATGCTAACAATTATCCATCAGGCAATGACAGATCGGTGGCGTCGCCGACATAAATGGTATTGCCATCGGCATTTCCTTGCTCATCCGGATCGGTAGGATATACTGTGTTTTTATACAGTACTTTTTATTTGCAGCCTTAATTTTCGTAGCCCACCCCGATGCCGTCCCCCCATTCCCCGCCAGGCCTGCCCGATTACGCCGAGCTGTTTTGCTTGTCGAACTTTACTTTTCTGCAGGGTGCCTCGCACGCCGAAGAGCTGGTGGAGCGCGCGGTCCGGCTCGGCTATTCGGCGCTGGCGCTGACCGATGAGTGTTCGCTGGCCGGCGTGGTGCGTGCCCACGCGGAGGCGAAAAAAGCGGCGCTGCCGTTCATCGTCGGCGCCCATTTCCACCTGACGAACCCGGATGGCGAAGCGGCGTTGTCGCTGGTGCTGCTGGCCCAAAACCGCGAAGGCTACGGCAACCTGGCCGAACTGATCACCATCGCCCGTACCCGCAGCGAAAAAGGTACTTACCGGCTGATGCCGGCCGATTTCAGCGCGCCGCCAGCCGAGCGTGCCCACCTGGCGCACCTGGCGCAGCTGCCTGATTGCCTGGCGATCCTGCTGCCGTCCTATCCCGCTCATGACGCAGCCGACGTCGACCGCCTGCACGCGCAGGCGGCGTGGATGGCGGCGACCTTTCCCGGCCGCGCCTGGATCGGCCTGAACCTGCTGCACCGCGCGTTCGACGAGGCCCACCGCGCCACCATCGAGGAAGTCGCCTGGCAGCACGCGCTGCCGGTGGCGGCGGTCGGCCACGTCGTCATGCACGTGCGCTCGCGCAAACCCTTGCAAGACACGTTGTCGGCGATCCGCATTGGTAAACCCGTGGCCGAGTGCGGCTACCAGCTGGCCCAGAACGCCGAGCAGCACCTGCGCGCGCGCCTGCGCCTGGCCAACATCTACGCCCCCGAGGTGCTGGCCGAAACGATCCGCATCGCCCGCCTGTGTACGTTTTCGCTCGACGAGCTGCGCTACGAATATCCGAACGAGGTGGTGCCGGCCGGCCACACGGCGGCCAGTTACCTGCGCAGCGAAACCTACATCGGCGCCCACCGGCGTTTTCGTGACGGCATCCCGGCCAAGGTGCAAGCCCAGCTCGAGCACGAACTGACCCTGATCGGCGAGATGGAATACGAGCAGTATTTTCTGACCGTCTACGACATCGTCCGTTTTGCCCGCTCCAACAACATCCTGTGCCAGGGCCGTGGTTCGGCCGCCAACTCGGCCGTCTGCTATTGCCTCGGCATCACCGAAGTCGATCCGGCGCGCGGCAATTTGCTGTTCGAGCGCTTCATCTCGAAGGAGCGCAACGAGCCGCCCGACATCGACGTCGATTTCGAGCACCAGCGGCGCGAAGAGGTGATCCAGTACATCTACAGCAAGTACGGCCGCACCCGCGCCGCGCTGGCCGCGGTGGTGATCAGTTACCGGCCCAAAAGCGCGCTGCGCGACAGCGGCCGCGCGCTCGGCATCGACCTTGCCATCGTCGAAAAGGTGGCCAAGTCCCATCACTGGTTCGACAGCAAGCAGGACCTGGTGAACCGGCTGGCCGAAAGCGGGCTCGATCCGGAGTCCAGGCTGGCGCGCCAGTGGGCCACCCTGGCCCAGCTGCTAATCGGCTTTCCGCGCCACTTGTCGCAGCATCCGGGCGGCTTCGTCATCGCCCGCGGCAAGTTGTCGCGCCTGGTGCCGATCGAGAACGCCGCGATGGCCGAGCGCAGCGTCATCGAGTGGGACAAGAACGACTTGCAGGAACTGGGCCTGATGAAGGTCGACGTGCTCGCGCTGGGCATGCTGTCGATGCTGCGCCGCGGACTTGCGCTGATCGGCGAGCGCCATGGCAACGCAGTCGAAATGCAGGATATTGCGCACGACGACAAGCCGACCTACGACATGATGTGCGCGGCCGATACGGTCGGCGTGTTCCAGATCGAGTCGCGCGCGCAGATGAGCATGCTGCCGCGCCTGCTGCCGCGCACATTCTACGATCTGGTGATCGAGGTGGCGCTGGTGCGCCCCGGCCCGATCCAGGGCGGCATGGTCCATCCCTATTTAAAACGGCGCCAGGGGCTGGAGCCGACCCATTACCCGAAGCCGGAAATCCGCGCCGCGCTCGAGCGCACGCTGGGCGTGCCGATCTTCCAGGAACAGGTCATGCAGGTGGCGATCCTGGCGGCCGGCTTCACGCCCGGCGAAGCCGACCAGCTGCGGCGTGCGATGGCGGCGTGGAAGCGCAAGGGGGGCCTGGAAGCCTACTACCAGCGCATCGTCGGCGGCATGCTCGAGCGCGGCTACGAACTCGCCTTCGCCGAGGCCATCTTCAGCCAGATCCAGGGTTTCGGCGAATACGGTTTTCCGGAATCGCACGCCGCCAGTTTCGCGCTGCTGGCCTACGCCAGCGCGTGGATCAAGCGGCACGAGCCGGCCGCCTTCCTGTGCGCGCTGCTCAATAGCCAGCCGATGGGTTTCTACAGCCCGTCGCAACTGGTGCAGGACGCGCGCCGCCATGGCATCGAGGTGCGCCCGGTCGACATCGCCATCAGCGGCTGGGAGTCGACACTCGAAGAGTTCGAGGAATCGCGCGCGCGCCAGCCCGCGGTACGGCTGGGAATGTCCCTGCAGCGCGGCATGCGCCGGGAAGTGGCGGCGCGCATCGAGGACGCGCGCGCGATCCGGCCGTTCGCCAGCGTCGCCGACCTGGCGCGCCGGGCCGGGCTCGAGCGCGGCGACCTGCAGGTGCTGGCCGCCTCGAACGCCCTGGCTTCGCTGGCCGGCAACCGGCGTCAGGCGCTGTGGCAGGCGGTCGGCGCGGTGCCGGACAAGGACTTGCTGCGCCCGACCACGCCCGACGAGGAAACGCCGCAGCTGCGCGCGCCGTCGGAAGGCGACGAGATCGTCGGCGACTACCGTTCGCAGGGGCTGACCTTGGGACGCCATCCGCTGGCGCTGCTGCGCCCCCAATTACTGAAACAGCGCTTCATGCCGGCGTCGACCTTGCACGATTACCAGAATGGCCAGCTGGCGCGCGCCTGCGGCATCGTCACCGTGCGCCAGCGTCCGGGCACGGCGAAAGGCGTGCTGTTCATGACGCTTGAAGACGAGACCGGCAACATCAACGTGATCATCTGGCCCAGCCTGGTCGAGCAGCAGCGCCGCGAGGTGCTGGGCGCGCCGCTGCTGGGCGTGTATGGGATCTGGCAGAGGGAAGGGGAGGTGCGCCACCTGGTCGCCAAGCGGCTGGTGGACATGTCGGCGCTGCTGGGACGGCTCGGAACCCAGAGCCGGGATTTTTGCTGAACGGGCGCGCTCAAATAACTATCGTTAACCTGAAAATCATCAATTTCCCG
Source organism: Massilia psychrophila (assembly GCF_002760665.1). Lineage (GTDB taxonomy): Bacteria > Pseudomonadota > Gammaproteobacteria > Burkholderiales > Burkholderiaceae_D > JAFCUW01. Next base: position 112,010 of record NZ_PDOB01000014.1, on the reverse strand, counting down.
TGGCGTCGCGTTGCGGTGTTCCAATAAACGGTGAAATCGCCTTTGTGTGCACGGTCGTCGCTCGGTCGCCGCCGCCCACACGACTGATGCCATCGCTTCAGCATACGCCAAACCAATGCTTCAGAAATGTCAGCTCAGCCTGGCGCGTTCGCGTTCGCGAGGGCGACGGTTTTTAGGCTAACGAAATCAGAACTCTTCCCACTCATCGCTACCCGCCCCGCGCGCTGTGCGCTTTGGCTGCGGTGCGGCGATCGCGCGGGTCCTCGGCGCCGCGCGCACGGCAGACGCCGGCACTGGGCGCAGCCGCGGCTCCGCCTTCGCTGCTTGGGCCAGCTTGAACACGCTGACCACCTGCGCCAGGCGGCCGGCCTGCTGCTGCATCGATTCGGCCGCCGCCGCCGACTCTTCCACCAGCGCCGCATTTTGCTGCGTCACCTGGTCCATTTCGGCGATCGCCTGATTGACCTGTTCGATGCCGTCGGTCTGTTCGGCGCTGGCGATGGTGATCTCGCCCATGATGTCGGTGACGCGGCGAATGCTGGCCACCACCTGCTCCATCGTGGCGCCGGCCTGGTCGACCAGTTTTGCGCCGGCGTCGACCTGGTCGACCGAGTTGCCGATCAACGTCTTGATTTCCTTGGCCGCCGCCGCCGAGCGTTGGGCCAGCGTGCGCACTTCCGACGCCACCACCGCGAAGCCGCGGCCCTGTTCGCCGGCGCGCGCCGCTTCGACCGCCGCGTTCAGCGCGAGGATGTTGGTCTGGAAGGCGATGCCGTCGATTACACCGATGATGTCGACGATCTTGCGCGACGATTCATTGATCGAACCCATCGTCACGATCACCTGGCCGACCACTGCGCCGCCCTGGATCGCGACGTCAGAGGCGGTCTGCGACAACTGGTTGGCCTGGCGCGCGTTGTCGGCGTTCTGCTTGACGGTCGACGTCAGTTCTTCCATCGATGCCGCGGTTTCTTCCAGCGAGCTGGCCTGTTGTTCGGTGCGCGCCGACAAGTCGTGGTTGCCGGCGCTGATCTCGTTCGAGGCGGTCGTGATCGAATCGGTGCCAGTGCGCACTTCGGTGACGATGCCGACCAGGCTGTTGTTCATGTTGGCCAGCGCGCGCAGCAGGGCGCCGGTCTCGTCGTTCGACGTCGCTACAATCGTGCGCGTCAGGTCGCCGCCGGCGACGGTTTCGGCCAGCTCGACCGCCTGGCGGATCGGGCGCGTGATGCCGATCGTCAGCAGCCACGAAAAGCCCACTCCGACCGCGACCGCGCAGGCGGTCAGGATCATGATCAGCTTCGTGCTCAGGCTGGCGGTGGCGTCGATGGCGTGGGCCGTCGCGTCGATTTCACCGCGCTGCAGCGTCACCATGTCTTGCAGCATGTCCTGGTACGCCTTGGCCTGCGGCGTGTACACCTGGTCGAGCAGCTTGACCGCTGCCTCGTTGTCGCCGGCGGCCTTGGCCTTGAGCGCGTCGTCGCGCGCGGCACTGTAGAGCTTGCGTTGCGCCATGATTTTTTCGTACAGCGATTTTTCGGCAGCACCCTGGATCATCGGCTCGGCCTGCTTGGTCAGCTCCACCACGCGCTTGGCGGTGGCGGCGCCGTCTTCCTTGAAATACGCGCTCAATTCCGGGTCTGCGCTCTTGATAATCGCCTGGGTGCGGCGGATGGCGCCGAAATTCTGGCCGTACCAGTCGGTAAACAAGCGCTCCTTGGTCAGCGGCTGGACCATCATGGCGTGGGTCGACGCTGCCACATCGTTGAGGCGCCAGACACCGACGATGGCGATGAACACGGTCATTGCCAGGATGAGGGCGAAGCCAATGCCGAGGCGCGGGCCGATCTTGATGTTTTTCACGTTTACTTGCTACTTCCCGTCAAAAATCGCTGAAAATAAAGCCAGGCTTCCATGCTACAGTGCTTTAAAGCAATATTTAATTCATTAATGAAATAATTTGACGGATTGGTTCGCATGTTCTTCGGCCAATTCGATTCGCGATAACATTCGCGGAAATGTTTTTCATCCCTGCATCCGCCCCCATTTTTACCTCAGGACACGCTCATGATTTCAACGCCCCGCTTTTTACAAAAACTGTTAGTTACCGCCCTCGTTGCCAGCGGCGTCGCTCACGCCGCGCCGTTGCCGCAAGCCTTCACCGACCAGCTGAACTCTTTGTATCCGTCGGTCGAATCGCTGTACCAGGACCTGCACCGCAGCCCGGAACTGGCGTTTAACGAGCACCAGACCGCCGCCAAGCTGGCCGCGCTCGCCAAGGGGCTCGGTTTCGAGGTAACGACCGGGGTCGGCGGCACCGGCGTGGTGGCGATCCTGCGCAACGGGCCGGGTCCGACCGTCATGCTGCGCACCGAGATCGATGGCCTGCCGGTGCTGGAAAAGACCGGCCTGGCGTTTGCCAGCACCGTCACCACCAAGAATGCGGCGGGTGAAACGACCCCGGTGATGCACGCCTGCGGCCACGACCTGCATATGGCGGCCTGGTTCGGCACGGCGAAACTGATGGCCGACAACCGCAAGGCGTGGAGCGGCACCCTGATGCTGGTCGGCCAGCCGGCCGAGGAGACGGTGTCGGGCGCCGCGGCGATGCTCAAGGATGGCCTGTTTACCCGCTTCCCCAAGCCCGACTACGCACTGTCGATGCATGACGACGCCAGCGGGCCGTCGGGCGTGATCATGTACCACGCCGGCGCCTTCCGCGCCTCGTCCGACGTCGTCAACATCACCATGTTCGGCCAGGGCGGTCACGGCGCGGTGCCGCACGAAACGCGCGACCCGATCGTGATGGCGGCGCGCCTCGTGCTGGCCCTGCAGACCCTCATCTCGCGCGAGAACAATCCGCTCGACCCGGTCGTCATCACCGTCGGCAGTATCCAGGGCGGCACCGTGGCCAACATCATCCCGGACCAGGTCAAGCTGCAACTGTCGGTGCGCACTTTCAAGCCGGAAGTGCGCAAGCGCGTGCTGGCAAGTATTGCGCGCGAAGCCAAAGGCGAGGCGATCGCCGCGGGCGCGCCGAAGGAGCCGCTGGTGGAAATCAAGCAGGGCACCGATTCGGTCTACAACGATCCGGAGCTGATCGGCCGCATGGTCAAGGTCGTGCAGGGCGCGGTCGGCCCCGATTTCGTGAAAGAAATGCCGTCCAAGATGACCTCGGAAGACTTTTCCCAGTACGGCCTGCAGCCGGGCGTGAAGGCGATCCTGTTGCACGTGGGTGCGGTCGAGGCGTCGCGCCTAGCGGCGGCGACGAAGGCCGGCCAGCCGCTGCCGGGCACCCATTCGCCGCAGTGGGCACCGGACTTCAAGCCGACCGTGATCAACACCATCAAGGCCGAGACCGCGATCCTGCTGGACCTGTTCGCGGAAAAGAAGTAACGACGGCGGCAATCAAGATCAGGTCGCGCTGGTGCCGTAATAACCGTGGATCTGGCTGGCCCAGGACTGGTCGGCCATGTTCGGCCAGCTGTCGGTATCGAAGCCGGGCGCAGCCTCGATCTTCGCCTTGTCCATGTTCATCCGCATCTGGTGGTTGGCGGTGTCGAGGGTGAGGGCTTGCCAAGGCACTGCGAACAGTTTTTCGCCGATGCTGAGCACGCCGCCGCTCGACATCACCACATAGGCGATTTTGCCGCTGCGCATGTCGAGCATGATCTCCTTGATCTCGCCAAGATGCTCATCCTTCAGGTTGTGCACGTGATCGCCAATCAGGGTGTCGGCGCCCATCAGTTCCGGGCCAGGCCCCTTGTGGTTTTTGTTCGAATACATGCCCAAAGTGTCGCGGTTCATATATGACATGGTGGTCTCCCTTGTATGTGCGTTGTACAAGCTGCCAGCATGGGCGAAACACTCTGCCCGGTCTGTTCGCTCGCACACGTACGCCGTCGTCAGGGCGCAGTGTGCGCCGTCGGCAAAGTACCGTACCACCGGCGCACGCGCGAACATTTCGGCCAGCGTCACTTCATGAAACGTCCACGCCAAGGAAATCGGCCATGCCGTCGCCTTGGCTATCAACAATGACAGGGCATGCTAACGATGGCTAGTCAATCCGGGTAAAAAATTAACATTTTACCAATTAAAATCACGGCTTATTGGTCGGCGCCTCCGGCAACCCGGCCTGGCGCAAGCGCGGGACCTTTTAACTTGTCATTCGGAAGTGCGGCTGCTTAAGGTATAATCTCAATTTCCCGCACGTGCCGTTCGGCACCTCCTGCAATGACCAAATTTGTCTTCGTCACCGGTGGCGTCGTGTCATCCCTTGGAAAAGGGATTGCCGCCGCCTCTCTCGCCGCGATCCTCGAATCGCGCGGCCTTAAAGTCACCATGCTCAAGCTCGACCCGTACATCAACGTCGATCCGGGCACCATGAGCCCGATGCAGCACGGGGAAGTGTTCGTCACCGACGATGGCGCTGAAACCGATCTCGACCTTGGTCACTACGAGCGCTTCATCAGCACCCGCATGCGCAAGGTGAACAACTTCACCACCGGCCAGATCTACGAATCGGTGATCCGCAAGGAACGCCGCGGCGAATACCTGGGCAAGACGGTCCAGGTCATCCCGCACATCACCAACGAGATCCAGGACTATATTTACCGCGGCGCCGAAGGCTACGACGTGGCGCTGGTCGAAATCGGCGGCACCGTCGGCGACATCGAGTCGCTGCCTTTCCTGGAAGCGGCGCGCCAGCTGTCGCTGCGGGCCGGGCGCAAGTCGGCCGCCTTCGTGCACCTGACGCTGGTGCCGTACATCGCTTCGGCGGGCGAACTGAAAACCAAGCCGACCCAGCACAGCGTGCAGAAGCTGCGCGAAATCGGCATCTTCCCGAACGCGCTGCTGTGCCGCGCCGACCGCCCGATCCCGGCCGACGAGCGCGCCAAGATTTCGCTGTTCTCGAACGTCGAAGAAGCGGCCGTCATCTCGGTATGGGACGTCGACACCATCTACAAGGTGCCGCAAGTTTTGCACGACCAGGGCCTCGACGAAATCATCCTGGAGACGCTCGGCCTGGAAGCGCCGCCGGCCGACCTGTCGATGTGGACCAAGCTGATTCACGCGCTGGAACACCCGAAGGCGGCCGTCACCATCGGCATGGTCGGCAAATACGTCGACCTGACCGAGTCGTACAAGTCGCTCACCGAAGCGCTGCGCCACGCCGGCATCCACACCGAAAGCCGGATCAACATCGAGTACCTCGATTCGGAAGACATCGAGACCAAGGGCTGCGCCCACCTGGCCAAGTACGATGCGATCCTGGTGCCGGGCGGCTTCGGCAAGCGCGGCGTCGAGGGCAAGATCATGGCGGCCCGCTATGCGCGCGAAAACAAGATCCCTTACCTCGGCATCTGCCTCGGCATGCAGGTGGCGCTGATTGAATACGCGCGCCACGAAGCAGGCATGGCGAACGCCAACTCGACCGAGTTCGATCCGGACACCGACCAGCCGGTCGTCGCCCTCATCAATGAGTGGCAGAACCATGACGGCAAGGTCGAAAAACGCGACGAAAGTTCGGACCTGGGCGGCACCATGCGTCTCGGCGCCCAGACCTGCGCGGTGAATCCGGGCACGCTGGCCTTTGATATCTACGGCAGCGTCGTCACCGAGCGCCACCGCCATCGCTACGAAGCGAACAACCACTACCTGTCGCGGATCGAAGCGGCCGGGCTGGTGGTGTCGGCGCGCACCCCGACCGAAGATCTGTGCGAAATCATGGAGCTGCCGCGCGAAGGCGTGCACGCTCACCCGTGGTACATGGGTGTGCAGTACCACCCGGAGTTCAAGTCGACCCCGCGCACCGGCCACCCGCTGTTCATTTCGTTCATCAAGGCAGCGCTGGCCCACCAGGCCGCGGCCCTGGCCCCGACGCAAGCGGCGCTGGTGGTCAACCTGCCGCTGCGTAATTTGCAAGGAGACGCGGCATGAAGCTTTGCGGATTCGATGTCGGCCTCGATCAATCGATCTTCCTGATCGCCGGCACCTGCGTGATCGAGTCGCGCCAGATGGCGCTCGACACCGCCGGCACGCTCAAGGAAATCACGGCGGCGCTCGGCATCCCGTTCATTTACAAGTCGTCGTTCGACAAGGCCAACCGCTCGTCGGGCACGACGTTCCGCGGCCCGGGCATGGACAAAGGCCTCGAGATCCTGGCCGACGTCAAGCGCGAGATCGGCGTGCCGGTCCTCACCGACGTCCACTCGATCGAAGAGTTGGCTAGCGTTTGCGCGGTCGTCGACGTGATCCAGACCCCGGCGTTTTTGTGCCGCCAGACCGACTTCATCGTCGCCTGCGCCCAGACCGGACTGCCGGTCAACATCAAGAAGGGCCAGTTCCTCGCGCCCGGCGACATGAAAAACGTGATCGACAAAGCGCGCCAGGCGGCCAGGCAGGCCGGCGTCAATGAAGACAACTTCATGGCCTGCGAGCGCGGCGTCTCGTTCGGCTACAACAACCTGGTGTCGGACATGCGTTCGCTCGCCATCATGCGCGAATCGAACTGCCCGGTGGTCTTCGACGGCACCCACTCGGTGCAGCTGCCAGGCGGCCAGGGCACCTCGTCCGGTGGCCAGCGCGAGCACATCCCGGTGCTGGCGCGCGCCGCGGTCGCCGCCGGCATTGCCGGCCTGTTCATGGAAACCCATCCGAACCCGGCCCAGGCCTTGTCGGACGGCCCCAACGCCGTCCCGCTTGCGCGCATGAAGGAACTGCTGTCCGTCCTCGTCGACCTCGATCGCGTGGTCAAGAAGGCCGGCTTCCTCGAACTGCAAAATTTTGCGTAATACGGATGTTGATGCCGGGGTCTGGCCTGACCCCAGTTAGATCTTCACGCCCGCTGAACAGACTTTTTTACCTTCGGAGACCAAAAAAATGAGTGCTATCGTTGACATTATCGGCCGTGAAATCATGGATTCGCGCGGCAATCCGACCGTCGAATGCGACGTGCTGCTCGAGTCGGGCGTGATGGGCCGGGCGGCGGTGCCGTCGGGCGCTTCGACCGGCTCGCGCGAAGCGATCGAGCTGCGCGACGGCGACATGAAACGCTATTTCGGCAAGGGCGTGCTGCAAGCCTGCGAGAACATCAACACCGAAATCTCCGAAGCCATCATGGGCCTCGACGCCAACGAGCAAGCCTTCCTCGACCGCACCCTGATCGACCTGGACGGCACCGAGAACAAGAGCCGCCTGGGCGCCAATGCGATGCTGGCGGTATCGATGGCGGTGGCCAAGGCCGCCGCCGAAGAAGCCGGCCTGCCTTTGTACCGCTACTTCGGCGGCTCGGGCGCGATGCAGATGCCGGTGCCGATGATGAACGTCATCAACGGCGGCGCCCACGCCGACAACAACCTGGACATCCAGGAATTCATGATCATCCCGGTCGGCGCGCCGTCGTTCAAGGAAGCGATCCGCTATGGCGCCGAAGTGTTCCACACGCTGAAAAAAATCCTGCACGAGCGCGGCCTGACGACGTCGGTCGGCGACGAAGGCGGCTTCGCCCCATCGGTTGCGAACCATGAAGAAGCGATCAAGCTGATCATGCTGGCGATCGAGCAGGCCGGCTATGAGCCGGGCACCCAGATCGCGCTCGGCCTCGACTGCGCCGCCAGCGAATTCTACAAGGATGGCAAGTACGTGCTCTCTGGCGAAGGCATGTCGCTGTCGGCGACCGATTTTACCAACATGCTCGCGACCTGGTGCGATAAGTACCCGATCATCTCGATCGAAGACGCGATGGCCGAAGGCGACTGGGAAGGCTGGGCGATCCTGACCGAGGCGCTGGGCAAGAAGGTGCAACTGGTCGGCGACGACCTGTTCGTCACCAACACCAAGATCCTCAAGGAAGGTATCCAGAAGGGCATCGCCAACTCGATCCTGATCAAGATCAACCAGATCGGCACCCTGACCGAGACCTTCGCCGCGATCGAGATGGCCAAGCGCGCCGGCTACACCGCCGTTATTTCGCACCGCTCGGGCGAGACCGAAGACTCGACCATCGCCGACATCGCGGTCGGCATGAACGCGCTGCAGATCAAGACCGGTTCGCTGTCGCGCTCGGACCGCATGGCCAAGTACAACCAGCTGCTGCGCATCGAAGAGGACCTGGGCGACATCGCCAGCTATCCGGGCCGCGACGCGTTTTATAATCTGAAGTAATATTTTTTTACATCCTGTTAACCCCCGGCCGGCCTTGCTGGCCGCTGTCAATCCATGCGCCTGATAACGCTCGCCCTGTTCGCCCTGCTGTTGCTGATCCAGTATCCGTTATGGCTGGGGAAGGGCGGCAGGGTGCGCGTGGCCGACCTCGAAACCCAGGTCGCCGCCAGCCACCGCAAGACCGCTGAACTGCGGGCGCGCAACGCCAAGCTCGACTCCGAAGTGCGCGACCTGAAAGACGGCACCGGCGCCGTCGAAGAGCGGGCCCGCTACGAGCTCGGCATGATCAAGCAGAACGAAATTTTCGTCCAGGTGCTTGACGAGAACGGCAAGCCGACCGAGTCGAAGACACGCTTGCCGACGCCCCTCCCCCCCGCGCCCGCCGGACGCAAACCTGCCAGCCATTAAGTCCGTCGTGCTATGCGCGTTAGCGTACGGACTCAAGCGCAGGAAGCGCTTATCCTCACTCAATCGTTGCTCGTTGACATGATTTACATGCGTGAATAAGACGATCCGGAAATGTTCTGGACGGGACGGCTACCCACACTCTCGTGTGTAGTTTCCTCGGCGACCTACAGGGAGATATCATGAACTATTTGACAAAACTCGTTCCAGTATTGGCAGCCCTCGCATTGGGCGGCTGCATTTCGCTGCCGGCAGGTCCGGCGGGCCCGCAAGGCGCCACCGGTGACACCGGAGCAACCGGTTATACGGGCGAACCCGGGATGAACGGTGCAACCGGGCGCACTGGCGCGACCGGATACACCGGTGCCAGTGGCGGCACCGGCGCCACCGGTGATACAGGTGCAACCGGCTACACCGGCGCGACCGGCGCAACGGGCAACACGGGCGCGACTGGGGACACTGGCGCAACGGGCAACACCGGTGCAACCGGTAACACAGGTGCGAGGGGGAATGCCGGCGTCAAGGGCAGCGCCGGGAATGGCACCGTGATCGTGGTGCCGAATCGCTAGGCAGATTCACTCCAGGGTGTTGCCTTAGGGCGGTCGCGGCAAGCCTTGCCGCAACCGTCCGAGGCACCGCGATACTGATACCGCAACAACGCGACACTCTGGCCAACGATGCGCTCGACTACCGACTGCTGGCAAGCCGCAGTTTCCTCCAGTTCGCAGTACAGAAATAGTGCAGGCGATAGTGGCAAAAGAAAAAGCGCCAACCGCTTCGGTTGGCGCTCTCTTGCGGCAAGTGCGCTTGGTACTGCTTACATCGCTTCCTTCAGACCCGGCGAGAACTCGGCGCCGTGCTTGACCTGCGCGCTCGACGCTTTAAGCGAGGCGCCAATTGGTTCGGCGCGTCCGCCCAGGCACTTGCCGAGGAAGTTTTCCGTCACCGCCATGAAAGCGATGTTGTTGGCGGGACGGGCGAAACCATGTCCTTCATCGGGGAACACGACGTAGGTGACAGGAATGTTCTTCGCGCTCATCGCCGCGACGATCTGGTCAGATTCGGCAACGTTGACGCGCGGATCGTTGGCGCCCTGGCCGATCAGCAACGGCCGGGTGATCTTGTCGGCCGAGTACAGCGGCGAGCGTTCCTTCAAAACCGCCTTGCCCGCCTCCGTGGTCGGATCGCCGATGCGCTTGTAAAACCGCTGCTTGAGCGACTCCCAATAAGGCGGAACCGTGCTTAGCAGAGTGAACAGGTTGGATGGACCGACAATGTCAACGCCGCAGGCAAACTGGTCCGGCGTGAACGCCAGGCCGGCCAGGGTCGCATAGCCGCCGTACGAAGCGCCCATGATGGCGACCTTGTCGCGCGTGGTGATGCCTTCGGCGACTGCCCAGGTGACCGCGTCGAGCAGGTCGTCGTGCATCTTGCGGCCCCATTGCATGTCGCCGGCGGAAATGAATTTTTTACCGAAGCCGGTCGAGCCGCGGAAGTTTACCGACAGCACCGCGTAGCCCCGGTTGGCGAGCCACTGATGCACGCTGTTGTAGCCGTAGCCGTCGCGCGCCCATGGCCCGCCATGCACCAGCAGCACCATCGGGACCGGCGCGTTGGTTTTGTCGCCGGCGCTTTTCGGCATGGTCAGGTAGGAGACCATCGTCATGCCGTCGCGCGACTTGATTTCCTTGGGCAGCATCGGCACCAGCGGCGCGCCTTCCAGTTCCGGGCGCGAGGTGTACAGTTTGGTCAGGCGTTTGCCCTTGCGTTCGTACAGAAAAGTCGACGATGGCTCGATGACGCGGTCGATCACCACAATCCATTTTTCGCCGTCTTCGCTGCGCGAATTGATCCAGAAGGCGCCTTTGGCCTGCTTTTTCAAGAATGCCAGGTCGGCCGCGATTTTTGGGTCGACAGCGATGAATTCATTGGTCAGGTAGTCGAGTTGATAGGCTTGTACCCGGCCGGTGCGCGTGTCGGGCAGGGCGGAGGTGATGTCGGCGCGGGCATCCTCGGCAATGACTTTGGTCTTGCCGCTGGCCAGATCCTGCTCGAGCAGCGCGGCCGTGTTGCGGCCGCGCGAATCGGCCCAGTAGAGCGACTTGCCGTCGGTGGTAAAACCCAGCGGGCGCGTGGTCTGCACATCGTCCATGCCGACACTGGCGTATGGCGTGGGCGCCACTTTGCCGTCGGTGACGGTGTGGAAATCGGTGCCGCCGGCGCTGTTCGACTTGGTGGCGATGCGCAGGTTCAGGCTCTCATCCGGTAAAAAACTGCTGTAGCCGTCATTCTGGAACACCAGCGCGAGCTTTCCGGTGGCCAGGTCAAGGCTGTGCACATCGTGCCATTTTGGATCGCGGTTATTGACCGCCACCAATATCCGGTCCTTGACGTTGTTGCTGATGCCGACCACTTGCACGCGCGTTTTTTCAAACGGCGTCAGGCTTTTTTGTTCGCCACTGGCGACGTTTACGCCGTACAACAAGAAATTCTCGTCGCCGCCCTTGTCATTGATGAACAGCACCGATTTCGAGTCCGGCGCCCAGAACATGGCGCGGATCGGACGCTTGGTCTCGGCCGTGAGCGGCTTGGCCTTGGACAGGTCCGACAATGGAGCCACCCACAGGTTCATGACGCCATCGCGCGGTGCAATCCAGGACAGGTGCTTGCCATCCGGGCTGATCTGCGAACCGGCTTTGGTCGGGTTGCCGAAGAATTTGGCGCGTTCGATCAGGGGCGTGGTCGATAGCTGTGCGGCGGATGCCTGGGCGAAGGCGGAGCCGGAGCCGAAGCCGGTAACGGCCGCCAGCACCAGCACGGACAAGATAGGACGAATCATGTGGAAGCTTTCTGAATGGTCGATGCAAGATGGTATTACGAAAACCATAATGTTGGTAAAAATTCGGATGCATACATGAATTGGCCAGCAAGCCGGCGAAAAATCAGTTTGAAGGGGCGAAGGCAGTGTTAAAAGCACCGCGCGCAAGGAACCAACATACGTGTCAAGGGCAGTTTTTCAAATCGAGGTGGTAGACAATCGCCCCACCCCTGGCAGCATCAGTGGTGTCGAGCGACGCCATGGCCTCGCCGTCCCCCCGGTCGCCAACCAAATTAAGTGAAATGGCGACGTTTAACATGGCATTGGCGCCGCATCCGACGCGTTTCATCTGTCCGGCGCCAATGGTTTCAGTAAAAAAATAATCGCCTTCATGCGCACCTTTGATCTTGCGCTTGAAAACACGACCGTGCGCATGGTTGTGCGGTCCTAAAAAGTATTTAACGGCGAGTTCAGTTTCCTGTGTCGACGCCAGTTTCGCGAAGCCACGGTAGTCGACCTTGTAGACACCGACGGATCGATGTGCGGGCAAGTTCAGTGGCGCCGAAATCTGGCATAGCTTTCTCTGCGCCGCGACGCTCGAACCCGGGCCGCTTTCAACGGTAAATTGGTCAAACAAGATACTCAGGGTCGTGCCATCGGGCGCCAGGACGATCGAATAGCTACCTTCGGGGCATCCATTGGCTTGCGCCGCGCATGCGGGCAGGGCAATAAACGCCATGCAGGCGAGCGTACTTGTCATTAGCAGCGTCATGGGTCTGTCCTATGCATGTCGAGGGCGGACGCGCTGATAGAGCCGGCGCGCCCAGGCTGTAACCGATTTAAGCGCCGCATTTCTTCCATTGCAGCTGATAAATGATTCCCGCATTGACATCTTGCGAGTCGATCGATGTAAGCGCTTCCTTGTTACCCACTGTTCTCACGCGCATGCTCGAGTTGGTTCGCAAATTAACGTCGGCGCCGCAACCGGACCAAACAACCGACTCAGCGGTGAGCTCGTTGTTGATCAAATAGTCCTCGTCGAGGACGCCACGAAATATGCGCTGGAATGCAGGTCCTTTGCTGCCCGCAAAGAAATATTCGACATTGAACTGCGAGGTCGCGGTTGCCGGCAAATGATTAAAGCCGCGGTAATCGATTTTCAGCACAGATACGCTCATTCCCTGCGGCACGTGTACCGGAATGGCGATATTGCAGCTCTTGCGGTCGAAGCTTTTTCCAGTCGTGCCTCCGACCGAGATTTGGTATTGGTCGAATAGCAAACTCAAGGATTTTGCATCCGGGCTCAACGTAGCCGATACAGTGCCTTCCGGGCAGCCGGTGCCGCCATATCCCGGCTTGCCGAGGGAAATGTCATCGGCGGCAAAAGCCGGTGCGCTAAGAATCATCGTGGAAAGTAAGAGGGCATATGATTTCATGGTGATTCTCCTGTGAGATTTTGGTCGACAGAACGCACTTGCAATGAATAGTCACGACTGTTTCAGTTACCAAGAAACCAGACCGGCAACTCAGGTGTAAAAGCATTCGGATAACCAGGTTGCTGTTGGCCGTATGGCGTATCGACAGACTATTCGGCGAAGACCCGAGAGGGTGTATTGAAGCGGTTTCAGCTGTAAGCGAAGGTAACCATGGGCTGGGGCTGGCAACCGATGCGGGTCATGCGATCGGCCGGGCGGCGCGATCGGCGTCGGCCTGTCGTGGCCGGGCCGCTATTCGCACTGGTCGGTCGAGATGATCGACCAGCGCGATCTGGTGTATTTGCCGCATCTCACTGCGATGCTGATGCCGCAGTGCTGAGGATGGACGATCCGCTTAAGCGGGGGCTGGATATTTAGGTCTGTATGGTTTCGAGTATCTGGCGCACTGCCGCAGGAATCGGCACCGGGCGATTGCTTTTGCGTTCAACGTACACATGCACGAAATGACCGGCCGCAGAAGGCAGGGGATCATCGTTGCGGTACAGCGCGATTTCGTAGCGCACGCTGGAGTTGCCCAGCTTGGCCACGCGGATGCCTGCATGCACGGTGTCAGGAAAGGAGATCGCGCTGAAATAGGCGCAGCCGGAATCGACGACGAAGCCCACGATGTCGCCCTTGTGAATATCGAGCACGCCGCGTTCGATCAGGAACTGATTGACTGCCGTGTCGAAGTACGAGTAGTAGACAACATTGTTGACGTGGCCGTAGACGTCGTTGTCCATCCAGCGCGTGCCAATCGCGAGGAAATGCGCGAACGCGGAGCGGGGCGCGTCGCGCATTCCTAGAGCCTGTTCCAACAGGCCACGGTCGCTACTGGCGCGCATGTCATCATCCGCTTTTTCCTTCCCACTGGAATAGACGTTTAGTGCTTGATGTCGCCGGCGGCGATCAAGGTTTCGACCGGCGTATCGCTGGCGAACAACTGCGCGCAGTCGACCTTGTCGAAGTCGTAGTGCTTGCCGCAGAAATCGCAATTGATGCCCAGGAAGTCCAGTTCGGCCAGCGCATCGTCGACTTCGGCGCGGCCCAGCATCTTGAGCATGTTGCCGACTTTTTCGCGGGTGCAGCTGCAGAAAAACTGCGGATGGGCCGGGTCGAACACGCGGATCGTCTCTTCCCAGAACAGCCGCTGCATCAAGGTCCCGATGTCGGTCGACAGCAGCTCTTCTTGCTTTAAAGTCGAGGCCAGGATGACGGCGCGGTTCCACGTCTCGAGGTCGTCCGCCTCGCTGGCCTGCTCGACCTGATCGATCTTGCCGCTGTGGCGCGGCAGTTTTTGCAGCAGCAGGCCGCGCGACACGGTGGCGTCGGCGGCCAGCCAGAGGCGGGTGTCGAGCTGCTCGGAACGCAGCATGTAGTTCTCGATGACGGTGGACATGTCGTCGCCGTCGAGTGGCACGATGCCCTGGTAGGGCTGCTGGCCCGGCATCTTGTCGAGCGGGTCGAGGGTGATCACGAAGCGGCCCTTGCCGTGTACGTTGAGCAGTTCGGTCAAGCCGGCGTCGTCCGCCACGATGGCGTCTTCGGACAGTTTTGCGGTGGCGCGCAATCGCAGGTCGGAGTCGCATTCGACCACCAGCAGGCGTACCGGGCCGTCGCCGTGGATCTGCATGATGATGGCGCCGTTGAACTTGAGGTTGGCCGACAGCAGGGCGGCCGCCGCCAGCATCTCGCCGAGCACGGTCTTGACCGCCGGCGGATAGTCGTGCCGGGCCTGGATTTCGCGCCAGGTGGCGGACAGTTCGACCAGTTCGCCCTTGACGGCGGCGTTGTCGAAAATAAATTTTTGCAGGGTGTCCTGGGTATCTGGGGTATCTGGGGGTGTGGTTTGTGTCATGGTTTATCCGATTTTTTTCAGTTCCGACCGGTACAGCTGGCCGCGCCTGACGTAGCCGTCGGCGATCTCGCCGAGCCTGGCAGTGTCTTCCTGCGTCAGCGTGCGCACGGCCTTGGCCGGGCTGCCGATGATCAGGGTGTTGTCCGGGAATACTTTACCTTCGGTGACCAGCGCGCCGGCGCCGACCAGGCAACCCTTGCCGATCTTCGCGCCATTCATGATCACCGCCTGGATGCCGATCAGGGCGCCGTCGCCGATACTGCAGCCGTGCAGCATGGCCTGGTGGCCGATCGACACGCCGACGCCGATCTCGAGCGGATAGCCCATGTCGGTATGCATCACCGTGCCTTCCTGCACGTTGCTGTCGGCGCCGATGGTGATGTGCTCGTTGTCGCCGCGGATCGTCACGCCGTACCACACGGTGGTGTTGGCGCCAAGGGTGACCTTGCCGATCAGGTTGGCGGTATCGGCCACCCAGGCCGAAGGGTCGATCTGGGGCGCGTCGTCACCGAGTTGATAAATAGCCATAGTGTGTTGGAAGGTTTTTTTGTTGGAATAGCGGTATTTTACGCCCGCCGGTCGCCTCGCCGGGCTGACGTTGATAAATTGGGCCCGTCTGCCGGAAATCAATGCAAGCACGGTGGCTACGCAACCGCCGCGTATAATTCGAACGGTCGTACTTTTACTGTTTGACATTGAGCTTCTCAGGCATCTTCATGAAACCATCCCGATCCGAATTTATTAGCGTGCGCGGCTTGCGCACCCATGTGCGCCACTGGGGCAGGCAAGGCGCGCCCGTCATCTTCATGGTGCACGGCTGGAT
The DNA here is from genome assembly GCF_002760665.1 of Massilia psychrophila. Lineage (GTDB taxonomy): Bacteria > Pseudomonadota > Gammaproteobacteria > Burkholderiales > Burkholderiaceae_D > JAFCUW01. Next base: position 96,465 of record NZ_PDOB01000014.1, on the reverse strand, counting down.
GGACGTCGGCGCCTCGTTCCAGTTCGTCGCCGACAGCCTGGCCGGCGATTGGCATATCATCGCCCCCGACTGGCGCGGCTTCGGCCAGACCGAGCGTTCGGGGTGCGACACCTACTGGTTCCCCGATTATCTTGGCGACCTCGACGCCATGCTCGACCATTATTCGCCGGCCGTGGCGGTCAATCTGCTCGGCCATAGCATGGGCGGCAACGTGGCCGGCATCTATGCCGGCGTGCGGCCGCAGCGGGTGCGCCGGCTGATTAATCTGGAAGGCTTCGGCATGCCGGCCGCTGGCCCCGAAAAAGCGCCGCGCCACTATGCCAAATGGCTCGACGAGCTGCGCGAACCGGCCGAGCTGCGCACCTATCCGAGCGTGGCGGCGGTGGCATTGCGCCTGCAAAAAACCAATCCGCGCCTATCAAGCGAACGCGCCGCTTTCCTGGCGGCGCACTGGTCGGCCCGGAACGACGCCGGCGACTGGGAAATTTTGGGTGACCCGGCCCACAAGAAGCCAAGCCCGATCCTGTACCGGGTCGAGGAAGTCATGGCGTGCTGGAGCGCGATCACCGCGCCCGTCATGTGGGTCGAGGCGGCCGACACGACTATGTGGCAATGGATGGGACCGAAGCCGCAGGCGCGCATCGAAGTCGACCGCCGGCTCGGCCACCTGAAGGACGTCGAAACCCACATGATGCAAGATGCCGGCCACATGCTGCACCACGACCAGCCTGAACAACTGGCGCAGCTGGTCGAAACCTTTCTCGCCAAATAAGCAAGCAAACGGGGGCGCCCGACATCGCCGTTCCCGTCCGCGTACAATGGACGCTCCGTCACTGATGCTTCGAAGTGCCTTGTCCTTATGTTGAACGTAGATTTGCATTGTCATTCGAATGTGTCCGACGGCGTGTTGTCGCCGGCGGCCGTGGCGCAGTACGCCAGCCGTGCAGGGGTCGACGTCTGGGGTCTGACCGACCATGACGAAGTCGGCGGCATCGCCAGCGCGCGCGCCGCCGCCGCCGAGGTCGGCATGCGCTTCATTGCGGGTGTGGAAATTTCGATCACCTGGGCTAACCAGACCGTGCACATCGTCGGCCTGCACATCGACGAAACCAACCCGGTGTTGCTGGAGGGGCTGGGCGACACCCGCAGCGGGCGCGATGCGCGCGCGCGCGAAATGGCGGCCCAGCTGGCGCGCGCCGGCATTGCCGACGCTTACGAAGGCGCCCTCAAGTTCGTTGCCAACCCGGACCTGATGTCGCGCACCCATTTCGCCCGCTTCCTGGTCGAGCGCGGCGTCTGCGCGAACATTGCGGAGGTGTTTCGCAAGTACCTGACCGAAGGCAAGCCTGGCTACGTGCCGCACCGCTGGGCTTCGCTCGGGCAGGCGGTCGGCTGGATCAAGTCGGCCGGCGGCATCGCCGTGATCGCCCATCCGGGCCGCTACAAGTTCAGCGCGCTCGCCGAGGGTGCGCTGTTCGACGAATTCAAGCAGTTGGGCGGCGCCGCCATCGAGGTCGTCACCGGCAGTCATACGCCGGACCAGTATCCGGTGTACGCCGAGCTGGCGCGGCGCTATGGTTTTCTGGCCTCGCGCGGTACCGATTTCCACGCGCCGGGCGAGTCGCGCGCCGATTTTGCGCTGCTGCCGCCGCTGCCGGCGAACGTCACACCGGTATGGCACGACTGGTTTTAAGCTCTTGAATTTTCGGCAAGCCAGCCTTATCTTATTAGCAGTCCATCAATTTACCAATCGCGCGCATTTGCCTGCGCCCGGGAGCCCTACATGAAGCGCATTATCTTGTTCCTTGCAACCAACCTCGCCGTGATGCTGGTGCTTTCGCTGGTGCTCAATGTGCTGGGCGTGGGTAGGGCGGTGACCGGCGCCGGCATCAACGTCCCGGCGCTGCTGGTGTTTTCGCTGGTGGTCGGCTTTACCGGGTCGATCATTTCGCTGCTGATCAGCAAACCGATGGCCAAGTGGTCGACCGGCGCGCGGGTGATCGACAACCCGGCCAACTCGACCGAGCTGTGGCTGGTGAACACCGTGCGCCAGCTGGCCGAACGGGCCGGCATCGGCATGCCCGAGGTGGCGGTCTACGAGGGCGAACCGAACGCGTTTGCCACCGGCGCGTTTAAGAATTCGGCGCTGGTGGCGGTGTCCACGGGCCTGATTGAAAGCATGAACCGCGAAGAGGTCGAAGCTGTACTCGGCCACGAGATTGCCCACGTCGCCAACGGCGACATGGTCACGCTGGCGCTGATCCAGGGCGTGGTCAACACGTTCGTGGTGTTCATGGCGCGGGTGGTCGGTTTTTTTGTCGACAAGGTCTTGCTGCGCAGTAACAGCGAGCGCGGCATCGGCATCGGCTACATGGTCACCGTGTTCGTCTGCGAGCTGGTGTTCGGCCTGCTGGCGTCGATCATCGTCGCCTGGTTCTCGCGCCAGCGCGAGTTCCGCGCCGATGCCGGTTCGGCAAACCTGCTGGGCAGCCCGGTGCCGATGCAGCGTGCGCTGGCGCGCCTGGCGGGCGTGCCCGCCGGCGAGATGCCGAAAGCCATGTCGGCGTTCGGCATTTCCGGCACCGGCGGCGGCTGGGGCGCGCTGTTTTCGACCCACCCGCCGATGGAACAGCGGATTGCCGCGCTGCAGAACCTGCAAGCGCGGCCGGCCTGACGCATGAGCCAGTTCTTCCAGATCCACCCGGAAAATCCGCAGGCGCGCCTGATCAAGCAGGCCGCGCAGATCATCCACGGCGGCGGCATCGTCGCGCTGCCGACCGACTCGTGCTACGCGCTGGTATGCCACCTGGACGACAAGGGCGCCGTCGAGAGGCTGCGCCGCATCCGCGGCATCGACGAAAAACATCACCTTACCCTGCTGTGCCGCGACCTGTCCGAGATCGCGCTCTACGCGCGGGTCGACAACAGCCAGTTCCGCCTGCTCAAGGCGGCCACCCCGGGGCCGTACACGGTGATCCTGGAGGCAACGCGCGAGGTGCCGCGCCGGCTGTCGCATCCGTCGCGCAAGACGATCGGCTTGCGGGTGCCCGAAAATGCCATCGCCAACGCGCTGCTGGCGGAACTCGGCCAGCCGCTGATCGGCACCACCCTGATCACTCCGGACAACGAATTACTCAACGATCCGGAAGAGATACGCGAACAGATGGGCAAGCTGGTCGACCTGGTCATCGATGGCGGCGCCTGCTCGATGGAGCCGACCACGGTGATCGACCTGACCTCGCTTGAACCGGTGCTGGTGCGCCAGGGGCGCGGCAACGCGGCCTTGTTCGGCCTGTGATGGCGCTGCGATTACCGACGCACATATCAAGGCAAACCTGCCGCAAACTGCGGCCTGCCGGTCTGCTCTGTTAAAATCCACGGCATGAATGAACTCGATACGATCGTCCGGACGGTTACCGTATATGCAATTCCGGTGTTGTTTGCCATCTCACTTCACGAAGCCGCGCACGGCTACGTCGCCAGGTATTTCGGCGACCCGACCGCGTCCGACGCCGGTCGCCTGAGCCTGAACCCGGGCCGCCATATCGACCCGTTCGGCACCATCTTGCTGCCGCTGATGCTGTACCTGTCGCCGCTGCACATCCCGTTCGGCTACGCCAAGCCGGTGCCGGTCGATTTTGACCGCCTGCGCAACCCGCACCGGCATATGCCGTGGGTGGCGGCGGCCGGTCCGGCGGCCAATTTTGTCATGGCGCTTGGCTGGATGATGCTGTTCGTGGCGCTGGCGTCAAGCGGCGCCAACGATGCTGCCGGCGGCATGAGCGAATTCTTTTTCAGAATGGCGAAAGCGGGCATCACCGTCAACGTCGCCATGTGCGTATTTAACCTGATCCCGGTGCCGCCGCTCGACGGCGGCCGCATCCTGACCGGCCTGCTGCCGCTGTCGCTGGCGCGCAGGTTCGCCCGCATCGAGCGCTACACACTGTGGGTGTTCGCCGCCCTGATCGCCCTGATGTACCTCGGTGTCCTCGATGGCGTGTTCGTGCGGACGATGAGCTTTGTCACCCGCCTGCTCGCTACCCTGGTGTACCCCCTGACCTTACTGTTGAACTGAGCTCCATGTATCCCGATCGCGTTGTTTCCGGTATGCGCCCCACGGGCTCGATGCACCTTGGCCACTTTCATGGCGCCCTCAAGAACTGGATCAAGATGCAGTCGGAGCATCCTTGCCTGTTCTTTGTCGCTGACTGGCACGCCTTGACCACCCATTACGACGACCCGGCCATCATCGAGCGCAGCGTGTGGGAAATGCTGGTCGACTGGCTGGCCGCCGGCGTCGATCCGTCGCAGGCGACGCTGTTCATCCAGTCGAAGGTGCCCGAACACGCCGAATTGCACCTGCTGCTGTCGATGGCCACGCCACTCGGCTGGCTCGAGCGGGTGCCCACTTACAAGGACCAGGTCGAGAACCTGGCCAACAAGGACTTGTCCACCTATGGTTTTCTCGGCTACCCGCTGCTGCAGGCGGCCGACGTATTGATCTACCGCGCCAGCCTGGTGCCGGTGGGCGAGGACCAGGTGCCGCACATCGAAATGATGCGCGAGATCGCGCGCCGCTTCAATCACCTGTACGGCAAGGAGAAAGGCTTCGAGGAAAAGTCGATCGAGGCCGTCAAAAAGCTCGGCAGCAAGCGCGCCAAGCTGTACCTCGAACTGCGCACCGAATACCAGCAGGAGGGCAGGGACGACGCGCTCGACCAGGCCCATGCCATGCTCGACGAAGCGCAGAACTTGTCGAACATCGACCGCGAACGGCTGTTCGGCTACCTCGAAGGCAGCCGCAAGCTGATTTTGGTCGAACCGCATGCAAAGCTGACGGCCGCTTCGCGCCTGCCTGGCCTCGACGGGCGCAAGATGTCCAAGAGCTATGGCAATGCGATCGCGCTGCGCGAGGACAAGGACTCGGTTACCAAAAAAATCCGCACCATGCCGACCGACCCGGCGCGGGTGCGCCGCACGGACGTCGGCGACCCGCTCAAATGCCCGGTGTGGCAGCTGCACGAAGTCTATTCCAGCAACGCCACGCGCGAATGGGTGGTCAAGGGCTGCACCACGGCCGGCATCGGCTGCCTCGAATGCAAGCAGCCGGTGATTGACGCCGTCATCGCCGAACAGGAGCCGATGCATGAGCGCGCCCAGCAGTACCTGGACGATCCGACCCTGGTGCGCGCCATCGTCGCCGACGGCTGCGACAAGGCCCGCAAGCTTGCGCAGGAAACCATGCGCGACGTGCGCGAGGCCATGGGCCTGAGTTACAGTTGATGAGCAGCCGATGAGTGCGCCTTCGCCCTGGGTCGTCCGCTTCGCGCCCCTGGTGCCGGGCGGCGAAGTGCTCGACCTGGCTTGCGGCGGCGGGCGCCATGCGCGCCACCTGGCCGCGCTCGGTCACCCGGTGCTCGCACTCGACCGCGATGCCCAAGCGCTGGCGCTGGCCGCCGGGCCCGGCATTACCACTGTCGAAGCCGACCTCGAGGTGGCCGGCGCCGCCTGGCCGTTTGGTGCTGGCCGCTTTGCCGGCATCGTCGTCACCAATTACCTGCACCGCCCGCGGCTGGCGCAGCTTGCCGCCAGCCTCAGGCCAGATGGCGTGCTGATCTACGAAACCTTTGCGATCGGAAACGAAGCCTTCGGCAAGCCGTCCAATCCCGACTTTCTATTGGCGCGCGGCGAACTGCTCGCCTTTGCGCACCAGGCCGGCCTGCGCGTGATCGCTTTCGAGGATGGCCGCGCGGATGGGCCGAAACACGGCTTGAAACCTGCAATGCTGCAGCGCCTGTGCGCTTGCGGGCCGAATTTTCCAGCGAACAATGCCATGCTGGGGCCTGTTTGAGTCTGGTTTCTAGGCAAGAATGAACCATTCAGGCGGGGTATCCGCTACAATCAGGTTTCTATTGACCACCAACGTCACGAAATTATGATCAAGGGCAGCATAGTAGCAATCGTCACCCCGATGTACGAAGACGGCAGTCTCGACTACCCCGGCTTGCGCAAGCTGATCGACTGGCATATCGCCGAAGGCACCGACGGCATCGTGATCGTCGGCACCACGGGCGAGTCGGCCACCGTCAACGTGCAGGAACACTGCGAGTTGATCAAGCTGGCGGTCGAGCATGCGAAAGGCCGTATTCCGATCATCGCCGGTACCGGCGGCAATTCGACCGACGAGACCATCGTCCTGACCCGCTTCGCCAAGGACGCCGGCGCCGATGCCGCGCTGCTGGTCGTGCCGTATTACAACCGGCCGACCCAGCAAGGCATGTACCGCCACTTCAAGGCAATTGCCGAAGCGGTCGACCTGCCGATCATCCTGTACAACGTGCCCGGCCGCACGGTTGCCGACATGTCGAACGAGACGGTGCTGCGGCTGGCCGCAATCCCCAACATCGTCGGCCTGAAAGACGCCACCGGCAACATTGGCCGCGGCGCCGAGCTGCTGCGCCTGGCGCCGAAATCGTTCGCCGTCTATTCGGGCGACGATCCGACTGCGATGGCGCTGATGTTCATGGGTGGCGCCGGCAACATCTCCGTCACCGCCAACGTCGCGCCTCGCGCCATGCATGCGCTGTGCGTGGCGGCGATGGCCGGCGACGTCGCCGCTGCCGTTGCCATCAACAACCAGGTCATCCCGCTGCACGCCAAACTGTTTGTCGAGCCCAACCCGGTCCCGGTCAAATGGGCAATGGCCGAAATGGGCCTGATGCCGGCCGGCCTGCGCCTGCCGCTGGTCCCGCTTGCCGAAGAATTCCACGACACCGTCCGCGCCGCCTTGCGCGAAGCGGGTGTCCTTCCACAGCCCTGAGCCCGCAAGGGTCCGGATTATTTCTGACACCAGCTGCCCGCAGCGCTTATCCAGTTACGACATGACTACTCGCAAGACAATTACCCCCGTCGCCGCCCGCGGCTTCGTCCTTTCCGCGCTCATGGTCAGCCTGAGCGGCTGTGGCATGCTGAGCTCGGTGATGGAGTCCGATAAACTCGATTATCGCTCCTCCAAGAAAGCAGTGGCGCTGGACGTGCCGCCTGACCTGACCCAGCTGCAGAAAGACAACCGTTACGCCGTGCCGGACGGGCGTGGCGTTGCCACCGCTTCCGGCCAGCAGCAAGCCAGGGGCGCTGTCCCGGCACTGGCTGCCAGCGGCGATGTGATCGGCGTGGCCGGTAACGCCGCCGTCAAGGTCGAGCGCAACGGCAACCAGCGCTGGCTGGTCGTCAAGCAGACGCCGGAACAGCTGTGGCCGCAAATCAAGCAGTTCTGGAGCGACTCCGGTTTCACTGTCGAAACCGAATCGGCGGCCACCGGCGTGATGGAAACGAACTGGGCGGAAAACCGCGCGAAGATCCCGCAGGACATCATCCGCAGCACGATCGGCAGGGTATTCGAATCGGCATACTCGACCGGCGAGCGCGACAAGTACCGCACCCGCCTCGAGCGCGCCGCCGACGGCAGCACCGAAATCTACATCAGCCATCGCGGCGCCGAAGAAGTGCTGACCGGCCCGCAAAAGGAAACCATCCAGTGGGCGGGGCGTCCCAACGACCCCGGCCTCGAATCGCAATTCCTTGCCAAGCTGGTAGCGCGCCTGACCGGGGCCGCCGACGTCAAGGCGGCCGCGCCGATGGTGGCGAACGCCCCGGTGCAGCAAGCCCACGCCAAGCTCGTCGCCGGCGCCAACGCTGCTTCCAGTTATGTCGAAGTCGACGAAGGATTCGACCGCGCCTGGCGTCGCGTCGGCCTGGCGCTGGACCGGGTCGGCTTCACGGTGGAAGACCGCGACCGCGTCAACGGCGTGTATTTCGTGCGCTACGTCGATCCTGACGCTGCCGGCAGCACCGGTTTCCTGAAAAAGCTGTTCACCTTCGGCGCCGCCGCCGACAAGGAAAAAGAAGCGCAGCGCTTCCGCATTGCAGTCAAGGCCGACGCCACCGGCAACGCCAGCCAGGTGGCGGTGCAGACCAACGACGGCAAGGCCGAGGCAACCGGCGCCGGCGTCAAGATCCTCAAGTTGCTGGGCGACGAGCTGAAATAATGGTGTAGAAGGCAGATGGGTCCTCGCGAACGCGGCGACCCCATTAGCGTAACAGTAGCCGGCCCCGTGCCGGTTTTTTACGCCTGGCCCTTGCGGACCAGCTGCGGACCAAAACCACCAGGCGTAAAAAAGCCGGCCCGCAGGCCGGCTCTTTCAACGCCAGCGAATTACTTGGCTGGTGCAGCAGCAGCAGCAGCCGAAGCGGCAGCCGAAGCAGCGGTCGAAGCAGCAGCAGCAGCGTCAGCAGCCGACGAAGCAGCCATCGAAGCCTGGGCAGCTGCGTCAGCAGCAGGAGCTGCAGCAGGAGCAGCAACTGGTGCGGTTTCAACTACTGGAGCTGGAGCAACAACAGGAGTTTCTTCTTTTTTGCTGCAAGCAGCCAAAGCAACAGCCAGCAGGGAGATGATCAGCAGGGATTTTTTCATGGGTTTTCCTTAATTAATTCAAAAGTAGAGACTATGTTGATGCGATGAATAATTACCGGTAATTATCGCTCATTAGGAGATCTCGTTAGCTTTCGTACCTGTAATGGTGCCTGACAGACAACGGAAACTTCCTAACCCGATATTATATCTAAATTTGGTGCTTCGCAATAGGCAAAAGATGCTTTTATGGAAGTTTTTGGCTTCCTGGCAAAGTTCATTTTGTAACAATATGTTTATATTCGATGATTTGTCCTGTCATATTTCTTTTTTAGCCACAAAATTTGGCGGTTTCCGTTGCTGCGCTACAGCCCGGTCGGCGTCGGATGCAGGCAAGGACGCGATTCCAGCCAGATGCCGTCGAACCGTTCCAGGCTGATCGCCGCCGCCGGCCTTGACCCGAACGCCGCCTCGCCGCGCATGTGGTCGCTATGAAAACGCCGCACGATGTTGACCGCATCGCCGATGCAGAACGAGTCGGTCAGCTGGCGCAGGTTGGCCGGCGTGGCGCGGCACGCGATGCGGTGGCCGAAATCGCGCAGCAGGCGCATGAAGCGCGGGTAGTCGTGCCCGATGGTGCCGCTGCGGTGCATCGCCAGCTGCATCGTGCCGCCGTTGGTGAGGAAATGGCGCAGCGCCGCATCGACGTCTTTCGTGCCGAGCGGGAAAACGCGAAAATCCGGGTCGAACAGCTGCAAACTCAGGGTTGATTTCTCGATGCATTCGCGAAACCGCAAACCCAATTCGAGCTGGGCGGTAAAGCCGGTGGCGGCGAGGTTTTCCATGGCGGCGATCCGATTGACCCTCTTGTTAATCAGCCCAGTTAATTAGCCCAGTTAATCAGCCCAGTTAATCAGCCTAGTTAATCAGCCCAGTTCGATCCAGCCGTCCTGGTACCAGGCGTACAGCGACTCCATCACATCGTCGGAAGGCGAGGCCAGCGCCGCGCCGTTCAAGGCGCGTTCGTTGGCCAGTGCGTCGAGGATCGCCTTGTCGGCCCGGCCCACGGCAAACGACTCGCCGTTGATGAACACGTGCTTGCCGCGGTACAGCATGCGGGTTTTCGGCGACAGCGCCGCGCCCCGTTTGGCTACCGCCTGGGCGAAGCGGCCCATCGTCAGCGGCTTGGCCGGGCCCTTGAAAAACACATTGTGCTTGGGCTCCGACAAGTGCTCACCGAGGAAAATCGTCACGTCTTCCTCGGTGAAGCGGACCTTGTTGATTTCCTCGGTAATGGTCGACAGCATGTGGCGCGGGATCTCGGCGGGTTTGCTGGTCGCTTCCAGGTCGGGGTCGGCGTAGAGGCCGGGCAGGTCGATCGAATCGGCCATGAACTGCAGGAAGGCCTCGCCCAGTTCCTGGTACGACGGCGAGCGAAAGCCGATCGAATACGTCATGCATTCGCCCTCGGCCACGCCGTCATGGGCATAGTGCGGCGGCAGGTACAGCATGTCGCCCGGCTCGAGCACGAATTCTTCCTGCGGCTTGAAGTTCTTGAGGATCTTGAGCGGCATGCCGTCGACTAGCGACAGGTCTTTTTGCGCACCGATCTTCCAGCGCCGCTTGCCGTGGACCTGCAACAAAAACACGTCGTAGGAATCGAAATGGGGACCGACGCCGCCACCATCGCTGGCGTAACTGATCATCAGGTCGTCGAGCCTTGCATCGGGAATGAAGCGGAACTGGCGCAGCAGCGCGTCGGCGCCGGCGTCGTACAAGTTGGCCCCTTGCACCAGCATGGTCCACCCTTTGCGTTCGCGCGGCGGCAATTCGGCCAGCGGACCATGTTCCATATTCCACTGGCCGTCGAAATTGGTGATCAGGCGCGATTCGATGAAGTTTTCGGTGGCCATCTTCGCCAGTGCGTCGAACGGCAAAACCGGCTTGATGCCAGGAATCGCCTGGCGAATCAACAGCGGTTTCTTGTGCCAATAATCGCGCAGGAATTGGGCGGGCGTGATGTTGCCGAGGAGCGGAATTTTTTTCATGCGACATTATAACCATGCTTGAACAAGGCAAAGCCGATGTCGGAGGTATAATCTGCCTGCTATAACAATGAGAGGAAAGCACTATGAAGATTGCCAAGAACACAGTAGTCACGGTCAACTACAAATTGTCGGACGCACAGAACAACCTGATCGAAGACGGCAGTCAGCCCATGGTCTACCTGCACGGCGGCTACGAGAACACGCTGCCGAAGATTGAAGAAGAGCTCGATGGCAAGGAAGTCGGCTATGCGTCTACTCTCCAGATCGAGCCGGACGACGCCTTCGGCGACTACGATCCCGCGCTGGTGAAAGTCGAGCCGCGCAACCGCCTGCCCGAGCCGCTCGAAGTCGGCATGCAGTTCGAAGGCATGCCCGACAGTCAGGAAGGCGACGACGACGCGATGATTTTCACCGTGACCGACATCGCCGACGACAAGGTCGTGCTGGACGGTAATCACCCGCTGGCGGGCATGGCGCTGCGCTTCGAACTGTCGGTGATCGACGTGCGCGCTGCAACTGACGAAGAAATCACCCACGAGCACGTGCACGGCGCGCATGGCCATCATCATGGCGATGACGACGACGACGCGGGCGATGAGTTCCGGTCGCATCCGGTGCATTGATACATTTCAACGTCGTCCTCGCGTAGCGGGGACGACGTCGTTCAGTTCTTTTACTTCTCGTCCGCCGCATCCTTCAGCGCGAACGGTGGATTCGCCCCCGGCGTGACCTTCACCTCGACCGCGCGCGATCCCAAGCTCAGGTGACCCAGGTTGGCACGCCATTCGATTGCCGGCGCACCCTTTTTGTGCGCCGGGTCGGAATCGACCAGCAGCACCTTGCCCGCAAACTTCGCCGCCAGCGTAGCGATCTGGCGGCGCGTTTCGTCGAAGCCGTCCTGCCGGTTGGCCGAGCGCGCCAAAAAGCCGCGCAGGCCGGTGGGCTGCGCCAGCGCCTTGACGTCGCCTTCCGAAAACAGCACCACCGCCTCGAGCTTGTCGCGCCGCGCCATGGCGAACAGGCGGTTTAGCCAGAACCGGTTGGCCACCATCCGGTCTTCGAACTCGCTGTTGCGGCCGGCCTCGGGACGAAAGTGGTTGTTATTGGCGGGCAGGTTAACGGTTGCATACAGCACGTCGCCAACCTGCCAGTGGGCGTTCTCGGGATAGCCGCGAAATTTGCCGCTGGCCGACAGGCGCGTGAGCGCCAGCTTGCGCGTGCCGAGCGAGGTCGGCTCGTTGTAAAACAGTTCGCGCAGGCGGTTGAGCCGCTCGATCGCCACCGAGCGGCCGGAACGATTTTTGCACTCGCTCCAGTCACTCGCCGCCGGCAGCACGATCATTGGCCGGCGCGCGTCGTCGAACAGCTCACGCCGCGTTTCATACAGCTTGTCGCTGCACGCTTCGTCCGCACCCTTGATGCCGGTGACGACGACGAAGGCGAGAGACGCTTCGCTCTCGTCGGCGATCGCCTGCTTCAGCCTGGCCTCGCCACCGCTGCCGGCCTCAATGAAGCTGTTGCCGATCACGCCGAACTGATGGCGTGTGGGGTCGTTTTTCGGCGCCGCCAGCAGCGCGCCGTGGACGGCCAGCGCGGCCAGCGCGGAAAGCAAACGCGCCGCCGCCGCGATCCGTCGATGTGCCGGGCGCGCCATTATGCGGACAAACGCTTTAGCTGGTAAAGCTGATCGAGCGCCTGGCGCGGCGTCAGCGCGTCGGGATCGATCGCCGCCAGCGCCGCCAGCAGTTCGCTGCCGGCCGCATCGGCGCCGGCGTCCTCTCCTGCATCGACCCGCGGCTCCACGCACGGCAGTGCGAACAGGTCCAGTTGCGGCGTCGTGTCGAGCGCCTGCGATTCGAGCCGCGCCAGGTGCTTGCGCGCCGCCTTGATCACGCCCTGCGGCACGCCGGCCAGCTGCGCCACCTGCAGGCCGTAGCTTTGCGAGGCGGGGCCGGCCTGTACCGCATGCAGGAACACGATGCTGTCCTTGTGCTCGACCGCCGACAGGTGCACGTTGGCCGCGCTCGGATGGCTTTCCGGCAGCTGCGTCAGCTCGAAATAGTGGGTGGCGAACAGCGTGAAGCTGCGGCTGGTGTCGATCAGGTGGCGCGCGATCGCCCACGCCAGCGCCAGGCCGTCGAACGTCGAGGTGCCGCGGCCGACTTCGTCCATCAACACCAGCGAGTGTTCGGTGGCGCCGTTCAGGATGGCCGCCGATTCGGTCATCTCGACCATGAAGGTCGAGCGCCCGCCGGCCAGGTCGTCGGTGGCGCCGATACGCGTGAAGATGCGGTCGATCGGGCCGATCGTGGCGCTGGCGGCCGGTACGTAGCTGCCGATGTAGGCCAGCAGCGTGATCAGGGCGACCTGGCGCATGAAGGTCGATTTGCCGCCCATGTTGGGACCGGTGATCAGCAGCAGCCGGCGCTCGTGGCTGAAACAGCAGTCGTTGGCGATGAAGCGCTCGATCTGGTTTTCCACCACCGGGTGGCGGCCTTCGCGGATATCCAGGCAGGGCTCCGCCACCAGGTGCGGCGCGTTCCAGTTGTGTGCGAGCGCGTGGGTCGTCAGCGCGGTGAGCGTGTCGAGCTGGGCCAGCGCGCGCGCGATGGTCTGCAGGCTGCCGATATGCGGCGCCAGGTCGGCCAGCAGCAGCTCGTAGAGCAGCTTCTCGCGCACCAGCGCCTTGTCCTGCGCCGACAAGGCCTTGTCTTCGAACACCTTCAGTTCCGGCGTGATGTAGCGCTCGGCATTTTTTAGCGTCTGGCGGCGGCGGTAATCGTCCGGCACCTTGTCGGTCTGGCCGTGGGTGACTTCGATGTAAAAGCCGTGCACCTTGTTGTATTCCACGCGCAGGTTGGCGATGCCGGTGCGGGCGCGTTCGCGCGTCTCCAGGTCGACCAGGAACTGGCCGGCGTTTTCCGACAGGCCGCGTAGTTCGTCGAGCTCAACGTCGAAGCCGCGCGCGAACACGCCGCCGTCGCGCACCATCGCCGCCGGCTCTTCCATCACCGCGCGCGTCAACAGGTCGAGGCAGGTGTCAGGCGTCGCCAGCGCGCCGTGGATCGCCGCCAGCAGGCCCGGTTCGCCAACGGTGAACGCGCGCTGCACGCCGGCGCGCAGCGCCGGCAGCTGTTTGAGGCCATCGCGCAGGCAGGCCAGGTCGCGCGGGCGCGCCGACAGCAGCGCGATGCGGGTGGTGATGCGTTCGATATCCGGCACCTGGCCAAGCGTGACGGCGAGCTCGCCGCTGGCGTCGAACCTGGCCAGCGCGCCGATCGCCGCATGGCGCGCGCGCGCCACGCCCTGGTCGCGCCGCGCGTGATGCAGCCAGTGGCGCAGCATGCGCGAACCCATCGCGGTGCGGCAATGATCGAGCAGCGAGAACAGCGTCGGCGACTCCTGGCCGCGGATGGTCTCGGTCAGCTCGAGGTTGCGGCGGGTAGCCGCATCCAGGCCGATGAATTCATTTTCGGTTTCGGTCGACAGCGAACGCACGTGCTGCAGGCCGCGGCCCTGGGTCGACTGGGCGTAGCGCAGCAGCGCGCCGGCGGCGCCGAAAGCGGCGCCCAAGCCATCGGCGCCAAAGCCGGTGAGGGTGGCAACGGCCAATTGGTCGAGCAGCGCCTTGTGGCCGCCGACGACGTCGAAGTGCCAGTCGGGCACGCGCTGGGTGTGGGCGATGCCGTCACCGGTGAACAGGTCGGCGCCGGGGTCGGCTTCCTGGTGGAGAAGTTCGGCCGGTGCGATGCGTTCGAGTTCCTGCCGCAGGCGCGCGCCGACGCTGCGGCTGTCGCCCGAAAACTCCATCAGCTTGAGCGCGCCGGAAGCGAGCGACAGCCAGGCCAGGCCTACCGTGACGACCTTGCGAGTGCTGATCGTGCACAGCGCCAGCAGCGGCCGTTCGGCTTTTTCGGGCAGCAGGTCGGCGTCGGTCAGCGTACCCGGCGTGACGACCCGCATGACCTTGCGTTCGACCGGCCCCTTGCTGGTGGCCGGGTCGCCGATCTGTTCGCAGATCGCGCACGATTCACCCAGTTTGACCAGCTTGGACAGGTAGGGATCGAGCGAGTGAAAAGGAATGCCGCACATGCGGATCGGGTTGCCGTTCGAGGCGCCGCGCGCCGTCAGCGTGATGCCGAGGATGCGCGCCGCTTTTTCCGCGTCGTCGTGAAACAACTCGTAGAAGTCGCCCATGCGGTAGAACAGCAGCATGGTCGGGTAGTCGGCCTTCAGGCGAAGATATTGCTGCATCATCGGCGTGTGTTTTTCGCCCGCGCCGTTCTTGATGGCGGCTGCGTTGATTTCGGTGGGAACGGTGGTCATTTCTTCTTTATCGGTGTGGCACTGGCTTGCCTGAGTCAATCCCCATTTTACCGCTTTCGCGTTGCTCATCGGCGCCATTCTGCCGCGGCGTCTGAAAAACGTTCAACCCGGCTGGCCGGGCGAAGCCGGTTTTTTCAGCGTATGACGACCGTTCCGGTAAAGCCGTTTTGGCTGGCCAGTAACGACAAGCCGCGCTCGTCGGCGCCCAGCATATCGACGCACTGAGCACGACACCGGCAGGGGCTTACCCGGATTCGGCTGCGCGGGCCGATGACCATGCCGTGAGACTGGACGCGTCTTAGCCGGCGATCATGTCGTTGAGCGTTGGCGCCTGCGACACGGGGATAGTGCCGGTGCCGGGGTGGCCGATATCGTTGATGCCGATCAGCACGATCATGTATTCGACGCCAGGCTGGGCCAGCACGTCGCGGTCGAAGCGCTCCAGCGTATTTTTGCCGAACAGCGGTGGTTGACCCGGGTCGCGCAGCAGCCGGTTGCCGCCGATACCCTTGTTGAGCACGCCAAGCATGCTGGTGTTGCCTCACAGATCCGTCGGTAATCGAGTCGCCCAGCGCGACGATCGATGCGCTCAAATTGCGTCCCTGCACGTCGACGCTACTGAGGAACGGCCATGCTGCGCAGCCCGCTCGAGCCTGCCGGCAAAAATATATTTATCCATAGTTGGCGAAAGCGTCATAACGCGGTTAGAATTGACGCTGCCGAACAACGGCAAACGCTAGGGGTCCTGCAAGTCGCGAACGCGATGCGCGGGTGAGAAACACCCTCTGAACCTGATCTGGATAATGCCAGCGAAGGGAAGCATAGTGATATCGGCCCCGCGCCGTCTCCCTACACTCCTTTGCTGGCTCCTGCTCGATATACCGAGAAGCTGACAAGGAGCCACATGAACGCCGTTACCCCGCAATTTCTCTCCGCCACCGCCACAGTGGACGAGGCCGCCATCCTGCCGTTGCCGATGTCGCGCAAAGTGTACGTCGAGGGCAGCCGCCCCGACATCCTGGTGCCGATGCGCGAAATCAGCCAGTCCGACACGCTCGACTCCTTCGGCGGCGAGAAAAATCCGCCGATCTACGTCTACGACACTTCGGGCCCCTACACCGACCCGGCAATCGCCATCGACATCCGTTCCGGCCTGCCATGCCCGCGCACGCCGTGGATACTCGAGCGTGACGACACCGACGAACTGCCCGGGCCGACGTCCTCCTACGGAGTCCTTCGCCTGGCCGATCCGGCCCTTGCCGCGCTGCGCTTCAACCTGCAGCGCAAGCCGCGCCGCGCCAAGCCAGGGGCCAACGTCAGCCAGATGCACTACGCGCGGCGCGGCATCGTCACCCCCGAAATGGAGTTCGTCGCGATCCGCGAAAACATGCGCCGCAAGGAGTACCTGGCCGAGCTGCAGGCTTCCGGCCCGATGGGCAACCGGCTGGCCGAGCTGATGGGCCGCCAGCACCCGGGCCAGTCGTTCGGCGCCAGCATGCCGGCCGAAATCACGGCCGAATTCGTGCGCGAGGAAGTGGCGCGCGGGCGCGCCATCATTCCGGCCAACATCAACCATCCGGAAGTCGAGCCGATGATCATCGGCCGCAATTTCCTCGTCAAGATCAATGCCAACATCGGCAACTCGGCGGTGACGTCGTCGATCGGCGAGGAAGTCGAGAAGATGACGTGGGCGATCCGCTGGGGCGGCGACAACGTCATGGACCTGTCGACCGGCAAGCACATTCACGAGACGCGCGAATGGGTGATCCGCAACAGCCCGGTGCCGATCGGGACCGTGCCGATCTACCAGGCGCTCGAAAAAGTGAACGGCAAGGCCGAGGATCTGACCTGGGAAATCTACCGCGATACCCTGATCGAACAGGCCGAGCAGGGCGTCGATTACTTCACCATCCACGCCGGCGTACTGCTGCGCTATGTGCCGATGACGGCCA
The DNA here is from genome assembly GCF_002760665.1 of Massilia psychrophila. Lineage (GTDB taxonomy): Bacteria > Pseudomonadota > Gammaproteobacteria > Burkholderiales > Burkholderiaceae_D > JAFCUW01. Next base: position 79,729 of record NZ_PDOB01000014.1, on the reverse strand, counting down.
AACGGCTGACCGGCATTGTCTCGCGCGGCGGCTCGATCATGGCCAAGTGGTGCCTGGCGCACCACGAAGAATCGTTCCTGTACACGCACTTCGAAGACATCTGCGAGATCATGAAGGCGTACGACGTCTCGTTCAGCCTGGGCGACGGCCTGCGTCCGGGCTCGATCTACGACGCCAACGACGAAGCCCAGCTGGCGGAACTGAAAACGCTGGGAGAGCTGACCCAGATCGCGTGGAAGCACGACGTGCAGGTGATGATCGAAGGCCCCGGCCACGTACCGCTGCACATGATCAAGGAAAACATGGACCTGCAGCTCGAGCAGTGCGACGAGGCGCCGTTCTACACGCTCGGACCTTTGACAACCGACATCGCGCCCGGCTATGACCACATCACGTCAGGCATCGGTGCTGCCACCATCGGCTGGTACGGCACCGCGATGCTGTGCTACGTCACCCCCAAAGAGCACCTCGGCCTGCCCAACAAGGCCGACGTCAAGGACGGCATCATCACCTACAAGATCGCGGCCCACGTCGCCGACCTGGCGAAAGGCCACCCGGGCGCCCAGATCCGCGACAACGCGCTGTCGAAAGCGCGCTTCGAGTTTCGCTGGGACGACCAGTTCAACATCGGCCTCGACCCCGACAAGGCGCGCCAATTCCACGACGAGACGTTGCCGAAGGATTCGGCCAAGGTGGCGCACTTTTGCTCGATGTGCGGACCGCATTTCTGTTCGATGAAGATCACGCAGGAAGTGCGCGAGTATGCCGCCAAACAAGGCATCTCGGAGGTCGCCGCCCTCAAGCAGGGGATGGAAGTGAAATCGGTGGAATTCGTCAAGCGCGGCGCCGAAATCTACCAGAAGCAGTGAGCGGCCCGATGACAGACATCATCCTGAACGGCGCGCCGCACCAGATGGCACCAGGCGCGACCCTGGCCGACCTGGTCGAGGCCATGGGGCTGTCGACCGGGGCGCTGGCGCTGGCGGTCAACCGCATTGTCGTGCCGCGCCAGCAATGGCTCGTGCGCGGCGTGTCGGCGGGCGACCAGGTCGAAGTGGTCCACGCCATCGGCGGCGGCTAATTCAATTTCAAGGACGAGACATGAACGAAGAAAACCAAGGCTTGACCATCGCCGGCAAGACGTATCGATCGCGCCTGCTGGTGGGCAGCGGAAAATACCGCGACCTGGCGCAGACGCGCGAAGCGACGGACGCCGCCGGCGCCGAAATCATCACCGTGGCGATCCGGCGTGTAAACATCGGCCAGGATCCAAACGCGCCGAACCTGCTCGATGTGCTGCCGCCGTCGCGCTACACGATCCTGCCCAACACCGCCGGCTGCTACACGGCAAAGGACGCGGTCTACACGCTGCAGATGGCGCGCGAACTGCTGAACGGCCACAAGCTGGTCAAACTCGAGGTGCTGGGCGACGACAAGACGCTGTTCCCGCATATGCCGGAAACGCTGGTGGCGGCCGAGGCGCTGGTGCGCGACGGCTTCGACGTGATGGTCTACTGCAGCGACGATCCGATCCAGGCCAGGCTGCTCGAGCAGATCGGCTGCGTCGCCGTGATGCCGCTGGCCTCCTTGATCGGCTCGGGGATGGGCATCCTCAATCCGTGGAACCTGTCCCTGATCATCGAACAGGCCAGCGTGCCGGTACTGGTCGACGCCGGTGTCGGCACGGCGTCGGATGCGGCAATCGCGATGGAACTCGGCTGCGACGGCGTGTTGATGAACACGGCGATTGCCGGCGCGCGCGATCCGGTGCGCATGGCGCGGGCGATGCGCATGGCGGTCGAGGCCGGACGCGAAGCGTACCTCGCCGGGCGCATCCCGAAACGTTTTACGGCGTCGCCGTCGTCGCCGATGGCCGGCCGCATCGCATGAGCCAAAGGCCGGCCGGGTCACGTCCTACCGTGCTGGTGTTTGCCGGCGCCGACCCGAGCGGGGGCGCCGGCATCGCTGCCGACATCCTCGCGATTGCCGCAATGGGCGCGCACGCGCTGCCGGTGATCACCGCGCTGACCGTGCAGGACAACGACCGCGTGTTCGACATCAATCCGGTGGCAAGTGAAATGGTACGTAGCCAGGCCCTGGCGCTGATCGGCAAAATCGCCATTCACGCCGTGAAGATCGGTATCCCCGGCAACCGCGCCAATGCCGAGGCGATTGCGGACCTGGTCAAAGCACTGCGGCTGCATCTGCCCGGTCTGCCGGTGGTGCTCGATCCGGTGCTGGCCAGCGGCGCCGGCGATTTTTTAACGCGCGAGGATGCGCTGGCGCCGCTGCTGGCGCTGGCGACGTTGACGGTGCCGAATTTGCCGGAAGCGCGGGCGCTGGCGCTCGATGGCGGCATGGGAAAAAATCGCACCGCGGGCGACGTTCTCGTCACCGGCGGCCATGCCGATGGTGAGTTCGTCATCAACCGGTGGCTCAGTGGCGGGCGCGAACGCGCATGGCGCTGGCCGCGCCTGCCCGGCCAGTTCCACGGCAGCGGCTGCACGCTGGCCTCGGCAATCGCGGCGCGGCTGGCCTGCGGCGACGGCATGGAACAGGCGCTCGGCACCGCCCAGCAATACTGCCACGACGCGCTGGCGGGCGCGTTTTCGATCGCCGGCGGCCAGCGCATTTTGCTGCGCACAACTGACATGACATTGAAGGAAGCGCCATGAGAGGACTGTACCTCGTCACACCCGACTGGAACGACACTGCCGCATTGTTGAAAACCACCGAACAGGCCTTGCGCGCGGGCGCGGCCATGGTCCAATACCGCCACAAGAGCGCGAGCCCGGAGCTGCGGCGCGAACAGGCTTTGCTGCTGCTGGCGTTGTGCCGGCGCCATCGAACTCCGTTCATCGTCAATGACCATCTCGCGCTGTGCATTGAAATTAATGCCGACGGCGTGCACGTGGGCGGCCTTGATGCCTCTGTGGCCGAGGCGCGCAAAGCCCTCGGCGGCGAGAAAATTGTCGGCGCCTCCTGCTACGGCGACAGGCAGCTTGCGCGCGACGCGTGCGCCAACGGCGCCAGCTATGTCGCCTTCGGCGGCTTTTATCCATCCCGGGTGAAGCAGTATCCGGTGACGACGCCGCCTGACATCGTCGACTGGGCCAAGGCTGAAATCGCGCTGCCGTGCGTGGTGATCGGCGGCATGACGCCGGCCAATGCGGCGCCGCTGGTGGCGCGCGGCGCCGACATGGTGGCGGCGATCAGCAGCGTGTATGGCGCGCCGGACGTCGACGTGGCGATGCAGGATTTTGCGCGCCTGTTCGCCTGACCTGATGGCCGGTCGATGAAGGTAATCGTGCTGGGCGCCGGTGTGATCGGCACCGCGTCGGCGTGGTACCTGCGCCGGGCCGGCATTGACGTGACCGTGATCGAGCGCCAGGGCGGGGCGGCACTGGAGACCAGTTTTGCGAACGGCGGCCAGATTTCGGTCTCGCACGCCCAGCCGTGGGCCAATCCGGCAACCCTGCTAAAAGTGCTGGCTGACCTCGGGCGCGAAGACGCGCCGCTGCTGTTCCGGCTGCGCGCGGACCCGGTGCAGTGGCGCTGGTGCCTGCAGTTCGTGCGCGAATGCTTGCCCGGCAGGGTGGCCGCCAACCTGCGCCGCATCGTCGCCATTGCCGAAGACAGCCGGCGCTGCCTGCAGGAATTGCGCTTTGAAACCGGGATCGAATTCGACAGCCTGTCGCGCGGCATCCTGCATTTCTATACCGATCAACGCGAGTTCGACAAGTCGCAGGGTGCGGCGGCGGCGATGCGCGAGCTAGGCTGCCCGCGCAATCCGATCAGCGCCGACGAGGTGGTACGCATCGAGCCGGCGCTATCGAATGTGCGCGCGCAACTCGTCGGCGGCGATTTTACCGCCAGCGACGAGTCGGGCGACGCGTTCGCATTTACGTCGCAGCTGGCGGCAAAGGGCGCTGCGGGCGGCATCGAGTTTTGCTATAACACCACTGTTACGCGCCTGTTGAATGAAGGAGGCAAGGTGAGCGGCGTCGAGATCATCGATGGCGTAGGCCGCCACCAGGTGCTGCGCGCCGACGCCTTCGTCGTCGCGCTCGGCAGCTTCTCGGCACCGCTGCTGGCCCCGCTCGGGGTCAAGCTGTTGATCTATCCGGGCAAAGGTTATTCGGCGACCTACCGGATTACCGACCCGGATGCGGCGCCGACGGTGTCGCTGACCGACGACGGCCACAAGCTGGTGCTGTCGCGCTTAGGGTTGCGGCTGCGGGTGGCGGGCACCTGCGAATTGAACGGCTATTCGCGTGAACTCAATCCGGTGCGCTGCGAAGCGATCACGCGGCGCGTGCGCGCGCTGTTCCCTGGCGCCTGCGATTACGACGACCCGACTTACTGGGCCGGCTTGCGCCCGCTTACGCCGTCGAACGTGCCGTATATCGGCACGACGCGCTATCCGAATCTGTTCCTCAATACAGGGCATGGGACGCTCGGGTGGACGATGGCCTGCGGCTCGGGGCGGGCGATCGCGGAAATCGTTTCAGGGCGCAGGCCCTGACCGCCATTATCGGTTCACCGTCGCCATCCGTCTGGTGCAGCACCCACGCCAGCTGGCCCGGCGTGACACCGTTCGCGTCGACATTGGCGCCCTGCAGACGCGCAACCTGGTGACGGAAATCGGATGGTGGATATTGTTCGGCGCGTTTGGCGGTGCCGGCCAGGCAGGATATTAAACCCCGCAACCCCCGCGAGCCTTGCACCGGCTGCCGGCTGCCGGCCGATGCCGCGACGTCACCGCGCCCGGCGCGATCGCCGGTGCATCTGAACGTCAGCCGTTTCGATGCAAGCAGGCTGTGCCCGCACCTTTGCAGTCGCGCCACGCTGACATACAATGGGCCGCTTGGCCCTGCGGGGCGCCTGGAAGAAACGGCGTATGGTGAAAGTTCAACGAGAACAAGCGGGTAACGATGGCGCGCGACGGCGCTTGCAGATGGCGGACATTGCGCGCCTGGCCGGCGTCTCCACGGCAACCGTATCGCGCGCGCTGAATCACAGCCCGCTGGTCAACGAGGAAACCCGTGCCAGGATTCTCGAGCTGGCCCGGTCGCTGAAGTACTCGATCAACGTCGGCGCGCAAAACCTGCGCCTCAAGCAGAACCGCACGGTGAGTGTGATGTTTCCGGTCGAGCGCGACACGCGTCAGCATCTCTCCGACCCGTTCCTGCTGGCGATGCTCGGCAGCCTGGCCGACGCCTTGACCGAGCAGGGTTTCGACATGCTGTTTTCCCGTATCGGTAGCGATGAACTCGGTGCGGCGGCGGCGCCGTTCGACAGCGGGCGGGCGATCGGCATCATCCTGATCGGCCAGTGGCAGCGTCACGAACAGATCAATGAGCTGGCGGCGCGCCAGGTACCCATCGTGGTGTGGGGCGCCCATTTACCCAATCAGCTCTATTGCTGCATCGGCGGCGACAACGTCCGCGGCGGCGAGTTGGCCACCGAGCACCTGCTTGCGCTAGGCCGCCGGCGCATCGCTTTCTTCGGCGACCTGGCACTGCCCGAACCCCGGCAGCGCTATCGCGGCCATTGCGCTGCGCTCGAGCGCCACGCCATCGCCGTCGACCCCCGCTTGCAAGTGCCGGTATCGTTCTTGCCCGAGGGCGGTGTGCAAGGCGTGCTTGAAATGGTACGCCGCGGGCACGCATTCGACGCCGTGTTTGCCTGCAGCGACCTGCTCGCCATGACCGCGATCGATACGCTGCGCACGCATGGCATGCGGGTGCCCGACGATGTCGCCGTGACCGGCTATGACGACATCGCCCAGGCGGCCGTTTTTCATCCGCGCCTGACGACGGTGTGCCAGCCGATCGCGCTGGCCGCCGAGACGATGGTCGCTTCGCTGCTGTCGCTGATCAATGGCGGTCCGGTCCGTTCGGTCGAACTACCTACCAAGCTCAGCATCCGGGCCAGCGCCGGCGAACTGCTGGTTTGAAAAGCCAGCAGTGCTGGCTAGACATGATGGTAAAAATGTAATCGATTTCAACGGCAGCGTTTCGGTAGAAATTCAAATAGCCGTGCCGCTACGTCGTCTATTTCAGCGCGATCCTCGCCTAAATTAACCCGGCATGTAGCGGTCTGTACGCAAAATACAACACTATGCAATGAATCGATGCAATCGATTGCACTCGGTTTGAAACATCATGATAATGAGCTTTGATCGATGCGCAAATACAACAGCCAAACGCGCTCGCTATCCCTCGCTGGAAATAATTTAAAATAATTGGAGAAGACCATGAAATTGAATTTCACTCGTATGGCCGCGGCCGTGTCACTGGCCATGTTGCAGATGAACGGCGCGTTTGCCCAGCAGGCACCGGCCACTACCGGCGGCGATGCCCTGCAAATGGAGCGGGTGGTCGTTACTGGTAGCGCCGCCGGGACGTCGAAAATGAAGTCCAGTGTGTCGATCAGCACGATGGAACACGACGCCATCATGCAGGCGGCGCCAACCAGCGCGGCCGATGTGCTGCGCTCGATTCCCGGCGTGCGCTCGGAGTCGTCCGGCGGCGAGGGCAATGCCAACATGACGGTGCGCGGTGTGCCGATTTCGGCCGGCGGCGCACGCTACGTGCAGATCCAGGAAGACGGCCTGCCGGTGCTGCAATCGGGCGACTTCAATTTTATTACGCCCGACGCCTATGTGCGTATCGACGGTACGCTGTCCCACCTCGAAGTTGTGCGCGGCGGCTCGGCTTCGACGCTGGCGACCAATTCGCCAGGCGGCATCATCAACTTTATCAGCAAGACGGGTGCAGAAAAAGGCGGCAGCGTCGGCGTCAGCACCGGCCTCGACTACCAATCCACGCGATTGGACTTCGACTACGGCGCCCCGATTTCGGACAAGACCCGCTTCTTCATCGGCGGCTTCTACCGCCGTGGCGAAGGAATCCGCGAGAGCGGCGTGACGAGCGAGCGTGGCGGGCAAATTCGCGGCAACATGACCCATGAACTCGATAATGGCTTCATCCGGCTGTCGTTCAAGCACCTCGATGACCAGACCCCGACGACCTTGCCGGTGCCAGTGCAAGTAAGCAATCAGCGCATCTCCACCATTGACGGCATCGACCCGCGCACCGTCACTTTTTATTCGCCGTATTGGGTGTCCGACGTGGCGCTCGACAAGAACAACAACCGCGTCTCGCATGACGTCAACGACGGCCTGACCGTCAAGAGCAACACCATTGGCCTGGAAGCGCAGTTCAATTTGGGCGCCGGCTGGACGTTGAGCGAGAATTTCCGCAAGTCGAGCAACAGCGGGCGCTTTATCGGTGTATTTGCCGCCAACAACGGCAAGATTGGCAACTACACCGTGGCATCCGGTCCGAACACCGGCAAGCCATACGCAGGGCGTGCATTTTCCGCTGTCGTGTTCAATACCTCGATCGACGACGCCGGTTCGGCGATGAGCAACACCAAGCTTGCCAAGACGTTCCAGCTTGCCGACGGCGCCAAGCTGACCGCAACGGGCGGGCTGTATACATCGATTCAGAACATCGGCCTGACCTGGAACTTCAACGAATACCTGATGCAGGCCACGGGCGACAAGCCGGCATTGCTCAAAACCGCCAGCAGCACCCCCGGCCTGGTCGGACCGGCCTTTGGCGGCTGCTGCTCGCGCGCCATCGACATGCAATACCGCTTCATTTCCCCGTACGTCAACATGGGCTTTGAACGCGGCGCGTTCAACGTCGATGCCAGCGTGCGCCAGGATCGCCAGAAGGCGAGCGGCACGGCCAACATTGCCACTGGCGCCGTCCGCTACAACCCGGCCACCGTACAGTTCGTCGATTACAGCCTGAATCACAATTCGTATTCGGTGGGCGGCAATTACAAGCTCACACCCGCGCTGGCATTTTTTGCGCGGGCCAGCGACGGCGTTGCCTTCAATGCCGACCGTATCCTGTTCGGCACGCCGCTCGATGGCAGCGCGCCGATCAATATCAACACGGTCGAGCAAATCGAAGGTGGCGTGAAGTGGCGCAGCGGCGCGCTGAGTACCTTCGTGACGGCGTTCCAGGCCAAGACGCGCGAGACGAACTACGAAGCGACGACGCAAAAGACCACCGCCAACAGCTACGACGCCAAGGGTGTCGAACTGGAAGCGGCCTACCTCATCGGCGCATTCAAGGTCAACGGCGGCGTGACACTGACCAACGCCAAGATCATTGCCACTGCACCCGGCTCGGAAGCGTTGATCGGCAACACGCCGCGTCGCCAGGCCAAGGTCGTGTACCAGCTGGCCCCGACGTATGCCTTGGGCGACGCGCTGTTCGGCGTCAGCGTGATCGGCACCGGCAAAGCGTGGGCCGATGACCAGCACACCATCCTGATGCCGGCCTACCAGGTAGTGAACGGTTTCCTGAAATACCAGGTCGCCGCGAAAACCTCGATGTCCCTCACCGTCAACAATCTGTTCAACAAGATCGGCTACACCGAAGTTGAGGGCGATGGCCATGCCGCCCGCTCGATCACCGGGCGCTCGGTCAAGCTTGGCTTGACGTATTCGTTTTAAGTAATACGCAAGTTACCGGTCCCGGTGCGCCTGCACCGGGACCGGTGTAATCCCCGCTGGTGTTAGTTCCGCCGGTGTCAGTCCCTCTTTCGAAAGTTGTATGCAATTGCCCAACTCCCAACGCCTGCTTGACGTCCTGCCCGAACATTTGCGGGCGGAAGCGGAGCGCCGCTACGCCGTGCGAGGTCCCGTGCTGTACCAGCATCTCTTCAAGCTGTACGGCGGCACTCCCGGTTTCGACCTGTGGTACGGCGACCTGCTCGAGTCGATCGGCCGCCTGCACGGCGCCCGTGCACCGGCGCTGCTGGCGCAAGATGCGCAGCGCGCGGCGCAACCGGACTGGTTCGCCAGTCAGCACATGCTCGGCTACAGCACCTATGTCCAGCGCTTCGGCGGCAGCCTGCGCGGGGTGGCCGAGCGCATCACGCACCTGCGTGCGCTGGGCGTAAGTTACCTGCACTTGCTGCCGTTCCTGCGCCCGCGCGCCGGCGAAAACGATGGCGGTTTTGCGCTTGCCAGTTTCGACGAAGTCGATCCGGCGCTCGGTACCAACGGCGACCTGGAAGCGCTATGCGCGCAGCTGCGCACTGCCGGCATCAGCCTGTGCTCGGACCTGATTTTGAACCACGTCGCTGACGATCACCCGTGGGCGATCAAAGCCGCGCAAGGCGACGCGCAATTGCGCGACTACTTCCATATCTACCCCGACCGCGTCATGCCCGACCGCCACGAGCGCACGCTCGCACAGGTCTTCCCGCAGGCAGCGCCCGGAAACTTCACGTTCGTCGAAGCGCTGGGCGGATGGGTCTGGACCACGTTTTACCCGTTCCAGTGGGACCTCAACTATGCCAACCGCGCGGTATTGGCCGAGATGGCAGGCGCGCTGCTGCGCCTGGCCAATAGCGGCGTCGAGGTATTCCGGCTCGATTCCACCGCATTCCTGTGGAAGCGCGAAGGCACCGACAGCATGAACCAGCCGGAGGCGCATACATTGCTGCAGGTGTTGCGCGCCATCGTCGATATCGCTGCCCCCGGGGTGCTGCTCAAGGCCGAGGCGATCGTGCCGACGTGCGAGCTGCCGGCCTATTTCGGCGCCGAGGGCGAGCCGGAATGCCATCTCGCCTACCACAGCACCTTGATGGCGGCGGCATGGGCGGCGCTGGCCGAACAGGATTGCGCCATGCTGCGTGAAGTAATCGAGACGACGCCGAAGCTGCCGCCGGGAGCCAGTTGGGTGACGTATGTGCGCTGCCACGACGACATCGGCTGGAAAGTGCTGATGGCGGAAGCGCGCTCGGCGCAGCGAATTGGCGCAATCGCCCAATTCTACCTGGGGCAGGGCGATGGTTTCGCGGCCGGCGTGCCATTCCAGGAGGGCGGCGCCGGCACCGTTTACGCCACCAACGGTATGGCGGCGTCGCTGGCCGGACTCGAATCGGCGCGCGACGAGCAGCAGTGGGAACACGCGCTCAGGCGATTGTTACTGGTGCACGGCATTGCGCTGTCGTTTGGCGGAGTGCCGATCCTTTACATGGGCGACGAGCTGGGGATGCAAAATGACTACGCGTACGCCGTCGATCCTGAGCGCGCGCATGATTCGCGATGGGTCCAGCGTGCCAACTTCGACGCGCAACGGCTGGCGCAGAAGGGCGACCCGTCCACGCCTGCCGGCAGGGTGTACGACGCCATCCATACACTGATCGCGCAGCGCTGCCGGCAGCCGGCGCTGGCCGCTGGCGTACCGCGCAGCGTGTGCCACACAGCCGATCCGGCATTGCTGGCATTGGCGCGCGGCAGCAGCTTCCTGGGCTTGTTCAATTTTTCCGCGCGCAACATCAGCGTCAGCCTGGCGGCGATGGGCGAAGGGGCCTGGCCAGGACAAGACGAGTGCATCGAACTGGCGCCTTGGGCAATGCTCTGGCTTGAACGCTGAAGCAGTCGCCGAGACTGACCGAAAGGACTAAAATATGTTTGCAGACACCAAAACCACCGTCGTATTCGGCGAAGCACTGGTCGATGATTTCATCACTGAGGTGGTGGTTGGCGGCGCCCCGTTCAACGTCGCCCGCCACCTGGCCGCGTTTGGCGCGGCGCCATTGACGATCACGCGGATCGGCAGCGACGCCAACGGCGCTACCGTGCGCGCCGAGTTTGCGCGCTTTCGCATGCGCGAAGACGGCCTGCAGGTCGATGCCGTCGCTCCCACCGGGCGCGTGATCGTCGAGCGAGGCGAGGGAACGCACCGCTTCATCATTGCGCCCGATCAGGCCTACGATTATATCGAGGCCGGCGCCGCGCTGGCGGCAATGTCCCGTTGCACGCCTGCTACCATCTACTTCGGCACGTTGGCGCAACGTGCAAACGATTCTTGCTACGCGCTGACGCAACTGTTGGCGGCCACGCCGGCGCGGCGTTTCCTGGACCTGAACGTGCGCGAAGGCCAGGTGACGCAGCGGTGCGTGTTCGCCTCGCTGCACCATGCCGATATCGTCAAGGTCAATGAAGATGAATTGGGCAATCTGTTCAGCTGGTACACGCACGCGCGCCCGTGCCCGACAGACATGGCCGACGAGCGCCTGCACGCCGCTTGCGCGATCTTGATCCGCGTATTCGGCCTGACCGGCTTGATCGTCACGCTCGGAGAACGCGGTGCGGTGTATTTCGGCGCCGAGCGGTTTCGCCTGCATGCCGGTGCAGGCGACGTTGTCGACGTTGTCGATACGGTCGGCGCGGGCGATGCGTTCTCGGCGGTTTTTTTGCTCGGCAGCGCGCTTGGATGGCCGCTCGAAACGATTCTGTCGCGCGCCAACGAATTTGCCGCCGCCATCTGCGGCATCACCGGCGCGGTGCCGGCCGATACCGCATTTTACGAGCCCTGGATGACGCGCTGGCTCGCTGATTGATCACTTACGAAAGCATATCGTGACCCATAAACCGCATTTGTCGTTCTGGCAGATCATCAACATGAATGTCGGGTTCTTCGGAATCCAGTTCAGCTTCGGCTTACAGCAAAGCAGCATGAGCCCGATTTACAAGTATCTCGGGGCGGACGATGCGACGCTGCCGTTTTTATGGTTGGCAGGCCCGGTGACCGGCCTGATCGTGCAGCCGATCATTGGCGCCATGAGCGACCGGACAATTACCCGCTGGGGCCGGCGAACGCCATACTTCCTGATCGGCGCGATCTTGTGCAGTGTCGGCTTGTTGTTCATGCCTTTCAGCCCAACGTTATGGGTTGCAGCGAGCCTGTTGTGGATCCTCGATGCCGCCAACAACGTCACGATGGAGCCGTACCGCGCTTTTGTCAGCGACAAGCTTGCCCCTGCCCAGCATTCACTGGGATTTTTGACCCAGAGCGCGTTTACCGGGTTGGGCCAGACGCTGGCTTACCTGACGCCGACGTTGCTGGTGCTTTTTGGCATGAACAAGGATGCCACCAATGACAGCAACATCCCGCACATCGTTATCGCCGCTTTCCTCACCGGCGCCGTGTTTTCCTTGGCGAGCGTGCTGTGGACCCTGAAAACCACGCCGGAAATCCCGCTCGAACCGGATGAGTTGCAAAAAATTCGCCTCAAGTCTCCAGGCGTCAAGGCCATGCTGCTCGACATTGCAGTAGCGATACGCGAAATGCCGCCGACCATGAAGCAACTGGCCCTGGTCAAGCTGTTTCAGTGGTACGCGATGTTTTGCTACTGGCAGTACATCTCGCTGTCCCTGGCGACGACCCTGTACGGCAGCACCGACCCGACCACGACAGGTTTTCGCGATGCGGGGCTGCTGAACGGGCAGATCGGCGCTTTCTATAATTTCGTCGCATTTATCGCAGCATTCGCACTGGTTCCCTTCACGCGCCGTTTCGGACCGAAAGTGATGCACAGCATATGCCTGACGCTGGCCGGCGTCAGCATGCTGTGCATTCCGCTGATCCACACGCCCGCCTTGTTGTTCGTGCCAATGGTCGGGGTCGGACTGGCATGGGCGAGCATCATGGGCAACCCCTACATCATGCTGGCAGGCTGTATCCCGCCGGAGCGAACCGGGGTCTACATGGGTATTTTCAACATGTTCATCGTCATTCCGATGATTATCCAGATTTTCACCTTGCCGCTGTTTTACCGTGCCTGGCTGGACGGCAATCCGGAAAACGTCATCCGGCTGGCCGGTGGCCTCCTATTGTGCGCAGCGGTGGCCGCGTTATGGGTCAAAGTGGGACCCGTTTCTTCCCGACTGGCGGCGCAGAAAGCGCAACCGTTGCAGGCATAGTTTGCCGGCTTGTGGACACGCTCAAGCGTGGCCACGAGCCGGGGCCGTGCCGACAGTTGAGCATGAGTAACCGTTGTGATAATGTACAGTTGTTTGGTTTTTGGCCGTGATGCATGATCGAACCGCCCGCATGTCGATCGACCCGGCAGCGGGAAACGATCGCCAGGAACGACACCATTTTCAAGGAACTCATGATCGTTGAACAAGCAACCGTCGCTGCGCTGATGCAGGGCGACCATGGCGATCCGTTTGCCGTACTTGGCATGCATCGGCACAATGGCGCCCTGGTCGTGCGGGCCCTGTTGCCGGGAGCGGCATCGGTGGCCGTGATCGACGCTAAAAGCGGGTGCAGGCTCGCCAGCCTCGACCAGATTGATGGCAGCGACGTGTTCTGCGCTGTGATCGCCCGGCGCAAAACCCCGTTTGCCTACCGCTTGCGGGTCGACTGGGGCAGCCATCAGCAACATCAGCAGCAACATCAGGACATCGACGATCCATATCGCTTTGCGCCGATCCTGGGCGACATGGATCTGTGGCTGCTGGCGGAAGGCACGCATTACCGTCCTTACGAAAAACTCGGTGCCCATCTGGCGCACATCGATGGCGTGGCGGGCGTCAGTTTCGCGGTCTGGGCGCCGAACGCGCGGCGCGTGTCGGTCGTCGGCAGTTTCAACAACTGGGATGGACGGCGCCACATGATGCGCTGGCGCGGCGCCTCCGGCATATGGGAAATTTTCCTTCCGCAGCTCGCCATTGGCGACCTGTACAAGCTGGAAATCAAGACCCTGGACGGCGAACTGCTGCTCAAAGCCGATCCCTTCGCGCTGCGCGCCGAACTGCGCCCGGACACCGCCTCGGTGGTGCAGGCATTGATGCCGGTGCAGCCGTCGAACCCGGCGCGCCGATTGGCCAACAGCCTTGGCGCACCAGTGTGTATTTATGAAGTGCATCTTGGATCATGGCGCCGGGTGCCGGAACAAGGCAATCGGTGGCTGACCTACCGCGAACTGGCCGCGCAACTCGTCCCGTACGTGAAGGATCTCGGCTTCACCCATATTGAATTGCTGCCCATCAGCGAACATCCGTTCGATGGCTCGTGGGGTTACCAGCCGGTCGGGCTGTACGCGCCGACCTCGCGTTTCGGCAGCCCGGACGACTTTCGCTATTTCGTCGAGACCGCCCACGCCAGCGGCATCGGCGTGCTGCTCGACTGGGTGCCGGGGCATTTCCCCAGCGACGCCCACGGTCTGGCCAAGTTCGATGGCAGCTGCCTGTACGAGCACGCCGACCTGCGCGAGGGCTTTCATCCGGACTGGAACACGCTGATTTACAACTATGGGCGCAAGGAAGTTCTCAACTACCTGGTCGGCAATGCGCTGTACTGGATCGAGCGTTTCGGCATCGATGGTTTGCGGGTCGATGCAGTGGCCTCGATGCTGTACCGCGACTACAGCCGCAAGGAAGGGGAATGGATCCCGAACCAGTTTGGCGGGCGGGAGAATCTGGAGGCGATCGCGTTTTTACGCCGGCTCAATGAAGTCGTCTGCGCCGAACGTCCCGAAGCGATCACGATGGCGGAAGAATCGACCAGTTTTCCGAACGTGTCGCGCCCGCTGGAAACAGGCGGCCTGGGGTTCCATTACAAGTGGAACCTGGGGTGGATGAACGATACCCTCAAGTACATGCAGCAAGACCCGCTCAAGCGCAAACACCATCACGACAACATCACCTTCGGGTTGGCATATGCGTTCAGCGAAAATTTTGTGCTGCCGCTGTCGCACGACGAAGTGGTGCATGGCAAGGGCTCGATCCTGGCGCGCATGCCGGGCGACGAATGGCAGCGCTTCGCCAACCTGCGGGCGTATTACGGTTTCATGTGGGGGCATCCGGGCAAAAAACTGTTGTTCATGGGCTGCGAATTCGGCCAGGCAAGCGAATGGGATGCCGACAGCAGCCTCGACTGGCACTTGCTGAAGCAGCCGTTGCACCAGGGCGTGCAGCGCCTGGTGCGCGATCTGAATGCCGTCAATCGCCACTATCGCGCACTGCACCAGTGCGACTTCGAGCAGCGCGGTTTTGAGTGGATCACCCACGAAGACCGCGAAAACTCCGTGCTCTCGTTCATCCGCCATGCCGGCGCTGGTGCGAATGGTGCGAATGGTGCGAATGGTACGAATGGCGACACCGTGCTGGTGCTGTGCAATTTCACGCCGGTAATCCGGCACGACTATCGGATCGGCGTCGCGCAAGCGGGATGCTATCGTGAAATCATCAATACCGATGCCACAATATATGGCGGCAGCGGAGTCGGCAATGGCGTCCTGCGGACCGAACCGATTGCCGCACATGGCCGCGCTTGCTCGCTCAGCCTGAGCCTGCCTCCGCTGGCGACGCTGATGTTGACACTGGTGCCGTGAAGGAACCCACAGGATGACGGGTGCAACAACATTGAGCGCAGGCGCGGCCTATCCGTTGGGCGCGCATTGGGATGGCCGCGGCATCAATTTTGCGCTGGTGGCGCCGCATGCGCACTCGGTTCAGCTGTGCCTGTTCGATGCTGGAGGCGAGCGCGAACTGATGCGGCTGGCCATGCCCGTTTGCCAGGACGGCGTCTGGCATGGCTATCTCGACGCCGGCGCACCTGGCCTGGTGTATGGCTATCGGGTCTTTGGCCCGTACGCGCCGCAGAATGGCCACCGCTTCAATCCCAACAAGGTGCTGCTCGATCCGTACGCGCGCCAGGTGGTGGGGCAATACCGCGGTCAGCCAGGTTTCCTCGATCAGCAGGCGCCGCTGCCCGCATTGCCCTCCAGCGCGCACGTCGATCCGAACCCGTTCGACAATGCCGCGATGGCCCTCAAGGCGCAGGTCGTGCATGCACCATACGACTGGGGCTCGGATGCGCCGCCGCGGGTGGCCCGGGCCGAGACCATCGTCTACGAAGTGCACGTCAAGGGTTTTACCCAGCTGCATCCCGGAGTGCCGGAGCCGCTGCGCGGCAGTTACGCCGGCCTCGCGCAACCGGCCGTGCTCGATTACCTGCAACAGCTCGGCGTTACCACGTTAAACCTGCTGCCAGTTCATCAGCGCGCCGACGAGATGCGCTTGCAGCAGATCGGCTTGTCGAATTACTGGGGGTATTCCAGCATCGGCTTCTTTGCGCCCGAGATGCGCTACTGGTCCGGCCAAGCCGGCAGCACCTCGATTTCCGAATTTCGCGACATGGTCAAGGCGGTGCATCAACGCGGCATCGAAGTAGTGCTCGATGTGGTCTACAACCATAGCGCTGAAACCGACGAATTTGGTCCGACGCTGAGCTTTCGCGGGATCGACAATGCGCTCTACTACCATCTACAGCCCGGCAATCCTGCCTTGTACGAAAACTGGACCGGCTGTGGCAATTGCCTCAATCTGGCAGAACCGCGCGTGCTGCAACTGGTGATGGATTCCTTGCGCTACTGGGTCCTGGAGATGCACGTCGATGGTTTTCGCTTTGACCTGGCGCCCGAATTGGCCCGCACTGCCCAGGGCTTTTCCAGCACTGCCGCCTTTTTGGCGGCAGTCCGGCAAGACCCGGTGCTGGCGCAAGTCAAACTGATCGCCGAACCGTGGGACATCGGGCCGGGCGGCTATCAGCTTGGCAATTTCCCTGCCGGCTGGCTCGAATGGAACGATCGATACCGCGACACGATGCGTGCTTTCTGGCTCACGCAGGGAGCCTCGCTGGGAGAAT
Source organism: Massilia psychrophila (assembly GCF_002760665.1). Taxonomy (GTDB): domain Bacteria; phylum Pseudomonadota; class Gammaproteobacteria; order Burkholderiales; family Burkholderiaceae_D; genus JAFCUW01. The sequence continues at coordinate 63,191 of NZ_PDOB01000014.1, read as the reverse complement.
TTGCCCGGCGCTTTGCCGCTTCCAGCGATGTGTTCCAGCACCGCGGACGGCAGCCGGATGCCAGCATCAATTTCATGACGGCGCACGACGGTTTTACCTTGCGTGACCTGGTCAGTTACAACCACAAGCACAATCACGCCAATGGCGAGGACAACCGCGACGGCAGTCAAGACACGCTGAGCTGGAATTGCGGCGTCGAAGGCGCCACCGACGACGCCGGAGTGCTGCAGTTGCGCGCGTCGCTGCAACGGGCCTTGCTGGCGACGCTGTTGTTTTCGCAGGGCACGCCGATGCTGCTGGCCGGCGACGACATCGGCCATTCCCAGCACGGCAACAACAATGCGTATTGCCAGGACAATCCTGTGTGCTGGCTGGACTGGCAGCATGCCGATCACGCACTGGCCGCATTGACCGGCCGCCTGATTGCACTGCGGCGCCGCTATCGCGCCCTGCGCCAGGCCGGCTGGTACAGCGGTGCGACGCAGCACGATGGACACAGCGACATCGCCTGGTTGACGCACGATGGCGCGGCGCTGGACGAGGCGGCGTGGAACGCCAAGCACCGCTCTTGCATCGCGATCCGGCTGGGCGCGGATGCGGGGAAAGAAACCTGCCTGCTGCTGATCAATGCAGAAGCCCAGGCAGTCGATTTTGTGCTGCCTGCGGGAACCTGGCGGATGGTGATCAACACGGCCAACCCTGCTTTGCCGGAGCGTGACGTCGGCGCCGGCTTGAGGGTGCCGGCGCGTGCTGTCGTGCTGCTGGTGTCGGGAGCGGCCATCGTCGATGCGCTGAAAGGCGCTGCCGGCGAAACCCTGGCGCTTGCCGACGACCTGGCGGAAATTTCGGCGCGCGCGGAAAGGAGCCAACCGGCAGTGGCAAGCTGAGGACGCTCGCAAGCAACGGACCTATTTTGTATCGCAACGATCATAATAAAAACGGAGGCAATATGCAGCAACTGGAAAACAACAACAACAACAACAACAACCTGCTTTCCCGCCGGCTGCCGGAACGGGCCGTCGTGCTGGTGCTGGCGGGCGGACGCGGTTCGCGCCTGGAGCAGCTGACCAGCAAACGCACCAAGCCGGCGGTCTACTTCGGCGGTAAGTTCCGCATCATTGATTTCGTCTTGTCGAACTGCGTCAATTCGGGCTTTCGGCGCATTGGCGTCGTTACCCAATACAAATCGCACTCCTTGCTGCGCCACCTGCAGCGCGGCTGGAGCTTTTTGCGCGGCGACAATAATGAATTCATCGACCTGTTACCGGCCCAGCAGCGCGTCAATGAAGAACACTGGTATCGCGGCACCGCCGACGCGGTGTTTCAGAACATCGACATCTTGCGTTCCTACAATCCGGAGTTTGTGGTGGTGTTAGCGGGCGACCATATTTACAAAATGGATTATTCCCTGATGCTGCGCGACCATGTTGCCACCAAGGCCGACTGCACCGTTGGGTGCATCGAGGTGCCGAAAGCGGAAGCGTCGGCCTTCGGCGTGATGGCGATCGACGCCAAACGCACCATCACCGCTTTTATCGAGAAGCCCGCCGATCCGCCGACCATGCCCGGCAAGCCAGAAATGACACTGGCCAGCATGGGGATTTATATCTTCAATGCAAAATATCTGTATCAACTGCTGGAGGACGATATCGCCAATCCGGCATCGAGCCATGATTTTGGCAAAGACATCATTCCAAAGATCGTCGCCGCCGGCGGCGCGGTCGCGCATCCGTTCAGCATGTCCTGCATTCCGACGGCCGACGGCGTCGCCTACTGGCGCGATGTCGGCACCGTCGACGCCTTCTGGTCAGCCAATCTCGACCTGGCGTCGATTTCGCCGGAACTGAACATCTACGACGACAAATGGCCAATCTGGACGCATCAGGAACAATTGCCACCAGCCAAATTCGTTCACGACAGCGCGGGCGCGCACGGGATGGCGGTCAACGTGCTGATCTCCGGCGGCTGCATCGTGTCGGGCTCGCATGTGGCGCTGTCGGTCCTGTTTTCAAATGTACGGGTGCACTCGTTCTGCCACATCGACCAGGCGGTAATCCTGCCGCGTTCCGAGATCGGCGAAAATTGCCGCCTGACCAAGGTCGTCATCGATCGCGGCTGCAAGATTCCGGCCGGAATGGTCATCGGCGAAGATGCCGAGCTCGATGCACAACGTTTTTTTCGCACCGAAACCGGTGTGGTGCTGGTGACTTGCGAAATGCTGGAAAAACTCTGAAGTAATGAGTCGTATGGGCAGGAAAATGATGGGTGCTCGAGTAGTTTGAACAGGAATGAAGATGCGTGTTTTACATGTTTGTGCTGAAATTTATCCCTTGCTGAAGACCGGCGGCCTGGCCGACGTCGCCGGCGCTTTGCCGGCGGCGCAGGCGCGCGCGCGCTGCGATGCACGCGTGCTGGTACCGGGTTTTCCGGCCCTGCGCGCTGGCATCCTCGATCAACGGCTGGTGGCAGAGCTGGCGCCGGCGTTCGGCGCACAGGCGATACGGCTCTATTGCGGCATCTTGCCCGATAGCGGCGTAATGGCTTATGTGATCGACGCGCCGGAACTGTACGACCGGCCCGGCAATCCGTATGCCGATGCGAATAATCATGCGTATCCCGACAATCATCGCCGCTTCGCCTTGCTTGGCTGGGTGGCCGCGCGCCTGGCGCAAGGGCTCGATGGCTCCTGGCGGGCGCAAGTGGTGCATGGGCACGACTGGCACGCCGGCCTGGCCGCGGCGTATTTGAAAGCGGCAGAGCACGCTGCCGGCCGCAGACTGGCCGGCAGCGTGTTCACCGTGCACAACCTGGCGTATCAGGGCAACTTCCCGCGCCACGCGTTTGTCGATCTGAACTTGCCGGCGTATTTTTTCGACGTCGACGGCATCGAGTTTCATGGCCAGTGTTCATTCATGAAAGCCGGTTTGTTTTACGCCGACAAGCTCACCACGGTCAGTCCGACCTATGCGCGCGAAATTCAGGGCAGCGAACAGGGCTGCGGCCTCGATGGCTTGCTGCGCAAGCGCATGGGCGATTTGTCCGGGATACTGAACGGCGTCGACGATACGGTATGGAATCCGGCCCTTGACGGCTTGATTGCCGCGCCGTTCGCCACCGGCACCATGCGCGGCAAGCAAACGTGCAAAGCGGCGCTGCAGCAGGAAGCGGGGCTGGCGATCGATGCCGATGCGCTCTTGTTTTGCGTGGTCAGCCGCCTGAGCGAGCAAAAAGGATTGCACCTGTTGTTGGCAGCTTTGCCGGAGATTGTGCAACGCGGCGGCCAGATCATGCTGCTGGGCAGCGGCGATGCGGCACTGGAAAACGCTTTTCGCGACGCCGCAGCCGCGCAGCCGCACGCGGTCGCTGTGCGGATTGGCTACGACGAGCAGCTGGCGCACCGGATCATCGCTGGCAGCGATGTGATCCTGGTACCATCGCGCTTCGAGCCCTGCGGGCTGACCCAGCTTTACGGGCTCAAATACGGCACCTTGCCGCTGGTGCGCAAGGTCGGCGGACTGGCCGATACCGTTGTTGATTGTTCGCTGGAAAATTTGGACGAGGGATTGGCAACCGGTGTCGTCTTCGACACCTTCGATGCGGCCGCAATCAGCGCGGCGCTGCGGCGGGCATGTGCGCTGTATAAACGCAAAGCCGACTGGAAGCAGGTGCAGAAACACGGCATGCAGCAACAGTTCGGCTGGGATGCGGCAGCGGCGCAGTACATGGCGCTGTATGCGCGGATCGGGGTTTGACGATCTGATCCGCGCCAGATTGTTTTGCTCCAGCTTGATTTACTTTTCAAAAGACACCACGCAATGAACCTGACTGATTTTCAATACGACAATTTGGCAAACGATGTCGCCCATCTCAAGCTGTCGATTGCCAACAAACTCATTTACACGGTTGGCAAAGATCCGGTAACGGCCCAGCCGCAGGACTGGTTGCAGGCAACCGCCCTGGCCGTGCGCGATCGGCTGGTGGAGCGCTGGATGAAAACCACCCGCGCCCAGTACAAGCAAGACGTCAAGCGGGTGTATTACCTGTCGATGGAGTTTCTGATCGGACGCACGTTTACCAATGCGCTGCTGGCGCTCGATATCTACCAGAATGTACAGCAGGCGCTCACCGAGATGGACGTCGATTTCGACCAGCTGGTCGACCTTGAACATGATGCCGCCCTTGGCAATGGCGGCCTGGGCCGGCTTGCCGCCTGTTTTCTCGACTCGATGGCCACGCTCGGCCTGTCCGGGTTCGGTTACGGCATCCGCTACGACTACGGCATGTTCAAACAACAGATCATCGACGGCCATCAAGTCGAGGTTCCGGATTACTGGCTGACGGGCGGTAATCCGTGGGAGTTTCCTCGCCCGGAAGTGCAATACCGGGTGCGTTTCGGCGGCCGCCTCGAGCAGGACGGCGAGACCGTGCGCTGGCTTGATACCCAGGATGTGCTGGCCACGGCGTACGACACCATCATTCCCGGTTACGCCACCGAAACGACCAACACGCTGCGGCTCTGGTCGGCCAAGGCCAGCAGCGAAATCAACTTGTCCGCTTTTAATCAGGGCAACTACATGGCGGCGGTCGAAGACAAGAACCATTCTGAAAACGTGTCGCGGGTGCTGTATCCGGACGACTCCACGCTGTCCGGGCGCGAGTTGCGCCTGCGACAGGAATATTTTTTCTGTGCTGCCAGCTTGCAGGACCTGATCCACCGCTATCTGCGCACGCACAGCAGTTTCGACCAATTGCCGGACCATGTCGCGATTCACCTCAACGATACGCATCCGGTACTGGCCATCCCCGAGTTGATGCGCCTGCTGGTCGATGAGCACCACGTCAAGTGGCCGCAGGCCTGGGCGCTGACGCAGAAAGTGTTTTCATACACGAACCACACCTTGATGCAGGAAGCGCTGGAAACCTGGCCGGTCGATCTGCTGGGGCGGGTCTTGCCGCGGCATTTGCACATCATTTTTGACATCAATGCCGGTTTCATCGCCAACATTACCGCCACCTTCGGCGCCGATATTGCACTCATGCGGCGCGTGTCGCTGATTGACGAACAGGGCGAACGGCGGGTACGGATGGCCTATCTGGCGGTGGTCGCCAGCCACAAGATCAACGGCGTCTCGGCCCTGCATTCCGAGTTGATGAAGCAATCGATCTTCGCCGATTTCGCCAAAGTGTTTCCGGATCGCTTCAATAACAAAACCAACGGCGTCACGCCGCGACGCTGGCTGTCGCAGGCCAATCCGTCCTTGTCCCGGCTGATCGACGACCGCATCGGACGTGACTGGCGGCGCCACCTCGAGCAACTATCCGGTCTGAAAGACATTGCCGGCGATGCCGTTTTCGGCGCGCAATTTCGCGCCGCTAAACTGGCCAACAAGGTGCGCCTGACCAACTGGGTCGCGACCAATCTCGGCCTCGCGCTCGATCCGGCGTCCTTGTTCGATGTCCAGATCAAGCGCATCCATGAATACAAGCGCCAGTTGCTCAATGTGTTGCATGTGATCACCCGCTACAACCGCATCCTCGCCAATCCGGATGCCGACTGGGTGCCGCGCACGGTGGTGTTTGCCGGCAAGGCAGCGTCGGCCTATCACATGGCCAAGCAGACCATCAAGCTGATCAATGACGTCGCCGTCACGATCAACAACGATGCGCGCCTGAAAGACCAGCTCAAAGTCGTGTTCATTCCGAACTACAGCGTCAGCCTGGCGGAAATCATCATCCCGGCAGCCGACCTGTCGGAGCAAATCTCCACCGCCGGCACCGAAGCGTCCGGCACCGGCAACATGAAATTCGCCTTGAATGGCGCGCTGACGATCGGCACGCTCGATGGCGCCAACGTCGAAATGCGCGACAGCGTTGGCGCCGACAACATCTTCATCTTCGGCAACACCACGCACGAAGTCGATGCCTTGCGCACCCATGGTTACCAGCCGCGCCTGATCTACGAGCACAATGCCGAACTCAAACTGGTACTCGACCAGCTGCGTGACGGTGTTTTTTCCCCAAGCGACAAGGGACGCTTCCAGCCGATCTGCGACACGCTGTTGAACTGGGGCGATCACTATTTGCTGCTGGCCGATTACGCCAGTTATGTCGCTACCCAGGACCAGGTCGACGAGCTGTATCGCCAACCGGACGAATGGACGCGTAAAGCCATCCTGAACGTGGCCGGCATGGGCATTTTTTCATCCGACCGGACGATTGCCGAATATGCCGGGCAGATCTGGCATGCGGCGCCGATCAAGCTGTAGGGCAAAGCCAAGGCCGCGCGGGTTGCCCGTGATGTTGGCTGGGCATGGTCAGCGGTCCACCGTCGCCATCCGCTCCAAGCTGTAGCGCGGCCCGGCGACCTGCGTCAGCGCGCTGGCCAGTTGCGCCAGTTCGGCTGCGTCAAGCGCAATGTCAGCGGCGGCGACGTTCTGTTCGAGGTAGCCGCGGCGCTTGGTGCCGGGGATCGGCACGATGTCGTCGCCCTGGTGCAGCACCCACGCCAGCGCGAGCTGACCCGGCGTGACGCCCCTGGCGGCGGCGATGTCGGCGATGATTCGCGCTGCTTCGACGTTGGCGTCGAAATTGGCGCCCTGCAGGCGCGGATCCTGGTGGCGAAAATCGGATGGCGGATAGTCTTCGGCGCGCCTGGCGGTGCCGGCCAGGAAGCCGCGCCCGAGCGGGCTGAAAGCGACCAGGCCGATGCCCAGCTCGCGTAGTACCGGCAGCACCGGCAGCACCGGTTCTGCGCCAGCTTCGAGGTTGCGCTCCCACAGCGAGTACTCGCTTTGCAGCGCGCTGATCGGATGCACCGCGTGGGCGCGACGAATGTTGGCGACGCCCGCTTCGGACAGGCCGAGGTAACGTACTTTACCTTCGCGTACCAGCTCGGCCATGGCGCCGACCACGTCTTCGATCGGCACCTGCGGATCGATGCGGTGCTGGTACAGCAGGTCGATGTAGTCGGTACCCAGGCGCCGCAGCGATCCTTCCACCGCGTGCCGGATGTGCGCCGGGTCGCTGTCGACGCCGACGTTGGCGCCGTTCTCGATGCGAAAGCCGAACTTGGTGGCGATCGTCACTTCGCTGCGCCGGCCGCCCAGCGCTTGACCGAGCAAGGTCTCGTTGGTGTACGGGCCGTAGACTTCGGCGGTGTCGAACAGCGTCACGCCCAATTCGATCGCGCGCTGGATCGTCGCGATCGATTCGGATTCAATCGCCGCGCCGTACGCCGTACTCATGCCCATGCATCCCAGGCCGATCGCCGATACGGTCAAGCCCTGGCTTCCCAAGCTGCGCTGTTTTATTTGCTGTTTGCTTTGCTGTTTGCTCTGCTGTTTGCTCACTTGTTTCTCCTGAACGAAAGTGGGTGGGCGATGCAATGCATCGACAGGTCCAGTATCGCCTTCTGTTGAAAATTACACAATCCGGTTAACATGCATGCCGCTTACATGCCGGGCAAGCACCTGGCATTGAACCTGCACGCCTTCATCGATTACCTGGTAGCCGCGCAGTGCTGTCCGGAACAGGCGCGCGGTGCAGGGCTTCGCCGCTGAAGTCGATCTGCATCGGCGTGGCGGTGGGAAACACGAGCGAGAGAGAGCCAGCAGAAGTATCCGGTGACGGATGGCGTCGGGGGGCGGCCAGGGTGGCTGCGAAGGTCGACTCCGGCTGCGTCAAGATGTGCAATTTGCGCTATTTGGCGCGGTCGGCAACTAGCTGCGCCATACAGGTCGAGTAGCTTATCTGCGCCGCGACCGGCTCGATATCGTGCATCGCTTCGGCCGGCGTTCCCAGGAACTACTCCAGGCGCGCCACCGCGTGCATGGTTGGCGCGGCGCGATGACTGAGCTCGTCGTCTGCATTGTTCATGGTCACTTCTCGAAGATCCTCGGAATCTCGATTGTGCGCCACTGCGGGCAGTTTCGCCGCACGCCGCGGCGTGCGAATTTCAGTGTCTTAACTCAGCGTCTTAATTCAGGTTGTGATGATCTCAGTCGTCATCCCCTTTACCGGAATTTTCGACGAACACCACCGTGGTGCGCGGCGGGATCGTGAAGCTGCCGGTGGCGCTGTCGTACAGCGCGGTGCGCGCCCATTGTTCGCTGCCGGACTGGCGATGCGCCTTGTGGGTTTTCAGCATGCGGCCCTTCAGTTCGGCCACGGCGAGCGTCTTGGCCACCTTGTCGACGTTGAACAGCACCACCACGCTCTTGTATTTGGCGCCCTCGTAGCTGCGCGGATGCTGGCCGTCGATGCTCATCACGATCAGCCCGGGTAGCTGTTGCGGGCCGACGTTATAAAAACGCAGCCGATCCGTCACATCCTGGCCTGAGCGCAGGCGGAACAGCGAACTGTCCTTGCGGATCGACAGCAGGCCGGTGACATACCCCTTCGCGGCGACGATGTCGGCCATGCGCGGCATGAGTTGCGGATTGGCCAGCAGCGGCGCCATCAACGGCCAGTTGTCCCGGTTGACCCCGGCCATCGGCAAGCCGGCGCCGAAATTGTTCGACTGGTAGCTGTAATCGAGTTTGTTGAACCAGTCACCGGCGTTGTAGCTGTCGCGGTCCATCGATTTCGAGCGCAGGATTTCCTGGCCGGCGTGGAAGAAAGGCACGCCTTGCGACAGCAGGTTGAGGGCAGCGCCGAGGTTTTGCACGCGCACGCGGTCGGCCATGCTGGTTGCCACTGGCAGCTTGTAGGCGTTCAGGTCGAACAGCGTCTGGTTGTCGTGCGCCTCGATGTAGTTGATGGTCTCGCCCGGATTGGCGGCGAAGCCTGCGCCCTGGCCGAAATAATCGATCTGCGCGTTGCTGCGCAAGGAACCGAAGCGGTCCGTAAAACGGTAGTCGCGCAGCGTGCCCGACAGGCCGACCCGCACCAGGTCGGCCAGGCGCAGCAGGTCGTCCTTCGACTGGTTCGCCAATGCGTTTTGGTCGTACCAGGCGCCGTTGATGAAGCCCTGCTGGCTGACCAGGCTGGAACCGCCATCGCAGCAGCCGCCGCCGCGCACCGCGTCGCGCAGGCGGTCGTTGAACGAAGCGATGCCGGTGCCGAACATGTTGACCTGGCGCGCCTGCACGAAGCGCGCGTCGTTGCCGGCGCTGCCGAAATTCCAGCCTTCGCCATACAAATAGATGTCGCGCCCGGCGGCCTGGTTGACACGGCTTTGCAACTGGGTCATCACGGCCAGCGGCGCAAAACCCATGAGGTCGAAGCGGAAGCTGTCGACCTTGTACTGGCTGGCCCAGGTGGACACCGAATCGATCATCAGCTTGCCCATCATGGCGTTCTCGGCGGCGGTGTCGGCGCAGCAGCTGTCGCTGGTGATGCCGCCGCTGGCGTTGAGGCGATAGTAATAAGCCGGCACGATCCGGTCGAGCACCGACAGGGGGCCTTGCTGCGAGCCGCTGGTATGGTTGTACACCACATCCATCGTCACGCGCAGGCCCTGCTCGTGCAGCGACTGCACCATTGCGCGAAATTCACGTACCCGCACCGCGCCGTCGTTGGCGTCGGAAGCGTAGCTGCCTTCCGGCACGCTGTAGTGGACCGGATCGTAACCCCAGTTGAAGCAGTCGCTGTCCTGGCTGGCCGCGACCGCCGCTTGCTGGGCGCTCGCATCGGGTGCGCCAGCCGGGATCGCCGGCGCCGCGCAGCCGCTGCCATCGACACCTTCATTGACACTGGCAAAATCGAAGCTCGGCAACAGGTGGATGTGCGTCATGCCGGCCTTTTGCAAGGAGCGCAAATGGCGCATGCCGTTCGAGCCGGTGTCGGTAAAGGCGAGGTATTTGCCGCGGTGCGGCTTCGGTACCGTCGCGTCGCCGGCGCTGAAATCGCGGATATGCAGTTCATAGAGCGCGATGTCGGTGGCATGCGCCAGCGTTGGAATGGTGTGCTGGTCCCAGCCGGCCGGTTTCAGCGCCGCGCTGTCGAGGTTGGCGACGAAACTGCGGCCGCTGTTGGCGTTCAGGCTGAGCGAATACGGATCGGTCACCAGGTTGGTGACGACGCTGTTGCCGGCCCAGCGCGACAGCACCTTGACGGTGTAGGTGTAGTAGTAGCGATTGCTCCAGCGCGCATCGGGCGCGCGGTAACTCCAGACGCCGCTGGCGGCGTCCTTGATCATCGCTACCTGGCTGGTGCTGGCGGCGTTCGCGTCCGGGTACAGGTCGAGCGCGACCGACCTGGCGGTCGGCGCCCACACGCGGAAAGTCGGCACGCCGGCGCCGCTGAAAGTGACGCCCAGTTTGCTGTTCGACGCGGCGGCGGCGAACACGCTATCGAGCATGCCGGCCATTTGCAGCGACGTCACCTGCACCAGCTTGCCGTCGGTGCCGTATTGCGCGACCGCGAACTGGGAACCGGCTTGTGCGGCCAGCCTGGCGGCGTCCAGCTCGGACATCGCCAGCGCGGTGGCGCCGGCCAGGTGCGGAAATTTTTGCAAGAGCGCGGCGGGCAGGGCGCCAACCGGGGTCAGGTCGACGCTGCCGTCGGCCCCGATGACGCCGCTGGTGCTTGATCCGAGGCCGCCGTTGGCAGCATAGAACAAGCGGTAGCTGCCGTTGCCGGCAGCGCCCGGCCAGGCCAGCGTGGTGGCCGAGAGCCAGTGCGCGCTGGCGTCGTTCAGGTTGCCAAAGCTGATCGGCGGCGGTGTCGCGTACACCGTGCAACTGCCCTCCAGCATCCAGATTTCCTGGCCCGCGGTGGCAATGCCGGCGGCGAAATTGACCGACTGGTCGTTGCCGCAGTTCTTGTTGCCGGCGCCGTCGGTGACGAGGAAATGCAGCGCGCTCTTGCCGGTATTGACCGGAATGTCGACGTAGCTGCCGAAGCTGTCGGACTGGGTCATCATGAAACGGTCGGTGATCCACGCCGAACTTGGGTTTTGCGGCCCGTCCCACGAATACACGCCCCATTGCGAAGCGTCGCCCTGCACGCGGCGGTAGTGGATCCGGATGGTGCCGGCAGCTTGCGCCGTGCTGGCGCTGACGCCGCTGGCGAGCAGCCTGGTCGGCTGTGCGGCCGCGGCCGATTCTGCGCCATTGCCGCCGCATGCGGCGAAAAGGATGGCAGCGGCGAAACCGCTTGCGGTGCGAAAAATAGACGAACTAAAACTACCAAAATTGGGCATGCCGGTCTCCAGATTGTTATTGGTGACCCGTGTCGGCACGTAAAAAGCGCCTTGCCGCTGGGCGCCGACATGCATGTGGACGAGTCTTTATGTAAGAATACTACACATTAAAACGTGGAAAACCGTGGTGCAAAAATAAATATGTACGGCGAGACAATGCGCGGCCGGGGGGCGGGTCCAGGGCGATTGCATGAAGCCTGGCCCCAATCGCTGATTCGATTCGTAAAATCTTGCTTGTACACTCGAAAAGAAAGGCGTTTACTCTCGGTATTTAAGCGAAGAGATGGCAAACGCACCGATATCTGTAGCGGCTCGCATTTGACGCCGATTTCGGCTCGAATTAATTGAAAATGACCGCAGGCCGGTACGCATGCTATCTGCAAATGAGCTTGCAATCGTCGGCGCTGGCTTGCATTCCATGGCGACGTGCTTGTGCTGAATGCAAATCACGGGTTTGTTTGCCCGTGCGGCCATATAGCCGCTGACGAATTCAGGCGGCAGGGACGACGTTACTGGCAGTGTGGCGCCTGTCGCGCATCAGACCAGCCTGCACTCGGGAACGGTGATGGAGCATCGTCACCTACCGTTGACGAAGTGGTTCCTGGCGATCTACCTGATCACGCAGTCGAAGACGAACATCGCAGCGCTGGCTTTGATGCGGCAGTTGGGCATTTCCTGGAAGGCCGCCTGGCTGCTCAAGCACAAGCTGATGGCGGCGATGGCCCAGCGCGAGGCCGATCGCCCGCTGGAAGATGATATCGGTGTCGATGACGCCTACCTGGGCGGGGAGCGCACCGGCGGCGGGCCGGGACGCGGATCGTCGAACAAGGTGGCCTTCGTCGCGGCCGTGGAAATGCGCGAGGGCGTCCGCAACGAGTGCGTTTCGATCCAGTCGCCGGCTTTTCGTTCGCGGCCCTGACGCTTGCCGGCGGCGATCAGCAAGTCGCCGTAGGTCGGGCCGCGCGGCCACATCTCTCCGGAATCTCGCACCAGTTCCATGCCAGGGTCGAAACCCCAGCAGCAGATATCGATGCTTTCCTTGGCCGCATTGATTTGCGCGGCGATGTCCTTGAAGCTGTCCTCTCCGCAAATGAAAACCTTCAATGCACTGTTGTCGCAGATTGGGTGCGTGGCGTGCTGATGCTCCAGCAGCCACTGGGAGGAACTGCTCGATCTGCGTTTTTCTTCGCTGACGTAAATGGTTTGCGTTCGTTTGATTGCATCTGCCATGGCGCTTTTCCAAATGGTTCGGTCTGCAGTTCAGTCGTGTTGCCGATTTGATGGCGTGTCTTGCGCCGACGGCGCAGCCTGGCTTATCGCTGCGTTTTCGGCAGACGGTAGCCGGTCTTTTTCTGTCGCCGATACGTTCAGTACAAATGCTTCGCCATCGCCCATGACAATGCGATAGCGCGGCGTGCCCGCCTGATGGGGAATCTTCGCCACGCCCAAACGGTCGGTCATGCCGTCCTTGATTTTCGTGTCGCCTTTGAACAGCGCGTAGGCCAGGTGCTCGTAATTACCCCCGGCAAAGTGAGGCCGCAGATCGTGGTACAGATATTCCTTTTCCGGCTCTGCCGATTCTGCGCGAGCTATATCGTTTTTCGGCGGCGGCGCGCCTGGTTGCGGACGATTCGCAGGCGCCAACGTTTCGAGGTTGCCATGAAACAGCGTCGGCGAGGCGCTGAAGCACTGCACCTTGTCGCTGACCTCGAACATTGAGTCGCCGCCATGCAGGCGCACACCTTTCTTGCCGCGGATGTCGACCCAGTCCGACTCGCTGATCAAGGTCAGCACCTTGTTGGCAACGGCCGTGATGTCGTCGGACTGCGCCTGGATGTGCACCTTCCCGGCAGCGGCGATCAGGCGCATGCCGGCCTTGTGCACGAACAGCCGGAAGGCATTGGTGACGCTGGCGAGCAGGCTGTCGCCGGTGGCGATCGACAGGTTCATGCCGGCCGTGATTGCGGTGTGCTCGGCGCTGGCGATGTTGGTCGACTTCTTGCTGGTGGTCGCGATACCGGCCGGGCTGGCGAGCACCAGGTGCGGTGCGGCCAGCTCGGGAAACACAGCGTCGCCATTGGTGCCCTGAATGGCGTCGTTCTGGTCCTTGACGACCTTGGCGACGGCGCTCTGGTCGCCCTGCGCGTTGGCGGCGTCGTGCGCGTGCGCCGTTTCGGCCAGCGATTTCTGCAAGGCAGCCGCCGCGACCAGGCGCTTGATGCTTTCGTCCATCCCCTTGACTGGACCTTGCCCGCGCGGGCGTGGCTCGGTCGTCAGCAGCATGCCGCCACCGGCGCGCACCACGCCCGCCGTGTCGGGCGCAAAGCCGAAGGCGAAGGGCCTCGCGGTACCAGCCATGCCGCTCGGCTCGTCCGGCATGGAAGGCCCGCGCAAGGATCCGTTTGACGTCCTGCCGGTAAAAGCGGACGGCAGCACGTCGGTCTACAAACATGACAAGTAATTGTCCAGGCCGCGCCAAGCCTGACGCCAGGCTGCTCGATGCCTGGCATTGTGCGCCGCTGCCGCAGGAATTTTTCGCTAATGTTGCGTCTGCCAAATTTACCCTTGAGCCTTGCCTTGGACCTCACGTTGCTGTGCTCGCCACGGTGCATTGCGTGTAACGCGTGGCGTCGGCAGGTTCAAACTGCCCCTTCGCTCCGTTCCTGCGCGCGATCGCTCCGCGCGCGACAGCGCCTCCGATGAAGTCATGCTCAACCGGCTACTCCATGAAATGGATGGATTGCGCGGACGTGTTTTTCATTCTGCCGACGAATCGGCCCGGGACCCTCGAGCCGGCCCTCGCCGGCCTACCAGGCCGAATCGATCAGCCGCCCGCGATGCTTGCACTTTTCCCGCACATGCAAAAAAGGCTTACAACTGAACGTTGCAAGCCTCTGATGTACAACGAATTCTTGGTGGGAAGTGCAGGCTTCGAACTTGCGGCCCCTGCAGTGTGAATGGTCGATTTCGGGACACTTCTGAACGACGCCGGACAACTCTCTCACAGGAAAAAACTGGATGTTCGGCCCGGGTTGCCCTCAGGTATACGCCGCTGTTTTCGTCCTGTTTCGTGTTACTTCATACCTTGCCTAGCCACGTGGTTCAATTGTGCGATAGAAGCAGGCGAGGACAAGCACGCTCGCCTGCTCGCTTTCTATTTATTGACCAATTCCTTTGGTTGCAATAATGCCAGAACCGCACCGAGGAACAGCGCAGCGGAAACGACATACATACCGGCGTTGGTGCTCTGCGTAACGTCTTTCATGAACCCAATAATGGATGGACTGACGAAGCCAGCCAGGTTGCCGATGGAATTGATCATCGCAATCCCGGCAGCGGCTGCGGTACCGGTCAATATTGCGCTCGGATAAGTCCAGAACACCGGCATCGTCGACAACAGGCCTGCTGTGCCGAGCGACAGCGCTGCCAGCGCGATGACCACATTGGAGCCGTAAATCGTGCTGAGCAACAAACCCAGGCCGCCCAGCGCGCTGGCAATCGCAAAGTGCCAGCGGCGCTCGCGCATGCGGTCGGCGCTTCTGGCGTTGAGCAGCATGGCGACCACCGCGCAGCCATACGGGATGGCGGTCAGCAGACCAACGTCGAGCGGGTCCTTGACGCCCGCAGCCTTGACCAGCGTCGGCAGGTAGAAGCTCACGCCATACAGGCCCATCATGCAGCAAAAATAAATCGCTGCCATCAGCCAGACTTTGCTGTCACCGAAAACCTTGGCCAGGGAATGATCCGCCTTGCCGCTGCCATCTTTCGCGATGTTTTCTTCGAGCATCTTCTTTTCTGCTTCCGTCAGCCACTTCGACGCGCCAATGCTGTCCGGCAGGTAGAACAGTGTAACGACGCCGAGGATGAGCGATGGAATGGCTTCCAGCAGGAACAACCATTGCCAGCCTGACCATCCATGCACACCGTTAAACGCGTTCAGGATATAGCCCGACAGCGGGCCACCGACAACGCCGGCAATCGGAATGCCGATCATGAACAATGCGTTCATGCGACTACGCCGTTGTGCCGGGAACCAATAGGTCAGATACAGCACGATGCCAGGGAAAAATCCCGCTTCGGCCACGCCAAGCAGGAAGCGAATCGTATAGAACATCGTCGGGCTGGTGACGAACATCGTCGCGGCCGAAAGGATCGCCCAGGTGATCATGATGCGGCCGATCCAGATGCGGGCGCCGACCTTATGCATGATGACGTTGCTTGGCACTTCGAACAGGAAATAACCGATGAAGAAAATACCGGCGCCCAAGCCATACACAGTCTCGCTGAAGTGCAGGTCATTGAGCATCTGCAGCTTGGCGAAGCCGACGTTGACGCGGTCAAGATAAGCCGCCACGTAGCACAGGAAAAGAAAAGGCAGCAAGCGCCATGTCACTTTGGCGTAGGTCTGGTCTTCCAGCTGAACGCGCTTTTTTAACTTGCGCTCGAGATTAAGGGACGTTGTGTTCATATTTGTTACCTAAAAAATAAAAATCAGGATCTACAATCGTCGGAGGATCACTTCCCCGCTGTCGCCATTGAATTGCTGTTCCAGGCCTGATACCGAACAATTATGCACACACGAACCGCCAGAATTGTCGGCCAGACCTTGGGCCACCCTCCGCACGAGGGCAAGGACATGTCGGTGTTGTTTGATTGCTTGGCTTCCGGCCGGGTGGGCAGCATGCCGCCGTCAACGCGAGTACCTGCCGAACAAGAGACAAATACCGGGACACCCGCATATCAACAGCAAACGTAGTTAAAACGAGTATAACTATAATTCGACCAATAGTCGCGTAAAATGAGCCGGAAATTTGTTGCACTTGCTAAAGAGTTCACGGGCAAGGCGCCGTTGACGAAGCTGCCGACGCCGTCAGTGCTGAGCAACAGCATTTGAGCTCGATTTTCTCCATCCAGGCTGCTAGCGGACGGTTTCGATTGGCCCGAAACCCTGGAGCCGGCCCTCGCCAGCCGCGATTTTTGCACTTCCCCCGAACATAAAAAAAAGGCTTGCAACTGAACGTTGCAAGCCTTCGATTTCAAACTAATTCTTGGTGGGAAGTGGCAGTTTCGAACTGCCGACCCCTGCAGTGTGAATGACGAATAATGATACTTCCCGGGATATTACTGGACTATCCTCTCATAGGAGAAACCCGGTTTTTTGTCCGGTGACGTCCACCAAAATCCGCTGCAATTTTTCGTACTTTTTTCGTACCTTGCGCTCGATCCTACGGTAGGATTTATGCTTCATCCTTGCATGTTAGAGCCTGTCATGAACCGATGGAACAAAACTAAATCCAAAGCAATTTGACGCCGACGAGTCTCAGCAAGCGCCACTCGATCGGCTTGACGCCATCGGGCGCGTCGACCTCGCGCGGCTTCACGCCGTGCCGCGCCGCCATCTCCGCGATCCGCTCGTAGCCCTCGATCCAGCGCACACTTTCCTTCGGTCCGCCGCGCCCACATCCACGCGTCGATAATGCCCAGCGGTGCGCGCGCGGGCGTGACCGCGTAGGTCGGATGCAGGTACATGCCGCGCTGGGCCTCGTAGCTCAACGGGCCGAGGCAAAACGCGCCTTGGCCGTTGAAGTCCAGTTCGGTCTCGGTCCAGGATGCAGGTGCGGTAGCCGATTTCGTTCATTCAAAAGACGAAAGTAAACCTGAACTTCGAACGCTTCCAGCAAGGATACCGGTGCGTTTGTCATCTCTTCGCTTAAATATCGAGAGCAAACGCCTTTCTTTTCGAGTTTACAAGCAATATTTTACGAGTCGAATCGAATCAGAGACGGGGGGGGCCAGGCTTCATGCAATCGCCCTGGGGGCGGGTCGGCGCGGCAGCCGCCTATCAGCAAGCAAGTGAAAGATATTTCTCGTGTTCCATTGATATAAGACAAGGTTGCTCACCTTTTGGTTGGTAATGACGGGTCCAACTGCCTATATTAAAAAGCTGTCACTTGTCTTTTTTTCTACAGCCAGCCTTTCCGCATCCTGGAGGAATACCCGACCATGCTGATGAGCCCACCCGCCGCTGCCGCTGCCGCTGCCGCTGCCGTGCTGGCGCCGTCGGCGCACGCCTTGCTCAAGAGCGTGGCGCGCGCGCCGGCCAAGGTGCCGGCCGCCGACGTACGCGATGCGCTGGCGCGCATCCTGGCCGGGGTGGGGTTCGTCAAGGCGCACCGCACCAGCCGGCTGCTGCAGTTTTTGGTCGAGAAACGGCTTGCCAATGCGGTGCGCGACATTAACGAGTACACCATCGGGATCGAAGTATTCGAGCGCGACCCGGCCACGTTCAGCCCGGGCGAGGATCCGGTGGTGCGGGTCCAGGTCGGGCGCCTGCGCGAAAAGCTGAAACTGTATTACGCCGCCGTTGCGCCGCGCCCGGAGATCGTCTTCGCCATTCCGACCGGGAGCTATATGCCTGTCATCGAGCGCAGCCGGGGCGGCGGCGAGGCGTCTGAACCCGGCGGCCTGCTGGCGATCACGCCGCTCGCCTGCATCGCCGAGGACGATGCCTGCGCCGCTTGCGCGGCGTTCACCCGCGGCCTGGGCGAGGAGCTGACTCACCGCCTGTTCCTGCAATTCGGCAACAAGGTAGTCGCGCCTGGTTTTTCCAGCGCGCGCCAGCCTGGCGCCGCTGTGCCAGCCCTGGCGCGCGCCGGGCATGTACTCGAAGGCAGCGTACGCTTTGATGGCGAGCTGATCAGGTTGTCGATCCGACTGGTTGGCGCCAGCGACGGGGCCATCGCCTGGTCGCAGCAATTTGACCGCTGCCGCGCGTTTACCATCGCTTTGCAGGAAGAGCTTGGCTACTTCGTGTGCGCCGCGGTGAAACGCCATTTCCAGCACGACTGACCCGATACCGTAGCAGCGCGACGGCGTTACCTGTTGATACTGATCAAGGCATTCGCTTCCCGATACAGTTTCACCCAGGTGTCGAGCACAGGCGCCCATTCGGCAACTGTGCGACGCCTTATCACGCCGATCCATCCAACACAGAGGGAAGTCCATCATGGCACTTGATAATCAAGATATGTTTGCAATTTATGTAGCCAGTTTGTCAAAAGCATGCGGTTTGCCAGTCAACGCGCCCAACCTTATTCTCACTGGCAATGCATTGCAGGCGAACCTGGCCTACAATTCCAAGTCGCTGACCAGCCCGCCGAGCCTGCAGCAGGCGCTGGCGCAGGTGTACAACCTGGCGGACACCGAATTGTTTCCGCAAGGAATTTACGACCAGACCACGAATTCCTTCTTTAACGATTACGCCAGCTATATCGACAACCTGGTGCCGCAGGGCTCGCAAAAGGCGCCGACGCCAACCCAGCAGGGCCAGATCAACCTCATCAAGGGTAATCTCTCCACCGCGACGACGCAGTTCTACACCGACCAGAGCGGCGCCTTCACCGCCTATCAGCAGGCAACGACAATGTATCCCGGCAAGTATCCGAGCTTCCAGAGCTACCTGAGCCAGACCGCCTGGGGCGCCACCCTGAACACCGACGCCAACCTGATGAACGGCTACAACAGCCAGCTCAACAACATTTACAGCGCCGTGTATGGCCAGGATTATGTGGCGATCCAGCTGGCCAAGACCACGGTCGACAGCGTGCGCCAGGCCAAGCTCGGCTCTGCGGCCCAAATGCCGACGGTGATGAGCATCGCGGTCGCCTCCGGCACCCTGATCGTGCCCGACTACGTGCCGGGCGACCTGTCGCAGTTCTCCAATTGGGTCGACCAGACCGTCGCCCAGCACGGCAACAGCGGCGAGCAGGCCATTACGATCGGCTTTAGCGGCACGTCGTCGATGTATGACTTCTCCAAGTCGAGCTATTTCAGCCAGACCAACTGGGGTAGCAGCTTCTGGTTCTGGTCGGCTGGCGGTTCGTCCACCCAGTCGTCTTCGCAGGTCAACGTCGATACGGCCTCGTCTTCGTTCAACCAGCGCATGGCGTTCGACGCCATCACCACGGTGTCGCTGGAGCCGGGCCCCTGGTACGATTCGTCGCTGATGTACGACTATCCGAACCAGGCCGGGCTGGTCAGGCCGACCGCGCTGCTGGTGGCGATGTATCCGTCGATCACGGTGACGATGGATGCGGCAAGCTATGCGGCGGCGCAGTCGGCGTACAACTCGTCGAGCGGCTTCGGAGTCGGCGCCTTCTGGGCCAGCGCCGGCAGCCAGACCAGCACCAGTTCGGTCAACATGAACGCCGTGTGGCACGCCAGCGGCAGCAGCGTGACGATGTCGAGCCAGTCGACGACGCCGGTGGTGGTGGGCCTGCTGGTGGCACCGCTCAAAAGTTGACCACAGCTGACCACCGCTGACCCCGGGCCGGCGCGGCGGCCGGCCGCCCGGTCAGCCTTCGGCGATGCGCCCGGCGATATGGGCCAGCGCCTCATCGACCTGATCGATCAGGATCAGGCACAGGTCGCCCGGCATCAAGCGCGCCAGCGCGGTGTCGATGGCGACGAATTCGCCGTTGATTTCATCGACGTAGCTGGTGCGTTTGGCGCCGGCCAGGCCTTGGCGCAGCAGCGCGACGACCTCGCCGTCTTGGCGTCCGCGCTGGCACTGGTCCTGGTACAGCAGCACGTCGTCGAAGGCAGCGCCGAGGATCTCGGTCTGCTGGCGGATGTCCTGGTCGCGCCTGTCGCCGGCGCCGCTGATGACGACCGAGCGGCGCTTCGCCGGCATGCTCTCGACAGCGCCCACTAACGCCAGGATGGCGTCCGGGTTGTGGCCGTAATCGGCGATCACGGTGGCGCCGCGGTAGTCGAAGACATTAAAACGGCCTGGCGCATTGTCGCTTTCGCCGGCGAACGATGCGAGGCCGGCGCGGATCGCTTCCCACGGCATGTCGACCGCCCACGCCGCCGCTACCGACGCCATCACGTTGTCGACCTGAAAACCGATGGCGCCGTTGCGCGTGATCGGCACTTCCGACAGCGCCATCCGGTGCGTCGTTTTGCCTTGCGCGGCAACGATGTCGCCATTGTCGACAAAGACCACGCGCTTGCCTTGCGCGCGGTGCATCGACATCACTTCGTGGTGGACGTCGGCGCCAAAAAAGGTGACGGCGCCGCGGCAGTTGTCGGCCATGCGGACGACGACCGGGTCGTTAGCGTTAAGCACCGCCATGCCGTTGGCGGCGACGTTCTGCACGATCACGCGTTTAAGCACCGCGAGGTCTTCGAGGGTAGTGATGTAGTTCAGGCCGAGGTGGTCGCCCGAGCCGATGTTGGTGACGACGGCGACCTGGCAGCGGTCGAAAGCGAGGCCTTCGCGCAGCAGGCCGCCGCGCGCGGTCTCGAACACGGCGGCGTCGACGTCGGGATGAAGCAGCACGTTGCGCGCGCTGCGCGGGCCGCTGCAGTCGCCGCTGTCGATGCGCCGTCCTTCGATGTAGACGCCGTCGGTATTGGTCATGCCGGTGCGCAGGCCGCCGGCGGTGAGCAGGTGGGCGATCAGGCGCACCGTCGTCGTCTTGCCGTTGGTGCCGGTGACGGCGACGACCGGGATGCGGCCGTCGTCGCCGTCGGCGAACATCGAGGCAACGATCGCTTCACCGACCGGACGGCCTTTGCCGAACGAGGGCGTCAGGTGCATCCGCAGGCCCGGCGCGGCGTTCACTTCAACCACCCCCCCGTGCTGTTCTTCGATCGGTTTGAGCACGCTGTCGCATACCAGGTCGACGCCGCAGACGTCCAGCCCCACCATGTGGGCGGCGGCGATCGCGCGCGCGGCCACTTCCGGGTGGACGTCGTCGGTGACGTCGGTGGCGGCGCCGCCGGTCGACAGGTTGGCGTTGTTGCGCAGGATGACGCGGCGCCCGCGCGGCGGTACCGAGTCGGCCTCGTATCCTTGCGTCGCCAGGCTGGCCAGCGCGATGTCGTCGAAACGGATTTTGGTCAGCGGCGTCGAGTGGCCGTTGCCGCGCCGCGGATCGAGATTGACCTGGTCGACCAGCTGGCGCACGGTTTTGGCGCCGTCGCCGGTCACTTGCGGCGGATCGCGGCGGGCGGCGGCGACCATCTTGCCGCCGACGACCAGCAGGCGGAAGTCGTTACCCGGCAGGTAGCGCTCGACCAGGATGTCGTCGCGAAATTCGGATGCGGCGGCAAAGCCGGCATGCATCTGTTCGCGGGTGGTGATGTTGACGGTGACGCCCTTGCCCTGGTTGCCGTCCTTCGGCTTGATCACCACCGGCAGGCCGATCTCCAACGCCGCTGCCCAGGCGTCGTCGGCGTCGAGCGCCACCCGCCCGTGCGGCACCGGCACGCCGGCCGCGTCGAGCAGCTTCTTGGTCAGTTCCTTGTCCTGGGCAATGGCTTCGGCGATGGCGCCGGTGCGGTCGATCTCGGCGGCCTGGATCCTGCGCTGGCGGCTGCCCCAGCCGAACGTCACCAGGGAGCCGTCGGTCAGGCGGCGAAACGGAATGTTGCGCGCCACCGCGGCCTGCACGATCGAACCGGTGGACGGGCCGAGGCGCACGTCTTCATCGAGTTCGCGCAATTGCGCCAGGGCGTTGTCGATGTCGAACGCGGTGTCGTCGAAAGCGGCCTGTAACAGCTGCTCGGCCAGCGTCAACGCCAAACGGCCGACGGCTTCTTCCGAATATTCGACGACGACCTGAAAAATGCCCCGTTCGAGCGTGGCGGTGGTGCGGCTGAAGGTGACGGGGCAGCCGGCCTGTGCCTGCAGGTCGAGCGCGGCCAGTTCGAGCACGTGGGCCATCGGGATGCTGTCGTCGTGGCCGGTCGGCTGCAGCGGCGAGAGCGCCGGGAAGCGGGCGCGCACCCGGGTTTCGAAACCGGCGAGGTTGCCAACGCAATCTTCGTCGGGAGTGCAGGCGACGATCGCCTCCACCGACGTGTGGTGACTCCAGAGGTTGGGGCCTCGCAGCGCCCGTACGCGTGATACTTGCATAAACCGTGATCCTGTCTGATGGGGGGGGCGGCGCCACGCGCCGGCCGGGGGACGTAACCCGGCGCCGCGCGCCGGGCCTGATTCATTAATGAGCTGGTAGCTTCGGCGCCGCGTCGAAAGTGCGCAGGCCGGCCACCAGCAATTCCGGGGTGACGTCCAGCGCCCACGCGGCAGCTACCGCGGCGAGCACGCTGGCCGGGTATTTGACGGTCGCGGTTTTCATCGAAGACAGCGGCAACAGGGCGGTCTCGAGCGCGCCGTCGGCGATCACGATGGCGCCCGCGCGGACGAACACCGTGCGCTCGCCGGCGGCGCGGTGACGCGCGACGACGTCGTTGTCGGGGTCGAGCGCATAAAAAATCACCTTGCCGTCGCACAGTGCGGCCAGTTCCGCCACTTGCGCGTTGTCGGCGTTGAGCACCGCCACGCCGTCGGGCAGGATAACGTCGACCTGGGTGCGGATCACGTTGGCCATGGCGTCGGCATCGCGGATATAGAATTCGGCCAGGCCGAGGCTCTCCATGCCTTCCATGTCGGTGACGATGCCGACCTGGCATTTGTCGTAAGCCAGGCCTTCGGTCAGGATCATCCGCGCGTGGCTCTCGAAAACCGCGGCGTTCAAGGTGCGGTTGATCAGCAGGCGCTGGCCGGTTTCCCACTTGATGCAATCGCCGGCGACGACCTGGCGATTGTCGAGGTACATGCCCTGGCCGCTGATTACACCAACGTGTTTGCCGGTCAGCTGCAACAGGCAGCCGGTCAGCTTGGCGATCAGGCTGGTGCCGAGGGTGCCGGTGACGCCGACGATCGGGATGCGGCCGTTTTGCGCGGGAGTGAACAGGTGGGCGATGATGGCGGCGCCGACCGGGCGGGCAGGGCCGTCGGCCGGTTTCAGGTGGGCCAGCAGGCCGGGGCTGGCATTGACTTCGATGATGGCGCCGCGCTGCTCCTCTAACGGGCGCGAGATGTCTTCGCACACCAGGTCGATGCCGGCGATGTCCAGGCCCACCACGCGCGCCGCCAGCGCCGCCGCATGACGGACCGACGGGTGGATCTTGTCGGTAACGTCGAAGGCAACGTTGCCGTTGGGCTGGATCAGCACCTTCTGGCCGGCCAGCGGCACCGAGTATGCGGTCAAGCCCTGGCGTTCCAGTTCGAGGATGATCTCGGCGCCTTCTTCGGGCGCCAGCGCGTTGAGCGGCGAATCTTCGCCGCTGCCGCGGCGCGGGTCGGTGTTGATCTGGCTGTCGACCAGCGCGATGATGTTGGCAGCGCCGTCGCCGGTTACCCACAGCGATTCGCCCTTGGCGGCGGCGACTACCTGCGTGCCGACCACCAAAATGCGGTGCTCGTCGCCGGTGATGTAGCGCTCCACCAGCACGCTCTGGCTGTCGCCCTTGCGGCTGGCCAGGTGATAGGCGGCGACGACGTCGGCCTCGGTCATCAAATTGAGCGAGACGCCGCGGCCGTGGTTGCCGTCGTAGGGTTTGACCACCACCGGCAGGCCGATGTCCTGGGCTTCTTCCCACGCCTCTTCCGCGCTGCGCACCAGGCTGCCCTCAGGCACCGGCAGGCCGCACGACTTGAGCAGCGACTTGGTCAGATCCTTGTCGCTGGCGATGCTTTCGGCGATTGCGCTGGTGCCGTCGGTTTCGGCGGTCCAGATGCGGCGCTGGGCGGCGCCGTGGCCGAGCTGCACCAGGTTGCCGTCGGTCAGCCGGATCGACGGAATATGGCGTTCGGTGGCAGCTTCCACGATGTGCGCGGTCGACGGCCCGAGACAGTGTTCGTCGACCAGGTTTTTGAGGATCGCCACTTCGGCCGCGAGGTCGAACGGGGTATCGCTGGTGTCGTCAGGCCCGTTGATTGCCGCCATTAACAGCGACCGTCCGGCCGCCAGCGCGGCGCGCCCGACGTGCTCTTCGCGGGTACGAAAGGCCATCTTGTAGATGCCGGCCTCGCCGGTCTCGCGCGTCTTGCCGAAGCCGGTGCGCATACCCGCCAGGGTTTGCAGTTCCAGCACCACGTGTTCGAGGATGTGGCCGGCCCAGGTGCCTTCGCGCAGGCGCTTGAGGAAGCCGCCGTACTCGCCCACGCCGCAGCGGTGCACGACCAGCCCCGGCAGCGACTCGACCAGCCGCTCGTACAGGCCGGGAATCAGGTTCGAAGGGAGCTCTTCCAGCGCACCGATGTCGACCACGACCTCGATGACGGGACGGTAGGTCCAGATGTTCGGCCCGCGCAGATGTGTCACGCGGAGGAAATCAAGGTCTTTCTTCTTTATCATTTAATAATTTCTTGATAACAGCCGCGGTGTTCATGACACACGTGGTCGTTGTAAGGCATTGCCTGTTTGACTGCATCTGGCTGCGCTTGAAAAAGCCGGGCTTTTCTGTGGCGCATCATGTTGTATACTTGCTGTAACGAAGCTTACCGCGCTGAACTGATTTCTACCAGTGTCTATGCGCCCAGGCGCCACCGATAAAATACCGTAGATTGCTCTTCCCTCTGGAGCGTGGTCCGCCGGCTCAGCTTTTCTTCAACAATTTTATTGGTGAGCATCCTGCGCGCCACCAAGCGCCTTTTCCCCTTTTTCGAGAGCACTCGCCAGTAACAGGCGGCATGACGATGACAACTCAACAATTTGTTCCTCCATCGGCGGTGGCGCTTGCGGCCAGTTTCCTGCCCGACCACTGGCAGGCTGACGTGGAGAAAAATCTCTTACCCGGGGAGAACGTTTTAAGTAGCGTCGAGGTTGACCTCGATGCGAAATTACGTTTCACAAAGAGCATCCTGGTCGTTACCAACCGCCGGCTGATCGGGCGCGCCCCGGGCGAAGCGGCCTGGCGCGAGTGGACCTACCGGCCCGGCCTGCAGCTGAAGCATCACGACCATGCCGGCGTCGGCCACCTCGAGCTGATCGATGAACAAGGCCGGCTGGCTGCGTGGCGCTTCACCCTCGGCCAGAACCTGCAGGCAATCCGCGTACTCGACGCCTTCCGCGAACAGCTCGACAGTAGTGTCACCGGCCGGCAGGTCGAAAAAGCCGAGCAGAACGTTTGCCCGAGCTGCAAGGCACCGCTCGAGCCGGACCAGGAAGAATGCCCGATCTGTACCAAGGTGTTGTATACGCCGCCGTCGACCTGGACCCTGTTTCGCCTGTGGCGCTTCGCCACGCCGTACCGCGGCCAGCTGGGCCTGGGTTTTTTCCTGATGGTAGCCAGCACCGCGGCCCACATGATTCCGCCGTATCTGACCATGCCGCTGATGGACAATGTCCTGATTCCTTTTCAGAACGGCCAACCGGTCGACCAGGGCCTGGTGTGGCTGTACATGTCGGGCCTGTTCGGCTCGGCCGTGCTGGCCTGGCTGCTGGGCTGGGCCAAGACCTATGTATTGGCGCTGGTGTCGGAACGGATGGGCGCCGACCTGCGCTCGGCCACCTATGAACACCTGATGAAGCTGTCGCTCGAGTTTTTCGGCGGCAAGCGCACCGGCGACCTGATGTCGCGCATCGGCAGCGGCAGCGACCGCATCTGCGTGTTCCTGTCGCTGCACCTGCTCGACTTCGCCTCCGACGTCTTGATGATCATCATGACCGGCGTGATCCTTTGCTCGATCAACCCGCTGTTGGCCGTCGTTACCCTGGTGCCGTTGCCTTTCATCGCCTGGATGATCCACATCGTGCGCGACCGCCTGCGCACCGGCTTCGAAAAAATCGACCGCGTGTGGGGCGAGGTCACCAATGTACTGGCCGATACGATTCCCGGCATTCGTGTCGTGAAAGCGTTTGCCCAGGAAAAGCGCGAAGCGACGCGTTTTCGCGAAGCGAACCGGCACAACCTGGCGGTCAACGACAAACTCAATCGCGTGTGGTCGCTGTTTTCGCCGACGGTGTCGTTCCTGACCGAACTCGGTTTGCTGGTGGTGTGGGTGTTCGGCATCTGGCAGGTGTCGAAAGGCGACATCACGGTCGGCGTGCTGACCCTGTTCATCACCTACAGCAGCCGGTTTTACGGTCGCCTCGATTCGATGAGCCGCATCGTGTCGGTGACGCAAAAGTCAGCCTCCGCCGCCAAGCGCATCTTCGACATCCTCGACCATGTTTCGAGCGTGCCCGAGCCCGCCAACCCGGTCAAGCTCGACAAGATCGAGGGCAGGATCGACTTGCGTGAAGTCGGTTTTCGCTATGGCAACCGGGCGGTGAACCGCGGCATCACCCTCAACATCAAGGCCGGCGAATTCGTCGGCCTGGTCGGCCACAGCGGTTCGGGCAAGAGCACGCTGGTCAACCTGATCTGCCGCTTCTACGACGTCTCGGAAGGTGCGATTTTGCTCGATGGCGTCGACATCCGCTCGTTCGCCGTGTCCGACTACCGCCGCAACATCGGCCTGGTGCTGCAGGAGCCGTTCTTGTTCTTCGGCACCATCGCCGAGAACATCGCCTACGGAAAACCTGGCGCCAGCCGCGCCGACATCATCGCTTCGGCGCGCGCCGCGCACGCCCACGAATTCATCCTGCGCCTGCCGCAAGGCTACGATTCGATGGTGGGCGAACGCGGCCAGGGCTTGTCGGGCGGCGAGCGCCAGCGCATTTCGATTGCGCGCGCGCTGCTGATCGATCCGCGCATCCTGATCATGGACGAGGCGACGTCGTCGGTCGATTCGGAAACCGAGAAAGAAATCCAGAAGGCGCTCGACAACCTGGTGCAGGGCCGCACCACGATTGCCATCGCGCACCGGCTGTCGACCCTGCACCGCGCCAACCGGCTCATCGTGCTCGACCGCGGCGTGGTGGTGGAAGAGGGCAGTCACGACCAACTGATGGCGCGCGAAGGCGCGTACTTCCGGCTTTACGAAGCGCAGGCGCGCAACGTCGATGCCGACATGGACGACGGCGATCAGGGCAACTAAGGGACAACTAAGGGACAACTAGCATGGCAACGAGCATTTTTAACCTGACCCGCGACAGCTTCGGCGGCCTCGCCTTGACGCTCGAGGACGGCCAGCGCTTCGAGGGCGTCTCGCCGGTGCGCGCTTTTCCGATCCAGTCGCCCGACCAGGGCATTTCGCTGGTGCTGCATGACGGCAAAGAGGTCGCCTGGATCGACGACATGGCCGACCTGCCGCCAGGCGTGCGCGCGCTGCTGCAGGACGAACTGGACGGGCGCGAGTTCATGCCCGAGATCGTCCACATCGCCAGCGTCAGCAGTTTTGCGACGCCATGTACCTGGTTCGTCAAGACCGACCGCGGCACCACCGAATTCGTCCTCAAGGACGAGGGCGACATCCGCCGCATCGGCGACGCCTCGCTGCTGGTGGCGGATAATCATGGCATTCACTTTTTGGTGCGCAACATGTTTACTATCGACAAGCACAGCCGCAAGATCCTCGACCGCTTTTTGTAAGTCCTTAAAACCTTCTTCTGGAGTGTGTATGCATTATCTGTTGTGTTACGACCTCGCCGCCGACTACCTCGAGCGCCGCGGCCAATTCCGTACGCCGCATCTGCAACTGGCGTGGGACGCGCAGCAGCGCGGCGAACTGGTGCTGGCCGGCGCGCTGTCGGAACCGGCCGACATGGCGATCTTGCTGTTTCAGGGCGACTCGCCCGAGGTGGCGGAACGGTTCGCCGAGGCCGATCCGTATGTTACCGAAGGGCTGGTGGTGTCGTACAAGGTGCGGCCGTGGAATACGGTGGTGGGGGAGTTGGCGTTTACGCCGATCAGGCCGTGAAGCTGTGGGCGGCGTGCGGGCCGCCACGCAGGTGAATCGCAAGGTCGTCGCGCAAGCTTTGTTCGGCCGCGGCGAAACGCCTGGCACGCAGCCGCCTTTGTGTTTTGCCAGCAGTGCGACGGCATATGCAGCAGGTGCGGCGACTTCGGCACGTTTGGCCATTGATGCGGCGCCAGCGGCCTTGAAGGCGCGCACCGCCTCGTCTTCGTTAAAGGCATACGCCTGGGCAATCCCCTGCGCGAACCAGCGGCGGGCGCCGTCACTGGCTTGCGAAGGGAGCAGGGTGGTGGCGCCAAAGCCATCGAGAACCGCAGGTAGTGAATGTGGGGTTGTCAATTATGTCATATCATTGTCTGGCCTATTTCTGGCCTATTAAATGGCGCGGCGAAGGAATGATAAACTCATCGATTGCCAAAAGACCACGAAAGCGCGCATGCAGATTGCCTTTGGAACCCCGGATCAACCCGACGTGCATGTGCTGATAAGTGAACTGGATGCTTACCTGTATTCGCTGTATCCCGCGGAAAACGTGTACGCGCTGGACCTGGCCTCGCTGCTAAGCCCGGGCGTGCTGTTTGCCGTGGTGCGCGATGCCGCTGGCGAAGCGGTAGGCTGCGGCGCCATCGTATTGACGCCTGCGTATGGCGAAATCAAACGGATGTACGTCCGCCCGCAGGCACGCGGCCAAGGCTTCGCGCGCAGGCTGATCGACACCCTGGAAGCGAAAGCGGTGGAACAGGGTTGCCGAACTTTTATGTTGGAGACGGGACCGACGCTATCGGAAGCGATCATCTTGTATGAACGCCTGGGTTACCGGTGCCGTGGACCGTTTGGCGATTATCCCGATGACCCGCTCTCGGTTTTTATGCAAAAGGACGCAGGTCAAGGCCGTGCGGCCCTGTTGGGACGCCGAAGCTTCAGGTCCGTTTCAGGGCCAGAAACGAATCTTTGTTTTGCCGCGACCAGGCGCTAATGCGAACCACGCGACAAAAGTGCCGCATGCCATTGACCGTAGGGCGTGTTGGCCACAAGCGGCCGGTTGAAATCCGGTGCACCATCAGTCCACCACTCAGGTCCACCCAGGTCCACGCTCGCCCAGGTCGCGCTTGACTGCGTCGATCGCCGCGCGCGTTGCGCTCCGCCCCGGTGTCGCGGGATTTTAAGGCTGCGCCGACTTGCCGGCGTGCACTCATGAGCCGATCGACCAGTTGTTGCCTCTCTTCCGGTGGAAGTTCAGGATTACTCATGCGCCAGAGGCGGCCCGCTACGACGAAGTACCGGCCGTCCGACCATCAAATGCATGGCGCAAATTCCGAGGTGGTGGCCAAAGCGATTGGCTCTGCTCCCGCGTTTTAATAACGTCTCGCTCGAGGAGAAAAAGGTGCCGCTAACCTGGTCACATTCAATCGACAATCTGGACTGGGAGGAGCTCTCGGCGCTGTTCGAAGCCTGTCCGCCGATGGGGAACAAGCGCGCTTGCGACCTGCGGCTGGCGTTCGGCGGCAGCATGTTCCGCTGCTTCGTGCGTGACAGCGGCAAGCTGGTCGGGGTAGCGCGGGCGCTGGCCGACGGCGTCTATATTGCCTACATCGGCGACATTGCCGTGCTGCCAGCGTATCGGGGCATTGGCCTGGGCAAGGCGATCGTCGCCGAACTGCTGCGCCTGTGCGCAGGGCACAAGAAGATCATTCTGTATTCGGTACCCGGCAGCGAAGCGTTTTACCGCCAGTTTGGCTTTCGCGGCATGCGCACGGCGATGGCCATTTTCGAGAACCAGGACGTCGCCATGCAACGCGGCTACGTCGACACGGCCTGATGCAAGCAATCAGGCTTGCAGCAGCGGGCCACAGCCATGGCCTGGCATCGCCCCCTGCTGGCTTATTTATATTATCATTTGGAACATAGCCCGGAGAAAACCTCTGCGGTACAAGGAGAGATCATGTTCAGTCATGTAATGGTAGGGTCGAACGATATCGAACAGGCAAAACGGTTCTACGACGCCGTGCTCGGCACGCTCGGGGCAAGCGAACCGATTCGTAACCAGGCACCTTCTGGTCACACCCGGCTCTTCTACCGGCATGCGGGAACTACCTTTTGCATCAGTGAGCCGATCGACGGGGAAGCGGCGACATGTGCGAACGGCGGCACCATCGGCTTCAAATGCAGCTCGCTCGAGCAAGTGCAAGAATTTCACGACGCAGCAGTCGCGTACGGCGGTCAATCGGTTGAAGACCCGCCGGGCCTGCGTAACAGCGCCATGGGAGCAATGCACCTGGCCTATGTGCGTGACCCGGACGGCAATAAGCTCTGCGCAATCTACCGGGCTAAATAAGGCGGTCGATGCAGAAGTCCGATTGGGTGCGGTTATGCCGCGGGGGACGCTTCGTTATGGAGCGGCGGGCTTGCGTGCTTCCATAAACAACGACGTCGGGTCAAAGACGGCGCCGCCTTTGACGTCCAGTTCATACGCCGGCCAATCGGGAATCGCGCTGCTGTACGCATCGACCTTCTCGGCATTCACAAAACCGACTTCGGCAAGAAGTTTCGATAAGGAGAACCGGTCGTACATCCACATATGGACCTCTCCGCCCAGCCTGAAAGAACCGATACGCGACGCCTCGCTTCTCAACTTGTCCCTTAGCCTCATCGAGACGAAGCTGAACAGGCGTCTTGGTGTAACGCGTTTTAACTTGTCAACCGTTAGTAATTGCGGCCCGCCGCCCGCCGCGTCCGCTTGCCCGCGGTTGCTTTTGAGAAGGCTGCGCTGCCCGACGCGGTCAACAATATAGCGCTCGTTCGGTAAGCTTGGCTGCTTCAAAAACTCGCCCATCAGACCACTACTACGGTTTCTAACCGTCTGGTCATACATTTCGAGCAAAATCCAATCGTAGTTTGCAACCGACACTTCGGTCGGATTCTTGATATTTTCATTCAAGTGGCGCAAATACTCGCTGACGATGTTCTCAAGGTCCGGGACCACAACACGCACTATGCCACCCGGCTTCAATACCCGAAAGCACTCGCGCAAGAAGTCAGGAGCCTTTTCTTTTGGAAAATGCTCGAGAACCTGGGAATGGTAGAGGGCGTCGAACTGGTTTTCGCCGTATGGAAACCCTTTCAACAGGTTGTGAACCTGGACGTGCGGACTGTGCGACGCCATGTCTATATTGGACCACGCTGTGTGAAACTTGTCGCCACAACCAACATTGAGATAGTTAACTTTGTCCATGGCCGCCTCGCAATAGGATTGACAAACGTCGCCAGTGTATATCGGTTGTGCCGTGCGGCATCAGTGACCCGACTTTAGATTGAGCGTCGTCAGCAATCCCAGCGGTTTCAAGTACAAAGTGCCACACCGGGTTGATGAACAGTAGCGGTCGAAGCTGCAATGTGTTGTTTTCTACGTAGATATTTCCACTTCGCAATCCAATGAGCGTTACCGAACAGATCCATTGTGGCGGGCACGCAATGATGGCTGCCCAAGCTCGATTGCTGATATCAATATCGCATCGATCGTGAAATTTCGATCCGCCGAATGGCCCATCCGGCGCGAATCGAGAACAACAGCTACCTCCAAGAAGGAACACCATCATGAATGCTTTGAAGCGCTACACAAGGACACTACTTTGCTCGGTCGGCTTTCTCGGCGCCGCGCTTGTCGCCGGTTGCGGCGGCGGCGACCAGGGCCGCGATCCGATCCTCGGCCTGCCGGCCGCCGTGCCCGTCACCCTGACCTCGATCGCCGTGACGCCGCAAGCGCCAACGCTGCAAATCGGCGCCGCACGCGCCTTGCTGGTAACCGCCACTTATTCGGACACCACCACCGCCAACGTCACCAGCGCCTCGACGTTCGTGTCGGCCACCCCAGCCGTCGCCACGGTGTCCGGTTCCGGCGTCGTGAGCGGCGTTGCGGCAGGCAGCTCGACCGTTACCGCCAGCTACCAGGGCTTGAGCGCCGGCACCAACGCCACCGTCGTTGCCGTCACCTTGACCAGCATCGCCGTCACCCCGGCCACCGCCACCATCGGCGTCAACACCTCGCAGCAGTTCATCGCCATTGCCACCTACGCGGATAAC
This sequence comes from Massilia psychrophila, assembly GCF_002760665.1. GTDB lineage: Bacteria > Pseudomonadota > Gammaproteobacteria > Burkholderiales > Burkholderiaceae_D > JAFCUW01. The sequence goes on along the minus strand of NZ_PDOB01000014.1, from coordinate 31,311 downwards.
AGCACCGGCAACATTACTTCGAGCGCGGCGTGGACCTCGTCGAACACCGCCGTTGCGACCGTGCTGCCTACCGGCGTCGCCACCGGCCTCAGCGCCGGCACCACCACCATCACCGCCAGCTCGGCCTCGAAATCGGGCAGCGCCGTGCTGACCGTCACCGCAGCCCTGCCATTGCCGCCATCGGCGCCGGTCGATCTGGGCCGCGCGACGAACTTCGCCGTGCTGGCCGGTACCTCGCTGACCAACAACTCGGGCGGCACCACGCTGATCGGCGGCGACGTCGGTTCGCCGTCGCAGACGACCGATCCTAAACAGGATCCCGGTTTCACCAACTACAAGTCGGGCGCACCCCTCGACAACGCACTGGCTGACCTGCAGGTTGCGATCAGCGACGCCAACGGCCGTACCTGCGACGTCAACTTTGCCGGCGGCATCGACCTCGGCGGCGCCACGCTGGCTCCCGGCGTGTACTGCTACGCCGGCTCGATCAACCTCACCGGCACACTGACCTTGTCCGGTTCCGGCGTGTACATTTTCCGTACCGCGACGACCTTGAACACGACCGCCAATTCGATCGTTCAGCTGCTGAACGGCGCCACTGCCGCCAACGTAACCTGGGTGCCGGTCGGCCCGACCACGCTGGGTGCGAACAGCGTGTTCAAGGGTTCGATCCTGGGCAAGGCTGCCGCCATCACGGTCGGCGACAACACCACGCTGCTGAGCGGGCGCGTGCTGTCGGGCGCTGCTGTAACCCTGCGCAATAACCAGATCGCCAAATAATCGTCCACGGAAAGCGGAGAACAACATCATGAAATTTGCTAAAAAACTAGGAACGCTGACCGCAGTTGCGTGCGCCATGCTGGCCGGCCAGGCATGGGCCGCCGAAGACACCTTCATCAACCCGGACTGGGCCAACAGCGCCTGGTACATCGGCGCCGGCGCCGGCCAGTCGCGCGCCAACATCGACGATGCGCGCCTGATCCGCAGCTTGACCGCCAACGGCGCCACGCTGGGCAGCTTTACGACCGACGAGCGCGACAGGGGCTTCAAGGTATTCGCCGGCAAGCAGCTGAACCAATATGTCGCCATTGAAGGCGGCTACTTTGACCTCGGCAAGTTCGGCTTCAATGCCACCACGTCCGGCAACGGCGTTCTCAATGGTGAAGCCGGCTTTCGCGGCGCCAACCTCGACCTGGTAGGCCAGCTGCCGCTGACGCAGCGCTTCTCGCTGCTTGGCCGGATCGGCATGAATTATGCCAAGGCCAGCACGCACTTCACCGGCAACCGCCTGGCTGCGGTGACCAATCCGAACCCGAGCGAACGCAAAATCGGCGCCAAGGCCGGCCTCGGCCTCGAGTACAAGTTCAGCGAAGCGCTGGCGATGCGCGCCGAAGTGGAGCGCTACCGGGTCAACGATGCCGTCGGTAACCGCGGCGACGTCGACCTGGCGTCGGTTAGCCTGGTCTACAAGCTGGGTCGCCCGGCCGCGCGAGCGGCGGTGTATGTCGCGCCGCCGGCTGCCGAACCGGTAGCCGCGCCAGCGCCGGTCGTGGTGCAAACGCCACCGCCGCCGCCGCCGCCGCAGCCCGTCTCTGAAAAAGTATCGTTCGCTGCCGAATCGCTGTTCGACTTCGACAAGGCCGTCGTCAAAACGGACGGCAAGGCGGCGCTCGACGGCCTGGTGGCCAACCTGCAGGGCATGAACCTTGAGGCGATCGTGACCGTTGGCCACACCGATTCGGTCGGCTCCGACGCCTACAACGAGAAGCTATCGTTGCGCCGGGCTGAAGCGGTCAAGGCTTACCTGGTGTCGAAAGGCGTTGAGGCGTCGCGTGTTTTTGTCGAAGGCAAGGGCGAAGCACAGCCAGTGGCCGACAACAAGAGCGCCGAAGGCCGCGCCAAGAACCGCCGCGTGACGGTCGAAGTGGTCGGCACCCGCACGGTAACGAAATAATTCTTCGTAAAAATATCACCAAATGTAACTGGTTTTAACAAACGTGTTGTCGTTTGAAGAGGCCGCCCTTTGCAAGCCGGGCGGCTTTTTGTCACTTTTTTTCTATCAAAAAACCACATTATTGCAAACTTGGTACAATTAGTTCTTAAATTCAACAGTTATGCGCGTTAGCGAACAGAGCAGCGAGTTCAAAACGGCAATAGTTGAGTCCATGGTTGCTACCCAACAAGCATAGACCGCAAAATTTCCCCGACGCCGACCCTCGGCGGTTGAGGAAGAAATCCAGGCTTCATTCATTAACAACACTGAACACTGAAAACGGAAAAAATTACATGAAATTCGCTAAAAAGGTCGGCACCCTGACCGTCATCGCCGCTTCGCTCTTTGCTGCCCAGTCGAGCTCGGCTGCTGAAAACGATTTCATCAATCCAGAGTGGGCCAATACCGCCCAGTACATCGGCCTCGGCTTTGGCCCGTCGCGTGCTGCCCTGAACAACAGCCAGATCAACAGCGCCATCAGCAACAGTGGCCGTATCAATGCGACCACGGAAGACAACCGTGGCTTCGGCGGCAAATTGATCGCAGGTAAGCAACTGAACCGGAACTTGGCAGTTGAATTCGCCTACTTTGACTTGGGCAAATTCGATTACAGCGCATCGAACGTCACCGGCGGCACCCTGAGCCGCCACACCAGCGTGCGCGGCGGCAGCCTCGACCTGATCGGCATCCTGCCGATGTCGGAGCGTATCTCGGCCTACGGCCGCGTCGGCGCTACTTATGCCATGGTGCGTGACAACATCGGTGGCAACCGTGCTTACGCCGGTGACGAGTTGCGCAACAAGAAATTCAACCCGAAAGTCGGTGTTGGCCTTGAATACAAGCTGTCGGAGGCGCTGGCCTTGCGCGGTGAAGTCGAGCGCTATCGCATCACCGACGGTTTCCGCAACCGCGACCACGTCAACGTCGCATCGGTCAGCCTGATCTACAAGATGGGCCGTCCGGTCGCAGCGCCAGTGGTCTACGTCGCGCCAGTCGTCGCGGCCGAGCCGGCGCCGGCGCCAGTGGTCGTGCAAACGCCGCCGCCGCCGCCGCAGCCAGTGTCGGAAAAAGTCTCGTTCGCCGCTGAATCCCTGTTCGACTTCGACAAGGCGGTCGTCAAGCCAGCCGGCAAGGCAGCGCTCAATGAGCTGCTGGGCAAGCTGCAAGGCATGGACACCGAAGCGATGGTCAGCGTCGGCCATGCCGATTCGGTCGGTAGCGATGCGTACAACCAGAAGCTGTCGCTGCGCCGCGCCGAAGCTGTCAAGGCCTACCTGGTGTCGAAAGGCGTTGCACCATCGCGCGTCTTCGTCGAAGGCAAAGGCGAGTCCCAGCCAGTGGCCGACAACAAGACCGCCGAAGGCCGCGCCAAGAACCGTCGCGTGATCGTTGAAGTCGTCGGTAGCCGCTCGTCGAAGTAATCGATTAAAGTAAGCTGAAACCTGGCTGAAACGCCGTCCCTGAAAGCCGTCCGGCGCAAGCCGGGCGTTTTTTTTCGTGCGCGTAAATTTCCCGGCTAGGCTGTTCGGTGTGGCAGCGTACCGTTGCGAAGGCCATCCGGTGGTCTGATACGGTTATCGACATTGCACCGCGAGAACGGCATGCGCATGCGCAGCAGCAGCAGCAACAACAACAACCGGCCGCTTCCCGGGTTTGTCCAGGTACGCGGCGCGCGCGAACATAATCTGAAAAACGTCACCCTCGATATTCCGCGCGACGCACTGGTCGTTTTCACCGGCGTCTCCGGTTCCGGCAAGTCCTCGCTCGCGTTCGGTACCTTGTACGCCGAGGCGCAGCGGCGCTACCTCGAATCGGTGTCGCCGTACGCGCGCCGGCTGTTCCACCAGATGCCGGTGCCCGACGTCGACGACATCACCGGCCTGCCGCCGGCGGTCGCCCTGCAGCAGCAGCGCGGTTCGCCCACCACCCGTTCCTCGGTCGGCAGCGTCAGCACCCTCTCCAATTCGCTGCGCATGCTGTATTCGCGCGCCGGCGACTATCCGGCCGGCCAGCAGTTGCTGTACGCCGAATCGTTTTCTCCCAATACGCCCGAAGGCGCCTGCAGCGAGTGCCATGGCCTTGGCCGGGTCTACCAAGTGACGGAAGCATCGATGGTGCCGGACGATACGCTCACCATCCGCGAGCGTGCGGTGGCGGCCTGGCCGACCGCCTGGCACGGCCAGAACCTGCGCGACATCCTCACCACGCTCGGCTACGACGTCGATACGCCGTGGCGCGCGCTGCCGAAAAAAGACCGCGACTGGATCCTCTTCACCGACGAGCAGCCGACGGCGCCCGTGTATGCCGGCTTCACCCCAGGCGAGGTGAAAGAGGCGCTAAAGCGCCGCGCCACCCCGAGCTACCAGGGCACGTTTACCGGCGCGCGCAAATACGTGCTGCAGACGTTCGCCACCACCGAGAGCGCATCGATGAAAAAGCGCGTCGCGCGCTACATGGTCAGCTCGCCATGCCCGCTGTGCAAGGGCAAGCGGCTGCGCCGCGAATCGCTGTCGGTCACCTTTGCCGGCCTCGACATCGCCGAGATGGGACGGCTGCCTTTGGCGCGGCTGGCGGCCTTGCTGCGCCCGCACGCCGACGGCAGCGCCGCGCGCAATGCCAGGGCGGCGGCCCTGCATCCCGAAAAGCTGATCGTCACCCGCCGCATCGCCGAAGATGTGGTGGCGCGCTTGAACGTGCTGGAGGACCTGGGGCTCGGCTACCTGGCGTTGGAGCGCAGCACGCCGACCCTGTCGCCGGGCGAACTGCAGCGTCTGCGCCTGGCCACGCAGGTGCGCTCGAACCTGTTCGGCGTCGTCTACGTGCTCGATGAACCCTCGGCCGGCCTGCATCCGGCCGATACCGAGGCCCTGTTGACCGCGCTGGCCCAGCTCAAGGCATCGGGCAATTCGCTGTTTGTCGTCGAACACGCCCTCGATGTGATCGCCCACGCCGACTGGATCGTCGACGTCGGCCCGGCTGCCGGCGAGGCGGGCGGCCACGTGTTGTACAGCGGGCCGCCGGCGGGGCTGGAACAGGTCGAGGCTTCGCAGACCCGCCGCTACCTGTTTGCCAAAGACAAGCCGGCGCTGCGCCAACCGCGTCAACCCACCGACTGGCTGCGGCTCGAAGGCGTCACTCGCAACAACCTGCACCGGCTCGATTGCGCGTTTCCGCTCGGCGTGCTGACCGGCGTGACCGGGGTCTCGGGCTCGGGCAAGTCGAGCCTGGTCAGCCAGGTGCTGGTCGAACTGGTGGCGGCTGCCCTGGGCCACGAACTGGAAGCCGGGCCGGACCAAGGCGAAGGGGAGGGCGCGGGCGAGGCGCTCGAACAGGCGGCGCAAACGCCGCTCGAAGGGCGCATCGTGCAGGGACTGGCCGGCATCAAGCGGCTGGTGCGGGTCGACCAGCGGCCGATCGGGCGCACGCCGCGCTCCAACCTGGCCACCTACACGGGCCTGTTCGACCATGTGCGCCAACTGTTCGCCGCTACCGACACAGCGCGCGCGCGGCGCTACGACGCCGGGCGCTTTTCGTTCAACGTCGCCAAGGGCCGCTGCGAGCACTGCGCCGGCGAAGGCTTCGTGATGGTCGAACTGCTGTTTTTGCCCAGCGTGTATGCGCCGTGCCCGACCTGCGGGGGCGCGCGCTACAACGCCAACACGCTGGAAGTGCGCTACCAGGACAAGAACATCGCCGAGGTGCTGGCGCTAAACGTCGACGCGGCGGCGCGGTTTTTCGCCCACGAGAGCGCGGTGGCGCGCTCGCTCGAGATGCTGCGCGAAGTGGGCCTGGGCTACCTGCGCCTGGGCCAGCCGGCCACCGAGCTGTCGGGCGGCGAGGCACAGCGCATCAAGCTGGCCACGGAACTGCAGCGTGCCGCGCGCGGCAACATGCTGTATGTGCTCGACGAGCCAAGCACCGGCCTGCACCCGGCCGACGTCGATAAACTGGTGGTGCAGCTCGACCGCCTGGTCGAGGCCGGCAACACGGTGATCGTCGTCGAGCACACGATGCGCATCGTCGCCGCTTGCGACTGGGTGATCGATATCGGACCGGAGGCGGGCGAGGCCGGCGGCAAGATCGTCGCTTGCGGGCCGCCACGGCAGCTTGCGCGCGCCAGCGGCAGCCGCTCCGCGCCTTACCTGGCGCGCTTCTTCGACAAATCGGCATCAATCTAAGTGCCTTGGAGTAAGAGCGAGTAAGCGCGGTTGTTTGTGCGCTGTGGCATCTGCGTTAAACTGCTGCAATCTTTTTGAACCAGCAGGTAGTTACGACCCATGATCTACAACAGTCAGTTCCGGCGCATTTTGGCACGCAATATCGCCATACCGCTTGCAGTGGGCATCTTCAGCGCCGCAGCCTTCGTCGGCATTATTGTCTACCTGATCAGCGTGCTGAACTGGGTCGAACATTCGCAGCGCGTTATCGGCGACGCTAACCAGGTCGCCAAGTTGTCGGCTGAAATGGATAGCGGCTTGCGCGGCTACCTGATCACGGACGACGAAAGCTTTTTGGCGCCCTACCTGCTGGCCCTGCCGCGCATCGCGGACGAGCTGGCCGCGCTGGCGCACGAGGTGGGCGACAGTCCGGCCCAGGTGGCGCTGCTGCGCAAGGCCGCCGCCGCCCAAGTGCTGTGGAACCAATACGCCGCTGAAATGATCGAGGTGCGCCGCAAGGACAGCGATTACGTGCCGATCGTCAAGAGTGGACGCGGCAAGTCGCTGGCCGACGAGGTGCGCCGCCAGTTCGCCGCCTTCCTCGATGTTGAACAGCGATTGCTCCAGCAACGCAGCGAGTCCGCCAGGACCGTCACCAAATGGTCGGTCGGCCTGTTCCTGCTGTTCAGCCTGACGCTGTCGGGCTTGCTGGCGTTGTTCGGCCGGCGCGAACTGGTATCGCTGTCGACGTCGTACACCGCCGCGATCGACCAGCAGCAAGCGCACACCGAATTGCTGGAAAACCAGGCCTGGCTGCGCAGCGGCCAGTCGGAGCTTGCGGCCAGCATGGCCGGCCATCACGCGATGGGGCAGCTGGCCCAGGCCACGCTCGACCATATCGCGCGCTACCTTGACGGCGTGGTGGCCGCGCTCTACGTGCGCGAGGATGGCGGATCGATGCGGCGCGTGGCCAGCTACGGCTTTGCCGCTTCGTGGGCCGGCCAGGAACAGCTGTTCGGCCCGGGCGAGTCGCTGATCGGCCAGGCGGTGCGCGAAGAGCGCATGCTGGCGCTCGACAATCTGCCGGCGGACTACATCAAGGTGTCGTCGGGCCTGGGCCGGGCCGCGCCGCGCCAGCTGTTGATCGCGCCGTTTCGCAACGAAGGCGAAATCAACTGCGTTATCGAAATCGGCTTCCTGAACAACACCGCCACGCGCGACCTCGAGTTCCTGCAACTGGTGGGCGAGAGCATCGGCGCCGCCGTGGCCGCCGCCCGCTTCCGCCAGCGCCTGCAACAGTCGCTCGCCGAAACCCAGCAGTTGAATGAAGAACTGCAGGTGCAGCAAGAGGAACTGCGCACCGCCAATGAGGAACTCGAAGAGCAGTCGCGGGTGCTGGAACAATCGCAGTCGAGCCTGGAGAACCAGCAGGCCGAGCTGGAGCAGACCAACGACCAGCTGGCCGAGCAGGCACTCATCCTCGACACCAGGAACGTCGCCCTGACGGACGCCCAGGACCAGCTGCGCCAGCGCGCGCGCGATTTGGAGCGCGCCAGCCGCTACAAGTCCGAGTTTTTGGCCAACATGTCGCACGAATTGCGCACGCCGCTGAACAGTTCGCTGATCCTTGCCAAGCTGTTGTCGGACAATACCAACGGCAACCTCAACGCCGAGCAGGTGCGCTTTGCCCAGACCATTTATTCGGCCGGCAACGATTTGCTGCGGCTGATTAACGACATCCTCGACATTTCCAAGGTCGAGGCCGGGAAACTGGAACTGGTGCTCGAATCGCTGCCGGTGCGCCGCGTGGTCGAGTCCCTTTGCATGACATTCGAGCCGCTGGCCCAGCAAAAGCAGCTCAGCTTCCGGGTGCTGGTCGCGCCGTCGGTGCCGGCCACCATCTGGACCGATCGCCAGCGCCTCGAGCAGATTCTGCGGAACCTGCTGTCGAACGCGGTCAAGTTCACCGACAGCGGGGCGGTAACGCTGACGGTGCGTAGCACGGGCGACAACGCCGCGGGCGGCCCGTTGCACTTCGCCGTCGAGGATTCCGGCATCGGCATCCCGCCCGAACAGCAGCAAAAGATTTTCGACGCGTTCCACCAGGCCGACGGCACCACCAGCCGGCGCTTCGGCGGCACCGGGCTTGGCCTGTCGATCTCGCGCGACCTGACCGCCTTGCTCGGCGGCGAACTGAACGTGACCAGTTCGCCTGGCAGCGGCAGCGTGTTTACGCTGGTGCTGCCGCGCACCTGCCCGGCGGTCGACGGCGCGGGCGACGCGGCGCCAACACCGGGGTTTGCGCCATCGCTTACGCTACCCTTTATGCCCCCCATGCCCCCCATGCCGCCCGCCGCGCCGCCGCCCGCCGCCTTACTCTTCGACGACGACCGCGCCGCCGCGCCCGGCGCCGCCACCCGCACGGTGCTGGTGATCGAGGACGACGCCAGTTTCGCCGCCATCCTGTACGCGCTGGCGCACGAGATGGGTTACCGCTGCCTGGTCGCGCTGACCGGCACCGACGGCCTGCAGTTGGCAAGCGGCCACCTGCCCGATGCCATCCTGCTCGACATGCGCCTGCCGGACCGTTCCGGCCTGTCGGTGCTGCAGCTGTTGAAAGATAATCCGCAGACCCGCCATATCCCGGTCCACGTGGTGTCGAGCAGCGACAACGGCGGCGAGGCGATGGGCCTGGGCGCCATCGGCTACGCCATGAAACCGACCACGCGCGAGGAACTCGAGCTGGTATTTCGCAAGCTGGAGGAAAAATTTACCCAGAAGATCAAGCGCATCCTGCTGGTCGAGGACGACGAGCGCCAGCGCGGCAGCGTGGTGGCCTTGATCACCGATACCGACGTCGAGATCGCCGCGGTCGGCTCGGGCGAGGAGGCGTTGGCGCTGCTGAGGACAAGCGTGTTCGACTGCATGATCATCGACCTCAAGCTGCCCGACATGCAGGGCAACGAGCTGCTTGAGAAAATGTCGCTTGAAGCGCTGTGCTCGTTCCCGCCGGTGATCGTCTACACCGGCCGCAACCTGACGCGCGCCGAAGAAAACGACCTGCTCAAGTATTCGCGTTCGATCATCATCAAGGGCGCCCGTTCGCCCGAACGCCTGCTCGACGAAGTGACGCTGTTCCTGCACAAGGTCGAGTCGAAGCTGTCGACCGAACGCCAGAGCATGCTCAAAACCGTGCGCGACCGCGACCGCGTGTTCGAAGGCCGCACCATCTTGCTGGTCGACGACGACGTGCGCAACGTGTTCGCCCTGACCAGCGCGCTCGAGGGGCGCGGCGCGAAGGTCGAGATCGGCCGTAATGGATTCGAAGCAATAGCGAAGCTCGATGAAGTGGCCGCCATCGACTTGGTGCTGATGGATATCATGATGCCCGGCATGGACGGCATGGAAGCGATGCGCCGCATCCGCGCCGACGGCCGCTTTGCCCGCCTGCCGATCATCGCCATCACCGCCAAGGCGATGAAGGACGACCAGGAGCAGTGCCTGGCCGCCGGCGCCAACGATTACCTGGCCAAGCCGATCGACCTGAACCGCCTGTATTCGCTGCTGCGGGTGTGGATGCCCAACCTGGAGCGGATTTGAAGCCCCGGCTGGACGCGGCCGACATCGAACTGCGGATGCTGATCGAAGCCGTCTACCTGCAATACAACTACGATTTTCGCGACTATACGGGGGCGTCGCAAAAACGCCGGGTTCTGCACGCGGTGCGCGAAATGGGCTGCGCCAGCATCTCGGCCCTGCAGGCGCGGGTGATGCACGATGCGGCCGATTTTTCGCGCCTGCTGCAGTACCTGACGATCCCGGTCACCGAGATGTTCCGCGACCCGCACTTTTATGCCGCGCTGCGCGAGCAGGTGGCGCCTTTTCTCGGCACGTATGCGTCGCTCAAGATCTGGGTCGCCGGCTGCAGCACCGGCCAGGAAGTCTATTCGATGGCGATCATGCTGCGCGAAGAGGGGCTACTCGAGCGCTCGATCATTTATGCCACCGACATCAACCCGCAATCGCTGGAAACGGCCAGGCGCGGCGTTTTTCCGCTTGAACAAATGCAGTTGTATACCGAAAATTACCAGGCCGCCGGCGGCAAGCGCGCCTTCTCCGATTACTACACGGCCGCGTACGGCGGCGCCCTGTTCGACAAGTCGCTGATCGAGAACGTCACTTTTGCCGACCACAGCCTGGCGACCGACAGCGTGTTTTCGGAAACCCACCTGATCAGCTGCCGCAACGTGATGATCTACTTTAACAAGCGCTTGCAGAACCGGGTGTTCGGCCTGTTCCACGAGTCGCTGTGCCACCGCGGCTTTCTCGCCTTGGGCAGCAAGGAGAGCATCGACTTTTCGGACTACGCCGGCCGGTTCGATGCGCTCGTCAAGCGCGAGCGGATATTCAGAAAGGCCAGCGCATGATAACGCCCCTCTGGTTCACCCCGGCGCTGGCGGCGCGCCGGCCGCAGGCGCTCATCGTTGCCGGCTCGGCCGGCGGCGTCGAGGCCTTGATGACCTTGTTGTCCGCCGTGCCCTCTGGGCTGCAGGTGCCTGTCATTTGCATGCTGCACCTGCCGGCCAACCGCGACAGCCGGCTCGCCGACCTGTTCGACGAGCGCCTGCCGGTGCCGGTGCGGGAGGCAGCCGACAAGCAGGCGATCGCCGCCGGCACGGTGTATTTCGCCGGGTCCGGATACCATCTGTCAGTCGAGCAGGACCGCAGCTTTTCGCTCAGCTGCGAGGCGCCGGTGCATTTTGCCCGGCCCGCCATCGACGTCTTGATGACGTCGGCGGCCGACGCCTACGGCGATGAGCTGGCCGCCATCTTGCTGACCGGCGCCAACCGTGACGGCGCTGCCGGCATGGCCTACGTCCATGCCAAGGGCGGCCTGACGGTGGTGCAGGAGCCGCTCGACGCCCAGGTCGCTACGATGCCGCAGGCGGCGATCGACGCCTGCGCACCCGATCTGGTGCTGCCGCTGGCGGCGATCCGCGAATTACTGCAATTGTTGCTGGAGAAGAAATGAAAGAACAAATCGCCAGCAAAGTGCTGATCGTCGACGACCTGGCCGACAACCTGCAGGCGCTGGACGCACTGATCCGCCACGAACAGCGCTTGGTGTTCCATGCCGCCTCCGGCGAACAGGCGCTGCAACTGCTGCTCGAACACGAGTTTGCGCTGGCCATCCTCGACGTCCAGATGCCCGGCATGGATGGCTTCGAACTGGCCGAGCTGATGCGCGGCACCGAGCGCACCCGGCATATCCCGATCGTGTTCACCAGCGCCGCCGGACGCGAACTCAATTACGCCTTCAAGGGCTACGGCACCGGCGCCGTCGACTTCCTCTACAAGCCGCTCGACAGCGATGCCGTGCGCAGCAAGGTCAATGTGTTCGTCGCGCTCGACCAGCAGCGCCACGAGGGCCGGCGCCAGGTCGCCGAGCTCGAGCAAAGCCGCCGGGAGCAGCAGCAGTTGCTGGAAGAATTGCACGTGACCCAGGCTGAACTGCAGCGCTCGCTGCGCATGCGCGACGACTTCATGTCGCTGGTGGCGCACGAGCTGCGCACCCCGCTCAACACCTTGTTTTTGGAGAGCCAGATGCGTAGCCTGCAACTGGCGCGCGGCAATTTTGACGCACTCGGGCCGGAGAAGTTACCGGCGATGGTGGCGCGCGACCGACGCCAGATTCAATCTATGATCCGGCTGATCGACGACATGCTCGACATCTCGCGCATGCGCAGCGGCAGCCTGTCGATCCGGCGCAGTGCTTTTGAGCTGATCGGCTTGCTCGAGCGTGTCGTCAGCGACCTGGCGCTGCAGGCGGCCGGTTATGGCAGCAGCTTGACCTTGCGTGCGCATGCGCCGGTGCATGGCTGCTGGGACGAGTTCCGCATCGAGCAGGTGATCATCAACTTGCTGACGAATGCCTTGCGCTATGGTAATGGCAAGCCGATCGAGATCGGGGTTGACACCGACGCCACAGGCGAGGTGAGGATCGACGTCATCGATTGCGGCATTGGCATCGCCGAGGCCGACCAGCAGCGCATGTTCGAGCCGTTCGAGCGCGGCAGCGCCAACGGCGAGGCCAAGGGACTGGGCTTGGGCCTGGCGATCTCGCGCCAGCTGGCCGGCGCCCATGGCGGGCGCTTGAGCGTAGCCAGCGATGGCAAGACCGGCTCGGTGTTCAGTCTGACGCTGCCTTTGGCCCTCGCGCCGGTGTAAGCGATTGCGGGTTGACTTCAGCTGAAGCTATCACGCTCTAGTGCAGGAAAAGTGCGGCGTCACGCAGCAGGTCGGAAGTGTAGACGACATACGCCGAGGCGCCGGCGAGGGCAAGTTGGAGGCTGGTCCAGGTCAGCGGGCATTTGCTCATCATGGTAGGGTTCCTGTTGTTCTTGTTCGTTGCTAGTACAATTATCTTAAACATGATGGTGCTGAAAAGCATCGGCAAAAGGATTGTCGCCACGTAGGACAATGGCTTATAGGTTTGTCTGGCTGTCTTGTCTGGCTATTAATAAGCAGGCTGGGGCGCGGCTCCTACGATGGATGTAGGCTGCGTCCTATAGTGAAACTGCTTCGTTCGTTTTACTATTATGTTCATGAATGGACATGCACCCCACCTCATGCACCAGAGCTTGCGCGCCATCCGCCGCGACGCCATCGCCAAACTGCCGCGCGGCGTCGCCGGCGCCGCGCGGCTGCGCGCCGGCCGGCAGGACGTCATCAACAGCGTGCTCGACCATGGCCGGTTTGGTTGAGCCGGCCTGAGGCAGGGGGGCGGCGTATGGCAGACATGGTGGTGGTGCGCAAGGATGGTTTGTACTGCGTTCCCGGCGGCTTTTACATCGACCCGTGGCGCCCGGTGGAGCGGGCAGTGATCACCCACGCCCATGGCGACCATGCGCGCGCCGGCCACGGCCATTACCTGTCGGCCGCCAGCGGCGTGAACGTCCTCAAGTCGCGGCTCGGCCAGAACATCCGCATCGACGGTATCGAATACGGCGCGCGCATCGAACACAACGGCGTGGCGATTTCGCTGCATCCGGCCGGCCACGTACTCGGTTCAAGCCAGGTGCGCCTGGAACACAAGGGGGAAGTGTGGGTGGCGTCGGGCGACTACAAGGTCGAACCGGACCGCACCTGCGCGCCGTTCGAGCCGGTGCGCTGCGACACCTTCATTACCGAATCGACGTTCGGGCTGCCGATCTACCGCTGGCAGCCGGAACAATCGATTTTCGACGACATCAACGCCTGGTGGCGCGGCAACGCGGCCGCTGGACGTTGCAGCGTCGTGTTTGCCTATTCGTTCGGCAAGGCCCAGCGCATCCTGTCCGGGCTCGATGCGGCCATCGGCCCGATCGTCTGCCACGGCGCCGTCGAGCCGTTGAACCGGGTCTACCGCGCCGCCGGCGTCAACCTGCCGCCGACGGTTTTGGTGACCGACATCGACAAGCAGGCGTTGAGATCGGCCATCGTCATCGCGCCGCCGTCTGTCTCTGGCTCGCCATGGATGAAGCGCTTCGGCGATTACAGCGACTCTTTTGCCAGTGGCTGGATGCTATTGCGCGGTGCGCGCCGCCGGCGCGGTGTCGACCGCGGGTTCGTGCTGTCGGATCACGCTGACTGGCCCGGTTTGATGACGGCGATCCGTGCCACCGAGGCGCCGCGGGTGATCGTCACGCATGGCTCGATTGCCGTCATGGTGCGCTGGCTGCGCCAGCTCGGGCTTGATGCTTCCGGCTTCGACACCGAGTATGGAGACGACGAAGCGGAGGCGGCCGCCGCCGCCGATGGTGCCGATGGTGCCGAGGGTGCTAACACACCGCTGGAGAAAACCGATGCGTGAATTCGCCCGCCTGTTCGCCGAGCTCGACGAGACCACCGCCACCAACCGCAAGCTCGATGCCCTGCAAGCCTACTTCGGCAGCGCGGCGCCGGAGAACGCGGCGTGGGCGGTGTATTTCCTTGCCGGCGGCAAGCCGCGCCAGACGGTGCCGACCAAGCTGCTGCGCGAATACGCGATCGCATACGCCCAGCTCGACGACTGGCTGTTCGACGAGTCCTACCACGCGGTCGGCGACCTGGCCGAAACCATCGCCCACATCTTGCCGCCGCCCGAGCACCACAGCGACGTCGGCCTGGCGGTGTGGATTCAGGAGCGCATTGCTCCCTTGCGCGGCGCCGATCCGGTGGCCATCCGCGCAGCGCTGTTCGGCTTTTGGAACGAGTTGGATACCCGCGAGCGCTTCCTGCTGACCAAATTGATCAGTGGGGGTTTCCGGGTCGGCGTCTCGCGATTGCTGGTCACGCGCGCACTGTCGGCCATCGCGGCGGTCGACAGCAAACTGATTGCGCAGCGCCTGATGGGTTGGACCGACGGCAGCGTGGCGCCGACCGCGGGCGGTTTCCTGCAGCTGATCGCCGCACAGTCCGACGACGAGCACAAGCTGCGCGGCGGCCAGCCGTACCCGTTCTTCCTGGCCCACCAGCTTGCGGGCGAGCCGCAAGCGCTGGGCGCGATAAGCGATTGGCAGGTCGAGTGGAAATACGACGGTATCCGCGCGCAACTGGTGCGGCGCGGCGCGCAGAACTACCTGTGGTCGCGCGGCGAAGAGCTGATCACCGAGCGCTTCCCTGAATTGGCCGCGCTGCGCCTGCCGGAGGGAACTGTGATCGACGGCGAGGTGCTGATCTGGAACGATGGCGCACCCGCGCCGTTCGCCGACCTGCAAAAGCGCATCGGCCGCAAGACCTTGTCCGCCAAGCTGCTGGCCGAACTGCCGGCGGTGCTGGTGGCCTACGATCTGCTGGAACAAGCCGGTGTCGACCTGCGCGCGTTGCCCCAGCATGAACGGCGCACTTTACTGGAGGCGCTTGTCGAGCAAACCGGCCAGCTCGGGCCGCAGCAATTGACACTGTCGCCGCTGGTCGAGGCGGCAAGCTGGGACCAGTTGGCGCACATCCGCACCGAGTCGCGCGCGCGCGGCGTTGAAGGGATGATGGTCAAGGCGAAAGATGCGCAGTATGGTGTCGGCCGCACCAAGAACGTCGGCACCTGGTGGAAGTGGAAGATCGACCCCTACACCATCGACGCGGTGCTGATCTACGCCCAGGCCGGGCACGGGCGCCGCGCTTCGCTCTACACCGACTACACGTTTGCGGTGTGGGATGCCGATGCGGGCGGCGAACGTAGGCTGGTGCCGTTCACCAAAGCCTATTCGGGATTGACCGACGCCGAGATCGCGGTGGTCGACAATGCCATCCGCAAGACGACGGTCGAAAAATTCGGCCCGGTGCGCAGCGTGCGCCCGACCATGGTGTTCGAGATCGGATTCGAAGGCATCGCCCTGTCGAGCCGCCACAAGGCCGGTATTGCGGTGCGCTTCCCGCGCATTTTGCGCCGCCGCGACGACAAGAGCATCGACGACGCCGATTCGCTCGACACGCTCAAGGGCTTGCTGGCGGCAGCCGGCCCGTTGTCCTCATCCCCGGCATGAGCAAAAGCGCGATGGCGCAGAAGGTCGACGCTTGGTTCGCCGCCCGCGGCTGGAAGGTGTTTGCCTTCCAGCGCGCGGTGTGGCGCGCCGCGCTGGCGGGCGAATCGGGCCTGCTGCATGCCAATACCGGCTCCGGCAAGACCTACGCCGTGTGGCTGGCGGCGCTGCTGCGCGGCGCGCTGGTATCGAAGCGAAAGAGCAGCGGGCTGCGGGTGCTGTGGATCACGCCGATGCGCGCGCTGGCGGCCGACACCCTGCGGGCTCTGGAGGAGTCGAGCGCGGCGCTGGCGCCCGAATGGACAATCGGCGCGCGCACCGGCGACACCAGTTCGGCCGAGCGCGCGCGCCAGTCCCGCAAGCTGCCGTCGGCCTTGATCACCACGCCGGAAAGCTTGTCGCTGCTGCTGTCGCATGCGGCGGCGAAAGCGCAGTTCGCGGGCCTGGACATGATCATTATCGACGAATGGCACGAGCTGATGGGCAGTAAACGCGGCGTGCAGGTGCAGCTGGCACTGGCCCGGCTGCGTTACTGGAATCCGCAACTGGTGGTATGGGCGTTGTCGGCGACGATGGGCAACCTGGCGCAGGCGCGCGAAGTGCTGCTGGGCGGGAGTGATGGAGAAGGCGAGGGAAAGGCCAACGGCGTACTGGTCGAAGGCGACTTGCGCAAGCAGATCGTGGTCGACTCGCTGGTGCCGGCCAATGTATCGCGCTTTCCGTGGAGCGGCCACCTTGGCATCGAGATGCTCAGGCCCGTGATCGACGAGATCGAACAGTTCAACGCCACGCTGGTGTTTACCAACACGCGCTCGCAGTCGGAGCTGTGGTACCAGAGCATCCTCGAGGCGCGCCCGGACTGGGCCGGCGTCATCGCGCTGCATCACGGCTCGCTCGATCGCGAGGTGCGCGACTGGGTCGAGATGGGCTTGAAAAAAGGCGAACTGAAGGCGGTGATCTGTACCGCCAGCCTGGACCTTGGCGTCGATTTCCTGCCGGTCGAGCGGGTGCTGCAGATCGGTTCGGCCAAGGGCATCGCGCGCTTGCTGCAGCGTGCCGGGCGCAGCGGCCATGCGCCGGGGCGCGTCTCGCGCGTCACCCTGGTGCCGACCAACAGCCTGGAACTGCTGGAAGCGGCGGGTGCCAAGCAGGCGGTGATGGCGCGCCGCATCGAAGCGCGGCTGGTGCCGAACAAGCCGTTCGACGTGCTGGTGCAGCACCTGGTGACGGTGGCGCTGGGCGGCGGCTTTCGTCCGGAGCAGTTGCTCGCCGAGGTGCGCAGCGCCTGGTCCTACCGCATGCTGAGCGGCGAGGAGTGGCAGTGGGCGCTCGACTTTGTCGCGCGCGGCGGCCAGAGCCTGACGGCGTACCCCGAATACCAGCGCGTGCTGCTTGATTCGGAGGGCGTCTACCGGGTGCCGGACGTGGCGATCGGCCGGCGCCACCGGATGGGCATCGGCACCATCGTGTCCGATTCGAGCGTGCAGGTGAAATACATGACGGGCGGGCGCATCGGCAGCGTCGAAGAATCGTTCGTCGGGCGTCTGAAGGCCGGCGACCATTTCCTGTTCGGCGGGAAGATCCTCGAGTTCGTCCGGCTGCACGAGATGACCGCGTTTGTGAAGCGCGCCACCGGCAAGCGCGGCGCGGTGTCGCGCTGGCAGGGCACCAAGATGCCGATGTCGTCGGAACTGGCGCACGCCGCGCTGGACCAGTTGCGCCTGGCCGCCGAAGGGCGCTTCATCGGTCCCGAGATGGAGGCGCTGCGCCCGCTGATCGAGATCCAGCAGCGCTGGTCGGCGCTGCCCACCACCGACACGCTGGTGGTGGAAAACATGAAGAGCCGCGAGGGCCACCATTTGTTCGTCTATCCGTTCGCCGGCCGCTCGGTGCACATGGGCTTGGCTTCCCTGTTCGCCTGGCGCATTGGCCAACAGCAGCCGATCACCTTTTCGATCGCCATCAACGACTACGGCTTCGAGCTGCTGTCGTTTGAACCGGTCGACTGGACCACGATATTCACGGGCGCCACGGGACGTGACGTCGCGCTGCTGGGCACCGAACGCCTGCTCGAGGACGTACTCGAAAGCCTGAACGCGACCCAGCTGTCGCAGCAGCGCTTTCGCGAAGTGGCGCGCATTGCCGGGCTGGTGTTCCAGGGCTATCCGGGCCAGCCGAAAAGCGCGCGCCAGGTGCAGGCGTCGTCGTCGCTGTTTTTCGAGGTGTTCCGCAAACACGACGCCGGCAACCTGCTGCTGACCCAGGCGCAACGCGAGGTGCTCGAGCAGGAACTCGAACTGACCCGGCTGCGCGACACCTTGGGTGAACTGCATGGACGGGCGATCGCGTACCGCGACGTCAGGCGCGCCACGCCATTCGGCTTCGCGCTGATGGTCGAGCGCTTCCGCGAGAAAGTCAGCACCGAAAAGCTGTCGGACCGGGTGGCGCGGATGGTGCGCGAGCTCGAAAACGCGGCGCGGCCTTGAGCACGGCAATGGGCGGCGTCGCGAACTCGCTTGAAATTGTCGTCGCCGGCGAAATAGTGAACTTGCTGGCGCAGAAAACGCTGTACTGGCCGCGCAAAAAAATGCTGGTGGTGGCCGATATCCACTTCGGCAAGGCGGCCTCGTTCCGCGCGCTCGGGGTGCCGGTGCCGCGCGGAACGACGACCCAGAATCTCGTTGCGCTGGACGCCTTGATGGCGCTGTGTGAGGTCGAACACATCATGTTCCTCGGCGATTTTCTGCATGCGCGCGCGGCCCACGCCAGTGCCACGCAGGCGGCGATGCTGGCCTGGCGCCTGTCGCATCCGGACCTGGCGCTGACGCTAGTGCGCGGCAATCATGACCGTCATGCCGGCGACCCGGCCGCCGCGCTCGGCATCGACATGGTCGACGAACCGTATTCGCTGGCGCCGTTTTCGTTCTGCCATCACCCCGACCTCGCCACCCCGGGTTACGCGCTGGCCGGTCACATCCACCCGACCTACCTGCTGGCAACCCGCTTCGACGCGCTACGCCTGCCGTGCTTCGTGGTGGGGCCGCATCGCATGATCCTGCCATCGTTTGGCGCGTTTACGGGCGGCTTTTCGATCACGCCTGGCATTGGAGACGCCGTGTTTGTCAGCTCCGGCGACCAAGTTCACTTTGTACGCTAGCGCACGGACGGGCAGGCGAGCTGAGCGTAACTTACCGTTACCCGCTGTCAAGACGCAGCGCCGCTACCCAACATTCAAGGAGAATATTATTAAAAATACACGAAAACTGCTTGCCGGGCTGGTGTCTGTGCTGCCATTGATTACCGTTACTTTCGCTGCAGCGCCGGCACAGGCACAGCAATACAATACCTCCGCCGCCGCTGACTACGCGCCGGTAATCCGCGGTTTCAACGTCGACGAAGTGCGCCGCCTGGCGCCCGGCGTGGAACTCAATTTCGACGTGTACGGCACGCCGGGCGGGCGGGTCTACCTGCAGATTGCCGGCGCCAACCGCAACCTGCAATTGACCGAAACAGATCCTGGTCAGTATCAGGGCAGCTACACCATCAGCAACCGCGACCGCATCACTCAGAACAGTTCGGTCACCGCCAATTTGCGCGTCGGCAACCAGGTCACCAGCGGCGTTCTGCGCGAGTCGCTGATCGCCGGCATCGGCCGCCATGACGCGCGGCGCCGCGGCGACCTCGCTGGCGGCCAGCCGCGCATCGAGCGTTTTGACGTCGAGGGCAGCGACGATCTGCGTCCGGGCGACGATCTCAATTTTACGTTGCACGGCACCCCTGGCGCCAAGGTCGACATGATGATCGCCGGCACCCGCGGCGTGTTCTTCCTGCCGGAAGTGCGTCCGGGCGACTATGAAGGTTCGTACATTATCCGCCGCGGCGACCGCATCGCGCCGAACACGGTCGTGACCGCCAACATGCGCCTGAATGGCCGCGTGGCAACCCAAACCCTGGGCAAGCCGCTGCAACTGGTGTCGACGGCGCCCGTCGCCACGCCGCGCGTGGTGCGCTACTGCACCAATTGCGCTACCGTGGAAGCGATCAACGTGATTGAAGTCAACGGCGACGGCAACTACCTCGGCACTATCGGCGGCGGCGTCGTCGGCGCCTTGTTGGGCAGCCAGGTCGGCGGCGGCAACGGCAAAACCGCGGCCCAGGTGGTCGGTGCATTGGGCGGTGCCTATGTCGGTCGTAACATCGAACGCAACGCCCGCCAGACCAAGCACTTCGAAGTGGTGATCCGTTTTTCTAACGGCGGTTCCCAGACGGTGCAGTATGCAAACGATCCAGGCCTGCGCGTTGGCGAAAAAGTGAAAATCAACGATGGCGTGCTGACCCGCGACACCTGATCGCGGCAGGCGTGACAAAAAGTCGGGAAATCCCGGCGTCCGCAAGGTCGCCGGGATTTTTTTTGGCCGCACAGGCACGCCGCGCAAAGAAAAACCCGCCGGGCTGGTCGCGCGGCGGGCTGGGGCAAGCTGGCGGAAACTAGATCGTGGTGGCCAAGACCTGGTCGTCGCCTGGTTGCCCGAGTTCTGCCTTTTGCTTGGCGGCAGCACTGGTCTGCTTGGCGCGCGAGCGTGAAGGCGGCAGCCGGCGCAGTGTCTTGAGCGCGTCAGCGTCCTTGATGCCGATGGTGCGCTGGTCAACCGTGATCAGGCCGATTTCATTGAACGCCGACAAGGTGCGGCTGACGGTTTCGAGTGTCAGGCCGAGGTAGCTGCCGATCTCGTGGCGCGTCATGCGCAGGTTAAACAGCTTGCTCGAGTAGCCCATGGCGGCGAAGCGGTCGGCCAGCGACACCAGGAAACGTGCAACCCGGGCTTCGGCCGACAGGGCGCCGAGCATGCCGATCATTGCCTGCTCGCGCACCAGTTCGCGGCTCATGACGCCGTACATGACATTTTCGAGCTCGAGGTGCACGCGCCCAAGCGCGGTCAATTTTTTGAACGGGAGCAAGATGAGGTCGCAATCGGACAAGGCCACCGCTTCGGAAGCGTAATGGCGGGTGTGAATGCCATCGACGCCGAGCATGTCGCCCTTCATCGGGAAACTCAGCACCTGCTCATTGCCGAATTCATCGATCAGTACGGTCTTGAGGAAGCCGGAGTTGACGATGTACAAAGTGTCGAATGCTTGCCCGATGGTATGGACGCGCTGCCCGGTCTTGAATTGAACGTGCTGGAACAGCAGTTCTTCGGTGTTGACGGACACCGCGGCGGTAATATGCAGCAGATCGCAGACTTCTTTCAGGTTGGACCAAAGCCGGCCTTGGCGTTGGCGACCTGCTTCCATTGGCGAGGAATGCATGGTCGACGAGGAATTGGTACGTGGTTCAGACGTTTGCGTGGACATCATTCTCACCTCATGTGAAGAATCTTAAAGTGTTAGGCTGCAGGCAGTCACGGGCGGGAACAACGATCTGTAGTACCTGCTTGACCGGCGCTTCAACAGTGATGGAACAGCGCGCTGGGCCAAACTCACGTAGATGAAAGTTACTGCAAGCAAGTCGGATCGCTGGATTTAGTATGCCGACACGAGCCCGGCATTGATATCAGCGAACGCTGAATCTGACGGTAGGAAGCGGCGCGAGAATGTAAGAATAGTCTTACGGCGCGGGCCGATCGTCAGAGGGAAAACCCAAAATACGCAAAGCGGCAAAATAGGCTGCAAGGAACGGTGGTCGCAAAAGGAGTGACGTATTATCGGCACAAAAATGCAAAGGTGAGGTCTAAAACTTTTCGGCCCAGATCAAGTCCTAAACGGCGACAGCAGGCGGTGCGCGACGGCGTACTGGACCATCTCCGACAGCGACGTCATCCCCATTTTTTGCATGATGCGGGTCTTGTGGGTACTGACGGTTTTTACCGAAAGGTGCAGGCTGTTGGCGATCTCAGTGATGGATTTGCCGCCGACGAGCAAGGTAAATACTTCGAATTCCCGGTCCGAGAGCTGCTTGTGCAGCAACTGTTCGTTCGGCGTCATGATGTTGAGCGCCAGTTGTTCGGCCACTTCGGTGCTGATGTAAGGCCGGCCGGAAGCGACCTTGTGGATCGCGCCGACGAGCTGGGTGCCGGCGCTTTCTTTAGTCAGATAGCCCTGAGCGCCGGCGCGGATCGCACGCACGGCGTATTGCTCCTCTTCGTGCATCGTCAGGATCAGGATCGCCAGCTTGGGCGCTTCGCTGCGGACCTGGCGGATCAGGTCGACGCCGCTGCGCCCCGGCATCGACAAATCGAGCAGCAGCAAGTCGAAGCCGCCTTGGCGCACGTGCGAGAGCACTTCGAAGCCGTTGATGGCTTCGCCGACGATATCGATGTCGGCGGCGCCATCGAGAATGCGCTTGAGGCCTTCGCGCATAATCGTGTGATCGTCGGCAATGACAATACGAATCATAGGATTGCCTATTTAAAAAAACATGAAAAAACCGATGCATGGGGCTGTGATATGCACCGAGCGTACGTCCGGCATGTGTGCGGGCGCAATGTGGATGCTGATAGGTTGACGAAAGTCATCGGATCAACTACGCCCCGGGTTCCTGGATCAGCCGGTGCACCAGCACCGGCTTTTGTGTATGCGACAGCACTTTGTTGGTCACACTGCCGAGCAACAACTGGCCCCAGCCGCTACGCCCGTGCGAACCCATGAAAATCAGGTCGCAGCTTTCTTCCTCGGCGACCTGGACGATCTTCAGCGCCGCCGAGTTGGCGAACGCCGTCATCGCGGCGTGTTTCACACCGGCTTGCTGAGCCGAGCGCAAGATCGGCGCAGTGTGATCAGAGCCCGTGCGCTGCATCGTCTCGACGTACTCTTCCTCGATCGGGTAGGAAGGCGGGATGATTTCCACGTACACGGGATACTGGTACTCCGGTGCGACGAACAACACCAACACTTCCGCCCCCATTTGCTGGGCGAACTTGACGCCGGCGCACGCGGTGTGTTTCGACACCGCAGAGCCATCCGTCGTGATCAGAATTTTCTGGTACATGGTCAGGTCCCTCCCACAAAACAGTCCTATCTTCCATTGTAGTGGGCGATATGACTATTGTAAGAACAGGCGGGTTTGATTTTGCTCAACAGGCAATTCGCATGAGCCGATGTCGCACGGCATGTGACGGCATTGAAGTAACAAAATACAACACTTGCTTCGGTGAAAGTGCCACTAATCGACGATTTATTTATCTTTTAAATAAGTTTATGTCTTCAATTGAAAGTGGTTTGATGTCAGACATTTACCAACAGCAACTACGCTGCTAAACTCGGATCCACGCGCCCTTCGTTGTATACGCTTCGCCGAAACACCGCACGGCACCACCAGACACCGCAATAATTCATTGCAAATAGCAGATTATGGAGAAGCAGGGACTATGACCGACGCCGCTGATGATTTCGACGCCCTATTCGATGAGGTGTCCGCGCAACGTACCACCACCGCGCCGGTTGTGCCGGCCGTGCCCGTGCCTGCCGCCGCCGACGAAGACGACCTTGACGCGTTGTTTGACCGGGTCGCGATAGACCGGGTCGCGATAGACCGGGTCGCGATAGATCAGCTCGCTTCGGCGCAACCGGTCGGTGCGGCCGAGCCGGCAGCCAGTGCGGTCGCCGCCAATGTTGCCACCGACAATGACGACGCCGGCAAACCGATGTTCGAGCGCCTCGGCGGCATCGTGCGACTGCTGCATGACTCGTTGCGCGAACTGGGTTACGACAAGGCGCTGACCGAGGCGTCGTCGCAGATCGTCGATGCCCAGGACCGGCTCGAATACGTCGCCACCCTGACCGAACAGGCCGCCAACAAGGTGCTCAACACCCTCGACGACGGCATGCCGGCGCAGGACGTGCTGTCGAAGCAGGCCAGGGCAATGGACACACGCTGGAGCGACTTGTTCGCCGGCAAGTTAAGCATCGACGAATTCAAGGCTTTGGCCGGCGACTCGCACCAGTTCGCCCAAGCCGTTGCCGCCGCTACCGAAGCCGAGAAAGCGCGCCTGCTCGACATCATGATGGCGCAAGACTTCCAGGACATCACCAGTCAGCTGATCAAGAAAGTAGTGGCGATCACCAAGACCGTCGAACATGAGTTGGCCGAATTGCTTCGCGACAACGCGCCGCCGGAAGCGCGCGAAAAACTCGCGGCCCACGCCAGGCCGGCGCTGATGTCCGGTCCGGCGCTGCCATCGGTGGCGCTCGACCAGGACAATGTCGACGACCTTCTTGCCGATCTGGGGTTCTGATGGACGACATGCTCAAGGATTTTGTCGTCGAGGCGATGGACCTGGCGGTCAACGTTGAAGAACATTTGCTGCGGCTCGAGCGCGATCCGAACAACAAGGAAACGCTTAACGCCGTGTTCCGCTCGTTCCACACGATCAAGGGTGGCGCCGGCTTCATGAACCTGACGGCGATGGTGGCGGCCTGCCACCTGACCGAAAACCTGTTCGACGCGCTGCGCAACGGCGCCGCACCAGTCACCCCTCTGGCGATCGAGGCGGCACTGCAGGCGTCCGGTTTCGTTGCCGACCAGCTGACCGACCTGTCGAACGGCGCCGCGCCCGAGCAGCTCGCCTCGATGCCCGATTCGCTCGAGCGCATCCTGGTCGATGCAATCGAAGGCAACGTCGCCGCGCCGGCCGCCGTTGTCGCTATTGCCACTATTGCCGCTATTGCCGCTATTGCCCCAGTTGCCGTCCCCGCCAGCACGATCGGCGCCGATGGACTCGACTGGGATGCGATGTACCGCGCCGTCATGCCGGCCGGATCCGCTACGGCGGCCGCGCTTGCGCCTGCCACCAGTGCGCCCGCAACCGTAGCGCCTGCAACCGTAGCGGCTGCAACCGTAGCGGCTGTCGCGGCCGCGCCGGCGCCAGCCTTCGCCAACAATGCGTGGGACGGTACCGACCGTCGCGAAGAAAAAGTGCAGGAATTTCGCGCTGCCTCCGCGCCGGCCAAGGAAGACAGCATCCGCGTCGATGCCGTCAAGCTCGACGCGCTGCTCGAAGTGGCGGGCGAATCGGTGCAGGCGGCCAACCAGGCGTCTGTACTGCTCGAGCGCCTGCTGCAGTTCAAATTCGACGGCCCCGCCGCCAGCCTGATGGCGACCCTGACAGAAACGCTGGAACGCGCGTCGCGCTACTCGGCAGAACTGCAGCGCGCCACGCTTGCCACCCGCATGCAGCCGGTCGGGCGCCTGTTCCAGAAATTCCCGCGCCTGGTGCGCGAGCTGGCCAAGGACCTCGGCAAGGAAGTCGAACTGACCATCGAGGGCGCCGAGACCGAAGTCGACCGTGTCGTCGTCGACAGCCTGTACGACCCGCTGGTGCACATGCTGCGCAATGCGCTCGACCATGGCGTCGAGTCGCCCGAAGAGCGCCTCGCCGGCGGCAAGCCGGCCAAGGCATACATCTCGCTCAAGGCGTGGCAGGAAGCGAACAGCGTCATGATCGTGCTGCAGGACGACGGCAAGGGCATGGATCCGGTTGCCCTGCGCAAGAAGGCAGTCGAAAAAGGCTTGATCAACGAAAACGGCGCCGCCAGCGACGAGGAAGCCTACCAGTTGGTGTTCCTGCCGGGCTTCTCAACCAAGGAGCTGGCCACCTCGGTGTCTGGCCGCGGCGTCGGCATGGACGTGGTCAAGACGGCAGTCGAGAAAAACCGCGGCGCGATCCACATCGAATCCTCGCTCGGCCACGGCACCAAATTCGCCATCCGCCTGCCGATCGAACTGTCGATCGTGCCGACCATGCTGGTGTCGACCTCGGGCGCTGCGCTGGCGCTGCCGATGGCGGTCGTGCAGCGCGTCGTCGAGCTGCCGGAAACGTTCATGATGGTCGGTGGCGCCCCGGTGCTGAAAGACCAGGGCCGTCCGCTGCCGGTGCGTTCGCTGGCCGGCGCGCTCGGCTATGAAGCGTGCTCCGAGCGGGTCGGCATCGTCGTCGCCGCGCCCCAGCCCTACATCCTGGCGGTGGCAGCCGTCGACGGCACCGCCGACCTGGTGATCAAGCCGATGACGGCCATTACCGTCGACGGCATCACCGGCACCGCGCGCTCTGCCGAAGGCGAACTGGTGCTGGTGGTCGGGCTGTCGTTCCTGATGGACGGCTGCCGCTCCAGCGTCAGGCTGGCGGCGTAAAAAAACGCAGCAAAACAGGGCTTTGGTGAAAAAAACCGGCCCGCCCCGACCGTTATTAAAAATGCTCGCAGTCATTGGCGGGCATTTTTTATTTGTATTTTTAACTGATTATGAACGTAACATTCGAAAAATGTCAAAAATGCATAGTCAATATTCAAAATCGATACCCTTGCTGACGCAGTGCACAAATATGGCATAATCAAACCCGCTATTTGTTTCCACTCGACGCCATGATGAAAACGCTCTACGACAAACTCTGGGAATCGCATGTAGTGCGCGCCGATGAAGATGGCACCACGGTGCTCTACATCGACCGCCACCTGGTCCACGAGGTCACCAGCCCGCAGGCATTCGACGGCCTGCGCGCGGCCAACCGCCCCCTGTGGCGCACTTCCGCCAATCTGGCCGTGGCCGACCATAACGTGCCGACCACCGACCGCAAGGGCGGCATCGCCGACCCCACTTCGCGCCTCCAGGTCGAAACGCTCGACGCCAACGCGAAAAGCTACGGCCTGACCTACTTCAACATGAACGACAAGCGCCAAGGCATCGTCCACGTGATCGGGCCCGAGCAGGGCGCGACGCTGCCGGGCATGACGGTGGTCTGCGGCGACTCGCACACGTCCACCCACGGTGCCTTCGGCTGCCTGGCCCACGGCATCGGCACCTCCGAAGTGGAGCACGTGCTGGCCACTCAAACTCTGCTGGCGAAAAAATCGAAGTCGATGCTGGTGCAGGTCGACGGCGCCATGCCGGCCGGGGTGACCGCCAAAGACGTCGTGTTGGCCGTGATCGGCAGGATCGGCACCGCCGGCGGCACCGGCTATGCCATCGAGTTCGGTGGCTCGACCATCCGCGCGCTGTCGATGGAAGGGCGCATGACCGTTTGTAATATGGCAATCGAAGCGGGCGCGCGCGCCGGCATGATCGGCGTCGACGACACCACCATCGATTACGTCAAGGGCCGGCCATTGTCGCCCGTAGGTCCCCACTGGGATCGGGCGGTGGACTACTGGCGCACCCTGCATTCGGACTTCGGTGCGCGCTTCGACCTGGTCGTCACGTTCGATGCGGCCGAAATCGTGCCGCAGGTCACCTGGGGCACGTCGCCTGAAATGGTCTGCGCGGTCGACGGCCGGGTGCCCGATCCCGAGCTCGAAAAAGACGCGGTACGGCGCGATGCCATGGAAAAGGCGCTGGTCTACATGAACCTGAAGCCGAATACCCCGATCGCCGACATTCGCATCGACAAGGTCTTCATCGGCTCGTGCACCAATTCGCGCATCGAAGATTTGCGCGCGGCAGCGGCGGTCGTGCGCGGCCGGCAGCGCGCCTCCAACGTGCGCCTGGCGCTGGTAGTGCCGGGCTCGGGCCTGGTCAAAGCCCAGGCCGAGCGCGAAGGCCTGGATAAAATTTTCAAGGACGCCGGCTTTGAATGGCGCGAGCCTGGCTGCTCGATGTGCCTTGCAATGAACGCCGACCGGTTGGAGCCCGGCGAGCGCTGCGCCTCGACCTCGAACCGCAATTTTGAAGGCCGCCAGGGGCAGGGCGGACGCACCCACCTGGTGTCGCCCGCGATGGCGGCGGCGGCCGGCATCACCGGCCATTTCGTCGATGTGCGCGCATTACGCTAAACCACCATCAAAAAACTACAAGTCCAAAACATGAAAAAACTATTCGCCCTGGCCTCCGCCGCGATCGCCATCACCGTGGTCCTGACCGGTTGCAACACCATCGCCGGTGTCGGCAAGGATGTCCAGAAAGTCGGCCAGGTCGTCGAAGGCGCCGGCAGAAAATAACGCGAAAGAGCGGGCCCTTGGCCCGCGCAAAGACCTATGGAAAAATTCATACAATACGAAGGCCTGGTGGCGCCGCTCGACCGTGCCAACGTCGACACCGACGCCATCATCCCGAAGCAGTTCTTGAAATCGATCCAGCGCACCGGTTTCGGTCCCAACCTGTTCGACGAGTGGCGCTATCTCGACCATGGCGAGCCGGGCAAGGACAACAGCGGCCGTCCGCTCAATCCGGACTTCGTGCTGAACCAGCCGCGCTACGCCGGCGCGTCGATCCTGCTGACGCGCAAAAACTTCGGCTGCGGCTCTTCGCGCGAACACGCGCCATGGGCGCTCGACCAGTACGGTTTCCGGGCCGTCATCGCCCCCAGCTTCGCCGACATTTTTTTCAACAACTGCTACAAGAGCGGCCTGCTGCCGGTGGTGCTGTCGGAGGACCAGGTCGATCACCTGTTCAACGAGGTCAAGGCGTTCCCCGGTTTTCGGCTGGTCGTCGACCTCGAGCAGCAGCGCGTCGCCACCTCCAACGGCAGCCTGTCGTACCAGTTCCAGATCGACCCGTTCCGCAAATACTGCCTGATCAATGGCCTCGACGACATCGGCCTGACCTTGCGCCATGCCGACGAGATCCGCGCTTTCGAAGAGCGCCACATGGCCAGCCAGCCCTGGCTCGCCAATGTCATCTAGAAGCAGTCGTCCGTACACTATCTAATCGAGAAACCAGAACATGAAGATCGCAATCCTGCCGGGCGACGGCATCGGCCCCGAAATCATGGCGCAAGCGGTCAAGGTGCTGAACGTGCTCGGCGAAAAGTTCGAGTTGGAGAGCGCCGACGTCGGCGGCGCCGGCTACGCGGCCCACGGCCACCCGCTGCCGCCCGCCACGCTGGCGCTGGCCAAATCGGCCGACGCCGTGCTGTTCGGCGCCGTCGGCGACTTCAAGTACGACTCGCTCGAGCGCTCGCTGCGCCCGGAGCAGGCGATCCTCGGGTTGCGCAAGGAGCTCTCGCTGTTCGCCAACCTGCGCCCGGCGATCCTGTACCCGGAGCTGGCCGGCGCCTCGACCTTGAAGCCTGAAGTGGTGTCCGGCCTGGATATATTGATCGTCCGCGAACTGACCGGCGACATTTATTTCGGCAAGCCGCGCGGCGTGCGCGAGTGCCCGGACGGCCCGTTCAAGGGCGAACGCGAAGGCTTCGACACGATGCGCTACGCCGAGTCGGAAATCCGCCGCATTGCCCACGTCGCTTTCCAGGCGGCGCAAAAGCGCAGCGGGCGCGTCACCAGCGTCGACAAGGCCAACGTGCTCGAGACGTTCCAGTTCTGGCGCGACATCGTCACTGAAGTACATAAAGACTACCCCGGCATCGAGCTCGAGCACATGTACGTCGATAACGCCGCCATGCAGCTGGTGCGCGCGCCGAAAAAATTCGACGTCATCGTCACCGGCAACATGTTCGGCGACATCCTGTCCGACTGCGCGGCGATGCTGACCGGCTCGATCGGCATGCTGCCGTCGGCCTCGCTCGATGCCAGCAACAAGGGCCTGTACGAGCCGTCGCACGGTTCGGCGCCCGACATCGCCGGCAAGGGCATCGCCAATCCGCTGGCCACGATCCTGTCGGCGGCGATGATGCTGCGCTATTCGTTCGGCAAGGCCGAGCAGGCCGGCCGCATCGAGAACGCGGTCAAGGCGGTGCTGGCGCAAGGCTTGCGCACGGCCGATATTTTCGAGGCCGGTACCACGCGGGTCGGCACCGAAGAAATGGGCAACGCCGTCGTCAAGGCACTGGGATAATTTTTTAGATCAAGAGAGAAGATGATGAATTTAGTTGGCTTGGTAGGTTGGCGCGGTATGGTCGGTTCGGTGCTGATGCAGCGCATGCGCGACGAGGGCGATTTCGCCCACATTGAACCGGTTTTTTTCACCACCTCGAATGCCGGCGGCAAAGCGCCGCCGATGGCGAAAAACGAAACCACGCTGAAAGACGCGACGAATATCGCCGAACTGGCCAAGTGCGACATCATCATTTCGTGCCAGGGCGGCGACTACACGAGCGAAGTGTTCCCGAAACTGCGCGCGTCCGGCTGGAACGGCTACTGGATCGACGCCGCGTCGACCTTGCGCATGAACGACGACGCCGTCATCGTGCTCGACCCGGTCAACCTGGACGTCATCAAGAACGCGATGACGCGCGGCGTTAAAAACTACATTGGCGGCAACTGCACCGTGTCGTGCATGCTGATGGGCCTGGGCGGCCTGTTCGAGCACAAGCTGGTCGACTGGATCAGTTCCATGACGTACCAGGCCGCGTCCGGCGGCGGCGCCCAGCACATGCGCGAGCTGCTGACCCAGTTCGGCACGATTAACGCTCAAGTACGCACACTGCTCGACGATCCGGCCGCGGCGATCCTCGAGATCGACCGCGCCGTGCTGGCGGCCCAGCACGGCATGTCAAGCGAAGAGACGAAGCAGTTCGGCGTGCCGCTGGCCGGCAACCTGATTGCCTGGATCGACAAGGACCTCGGCAACGGCCAGTCGAAGGAAGAGTGGAAGGCCGGCGCCGAGACCAACAAGATCCTCGGCCTGGGCGCCGCTTTCGGCGCGCGCGAGATCCCGGTCGACGGCTTGTGCGTGCGAGTGGGCGCGATGCGCTGCCATTCGCAGGCGCTGACCATCAAGCTGACACGCGACGTGCCGCTCGACGAGATCAACGACATCATTGCGTCCAGCAACCAGTGGGTCAAGGTGGTGCCGAACAACCGCGAAGCGTCGATGCGCGAGCTGTCGCCGGCGGCCGTCACCGGCAGCCTGTCGATTCCGGTCGGACGCCTGCGCAAGATGTCGATGGGTGGCGAATACCTGTCGGCGTTTACAGTTGGCGACCAGTTGCTGTGGGGCGCGGCCGAACCGCTGCGCCGCATGCTGCGCATCGTGCTGGACAAGTAATAACATCGCTTAAATTTCTGTCAAGCGTCGTTAATGCCATGCCATCAAAGGGCGGCCTGCGGCCGTCCGCCGGGACTGTTTTTCATAGGTGTTTAGGCGCTATTGGCGGGGGCCGGCAGGCGCGATATTTGCAGAAAAGTCGCGTTAAATGAGCTTGGTGCTCATATCCAATGCGTTGGAGCCAGAGAAACACGCCTAAAGCTTGCATGCTCCAGAGCATGATGATATGTTGAGACCTCCGGGAAACCAGCGTTCTCCCACGACAACTCATACGACACTCCCAACCATGCACTTAACAACTCGCCCTCGAATCATGTCGCTCGCGCTGAAAACACTTTACGGTGCGGTAGCGAGCGCGGTGTTTTTTTCCTCGGTGGCATATGCAGCCGGACTCGGCAAGCTGACGGTGCTGTCGGCCCTGGGTCAGCCGCTGCGCGCCGAGATCGAGTTGACGGCGGTGTCGAACGAAGAGGCGAGTGCGCTGGTCGCCAAGCTGGCGCCGCCGGATGCCTTCAAGCTGGCCAACATCGAATTCAATCCGGCCCTGCTGTCGCTGCGTTTCGCGGTCGAGCAGCGCAATGGCCGCCAGTACATCAAGATCAGCTCGTCGCAGCCGGTCAACGAACCGTTTGTCGACATGCTGCTCGAACTGAGCTGGAACAGCGGGCGCCTGGTGCGCGAATATACCTTCCTGCTCGATCCGCCCGAACTGCGCGCGACGCAGCCGGCGCAAGTGGCGGCGGCGGGCCAGCCCGCCCCGAAGCTGGCCGCGGCCGCGCCGGCGCT